>NZ_FORF01000048.1 GCF_900113935.1 Aquamicrobium aerolatum DSM 21857
GGCCAGGATGTTGAGGATCATGTCCGCCGACGAAACGCCCTGATCAAGCGCCTCTTGGCAGGCGGCCTCGACGGCGCTTATTCCATCGGTCAGCACGCAGGTGAGGATCTTCACCATCTGCCGGTCGCCATCATCTGCCGCCTGGAGCTTGCGGCGTATCTTCTCCATGGCCGACGGCAGAACCCATTCCCGGAATGGTGCACCGTTGCGCAAGCCGCCCGGCTTGCGCGCCAGCACCGGCACGTAGTGCCAGGGATCGTAGATCACCTTGCCGCGTCCGAACGCACGGGCATGATCGCCCACGACCACGCCATCCTGGCGGATGACGATCCGGTCGGCATAGGCATGGACCTCGACCGGCCGGCCAACGGCGCTCGACAGCACCGAGTATTTGTTGTTGTCGAAGCGTACCGTGCAGGTCTTCGACACCGAGGCGGGGATGCTGTGGAAGCCGTCGAAGCGCCCGGCATAGGGGATGAGGTTGGCGCGTTCTTCCTCGAACACGTCCCAGATGGTGCGCTCACCCTGCTCGGGGTGCCGGCGCGCTTTGGCCCAGGCGACGCATTTGTCGGCCAGCCAGCCATTCAGATCCTCCAGCGTCTTGAACCGGAGCCTCGGCGTGAAGAAGCGCTCGCGCACCAGCCCAACCTGGTTCTCGACCTGACCCTTCTCCCAGCCTGCCGCTGGCGTGCAGGCCTCCGGCTCGACGAGGTAATGGCCACACATCTGCAGGAAGCGACGGTTGTAGCGGCGATCCCTGCCGATGAAGATCGCGTCCACCGCCGTCTTCATGTTGTCGTAGATCCCGCGCGTGCACGTGCCGCGGAAGAAGGCGAATGCCCGGTCGTGCGCGTCGAACACCATCTCCTGACTCTCGCGCGGATAGGCTCGAACAAAGAACATGCGACTATGACAAAGCCGCATGTGCGCCACCTTCACCGTCGTGGTCACACCGTCGAGAACAACAATCTCGTGGCTCCAGTCGAACTGGTAGGCTTCGCCCGGCGCAAAGCTCAGCGGGATGTAGGCATCGGCAGCAGCGCTGCCGCGTTCCCGTTCCCACGCCTGCGCGTGCCGCCACACCGAACTGTAGCTGCCCTCGTAGCCGAGGTCGCGAAGCTCCTCGAAGATACGGATCAGTGTCAGTCGTTCCCGCCGGGGCTTGGCCACGTTCGTCGTCAGCATCCGGTCAAGCTCTTCGCGCCATGCCCCCATCCGCGGATAGGGCTGATGCTTGCGCTCGTAGCGGAACTCGGTCTCGTCCGAGCGCAGCACCTTGCGCACCACTTTCCGTGAAACCTTCAACTCGCGGCAAATCGCCTTGATCGACTTGCCCTGAACCCGCGAAAGCCGGCGTATCTTTGCAATCGTCTCCACAATCAACATCCAAAACACAAATGCCTCCGATGAAACCGGAGGCATTTTGATGACCCCACGTTAAGGGGTCCCGTTTGGACGAAAATCACCCCTTAAACAGGGTCCTCATTCCATGAAAAATCACA
>NZ_FORF01000047.1 GCF_900113935.1 Aquamicrobium aerolatum DSM 21857
CGGAGGCCGAACAACGCTACTACGCCATGCTGGACGCCCCAGACATGGCCGCATAACTTAAACCAAACGGCCTCCGGCAAACCCGGCGCGGTTCAGTGTTTGGCTTTGCAGGTGTTTCGGGCAACAACGAAGCTGTTGCTGATATCAGCTTTGCCGCTGGCGAGCTTAAGGGGGACTCGACAGTTAATCTTGCTGTTTCAGGAGCTTCAGGAAACGGCGGCTATAGCGTTGGTTTCGAGGGTTCTAGTAACGCTGACGCAGATGTTGAGAATGTCGTTATTGACGTTGCCGAAGGTAATGATGGCTATCTAACTCTTGGCGCTCTGGGTAGTCTGGAAACCATCACGGTGACCGGAGAGGGCGATCTGCTCGTTCTTCATGCTGGCGGTGCCGTTGAATCTTTCGATGCAAGCGCTGCAACCGGCAACATCTCCTGGACGAACGCACAGCTCACCGAAGATGCCATCATTCGTGGCGGCTCCGGCGAAAACGAGTTCAACATCACCTCAACTGCCGATGTCACTGTCGATGCTGGTGCTGGTAAGGACACCATCACCGTCAACACCAATGGCGACATTCTTGTCGATGCTGGTGCTGGTAACGACACCATCACGGTGAGCGGTAGCGGCGATGCGGCAATCATCGGCGGAGCTGGTTCCGACACGATCAATCTTAACGGTAGCGGCACGGCAGCTCTCATCTACGAAGCTCTGTCGGACTCCACCTACGTGAACTTCGACAAGATCAACGGCTTCGGCGCTGGCGACGTGATCGACCTGTCTGCATTCACCTTTACTGGTGATACCGACGCTATCAGTGATGGCAGCGCCACCACGAACACGACGATCGGTCAGTTTGCAGTGACTGACGTACCCGATTTCTACGGCGACAACGCAGTTGCTGTCTGGGTTGAAGCTACCAACACCTATGTGTTTGCTGACCTCAACAATGACGGTCATTTCAATGCTGCAAGCGACCTCGTCGTTCAGTTGGTTAATGTCACGGGTGTCACGGTCGACAACTTCGACTTCGGCGCAGCTGTCGCCTAATCGATCCTCGGATTGCATCAACTACGCGGGGGGCCTTCGGGTCCCCCGTTTTTATTTGAGCCGCCCACGCCAGGTAGCGCCAATAACATCGCCTCAAACGCCCGGTCAGCGCCCGCTCTGGAACGCCCCCATTGCCCAATCCACGATCTGCCTGACCCGCTCGGGTGTCTCGGCAACCAGCTCTCACGGCCAGTGGCTGTCACCCTCGTAGTCTTCAAGAATTGGCTCAGCATCTTTCAACGCGCGCGCCGCAAAGATATGCGCCTGCTTGTGCGCCATCGCTGCCTGCCCGAATGCAAACATCGTCTGCGCATCCATTGGTGTCAGGCTGTTGTCGGCTGCGATCCAGACGAAATCGCTATCGCCGCCGTGCCAGCGATAGTCGCCGGGAGATGCGGTGCTCATGGCCGCAAGCGCGGCAAGGGAAGCGCCTGCGATGTTCTCTCGATCTTCGGGTCGTGACTGATAGAGCTTCCCTTCGAACATGAAGCCGTCCGCAATGCGCCGGTCGCGTTCGGTGTCGATGTCCGCGGGGGTTGGGGCGGCTGGGGGTGGAGGCGAAAACGTAGTCCCGTCCCACGTCCAGCCGATGCCTGCATTACCTGCTTCGACAAGAGTCTTGCCTGAGAGTGTGAAGTCGGACTCAGCGTCAATGATGTTCGTGACCGTCGAACCATCTATGACTGCCTTTCTCATAACCATGCTTACCACCAATATATGCGGACTTCGCCGCGCGCACCGTTGCCAGCGCCATTGTTCGACTGGCCATTGGCAGAGCTTGCCGAGCCACCCCCTCCACCGCCTGGCGCTATGCCGTTCTCTCCTTTTCCCCCGGTGACGTTATTTGCGGCACCTCCATTCCCGCCATAGATGGATTTGCCGCCCGCAGGAGAATCTCCTGCGCCACCTCCACCTCCGCCTCCCCAAACTGTATCAGCACCACCATCCGCGCCCAGTATCCCAGCTGCGACTGGGGTCACTCCCCCTGTGCGCGCACCCGTAGCTGCGCCGCCACCCGGGGCGTCCAAAAGGCTTCCAAAAGAACTGTCCGTCGTCAGATCATTTGGCGCAGTTTGGGTCTTGGATTAGCGGAGTATCGGCCTCGTCTTTGGGTTGATGTTATGCGGCGAGCTTGCGGT
>NZ_FORF01000024.1 GCF_900113935.1 Aquamicrobium aerolatum DSM 21857
CAAGGTCGGACGAGACGTATGAGGGGCCATTGTCAGAGAGCAACCGCGGTCGCTGCGCAACCTTTGCGCTGTCACAGCCGGACGCTTGCAGGGCCATGGTCAGCGTGTCGGTGACATCTCCCGCCTTCATCGTGGTGCATAGCTTCCAGGCGATGATGTATCGTGAGAAGTCGTCGAGCACAGTCGACAGATAGAACCAGCCCCAGCCGATGACCTTGAGATAGGTAAAATCAGTCTGCCACAGTTGGTTCGGTGCTGTCGTCTTGTCATGGAACTCGTCGGCGGCCTTGATGACGATGAAGGCCGGGCTGGTGATCAGATCATGCGCCTTGAGCAGGCGATAGACCGAGGATTCCGAGACGAAATAGCCCTTCGTGTCGGTGAATGTGACCGCCAGTTCCCGCGGCGACAGCTCCGGCTCGTTCAGCGCCAGCTCGACGATCTGGTCACGCACCTGATCGGGGATGCGGTTCCAGACCCGGTTCGGTCGGGGCCTGCGATCGTCCAGCGCATCGACGCCGCCGGCAAGGAAGCGGTCATACCAGCGATTGAAGGTCGAGCGCGGTATGCCGAGTTTCTGCAATGTGCGCCGCGCCGACAGGTGCGAGTTCTCGACCAGCCGGATGATCTCCAGCTTTTCGGATGCGGGGTATCTCATTCGTCGTCGCCCCCATCCGCGATCATGCTTTTTTTAAACAGCCGCAGTTCCAGCGCCTGCTCGGCGACGACTTCCTTGAGATCGCGTGCCTCTTTGCGCAGCACCTTTACTTCGTCACTGGTGGCGGCACGTGCTGTGTCGCCGGCAAGCCGCTTCTTGCCAGCCTCCAGGAATTCCTTCGACCAATTGTAATAAAGGCTCTCGGCAATCCCCTCACGCCGGCACAGCGCGGCGATCGACTCCTCACCACGCAATCCCTCCAGCACAATGCGGATCTTCTCTTCCGCACCATATTGCTTGCGGGTTGCACGGCGGATGTCCTTGATGACCTGCTGCGCAGGCGCTTTCCCTGTCCCGGATTTCTGTCTCATCTTCGCTCCTTTTGAAAGGCTACGATGAACCAGAAATCCTCCGTTCTCAGTTAAGCCAGTTTGGTACCATCAGCGCTGACGCCGGACAGTTGGTTCGAATGATTGATAGGTTTTTAAACCGCTGATCGCACCGTCCATGAAACGCGGTGTTCCAACAGAGCCCTTCAACCAACAATCGGCTCGGCTTTTCACGTAGGTGAATGCGATGCACTGAATGTTGGCCGCGCAAGCTAAACGGCATTGCTGGGCGGTTTTTGAGTGCGCATGTGGCCGTGATGACAGATCGCCGCCTGGCAGATCGACCTGCTCGTATACTCCCTTGTTTGGGTCGATAACCCCTATCGAGAAAACTCTTGGCTCTTGGTCATTCGCTCGAAGGAGTTCGCCCGAGATCGCGACGACATTGCCGTCCCTTGCGCCCCGTTGCTCCTTCAAGAAGCAGTTTGGGCCCCTTACGATGCGCTCATCGGTGTTGTAGGTGAATGCCTTACACTGCCCGGCGAGCTTGAAGCACTCTAACGCACAGGATGAAGCATCACTAACGCGAGCAGTGCCGATATCGGCTCCAAAGAAGTCGAGCCCTTGATAAACAGCGAGCCTATTTGATCTTCTCGCATATCCTTCGATTGCAGAGAGCCCTTTGATCACCCTCGAATCTCGCTCAATGCTAGGAAGGCTTGCTGTCTCCCTCATTGACATGCGGCTGACCTGTTCTGTTGTGTCAGTTGCATTATTCGTCAAGCTGGACTCCTGTTGAACGTCTCCCCGCCGTCGATTGATCCCAATGCGCGCGATGTCCTCGCTAGAGAAAACATACATATCTTTGGGTGGTGTCTTGAACATGATGGTAAGAACCTCAATCGGCGTATTGAACCGATTGAGCACATCGAGAATATCTGAAATCGAATTTTGAGCGCTGATCAAGTTGCCGGTGTCGTTCGATATTTGGTGCACGCCGAGCTCACCGTCTGCCTGGCGCTCATGACCTGCCAAGAAGATCAACGAGCAAGCAGAATAGCAATTTGAGCCACGTGGAATGATTGTCGATAGCTTTTTGCTATGCACGTCGTCCGCAATGAGCAATGCCATTGCGACCAGGCCGCCACCACTATTGAGAACGAGAAGTTCAGCCTCCGGCGCTGCCTTAAGTGCGCGTCGAAAATCTAGCGCTGATCCTGCATCAATATCTCCGTCAAGACGTATAACGCCATTCTTGGCATCTGCAGAAAAAGCACCAAAGCTCTGAGCTTTGGCGTCCGGCGTTGCTGCACACAGAAGAAACAAAAACATACAGCCAATGAAACGCACGGCGAGACCCCTTACCAAACTCGATATTAATGGAGCCACATGCGAGCGTCAGTTGCAAGGCTAGCTGGATTGTGCCGGGATAGTCCTTGGCTCCCCTACTGGGGTGCCCTACGCGAGACCATCAACACCCGTTGGAGGTCTCACATGGCAACGATCCGGAAGCTCAGAGGGCGCTGGCAGGCGCAGGTGCGTCGTCGAGGAATGAAGCCACGCGCAAAGAGCTTCGACAGCAAGCTCGAGGCTGAAAAGTGGGCGCGTGATCTCGAAGCCCAGGTCGATCGTTTCGGTTCTGCGCCAGACATCAAGATGCTCGAGACAACGACGCTTGGAGCCTTCCTTGAGCATGGTTCGTGATCACAAGCCATTTGCATGGTTTGATAAGCAGCGCGCGTCGGTAGACGCAGAGCGTCGCCTAGGTTTCGGCGTCGAGGTGAAGCTTGTGGACGATGCGATGTACCACTGGCGCAAAAATGACGCTGAAGGCGGCAAGGAAGAACAGGCTCGCATAGAGCCCGAACAAGGCGACAAACACCCGACCGGCATAGGTTTCAGGTAACTGAATGAGCCCCAACCCTGCAAGAATGTGGGCGGAATGCAGCATCGCGTCTTCAAGCGTGTAGTTTTCGAACGCAAGAAAGCCGAGCGCACCGACAATCACCGAGGTGGCCAGGAGAAGAACGACGTAAAGGGCGTGCTTGCATAGCCGCCAGATAAAGCGTTCGCTCGAGATCAGGCGATCGGAAATCTTTTCATACATGCCTGCGATCAATAGCTCAGCCGCGCGATATGACAAGTCTTCTGCGGATAGGCTCTGGCTCGCCTCGTCGGTCAGATCGGGCTATAGCAGATGTCCGCCCTCCGGTTGTTTCTCCCAAGCCCTTTGTGAGCCATGTTTCGTTTTATCCATTCGAGCGACCTGCACCTAGGCAAGCGGTTCGGCAATTTTGCTGGTGATCTGCCTGCCAGGTTACGCGAAGCGCGGCATGCTGTGATCGCGCGTCTCGCCGCGCATGCGCGCGAAAATGGCGTTCAGACGGTTCTTCTGGCCGGCGACACCTTCGATACAGAGACGCCCGCGCCCGATATTCGCAGGCAGGCGCTGTCCGAGATGGGCCACCATGCGCCGATCCGCTGGGTGATCCTGCCAGGAAATCACGACTCGCTGCAGGCGACACAACTCTGGTCGACGCTTAAGGAGGAGGCGCCCGCCAATGTCGTGCTGGCCACAGAGGCAAGCATGATAGATCTTTCGCCTGATGTCGTCCTGCTGCCAGCGCCCTGCACGACGCGTCGTCCCGGTCGTGACGTAACTGCGTGGATGGACAATGCCGCAAGTGGTGACGGCGTCCTGCGCATCGGGCTCGGTCATGGCGCAATCCGCAGTTTTTCTGAGGAGGCGTCGGTGCTCGACGTCATCGATCCAAACCGAGCGCAAATGGCGGGACTTGACTATCTGGCGCTTGGCGACTGGCACGGCGCGCTGGAGATCGACCCGCGGACCCGCTATAGCGGCGCTCCCGAACCTGACCGTTTCAAGCATGAGCGACCGGGTGAAGCTTTGCTGGTAACGCTTGAGGGCCGAGGTGCGTTGCCGCAGATCAAAAGTCTGCCAACTGCAAGCTTCACCTGGAGGATGCTGGATCTGCATCTTCTTGGACAGCAAGATCCGCAGGATGTGCTTGAAGGGGCGTTGCCCGAGTTGAGGGAACGTCGCAAGACGCTGCTGCGCGTGATGGCAAGCGGCCGCCTGCATCTTGAGCAGCGCGCCGCGCTGATGCAGGCAATCGATGCAGCAGTTCCTGATTTCGCGTTCCTGGAACTGGATGAGGACCAGCTGGTCACTGAATGCGTTGCTGACGACCTCGACCAGATCGATGCGTCTGGCGCGTTGCGGGAAGCGGCGGACGCGCTTTTTGCGGAAGCTGCCAATGAGAGCCTTTCACCTGATGAGCGTGACATTGCGCGTGGGGCACTTGCGCGGCTCTATACCTATGCGCAGCAGGTGACAGCATGAAGATTTCGGCGCTGCGTCTCTTCAACGTCAAGCGCTTTGCCAATCGCGGTGTTGCGATCGAAGGCATCGGCGATGGTGTCAACGTGTTGTGCGCGGCAAACGAGTTTGGCAAATCGACCAGCTTCGAAGCGCTTCATGCCCTGTTCTTTCAGCGCCATTCGGGCATGCCCGATGCTGTCCGCAAATTGCGTCCTTACAGCGGCGGCAACCCAATGGTGGAAGCGGACATCACGACTGCAAAGGGCCAGTTTCGGCTCGCCAAACAATTTTACAGTGGCGGATGGGCGCGCATCACCGATCTACAACATGGAAACATCATCGCGCAGGCCGACGAGGCGGAGCATTTCATCGCCAATCTCGTCAAGGGTGGCACCGCCGGTCCTGCCGGATTGTTATGGGTGAGGCAGGGCCTTACCGGGATCGAAAAGCGCAGCAACGCCGAGGAGGAGGGCGAGAAGCAGGTGCGCCGGAGCTTGCTGGAATCGGTTCAGGGCGAGGTCGAAGCGATCACTGGTGGCCGTCGCATGGCGGAGATCATGACATCGGTCACTCAGGAGCTCGAGAAGCTGGTTTCCAAGCGTGGTCCGCGGGCAGGAGGTCGCTATGCGCTGGCGCTCGAGGAAAAAGACCGGCTGAGGGAAGCCGAGACGAAGCTTGCCGATGAGGTCGGCCGTTTGCGCGCGGCTCTGGATCAGCGCACGGCCGCCATGCGCAGATTGTCCGAGCTGGACCATGCAGAGGAGAGACAGGCCCGCCGTCTGGCTCGCGAGAACGCGCAGAAAGCTCTCGACAGGGCGAAAGCGCATGGTGAGAAAATGAGGGCGGCGGAGGCCGAACTCCAACTGGTTCGTGAACAGCGGAAAGCCGCTGAAGCGAGCTTGTCCAGCTTTGATGAAGCTCTGGCGCGCGCAAACACACTGGCCGGCCGATTGCAGGCCAAGCAGCAGAAGTTGAGCCAGGTTGCAGATGAGCGGCGTGCAGCTTCCGTTGAGGTGGATGTGACGCGGGCAGATCTTGACGCTGCCGAAGTGGCGGAGAAGGAGGCGCGCGATCTGCTGACCAGGCTTGAGGCTGGTCTGAGGGCGAGAGCAGCATCACAACTCAAGGCTGAGTTGGAGCACAAGCTGGACCATGCCGAAAAAATGCGGCTTGAGATCGAGCAAGGCGAGGCGAGGCGGGACACGTTGCGCATTCGTCAGGAAGACGTCGACGCCTTGCAGAAGCTCGAGATCGAGATCGCGCAATTGCGAGCGGTCGAAGAAGCAGGAAAGCCGTCAGTGTCGATCTCTTATCATTCAGAGTCTGCCGTGCGTGTATCGCTGGACGAGCAAACCCTGGAAGACGGGAGCGAGCAGAGTTACGAGGAGACGGCGCGTCTTTCCATTCCGGGTGTGGCGATGATCACGCTGAGATCCAGCCAGTCGTCGCAAGTCGGCGCGCGCCTTCGAAAACTTGAAGAAAATCGAAGCAACCTGCTGAACAGGATGGGCGCGACGGGGCTGGCTCAGGCGCGGGAAACGCAGGCGCGCGGTCAGGAGCTTGATGCCGGGCTGCGTGAGTTGAAAGCGCGTTTTTCGCTGGTGGCACCAGAGGGGCTGGCCAAGCTTCGCCAAGCGCTTGCGGCGTGCGAGGTTGAAGACAAAGGAGAGCTTTTGGAGCTGAAAGCTGATCCGGAGCAGTTGCGGACAGAAGTTTCGCTCGCGCAGCAAAAACGCGAACTTGCCAGACAGAGGCAGCGAGAAGTCGAGCCGCGCCGCGCGCAAGCAGATGAGGCGTTTGTCGCTGTCCAGATGGCAATTGCAGCCTTGCAGGCGGAAAAGGCACAGATCGACGCAATTCTCGGCACTGCGCAAGAGGAGTGGGAGACCCGCCGCGCGACACTTGCGGCAACACGCGCTGCGTTGGAGGCGCGGCACGAACACGCGCAGAGCTTGGTGGACAGTCTTTGTGCTGATGCAGTGGACCTTGAAGCCGCGATGGCTGCGTCGAACCGTGCCTGTTCAGTAGAAGAGGCTGCCGACAAGGAAATTGCCGCTTTGCGCGAAAGGCTGGCTGGTCTGAACGCGCAGATCCGTGCCGGGTCCGATGAGGCCGTCGAGGAGGAGTGGCAAGAAACGCGTGAAGCTCTGGAGCTTGCCCAAGCACGCGTCACGGCTTTCGAAAAGGAGATCGCAGTCTTGCAGAAGCTTGGTGCCGCCTTGGAGACGGCTCGCGCGCAGGCACGCGAACTCTATCTCAAGCCGGTGGTCAACGAGCTGAAGCCATTGCTGTCATTGTTGTTCGATGACGTCGCGATCAGTTTCGACGACAAGTCGCTGTTGCCGGAAAAAATCATCCGCAGCGGTCAGGAGGAGGATGTCGAGCGTCTCAGTGGCGGGATGCGGGAGCAATTATCGGTTCTGACGCGTCTGGCCTTTGCCCGTCTGCTCGCGCGTGATGGACGCCCTGCGCCTGTCGTTCTTGACGATGCCTTGGTCTATTCTGACGATGACCGCATCGAAAAGATGTTTGATGCTCTGCATCGTCAGGCGCGCGACCAGCAAATCATCGTGTTTTCCTGCCGCCAGAGGGCCTTCCAGAAGCTGGGAGGAAATGTTCTGGAAATGATCGATTGGCAGCCGTGAAACGCGCGTAATTGCAGACGCTTCCCAAAAACATTGCATATCGACGCAACTTTCATGAAGTTTGCGACGTTAACCCTGAACTTTGACTGACAAAGTGAGGGGGCCATGAGGTCGTCATCTGTATTTGCCGCTGCATTCGTGTCCTTTGCTCTGACCGCTTTCGGGACGGCCAGCGCACAGGTTGTGGTCTCTTCCAAGATTGATACCGAAGGCGGTGTTCTCGGCAATGTCATCAAGCTCGTCCTTGATCAGGACGGCATTGCGACTGCGGACCGAATCCAGTTGGGTGGGACGCCTGTTGTGAGAAATGCGATCGTCGCCGGCGAGATCGATATCTATCCTGAATATACCGGCAATGCTGCTTTCTTCTTTGACAAGGCCGACGATCCAATCTGGAAAGACGCTTCTGGCGCCTATGAGGAAGCAAAAAAGCTCGACTATGAAGCCAACAAGCTCGTATGGCTCGCGCCTTCTCCCGCCAACAACACCTGGGGTCTGGCGGTGCGGCAGGATGTTGCGGACGCCAACAAGCTGGTGACGCTGTCAGACTTCGGCGCCTACGTCGCTGGCGGTGGTGATGTCGTGCTTGCGGCCTCAGCCGAGTTCGTCAACTCGGCTGCAGCATTGCCGGCGTTCCAGACTGCATATTCCTTTACGCTCAAGCCAGAGCAACTGATCACTTTGTCCGGCGGCGACACTGCCGCAACGATTGCGGCAGCAGCCAATCAGACAAGTGGCGCCAATGTCGCTATGGTCTACGGGACTGATGGCGGCATCGCGCCTTCCGGGCTTGTTGTTCTGCAAGACGACAAGAGCGTGCAGCCGGTGTATCAGCCCGCGCCAGTGATCCGTGAGGAAGTGCTCGCGAAGTATCCGCAGATCGAAATGCTCCTGAAACCAGTCTTCGAGAAGCTCGATCTCACGACATTGCAAACGCTTAACGGGAGGGTGCAGGTAAGAGGTGAGCAGCCCAGTTCCGTCGCGCGTGATTTTCTGGTCGAAAACGGCTTCCTTAAATAGGCGATGCACGCTCCTGCACGACCCGCCAGTGGGCAGCGCGCGTTCCTTGCCACACAGTTTGACCGGCTGGGAATTCTGATCGCCTTGCTGGCTGCATATGGGGTGGCGGGAAATTCGTTCGTGTCGTTTCGCCTCAATCGCATCGTGCCCGGTCAGGGCGTCAGTCTCTGGGCGTCTCTTCCTTCAGGCTTGTCATATGCAGCGATCGTCGTCGTTGCGTCCGGCTGCATCGTCGCGCTGGTCCGCTCCCGGCCTGTCGTGCGCGCGGTGGCTGGAATTGCCGTCGTTGCCTGCATGTTCGCCCTGGTCGGACTTGCCGGCGAAAATCTTCTTTCCGACGGGGACGAACTGGCGCGGGTCTCGCCAGCAGCGGGTTTCTGGCTTGTGGGATTTGCCTTCTCGCTTCTTTCAGTTGAAGGGCTGTCCCGCATGTCGCTTCGTCCGGGCGTGCGTGTGGCACTTCTCGCAGCTGTCACGGGGACCGTACTTGGGGCGTTGTCTTTCGGCGTCTGGGACGATCTTTCGATCATGAATGAGTATCGGAGCCGCTCAGAAAGCTTCTGGAGTGAAGCTGCAACTCATCTTCAGCTTGCGTTCGGGTCAATGGCGGCCGCAGTGCTTGTTGGTGTGCCGCTCGGGCTGTTGTGCTTTCGGATGCCACGGGCAAAGACCGCGATCCTTACCGTTCTCAACACGGTGCAGACTGTGCCGTCGATGGCGATGTTCGGGCTGATGATCGCGCCGTTGGGTTGGATCGCTCTTCATGTTCCAGGTGCATCTGCGCTCGGCATTCGCGGCATTGGCGCGGCCCCTGCCTTCATTGCCCTGTTTCTTTACTCGCTGCTTCCCGTTGTCGCCAACACGGTGGCCGGACTAGCGAACGTGTCTGCGACGATCCGCGATGCCGCTCGTGGGATGGGGATGACGTGGCTGCAGAAGCTGCTTCGGATCGAGTTGCCCATCGCCTTTCCGGTGATCCTGACTGGTATCCGGATCGTCCTGGTGCAGAATATCGGGCTGGTGACGATTGCGGCGCTGATTGGCGGCGGCGGGTTTGGCACTTTTGTCTTTCAGGGCATCGGGCAGATGGCAATGGACCTGGTTCTGCTCGGCGCGGTCCCGACGGTCGCGCTCGCATTCGGCACGGCAGTGGTGCTCGATGCGGTGATCGACGCAAGCTCGGTCCCGACAGAACAGCGAGCAGATACGTGATCGAGATCGAAAATGTCAGCAAGCGATATGACGGTCGTCTGGTCGTGGATGACGTGTCTCTGGTCATCGAGCCGCACAAGATCGTCACGATCGTTGGGATGTCGGGTTCAGGCAAGACGACACTGCTTCGGATGATCAATCGGCTGGTGCAACGTGACAGCGGCTGCATTCGTCTGGACGGTACCGATAATGAGTTGATACCGGGGCACCTCCTGCGGCGCTCGATCGGATATGCGATACAGGGCGACGGGCTTTTTCCGCATCGATCGGTTGCCGAAAATATCGCCACCGTGCCGCGCCTGCTGGGGTGGGACAAGCAGCGGATCCATGCCAGGGTGACTGAATTGCTGGCGCTCTTTCAACTTGATCCGGCAGTTTACGCAGAGCGATTTCCTCATCAGTTATCGGGTGGGCAGCGTCAAAGGGTTGGCGTGGCGCGTGCGCTTGCTGCAGGACCGAATGTCCTTTTGATGGATGAGCCATTTGGCGCCCTGGACCCGATCATCCGCAGCAAGGCGCGCGATGATCTGCTAGCCATTCACCGGGCCATTGGCACCACCATCGTGATGGTTACCCACGACATGGATGAAGCGGTAACGCTGGGCGACAGGATTGCGGTGATGGATGCCGGCCGGCTGCTGCAATATGCATCGCCAGCCGAGATCATGGCCAATCCGGCGAACCCTTTTGTTGAAACTCTGGTGGGAAGCAGTGAGCGACCTTTCCGGATGCTGTCGTTCGGATGCGTTGCGGACATTGTCGAGCCGGGTGAGGCTGAGGGCGCTCCGATCTCGCTGGACGCGTCCTTGCGCGACGCTCTTGCCGAGCTCCTGTGGTCGGGAAGGTCGGCGATTCCGGTTCATGACGACAATGGGATGATCGTTGGACAGGCCAAACTGAAAACGGTCCTGAACCGGGCAGCGAAACCGGTATGAGCTGGATCACGAACCTGGTGCGGGTCGCAGTTCTCGCTCTGCTCGTGCTGTTCCTGGTCTGGCCCGAACTGTTTGAGCCGATGTTTGCGCCGCTGACGCGGAACGGTGCCCCGGCCATCTACACCCGACAAAGCCTGTTCACACTCGCATGGCATCATTTGGCAATCGTGGCGGCTGCCACCTTGGCTGCGGGGATTGTCGCCGTTGGCATGGCCATTCTGGTTACCCGTGAAGCGGGGGCAGAGTTGCTGCCTTTCGCGCGTAGCGTCGTCAATATCGGTCAGACTTTCCCACCGGTAGCGGTTTTGGCTCTCGCCGTGCCGGTATTTGGATTTGGAACCTGGCCGACATTGATCGCCCTGTTCCTCTACGCATTGCTGCCCATCTTCGAGAATACGCTGACTGCTTTGACCACGTTGCCGCGAGATGTCATCGAAGCTGCGCGCGGAGCCGGCATGAGTGGGTTTCAGAAGCTGATGCAGATCGAGTTGCCGCTGAGTGTTCCGCTTATTCTCGCAGGGGTGAGGATCGCGGTGGTGATCAGTCTTGCGACGGCGACGATCGGGTCGACCGTAGCGGCGAGCACTCTCGGTGAGGTGATCATCGCAGGGCTGCTTTCCAACAATACTGCCTTTGTCCTGCAGGGAGGACTGGTCGTCGCCGTAATGGCGGTGCTGCTGCACGACGCCCTGATGCTGATGGAGCGTCGGCTGGCACGATCGATCGACAATCAAACTGACTGATCGAGTTTCTTGATCTTCTTTCCCGACGCTGACCCAGCGGTAGTAATGTTGGCGCCTTGTACTGATTGGTGGCGCCGAAGCTGCCCTCGGAACAGTTGTCGATTGCATCAGTTGCAATTGACCTTCCATGCCATCCTTCATAAAAAGGCCACACCTATGCTGGTTTTGGGCGGCATACGCGTGCTCCCGAATTGCGACATCAAGGACAGATATGGAAAGCCAGACGCCTCGAGTTCTGCGTCAATCGAACGCGGAAGACGGTTGGGCAACGTTGTCGCCAAAGTCGATGCTGACGACCGTCTACAAGCACAGGCAGCTCATACTCCGCATGACCCAGCGTGAGCTGGAGGGCCGGTTCAAGGGCTCCCGGCTCGGGATCCTCTGGGTGATCCTGCAGCCCTTGCTGATGCTTGGCGTCTACACATTTGCGTTTGGTGTGGTTCTTCAGGCCAGATGGGGCCAGGAGGCCAGCGGCTCACCATGGGAATATGCGCTGTTCTTGTTCACGGGCTTGCTTGTCTTCAACGTTTTTGCGGAGCTTGTCAGTCGAGCGCCGTCGCTGATGCTGGAAAACACCAGCTATATCAAGAACATGGTTTTCCCGACTGAAATTCTGCCTGTCGTCAGTCTGTTGGCTGCCCTGTTCAATTTTGCGATCGGCTTTGCGGTCCTGATGGTCCTCTATCTCGTACAGCGCGGCCTTCCTCCGATCACTACACTGCTTGTAGCGCTGCCTCTCCTGCCATTGTGCCTGCTCACGCTGGGGCTGTCATGGTTCCTGTCAGCCCTTGGTGTCTATGTCCGTGATCTGCGGCAGTTGATTGCGATTGTGATCCCGGCATTGATGTTTTTGAGCCCATTGTTCTACCCCGTGTCGATATTGCCCGAAGCAGTCCGGCCGATCATCATGTTGAATCCGCTGGCTCCGATCATCGAGTCGATGCGTGAACTGATATTTTACGGACGGCTTCCGAACTGGGGTAGCTACCTCTTGGGCGTGGCGGCGAGCGCCGCGGTCGCGTGGCTTGGATATATCTGGTTCGTAAAGACCCGTCGGGGGTTTGCCGATGTCGTCTGAAGTTGTGATCAAGGCCGATGGCCTCGGCAAGGCGTATACGATATTCAAGCGTCCCGAAGATCGGCTGAAGCAGATGCTGAGCTTTGGACGAAAGAAATACTACGATCATTACTGGGCTTTGCAGGACGTCAACTTGGAAGTCCGCAAGGGGCAGACTGTCGCGCTGATCGGCCACAACGGCGCCGGCAAATCAACGTTCCTGAAGCTTTTGTGCGGAACCGTGCCGCCAACGACTGGTTCGATCAGCGTTGCGGGCCGCATTGGTGCGCTCTTGGAGCTTGGTGCAGGTTTCAATCCCGAGTTTACCGGGCGTGAGAATTTGCGCCTTGCTGCTTCCGTACAGGGCTTTTCTGAAGCGGAAATCAAAGCCAAGGAGCCGGAAATCATCGCCTTTGCCGAGATTGGCGACTTTCTCGACCAACCGGTCAGGCTCTATTCCAGCGGCATGTATGCGCGCCTTGCCTTTGCGGTGATGGCGCATGTCGATCCGGATATTCTGATCGTCGACGAGATACTCTCCGTAGGCGATGCTGCTTTCCAGCAAAAATGCATGCGTTTCGTGCGTCGTTTTCGCGAGCGCGGAACTTTGCTGTTCGTCTCCCATGATTCTGCTGCGGTGTTGAATCTGTGCGAGCACGCGGTATGGCTCGACGCTGGAACCGTGCGGATGGCTGGGGCCGCAAAGGACGTCTGCCTTGCCTACCAGGCCTCGATTGAGGAAGGCAAAAGCAACGCCAGTGCATTTCATATCGGGGGAAGCCGACGCCGTCTCGAAGCCGTCGAGCCGGTGGCAGACAAGACCGAGGAACTCTTGCGCGAGAGTGGTTCTGCGCCCAAGGTCAAGATATTCTCGTTTGACGCGGAAGCTCCCTCCTATGGACACGGCGGCGCCACCATCCGCCACGTGTCGTTTCTCGACAGCAATGGCGCGCCACTGACGCTACTGACAGCGGGCGACGAAGTTACATTGCAGGTTGAAATCGTGGCAAACAGAGATCTGGAAAGCCCGATCATCGGTTTCTACGTCAAGGATCGCCTGGGTCAGAACCTTTTTGGCAACAATACGTTCGCGACCTACGCTGATCGCAACCCAGGAGCCCGCCAAGGCGACGCCATGACGGCGTCATTCCGCTTTCGTCTTCCGTTCATGCCGAATGGGGATTACTCGGTGACCGCTGCAGTCGCGGACGGAACTCAGGACGACCATCTTCATCATCATTGGATCGATGATGCACTGATTTTCAAAGTCATAAATGAAATAGAGATTCAAGGCCTGCTTGGTGTGCCGATGAATTCTATTGATCTCCTTCTGGATGAAGGAGGAGGCTAAATGGAACTTATGAGTTGGGGCAAACTCGTTTCGTTCATTCCCACGCTGTTGTGTATTTTTCCGGTTCAAGTGGGCGATTGTGAATAGGTGATTTTTGCGTACGGTAGGATCCTCATTTCAGTCGCAGCGGAACAATTTTGACATTATTCGTATGATCGCAGCGAGTCTGGTTTTGATTAGCCACTCGTTTCCGCTGTCAGGCCATAGTTATGAGCCGTTCGCCCATTTGGGAGGCTATGAGACCGGTGGCGGGTTTGGAGTCAATGCGTTCATCGTTATCAGCGGCTTCCTGATTTGCCGTTCGGTAGAACGAGGCGATATCGAAGCCTTCTACCGAGCTCGGTTTCTGCGTATTGTTCCAGCGCTTGCTGTCGTCACTCTTCTGCAAGTCTTTATCATCGGGCCGATATTTACTGATGCGAGTTTGACGCAGTATTTCTCGCTTAACCTGCGTCAGTTCCTCAACGTGTTTGTGTTTACTGTGGTCCCATCGGCTCCGACCGTCTTCACGGACCTGCCGCATGGCCAAATGATCAATGGCTCCCTTTGGACGCTGCCGATCGAGGCTTCTTTCTATGTCGTCATCTCGTTTCTTTTCTTGGGCAAGGTTTTGCGACCGGAAAGATTTTGGGTAGTCTTGGTACTTCTGGCGGCTGGATATTATCAGTTGAGCGTCAGCGGTTGCTCGTGGTCGGATCAGTGCGGGATGATTGCCCGCAATCTTCCGCTCTATTCCACGACCAGATTGGCGGTGTTTTTTAGCATCGGTGCTGCTTTTTGGATTTATAGGGATCACATCCCACTCAGCCCATGGATCGCATTCTTCGCCTTGGTGGCTCTTGCACTTGCAGCTAGTAATCCGGGTATAGTGAAGGATGCGTTCTTTTTTGTCTGCTTCAGCTATCTGGTGATTTTCGTCGGATGCTACGCGAAGGTAGAGGTCAATTGGTACGAAAAGTTAGGTGATCTGTCATATGGGACTTACGTATTCGCATGGCCTGTGCAGCAGATTGTGCTGTCATTGTTCGGCCTGGAAATGAATCCATATGTGTTTGCTATCATTGCATTCGTTCCGACCGTGATGCTTGCTTGCGCTTCTTGGAATCTGGTGGAGAAAAGAGCACTTCTCCTCAAAAGATAGCTGTATATTTATCACCTTCGCGTTTAATTTTTAGGGCTAAGACTTTCGCTGGAGCGAAGGTTCGGAGTTGCACTTATGGCAAAGTTTAAATCTTCGGCGCTGATCGAAAAGCTTGATCTCGGTGAGGAGCTTGATTGGGAGCCTGCACGGCTTGTCGCTCCGGGTCCCTGGGCAGGGCATATCCCATTTGCTCATTGGCTCATCAAAGCAGCCGCTCCCAAAATCTTGGTGGAGCTTGGCACTCATACTGGCAATTCATTCAGTGCATTCTGCAACTCGATCAAGAAGCACGCGCTCGACACTCGCGCCTATGCGGTCGACACTTGGCAAGGTGACGAGCATGCCGGATATTATGGCAACGAGATCTACGACGAGTTAAGGCAGTATGTAGGTGATGAATTTGGGTCTTCCGCAACTCTTGTGCGGTCGACCTTTGATGATGCCCTGTCTGATTTTGCACCGGGGACGATCGATCTTCTTCATATTGACGGCATGCATAGTTACGAGGCTGTCAAACATGATTTCGATACCTGGGTAGATAAACTATCAGAACGAGGAATTGTACTTTTTCACGACACCAACGTCCATGAAAGAGGCTTCGGTGTTTGGAAGCTGTGGGACGAAATCAGCGCAGACTTCCCCTCATTCGAATTCAAGCATTCCAATGGTCTGGGCGTGTTGGGGGTTGGCAACTCGCTTCCAGGCACAATCAAGGCGCTGTTCGACGCAAATGGGCAGAAAGACGAACGCACGCGTGTACGAACGGCGTTTGCTGTGCGTGGACGCAGGTTTGAACTGATCACAGAGCTGGAAGCGGTGCAGGGTGCGCTTGGTGAGGCCCATGAAGCCATTGAAGATGCGCGCGGTCATATCGGAGAATTGAACGCCGCCAAGAATGAGCTGGAAGCTGCCGTCACCTCGCTTCAGGAGGCTTTGGGCAGCGCCAAGCGAAACAATTCAGAGCTCTCGAAGACAATTCACGAGCTTTATGGTTCGACCTCATGGCGCGTGACACGACCATTGCGCCTTGCCAGCAAGGCTTACAGCCGATACCTGCGTCGCTACATTCAGGCGATTGCTCGACGCACCCGCGGTGGCACGACAACTGCGACACGCGAAGAGTCTGCGCTCCACAATGTAGGTCTTCGCGACGCTGTACGCTCCATGATGTCCAGCCGACTTGACGCATTCCTGAACGCGGGCGCCCGCCTGCGTCTGCCCAGCTCGGCTGCTCCGGACGTTACCATCATACTGGTTCTCTACAACCAGGCGGAAATGACTTATGCGTGCCTTTCCGCGATCAAGGAGTGTCTTGCAGACAGCTCTGTCAAGATCGAGACGATCCTGTTTGACAATGGCTCTACCGACCAGACGCACGCTCTGCTGGAGCGGCTTGATGGCGCGACCATCATCCGCAACCCGGAAAATCTGCACTTTCTGCGCGGCGTCAATGCGGCGAGCCGGACTGCGAACGGACGCCATATACTGCTGCTGAACAATGACGCTCAGCTAACTCCCGGCTCCTTGGAAAACGCTGTTCGGATGCTTGACGAAGATCCGTCAATCGGCGCGGTCGGGGCGCGGATCATTTTGCCGGATGGTCGCCTGCAGGAGGCTGGATCAATCATATGGGCGGACGGAACCTGTCTCGGCTATGGACGGGGGAGAAATCCGAACGATGACGAAGTGATGTTCCAGCGCGATGTCGATTATTGCTCTGGGGCTTTCCTGCTGACGCCCCGCAGCTTGTTCGAGCGACTAGGCCGGCTGGATGAGGTCTATGCACCGGCATATTACGAGGAAACGGACTATTGTGTGCGCGTGTGGAAAGAAAATCTGCGCGTGGTTTACAATCCGAAGGTGACGATCCACCACTTCGAGTTCGCAAGCTCCGGTAAAGTCTCAGACGCCCTGCAGTTGCAACAGCGGAATCTGGAAACCTTTCGCAGCCGCCATGCGGACTGGCTCGCGCAGCAACATCAAACAAATCCCCAGAACGTCTTGCGCGCGCGCTTCCACCGGGCGCGCGCGCCACGCATCCTCTTTCTGGAGGATCGGGTGCCAAAGCCGTGGTTGGGTGCCGGCCTGCCACGTGCCCAGGACATTGTTGCCGAGCTTAGTCGTGCCGGGGCACAGGTGACGATATTCCCAATGCTGAGGGAACCAGAGAACTGGCACGATATCTGGAAAACCCAGCCGATTGATGTCGAAGTGATTTTGCCGCTTGTCCGGGACGAAGGGCTGGCCGCTTTTCTTCGGGAGCGCAGCAACTATTACGATGCAATCTTTGTCTCGCGTCCACACAATATGGCCGAACTTCAAGCGGTTCTCTCGAAAGAGCCGCTGCTGAAAGGCAGGGCCCGCCTCATCTATGACGCGGAGGCTCTATTCGCCAATCGAGAAATACTCAAAAAGCAGCTAGAGGGTACGCCGCTTTCCGGGCAGGCGCAGGAGAAACTCATTCAGGATGAGTTGGCATTGACGAAAGGCAGTGATCTTATTCTCTCTGTCACAGAGTCTGAACGAAAGATCATGCAACGAAGCGGCCTGAGCAATGTCGCTGTATTGGGGCATCAGGTTCATCAGGACCTGACGTCGGCACCGTTCGAGAAGCGTAAGGACATCGTGTTCCTTGGCGCGATACATGGCGATGATTCTCCGAACGCCGATTCCATCCGTTGGTTCGCGGCAGAAGTATTGCCGAAATTGCGCGAATTGCTGAAGATGCCCGACTTGCGTCTGCAGGTCGTTGGCGTCGTGAACAGCGCGCCGTCACTGGCGGAACTCGATGGAAAGATGATCGATCTCCTGGGGCGGATAGATAATCTGAAGTTGTTTTTCGAGGATGCACGCCTCGTGGTGGTGCCAACTCGTTTTGCAGCCGGGATTCCACACAAGGCACATCACGTTGCATCCCTTGGTGTTCCCATGGTGGTTACCGACCTGATTGCCGAGCAGCTAGGATGGGAGTCTGGCCGCGCTATTCTCGCGAGCTCAGATCCAATCCAATTTGCCCATCATTGTCGGGCGCTCTACACGGATCGCGACTTGTGGGAAACGCTGCGCTCTAACGCGGTGGCGCGAATCGAAGATGAGTGCTCTCCAGGGGCGTTCCGAGCGACCATTCAGCGCGTCATGGATCTTGCTGGTCAGGCCGCCGAAGTGCTCCCGGTGTCTGAAGGCGAAAGAGGGCGGACAATTTCCCAAGGCACCGCATCGCATTCACAGAACGCAGAAATTGCGGGACCATCCGTGGCCTTACCTTTTGGATACCGTCCGCTACGGCGCGAAAATGGGCACGGCGTGGCAGCTGTCTTCCATATTTTTTATGTCGAAGTTGCGGAAGAAATCCTGCGCTATGCCAACAATCTTCTACCGGGAACCGATATTTTTATATCGACAAACACCCAGGAGAAAGCAGATCACATCGCCACAGTCTTTGCAGGCTATCATGGCGGTGCCGTTGCTGTTCGCGTAGTGCCGAACAGGGGCAGAGATATTGCTCCGAAGTTGATCGGCTTTCGCGAGGTCTATGACAATTATGATCTTGTGCTGCATCTCCATTCCAAAAAATCGGTGCACAACAGCGATCTAGCTCCGTGGCGCGGATATTTGTATGAGACGCTACTCGGCTCTGTAGAGCAGGTGCAGGATATTCTGGAAATATTCGACCGTTCGTCAGGCATCGGAATGATCTTCCCGCAACATTTCGAGTATATTCGCCAATGGGTGTCGTGGGACAATAATTTCGAACAATGTCAGGCTCTCTCGGCGCGGCTTGGGTATCAGTTGCGTGAAGGTCATCCGCTAGATTTTCCTTCGGGATCAATGTTCTGGGCCCGGACGGCCGCCTTGCGCCCTCTGCTGGATTTGGAAATGTCGTTCGATGAGTTCCCTGTCGAAGGCGGTCAGGAGGATAGCACTCTGGCGCATGCCGTGGAGCGTCTGTATGCCATTGTCTGTGAGGTGTCGGGGCATGATTGGATCAAGATCGCCAGGCGAGATCTCTTGAAAAGCCCCGTCGGCGTTACCAAGATCGATCGACCCGAGGATCTCGACGATTTTCTTGCACATAAATTGGTGAGGTTGACGTCCACCCCACGTATGGCTCCACACGCATCTGTAAGCGAAAGCTAGTTTTGAGAAAAAGGTGGATTGGCGAAAGCGACGAGTCGGAAGTTGTAGAGCGGTAAGTGAGCAGGGTTCAGCACGTGCAGAACAATAGCCTGAAATTCGGTACGAGTGGACTTCGCGGGCTTTCCCTTGAACTCAAGGGGGGCGAAGCGCGCCGCTACGCCCTGGCATTCTTGCGCTACCTTGGCGAGCAAGGCAGCAGCGTTTCGGAACTCTATCTGGCGCGGGATTTTCGGGACAGCAGTTCGGAAATCCTTCGAGACTGTGCGGCCGCAGCTGCAATTGTCGGGATTCGCGCTGTTGATTGCGGTGCCGTTCCGACACCCGCACTGGCGCTCCATGCGATGGCGGCCGGTGCTCCCAGCATCATGGTCACGGGAAGTCATATCCCTGAAGACCGCAATGGATTGAAATTCTATCTGTCCTCGGGTGAGATTTCCAAAGCTGATGAGGACGGCATTCTCCGCCAGCTTCGGCCCGTGGAAGCCGGCGACTATGCTGCGCCGGTGCGTGTGGAGGAGGCAGAAGCGCGTGAGCGCTATGTTGCAAGATATGCAAGGTTGCTCGCACCGGAGCTGCTCAAGGGGCTTCGTGTTGGCATCTTTGAGCACTCGACGGTGGCGCGGGATATTCTGGGGGACATCTTCCGTCATTGCGGAGCCGAAATAGTTCCCCATGGTCGCGCCGAGCGTTTCGTCGCGGTGGATACGGAGGCGTTCTCCGACGTCGTTTTCCAGCCATTGGCCGGATGGTTGGAAGCTTACCGGCTTGACGCCATCGTGTCGGCGGACGGTGACGGTGATCGTCCTTTGTTGATGGACAGCCAGGGTCGCTTCGTCAGGGGCGACGTTCTGGGCCTGCTGACCGCAGCGTTTTTAGGTGCGGATACCGTCGTGACCCCGGTCACGTCCAATACTGCAATCGAAGCGACAGAATATTTTGGCCAGACGATGCGTACGCGTGTCGGCTCGCCCTTTGTGATCGAGGGAATGCAGGCTGCGGTTGCGACCGGCAGTCGCCGGACGGTGGGATTCGAGGCCAATGGCGGCACGCTTCTCGGCAATTCGATTGTGATGAACGGCATGACGATCGAGGCGCTGATGACGCGCGATGC
This sequence comes from Aquamicrobium aerolatum DSM 21857, assembly GCF_900113935.1. Classification (GTDB taxonomy): domain Bacteria; phylum Pseudomonadota; class Alphaproteobacteria; order Rhizobiales; family Rhizobiaceae; genus Aerobium; species Aerobium aerolatum. The sequence goes on from NZ_FORF01000024.1 coordinate 19,683, forward strand.
CGTTCTGCCTTTGCTTGCAAGTTTCGGCGCGGCGGCATCCCGTGGAATGTCCTTGTCGGAGCTGGTGGCTTCGCTGCCGTTGCGCACTGCGTTGAGCGGGCGTCTTGCAGACGTGCCTGCACAGGCGAGCACCAGGCTTTTGACCAGCTTGCGTGATGATAGCTATGCCGCGACATTTTTCGCAGAGCAGGGCAACATCATCCGAAGGGCTGATATTGATGGGCTCCAGTTCTGGCTCGATAACGATATTCTCTATCATTTTCGTCCGTCCGGAAACGCACCTGAACTCCGTTGTTATGTTGAAGCGCGTACAGGCCGTGAAGCAGAGGCAGCGCTGGCGTGGGGGCTGGCTGCCGCAGCAAAGGAAGTCGCGGTCTGAATCGGGCTGGGCGGCCTTGTTAAGATGGCGGGGGCACGTTAGGCCTTCTGGAAAACGTTCGATGTTTTTCCGCGCAAATGCAGATGCACTTTTGAGGATCCCATGACCAAGCTCGTTGTTCCGGTAGTGCTGGCAGGTGGACACGGTACCCGTCTTTGGCCGATGTCGCGGTCGGCGCGCCCCAAGCAGTTTCTTGAGCTGGTCGGTGAAGGTTCGCTGTTTCAGCAGACCTTGCTGCGTGCAAGCGATAATGAGCGCTACAGCGCGCCCATAATCCTGACCAATGCAGATTATCGGTTTATCGTTGCAGAGCAGGCGCAGGAACTCGGCATTGCTCCGCAGGCGATCATGCTTGAGCCTTCGGCGCGCAACACCGCACTCGCCATTGCTGTCGCCGCGGTGGCGGCGGTCGACAATGATGAAGATGCTATCCTGCATGTGCTGGCTTCAGATCACGCCATTGATGCAGGCGCGGACTATTACAAGGCAGTAGATGTCGCTGCGCAGGCTGCTGCAAATGGGCGTCTGGTGGCTTTCGGCATCGAGCCGACACGTCCGGAAACGGGCTATGGCTATATCGCTGTAGGGGAAGATCTGGGACATGGCGTCAATGTCATTGACCGGTTCGTGGAAAAGCCTGACCTTGCCAGAGCGCAGGAATTGCTCACCAATGGTGGCCATGTCTGGAATTCTGGCATGTTCATGATGGCCGCGAGGACGTATCTTTCAGAGTGCGAACGTCTTGCGCCAGAGACCTACGCGGCCGCACGGTCGGCCATGGCGCAGGCGCGCAGGGATCTCGACTTTGTGCGTCTGGACGGCGCTGCATTTGAAACCGCGCCGAATATTTCTGTCGACTATGCGATATTTGAAAAGACCAACCGGGCTGCAGTCCTGCCTGTCAGTTTCGCCTGGTCGGACCTTGGCTCCTGGGATGCAGTCTGGAAAGCGCACAAGCCGGATCAGGACGGCAACGTTGCGGTCGGACCCGCACTGATGTCGAACAGCCGTGACTCCATGGTGGTCAGTGACGGCGCGCATGTCGTTGTCGATGGCTTGCAGGACATTGCTGTCATCGCCAGTACGGATGCGATCTATGTTGGGCGTCTCAGCAGCGCGCAAGGCGTCGGACAGATCGTCAAGGCGCTCAAGTCGGATGATACGACGCGCGGCTTGACGGAAATTCACAAGACTGCCTATCGGCCCTGGGGTGGCTATTCCTCGGTGTTGTCGGGAGAGCGTTTTCAGGTGAAGCGGCTGTTCGTCAAGCCGGGCAAGAAGCTGTCTCTTCAAAAACATCATCACCGATCGGAGCATTGGGTCGTCGTGAAGGGGACCGGTGAGGTCACTATCGACGACAAGGTCATCTTGTTGTCCGAAAATGAATCGGTCTATTTGCCCCTTGGCTGCACCCACAGGCTCGCCAACCCCGGAAAAATCCTGCTGGAGTTGATTGAAGTCCAGACCGGGTCTTATCTGGGGGAAGATGATATCATCCGAATAGAAGATGAGTTTGGGCGCAGTTGATAGTTCGCTCAATTCTAGCTGAAATCTGAAAGAGACAGTCTCCCATGAGCGGAAAAGTTTATCTGCTGCATCCCAAACGCTATGGCGACAGTCGTGGCTGGTTTACAGAGGTCTACAGCGAGAAAAAATTTGCAGAGCTGGGGATCACCTACCGCTTTGTGCAGGATAACCACTCGCTTTCCGTTCCTGTGGGCACACTGCGCGGCTTGCATTTTCAGACGCCGCCTTTCGCTCAGGCAAAGCTCGTCCGTTGTGTGCGCGGCAGCATTTATGATGTCGCCGTAGATCTTCGTAAGGGATCGCCTACATACGGGTCTTGGGTGGGAGCTGAACTGTCTGCAGAAAACGGTGACCAATTGCTGATCCCGGTGGGGTTCGCTCATGGATTTGTGACGTTGGAGGCTGATACCGAGGTCACCTATAAAGTCTCAGACGTTTACGCTCCGGAAAATGACGCGGGTATCGCATGGGACGATCCACAGATCGGTGTGGACTGGCATCTGCCGGCCGGAGTTGCGCCCACGCTGAGTGAAAAGGACACCAGACATCCGGCCTTGGCGCAGTTCGACAGTCCGTTTGTGTTCGATGGCACGCCGATGACGCTTGTGGAAGTCTGAGATGGCAGGAAGGCTCCGAATTCTTGTCACCGGCGGCACCGGTCAGGTCGGCACCGAGCTTGCGCGTCAGGCTTGGCCTGACCATGTCGAGTTGATCCTGCCAAACCGTCAAGAACTCGATCTCGCATCGAGCGAGGCTGTGCGCGCTTATGTCATGGCAGGGCGCTTTGACGCTGTGATCAACCCTGGTGCGTATACTGCGGTCGACAAGGCGGAAGCAGACTGCACGACGGCATTCGCGGTCAACGCCATGGCCGCAGCGGCTTTGGCGGATGCAACGCGTGAGTTGAATATCCCGCTTGTGCATGTGTCCACCGACTATGTCTTCAATGGCTCCAAATCCGAGGGCTACCAGGAAGACGATCCGATCAATCCGATCAACGTCTACGGAGCTTCCAAGGCTGCCGGCGAACATGCGGTTCGGCTGGGTAACCCCCGTCATGTCATTTTGCGCACGGCATGGGTGTTTTCACCGCATGGGAGTAATTTCGTCACGACGATGTTGAGACTGGCCGACAGGCCAGAACTCCGGGTCGTTAGCGATCAGAAGGGCTGTCCGACCGCAGCGTCAGATATTGCCGAAGCGCTCCGCATTATTGCCATGCGTCTGATCGAGGATCGCGATGCGCCTGTCGGCACCTTCCATTTTGTCAACGCAGGTGACACGACCTGGTTCGGTCTTGCCAGTGAGATCTTTCGCCAGGAAAGAGAAGCTGGCTCTTCCGTTCCGGAAGTGATTGCGATCTCGACGACGGACTATCCAACTCCGGCCCGACGCCCGGCAAATTCCGTGCTATCAGTTGCCCGCCTGGTTGACCAATACGGTATTTCGCCTCGTCCGTGGCAACTTGCGTTGAAGGATACGCTGGCAGCGTTGCGCAACGAAAGATCGAAAGGTGCCCCATCATGAAAGGCATTATTCTGGCGGGAGGGTCGGGCACGCGATTGCATCCGGCAACGCTGGCCGTCAACAAGCAGCTGATCCCGATCTACGACAAGCCGATGATCTACTATCCGCTGTCGGTGCTCATGCTGGCCAAGATCCGCGAGATCCTGATCATTTCTTCGCCCGAATATCTCGACAGCTACCGCCGGCTGTTCGGAGACGGCAGCAAGTGGGGCCTCGATATTTCCTATGTCGTGCAGCCCAGTCCGGACGGTCTCGCGCAGGCTTTCACGCTCGGCGCCGAATTTATTGGCAAGGATCCCGTTGCCCTCGTCCTTGGCGACAACATCTTCTTTGGCGCAGGCATCAGGGGGCTTCTGGATGCAGCCCGCAATCGTGAGGCCGGGGCGTCGGTATTTGCCTACGAAGTTGACGATCCGGAACGCTACGGGGTCGTTGAACTTGATTCCGAGGGGCGGGCTGTCAGCCTCGAAGAGAAGCCTGAGCGGCCGAAATCCCGCTATGCCGTCACAGGGCTATATTTCTACGACAACAAGGTGGTCGAGTATGCGCGTAGTCTGAAGCCATCGGCACGGGGCGAATACGAGATCACCGATCTGAACCGCATCTACATGGAGGCAGGTGCGCTTTACGTGGAGCGGATGTCGCGCGGCTATGCCTGGCTGGACACCGGAACACATGACAGCTTGCTTGAGGCCAGTGAGTTCGTTCGAACGATTCAACATCGCCAGGGAACGCACATCGCCTGCATTGAAGAAATAGCCTATCTCAATGGGTGGATTTCAAAAGATAAGATTGTTGAGTACGGGCATTATTATTCCAAGACAGCCTATGGAAAATATCTGCTGAAACTTGCCGAGATGCCAGTGCCGGGCGGCCATTGATCTGGCTACTGGCGTCAGTACTCTCTGAATGAATGGAGTTGGTATGCGAATTCTTGTGACAGGCGGGGCTGGCTTTATCGGGTCCGCGCTGGTTCGTCATCTTGTGGGCGATGTCGGCGCTGAAGTCCTGACGGTTGATAAGTTGACCTACGCAGGAAACCTCGCTTCGCTCAAGTCGATCGAAAACGCCCCCAACCACCGTTTCCTGCGGGCTGATATCTGCGATGTTGCCGCAATGCATGCTGCATTCGACGAATTCAGGCCTGACCGGGTCATGCACCTGGCCGCTGAAAGTCATGTCGATCGCTCCATCACCGGTGCTGGCGAATTTGTGCAGACCAATGTGATAGGCACTTTCAACATGCTGGAGGCTGCGCGTCGATATTGGGACCAGCAGACCGGCTCAGCCAAAGAGGACTTCCGCTTCCTGCATGTGTCGACTGACGAGGTCTACGGATCGCTCGGTGAAGACGGGTTGTTTACTGAGACAACGGCCTATGATCCGTCGTCGCCCTATTCCGCCTCCAAAGCGGCGAGTGACCACCTTGCGACGGCCTGGCACCGGACTTATGGCCTGCCGGTGGTTCTTTCCAACTGCTCAAACAATTATGGGCCTTACCACTTCCCCGAGAAGCTGATCCCGCTGATCATTCTGAATGCACTCGAAGGCAAGCAGTTGCCGATTTATGGCAATGGCGTCAATGTTCGTGACTGGCTGTATGTCGATGACCATGCAAAGGCTCTGCATCTCATTGCCAGTCGGGGCCGTCTTGGCGAAAAATACAATGTCGGCGGACGCAATGAGCGCCGCAATATCGATGTGGTGAAGCGCATTTGCGAGATCATGGACAGGTTGCGTCCAAATTCAGCGCCGCATGCGCAACTGATCCACCATGTCACCGATCGTCCGGGTCACGATGCGCGATACGCCATCGATGCGACGAAGCTTGAGCGAGAGCTTGGCTGGCGCGCGCAGGAGAATTTCGACACGGGTATCGAAAAAACGGTTCGCTGGTATCTGGAAAATCAGTGGTGGTGGGAGCCGTTGCGTGGCGGCGTCTATGCCGGGGAGCGTCTCGGTGTTCTGGAGCAGCCAAAAGGATAAGGCAATGCAGCGGCCTGCCGCTCAGAAGAGCTTCAGCCCGTGCTGGCGGTAAAACAGGGCTGCCGACTTGCCAAATTGCCGGATGTGCCACCAGCCCTTGCGGGCTGCGTGGCCGCCTGCATGGGTGATCTCTACGGAAGGAACATAGGCGGTGCGTGCCGCCGCTCCTGAACGAAGCGAGAGATCGAAATCCTCGAAATACAGAAAATAGCGCGGATCGAAGCCTCCAAGCTTCTGGAGCAGCGCACCCCTGAACATCATGAAACAACCGCTGACGATGGGCGGTGACCAATAGGCTTCTTCATTTGTCTCGGCGCGCATCTCATAGCGAGCAAGGCGGCGTTCAAACAGCGCCCTCATGAAGGGCGGAGCAAAGCCCCGCAAGAGGAGGTCGAACAGAGCTGGATAGCGTTTGCAAAGGAACTGGCGTGTGCCGTCAGGCCAGTGTGCCTTGGGTGTGAGTAGCCCTGTATCCGGGTTCTTGCGCATGAAACTGATCGCTGTTTTGAGCGCATCAGGTTGCATCTGGATGTCTGGATTGAGAATGAGGTGAAACTCTCCAATCCGCTCAAACGCCAGATTGTGAGCGCGCCCAAAGCCGATATTTCCATGCCCTTCGAGGACGCGCACCGGCCAATGGGACAGTTCCTCGCGGGCAATTTTGCCGGCATCACTTTGAGGACTGTTGTCCACCAGTGTGATCAGAACGTTCGGCTCATCGAGTTGGGCTAAGGCTTCTTGCAGGCTTGCCAGTGTTGCCCGCAATTCGCTGGCGTCGCTGAGAAAGGTGACGATCGAGATCGTCAGCAGTTCAGGCGCAGTGCTGCTGTGGGGAGCCGTCACTTTCTGCCCATCCTGTTACGCAGCCCATGCCAAATTCCCAAGGACATCATTTTCGCGTGCCGAAGTCGTTGCGGGACGAACACGGAAAAAAATAGCGACTGCCGAACCACGCGCCACAGCAGCACAAACCGCCACTGTGCCGATATCCATGGGCGTCGTGCCAGCCAGATTGCATTGCGCGCATGGTAATAATGTCGCAAGGGACTGTGAACGGGAACGCGACGGTCGCGAAATTGTACCCACTCGTCTCCCAGTGCATGCATCATCCGGGCCGGGTAGACCCCATAGGACCGGTAGCCCAATTGACGGGCGCGCAGACCCCACTCGATGTCGACATAGTCGATGAATAGCTCGGCAGCCATCGGGCCGATGGCGTCCAGTGCCTTCATCGGGATCAGACAGCCGGAGGCAATGAGGAAATCGGCTTCCGTGATATCCTCTCCGGGCGCCTTCAGCCGCCGTTTTAGTTGAAGCCCGTCCAGATAGACAAATGGTGCGGTCTCGCCCTGGCGTTCGTCGAGATAGCTCGGCCCTACGGCTGCGACCATGTGGCCGGATCGTGAAAGGCCTTGCTCGGCTGTCAGAAGCCTTTCGACCATGTCAGCGGCAGGGACACTGTCCTGATCCATAAGCAGGACAAATTCAGCGCTGTGTCTGCGGGCATGCTCGATTCCGACGTTCTGTGCGTGAGCAATGCCGAAATTTTCGCCAAGCTCGATCAGCTCGGTGGTCGTTGCCTCGCGCAAGGTTGAAAAGTCGAAGTCCGAGCCATTGTCGACGATGACGAGGCGCGTTAGTTGCGGAAGCACGGCATGCACAAGAGCCTCCAGCATCTCTGCCGTAGGCTGATAGGTGACTATGACGCCGCAGACGTTGGCCGCTTCACGCGATCCTGCCAGTGTGTTCATGCATCAGGCAATGCCGTAATCTAGGAAGTCCTGCAAGTGTCCGATCGTGGAGATGACATGTCCGTCGTCAGTTACCCACCGTCGCGTGTAGGCGATGTCGGTTGGATCGTCGATTGTGGTCATGTCGATCAGGACGATCTCCATGTTGAACTGGATGAGTTCGACTTTTTCTGCGGTGCGAATGAACTGCGTGATGATACGTTGTGCGTCAGCATCGTATTGGTTGTCGTGAGGAGCGCTCACGCTACCCTTGGCATTGCCTGTAAGGCCTGATGTTGGCGTGTCAGCTGCGACGGCGCCTTTCAGCGGATCCAGGACAGCGACGACGAGACCTGCGTCTTCCGCGTCACCATCACCGCTGATGCGGGTCAGAACTTTGTCGAGATCCGAATAGTTCAGCGTTGTCGCGACGGTAACGCTGCCAAATTGATAATCGTTGATCGTCCCGGCAAACTGACTAAAGAGTGGCGGTAGCTGCGGACTTTCCTTTTGGGTCGTATTCGATGAGCCAGCACTGGCAGGTGCCGGGCTTGCGCCCCCGCTCGTTGTTGTCTGTATCGCGCTTGCCTTGGCTTCGGAGCGCTCTGCTTTGAGCGGCGGGGATGATCCTGCAATTTCAGATTTTGGTTCATCCGGCGCGTCTGCAATGGAATTCGGGTCAGGCTCAACAGGCAGTTGGGCCAATATGTCTTCAGGCGCACTGATATGGAGCGCGATAGCAAGACTGTTGGAGATCTGGACGTCGCTCATCTGCCCGTTGCTGCTTTCCGGAAGCATCGGCGCGTCATGGGCGGATTGTGTGGTGAAGTCTGAAAAGTCAAGTTCGCCGGCGCCGGCAAGCAGGAACGAGTTTTCATCGGGACTTGTGGTTCCGCTCGCCGCTATGTCAGTCTCAATTTCATTTTCCGGGATGATCAGGAAGCCGTAGCTGACCGCGATCAGCGCGAGACTTGCGGCGACACCCTGCGCCAGCTGGGGTGCAGCTGTTGACGTGGTTCCACGGTTTTCGCTCCCCAGTGTTGTCAGTCTTACTGTTTCTCCCGGCATCGGAGCCGTTGCCGCATTCATCGGCTGCGCGTCACCATCGCCCAGCTCACCAATAGTTTGGCTGAGGTGCAGCAATGTGAGTTCAGGTACGAATTCATTGCTTTGGGCTGCCAAGTTGCCAAGAATTTCAGATGCCTTCGACTCAGCGTTCGGCTGGTCGCTTCCGGACACTTCCTGCATTGCTTCGGCAACGCTGACGAAGTCGTCCGACGCCAGATAAAGAGACCACACCAATGCGGCCAGCATGACGGATGGATGCAGGCGGATCATCTGATCTTGCAGTGCGCGAGGCCTGAATGCCACGACATTGCTCGCTGCGGCCTGGGTCTTGTAGGCGACCTGCCGCACGAAGCGATTGATGAGTTCGGCAAAGTCCGATCCGCGCAATATGTCTGTCAGCCCAGGGCTGTCGAGTAGATAAGATCCGTCGATACGAGCAAGATGAACAAAAACCTCGCCATTATCGCGACAGAAGACGAACCAGGGATCACCTTCATCGCTGACACCGCGCCCAGTAGAAATGCGGACATTTGCCTGCACTAGCAAGTCTTCTACGCGATAAAGACCCGCCAGTTCGTTATTGTCCCAGTCCGCGAGGCGGAACTCTTCGGCTGTATCATGATGTGATGCTGCCGCCTGGGCCTGGGAGTGCGGGCGGGTAGTGCCTTGTCTTGGTCCGGGAAAGGCGAAGATTTTGGCCATACTGTCTCTCGGATATGCGCATTCGGCGGCGCAGCGCTCAGATTGATGCCGACGCCGCAATCAGATGGGGAAGTGTTGCACGATGTCTTTTAGGGCGGATGTTTTCAGGATGGAAGAGGTAAGTTGCTTGAGTGGGATAAGGAATTCCCGTAATTTTACCAATTAAACAAATTTTCTATATTTATAATGCGGAAAATACATTGAAATCAAAACATTACAGTTATCACTGTTTTCTTAAGGTGGTGGAGTGATATTGCAATGTGGTCACGGCAATTGTTATCTGTCGTGATGGGGTGAGGTGGTAAATGATGGCTGGTAGCTTAGGATAAGATGATTCTCAGGGCGGAATCAGAGATTTATTGCGTGTCGCATATGAGAATTTTGTGAATTCATATTTGCGTTCCAGCATCGATCCGGCATGTGCTGACTAATTGCCGTTCTCGGTTCAATGATGTAGAACCTCAATACTTTGACGCCATATATCGGCACCATATCGTGAGATGAACAGATGATTGTGAAGACCCCGCTCCAAAGCGCGTACGAGAAATTCCGTGCGGTGGTCGTCACCACATTTGTCTTTAGCTTTGCAATCAATATCCTTCTTTTTGCTGCTCCGCTTTATATGTTGCAGATTTATGATCGAGTTCTTGGCACGCGTAACGAAAATACGCTTGTCATGATCTCGCTCATCACCGTCTTCATGATGATGGTTTACGGCATTCTGGAATATATTCGCTCAAGGATGCTGGTTCGGGCCGGAATGCAGTTCGACGAGGTGCTGTCGCAAAGCCTGTTCAGCCGCGCTGTAAAGATGCGGTTGTCGAATCCGAATTCGGGTGCGGACCAGATCTTGTCGGATGGCGACAAGGTTCGTGAGTTTCTGACCGGAACCGGGATCATTGCCTTTTTCGATGCGCCCTGGGTGCCTGTTTTCATCATTGTTTGCTTCTTGTTCCACCCCTGGCTGGGATACCTTGCGCTCGGCGGCGCGCTTGTGATCTTCGCTCTTGCGCTGATCAATGAATATGCCACCCGCCAGCAGCTCAGAGCCGCAAACAATGCGGCGCATGGGGCCAGTCAGTTTGCCGCAACTGTGCTTCAGAACGCTGAAGTCATTCGCTCGATGGGCATGGAGAAGGCGCTGGGAGAGCGCTGGAACCAGCGCCATGGCGAGATGCTGACCGCACAGGCGGGCGCCAGTGACAAAGCTGGCACCATCATGACGTTTCAGAAATTTTTCCGGATGGTGTTGCAGTCAGCTATCCTGGGACTTGGTGCTTATCTCGCGCTTCACCAGGAGATCACGCCAGGCATCATGATTGCGGCATCAATCATGATGGGGCGCGCGCTTCAGCCCGTTGAGCAGGGGGTTGCCCAGTGGAAGCAGTTTGTGACGGCACGGCAGGCGCATGAACGACTGACGAAGATGTTCGCCATGGTCGCAGGCGATGAGGAAAGAACTGAGCTGCCAACTCCACAAGGCAGTATTACGGTCGAAAATCTGACATCTTTCCTTCCGGGAACCCGTACGGCGTTTCTCAAAAACATCAATTTTACAGTAAATCCGGGTGAGACTCTGGCGATTATCGGGCCGTCCGGATCGGGAAAATCGAGTTTGATCCGCCATCTTGTCGGTGTGTGGCCGGCAGTCGCCGGCACGGTTCGGATTGATGGCGCTGAAGTCGCCCACTGGGATGCAGAGCAGCTGGGCCGTTATCTCGGTTACCTGCCGCAGGAAGTGCGGTTATTCGCCGGCTCTATTTCAGAAAACATTTCACGATTCCGGGAAAGCGATTCTGAAAGCGTGGTGAAGGCTGCGATGATGGCTGGGGTCCATGACATGGTGCTGCGTCTGCCCGGCGGCTACGAGACGCAGGTCGGCGACAATGGACAGCAGCTTTCGGGCGGCCAGCGCCAGCGCGTCGGCCTGGCCCGTGCAGTGTACGGCTTGCCGAAGATCGTTGTGCTGGATGAGCCGAATTCCAATCTCGACAGTGAGGGTGAGAACGCGCTGTTTGAAGCCATCAAGCTGATGAAAGCTGCCGGTGTGACGGTCGTTCTGGTCACCCACAAGACCAATCTCCTGGCAATCAGCGACCGGGTGCTGATCCTTCGCGACGGTGTCATGCAGGCGTTTACGACGCCGCAGGAACTCTTCAAGCCAACGAATGCCAGTGTTCAGCCTATGCCAGTGCCAGCAAATGGCGTTCCGATCCAGCAGCGGGCGTGAGGTTTTTCTGCCATGACTAACAATAATGCCGGTCCAAGCCCCCGGCCATTCATCGTCGCGGGTTACAGCGTCATTGCCATGGCCTTTGGTGTCGCTGGCGTCTGGGCTGCGACTGCCAAGCTCGATCGTGCGGTGATTGCGCCAGGTGTTATCGAGGTTGCGAGCAATCGCAAGGAAGTGCAGCATCTGGAAGGCGGCATCATACATGAGCTGTTGGTCCGGGAGGGGCAGGAGGTCAAGAAGGGCGACATTCTGTTACGGCTGAATGACGTCCAGGCCGCAGCCAATCTCCAGGTGCTTACGATTCGGCAGCACATAGCGCAGGCGACAGAAGCGCGGTTGCTGGCCGAGAGGCGGATGGATCCGACGTTCGAGCTGCCAGAAAACCTGCTGGTGGACACCACGCCTGAAGTGCGCAAGGCCGTTGCCGACCAGCGAGAGATCTTTCAGGATCGCGCTTCGATTCTGACGTCGCAGATCAATATCCTGTCGAATCGGATCGATCAGCTGCAGCGCGAGATGGAAGGGCTGGAGGGGCAGAAAGAGGCGTTCCGTCGACGCGCCGAAATTCTGTCCGAGCGGCTGGAGCGACTGCGCCCCGGCCTGAAGAATGGCTCGGTCCAGAAAAACCTTTTTGCCTCCTATGAAGAAGAGCACGTCGAGGTGCAGGCCAACGTCGCGCGCATGGATACGGAAAAGGCCAAGGTTGAAAAATCAATCGGCGAAACCGAATTCCAGATTCTTCAGGCGCAACAGCAGTACAAGGAGCGCGCGAGTTCCGAGTATAAGGAAGTCAACGGGCAGCTTCAGGAGTTGCTGGAGCAGCGCAAGGTAGCCGAAAATGTGCTGGCCCGTACCCGAATTGCGGCGCCCGTCGACGGCGTTGCACAAAACCTGCGCTTCCATACTGCCGGTGGCGTGATCAAGCCGGGTGAAATCCTTCTGGAGGTCGTGCCGCTGGAGGAAAGCCTCGTCATCAATGCCCATGTTGCGCCGATCGACATGGACAGTGTTCGCGCCGGTCTCAAGGCAGAGGTCAAGTTTTCCGCGTTTCCAGGCCGCTTCATGCCGATCGTGATCGGCGAGGTGGATACGGTATCGCGCGGCAGCATCACGCCGCCCGACGGCCGGTCACCGCCTTATTTTCTTGCTCGTATCAACGTCAATAAAGGCATGGTGCCGGACGATGTCGAGGAGCGCCTGAGCGCTGGAATGCCAGCAGAAGTGCTCATATCGACCGGCGAGCGAACTGTGCTGGACTATCTGACGTCTCCTCTGACGGATGCGATCCGGCGTAGCATGCGAGAAGACTGATATGAGGAAAGCCTGACGATGGCGTCAGGCTTTCTTATCGCTCTATCTGAAGCAGTGTCAGTTTAGCCCATCCGCTCCGACGCGTAGGATCCTGGCGAAGCGGGGAAGACAACGGTCTTGTCGCCATTGATGAAGACCCGCCGATGAATGTGTGCATGAAGCGCACGTGCAAGAACCTGGCTTTCCACGTCACGCCCGAGGCTGACATAGTCTTCAGCGCTTTGGGCATGGGTTACACGCACGGTATCCTGTTCGATGATCGGGCCTTCATCCAGATCAGCCGTCACATAATGCGAGGTCGCGCCGATGAGTTTGACGCCGCGCTCATAGGCTTGCTTGTACGGGTTCGCCCCCTTGAATGAGGGCAGGAACGAATGGTGGATGTTGATGATCCGCCCCGACATTCTTTGGCACATCTCGTCAGACAACACTTGCATGTAGCGTGCCAGCACGATCAGTTCTGTGCCCGTTTCTTCAACGATGCGCATCTGATGCGCCTCGGCGTCCGCCTTCGTCTCCTTGGTGACGCGGATGTAGTGGAAAGGAATGTCGTGGTTTACGACCGTCTTCTGATATTCCATGTGGTTCGATATCACGGCGACGATGTCGATCGGCAGCGCACCGATCCGCGAGCGATAGAGGATGTCGTTCAGACAATGTCCGAAGCGCGAAACCATGATGGTGACTTTCATCCGCTCGGCTTCGTCATGAATGGCCCAGTCCATGGAGAAGGCTTCGCCAATTGCTGGAAAATCGTCGCGCAGGGCGTCGATCTCTGTTCCCTGCTCTGAGACGAAATTGACGCGCATGAAAAAACGGCCGGTGTGAATGTCGTCAAATTGCGAGCTGTCGGTAATGTTGCAGCCGTGTTTGGCAAGAAATGTCGCGATTGCCGCAACGATGCCTCGAGTTCGCGGGCAGGTCACGGTCAGAATAAACTTGCGCATGAAATCTCCGATACGTTCGCGACAGACATCAGGGCCAACTCACGCATGACGCGACGAGTCGACCGCCTCGGGAGGTTGTATACAATGATATGAGGCCGGTCGAAAGCCGGTAAAGACAAAGTGTCCCCGGCGGCAAACGCGACCGGGGACATCTTCAATCAGTCAAGGTGACTGTTTGCTTGGAACACCGCAGCTGGGTGCTCTAGGTATGATTTCAGCCTTCGCCCATGCCCTGAACCGGCTTGGCTGCTGCGTGGTTGCGCACCTTTGCTTCGATGCGGGCGCCAACATCGGCATCGACGCTTTTCCAATAGTCGAACGCGCGGCTCAGGACAGGCTCACGAACGCCGCCCAGCAGGGCGCCTGCCACCGTCTCTACCAGCGCTGCGCGCTGGTCGTCGTTAAACACTTTGCGTACCAGCTTGCCCGGCTGCGAGAAATCGTCGTCTTCGCTACGCAGCGTGTAGGCGGTACGAACCATCGTTCCGTCCGCTTCCCAGCCGTCTGCAACGGCGCCGGTTTCATCTGCCCATGGGCGTCCGCCGCTGTTCGTTGCGTAGACCGGTGCGTCGCCGGAATGGTGATATGCCATCTGGCCGTCGAACATGTAGGTGTTGACAGGGACTTTTGGCTGATTGACCGGCAGTTGGTGGAAATTGGTGCCGATACGATTACGCTGTGCGTCGTTATAGGCGAATGCCCGCCCGAGAAGCATGCGGTCCGGCGAAAGGCCGATACCCGGCACGGTATTGCCCGGCGAGAATGCGGCCTGCTCGATCTGAGCGAAGAAGTTCTCCGGGTTGCGGTTGAGTGTCATCTTGCCAACGCGGATCAGCGGATAATCCTCATGCGGCCAGGTCTTGGTCAGGTCGAACGGGTTGATGCGGTAGGTCTTTGCCTCTTCATATGGCATTACCTGCACCGACATGATCCAGCTCGGATGCTCGCCGCGCGCAATTGCATCAAAAAGGTCACGGCGGTGGAAGTCAGCGTCGTCGCCAGCCATCTTGGCGGCTTCCTGATTGCTGAAAAACTCCATGCCCTGCTCGGTGTGGAAGTGGTACTTGACCCAGAACTTGTCGCCGCCGGCGTTGACCCACATATAGGTGTGCGAGCCATATCCGTTCATGTGACGCCAGGTGCGCGGCAGGCCGCGTTCGCCCATCAGATAGGTGACCTGGTGTGCTGATTCAGGATTGTTGGTCCAGAAGTCCCACTGCATGTGGTTGTCGCGCAGACCGGAGGCCGGAAGACGCTTCTGACTGCGGATAAAATGCGGGAACTTCATCGGGTCGCGCACGAAGAAGACCGGCGTGTTATTTCCGACGAGGTCGTAATTGCCTTCGCTGGTGTAGAACTTCAGCGAGAAGCCTCGTACGTCGCGCCAGGTATCCGGGCTGCCCTGCTCGCCGGCAACGGTCGAGAAGCGGGCGAGCATCTCGCTCGAAGCCCCCGGCTGGAACAGTGCGGCCTTGGTGTAGGCGGAAACGTCTTCGGTCGTTTCAAAAACGCCGAACGCGCCCGAGCCCTTGGCATGCGGCTGGCGCTCAGGCGTCTTCTCGCGGTTGAAATGCGCCATCTGCTCCAGAAAGTGCACGTCATGCAGCACGATCGGGCCGTCTGCCCCAATCGTCAGCGAGTTGCGATCGCTGACAGCTGGTGCACCAGTGCTCATGGTCGATGGTGTGTTCGCAACATCTTTGATCTTGCCTGTGTCGGACATGGGTAATCTCCTTGACGTTAGAAAATGTCGGGTTCTCGAACTACGCCGCTGCTCTGCCCACAAGATCGGTGCGATGCCGGGGCATCTGTCTGAGAACGCCGCGATGATTGGTATCTCGCGTCCGGGTTACCGTTTCGGGCGTGTGATCGCAACTGGACAACAAACATATTCTCCAATCCCGGTCAGTCCTGAAACGGATAGCTGGCGCTGATTGATCGACGCGGAAGTCTACGCACTCGACATGTTTCCATTCGATGTCTTTGCCTACGCTGACACGGGCCGGATGCTGTGCGCAGACATCTTCTGTCGATCCATCCAGCGAGAATATCGCGTGGCAGGTTGACATGTCAAATTATTGAAACAAAAGAAAAATACTGTCTGCGTGCGCCGTGTCAGCCTTGAAAGTGCCATTTTTCGTGCATAGGTTGCAGTCATGTGTATGGAGACGTTCATCAAAGTATCGAGGCTCGCCGGCAAAGCACGTTCTTTGTCCCGGGGCGGTACCGTCTGAACCCTCTCTGCCGCACATTTACCAGCTCCGGGAGCTTCACACATAGCGGTTCATTTCAACGATGCAGAAGCATCGAAAAATGGAGCGTATTCGTGACCAGTTCACATCAATCTCAAACATGCCGTGTCTGTCATCGCCACCTGCCGCGCGCAGCGCAGCGCTGTCCATGGTGCAAGCAGCCAAGCGTGTCTTCCGCCGCAAGCGGACACCCTGTCCGGGGCTCTTTCGGGGCGAGGGCATTGCGATGATGGCGGCCAGTAGTGTTTTCAGTGCCCGGTGCGACGAGGCCGCCGCGCAGCAGTTTGGCGCCCTGCCATGGCGCAAGGGCCCTCGCGGTCGCTTGCAGGTGCTGCTGATCACGTCACGCCGCCGTGGCCGCTGGATCCTGCCGAAGGGGTGGCCGTTGGCCGATCGCGAGCCCTGCCTCGTCGCGGCGATGGAGGCTTTCGAGGAGGCCGGCGTGATCGGCGAAATCGAGCCGAACCCGATTGGTCGTTACGACTATCTCAAGGAAGGTGGCGATGGTGCCGTCCAGCGCGTCTGTGTGACTCTCTTTGGCCTTTCTGTCGTCGGCACGCTCACCAATTGGCCGGAGCGGGGCCAGCGCAAGCGCCGCTGGTTTGGTCTGGCAGAGGCGGCCGAAACGGTCGCCGATCATAGTTTGATCCCTCTCATTCGCGCCATCCGCGACACCCCGCAAATCCTGTTTGACAAGGCGGAACCTGGCAGCATGTCATCTGCGCATTCTGGCAATCTTGTCCCGCAATAGTTTAGATGGTGGCAGCTGGAAATAAATTGTGCTGCGAGCCGGGTGGATCGCAGCACAAGGGACAGTTTGCAAATTCACGCCGCGCTTGGGCCCGGATCGTCGTCGTCGGGAGAGGTGGGCTCCGGCGAGGTCGGCGTGACTGTTCTCGGCGCACGTCTGAACTGAAAACTCACGACGTTGCCGGTGCGGGCGGAGCTGTCATCGGATGCCCGTCCGTGCGGGTTTTCAGGAGACTTGTCGCCAGTCTTCGACTGAGACGGTACATCTTCCACGAAGAATTCCTCCGTTCCATGGTCTGTTTGCAAAAATAGACCGTCTTGCGCCGATCTATCTTGCCGAAACAGAAATCAGACGTGGTGTTTTATTGGACCGCATCTGTCTGCGGGGCCTGTACAGAGACGACGGTCAGGGTGCTGGACCTTCCGTCAGCGGCGACCCATTCCATGGTTTGCCCAGCGCGCAGGCCTAGTACTGCGGTGCCCACTGGCGTCAGGATCGAAACCTTGCCCTGAGCGATGTCGGCATCGGCCGGGTAAACCAATGTCAGGGTGCGGATCTGACCGTCCTGGTTCTGGTACTCGATCGTTGAGCCCATCTGCACCGTGGTCTGGAGCATTTCGCCGCGTTCGACGACGCGCGCGCGCTCAAGTTCACTGAGCAGTTCTTCCGCCATATCCGGCTTGCGGTCGAGCAGTCCATTTGCAAGCTGAAGCAAGCGGGCGTGATCGGACTTGTTGACGACGATACCTGGTTTGCGCATGACGATACTCCGGTTTGCTACGCGACTATGCGCGACAGCGCACGATGGCTGTTCTGTTCCGCTGGATTGCTGCGGACGGAACTGAATATAGCTGATGACGTCGATCTTCCCGCGATCGGGGAGTTGACCTCATTGCCAAGCGGACTTGGGTATTGACGAAGGGAGCCCCGGACTCGGGGCAATATATCCGAGCCGGGGCTACACTCGCGGGGAGCGACCCATATAGAAAGCGATTTTTACGTGCTCGAGTTTCATACGGATAGCATGACGCTGCTGCGGTTAAAGTCAAGCGGGATAAGTATTCCCTGCTCGGTATTTCGAGCTAGTGATCACGTGACCATTGCGCGCTGTCTGTTGCGCCGATTAGCGAAGAGCGTTCGCAACAAGCATTGTTTTTACCTGACTTGCCGGCACTCGGTCCCTGAAACAGGGGAGCCCTGGCGACACGGTCGAAGCCAACAAAAAAAGCGGGCCTGAAGCCCGCTTCCTTCGTTTTCCGAGAATTCATCGCGCTGCCGGTACATCCACGGTCAACGTGCGTCTCAATCGGAACAAATGCAGCGTCAGCGCTACCAGACCTCACCACGCATCCCGCAGGACGTCTGGAGCCGCAATCGGCCGCTGAACCCAATATGGGAACCCTTCAGGCAGGTTACAAGAGCCAAGCCCATCGTTGATTCAAAAGCGTAAATCGTAGGGGGCTAAGGGTTAATGGCGGAGGGGGCGGGACTGCCGTCTAACCTTCTCCATCTAAGTTATGGATTTGTCTATACTGTTGGTAAATTACAGACATGCATCTGCCGTCCTCCCGTGAAGCTGAAACACGTTCTTCGCCAAATCGACGCCGATGATGCTAACTTCTTCCATGGATGCCCTCTCCTATAGCTTGTGCTTCGACACCACGAGTTTGGCACATCGCGATGCCGTCGGGGGAGAGCGGCAGAGGTGGTCCCGCCCTGTGAGACAGCTTGGCGGCTTTGCTAAGGTGGATCCGGTTGTTTCTACGCCGCCAATTGCTCCGTCATTTCTGCCGTAGC
>NZ_FORF01000021.1 GCF_900113935.1 Aquamicrobium aerolatum DSM 21857
CTTCCACCTCGTCTCGAAGCTTTACGAGCGCACCAGCGTCATCATCACCACCAATCTCGCTTTCGCAGAATGGCCGAGCGTCTTCGGCGACGCCAAGATGACGACCGCACTGCTGGACAGGCTCACGCACCACTGCGAAATCGTCGAGACCGGAAACGAATCCTGGCGCTTCAAAAGCCGCTCTCAAAGCTAAAGCCGAAAAGCCAATCAGCCGCGCCCGATCAGGCTGTGCAACCCCGACCAGCTTCGCCTGATCGGGCGCTAACCGGCGTGCCCTTCACAAGCTCTAACCGGGGTCCCTTTTACACGAAAAGGCGGGGTCCCGTTTCCACGGTCATTGACATCAGCCTCTACATGCGGCCATGTCAGGTAGGGTGGTCGGTCAACCAAACGCACATGCGGAGGTTGAAACGGGAAGGCTGCCGATACCATTACGTCCACGCGTCTGACGCAGTCGGAGAACTCCAACGGAACGCGCCAGCCGGCCACAGGGCGATAGCGGACCCCCATCAGGTCAGCTTTGGTGAGCGATTCAACCGCGGACGAACTGGCGCGAAGCCAGTCGTCAACTTCGCGGACAGCGGCGGAGTGCTGCTCTGCGAGAACCATGATAGCCTCAGGCGTTTCGTCCGCCACCTTCAAGCCTCACAGCCGAACTCCGAGCGGATGCCTCGCTTCTTACGAGGCCTGCGGTAAGAACCGCCGGGGCAGCCAACCCTAGGCTGCGGACCTTTGCCTTGTCCGCGAGCGAGCGACCCACGCCGCGTGCGACTGCGTCGGAAATCTGCTGCCTCTCCGCAAGACGAGCCGCCTGCAAGAAGTCGGCACGAGCCTGTCCGAGCCATTCGTAGAAGGCCGCTCGACGCTCTGGGTGCTTGGGCCACTTGTCGGCGAAGTTCTCCAGAGGATCGGTTGGGTTGCGGATGAAGTCCTGGCCGTTGACCCTCTCGATGAAACGGTCCATCCCGGTCAGGATGGACAGGAGCGCCCTTCCGATCGTCAGGTCGCCTTGGTAGGCGTGAGCGGCCAAGGTGGTCAGTATCACCGAGATCGGGCGTTCCTCGCGGCGGTGTTCGAACATGTGGTCACGGTGCCGCTTCAGGATCATGATCGCTGACTGGAGGGGGGTTCGGATGCGGTAGGTGGGCATGCTCTCCACTTGGGCCCGCACACCGTCGACAACCCTCCGCTTCTCGACATCCACGACCTTGGACCGGAACCACTCCGAGTAGCCTTTGGGATTTGAGCGGGGCCACTCGTCACTGATGACTTCGTAGGCCGTATGATCCTTGTCGGTTATAGCAATGGCGGTTGATGCCCAGGTGGTGTCGAGCCCGTGCCGGCTGAGCAGCATTCTCTGTTCCGCCCCATTGGGGATCGCCGGGACGATGTCCATGTGGAACTGCGCGCCATCAGCATATTCGAGAATCCAGCACCGTCGACCTTCCTCCACGGGCTTCGTCATCCCGTGTTCTCGTGCGTAGGCCTTCACCTCGATTCCGAGGCGCTGCTTCAGGTCGAACTGGCTGAGCGATGCTTTCTGGAGGAGACGGAACTCGCACACGGAATCGACATCGTATTCCTCGGCGTCATTCAGAGGTTTGATGGCTGTGCCGAGGCGGAAAGAGCCTTGGACATACACTTGCGGATCGTACCGGAGGACGGTCGACTTTTCCCGATGGAGCCACTCGCCGAATGACAGATAGCTCCTGTCCGCTTGCTCGTATCTGCTTGGCGGGATTTCGAGCTCTTCTGCGAGGGCCTGGAGGTAGCGCTCAGCTTCATGGGTGATGACTGGAATTGCCAAGTTCATGTCAGGCTCCCTTGCCCACCGCCAACAACCCGGCGGTCCCGTTTTGTTCCTGGATCGATTTCCCGGGCGCTTGGGAGCGCCCGGGACTTTGTTGTGGAGGCTCATCGGACCCTTTCAGGCCGGGTGAGCAGACTTCGTGTGTCGAATGAGCAATCAACCTTGACGTTGAGCGAGATTCAGTGACGCGTCAGGTCAACAACGTTGCGTCGATCAGCTGCAGCCGCTTGTCGAGCCGCAGGTGTCGCACTTCTCGCAGGTGCCGTTGCGGACCATCGTGAAGTTCTGGCATTCCGAGCACGAGTTGCCGGTGTAGCCCTGCATCAGTGACTGCTGGCGACGCTCGGCTGCGAGCGCCTTGGCGTCAGCGGCCTCTTTTGCTGCAGCTTCGGTAAAGAGCGCATTGGCGGGCTGCTCATCTTCCTCGGCGATGTCCTTCAGGAACTCCTTCGCACGCTCCTCATAGTCGCGCTTGAAGGCGGTGGCGGGTTCCTGGAGCTCTGACGACAGCGGCTTCAGCGCGGTGACCGTTGCTCCCGTCGAGATAGAACGAACGTTAGACGTCGACGCTGCGGTCGGCGCGGTGCGGGTTGCCGCCGGGGTGTTGCCGGCAAAGCCCTTCGGCTCGTTGCTGGCCGAATCCACCACCTTGAGCGGGGATGCTCCACGCGTCAGGCCCTTGGAGAAGGGGATCGCCTTGCCTTCGTGGATGCCCTTGCCGAGTGCGGTGTTCGAGAAGTCCGACGTATCGACATGCGCCAGATCGGTGCGGCCGACATAGGACACCGCCAGTTCACGGAACACGTAGTCGAGGATCGACGTGGCGTTCTTGATCGCGTCATTGCCGATGACCATGCCGGCAGGCTCGAACTTGGTGAAGGTGAAGGCCTCCACAAACTCTTCCAGCGGCACGCCATATTGTAGGCCAAGCGAGATCGCGATGGCGAAGTTGTTCATCATTGCGCGGAAGGCAGCGCCTTCCTTGTGCATGTCGATGAAGATTTCGCCGAGGCGGCCATCGTCGAACTCACCGGTGCGCAGATAAACCTTGTGACCACCGATGACGGCCTTCTGGGTGTACCCCTTGCGGCGGTTCGGCAGACGCTCGCGGTCCCGCACAACCTTCTCGACGATGCGCTCCACGATCTTTTCGCTGACGCTGAGGGCTTTGACCGCTGCAGGCGCCGCGGCGAGTTCCTCGAGAACGTCGTCCACCTCGTCTTCGTCATCGGAAATCAGCGAGGCGTTGAGCGGCTGGCTGAGCTTGGAGCCGTCGCGATAAAGCGCGTTGGCTTTCAGCGCCAGCTTCCACGACAGCATGTAGGCGTCCTTGCAGTCCTCCACGGTCGCATCGTTGGGCATGTTGATCGTCTTGGAGATCGCGCCCGAGATGAACGGCTGGGCCGCAGCCATCATGCGGATGTGGCTTTCGACGGAGAGGTAGCGCTTGCCGATCTTGCCGCACGGATTGGCGCAATCGAAGACGGGCAGATGCTCGTCCTTGAGGAATGGTGTGCCTTCGAGCGTCATCGCGCCGCAGACGTGGATGTTCGCGGCCTCGATGTCCTTCTTCGAGAAGCCGAGGGCGGGTAGGATCTCGAACGAGAAGTCGTTGAGCTGCTCGTCGGTAAAGCCGAAGTTTTCCTTCAGCCAGTCGGCGCCAAGCGTCCACTGGTTGAACACGAACTTGATGTCGAAGGCCGAGCCCATCGCAGCGTTGAGTGCTTCGATCTTCTCGTCGGTGAAGCCCTTGGCCTTGAGCGAACCAGGGTTGACGCCTGGGGCCTGGTTGAGATTGCCGTGGCCAACAGCGTAGGCCTCGATCTCGGCAATCTGGCTTTCCGAATAGCCGAGCGTGCGCAGCGCTTCGGGAACGGCGCGGTTGATGATCTTGAAGTAGCCGCCGCCGGCAAGCTTCTTGAACTTCACCAGCGCGAAGTCTGGCTCGATGCCGGTGGTGTCGCAATCCATGACGAGGCCGATGGTGCCGGTCGGCGCGATAACGGTGGCCTGCGCATTGCGGTAGCCATATTCGGCGCCGAGATCGAGCGCCTTGTCCCAAGCTGCGCGAGCATGCTCGACCAGTTCCTTCTGGGCGACGTGCTCCTCGTTGAGCGGGACCGGGGCGACGGACAGCTTTTCGTAGCCGTCAGTCTCGCCATAGGCCGCACGACGATGATTGCGCATGACGCGCAGCATATGCAGTGCGTTTGCCGGGTACTCCGGGAACGCGCCAAGTTCGGATGCCATCTCTGCCGAAGTCGAATAGGCAACGCCGGTCATGATTGCGGTGAGAGCCGCACAGATGCCGCGGCCTTCGTCGGAGTCGTAGGGAATGCCGGAGGTCATCAGCAGGCCGCCAATATTGGCGAAGCCGAGGCCGAGGGTGCGGTACTCGTAGGACAGCTTGGCGATCTTCCACGACGGGAACTGCGCCATCATCACGGAAATCTCGAGCACGATGGTCCAGAGGCGGACAGTGTGCTCATAGGCTTCGATGTCGATGGTGCCGTCGGCGTTGCGGTAGGTCAACAGGTTGATCGACGCGAGGTTGCAGGCCGTGTCGTCAAGGAACATGTATTCCGAGCACGGGTTCGACGCGCGGATAGCGCCAGCGGACACGCAGGTGTGCCAGTCGTTCATCGTAGTGTTGAAATGCAGGCCCGGATCTGCGGACGCCCATGCAGCGTAGCCGATCTTCTCCCACAGATCGCGTGCCTTGAGCGTCTTGAGGACGGAGCCGTCCTTGCGCGCTGTCAGGTGCCAGTCGCCATCCTCTTCCACGGCGCGCAGGAAGTTGTCCTGCAACGAGACGGAGTTGTTGGAGTTCTGGCCCGAAACGGTGAGGTAGGCTTCTGAATCCCAGTCGGTGTCGTAGGTGTTGAACTCAAGGCTGGTGTAGCCCTGCTTGGCGAACTGGATGACGCGCTTGACGTAGTTCTCCGGAACCTGGTTCTTCTTGGCAGCGCGGATCTCGCGCTTCAGCGCCGGGTTCTTGGCAGGGTCGAAGCAGTCGTCATTGTCGGCTTCGCAGTTGATGCAGGCCTTCATGATGGCGCTGAGGTGCTGCTTGACGATCTTGGAGCCGGTCACGAGAGCGGCGACCTTCTGCTCCTCGTTCACCTTCCAGTCGATATAGGCCTCGATGTCCGGATGGTCGGCGTCGACCACGACCATCTTGGCGGCGCGGCGCGTGGTGCCGCCGGACTTGATCGCGCCCGCTGCACGGTCGCCGATCTTGAGGAAGCTCATCAGGCCCGACGACTTGCCGCCGCCCGAAAGCTTTTCGCCTTCGCCGCGCAAATGCGAGAAGTTGGAGCCGGTGCCCGAGCCATATTTGAACAGGCGCGCTTCACGCACCCACAAATCCATGATGCCGCCCTCGTTGACGAGGTCGTCGGCAACCGACTGGATGAAACAGGCGTGCGGCTGCGGATGTTCGTAGGCCGACGTGGACTTGGTCAGCTTGCCGGTGAACGGGTCAACGTAATAATGGCCCTGGCCGGGACCATCGATGCCATAGGCCCAGTGCAGGCCGGTGTTGAACCACTGCGGCGAATTTGGTGCGACGCGCTGGGTCGCGAGCATGTAGGCGAGTTCGTCGCGGAAGGTGAGGGCGTCTTCCTCGGAACCAAAATAACCGCCCTTCCAGCCCCAATAGGTCCAGGTGCCAGCGAGGCGATCGAAGACCTGACGCGCATCAGTCTCCGAACCATAACGCTCGTCTTCGGACAATTCTGAAAGCGCTGCCTCGTCGGCAACCGAACGCCAGAGGAACGAAGGGACATCGTTTTCCTCGACTTTCTTCAGACGGGCAGGGACGCCGGCCTTGCGGAAATATTTCTGCGCCAGAATGTCAGCCGCGACCTGGGAGAACTGTGCCGGGACGTCGATGTCGGCCAGACGGAACACGATAGAGCCGTCCGGATTCTTGATCTCGCTCGTTGCCTTGCGGAACGGAATCTCTGCGTAGGCGGATTGCCCCTGCTTGGTGAAACGACGTGAGATGCGCATCTTTTTTGTCCCTATAGTCCCTAAATATAGTGCCGATTGGCAGGAAACGCGCGGCGTTTCACAAAGCCTCCTGACAAATGGCCCTCAAACCGTCGCTTCCCTCGTGACACGACGTTTCCGGGCCGGTGTGATTTTTCCCCCGCAAAGCCCTCTCGAGCTGCGACGGGACGAAAAAAGCGAACGGATACGCCTTGATCGTGACTCTTTACCGGCAAACCATGTTGCGAATAATCATACTCTATATGGGGCCCATCTTCGTCGCAAACACTAAATGTTGTGTTAACGTGCGATTTACCCTGATTTTTCTCCGGGCTCTTGCCTGCAATGGTTTCAAGGCCAGACGCAATCAGTCACCGCTGCCGCAGCAGTCGGTACGACCCTCAAAACACAAACAACTGGAAAATCGGTCAGGTCAAACACCCGCCTGACACGCTCGAAGGCCGAGCGCATGGCTCATAAAAAACGACTCGACAGGTTGCGTCAAGACCTCGTTTGGCGAAGCTGCGGGACCCCAATATGTTGTGTGCAGCACTGTGGATATCGGGGAGAAGAAATTTTTCAGTGTAGGCCGGCCTGCCAGCGACAGGCCGGCAGATTTCAGGCCAGCGCGTCGAGGAGATAGAAAACCAGCGCGGCAAGGCCAGCTGATGCGGGAACCGTGATGACCCACGCAGTTCCGATGGTCGTTACGTGCGCGCGCCGCACCAGTTTGCGACGCGCGATTTCTTCGCGCGAAATCGGCGGCAGCTTTTCCTCGCCATCATCCTCGGCGACTATTTCGTCCTGCTCGGGCGCATTGACACGTTCAGCACGGGTCCGTTCGATCTTGCGCTCCAGATAGCTGCGGCGGCGCGACGAATTTGCCGTGTACCATTCGCGAAAGAAGCCAACGCCGAAGACTGCGCCGACGGCGATGTGAGTGGATGAAACCGGCAGACCAAACCATGAGGCTACAATGACGGTAATAGCCGCTGAGAGCGCCACGCAAAATGCGCGCATCGGGTTGAGTTTGGTGATCTGCTCGCCAACCATCCGGATCAGTTTGGGGCCAAACAGAACAAGGCCGACAGATATGCCTGCCGCTCCAATCACCATGACCCATAGCGGGATGCCGAAGCTACCATCGGCGCTGCCGCCGCCCGCTGCATTGACGATCGCGGCCAGGGGCCCAATCGCATTGGCAACATCGTTTGCGCCATGCGCAAAGGAGAGGAGCGCGGCTGAACAGATGAGGGGCAGGCGAAAGAGTTTGCGCAGGGACTGGTTACGGTTCTCAATCCCGATTGACTGGCGTTTGACGCTCGCTCTGGACCATAGCCAGACAACGACAAAAACCGTGATGCCGCATATGCCAATCTGAAGTCCACTGAGGTCGATGACGCGCGACAGGCCTTTTGTCGCCAGATAGGCGGTGAAGGCACCTGCCATAACGGCGACCAGGAAGGGCACCCAACGTCGGGCGGCGGCGATCTTGTCATCCTGATAGATGATTGCGGATTTGATGAACCATAGAAAGAGAGCCGCGACCAGGCCGCCCAGAACCGGCGAGATCACCCAGCTTGCCGCGATGTTCCCAAGCATGCTCCACTGCACGGCAGCCACACCCGCCGCAGCCGCCCCGGAGCCGACAACACCACCGACAACGGCATGAGTGGTAGAAACCGGCGCGCCGATCCATGTGGCAAGATTCACCCAAAGCGCAGAGGAGATGAGCGCCGCCAGCATCAAAGAGATGAATGCCCAACTGGTGTGGACAGCCGCCGGGTCCACGATGCCGCTGGCGACGGTCTCCATCACTTCGGCGCCAGCAATCAGCGCACCGGAGCTTTCGAAGACAGCGGCGATCGCCAATGCGCCGCCCATGGTCAGAGCCTTCGCACCAACCGCTGGCCCGACATTGTTGGCAACGTCATTGGCGCCGATGTTGAGAGCCATGTAGCCGCCGATGGCGGCCGCCGCGATGATGACGACGGAGCCGGGTTCGCCCATGACAAAGAACGAAGCGATGATGGCGGACAGCGCCAGAAACAACAGGCCCAGACCCGGCGCTACCAGAACGCGGGCAATGGAGCTTGTCGCTTCGCCGACCACGACAAATTTGCCGAGATCCTTGTCGAGCGTTTCCTTGAACTGTTTAGCGGTGTCGGTCATGAGCAGTCCCTGCTGCGGGCGTGTGCCCAATCCGGGCATCGCTTAGGGAATGCGCTAGGCGATCACAAGCTCGAAGGATGATTACAAGGCAAATTGTCGTGGATTGCCCACGAAGCCAGCGATGAGTTCGGCCAGATCCTTCTCGCGCACGAGTGCAGACGCCTCCTGCGGGCTGAACCACTGGCGTGTGCGCTTCTTGCGTTCGGGCCACTTATCGGCAACGTTCTCGACCTGCATGGGGAAGACATGCACCTCGCAGCGCCACTCCATGCCGGAACGAAAAATCTTGTTGTAGTAGAACCGCCCCAGATCGCGCTGCGAGATTGGTCCAGATATGCCGGCCTCTTCAGCTGCCTCGCGCGCCGCTGCTTCATAAGGCTGCTCGCGCTTTTCAGGCCATCCCTTCGGTACGACCCAGCGTCCGGTGCCCCGGCTGGTCACAAGCATGATTTCGTAGCTGCCGTCCTCGCGTACACGCCAGGGCAGGGCGGCGACCTGTACACGACAGGGCATGCCACCGAACAGGCGCCTGACACGCTCCATCCACTGCTTGCGTTTACGATAGGAAGGAAACATGAACCGAAAATCACCCTCTAATATTTTGCCGCCTTATCAATATTGGACCTTATAGCCATGAAATAAAGGAGAAAATGTGAAGGAAACGGGCTTTTGAAGCAAAAAGGCGGCCCCGAAGCGCCGCCTTTGCAAGTTTCGCACATGGTTCGCGCAGCTTTCGCAAGCGGCGCGGAAGTGTGTCAGCCCCGGTCAGCTTCGGAAATCGGCTTCTGATAGGTAAAGCCCATGTCCCACGGAAAATAGATCCAGGTGTCCTGTGAGACTTCCGTGATGTAGGTGTCGACCATTGGACGGCCCTTGGGCTTGGCATAGACCGCCGCAAAATGTGCTTTTGGCATCATGGCGCGGACGATCGCTGCGGTGCGACCGGTGTCGGTCAGGTCATCGACGATCAGAACCCCTGCGCCGCCATCTTCCAGCAGAGCGGGGGTGATGTCCTTCAAGACCTTCAGCTCACCCTGCTCCAGATAGTCGTGATAGGAGGCAACGCACACCGTTTCAATCATGCGAATGCCCAGTTCGCGTGAGATTACGGCTGCCGGAACCAGGCCGCCGCGGGTGATGCAGACAATGGCTTTCCAGTCGCCATTGACGCCGGCCAGACGCCAGGCGAGCGCACGGGCGTCTCGGTGGAACTGATCCCAGGAAACGGGAAACGCCTTTTCGGGAAGGGACATGCACGCACTCCGGCTGGCAATGATGGAATGCAGTCGGAATTAGCCTCTAAAGTGGCGTCGTGGCAAGGCCGATCACGCCGTGGCGTGAATGTTTTCAGCGTTTCGAGCCTTGCCGGTCCTGCGGTGGTCGCAACGGATGTCTTTTAGCGCGACATCAGGGTCGTAACGGACATCGATTTAAGTACCGTACGCGTTGCCCCTCCGAAGAAGAACTGCTTCAGCCAGGACTGGCTGTAGGCACCCATGACAAGCAGGTTGGCGCCAGTTTCGGCAATGTGATTTTCGATGGCTTCACCAGCGCCGATGCCGCCCGAGGTCTGGCTGACCACAACCACCTTTGCGCCATGGCGGGTCAAGGTAGCAGCAAGGTCAACGCCTGCCACGGCGGCGCTTTCGCGATCGTCATCCGGCGCGTCGAGGCTGAGAATGATCGTCTCTTCGGCTTTCAGGATAAAAGGCAAGGCGTCGAAAACAGCCCGAGCCGCCTGCTGCGTGCCGTTCCAGGCAATCAGAACCTTGTTGAACCCCGAGGGCTGCGGAATGGCGTAGGGCACAAAAAGAACCGGCCTGCCGCTTTCAAAAAGCAATGTCTCGACATTGGTCATCGAGGCCGGGTCGCCCTGAGGGTCCGATTGCTGAACCATGACGAGATCGCAAGTGCGGGCGACCGAGACAGCGCCAATGGCGGAATCGCCGGAAACGCTCTGCATCGCTTGCCACTCAAATGAAATGCCTTCGCGCTGGGCTCGGCTTTCGAAGATATTCTTGATCTCCGCAGTGCGCTGCTCATTGATCTGCGAACTGGTCGCGATAAAATCCGTATCGGGAAAGCCCATTGGTGAAACATACGGCATCGGGATGGCTTCGGAATGGACGCCGATGATGTGCGCGGAAAATTGCGTTGCAAGATGAAGCGCGCAATCGAGCACGCGTTCCGCGTCGGTCTTGCTCTGGAGGACGGCGAGAATGGTCTTGTAACTCATGACGATCTCCAACTTCGCGTTTGCGGGCGTCAGCGCCCCATCAACAACTTGCGGTAAAGATGCAGGTTCCGCGTTGATGAATATCAACCCGGTGCCGTGGAGTTCGGCGCGGTTGGATGCTCGGGCCGTACACCAGGGTCGATCATACGCGCAGCACGACGCTGGAGAAAGAGCGTGTCTACGACAATGCGAAACAGCAATGGCGAGATAAACCCCGCTTGACGCCGCGCTTCCGAACGCGGCGTGGGACGCGATCAGAGCTGTCTTGTTGCGAGCCCGTCGACCATTGCCTGGACACTTGCAGTGGCCTGCTCCAGCGTCTCTTGTGAGCGAGCGCGAACCACCAGCTCCGTCCAGAACGAGCCGTCGAGATATTTTGGATAAGACCCGATGATCGTGTCTGGATAGGACTTCTGAATCTCGGCGAGCGGGCCGCCAATGACGCCCTCGCCAAAGGGGCAGTGAACCGTAGCCGACAGCAGCTTCTGGCCGACTTTCAGGCTCGGTACGACATTGTCGAGCATGGCCTGAAAAATGGATGGCACACCCGCCATGACGTGAACGTTGCCGATACGAAATCCGGGCGCGACTGAGACGGGGTTGTCGATGTGGTCTGCGCCCCGTGGCAGGCGAGCCATGCGCTTTCGAGCTTCGGTGAACTCAAGGCCGCGCGCCGCGTAGTGTGCCTCCAGCATGCCATATGCGCGTTCGTCATATTCGCACGGTACGCCAAAAGCCTTCGATATCGACTCAGCCGTAATGTCGTCGTGGGTTGGCCCAATTCCGCCGGTTGTGAAGACGTAGGTATGGCGTGCGCGCAGGGCGTTCACGGCGTCGACGATAGCATCTTCCTCATCGCTGACGACACGTACTTCCTTCAGATCGACGCCGATCGCGGTCATCACGTCCGCGAGGTGGCCGATATTCTGGTCCTTGGTTCTGCCGGATAGAATTTCGTCGCCAATGACGATCATGGCAGCGGTGACGATGTCAGCCAATTAAGTGCTCCTGCAGCTGTGTTTCTTCGGCATAACGCCGCCTGATCCGGCGAGCAAGGTTGTCATCGTCAGGGCATGGTCTAAATTGCCAGCTCACTCTGCCAGCCGGAAGTTCAGATCATGCTCAATGTCATCGTCGGATTTGTGGTCGCCCTGGTGGTGGCGGGGGGCATGGTTGCGGCCTATCTTGCCTGGAAGACGCGTGCCCTGGCTCGCAAGGCGCAGCGCGCCGTGCCGCCGATCGGCAGCTTCATCACCGTCAACGGCAACCAGATCCACTATATAGATCGTGGCGAGGGGCCGCCAATTCTGATGGTGCATGGCCTGGGTGGCACGCTGCACCATTTGCGGCGCCCGCTGATGGACGACTTTGGGGACGGCTATCGCCTGATCGCGCTCGACCGTGCGGGTTCTGGATACTCAACCAGAACGAAGGACAGCACGGGCACGCTTAAGGAGCAGGCGTCAGAGCTTGCAGCCTTTATCGATGTCCTCAAACTCGAAAAGCCATTGCTGGTCGGGCATTCTCTGGGGGGTGCCATCGCTCTTGCCACCGCGCTTGACTACCCTGAGAAAGTTTCGGGTCTGGCGCTTCTGTCGCCACTGACACGATTCGATCCGAATCTGCCGCCGCAGTTCAAGGCTCTGGCGATCAATTCGCCCGTGAAGCGTCGTTTGATCGCCAACACTATTGCGGTGCCGATGTCGGTCAAGAACGCCCCGATTGTCCTTGATGCCGTGTTCGGACCCCAGCAGCCGCCCTCCGACTACGCTGTGGCAGGCGGAGCCATGATAGGCCTTCGCCCAGAGCACTTTTACGCAACGTCTCTGGATCTTGTGGGCAGTCGTCGTGATCTCGAAAGATACGAAGCACGCTACGAGGAACTCGATATTCCGGTTGGCATCTTGTTCGGCACCAGGGACCGCATCCTTGATTACGAGAAAAACGGGATTTCGACCGCGGAGCGCATCTCCGGTGTGGAGCTGGAACTCGTGGATGGCGTCGGCCACATGCCGCAATATGCGGAGACGGATCGGGTCGTTGCCTTTGTGCGACGTATCACAGAGCGTGCATTCACACTGGTTCGCAACAACGCCAGTTGACGAAGCTAGGTAAAGCATCGAAAAGCAGTGCCGTGCGGGCGTGGTGGAATGGTAGACACAAGGGACTTAAAATCCCTCGACCAAGGTCATGCGGGTTCGAGTCCCGCCGCCCGCACCATGGTAATTAAGTTGTTGATATTGTTTATAAAACTACCCCGTCATCATCCCCAACTTGCTCATTCAATGCAAGAAATTTGGGCGAGTTTGGGCACGGTTTCGCTACTTTGTGACCAAAACTGTGCCCAGATCGAGCAAAGGACTTAAGATCCCTGGACCAAGGTCATACGGGTTCGAGTCCTGCCACCGGCACCAAGCTTGGCTTGTCCTAAACTAGTTTCCGTGCCTTTCGAGAAATTGTCGACAGGCTTTGCCATTGCGTAGGCACGATGTCCGGTGGCACTGTTGGCGAAAAGGAGATTCCACCGATGTCCGTCAAGGTAAAGCCGACCTTCAAGCGTCCAGCTCCGTGGGATGAGGTTGCGCCGCAACTGGTTGATGTCGCGATGGGGCGCGCGCCAGCAGATCTCGTTGTGCGAAACGGGCGCTGGGTCAATGTGCATTCCGGCGAGATCATTCCAGGAACTGATATTGCGATCAGCAAGGGACGGTTTGCCTATTGCGGCCCGAACGCATCGCATGCAATCGGGCAGGGGACGAAGGTGGTGGACGCAGGCGGCCGTTACCTCGTGCCGGGATTGTGCGACGCCCATATGCATGTCGAAAGCGGCATGGTCACGGTGACGGAGTTTGTGCGTGCAGTCGTACCGCATGGTACGACCACCATGTTCATCGACCCGCATGAGATTGCCAACGTGCTTGGCCTTGAAGGGGTGCGGCTGATGCATGACGAGGCATTGGCGATGCCCGTCAACGTCCATGTCCAGATGCCATCTTGCGTGCCTTCCGCTCCGGGGCTGGAGAATGGAGGCGCTGTGTTGACGGCGGAAGACGTCAGGGAGGCGATGACATGGGAAAACATCGTCGGGCTCGGCGAGGTGATGAACTTCCCTGGCGTCGTGGCCAACGATCAGCTGATGGTTGCCGAAATCGCCGCGACGATGAAGGCCGGAAAAACGGTCGGGGGTCACTACGCCTCGCGGAATCTTGGTCTGCCTTTTCATGGTTATGTCGCAGCCGGACCGGAGGACGACCATGAAGGCACGGCGATGGAAGATGCGATTGCTCGCGTGCGTCAGGGCATGAAGGCGATGCTGCGCCTCGGGTCGGCCTGGTATGATGTTGCAAGTCAGATCAAGGCAGTGACCGAGCAGGGATTGGATCCGCGCAATTTCATCCTGTGCACGGATGACAGCCACTCTGGCACGCTTGTGGAAGACGGGCATATGGATCGCGTGGTGCGGCACGCCATTGCCCAGGGCTTGAAGCCTGTGACGGCCATCCAGATGGCGACGATCAACACGGCGCAGCATTTCAAGATGGAGCGCGAACTTGGTTCGATTGCTCCAGGTCGACTGGCGGATTTCCTGATCGTTTCGGATTTGGCGCAGCTGACTGTGGACGAAGTCTATGGTCGCGGGGTACGGCTGGCCAAGGCAGGCAAGCTGGAAGTCGACGTTCCGCCATATGATTACCCTGCCGCAGTCAAGAAGACAGTCAAGCTTGGCAAAAAACTCGGAGCGGAGGATTTTGACATTCCCGCGCCGGAAGGTGCCAACGAGGTACGGGTGCGTGTCATCGGGGTGATCGAGAATCAGGCTCCGACGCGTGCGCTTGAGGCGGATCTCGGCGTCGAAGATGGCCTCGTCGCCATGGATCGCGAAAATGATGTCTGCCAGATCGCGGTGGTGGAGCGCCATTGCGGGACCGGT
This sequence comes from Aquamicrobium aerolatum DSM 21857, assembly GCF_900113935.1. GTDB lineage: Bacteria > Pseudomonadota > Alphaproteobacteria > Rhizobiales > Rhizobiaceae > Aerobium > Aerobium aerolatum. The sequence goes on from NZ_FORF01000021.1 coordinate 14,143, forward strand.
GGCGTGACAAACTGCTTTGTGTCAGGCTTCGGCTACATGAAGGACTGTGCGCTGGCCTCGACTGTTGCGCATGATGCTCATCACATGATTGTCGTTGGAACCAACAAGCGCGACATGGCGCTCGCAGCCAACCGGCTCGGCGAGATCGGAGGTGGCGTTGTGCTATTTTCCGAAGGCAAGGAACTGGCTCTGGTTGAGCTTCCCGTCGCGGGCCTGATGTCAGACGAGCGCGCCGAGGTGGTGGCAGCTAAGGCGGCAAAGCTCGTGGGCGCAATGCAGGATATGGGCTGCACCCTCAACAACGCCTACATGCAGCACTCACTGCTGGCGCTTGTGGTCATCCCTGAACTGCGCATTTCCGATGTCGGCCTGATCGACGTGACAAAGTTCGAGAAAGTCGACCTGTTTGTCGCCGAAGAGGGCGAGGAAGCTCACGCATCTTCATAAATTTGCAGATCAAACATGGTGCGGGTTCCGCCCCGGCCATCGCCATAGGCGATTTCGGTGCCGAGCTGAATTGCCATGGCTGAAACGATACGTGTTCCAAGCCCGGTGCCCTGCGGGGTGCCGGTGCCGTCCCAGCCGATGCCATCATCCTCAACGATAAGCGTTGCGCGTCCGAGTTCCGCTTTGCGGATCATCACGCGCACTTCGCCGTCAACACCGTCAGGATAAGCGTATTTATAGGCATTCGTCAGCAATTCGGTGACGATCATACCAACTGACACCGCTTTGTCTGTCGGCAGTGTCACCGGAGCGAGATCGAGCTTTATCCGCGATGGATGTCCTGCGGCACGCATGGCGGTGTCGAGTTCCTGAACCAGCATCGAGAGATAGGAGTCGAGGGAAACTGACCGAACGTCGTCCGATGTGTAGAGGCGACGGTGCAATCCGGAGATAGCCGTGATGCGGGCCTGGGTCTCGTTCAGCGCGTTCTTGGCGATGGGGTCGCTGATCGCCGATGACTGCATGCGCACCAGCGCGGCGACGAGCGCAAGACTGTTGGCGACACGATGGTTGACTTCGGTAAGAAGGATTTCGGCGCGGTCTCGTGCGGCGCGAACTTCGCGTTCAGCTTGTTCCTTTTCGCGTTCGAGTTGCGCCTTCTTTATGGCCTGTTCAATCGCACTGACAAGCAGAAGCAGAAACTCTTCGCCAACCGTCTTCAGGACATAGTCAGCGGCGCCTGCCTTCAGCGCCTCGACGGCAACGGTAGGCTCCTGCGAGCCCGTCACATAGACGACGGGTGGGGCTTCTGATCCTTGTTTGAGTTGTGCCAGAACGCACAGGCCGGTGCCATTGTCGAGGAAGTGATCCAGCACGACTACGCTGATATCGCCTTCTGCAATGCGCTCCAAACCGGAAGGCCCATCGGTAGCATGCGCGTAGGCATACCCACGACGGGTGAGAGTTTTTTCGACAAGGCGGGCCAAAGCGACATCGTCGTCAATCTGAAGAACACGGATGACCCGGCTAGGCACGTTATTCTATCTCCGGAACCTGCATGACCGAAAAGAAAAGGCCAAGCTGACGAATGGCATTGGCAAAGCTGTCATAGTCTACAGGCTTGGTGATGTAGACGTTGGCGCCGAGGTCGTAGCAGCGCTGGATCTCCCGCTCATCGTCGGTCGTCGTCAGCACAACGACCGGCGAAAGCCGCGTGTGCGGATTGTTCTTCACTTTTTCCAGGATCGACGCGCCTGTCATGTCGGGCAGGTTCAAATCGAGAAGCACCAAAAGCTGGCGCCCCGCGCTGTCTTCGCCCGATCCATTCGCACCCAGCAAGAACTTGAGTGCATCCGTACCGTTCGTGAATGCGGCAATCTCATTGTTCACGCCGGCGCGGCGAATATTCTTTTCGATCAGCCGCGCGTGGCCCTCGTCGTCCTCGATCATCACGATCGTAACCGGTTTAGACTTGTTCATTATCCATGGTCCTCACGACTGTTCGCACATCAATAGGCAAAGTTATTGTAAAAGTCGTTCCTTCGCCTTCCGCTGACGAAAGGGTGATGTCGCCACCCAGGCTTCGGGTCAGTGTCCGTACATGCGCCAGACCGATTCCTTCGCCCTGCTGGTCTTGCTGACCCGAGCGCCGGAAAAGATCGAAAACGCGTTGATGGTCGGCTTCCGGGATGCCGCGCCCGTTGTCGGATACCGCGATGCGTATCTGCCGTCCCGGCGCGCGATCCGCTGTAATCTTGATCGCGATAGGACGGCTTGGCGACCTGTATTTGATCGCATTGTCGAGAAGATTGCCGAAGAACTGATCCAGCGACATCCGATCTGAAATGATGTCTGGCGCGTGGACATTCAACGTCGTCGTCCCATGGTTCTCGATGACCTGGTGCTGGATCGTTGCCAGGTTCGCTTCAAGCAGCGCTTCCAGATCGATGGTTTCCGGCTTGAGCGGGCGCTTGCCCTCTCGTGAAATCTTCAGGATCGCATTGATGAGGCTGTCCATCTTGCGGGTTGATTTGCGAATGAAGCCGATTGCCTCCGGCAGGTCTTCGGACGCGGCGGTTCGTGCTTCTGTAATCTGATGCTCGGTGAGCTGATCGCCATCCGCCAGGACATAGGCCTGTATCGACTTCATCGTTTCGTTGAGCTCACTGGTGAAGCCCATGATGTTGACAAGTGGCGCGCGCAAGTCGTGCGTCACGATATAGGCAAAGCGCTGGACTTCCTCATTCGCGCGGATCAGGTCATGCGTCCGTTTCGCCACCCGCTGCTCTAGCCCTTCATTCAGCGCTTCGACCTCCGAGCGCGCCGTCAGCAGGTCTCTTGTATATCTTAGTGCCATCCACACCGAGCCGCCGACGACGGCGATAATGATGACGCCACCGACTATCGCAATAAGATGCAGCATGCCGGCGCTTCGGCGTTGTTCCTCAACGCCCTCTGTGAGACCCTCATCGGAAGATCGCACGATTTCGCGCAGCAATGTGCGCGCCTGGTCCATGATCTCCTTGCCGTGATCCGTGGAAACGATCTGGATCGCCTCGTCCCGACGTCCGTCACGGACCAGATCGATGGTTCGTTGCATCTCTTCGATCTTTCTGGTCAGGTCAGCAGACAGTTCCTCCATTCGCGACCGGTATTCGGGGTGAATGCTGATGGATTCGAGAATTTGCGAGATGGCCGGGACAACGCGACCGTAGGCCTCATTGTAAGGCAGCAGATATGCCTCGTCCTCGGTAAGAAGAAAGCCGCGCTGACTCGACTCCAATTCGTGCAGGAGTATGCGCAGACCCGTCGTTGCTATCCGAAGATCTCGCTCCGCGATAATCACGTTGAAGTCACGCTGAGCTCGATCGACCAGCATGACGGTTGTGCCAACGATGCCCGTAAGCGCGATCAAGCCTATGACCATCAGAGCGGCACTTGCGCGTATGAAGCTAGATCGTTGTGTCTGCATCGTTATGCTCTATGCCCACAATGATCAGGTAATGCAGAGTTAATGCGTTCGGGTGCGGCAGAATTGCGACGCCAACAGATTATTGGCGTACCACTACGCTCATCACCTCGAATGGCGTGGTGATGATGATCTCCGCGGCGCTGCCGATGGTTTGGCCAATTCCACGCGTCAGGCCGCCAATTCGTTGCGAAATTATGTTCTCGTCGCCAAAATCATTGCCGTCATTCAGCCTTTGTCCAAGAAGCTGGATGAAAACCGGATTATCTGCAAAGCGAGCGTGGTTGAGACGGTCACCGCTGGAAAGACCAGAAATATCGACCACCGTCACTCCCAGTGCCGCCAGGTCGCCGTCCTTGTCATAGTCTCCGACCCGTGGCCGGTTGCCTGCGATGATTGATGAAACCTGGAGAGCACGATCGTCGCGCGACACCAGCACGACGAACTGATTGTTTTGCTTTCCAATCCGCTGAATTTGGCTCTTGAACACGTCGATGTCGACATCGGGCGAAGCCAGGATGACGTCACCCAGTTTCGACATCACCTCACGCCCGTCACCGATGGCGGTCTGGCGCAGTGCTTCCATCGTTAGCCAGTTGCCCATCGAATGGGCGATGATATCGATGCGGGTGGCGCCGTTTTCACGCAGCATGCGCAGCGTTTTCTCCAGCCCGTCGCGTGCGACCGTGGCAGAGTTGTTGTCGTAGATATAGTCGACTGTGCGCCCGGTCGAAGCCCAGGAAAACAGCACTGGCGTGCCAGTATAGCCAGAATCATGCACGATCTGAGCGGTTCGGTAGACGGATCCGTCGAAAGGCGTGCGGTAGCCGTGGACGAAGACAAGCGCCCGCCCGCCGGTACGCGCAATGCGTTCGCGCAGTGTCGTGGCGAAACCTTGCTGGCGCGGAAACAAAGCGATCTCAGAAGCCGCAAAATGCTGAGCTGCATCCCGCTTCTGTCCGCTACGCGGCTTTTCCAGCCGGCCCTTTTCGTGCACGGCGGGAACCGTGACGTCGACCCGCGCGAAGCTGAGGCCGTCACCCCGCGCACCGCTGAAAACTTCGCTGCGATCTGTGGCGGCTTCACGAGTCGTCACAACGAGTATGGAATGAGTTGCCGCTATTTCCTGGGGTTGGGCTTGGGCGATGCCGAGCATCTTGTGGCTCTCTCCACCGGCGCAACCCGCGATCAGGGCGAGCGGTAGAAGCAGCGCTGCAATACGAGGAACAGATAGCAGCAAAGAGGACGTCTCCGGCGGAAGGCGAAGTTGAGCGCCACGATAGGTTGAATGCGGGTCACTTGTCTACGGCGTGTGGTTTTATAGCCGAGATTGTGCGATAGCGACGTCAACAAGGAGACTCACTTATGACCGGCTTTCCCGCGGATGTCTCACGGGCTCAGGAAGCCCTCCGCGCGCTTTTTCCTGCCACGCCGTTGCAATTGAACGATTATCTGTCGCGCAAATACGGTGCCAGGATATTCCTCAAGCGCGAGGATCTTTCTCCGGTTCGATCCTACAAGATACGTGGCGCATTTAACTTCTTCCGCAAGACACTGGCCGCTGACGATAGTGCAAGCCTGTTCGTCTGCGCATCGGCTGGCAATCACGCGCAGGGCTTTGCCTGGGTGTGCCGCCATCTGGGCAAGCGCGGTGTGGTTTTCATGCCGGTGACGACGCCGCAGCAGAAAATCGACAAGACGCGGATGTTCGGCGGCGACATGGTGGAAATCCGCCTTGTCGGAGACTTTTTCGATGACTGCTATCGCGCAGCGCAGAATTTCGCGTTCGAAAGCAATGGGCTGATGGTGCCACCTTTTGATGACAAGGATATCATCGAAGGGCAGGCGACCGTGGCTGCCGAGATCGTCGCGCAGATGCCGCGCGGCCTGATGCCCGATCTGATGATCCTGCCGGTCGGGGGAGGGGGGCTGGCAGCCGGAATCACGCGTTATTTTGCAGAGACCAAGGCTGAGACGCAGTTCGTTTTTGCCGAGCCGGCAGGAGCTGCCAGCTTCAGTCGCAGTCTTGCTGCGGGCAAGCGGATCAAGCTGGATAATGTCGACAACTTCGTTGACGGCGCGGCAGTGGGCGAAATCGGCAAGGAGAATTTCCGTCTCCTCAAGCATTTCCGCGAAGATCAGGTGAAGTTGATCCCTGAAAACCGCCTCTGCGCCACGATGATCGAGTTGTTGAATGTCGAAGGTATCGTGCTGGAGCCGGCCGGTGCGCTGGCCATCGATACGCTCAAGGATTTTGCCCGGAAGGATCTGAAGGGCAAGACCATCGTGCTGGTTGTCACCGGCGGAAACTTCGACTTCGAGCGTCTGCCCGATGTCAAAGAGCGGGCGCTGCGTTATGATGGATTGAAGAAGTATTTTGTTTTCCGCTTTCCCCAGCGCCCTGGGGCATTGCGCGACTTTCTCGGACTGCTCGGGCCGGAGGATGACATCGCCCGCTTCGAATATCTGAAGAAATCGGCGCGAAATTTCGGTTCCGTCTTGATCGGGATCGAAACAAGGAATGCCAAGAATTTCGACGTTCTTCGTAAACGCTTCGCGGACGGCGGCTGGGCTTATCAGGATATTACAGACAATGAAGTGCTCGCAGGGCTGATCATCTGAGCAAGACGGTTTACATCCTCCTTTTTCGCGGTGTCGGCGGCAAGACGCAATTGCCGACAGGGCCTCTTCGCGAGAAGTTGGGTGAAGCTGGCTTTGCCAATGTCGCGACGTATATCAACAGCGGAAATGCGATTTTGAGCACCGCTCTTGCGCGTGCGACGATGCTTGAGCAAGTCGCTTCGATCTGCAGCACCGAGTTCGGGTTCGAGAAGGCGATCTACGCACGGACGCTTCCGGAATGGGATGCCCTGATCGCGGCGAATCCATTTGCTGACGCCGTTGAGCCCGGAAACCTGCTGCACGCGGCAGTGCTGGAGCGAGAGCCCGACGAAGGCGCAGTGGAGGCGCTGCGCACCTTCGCTGTCGATGGTGAGCGCATCGCTGTCGTGGGGCAGGTGGCCTATCTGCACACGCCGAACGGTTTCGGGCGATCGAAGCTGGCGGAAAAATTCGATAAGGGTTTGGGCGTTCCGAACACGGCGCGCAACTGGAATACCGTGCTGAAATTGCGGCAGCTGGCGGAACGAGCCAGCTTATAGTCTTGCTGCGCCGCACAAATAATCGTTTGCATCTGATCGCAAACTACCCCATATGGCTCGATACGAGACGCATGGGCCGGATTTGCCGGCTTTCCATTGATACGGACTGGTTGCGTCTAACTTTCCCGCGTGATCCTGCAAAAGGGTCCGGTGTGTGAAAGAGCCCCGCCGCGAACGGCGTGCGGGCACGACAGCGCAGCCGAGCGGACGAAAGTCCTCCGTCTTGTCGCCCATGAATGAACACGCTGCGGCAGCTTGCGCTCTGCCGTGCATTTTTATTGTGACCGCCCCTGATGGGCTGGTCGCGAAAGAGAAGACAATTTGACCAACGAAAATAACTCCGCTGCGGTTGACGCCAGCCTTGAGGGCTTCGCAGCACTCGGCATTTCTGGCCCCTTGCTCAAGGCAACCCATGCCATGGGCTACACATCGCCCAAGCCGATCCAGCAGCAGTCGATCCCGGCGCAGATGGAAGGCCGCGACATTCTCGGTATCGCCCAGACCGGTTCTGGCAAGACGGTGGCTTTCAGTCTGCCGATTCTTGCCAAGATCGTCGGCATCGGCACCAAGCGCGTCGCTCGCACCTGCCGTGCGCTGATCCTGGCGCCGACCCGTGAACTGGCAGTCCAGATCGAAGAAGAAATCCGCGCGATGTCGAAGGGCCTTCACATCTCGACTGCACTTGTACTGGGCGGCGTGTCGCGCTTTTCCCAGGTGAAAAAGATGGCCCCTGGCGTCGATGTGCTGATCGCTACGCCGGGTCGCTTGACCGACCTGGTGCGGGAAGGCGAAATCAGCCTGGCTGAAACCCGCTGGCTGGTGTTGGACGAAGCCGACCGCATGCTCGACATGGGCTTCATCCATGACGTGCGCCGCATCGCAAAGGCAACACACAAGGAGCGCCAGACAGCACTGTTTTCCGCGACCATGCCTGCCGAGATCGAAAAGCTGGCCGGTGATCTGTTGAAGTCGCCTGCGCGCGTCGAAGTTGCGCCACAGAGCACGACGGCCGGCGAGATCGTGCAGAGCGTGATCATGGCGCGCACCAAGCAGAAGCGGAAGCTGCTGTCGGAAATGCTGGCTGACAAGGCGATGTCCTCGGTCATCATCTTTGCGCGCACCAAGCACGGCGCAGACCGCGTCACCCGCGATCTGGAGCGTGATGGTTTTGAGGCTGCAGTCATCCACGGCAACAAGTCGCAGAACGCCCGTCAGAAGGCACTCAACGGGTTCCGGGACGGAACCGTGCGCATTCTGGTGGCAACCGACATCGCCGCACGCGGCATCGACGTTCCCGGCATCAGCCATGTCGTCAACTTCGACCTTCCGGACGAGGCCGAAAGCTATGTCCACCGGATCGGCCGTACCGGTCGCAACGGTGCAGACGGCATAGCCATCACGCTGTGCGACCCGGAAGAGGCAAGCAAGTTGCGCCAGGTGGAACGCGTGATCCGCATGAAGCTGCCTGTAACGGCATCTTATCTGGACCAGCCGGATCCAGCGCCGGTGAAGCGCGACCCCAACGAGCCGCGCAGTGTGGCCGCCAATGACGATCGCAACGACAACCGTCCGCGCCAGGGCAAGCCGAAGCGCTTTGGCGGCAAGCCCGGCGGCGATCGCCAGTTTGCTGGCAAACCCGCTGGCAAGAAGCCGTTCCACGGCCGCCGCAAGCCGCAAGGTGGCCGCAAGGCGGCGTAAACAATTGCCCCGCTGGCCCAATTGCATGGGCTGGCGGGATGCACTAAGGCGTTTCCTGTAGGGTGCGAGACTGGCCCAAGACTTATGAAACAGGAAACGCTTCATGGCCGGACTCGCAGCGCTTGCAATTGCCTATGTGCTTTCGCAATTCTACCGCTCTTTCATGGCGGTACTTACCCCGTTTCTGATTGACGAGCTCGGCGCGACGAAAGGAGACCTTTCGGCCGCATCCGGTGCGTATTTCATCGCGTTTGCCGTGTCGCAGTTCGCGATCGGTGTCTGTCTTGACCGCTATGGCCCCAAGCGCACGGCAGCCGTGCTGCTGGCACTTGGCGGTGGCGGCGGGGCACTCCTTTTTGCAGGCGCCACGCAGCCGTGGATGGTAATCGCGGCAATGACGCTGATCGGCATCGGTTGTGCGCCGGTTCTGATGGCCGCCGCCTTCATCTTCGCGCGCATGTATTCGCCTGCCAGACTCGCCATTCTCGTATCGTGGCTGGTGGGCTTTGGTTCGCTTGGCAATGTGATCGGTGCCTCGCCACTGGCAGCGGCTGCCGAGGCCTTTGGTTGGCGTGTCGTCATGCTGGCGTTAGGTGGCGTGACCGTGGTGACCGCGCTGGCTGTGCTGCTGCTGCTGCGTGATCCGGAACGACATGACAGCGATCAGCTGGACAGCGGATTTGGTGCCTATATCGAATTGTTCAAGTTGAAGGTGTTGTGGCCGATCTTGCCGATCATGGCGCTGCATTCCGTGGCTGCCGTCGGAATCCGCGGCTTGTGGGCTGGCCCATATCTGGCGGACGTCTATGGCGCGGATGCGTTGATGATCGGCCAGGTGACGCTTTTCATGGCGCTTGCAATGGTGGCGGGAGCTTTTATCTACGGCCCACTGGACGCGCTGTTCGGAACACGAAAGTGGGTGGCATTTTTCGGCAATCTGATCGGCCTCGTCGCAGTCGCGGTGCTGGCGTTCTATCCGCATACCGACGTCTTCACCACGACGGCGCTATTTGTCATCATCGGTGTGACGGGAGCAGGCTATGGCTTGTTGATGGCACACGGACGCGCCTATCTGCCGCCGCACCTGACCGGTCGCGGCATGACTTTGCTGAACTTCTTCTCTATTGGCGGTGTCGGAGTGATGCAATTCGCTACCGGTGGCGTGGTCACGGCAAGCACCGTGCCAGGCGATCCGGTCGTCGCCTATGAGGCGCTTTTCTGGTTCTACGTGATCATGCAGGGGCTGGGATTGATCATTTACCTGCTTGCCCGCGACGCCAAGCCCGAGAAAAGATCAAGCTCGTAAAGCCGGCACAATCGTCTGCAATCTATTTTTGCAGCGACTTGATCCACTCCATTATCCGGCCCGACACGAGCGCGTTCATTTCAGGCGAAAAGGCGTCGCCGGCAATGACGTGGTTGGAGCCGTCGCCCGAGCTTTCGACAACCATCATCTCGTGAGCGGCTTCCCACCGTTCCCAGACCTGGCGCGCAACCTCCGGTCGGACCACCTTGTCTGCATCGGAGAAAATGAAAAGCGCAGGCACAGTGATATTCTCGACAGCGGTGTTGCGTCCCAGTTCTGCAGCGGCCGCCATTGGAGGCAGCGCTGCGACCGGATATGTCGTCGTCCAGTATAGTGCGTGCATGTCATGGGCTGGCGTTACGCTGCGCTCTTTGCCTGTGATGAGTTCGGCAAGTTGGAGCCCCCAAGGCATTGTCAGCAGCCAGGAGCCGCTGGCCTGAATCGCGTAGTTGGGGGAGACGAAGACGACTCCGGCCACAGCTTCGGAAAGGGCAGGGTTTGTCAGTGCAAAGGTGACGAGCGGTGCGCCTGTCGACGTTGCGATCACCACGACCTTTTCGCCAATCGCTCGACCGATAGCCAAGGCCTCAGCAACATCATTGACCCAGTCTTTCAGCGTCGCCGTACCCATGGCTGCACTGTCCTGACCATGGCCAGTGAGGCGGGTGTAGAAGATATTTGCGCCAAAAGAGTTTGCAACCTCGTCTGGAACAGGCCGGATTTCACCTTTTGAGGCGGAAAAGCCGTGAACATATACAATGGACAATGGTGTGCGGGCTTTGGAACTGGGGAACGCCCAGAGGATTTCCTTGGCAAGTTCCGGGCGCAAGGCGGGAACCTGCGACTCGTTTGCGGCAAGCCAGTCTTGCGGGTTATCCCCGATAGCAGTTGCATCGAACGTAATCGTGGTGTCCGTACTGACACGCGGTCCGCTGACAAAAAGGACGCCAAGTGCAACCACAATTATAGAAACGACGATGATCGTTGTTCGCAGCATGGCCAGATCCCCCCAAAACTCCGTCATGTCGAGAATTTCTATTCCGCTTTCACCTGAATAGAAAGCTGGTTTGGCCTTGCGCCGCTTTGGGCACGCAAATATGCCCTTGGAGATGAAAGCTGTCTTGAAAGAGGCACAGTGCGTTTCTAGGCTTGTCGCCGATTGATGATGAAGGGCGTTTCCATGGCAGGTTCTGTTCTAGATGCAATTGGCAATACGCCGTTGATCCGTCTCAAGCGTGCTTCCGAAGAGACCGGATGCGAGATCCTCGGCAAGGCCGAGTTCATGAATCCGGGACAGTCGGTAAAGGATCGGGCGGGGCTGTACATCATCCGCGATGCGGAGAAGAGGGGCCTTCTGCGCCCCGGCGGCGTGATTGTCGAAGGCACGGCTGGGAACACCGGGATCGGCCTGACGCTGGTGGCGAAGGCGCTGGGCTATCGCACTGTCATCATTATCCCTGACACGCAAAGCCAGGAAAAGAAGGATGCCTTGCGGCTGCTGGGCGCAGAACTGATCGAAGTGCCGGCGGTGCCGTACAAGAACCCCAACAATTATGTGAAACTATCCGGAAGGCTTGCCGCGCAACTGGCAAAGACTGAGCCGAACGGCGCGATCTGGGCCAACCAGTTCGACAATGTTGCAAACCGCGATGGTCATGCGGTCAGCACTGCACAGGAAATCTGGAAGCAGACCGATGGCAAGGTGCATGGTTTCGTTGCGGCGGTTGGCAGCGGCGGAACGCTGGCGGGCGTTGCAGCAGGGCTGCGCGAGCACAGCAAGGATGTGAAGATCGCGCTGGCCGACCCGCTCGGTGCAGCGCTGCACAGCTTCTACACGACCGGCCATCTTGCCTCTGACGGTTCTTCGATCACGGAAGGCATCGGGCAGGGACGGATTACCGCCAATCTGGACGGGTTCACGCCCGATTTTTCCTATCAGGTTCCTGATGCTGAAGCATTGCCGATCCTGTTCGACCTCGTCCAGGAAGAGGGGTTGTGCCTTGGCGGTTCAACCGGCATCAACATTGCGGGTGCGATACGTCTGGCGAAGGATCTTGGTCCGGGCCACACGATCGTGACGATTCTTTGCGATTACGGCACCCGCTATCAGTCAAAGCTGTTCAATCCCAAATTCCTGCGCGAGAAGAGCTTGCCGGTTCCGGACTGGATGGAAAAGCAAGTCGATATCAATGTGCCGTACGAGGTGGTTTGATGAGCGCGAAAACCCTGCCCCTGTTTCGTGACGACGCCTATCTGACCTCGACCCCGGCAACGGTGATCGCGATCAATGATCGCGGCGGGATCATCCTCGACCGCACCGTGTTTTATGCCACTTCGGGCGGACAGCCTGGCGATACCGGGTTTCTCGAACGCGCTGACGGCACGAAGATTGCGATTGCAGCGACTGTGAATGGCGAGACCAAGGCAGATATCATTCATGTCCTGCAGGCGGACCAGCCTGTGCCGGAAGTTGGCGAGACTGTAACGGCGACCATTGATTGGGAACGTCGTCACAAGCTGATGCGGATGCACACGGCCTGCCACCTGTTGAGTGTGGTTTGCTCTTATCCCATCACCGGCGCCTCGGTGAGTGAGGATGACAGCCGCGTCGATTTCGACATTCCTGACGCCAGCGTTACCAAGGAAGACGTGACGGAGCGGATGATGGAACTGGTGCGAGCTGATCATCCGGTGTTCACGACATGGATCACCGATGAAGAGCTTGTTGCCAACCCCTCTCTGGTAAAATCGAAGAACGTGCGGCCGCCTGTCGGCGCTGGTCGCATTCAACTGGTCGGGATTGGGCAGGATAGCAGCATTGACAGCCAGCCATGCGGCGGCACGCATGTCCGCTCCACGGCGGAAATTGGTGAGATACACATCGGAAAGATCGAAAAGAAGGGTCGAGAAAATCGACGCTTCCGGCTGCGCTTCGGATCAATACCGGCAAACTGAAAGAGGACCGTCGCATGAGCAAAAGCCCGTTTGTCGTATCTGCGGAATGGCTGGAGGCGAAGCTTGATGAGCCGGGGCTGTCGATTGTTGACGGCTCCTGGTACCTGCCGGCCCACAAGCGGGATGCGCGTGCCGAGTATGAAGCCGGCCATATTCCTGGGGCGGTGTTTTTCGATCAGGATCTGGTGGTCGATCCTTCTGCTACCCTTCCGCATACACTTCCCCAGCCTCAGCAATTTGGCCAGTTTGTATCTTCGATGGGGATCAGCGCGGACGATACGATTGTTGTCTACGACGGTCCGGGCTTTTTTTCCGCTCCACGGGTCTGGTGGATGTTTCGTCTGATGGGGGCCAGCAATGTCTTCGTGCTGGACGGCGGCTTTGACGGATGGAAGGCCGAGGGGCGGCGGATAACCAACGAGCCGACACGTGTCGCGCCGAGCTATTTCGATGTGCTGAATGCAGCCGAGCTGGTCGCGACTTTTGACGATATGGTTCAGATCGTTGCCGATGGCTCCGCACAGATCGCTGATGCACGCTCACCGGGGCGTTTTACGGGCGAGGAAGCCGAGCCGCGACCGGGGATGCGCTCTGGCCACATGCCAGGCGCGCGCAATGTCCCTGCCAGCGCCTTGTCAAAGGACGGCGAGTTCTTGTCGGTCGATGAACTGCGTGCGGTGCTTGGACAGGCCGGCATCGATTTATCCCGACCGGTGGTGACATCCTGCGGTTCGGGTGTGACAGCCGCGGCTATTTCTCTGGCGCTCGCGTCTGTCGGGCATACGGACAACCGTCTTTACGATGGTTCCTGGACCGAATGGGGTGGTCGCAATGATACGCCGGTCGCCACTGGCAAGGATTGACATGACAGTTGACGGCACATCGCGAGCAACCCTGATCGCCCGGATCACACATCTGGAAATGAACTCAATTCCGCCGGTGCGGGTGCCAATTCCCCACGGCCCGCGGCTTGCCGTCATGCGTGCGCGAGAAGTGCCGCTGCATTTTTACCGGTATCTTTATGAACAGGTCGGCAAGCCACACCACTGGCTGGCACGCCGGAATTTGAGCGATGACGAGTTGGGCGCGATCCTGCATGCAGACCATACCGACCTTCATATCCTCTACGTTGACGGGGCACCGGCGGGCTTTTTCGAGCTGAACCATTCACAGGCACCGCGCGATGCCGAGATTGTCTATTTCGGGATAGTGCCAGACTTTCAGGGCAGGGGGCTGGCGCGATTTCTGCTTTCCGAGGCGATCTTTGCCGCGTGGAGTCGCGAACCGGAGCGTGTCGTCATCAGTACCAATACACTCGACAGCCCGCGTGCGTTGCAACTCTACCAACGTGCCGGTTTCTCGCCATATGCGTTTTCCGAGGAGGCGGTCCAGCCCTGGCTTTAGCCTGGGGCCGTCGTGTCGTTAACCAACATGAACGTAGAATAACATTGCGTTCAGGCAGACTTCAGGCCGTACGTCCCATAGTCGCCTATCAGATATCCCCCGTTGAAGGAGACACACCATGTTGCGTCGCAGCTTTATTGCCTTGACTATCGCTACCATCGCTCTGCCGGGCATTGCCACTGCGCAGCCACGTCAGGCGCCGGAAATGCCGTCAGCCGACCGCATCATGCGCCAGCTTGACCAGCAGCCGCGCATGCGCATGTCACCTGAGCGTCGCGTGACGGTTCAGGAGTTCAAGCGGCGGCCTGAGCTTCGTCGGGCTGCGCCGTCCATCGAAATCCAGTCGATCAACTTCGCAACCGCCTCGGCAGATATCTCACGTTCGCAGTTCCGCAATGTTGAGCAGATTGCAAGAGCAATGGAGCGTGTCCTGCGTCGGGACCGAGGAGCGCGTTTCCTGATCGAAGGACATACCGATGCAGTTGGCTCGGCAAGCTACAATCGTGCGCTCTCGGAGCGCCGTGCAGAATCGCTCAAGCGAGTTCTGGTGCGCGAGTTCCGTATTCCGACGCGGGCATTGGAGACGGTTGGCTATGGCGAAGACTACTTGCTCATAGATACGCCGTACGAGGCTTGGGAAAACCGTCGTGTCACATTGCGCCGCATCGATGGCTTTTTGCGCTGATCTAAAGCGCACGATCTGAAAACAGTTAAAGTCGCCGGTCCGCAAGGATCGGCGACTTTATTGTATTTACCCTGCGTTATCTGGGCCAATCACCTTCATGGTTGTGTCATGCAAAGCTGCTGGACTCCTCGGTGAGAGCGCGTAACACTTGTTGAGCAGTCTCAAAACCCATTTCAGCATCCCTTTTGGAGAGCCAGCATGACTATGATGACTTCAGCCTTTTCCAGACGCAGATTTCTAGCAGGTTCGGCTGCTGCATGTTCCGTTGTCCTGCTGCACCCGTTTTCGGCGCGCGCGCAGTCAAATCAGGCCCATCTGCGCATCATGGAGACCACGGACCTGCACGTTCACGTCTTCCCCTATGACTACTACGCAGACCGGGAGAACCACACGATGGGTCTTGCGCGGACTGCCACGATCATGGACGAAATTCGCTCTGAAGCGACCAATTCGATCCTCGTCGACAATGGCGACTTCCTTCAGGGCAACCCCATGGGCGACTACATCGCCTATGAGCGCGGGATGAAAGAAGGCGACATTCATCCGATCATCGCCGGGATGAACGTGCTCGGCTATGACGCCTCGACGCTTGGAAACCATGAATTCAACTACGGCCTCGATTTCCTCGACAAGACCTTGGCCGGTGCGAATTTCCCCGTCGTCTGCGCTAACGTCGCCAAGGGCAAGCTCGCGGGCAATGGGCGTGACGACACGATGCTTCTGAAGCCGTATACAATTCTCGACCGCAAGATCAAGGACGGCGCGGGAAATGAGCATCCGATCCGCATCGGGCTCATTGGTTTTGTGCCACCGCAGATCATGAACTGGGATTCTCGCCACCTCGTTGGCAACGTCGAAACCCGCGATATTCTCGACGCTGCAGCAGCATGGGTGCCGCAGATGAAGGAAGACGGGGCAGAAATCATCATTGCGCTATCCCACTCGGGGATGGGGCCCACCAAACAGGAGGACGGGCTTGAGAACGCTTCGATCCTTCTTGCCGGGATCGACGGCATTGACGCACTCGTGACAGGCCACAGCCACCTTGTCTTCCCCGGCCCGCAGTTTGAAGGGGTCGAAGGTTTGGATATTGCTGCCGGGACCATCAACGGAAAGCCGGGCGTTATGGGCGGCTTCTGGGGATCGCATCTCGGGTTGCTGGACCTGTTGCTCGAGCGCGACGGCAATGCGTGGAAAGTGGTGTCTTCGACATCCGAAGCCCGTCCGATTTCGCAGCGGGTTGATGGCAAGACGTCGGCGCTGGTCGAGAGCAAGACTGAGGTTGAGGACGCGGTGCGCGCTGATCACGAGGCGACCCTCGCTTATGTGCGGGCACCAGTCGGCAAGACATCGGCACCGCTCCATTCCTATTTTGCGCTGGTCGCAGACGATCCTTCGGTCCAGATCGTGAGCAATGCACAGGTGTGGTATATCACTGACATGCTCAAGGATACGGAGTATTCCGACCTGCCGGTTCTTTCAGCTGCAGCGCCGTTCAAGGCGGGCGGACGCGGCGGGCCGGACTATTATACCGACGTTCCAACCGGCGACATCGCGATCCGCAACGTGGCCGATCTCTATCTGTATCCGAACACCGTGCAGGCGGTTGTAATCAATGGCGCTCAGGTCAAGGGATGGCTTGAAATGTCCGTTGGCATCTTCAATCAGGTTCAGCCGGGTGGCAAAGATCAGCCCCTCGTGAACCCAGACTTCCCGTCCTATAATTATGACGTGATTGATGGCGTAAGCTACAAGGTCGACCTGTCTCAGCCAGCCAAATATTCTCCGAAAGGCGAACTTTTGAACGCTGATGCAAATCGTATCGTTGATCTCCAGTTCAATGGCCAGCCGATCGATCCTGACGCGCGTTTTGTGGTGGCAACCAATAATTACCGTGCAGGCGGCGGCGGAAACTTCCCGGAAATTGGTGCGGACAAGGTGATATTCCAGGCTCCCGATACCAATCGCGACGTTATCGTCCGCTACATTCTGGATCAGGGAACGATCAACCCATCGGCTGACGCGAACTGGAATTTTGCAGCTCTGCCCGACACGACCGTGCTTTTTGAGACCGGTCCGAAGGCTGCGGCTTTCATGGATAGTGTGGAAGGCGTGAAGATCGAGGCTGCCGGCGATGGCGAGGCGGGGTTCGCCAAGTATCGCATCACACTTTAGCCAAGAGCTGGCGCCGTCCGGGTTTATGCCGGATGGCGCCAGTCACGCTTTGTAGATGACCTGGCGAACATCGATATACTCAGCGCGGAATCCTGCCTCGCAATAGTAGAGATAAAATTCCCAGAGCTTCTTGAAGCGCTCGTCAAAACCAAGCGGCACAATCTTTTCCCAGGATTGCCAGAAGCGCTCGCGCCAATCGGCGAGTGTGCGCGCGTAATCCTGCGCAAAGATCCGTTCGCGCACATAGGTCAGGCCGTGGTCCGACCCTAAGCTTTTCAACAATGCTGGCGTCGGTAACATGCCGCCTGGAAACACATAGCGCTGAATGAAATCAGGCCGCGCACGGTAACGTTCGAACGCCGATTCCTTGATCGTGATGATCTGCATTCCGGCAGTCCCGTCTGGCCGAAGACAGTCTTTCACCTTGCCGAAAAAGGCCGGCCAGTATTTCTCGCCCACGGCCTCGAACATTTCGATGGAAGCGATGCGATCATATTTTCCGGTTTCGTCGCGGTAGTCCTGAAACTTGATGTCGACTTTGTCAGCCAGTCCCGCCCGGGCAATGCGCGCCTTTGCGAAATCATGCTGCTCGCGGCTGATGGTCAGGCCGGTGACCCTGCATCCAATTTCGCGGGCGGCAAACTCGGCAAAACCTCCCCAGCCGCAGCCGATTTCGAGAACGTGATCGTTGGGGCCGATCCCCGTGTCATGCGCGAGTGCGCGGAATTTTTCGATCTGAGCGCTCTCCAGATCGTTGGCGCCGGTCGAGTAGAGCGCTGATGAATAGGTCATCGATGGGTCGAGCCATTGCTCGTAGAAGCGATTGCCGAGATCGTAGTGCGCGGAGATGTTGCGTTGCGATCCGGTGCGGGTGTTTTCATTGAGCCAGTGACGGAACCGCTGGATCGCTGTGACAAACCAGTTTGCGCCGCCGGCGACCTGCTCTCCTGCATCTTCGTTGACCACGAACAGTTCGAGAAACGAAGTCACGTCAGGGCTTTCCCAGTCGCCGTCCATATAAGATTCAGCCACGCCGATGGTCGCGCCGGAAAAAGCCCTTCTAGGCAGTCTCCAGTTCCGCAGAACGATATGTGCTTCAGGGCCGGGCCCGTTGCCGCCGACTCTGAACAGATTCCCCTCGGGCGTCTGCACCGTGAGTGCACCACGCGGCAGGCCCATGGCGACATTGAGGACCATGCGTGCCCGTGCGGGCAGGTGGCGCGTGGCTTCTGAAAAGTTGGAGGGGGTCAGCCGGATTGCGGCTGAATTCTGCGTTGAGTTGGTATTGTACATCAGCGGACCCTCCCAATACGGTGAGGGCTCAGCCGACAGAGATTGCCGGTCCGGTCATCTCACTCTTTCGAGAGAATTTTCCACGCGATGCAGGGAACTGCAAGGGCATTGCCCGATATTGCTCCGCCGGTTTCACAAACGGCGGAGCAATGAGGTCAGATTAGGCAGGCATCTGGGTCACAAACTTGGTGATGAAGTAGGCGTTGATCGCCTCGGAGCCACCCTCGGTGCCGTGGCCCGAATCCTTGATGCCCCCGAACGGGACTTCCGGCAGCGCCAGACCGAGCTGGTTGATGGTCGTCATGCCAGCCTCGATCCGCTGGCCCAGCTGGTGCGCGGTTTCGGCAGAACCGGTGAAAGCGTAGGAAGCAAGGCCGAACGGCAGCCGGTTGGCTTCGTCGATCACCTCATCAAGCGTCGAGAACGGCGCAAATACCGCCACCGGGCCGAACGGTTCCTCGTTCATGATGCGCGCGCTCTTCGGCACGTTCGAAAGCACGGTGGGTTCGAAGAAGTTGCCCTCATTGCCGATGCGCCGGCCACCTGTCTTGAGTTCGCCACCGTTGGCGACCGCGTCGTTGACGAGTTCCTCAAGCGCAGGGATACGACGCTCATTGGCGAGCGGGCCCATCTGCACGCCGTCTTCAAAACCGTTGCCGACCTTGATGGCCTTGGCGGCAGTGGTAAAGGAGTCCACCACCCGGTCGTAGACTTCGTTCTGGACCAGGAAGCGGGTCGGCGAGACGCAGACCTGTCCAGCATTGCGGAATTTCGAGCCAGCCAGCAGCTTGACCGCCTTGTCGATATTGGCGTCGTTGAAGATGATCGCCGGCGCATGGCCGCCCAGTTCCATCGTCGCCAGCTTCATGTGGCTGGCAGCCAGTGCCGCGAGCTGCTTGCCGATCGGGGTCGAGCCGGTGAACGAAATCTTGCGGATCACCGGATGCGGGATCAGATATTCGGAGATTTCGGCAGGAATGCCGTAGACGAGATTGATGACGCCTGCCGGAATGCCGGCATCGACAAAGCAGCGGATCAGCTCGGCTGGCGAAGCCGGGGTCTCTTCAGGCGCCTTGACGATGATCGAGCAGCCGGCAGCGACGGCGCCGGAAAGCTTGCGGACCACCTGATTGATCGGAAAATTCCATGGCGTGAACGCGGCAACCGGGCCGACCGGAAGCTTGATCGCCATCTGCGTAACGCCCGGCACGCGCGACGGAATGATCTGGCCATAGGCACGACGGCCTTCCTCGGCAAACCAGTCGATGACGTCGGCACCGGCCAGAACTTCGCCCTTGGCTTCGTTGACGGGCTTGCCCTGCTCAAGCGTCATGATCTCGGCGATCATGCCGGCGCGTTCGCGCAGCAGTTCGGCTGCCTTGCGCATCAGCTTGTAACGATCAAACGCAGAAGTCGCACTCCAGACCTTGAAGCCGCGTTCAACCGACGCCAGTGCCGCGTCGAGATCGGCCTTGGTCGCATGCGCCACCGTGCCGATGACGGCACCGGTCGACGGATCGGTCACCGGGATCGTCTTGCCCTCGACGCCATTGCGCCATTCGCCGTCAATGAAAAGCTGGGTGTTCGGGTAGTTCGCGCGGTTCGTGGACATTGTGCGGTTTCCTCCTGGGTGGCACGGCTGTGGAATCGGCTGATGCAGTCGAAGTCGTTCGGTAGATAGAGGCTGGGACCTTGATTGTCACATGTTTCGCGTTGATCCAGAATTCGATTTTGCTGCTCTTGACCTTCCAGTAAGGGGAAACCTTATCTGAGAACCATTCGATGATTTTGTCTGGAACATTTCCATGAATGTACCCACTGAAGCCGCTACCGATACTGGCAAGACGATTACTTTTCCGATCGAGGGCATGACCTGCGCTTCCTGTGTCGGGCGGGTGGAGGCGGCGCTACGCAAGGTGGACGGTGTTGCAACGGCTTCCGTCAATCTGGCGACCGAGCGCGCCGACATTCGCGGTGACGGGTCTCTTGAGCGCGCAGCGCTGATCAAGGCCGTCGAGGCCGCAGGCTATGGTGTGCCCGCAACGACGACCGAGCTTTCGATTGAAGGCATGACTTGCGCATCTTGCGTCGGGCGCGTCGAGGCGGCGTTGAAGACGGTGCCGGGCGTTCGCGATGCTGTCGTCAATCTCGCCACCGAACGGGCGAGCGTGCACGGCGTTGCCGATACGCGAGCGCTGGTCGAGGCGGTGGCGCGAGTTGGTTACGCTGCAAGTCCGCTTGGGCAGAGTAATGCCGACGACGCCGAAATCGCAGCCAAGAAGGATGCGGAAGCCGCTCTTCTCAAGCGCGACCTGATCGTTGCCGCGGCGCTCACATTGCCGGTGTTCGTGCTGGAGATGGGATCGCATTTGATCCCGGCATTCCACCATTTTGTGGCAGAGACCATCGGCACGCAGCAAAGCTGGCTGATCCAGTTCGTGTTGACGACACTGGTGCTCTTCTTCCCTGGCCGTCGCTTCTATCAGAAGGGTTTTCCGGCGCTGGCGCGGCTGGCACCCGACATGAATTCGCTGGTTGCCGTCGGCACGCTGGCAGCGTTTTCCTATTCGCTTGTGGCAACGTTTGCGCCGTCGCTGCTGCCGGCGGGAACCGTCAACGTCTATTATGAAGCTGCGGCCGTCATCGTGACCCTGATCCTGCTTGGCCGCTATCTGGAGGCGCGCGCCAAGGGCCGCACTTCGCAGGCGATCCAGCGCCTGGTCGGACTGCAGGCCAAGACGGCGCGAGTGCGGCGCGACGGTACGGTCCTCGAGGTTGCGGTTGCTGACGTCGTTGCCGGTGACATCATCGAGGTGCGCCCCGGCGAGCGCATTCCGGTCGATGGCGACGTGGTCGATGGCTCAAGCTTCGTCGATGAATCGATGATTACAGGCGAGCCTATGCCGGTGGAAAAGACAGAAGGAGCGGGCGTCGTCGGCGGCACCATCAACCAGACCGGCGCTTTTGCGTTTCGCGCAACTGCGGTGGGTGGGGCGACCGTGCTGTCGCAGATCATCCGCATGGTGGAAGAGGCGCAGGGCTCCAAGCTGCCGATCCAGGCGATGGTCGACAAGGTGACGATGTGGTTCGTGCCCGCGGTGATGGGCGTTGCCGCTTTGACCTTTCTCGTCTGGTTGATTTTAGGGCCTGATCCGGCTCTGACCTTCGCATTGGTCAATGCGGTCGCGGTACTGATCATTGCCTGTCCGTGTGCGATGGGACTGGCGACGCCGACATCCATCATGGTCGGCACCGGGCGCGGGGCTGAACTCGGCGTATTGTTTCGTAAGGGCGATGCGTTGCAGGCGTTGAAGGATGCCAGCGTGGTTGCGGTCGACAAGACCGGCACTCTGACAGAAGGCAAGCCGACGCTGACCGACATCGAGATTGCTACCGGGCTTGAGCGGGCAGAGGTGCTGGCAAGGATCGCGGCAGTGGAAGCCAAGTCGGAGCATCCGATTGCGCGCGCCATCGTTGAGGCTGCTGAAGCTGAAGGCCTCACTGTGCCGGCTATCTCCAACTTCGAATCGATCACCGGTTATGGTGTGGCGGCGGATGTCGATGGCGTCCGTGTCGATGTCGGCGCGGATCGTTTCATGACCAAGCTGGGACTGGACGTATCCGTGTTTGCCGATACTGCCGCGCGTCTTGGCACTGAAGGCAAGACGCCACTCTATGCCGCAATCGGCGGCAGGCTGGCGGCGATTGTTGCGGTTGCTGACCCGATCAAGGAAACGACGCCAGTGGCAATTGCGGCACTGCACACCCTCGGCCTGAAAGTGGCGATGATTACTGGCGACAACCGCAGGACTGCCGAAGCCATCGCCAGACGGCTGGGGATCGATGAAGTCGTTGCTGAAGTTCTGCCGGAAGGCAAGGTCGCGGCGGTGCGCAAGCTCAAGGCCGAGCACGGCAAGCTGGCCTTTGTCGGTGATGGCATCAACGATGCACCCGCCCTGGCTGAAGCTGATGTCGGCATCGCGGTCGGCAACGGCACCGATATCGCCATCGAGGCCGCAGACGTCGTGCTGATGTCCGGGAACCTGAACGGCGTACCGAATGCGATTGCGCTGTCGCGGGCCACGATTGGCAATATCAGGCAGAATCTTTTCTGGGCATTTGCCTACAACACTGCCTTGATCCCGGTCGCAGCCGGGGTGCTCTATCCGATCTACGGCATCCTCTTGTCGCCGGTGTTTGCCGCAGGCGCGATGGCGTTCTCGAGCATCTTCGTACTCGGAAATGCGCTGCGGTTGCGCAGATTCCAGGCGCCGACGTGCGTGGCCTGATCGGCAGGGAGGCTTGTCGTGTCTCCCTGCCGCAAACGTCAGGCGGCTTTTGGCATCGCGCGTTCAAGAATGGCGCGCGTGTCGATTGTCGCTTCGAACGCACCATAGGCCATGCCGCGTTCTTTCAGGCGCAAGCTGCAGAAAGCGTCCGCCACGGGATTGTCCCAGTCCAGGAGGATTGCAGCTTGTGCGGCAAGAGCAAGCTTTTCCACCAGATGCCGGGCTGTCGCCTCGGTGACACCGCGCAGATTGATCGTGTCGATCCAGCCATCGTATGCGGTGTTGAGACCGCGCCGTGCTTCAATGAATTCCTGTAACGCCTCGACACCTTCTGGCTCCCGGGCCATCGCCCTTAGCACATCGAGCGCGATGACGTTCCCGGAGCCCTCCCAGATGGCGTTTAGCGGCGATTGACGGAACAGCCGTGCCATCGGGCCGCTTTCAATGAATCCCGCCCCGCCATGGCTCTCCATTGCCTCGTAGATCACCCCCGGAGTGCGTTTGCAGATCCAGTATTTTGCAATCGGGGTCAGCAGGCGGCTGAGCGGGTCATTGGCGTCGAATGCTTGCGCAAGGCGCAGCCCCATGGCGGTCGCTGCCTCGCTTTCGACGGCCAGGTCGGCGAGGAGTGCGGCCATCGCCGGTTGGTCGATGAGGCGCTTCTGGAATGCCGAACGGTGAGCCGTGTGCCACAAGGCGTGGGCCACGCCCGTGCGCATCTGCTGGGCCGAACCGACGACGCAGTCGAGACGAGTATGTTGCACCATCTGGATAATCGTCGCGACGCCGCGTCCTTCCGGGCCGATCCGCTGTGCCAAAGCGCCCTGATATTCGACTTCCGATGAAGCGTTGGAGCGATCGCCCATTTTGTCTTTGAGCTGCAACACGCGAAAACCGGCGTTGCGCTCGCCATCCGGCAGCCATCGCGGCAGCAGAAAGCATGTCAGGCCGCCTTCGGTATAGGCGAGTGTCAGGAAAGCATCGCACATGGGTGCGGAGCAAAACCATTTGTGCCCGGTGAGGCTGTACCAGCCTTCCTCACCTGTGGGCACGGCACGGGTCGTGTTGGCACGCACGTCTGAGCCGCCTTGCTTCTCGGTCATCGCCATGCCGATGGTGACACCAGCCTTTTCGGCAGCTGGCCGCACCGCAGGGTCATAGCGTCCTGCCTGAATGCGCGGCACCCAGACCTCGGCAACCTTCGGCTCCATACGCAGTGCTGGCACTGCCGCATAGGTCATCGTCATGGGGCAAACAGTGCCGCAATCTGCCTGACCGACAAGGAATTGAGCCGCTGAGTGGGCGACATGTCCTGCTTGCGCTTCGTTCCATGCAAGCGCTGCAAAGCCGTTGTCGAGCCCCTGTCGCATCAGCGCGTGATAGGCTGGGTGAAACCGCACTTCGTCAATGCGCCGTCCGTAACGGTCGAAATTCTCCAGAACGGGCGTGACGCGGTTGGCTTCAATACCCCATTCGAGAGACTCAGCTGAGCCAACCTGCGCTCCAAGATTTTTGAGATGCGCTTCATGGGCCGAACCACCAGCTTTGCCCACCGCATCGACCAGCGCTGTATCAGAGGAAAACAGGTTGATGTCTTCAAATGGCGGCGGCTGATTGAAGACGTCGTGGGTTTCAAACTGGGTGATCGGACGGATCGTGGTCATGCAGGCTTTTCCTCCCTGAAACGTCTGCGTGGTATGAACTAGTTATGTCGCACAACTTGCCAGCGAGGGGAAATGGCCAGGTCGTTGCCGCAGCTTGCCCGAGATGGCCATATTTGTCAGACAGGCGCGAGCGATCGTTGGCCGCGCTGAAGCGAAGGTAAATTTGTGAGATCTCGCTGGATGAGACTTGTCTGGATTGCCGCCGGGTGCACGTCGCTGGTCCTCGGAATGATCGGTGCCGCGTTGCCCGTGCTGCCGACCACTCCCTTCATCATCCTGGCGGCGTTCTGCTTCGCGCGAGGGTCGCAGCGGCTGAACGCATGGCTTCTGAATCATCCGCGGTTCGGGCCGATGATTGTTGCCTGGCAGACGCACGGCGCGATTCCCCGCAAGGGAAAACGCGCCGCGATCATAGGAATGGCTTTCGCGCTGCTGTTATCAGTCGCAATGGGCCTGTCGGGAATGTTGCTCGCCATTCAAATGCTGGCAATGGCAGGCGCTGCGACCTTCATTCTCACCAGACCGGAGCCACCCACGGAGCCGCCCACTGGGCCAAAAGACTAGCTGGCGGGAACCGCGTCGAGCAGCTCCTTGAAAACACCCTTGGCCTTGCCCGGATGCTTCACAGCCTTGGCCTCTTCAAGATTTACTGGCGCGCCAACTGAAATAAGCATCACCATGCCCATGCCGTAATGCGGCGTGCACTTCACACCGTAGACGCCTTCTTCGGTGACGGTGTAGACGACCTCTTCGTTGACCTTGCTGGTGAAGCCTTCGGCGCCGGCGGGAATCATGCCCTTGATGCTTTCGGCATTGTGGGACTTGTCGGTTGGCACGAAGCGGATCGTGTCGCCGGGTTCCGCCTTGACGAAGTCAGGCTCAAACACCATCGCACCTTTCTCACCCTTGTTGAGCATCTGGACTTCGTGCTCTGCCGCTTGTGCGGCACTGGCAAGAGCGGTTGCAGCGGCCAGTATTGCTATTGTGAGAAACCGTTTCATGGCTCGTTCCTTTCTTGGGGGAGGATCGGCTTTGATAACTCGGATCATGCGCTTTGCCTCACGCAGCTACATTGAGTTTGCGCAAATCGTCGAAATCTTTCCAGTAGGTGACGAATGGTTATCACAAATGAATGGGAATTCAGCCGGTAACGCGCTTGACAGGTCGGCCAAGCCTCTCGTATATCCGCGCCACCTCACGACGACATGCGGAGAGCGCTTCAGCGGTCTTCTTTTTGTCTACGGGGCGGAGTAGCTCAGTTGGTTAGAGCAGAGGAATCATAATCCTTGTGTCGGCGGTTCAAATCCGTCCTCCGCTACCATTGATCCCGAATAGGAAAATCAGCTAGTTAATGGAGCCAGGAGGTTCCAGAGACTGTGTGACATCTCACGCCAATGTACGCGGAGATGTTAATGGCACGGACTTCCTATCTCGCGCGGCGCGAGGGTCGCTATTTCATGCAGGCCCGTTTTGCCGTGCAATGTGCACCGCTTATCGGTAAACCGCTCTATCGTGCCTCCCTCGGAACAAGCGATTACCGCACGGCTCGAATGAGGCTCCTAGAATGCCTTGGCTGGTTTCACCGCATGAATGACAGCGTAGATTACACGTCCCTCTTCCAGAAGAACGTTGCCGAGCTCCGGGCATATCTTCAGGACTGCTGGCCCATCTCGGATGAACGTCTGTTCGCCCGCCGGAGCTACGAGGAGCTTCTCAAGAACCTGAACCGCAAGGCGCAGGCAGCAGGGTGCGGGCCTGACATGATCGAGCCCGAGTTTCCGTCGCTGTTCAGGACATTCGTTCAGCAGAACGTCGAGGCGGAAGCCTATCTGCGGAAGGCCGAGCGCGTCCGCAACTACGAACGAGGACGTGCGGACATGCAAGCAGCCGTCCAGTTCGGTGCGGTCCCTGATAGCTTTCAGCGGCCATTGTCGGCACCGCCTCACGCGCCGCGATCCTACCCCATCGCAGCGAGCCCGATGGTCGCAACGCGAGCAGAGCAAAGTTCGCACGCGCCGGAACGGACAGAAGAGACCGCGACCAAGCACGTCCCACCGTTCTCCGCTGCCCTTGCCGAATATCTAAAGGAGCGGCGGGAAGCGGGCGACAGTGCCGACGCGTTGCGCGAAGTGGAATTGATCATTCAGTTCTTGATCGACCAGTTCGCAGACGTGGACGTCGGTTCATTCGATGGCGGGCAAGCGCAGGAACTCGATACCATGCTTCCCGACATTCCGGACCGCAAGAACATTCCCCGCGAGCATTGCGTCTCGCTGGCCACGCGATATGCCTACGCCCAGAAACATGGCTGGACGGAACTGAAGCGTCTGACGGAGGCCCGCATCCGGAACGGCTATCACAACGCTCTGTCCAAGTTCTTTGGCTGGCTTATCACAAAGGGCTACTACCCGCACGCGAAGCCGATCTTCAAGGAGATCAGCGGCAAGAACCTCGTTTCCCTTCCGAGGGATTCGTTCGAAAGCGATGAGATCAAGCTCATGTTCTCGCAGCCGCTGTTCATAGGCTGCGAAGCGCCGAAACGCATCTGGAAACCGGGAACCGTCTTCATCCAGTCCCATCTCTACTGGGGCTATATCATCTTGGTGCTTCATGGCCTCCGGATCAGCGAACTTGGCCAGATCGAGATCGAGGACATCGTTCAGCGCAACAGCATTTACTATATCGACTTGCGTGGTTTCGATCCTAAAAAGGGGCGCGTTGCGATCGAGGATCAGAAGCGGTTCAAGACGGCCAGCTCGGAGCGTCTCGTACCGATGCATCCCCTCGTCATCGAACTCGGGCTGCTCGAACGCGTCAAAGAACTGAAGGAAAGAGGCTGTCCCGTTCTGTTTCCCGAATGGGAGCCCTATCCCAAGCCGAATGGCGAATTGCGGTGGGGGCAGCCGATCACAAAAAGCTGGCAATACCTGAAGACGAAAATCGGCATCACGCGCGCGGATGTGACCGCCTATTCGACCCGACACACCTACGCCGATTTCCTCGATTCCACAGGGGTCAGTCATCGCGGCCGAATGCGCGCCATGGGTCACTCGACCAAGGGCGACATTCCCGCTGGATACGGCTCCAAGAAACGCTTCACCGCGCGCGACCTTGATGAGATCCTGTCGATCGCCTCGCCGGAAATCCAGTTCATGAGTGAGACGCTGTTGAAGGCCAAGGCCGAAGCAGATGAGGGACGGCTGACCGTGGTGAAGCCATGGCTCCACCGTAGCAATTGGTCCAAACACTATAGGGAGAAATTCGGATAACCACTGCAAGGGCGCCTGCCACGGGATGCGGTTCTCTGTCAGCACTCAGGCGCCTCCCGGCGGTTTCGGCCCTGATGCTGTGGCGGTTTCCGCCCCGGCCAGTTCCTCGAGCAGTCGAGCGACTTCCAGCAGGCTACCCCTACTCAGCGACAGGGAGGCGACGCCCGCCTCTGCATCAGCAAGCGCGGCGTCGGCCTCGCCACGCCACGCGGCCATGATGGTTTCCTCCGAACGTCCCGGCCGTGTCCAGATCGACAAGCGGTTGATCTCGCCTTTAGCGATCTGTTCAGCGACCCACTGGCGGACTACAGGATCGGCAATGCGCGACATCAGCGCAACCGCGGCATCCTTGCGCGCGGCAGGACGGCGCAGGTCAGCCATTAGCTGCGTGAACGATGGCCGGGAGCGGGAGCGCCCCGCCCTAGAAGCGGCAGGCCGGGGCCCAAGAGGCATATCGCCGCCCATACCCCGCTCATAGTCCGTGATTGTCAATGACCGTGGAAACGGGACCCCGCCTTTTCGTGTAAAAGGGACCCCGGTTAGAGCTTGTGAAGGGCACGCCGGTTAGCGCCCGATCA
>NZ_FORF01000018.1:0-32709 GCF_900113935.1 Aquamicrobium aerolatum DSM 21857
AGTCTCATTTGAAGCGTAAGGTGTTACACTTCAATCTCACACAAGCAATTGAAATCACTCACTGCGTGAGTCCCAGTTTCAAACATAAATCGACAGGCATCTTCCCGAACGAAGACAGCATCGTGCGCCTGATCGCGCGGTCCTGCTCGAAGCCAATGACGAATGGCAGCTTCAGCATCGATACATGCAGGTCGAGGCGATGGCCGATCTCAACACACCAACCATCGAGGAGGAAATCCCCCTGCAAATTACACCCAGAGCCGCCTGTTCATGACGGGCCGGAACCACACCCGAAATTACACCAACTTGACGGACGCGACCAAGCTCAACGTGCCCAAGAATATCACGTCGATCTTCCTACCCTCGCGTGCATCGGAATTGAACCCGGTCGAGAACATCTGGCAATATCTGCGCGCCAACAGGCTCTCAAACCGCGTCTTCGACACCTATGAAGCCATCATCGATGCCGCTTGCGAGGCCTGGCAAAAACTGCTCGCCCAGCCGAAGACCATCACCTCGATAGGGATGCGTAAATGGGCCCATGTCGGTCAATCGTCATGACCTTTGGTATAAGAGCTCTGATCCTGAGTTGGATCCCTGGCCCTCCGATTTTGACGATAGCGAGCTCTTGAAGGATCTTCGCCGCAGGCATGCAACTGCGATCGTTGAGGAAGCCCTGCGTAATCGTATCTGGCGCGCGTCGGGAGGGCGTACCTATTTTCCGGGGCTCACTCGTTTGCATTTCAGATCGCCGAATTTGCGCCCTTGGGTTAACCTTTGAGTTTTCCTGGCGATTACGAAAGTGAGAGCTGAAACGGGCTCAGTATCCTCTCATGTTCTACTTCGCAGAATGGAGACCCGGGATGCCCAGCAGCATCCCAAAGCTTGACGAGATCTACACACTGATTGCGATCGAACTGCGATTGGGATGGGACGTTGCGTGCGGTTTGCTGGGTCATATCGAGCTAAAAGTGCACATCATCCTCATGGCATAGTGTGTCCTCAACCCGGCGAGAATGACCGCCAGCCTCACGTCGTTTCGATCAACTCAACCAGTGCGCTGCCTAAATTGCTCTTGGGATCAGCGAGATCGAGCACGACGCTCATATGGTTTCGGTCAGGAACCTCGATCAGTTGTGGGCGTCGGCCGCCGGTCTCCGGCATTGCGGCCAGAGCTTTCGCCTGTTCCAGAAACGGCGCGGTTTCGTTGCCGCCATATGCAATGATGCGGCGGGGGCCGTGGTGCTGCGTGGATGATAGCGGCGACCATGTTGCCGCCTCCTCATGCGTCATCGCAGCTTCATCCTTGAGGAAGCTGTCGGGAATACCGGAAAGGTCGTAGATGCCGCTCAGGAGGAGCAGACCCTTCACGTCCGGCAGCTCGCGCGATGTCTCCTTCGGACCACTGGCGGCAAGAAATGACGAAAGATGCGCCCCGGCCGAATGGCCGCTGGCGGTGATGCGGTCAGGATCGGCACCGAAACTGGCGGCGTTGTCATGAAGCCATGAGAGGGCGAGCCGAACCTGGTTGACCAGAACGTCGAGGCGCTGTCCCGGCATCAGATCGTATTCCACAAGTGCGGTGATGGCGCCGGCAGACAGCGGCGTTTCGGCGACGAAGCGGTAGTTGGCTTTCTCGCCCGAGCGCCAGTAGCCTCCATGAACGAACACGTGCAGCGGTGCATTTGTCGAAGCGTTTTCCGGAAACAGAAGGTCCAGCGTTTCGCGAGGACGCGCGCCGTAGGCGATATCCGTGCGCATGGTTGCGCGCAACGAAAGCTCCCGGCTGCGTGCAGCAAACTTTCCGGCGATCGCGTCGAAATCCTCGACGAAATCGCGGATCAGATATGGATCTTGTTCCTTCATGATGCCTCCCCAGGCTTTGATTGCGCGACCGCCTAGAACTCGACGGCGTAGTATTTTGCTTCCATGAACTCGAGAATGCCGGTCACCCCGCCCTCTCGCCCAAGGCCGCTCTGCTTGACCCCGCCGAAAGGAGCGGCCGGATCGGACATCAAGCCGCGGTTGATTCCCAGCATGCCGGTCTCGATGCGTTTGCCAACCCGCATCGCGCGCTTCAGGTCCTGCGAATAGATGTACGCCGCCAGCCCATACTCGGTGTTGTTGGCAAGCCGAACCGCCTCCTCTTCGGTCTCGAACTTGTAGACCGGCGCGACGGGCCCGAAAATCTCCTCATGCGCGATCGCGGCATCGACGGGCACATTGTCGATCACCGTCGGCGGGTAGAAATAGCCCGAGCCGGCCAGGGGGGCCCCGCCGGTGTGCACCTTTCCACCCAGCTTGATCGCATCCGAGACAAGGTGGTCGATCTTCTGCACTGCCTTCGTGGTGATCATCGGCCCGCATTGGGTCGACGGATCGCTGCCCGGGCCGATTTTCAGCGCTGCCATGCGTTCGGTCAGGCCGGCGACAAACGCGTCGTGAATTCCCGCTTGCACGTAGAACCGGTTCGCAGCGGTGCAGGCTTCGCCGGCATTACGCATCTTGGCAACCATGGCGCCGTCCAGCGCGGCGTTAAGATCGGCGTCATCGAACACGACAAAAGGCGCGTTTCCACCCAGCTCCATGGAGCAGCTGACGACGGTCTTGGCGGCTTCGGCGAGGAGAATGCGGCCAACGCCGGTCGAGCCGGTGAAGGAAAGCTTGCGCACCCGCGGATCTTCAAGCATGGCGCTCGTCACCTTGCCCGGATTGGTCGTGGTCAGCACATTGACGACGCCTGCGGGAACGCCCGCTTCTTCGCCAAGGCGCGCCATGGCGTAGGCGGTCAGCGGCGTTTCGGAGGCGGGTTTGAGGATAACGGTGCAACCGGCGGCAAGCGCCGGACCGATCTTGCGGGTGGCCATTGCTGCCGGAAAATTCCATGGCGTGATCAGTACCGAAATGCCGATCGGCTCGTGATCGACAAGAATGTTGTGAGAGCCCGACGGCGTGTGCCGGTGCTCGCCCCCAACCCGCGGGGCCTCCTCGGCATACCAGCGGAAAAATTCCGCTGCATAGCCGACTTCACCGCGTGCGTCGCTGAGGGCCTTGCCGTTTTCGAGCGAGATCAGTTTCGCCAGTTCGTCGGCATGCCGGGTCATCAGTTCGAACCAGCGGCGCAGGATTTCCGAGCGCTGGCGTGTCGGGGTGGCGCGCCATGCGGCAGCGGCTGCTTCTGCTGCATCCACTGCCCGCAGTGCATCGGCAACCGAGGCATCGGGAACTTCGGCGAGGATTTCCCCCGTTGAGGGGTTTACGACGGGAATGCCGCCACCTTTTTCCCAGGCGCCGCCAATATAGAGGCCATGGGCATGAAGGTTCGGGTCGGCATAGTCTGAAATGTTCGTTTGCAAGGACATCGGCATCGTTCCGGGTTAGTTGTAAAGCGTCTGGTCGCCGGCATAGGCAGCGTCGATCAGTCGACGCATGTCGGGCAGCGACAGTGGGCGGGGATTGTTCTGGATCAGGCGGGCGATGCCGCAGCTTTGCTCGGCCACCCAATCAAGGCGATCTTCTGCAAGGCCCAGTGCCTGCAGTGTGGGCGGAATGCCAATGCGCGCGAAAAGATCGGTCACCGCAGGAATGACGTCCTCGGCGGTGCCAACTCCGATCGCTTCAGCGATTTCCTGCAGTTCGGGCGCGATCGCGGCTTTGTTCCAGCGCATGACATAAGGCATCAGGCAGGCAACGCCCGCGCCATGGGCGGTGTGGGTCAGCGCCCCGACGGGATACTGGATGGCGTGGGCGGCGGCGGTGCCGGCAACGCCAAAGGCGAGGCCCGCCAGTGTTGCGCCCATCATCACCTTTTCCCGTGCCTCGCGGTCCGAGCCGTCCGTGCAGGCGGCTTCCAGTCCCTGCCAGAGCAGACGGATCGCCTGCAGCGCAAAATGGTCCGACATCTGGTTCTTGCCGACAAAGACGCGGGCCTGTGCGATGCCGGCAACCGGTTTGCGCCTTATTGCGGTGAACGCCTCGATCGCGTGGGTCAGCGCATCCGCGCCGGCGATGGCGGTCAGCCCGGGCGGGCAGGTCAGCGTCAGGTCTGGATCGCAGACCGAGGCGGCTGGAATGATGTAGGGGCTCGACACGCCGACCTTGAGGCTGCGTTCGGCATCTGAAAGCACAGCGACGGGGGTAACTTCAGACCCGGTGCCGGCAGTGGTTGGCACGGCGAGGATCGGGATGACAGGTCCCGGCACATTATACTCGCCATAATAGTCCTGCGGTCGCCCGCCATGCGTCAACAGCACCGCGACGCATTTTGCCATGTCTAGGCACGAGCCGCCGCCGATACCGACCACCATGTCGGGAGCAAAGGCGCGGGCGCGCTCAGCGCTTTCGATGGCAGAGTCGACCGGAACGTCGGGCAGGGTCGTGCTGTCGACACTGACCGTGACGCCAGCATTCTCGATGCCCGCAACCATCTCGAGGAAGAGCGCATCCGAAGCGAGCCGGGCATCTGTGATGATCAGCGCTCGCGTGCCAAAGTTGCGCGCTATCGGGCCAAGAGCGTTGCGCTGGCCGGAACCGAAGACCAGTTCTCGGGGCGCCCTCAAGGTGCCGAATAAGTCCATGTCTGTCTCCCCTTCGCTTTGTTGGTGGTTCTGGGCTGCCGCCGTTCCACGCTGGTCGTCGCATTGTCGGACGTCTGGCTCCTCGCCAGAAGAGTCGTCATAACGATGCAATATCAGATCGTATACGATATTGTATTTGACATATGATAGCCCATCTGCAAGATATTTCTTAACGCAGCGCAATTTCGGAGAGCAAAGAGTGGCATTCGCGGAGCGAGACACCAGGCCGGCCATCGTCAGGCCGAGCAGCGTCGTCGATAGCGTCTACGACAGCATCTACCATCAGTTGATGTCGCTGGAGATTGCCCCGGGCTCGCGCATGCCGATCGATGTTCTGGCCCGCGAGCTTGGTGTGTCACAGACGCCGGTGCGCGAGGCGCTCAGCCGGCTTGAGCGCGAAGGTCTTGTGCGCAAGGAGCACCTGATCGGCTACAGCGCCGCGCCGCAATGGACGCGCAAGCAGTTTGAAGATCTCTACAGCTTCCGCCTCCTGCTGGAGCCCGAAGCTGCGCGCATGGCGGCCCGCAACCTGACCCCCGAAGCGCTGCATCGGCTGGAGAATGCAGCCGCCGACATGGGATACGGCGAAGCGCCGGTGGATCGCAACACGCGCTATTCCCGGTTTGCGCGCGCCGACGCGCAATTCCACGACGACATCCTGCGCATTGCCGGAAACGAGGTCATCCGCAGCACCCTGTTCAATCAGCATGTCCATCTGCACATCTTCCGGCTGATGTTCCATACACGGGTAACGCAGGAGGCTCTTGGCGAGCACGAAGCGTTGCTTGCCGCCTTCCGCGCTGGGGATGGCGACGCTGCCCATGAAGCCATGTATGTCCACATCGAGCGGTCGCGTGACCGCCTTTTGTCGGCGTTCGAATGAGCGCGCTGTGCGACATCGACGGGGCATCGGCCCCGCAAGCGGTGGCCATGCAGACCGCCGGGCTTGGCAAGGCCTATGGTCCGATCACGGTTCTGTCCGATGTTGCGCTCGATATCGTCGCTGGCGAGGTTCATGCGATCATCGGCGAAAACGGTGCCGGCAAATCGACGCTGATGAAACTGCTTTCCGGCCATGTGCAGCCGACGACCGGCCGGATCTTTATTGATGGCAAGCCGGTCGAGTTTGCTGATGCGGTGCAGGCGGAGGCCGCCGGCATCGTTCTGGTCCATCAGGAAATCCTGCTCGCCCCCGACCTGACGGTGGCACAAAACCTCTATCTTGGACGCGAACTGACGCGCGGCTGGATGGTCGATGACCGGGCGATGAACCGGCGCACCGCCGAGCTTCTCGTGCAGGTCGGATCGGTCGTCCATCCGGAGGATCGCGTTGGCGACCTGCCGCTCGCCCAGCGCCAGCTGGTGCAGATTGCGCGCGCCCTTCTCAACGAACACAAGGTCGTCATTCTCGACGAGCCGACCGCCGTGCTTGCCAATGACGAAGTCGAGGCGCTGCTCGAGATTGTCCGCAACCTCTGCAATCATGGCGTCGCAGTTCTTTATATTTCGCATCGCCTCGAAGAAGTCGAAGCGCTTGCTGATCGCATTACCGTCCTGCGCGATGGCCGCATGATCGGAACCTGGCCAGCTGCCGGGCTCACCCAGCGCCAGATGGCCGAGCTGATGGTTGGGCGCGAGCTCGACATGCTGTACCCGCCAAAGCGCGAGGCCGATCACGGCCAAACCTTGCTGGAGGTCGTCGACCTCGAGGTTGAAAATGGCAGTTGGTCTGCCTCGTTCAGCGTGCGCGCCGGCGAAGTTCTGGGCATTGGCGGCATGATTGGCGCGGGCCGCACCGAACTGATCGAAGGGCTGATGGGCTTGCGTGCGTCGTCTGCCGCAAGCGTCACCGTCAACGGGCAAAAGATCACCGAGCGTTCTGTGCGCACGCTGATGGGGGCGGGACTTGTCTATCTGACCGAAGATCGCAAGGGCAAAGGCCTGCTGCTCGAGGAGGAGCTGGCACCGAACCTGGCCTTGCAGGCAATGGATACGATCAGTCCGGGTGTAGTGCTCAACCGGCGCGGCGAGATCGCCGCCCTGAAGCAAGCGGTCTCCGACTACGATATCCGCGTGCGTTCCCTGACGTTGGAGGCGGGGCAGCTTTCGGGTGGCAACCAGCAGAAGCTGCTGCTGGCCAAGGTGATGATGACCGATCCGTCGATCGTCATCATCGACGAGCCGACGCGCGGCATCGATATCGGCAACAAGAGCCAGATCTACGACTTCATCGACAAGATGGTGCGTGCCGGCAAGGCCTGCATCGTGATCTCGTCGGAAATGCAGGAACTGGTTGGCCTGGCCGACCGTGTCCTTGTGATGCGCAACGGGAGGATCGTCGCGGAACTGAACGGCGACGACATCAAGGAAAAGACCGTCATCTACGCCGCAACGTCTGGCAGGAAGATGACGACGGGGGAGGAAGGGCATGACCACAGCGACCGCAACGATGGCGACCGCTGAAGAGCGAAGCCGTATTCGCTGGGCCGATTTTGCACCGTTCATCGCGCTCGGGGTGATCGTGCTCCTTGGCGCGCTGATCAATTCGAACTTCACGTCCAGCGCCAATCTGATGAACGTCATCACGCGCTCGGCGTTCATCGCCATCATTGCCGTGGGGGCGACCTTCGTCATCTCGTCGGGAGGGCTGGACCTGTCGGTCGGTTCGATGATGGCGTTCGTCACCGGCATCATGATCATGACCATGAACGGGCTTGCGCCGACCTACGGCAGTTGGGCCATCGTTATGGGGGGTGGCGTCGCGCTGGTCGTTGGCGCGCTGTGCGGACTGTTCAACGGGCTGATCATCACCGTCGGGCGAATAGAACCGTTCATCGTCACGCTTGGGACGATGGGTATCTTTCGCGCCTTCATCACATTCATGACGGACGGGGGCTCACTGCCGATCGACCGCAGCCTGCGCGAAGCCTACCGCCCCGTCTATTTCGGCAACTTCCTTGGCATTCCCTATCCGGTGCTGATCACGCTGGTCGTGGTCCTGCTGGGAGCCTTCATTCTCTACCGCACGAAATATGGCCGCCGGCTGGTCTCGTCGGGCTCGAATTCGGAAGTCGCACGCTTTTCAGGCGTCAATGTCGGCGGCGTGCGCACGATCGCCTACGTGATCCAGGGCATGTGCGTCGCGGTCGCCGCAATCTGCTACGTGCCGCGCCTTGGCGCTGCAACACCCACGACCGGCCAGTTGTGGGAACTTCAGGTCATCACCGCTGTGGTGATCGGTGGCACCCTGCTCAGAGGAGGCAAGGGTCGCATATGGGGCTCCGTGGCGGGGGCTCTGATACTCGAGGTCATCGCGAACGTCATGGTCCTGTCGGACATGGTTTCCGAATACCTCGTTGCTGCGGTGCAGGGCGCGATCATCATCATCGCCATGCTTGCGCATCGCTTTACCAGAAACCGCTGATCTGCAGCGGAAACAACTTATGGAGGAGATTATCATGAAGACGCTGACTACCAAGGCACGGATGCTCGCATCCGCCGTCGCTCTCACCTTCGTCCTGCCCTTCGGCGCTGCAAGCGCGCAAGAGCGAGACATCACCATCGTGGTTTCCATTCCAGCTGCAACGCATGGCTGGACCGGCGGCGTCGTCTACCACGCCGAACAGGCGGAAAAGGAAGTCGAAGCCGCGTTCCCGAATATTGACGTCGTGGTGTCGACGGCATCCTCGGCGACCGCACAGGTCTCCGCGCTTGAGGATCTTTCGGCTACCCGCAAGCTTGACGCGCTGGTCATTCTGCCATTCACGTCAGAAGAGCTGACTGGCCCGGTTGAACAGGTGAAAGCAAAGGGAACCTTTATCTCCGTCGTTGACCGTGGCCTGACCGATCCGTCGATCCAGGACCTCTATGTCGCTGGTGACAACATTGCCGTGGGCGCAAACACCGCCCGCTGGCTGTCCGACAAGCTCGGTGGCGAAGGCGAAATCGTCGTGCTGCGTGGCATCCCCACCGTCATCGATGACGAGCGCATCAAGGGCTTCTCGGACGTAATGGCCGAGACCGACATCAAGATCCTCGACATCCAGTATGCCAACTGGAACCAGGATGAAGCGTTCACGCTGATGCAGGACTACCTTGCCAAATATCCGAAGATCGATGCTGTCTGGGCAAACGACGATGACATGCTGCTCGGCGTGATCGAGGCTGTAGACCAGGCTGGTCGCACCGACATCAAGTACGCTCTTGGCGGCAACGGCATGAAGCAGGTCATCGAAATGGTGAAGGAAGAGAACGCGCGCACGCCGATCTCCACCCCGTACCCGCCGTCGATGATCAAGTCTGCAATCTACATGACCGCTGGTCAGTTCGCAGGTCAGGCACCGATGCGCGGCTCGTTCCTGCTCGATGCACCGCTGATCACCCCGCAGAACGCCGACCAGTTCTACTTCCCGAACTCTCCGTTCTGATCCAACACGCGACGCCCGAAACCTTCGGGCGTCGCATTTCAAAATGCAAATTGAGGAGACTGACATGAGCGGCAAGAAGATCCTGATGCTCACCGGCGAATTCACCGAGGAGTACGAAATCTTCGTCTATCAGCAGGGCATGGAGGCAGTCGGCCATACCGTGCACGTCGTGTGCCCCGACAAGAATGCCGGCGACCGGATCAAGACGTCGCTGCACGATTTCGAAGGCGACCAGACCTACACCGAAAAGCTCGGCCACTACGCCGACATCAACAAAACCTTCTCGGAAGTGCGCGTCGAGGAGTATGATGCGGTCTATTGTGCTGGTGGGCGCGGCCCGGAATATATCCGCACCGACAAGCGTATCCAGGACATGGTTCGTCATTTCCACGAGACCGGCAAGCCGATCTTTACCATCTGCCATGGCGTGCAGATCCTGATGGCTGTGCCTGGCGTGCTTAAGGGCCGCAAGGTTGCCGGCCTTGGCGCATGCGAGCCCGAGGTCACCGCAGTCGGCGGCATCTATATCGACGTCAAGCCGACCGAAGCCTATGTCGACGGCAACATGGTCTCGGCAAAGGGCTGGACTGGACTGGCCGCCTTCATGCGCGAATGCCTCAACGTGCTTGGAACGAAGATCACCCACAGCTGAGCTCAGGCCTGGCTTCAGATAGGCATGCCGGGCATTAAATCCAGCGTGCCGCAACTGTTGTGTTGATGCGGTTGTTTGCCAGTTAAATTGGCTCCCGCGATCGCCCTGTGCGATCTCGGGGCGGCAGCTGCATGAAGCAGTCACGCCGCATGTCGCTGGTGGAAGCGATCAGCAAAGTCGTCATCGGTTGCGGCATTGCGGGGTCACCCAGATCCTGGTGTTCCCACTGTTCGGATTGTCGACCACGCAAGCTGAGAATTGAAACGTTCGAGCAACAGCGGCGAGAACTACACGACCCAGCGATGGACGACCTGTGAAATTATTAGGTTTGGTACCGGATAGTGTTCAAAGCTGCATCGCTCCGGCGCTGCGAGAGCAAACCGATGACTACGATTTGCAGGAGGGCCTTTTGGGACCAATTTCTGCGGCTAGTCGTGCCTGCAGGCGTGGTCTTCAGGCGGTGGCCGCTGTAATTCTT
The DNA here is from genome assembly GCF_900113935.1 of Aquamicrobium aerolatum DSM 21857. Classification (GTDB taxonomy): domain Bacteria; phylum Pseudomonadota; class Alphaproteobacteria; order Rhizobiales; family Rhizobiaceae; genus Aerobium; species Aerobium aerolatum. Next base: position 10,135 of record NZ_FORF01000018.1, read on the forward strand.
GGCTTCCAGCGCAGGCGGATCCATTGCCGGATGTTGTAAGCCAGTAGGGCCCACAGGGCTTCCGTTCCTGCCTTTTCCAACCCGCGCACACGGAAGCGCCGCAGGCCCAGCTTGTCTTTCAGCCACGCATTGACGAACTCTGCGACACGCCCACGTTCGCGGATTAACGCTTTTGTCTCTGGCGAGTTTTTCCGAGAGCGGAACGCACTCACCACAGGGTCTTCGTGTGTAACGACAATCGATCGTCCATAGCGCTGGTTGCCTGAGCAACATTGGCGGCGACTGGGACATGGTCGACAATCGGTCGGGCTGGCCAGATAACGCACCATCTTTCTCCCAGGTCGCACATGGCCATAGCGAGGGGTGAGTGTCTTGCCTTCCGGACAAACGTAGCTGTCGGACACCGTATCGTACTGGAACTTGTCGGGCAGGAAAGCGTCCGTTACCCCAACACGAGCAAACCGTTGCTTGGCGCGGCCATCAGTTTCAGTCCAGGGCCCAACAAGTTCAATGTCTTTCTCATGCGCAGCCAGACTCGCTTGCTTCCGTCTTGGCATGGCCCCTCTCAACCCAATGATGAGAGGGCAAAATGCCAGAACGGCGCTCCCGAGAACCGACCGTCATATCCGCCCCGAAAACTGTGCGGGAATTAGCGGAATCACTGTCCCGTATTTACTGAAATCGCTGTCCGCGAATTACCGGAATCGGTGTCCGTGATTTAGGCTCAGGACCCATTGATTTAGAGGAATGGGTGTGATTCAGACGGGCGTATAGGAGCCTGACTGATGAGCAATTTGTTTTGGCTGACGGACGAGCAAATGGCTCGTCTTCGGCCCTATTTTCCCAAGAGCCATGGTCGCCAGCGCGTTGATGATCGACGCGTTCTGAGCGGCATCATCTTCGTCAACCGCAACGGGCTCAGGTGGTGCGATGCGCCGAAGGAATATGGCCCGGCGAAGACGCTTTATAACCGCTGGAAACGCTGGGGCGACAAAGGCATCTTTATCCAGATGATGGAAGGCCTGGCTGTGCCTGAAGCTGCAGAGCACAAGACCATCATGATCGATGCGACCTATCTCAAGGCCCACCGCACGGCTTCCAGCCTGCGGGTAAAAAGGGGGGCGCGGGCCGCCTGATCGGCCGCACGAAAGGCGGCATGAACACCAAGCTTCATGCCGTAACGGATGCGAATGGTCGACCGATCAGTTTCTTCATAACAGCCGGTCAGGTCAGCGATTACACCGGTGCTGCCGCCTTGCTTGATGAACTTCCCAGGGCCAAATGGCTGCTGGCCGACCGTGGCTATGATGCCGACTGGTATCGTGACGCTTTACAGGCCAAGGGGATCACTCCCTGCATTCCGGGTCGCAAATCCCGCAACAAGGCCATCAAATACGACAAACGCCGCTACAAGCGGCGCAACCGGATCGAGATAATGTTCGGGCGTCTCAAAGACTGGCGGCGTGTCGCGACGCGCTATGACAGGTGCCCAATGGCCTTCCTCTCCGCAATCGCTCTCGCGGCTACCGTTATCTTCTGGCTCTGATCAACGAGTCCTGAGCCTAAGGACATTTCATGAGCAATATTATCGCGACCGGGTTCACGTCCGGTTCCACCGACGGTGAGCTATTCAGCCTTGAGGCCGACCTGCGTCGTCTGGCAGACATCGGCGTCGACACGGTTGAGTTGGGCCTGACCAGCATCGACCTGATCTCGGGTGGTCACATCCTGCCGGAACGGTTGGATCGCCTTGCTGCCATCACCAGCCAGTTCGATTTCCGCTACTCGGTACATGGTCTGGTCTCGTCCAATTTCATGGACCCTGACACCGCGAAATTCCAGATGGACGCTGCCAAGGCGCTGGTTGAAGTCTGCGACCGCATCGGCGCGCGAATTCTGGTCCAGCACGGCGGTTCCTTGCGGGCCGACCAGTTGCACCAGCGCGCCAGCGCCGACATCCGCGAGCGCGAAGCCCTCACCGAACTCGGCGACTTCGCCCGCCCTTATGGCGTTCGCATCGCTTTTGAAAACATCTTCACCACAGAACCAGGCCAGTACCGCCAGACTCCGGCCGAAATTGCCGAAACCGTAAAGGCCGTGAACCACCCCAACGTCGTCGCGTTGATCGACTTCAGCCATGCCTATATCGAGAGCACCTACAAGGGCCTCAATTTCCGCGAGCAGATCGCCGCCATGGCGCCGGTCACCGGGCATCTGCATGTCCACGACAGCTTCGGTCGTCCGCAGGCCTTTTACAAAGCCTTCCACCTGCAGGAAAATACTGCGATGGGCATCGGTGATCTGCATATGCCGCTCGGCTGGGGCGATATTGATTGGACGTCGATCTTTGCCGAACTCGATTTTCTTCCCAATACCATCATGATGATGGAAATCGGGGGCCGCTACCGCAGCGAACAACCCGAAAGTCTCGCCATCGCACGGCGATTGGCCGGACTGAAAGAACCGACCCTTCAAGCCGCCCAGTAAACAGCTCGGGAATTCGTCTGCGCGTCGGCAGCAGTATTGTAAACTGCTGCCGAGCCAAGCGATGGTCTCGGTGCGAAGCGATCCGGTTTGCTTGACGTTGAGATCGAACCTCAACGTCAAGCATATTAGCCGGCGCTCACTGCCTACGAGTAGAGCAAGCAGGCGACGCGGTGGCCGTCTTCTTGTTGGCGCATGGCGGGCGGGTCTTTTGCGCCGAACGCAACATGCAACTGGCTGCCGCGGCTGTTTACGCGCGCGACTTGTGCCAGTGCCGGGCTGCGGTCGGTCATGATTGCGGCCAGTTCGTTCATCGCGGCCTGGGTGTCGCCCGTGACTTCGATGACGATGTCGAGGCCTTCCACTGTTGCCTTGCCAAGATGGGCAAACGCATGGCCGTCGATTGCACGTCCGTCGAGCGCGGCCTTGACGTCGCGGCCTTCCCAGCCGCATTCCGGCGTTGCCAGCGGGCAGCGTGTATGGAATCGGCAGCCATTTGGTGGTTCGATGGCGCTCGGGATTTCGCCGACTGCCTCCAGCGGCGGCTTGATGATTTCCGGGTCGGGCTCGGGGCTCGCATCGAGCAACAGCTGCGTGTAGGGGTGCATCCGCTTCGAGATCACCGCCTCGGTCGGCCCCATCTCGACGATCTGGCCGAGATACATGATCGCCGTGCGATCCGCGACATAGCGGATGGTCGGCAGATCGTGGCTGACATAGACGAAGGAGATGCCGAGCTCGTCGCGGAAGCGCCGCATCAGGTTGAGAACGCCGGCGCGGATCGACACGTCCAGCATCGACACTGGTTCGTCGGCAACGATGAAGCTCGGTTCAAGGACGATAGCGCGCGCAATCGCAACGCGTTGGCGCTGCCCGCCGGAAAGCTCATGCGGATAGCGTTCCAGATAGGTTTCCGCCGGCTTCAACCCGGCGCGCTCCAGCGCCTGGTTCACTTTCTGCCTCAGCGCGTCGCCCTTGGCCAGTCCGTGGATCTTCAGCGGTTCGCCGACAATGTCGGCGATGGTGAAGCGGGGATTGAGCGTCTGGTACGGGTCCTGAAACACCATCTGCGCCGAGCGGCGGAAGGCTTTCAGGCTTTTGCCTTTCAGCTGCGCGACGTCGGTGCCGCCAAAGCGGATTTCTCCTTCGGTCGCTTCCTGAAGCTTGACCAGCATCTCGGCCGTGGTGGTTTTGCCGGAGCCGGATTCGCCTGCAAGACCGAGGATTTCGCCTGAGCGTAGCTCGAAGTCGATGCCATCGACCGCGTGCACCTTGCGGTCTTCCTTGCCGGAAAACGACGACATGAAGCCGCCATGGACCGGGAAGTGCCGCTTCAGGCCTTTCACTTCGAACACGTTTGTTTCAGAGACCGACTTTGCGCGCGAGGCAGGGACGGTGACTTCCTCGCCCAGCCGTTGGCCGACTTTCGCCCAGGTGTCGTTGCGCGCGGCGATATGGCGGAACTCTTCTGCCTTTTCCGGGAAATGGCAGGCCGTGGCATGCTCGGCGTCGACCTTGTGGAAGACCGGCGCTTCGGCGGTGCAACGCTCTTCGGCAAATGGGCAGCGCGCGGCAAAGCGGCAGCCCGTCGGCGGATCGAGCAGGTTCGGCGGCGTGCCGGGGATCGAAATCAGCTCGCGCTGGGCGCCTTCCAGGGTTGGGAAGGCGTTGGTCAGGCCCATCGTGTAGGGGTGGGCTGGCACACGAAACACCGAGCGAACCGGTCCGGTCTCGACGATCTTGCCGCCATACATCACCGCGACGCGGTCGCATGTCTGGACCACCACGGAAATGTCGTGGGTAATGAACAGCAGCGACATGCCACGCTCGCGCCTCAAACGTCCAAGGCGCGCCAGAATCTGCGCTTGTGTCACCACGTCGAGCGCTGTCGTTGGCTCGTCGGCGATCACCAGTGCCGGATCGAGCGCCATCGCCATGGCGATGATGGCGCGTTGCTTCATGCCGCCCGACATTTCGTGCGGGTAGGCATGCAGGCGCGACGGATCGATGCCAACGGCGCGAAATAGCGCCTCGCTGTGTGCCCACGCATCCTTCTTGTCGATGGTGATATGAGCCTGCATGGCTTCAACGATCTGGTCGCCGACCCGATAGACAGGGTCGAGCGCATTCATCGCCGCCTGGCTGATCCAGGCGATGTCCTTCCAGCGCACACGGCGCATGGATTCTTCGTCGAGTGGCACGAGATCGCGCCCGCCAAACTCGATCCGGCCGCGCGGGATTTCCCCGTTCGGCGGCAACAGGCCGAGCATTCCCTTCGCGGCGGTGGTCTTGCCGCAGCCGGATTCGCCCACCAGACCCAGCGACTCGCCGGGTTTGATGGTGAAGTCGATGCCATCGACCGCCCGGACTGGACCAGCGCCCGTTCGGTAGTGAATGGCGAGGTCGCTGACCGTGAGCAGATTTTCGGTCATTGGCGTGCCCTCAGTCGCGGGTTGGCGATGAGTTCAAGCGAACGCGAGATGAAGAACACCGAAAGCACCGTTGTCATGATGAAGAATCCAGGTGGCAGGTTCCACCACCAGGCCGTCCGCCATGCGCCGGAAAGCCGGGCATTGTGCAAAATGCCGCCCCATGAGATCGACTGAGGTGGCCCGAGGCCCAGGAACGACAAGGTCGCTTCTGCGATGATCGAGACGCCGACGATGATGGCAAGTTCGAGGAACACCAGCGGCATCACGTTGGGGAAAATGTGCAGATACATGATCCGGAGATCGGACGCGCCGGCGACCCGCGCCGCCTTGACGAACGGGCGTTCGCGCAGGGACAGCACCTGGCTGCGGATCAGGCGCGCGACGGTGCGCCATGTCAGCAGCGAGACGGCGAGAATGACGATCGTCAGGCTCGGTTCGAACAACAGCACGAGGATCAGCGCGAAAGGTTCGAACGGAATACCGTACATCACGTCGACAGTGCGCATCAGCACTGTTTCGGTACGGCCGCGAAAGTAGCCAGCGACGAGGCCGACATTGGTGCCGATCAGCATGACGAGGAGCGCGCCGAGAAAGCCGACCAGCAGCGCGATGCGTGAGCCGTAGACGTTCTGGCTGAACAGGTCGCGGCCGAGATGATCTGTACCAAACCAATGCGCGCTGCTGGGGGCTGCCAGACGGTTGACGAAACGGTCGGAGCCGAGCGCGATAAGCGTGTCGCCGGCAACCAGAAGTGCGCGGAAGTGGCGTTCGCTTTCGGCGGGCATGCGCTGCCAGGCCGCGCCGTCATGCTCGATGATGATGCCGTTGCGGCCAACCGCGATCGCTGACCCGTTGTCGCCGACCCAGCCGGCGCGCAAGGCGCGCGTGTCTGGCGTTTCCTCTTCGACCCAGCGTTCTCCCATTGCGGCGCGGCGTACGGCCACGCCACGCTCGCCGACCGCGAGCGCATGGCCATTGGGCGAAATATGCAGGCCGTTCATCTCGCGCTGTGTGCCGAGGCGATCGATTGCCGCCTGCTTTTTCGCGGGATCGTAGCGGATGGCGAGGCCGCGCGCGCCGACGGCGAGCATCGTGCCGTCCGCGTCGCGTTGCACCGCGTTGAGCGCGAAACCCCGACCGACAGGGCTCTTGATTTCGGTGATGATTGGCGCGCTGGTGAAGTCGGCCAGCCAGATTTCTTCTGTTGCACCCACGATCAGCGCCGTTTCGGCGTCGATCCATGCGACGGCGCGCAACTCTGCGGGGGAGGGCGCGTCAACCTTCGTCCAGTCATTGCCGGTGAGGACGGCGATGGTGCCGTTGGCGCCGACCACAAGGGCGCGTCCGTCAGGGCCGATAGCGACGCTGTTAAGATCGACGTCGGTGTCAAAACCGATATTGATCCAGCCGTCCGGACCATAGCGGAAAACGCTGCCGTGACGGCCGACGGCGATGCCGCCACCAGCGCCGTCTTCGTCTGCGGCCTGGATGGCGTATTCGCCAAGCGACGGTTCGAGCGTCCACAGCACCGCGCCGTCCTCGCCAAGCTGACGGGTCAGCACCGAGGCGTCCTCAACCTCGTTGACGACATTCGGATCATGCGTTGACAGCAAGGGTGCGGCCAGCGCCATAGCGATGATGACCGACAGAACCGCAAGGCCGATGACGGCCAGTCGGTCGGAGAGGACGAGGCGCAGCGGTTTCGCCGCGCTCTTGATATAGGAAGGGATCATCATTTGAAGCTCACCCGCGGATCAAGCGTCGAATAGAAAATGTCCACCAGCAGGTTCAGCGTGATGACGAAGGCGGCCATGACCAGGAAGCTGGCCTGTGCCAGCGGGAAGTCGGAGGTGCGCACGGCGTTGAGGATCTCACGCCCCAACCCGGGCCAGGAGAACACTACCTCGACGACGACCTGTCCGCCGGCGGCAAGGCCGATGGTGACCGCAAGCTGCGTGACCACCGGCAACAACGCGTTGCGGGCCGCGTGCTTGTAGAGGATGGTTCGCTCAGGCAGGCCCTTGGCGCGGGCCATCTCGATGAAGTCCTCGCCATACACTTCCAGCATGGTGTTGCGCATGATCAGCAGCGGCGAACCGAGATAGTAGAGCGCCACGACGATGGTCGGCAGCGTCAGGTGCCAGAGGAAATCGACTGTCGTGATCTTGTCGAAGAAGCCGCTTGCCTCATAGGGCAGCGTTCGCATGCCGCTGGTGGGCAGGAAGCCGAGCATCACGCCGAAGACCAGAATGCCGATCATGCCGGTCCAGAACATTGGCGCTGAGCGGAACATCAGCCCGGCAAAGATGCCGACGGTGTCGGCGCGCGTGCCACGACGCCAGGACAACCAGGCACCCAGCGGAACGCCGATGATGTAGGCAACCAGAATGGCGGTGACCATCAGCACCATGGTGTTGCCGAGGCGTTCCCAGATGATGTCGGCGACGGGGGCGCGATAGTGAAACGAGAAGCCGAAGTCGCCCTGCACGGCGTTCTGCAGGAACAGCAGATATTGACGCCACAGCGGTTGGTCAAGACCGAAGCTCTGGCGCACGAGTTCGCGCTGCTCGGGGCTCAAGCCGTCGGCGACCAGCGCCGTTGTCGGATCCGGCAACCCCCATCGAAACAGGAAGAACAGGAGCGTCGCGATGACGAAAAGCGATGCCAGTGCCTGCAAGGCCCGGCGGATCAGATAATTTCGGCGGTTCATGGGCTCGCTTCGGCTGGCTGTGCGAAATGGCCGATCAGACCCGCCGGCTGTCGCGCGACGGGTCTGATCAACTGCGTTTCGGTTACTTCAGGAGCCGGCCTTCGGCATCCCAGGAGTAGCCTGCGTCCTTGAGCGCGGCACGGGCCGCATCCATGTCGAATTCGAACTGTTCGACGAAGGGGTTGCTCCAGAAAGCGTTGACCGGTGCGATGATGCTGTGGCCGACTTCGCCACGCCCATCGAGCAGGACGTTGACCATCCGCTCGCGGTCCATTGCCATCGTCAGCGCGCGGCGTGTTGCGGCATCGCCGAACGGGTCACGACGCGTGTTGAAGGTCAGGTGGTAGTAACCGAAATCCGGCACCGAGACGACGGTCAGGTTCTCTTGCTTTTCGGCAAGCGGAATCTGGCCAGCTTCCATGCGCCACGCGGTCATGTCGATGGCTGCCGTCTGGAGGCCGGTGAAGACGCCTTCCATGTCGGCGTAGATCACGAACTCGACGCCGTCCACGGCGATGTCATCGGCGTGGAAGTGGGTGTCGTTCTTGCTCAGCGACATGATTTCGCCGCGGCTGTAACCCTTGTGGACGAACGGTCCCGAACCGACCATCGGAATGGCTTCAGGAGTGAGCTCGCCTGGGTTGTCGATGCCTTCCCAGAGGTGCTTCGGCAGGATCGGAATCTGCGACAACGCGATGTTGGCGAAGGAGGCCGACGGCTGCGAGAGGTTGAAGCGCAAGGTCAGATCGCCAGTTGCCTCGACATTGTCGAGCGGCGCGAGGTACGCACCGAAATAGGCGAACTTCTTTTCCTTGTAGTAGTTGTAGGTGAAGGCGACGTCTTCCGCGGTCAACGGCTTGCCGTCGTGGAAGGTCATGCCTTCGCGCAGCGTCACGTCGATGGTCTTTTCATCGACGGCGTTGATTGCGGTTGCTGCCCACAACACCGGCTCGACCTCTGGCGACAGGCGCACGAGGCGGTCATAGTAGAGGCGCATCCATTTCCAGCCCCAGACCGAGGTGGACGCCAGCGGATTGAGATTGTCAGGCTCCTGCGGTCCGCCGATGCGCAGCGTCTTGCGCTCGCCAAGCGGCTTGGCCTGCATCGGGCCCCATTCGCTGTAAAGGCCTTCGCCAGCCATCGCGTTCATGCCGTCGAAGGCGGTGTTGTTGTAGGCGACAACCTCGTCACGGTAGAACAGAACGGTGAGCGGTGCGTCCGGCGTGTAGACTTCCTGCAACTGGTGCACGAGGTCGCGGCGTTTTTCGACGTCGAATTCCTGCGACTGTGCCGTGAACAGCTCGTCATACTTGGCGTTGTTGTAGCCGCCGGGATTGTTGCCGCCGGGTGCCGACTGACGCGAGTCGAGCGTGCCGAGGAAGAACTGCGGGTCGAGACGGTCGACGCGGCCGCTCCAGCCGATGATCGTGGCGTCGAAGTCCTGCTCGTCGTAGAATTTGCCCAGCAGTGTGGAAAATTCCGTCGGCTGGATGTTCACTTCCAGCCCAAGTTCGCGCCACTTCTCGGCGATAATGAAAGCGGCTTCATAGCGGATCGGATCATAGGCTTCCGTGGTGGTGCCGATCGTGACCGCGGGAACCCGTTCCTGCGCCGATGCGACGCTTGCTGCGCCGAATGCCAAAGCGGTTGAAACAAGCAGACTATAGCCCAATCGTCGGGTGCATGCCTTCATCGTAAATCCTCTCCATTGATAAAACCTGACAAGCTCTTCAGGTTTTATGTCCTGATTTCCTGAGCTTATCCCCTGAGCTGCAAGGCTAGGAGAACGGGAACGAAATGACAACCGCACGCTTTAAATTTAAAAGGTCTAAGCATAGAATTTGTAACTTGACTCAGTAGTTCGTCTTTGAATTGTAGGCTCCAGAACGATTGTTCGACCCACAACGTGCGAAAAAATATACTGAGCCTTTCCCCATTCGGGGCGCGGTGCGCCGCCGTAGATGAGCTTTCCACAAGGACGATGCCTGTTATGAACCAGCTTGCTGCCGACGACCGCTTGTCACAGGTGTTCGATCACATTGCCGCCAATCACGATTCGTTTATCGAGCGCCTGATGGACTATGTGCGGCACCCCAGTATCAGCGCACACAATATCGGCATCGAAAAAGTGGCTGGCATGCTGGTCGAGATGCTGGACGGTCTCGGCATGGAGGCGGAGGCCGTGGCGACGGCTGGTCATCCGATGGTGCTCGGAAGGAGCGGCCATCGTCCCGACGTGCCGACGGTGATGTTCTACGGCCATTACGACGTGCAACCGCCAGAGCCGCTGGAGCTGTGGGACAGCCCGCCGTTCGAGCCGACCATCCGCAACGGTCGCATCTATGCGCGCGGCGTCGGCGACAACAAGGGCCAGCATTTCGCCCAGCTTCTGGCGATCGAATCCTGGCTGGCGGTTCACGGCGATCTGCCGTGCAATCTCATCGTTCTTCTGGAGGGCGAAGAGGAAATCGGCAGTCCGCACATTGCCGAATTTGCCGAGCAGCATCGCGCGCGCCTGAACGCTGATCTCGTCATCACGGCAGATGGCCCGCTGCACATTTCAGGCTTGCCGATCATCACTTTCGGCGTGCGCGGCATCCTCAGCTTCGAACTGCGGGCCAAGACCGCGAACCGCGATGCCCATTCCGGAAATTATGGCGGCGTGATGCCGAACGCGATCTGGAAGCTGGTTCACTTGCTTGGCACGATGAAGAACGCGGACGGCGAGATCACCATCGAGGGTCTGTATGACAATGTCATTCCGCCGAGCAACGTCGATCGCACTCACGCCGCGCAGTTGCCGCTCGACCTGCCGGAATTCATGACTGAACTCGGCCTGAGCGAACTCGATGCGCCAGCAGATCGGCCGTTCTACGACCGTCTGATGTTTCATCCGACGCTCACCATCAACGGATTGCACGGCGGTTACGATGGGCCGGGGTCGAAGACGGTTCTGCCATGCGAGGCAATGGCCAAATGCGACATGCGTCTGGTCAACGGCATGACGCCCGACCACGTGTTTGAAAAACTTGAAGCCCATGTGCGCACCCACGCTCCTGACGTCGAGCTGATCCGCGGCGGCGGAATGCTGCCCTCCAAGACGGCGATGGACACGCCCTATGCGGATGCAATCTGCAAGGGCATCACCCTCGCGCACGGCATTGCGCCGCTGCTCTACCCGGCGCTCGGCGCCAGCGGCCCGGACTATGTCCACACCCAGATTCTCGGTATCCCGGCATTCTTCGTGCCCTACGCCAATGCCGACGAAGCCAACCACGCGCCAAACGAAAACCTGACGATCGATTGCTTCATCAACGGCATTCGTACTGGCGCGGCGATGCTGGCAACACTCGGAGCCCTGACCAACAGTGCAGCCGTCACCAGCCGCTGAGACAGCGTTTGACGGACGATGACGTGATCCGCAGCGACGGGATCGTTTGACGTTTCGGGGGAAGTCCTCCCTTTGATCGCAAAGGCGAATGTCGACTTGCCTCCGGCGCCAGCGGGCTGGTCAACGATGCCGGACTGGTCTTTAAGGTGCTCGGCATGGAATCGCGGTCGCCGGAGTTCTGTGGCGCTAGATTTGATCTTAACACGGAGCATACGCGATGGCCGGAAGCTGGGCACGTCTGACCGAATCCTCGGCTGCGGTACGTTTCATCGATACCAATCTGCGAGGATCCGGGCAGGTGATGCTTCAGGACAATCCGTTGACCGGATTGCTGTTTCTGATCGGTATTGGCTGGAGCGCTGTCGTCTCGGGGTCGCCGCAACTGGCGATCGGCGCGCCGGTCGGACTGGTCGTTGCCACCTGCACGGCGATCGGTCTTGGCGTTGACAGGACAGCGTTGCGCAGCGGTCTTTTTGGCTACAACGGCATGCTGGTCGGCATGGCGCTGTCGATTTATCTCGCGGCCAACCCGCTGTTTTGGGCCTATCTCGTCGTCGGCGCGGGGATTTCAGTCGTCGTGATGCTGGCGATGGTCAATATCGCAAAGACATGGGGCGTTCCGGTACTGACGGCGCCTTTTGTCCTGACGACCTGGCTCATGCTGCTGGGCAGCTATAACTTCGCCGCCATCAGTCTGGCCGACTTGCCGCCGCCAGCCCTTCCGTCAATCCACGTCGCATCAGCAATGCCATTGGATAGCCTGGCCTTGGTCGATGCGGCGCTGTTCGGTGTCTCTCAGGTGTTCTTCATAGGCAACGCGATCACTGGAGTGATTTTTCTCCTGGCGTTGCTGGTCAGCTCGAGATGGGCTGCCGCCTACGCTCTGGCGGGCACGGTTCTCGCTATCGCGGTGGCGCAGACGCTCGGGGCAAATTCGGACGCCATCGCGGCAGGGCTGTTTGGCTTCAGCCCAGTGCTGACGGCCATTGCGATCGGAACTATGTTCGATACGCCCCGGCCGCGCGTGGTGTTCTACGTAGCCGCAGCGACCATTTTCACCGTCATCACGCAGGCCGCGCTCAATTCCGCACTGATGCCTTTGGGCATTCCGGTGCTGACAGCGCCTTTCGTCGCGGTCACCTGGCTGTTTCTGCTGCCGTTGCGGAAACTGGTTCTGTAGCGGCGCTGGCGCGGGCCATGGGCGCGGCAACCGGTGTGCAGGTGTTGGCAGAAACAGCACTCGCCGAGGCTTTCGCCTATGACGGGCCGATGCTAATCGAAGCTGTGCTTGAGAGCGATACTTCGCCATCCACTGTAGGAGCCAAGCCCATGGTATTCGATCTGGCGGTCATCGGTGGCGGTATCGTGGGTATGGCGACGGCGTTGCGCTATCAGGCGCGAAACCCGACTCACAGCATCGTCGTGCTGGAAAAGGAGGCCGCTGTTGCCTGCCATCAAAGTGGCCATAACTCCGGAGTAATTCATGCCGGGGTCTATTACGCCCCCGGCAGTCTGAAGGCGCGGCTGTGCCGCAAAGGCGCGCTGCAGATGAAAGAGTTCTGCAACGCCCATGATGTGCCCTATGAGCAGCTGGGGAAGATGATCGTTGCAACCAAAGACGTTGAGGTGGAGCGTCTTGGCGAGTTGGGGCAGCGGGCGATCGCCAATGGCATTCCGTTTGAAGATATCGATCAAACTGAGCTGGCCCGGCGCGAGCCGTATATTTCGGGATTGGCAGCGCTGTTTTTCCCGGAGTCCGCGATTGTCGACTACGGGCGTGTCACGCGGCGGATGGCCGACATCCTGATCGCCAATGGCGGCGAGGTTCGGTTGAACGCCAGAGTCCAGGGGATCGCTGAAACCGCAGAGATGGTGGCTCTTACAGTGACGGACGGGGCCACGGTGCAGGCTCGTCATCTCGTTGTTTGTGGAGGAGCGCAGGCCGACCGTCTGGCGCGTCTGGCAGGGCTTCGATGCGATTTTCGTTTGGTGCCATTCCGCGGCGAGTATTATCAGTTGGATTCTGCCGTGCGTGCCAAAGTCCGGCACCTGATCTATCCCGTGCCTGATCCTGACCTGCCCTTTCTTGGCATCCATCTGACACATGAGCCGGATGGTCAGATCAGCGTTGGACCCAACGCGGTGTTGGGCCTGTCGCGCGAAGGCTTGCCGCAGTTCTCGTTCGATCTACGAGATATGTTCGACACCCTGACCTATCCCGGGTTCTGGCGATTTCTGCGTGGCAATCTCGCCTCTGGTCTGGCGGAAATGCGGAATTCGCTGATCGCGTCGGCCTATCTGACTGCCTGCCGCAACTACATGCCTAGCCTGCAACGTCAGGATCTGCGGGGCCGCAAGGCAGGGGTCCGCGCGCAGATCATCATGGACGACGGCGCGATAATGCATGACTTTCTCATGCTGAAGACCCAACGCATGACCCATCTCTGTTGTGCTCCATCGCCAGCGGCGACGTCATCGCTTGCGATTGCCGACCACATCCTCGATGAGCAGCAAAGCGACATGCATGCCGCTTGAAGCATGCGTAGCGACTTCCGGTGAATGAACATGTGGATCGCTCAACAAGATGTCATCAAGTGATGTTCAAGGGTTGCGATGGCACGCTTCATCGCCATCGATGCAAGATCGGCATCGACCGCAGCCGTTGGCTGCAAGGAGAGCCGCATGCGCTCGGTCCCGTTCTGGTCGCAGATGGGTTCAGACATTTCTTGAGCGACGGGACCAACCATCGGCGACCGTCCGGGCGCGCAAAGCAGAAGATCGCCGCTGCAGGTGGCTTCCACCGGCGCATCGAAAAGATCGTTCAACCACAGCAGGACAGCTTCGGTGGGGCCGCGCATGCCCTGAAGTCCGTAGGTCGACCAGGCGAAGTCGAGCGCTGCCGGCCCAGCATGGAGGTCTCCAGAGCCGCTTCGCGTGACCAGACCAGCAGCTTCGAGGCGGCGGGTGAGATCGAACACGCTCGAGCGCGCAAAATCATGCTCCTCGGCGAATGACGCGGCGCGCACCGTCGTGCCGGAGGCCAAGGCGTCGAGCAGTGTCGCAAGGGCGGTCAAGCCGCGCGAGTCCGTGGATTTCATGAGACGCCGCCGGAAAGACGAGCGGCAGACCGGTTGTAGCTGTTGCCAGGGTAGTGAATGCGGAAGCTGCGCGGATTGTAGGACGACCCCAAACTGGAGGCGAGCACGAGTTCGTCAGGCAGGTCCCAGCGTACATGATCTTCGGCCCAGGCTTGCGGCACCATGTCGGCCACAGCGGCGTTGCGCGTCAGTACCAGATCCGTGGCGATGGTCAGGCGCTTTGGCACATAACAGCCGCGCATCGCTGCGATGAGAACTTCAACTGCCCGGAACCCCATGGCCGGTGGATAGTCCATGGCCCCGAGCTTCACCTGATGACGGATCGCCAGTTTATAGGCGAGGTTGAGGTCGCCGCCGGTGTGTGGTGGTATCGCGCCTGTCGTGAACCCGGCGGCGAGGAAGGCTTCCATCGACCCCACGCCCTGCAAGCCACTGTCGCACCAGACGCCGCTGATGTCGCCGTTGGTTTCGGCCAGCGCTCGGGTGGTCGCATTGTACCCACCTTGACGCTGCCACCCGGTCCACTCGACACCGACAATTTTGATTTGCGGATAGCACGCAAACACTTTCAGCGCGGCCGAGAGCCGGATCTGCGCCGGCTCCGCCGCGCGCGCGCCGGGCAGGAGCAGCAGCGACCCCTTGCCACCCAGAACGGACGCCAGCCATTGCGCCGTCTTCCGCCCGATGGCGGCATCGCTGGTCGTCACAAAACTGGTTGGCACGGTCTGCGGCAGCCGTCGATCGACCATCACCACCTCAACGCCAGCCTGCCTCGCAGCGGTCACGGCGGAACTCACAGCCGATGATTCAATCGCGCTGACAATCAGGCCGTCGACGCCATTGCCGACCAGTTCCTGGATATCGGCGGCCTGTTGTTGAGCGTTGTTGCCTGCGTCGCGCACGTCGAAGCGCGCAATGACGTCGGCGAAACTCGAAGCAGCGTGTTCCACCGAGTGGACAAGCGCGACGCGCCAAGGATTGTCGAGCGATGCATTGGCAAAGCCGATATGGAGCCGCTTGGCGGGTCTGCTGTTGAAGGCTGGGCGCGACAGCGTCAACGGGGTGTCCATGTCATCCTGGATATCGATGGCGCGAATGCCGGCCGCATGGGCACGCACGGCGCGCATCTGGCAGTCGACACGTAGGCGAGTACAATCAGCGGCGATGAACGCGCGCGCTACATCGCCAACATGGATGCGGCCTCGGCTGCGTCGGACGATGCCGTGCGCCGACAGCTTCGTCGCGATCCGGTGCAGGCTGGAGCGTGAAAGACCGGTGCGTTGCGCCGCTGCCCGGCAGGTCAGCTCGCCACCGGATTCGGTCAGCGCCCTCAGCAGCGCGATGGCCGCGTCGATGCCGTTGAGGCGGCGGTCCCCCATGGCTGTTCCTCCTTGCCCAAGTGGATCTCAGGCAACCACGCCTGTCAACGGTTTGCTTCAAATGCCGGACTCATGCCGGAACATGCCAGCTTACCTTGGGCGGATATGCGCCTATCCTCACTGTGCGAAAATTGGAGGAACCGCGATGCCGATCACCACGCCCGAACTGCATTGGTCCAAGCCGAACGGCATGTTGCCAAACAGCCGCTTTCCGCTGCTCGTCCACCGCAATGGTGTGCCGGGCGGTGGCGAAGACGCCCTGATTGAACGCTTTCGCACCCATAGCTGGCTCAACAACTGGCGCTATCCCGGCGTCTACATGTATCCGCATTTCCATTCGACCACGCATGAGTGCCTCGGGGTCGCGACGGGCTGGATGGAGGTCGAACTGTTTGGGGTGGGTGGCGTCCGCGTCCGGGCGGAAGCGGGCGACGTCATCGTCATGCCGGCAGGGGTGTCCCATTGCATGGTCGCCCACTCGGACGACATCAGGATGGTCGGCGGCTACCCCGACGGGCGCGACTGGGACAACGTCCAGGAAAAACATCTCACGGAAGAAACGCGCCGGGCCGCCGCCAAGCGCATCATGATGCTCCCAATCCCCGGTGCTGACCCGGTGACGGGCAAGGCGATGCAGGAGTGGATCGACGCGCCCTCATCAGTCGACGCCGACCTCAACGATTTCCGCGACAATCTGGACCCGATGTAACCAGGCGCTGGTGAAGCAGACCCGCACACACCGGTTGCAGCGAGCGGATTAGACAGGATTTGAGCCAATGGGTACCACCTATCTGAAGCGGGGAAAGCCGACAGCCGAACGCGCGGAGGACGATGCGAAGGTGCGGGCGACTGTTGAGGTCACGCTCAAGGACATCGAAGCGCGCGGCGACGCTGCAGTGCGGGAGCTGTCGGAGAAATTTGACAATTTCTCGCCACCGTCATTCCGCCTGACCCAATCTGAGATCGATGCGGCGATGAGCAAGGTCTCGGATCGAGACATGGCCGATATCGACTTTGCCCAGACCCAGATTCGCCGTTTTGCCGAGGCGCAGCGGGCGTCTCTGCGCGACATCGAGGTAGAGACCTTGCCGGGCGTCATTCTCGGCCACCGCAACATTCCGGTCCAATCCGTCGGCTGTTACGTTCCCGGCGGCAAGTTTCCTATGGTGGCCTCGGCGCATATGTCGGTGCTCACGGCTGCCGTCGCTGGCGTGCCGCGGATTGTCGCTGCCGCACCGCCGCAGAAGGGCGAACCGCATCCGGCGATCGTTGCTGCCATGCATCGGGCCGGTGCACATGAGATTTACGTGCTTGGCGGCATGCAGGCGGTGGGCGCGATGGCGCTGGGCACCGAAACCATCACGCCGGTCGACATGCTTGTCGGTCCGGGCAATGCATTTGTCGCCGAGGCCAAGCGCCAACTCTTCGGGCGCGTCGGCATCGACCTGTTTGCCGGCCCGACGGAAACAATGGTGATCGCCGACGAAACCGTCGACGCGGAGATGTGCGCCACCGATCTGCTCGGGCAGGCCGAGCACGGGTACAATTCCCCAGCTGTGCTGGTCACCAATTCGGAAATCCTGGGGCGCCAGACCCTGGCCGAGATCGCGCGGATCCTTGCGATTCTGCCAACCGCCGAGACAGCCAGCGTGTCGTGGCGGGACTACGGCGAGGTCATCGTCTGCGATACCTATCAGGATATGCTGGATGTCGCCAACGACATCGCATCCGAGCATGTTCAGGTGATGACCGACCGCGACGACTGGTTTCTCGAGCACATGCATTCCTATGGTGCTCTGTTCCTGGGGCCGCGTACGAATGTCGCAAATGGCGACAAGGTCATCGGCACAAACCACACGCTGCCCACCAGAAAGGCCGGGCGTTATACCGGCGGTCTGTGGGTCGGCAAGTTCCTCAAAACCCACTCCTATCAGAGGGTGCTGACTGACGAGGCTGCCGCGAGTATCGGTGCCTACTGCTCGCGCCTGTGCCTGCTAGAAGGGTTTGTCGGCCATGCCGAACAGGCCAACCTCCGCGTGCGCCGTTATGGCGGCCGCAGCATCGGTTATGGCGAGCCAGCGTGACGCGCTGGCGATAAGCGATACGGATAGCAACATTACGGGTCGATATGGTGCCTCGGCGGATGTCGAGGGCGCCACGCACCCGACCTCATCGTTTGGTCAGACGTCTTGTCAGTCGGTCGATGCACGGGCGCTATTATCAGCCTGGATGTAGGTCAACATATAGCTTTCATTATCGAATCTTGAACAGCAGAGGCAGAAGTGTTCAAGCTTACTTGCAAGTTGAAACGACGAGCGCCCGCATCCAAGATGCGATCGGATGCTCATGTCTATTCCTGGTATTCAGTTTTTCGCACCTCGCAGAGCGGTTGGTGCGCGCTTATGCTGATGAGGAATACTATAGTGTATACATCTAGCGCAGAGAGAAATGATCAAGAAACTTGTTGCAGGTTTCAGGAAAATAATTACTTATGGTTGTTTATGTAGGTTGTGCAACCAATCATGCGTATTCGCGTTATGAGAGCTAGATAAACCTCAGTAGGGGGATGATATGGTATCGAATAGCGATCACGTGACAACTGCTTCAAAACGCCAATATACCAAACATATCACGAATATTTCCTGTCATCCTCCGGCGAGAATTTCTCCTCACAAAGAGCTTAAAGCAATCTTGATGAGGGCGACGTGCGGGGCGACCTTCACCTTGGGAACGATTGTGGGCTTGTCCGGCAATCTTGCTTTTGCCGCTGATTGCGGCGCCCCTGCTGGCGGGGCGGCGACCTGCATTGCGCCCGGCGGTAATCCCTATAATGGGGGTATCATCTACAATAACCCTGGCAGCTTCACGTTGAACGTCGGGAGCGGGATTGTAGTCGACCGAGCGGCGGCTGATTTCAATGACGGCATTCAAGTACATGATGAAAGCGGCGTGCCGCTAACAGTCAACCTTGACACGGGCGTCACCATTAAAACGGATGGCCTTCATGCCGACGGTGTCGAGGTAATGGGAACCGGGAGAATAACCATCTCTTCCGGTGCTGACGTTACTGCGAATTCCGACAACACCGATTTTAATGGCACCAGTGGGCTGTTTGGCTGGATCGAACAGATTGCTGGTACCGGCGATATCAGTATCAACCAACTCGCCGGCAGCACGATCAGGGCCACTGGTGACGATGTTTTCGGCATCTATGGTCTCAATAAAGGATCCGGTTCGGTCACTCTAGAGTCATCGGGAGCCATTTTTACAGCAGGCGTATACGCCTACGGTATCAACGCTTTCAATTACAGCTCCATCGGCGCGAATACGACCGTTATACTCGGTGCGCTAGGCAGCGTGGTGACGGATGGCGAGAGTGCGGCTGGCCTCTATAGTCTGAACAGCGGTTCCGGAAATGCCATCGCGAGGGCCGATGGCACAATTACAACTTTGCAGGATTGGTCTGACGGCGTCCTTGCAGATGTCCACTGGGTCCTCAACGATTGAAGTTGGCGCAAACTCTACCGTTACCGGTGGCTGGCAAGCCGATGTCGCGGGGCTGGGGACCACGACGATTCGGCCCTCGGCCGGTGTCCTCATCGGTTCGGGCACTTCGAGCCAATTGACCAACCTTGGCACAATCGCCGCGGCCTCTGATCGCGCGATCGCCGATATTGGCCGTCAGGCCGCAACCGCCGGCAACCTGACCGTGGCCAATAGCGGCTTGGTGACGGGTTTTGTGCAATTTGCGGGTGGCGGCACGAACGCCTTTGACAACTCCAGCTTGTTCGACGTTCGCCATTTCGCCGACACCGACGGTGATGGCGTGCGCGACACCAAACGTGTCGCGATCTCCGATTTTGGAGCATCGACCAGCAACTTCAATAACCGTTCCGATGCGACGGTTCGGCTGGCTCCTGTGCTTGGTGAAACCAGCACCACCGCAACCGGCTATTACATTCCGACAACCGGCATCGACAGCCGTGCGCTCGAAGCAAGCTATTATGCGCTCGGCCGATCAGGTGTGGTGCAGGGCCAGTTCACCAATCTCGGTACCTTCCACAATGCCGGGGTGATCGATCTGCGTGGGTCAGCGATCGGTAACACGTTGGTGATGACCGGCAACGCCGTGGCAGGCGGGGCCGCCGGTAGCGGCGTCTTCGTTTCTGACGGTGGCCAGCTTCGGCTCAACACTGTTCTGAACGAAGGCGTAGCAGCCGGTGGCCAGACCGGTTCGTTCTCCGATGTGCTGGTTCTCGACAGCACTCGCATGGGGACTGGCGCCACGACGATCACCATCGATCGCAGGGAGGGTACGGGTGCCATGACGCCGGGCAATGGCATCCTTCTCGTGGAAGTTCGCAACAAGGCTGCATCCGCACCTGGCGTCTTCGCCTTGAACGGCGACTTCGTCGTCAAAGGCGAACAGGCCGTGATCATGGGCGCATACTACTACAATCTGTTCCACAACGGCGTCGCCAGCGATGTGGTGGACGGCAACTGGTACCTGCGATCTGATCTCGTCCCGGTCGATCCGGTTGACCCGGTGGATCCAGTCGATCCAATTGACCCCACGCCGCATTACCACCCCGGCGTTCCTGTCTATGAAACCTATCCGCAACACCTGTTGAATCTTGTTCAAATACCAACGATGCAGCAGCGTGTCGGCAACTGTTACTGGAAAAATCCACAACCTGTGCGCGTTTCCGAGACCGTTTTCTGCAAGGACGCCGCCCAGAATTTCCGCTGCACCGTCACGGAAGATCAGGCAAAATATTATGCCAATGGCAACGATGGGCGGGCGGTTATCGAAAACAGTGCCATTTGGGCGCGGGTTGAAGGTGCACACCGTCATGTCGAACCAGCGCTATCGACAAGCAGCAGCACCTATAACAGCAATGTCTGGAAGCTGCAGGCGGGGTTGGATGGCTTGCTGCATGAAACGGAAGACGGAAGCCAATTTCTTGGCGGCATTAATCTGAGCTATGGACGCGCATGGACCGATGTCACATCGCCTCACGGCAATGGCGGCATGACCACCGACGGTTATGGTGTCGGTGGCACAGTGACCTGGCTTGATCAGAACGGCTTCTATGTCGATGGCCAGGCGAACGCGATGTGGTTCAGGAGTGACCTCAACTCCGATACCGTCGGACGGTTGGGCGATGGCAATAAAGGCTTTGGCTATGCCTTGTCGGTGGAGGCCGGCAAGCGGATCGAGCTCAATGCGGGCTGGTCACTGACACCGCAGGCACAACTGGTCTATTCGAACGTCCGTTTCGACAGCTTCACCGATCCCTTCGGAGCAACCGTTTCCCTGTTGGATGGCGACAGCCTGCGCGGTCGACTGGGGCTTGCTGCCGAATACCAGGAGAGTTGGACGCAAGACAACGGCATGGTCTCGCGGGTCAGCGCCTACGGGATTGCCAACCTCTACAATGAGTTTCTGGACGGGACCCGTGTCAACGTGTCCGGGACGGTATTTGCCAGCCGCACCGACCGGCTTTGGGGTGGCGTCGGCCTCGGCGGAAGCTACAATTGGGACGATGACAAATATTCGCTCTACGGCGAAGTTTCGGCCAGCACCGGACTTGTGCACTTCGGCGATAGCTTAGAGGTCGGCGGCATGCTTGGCTTGCGGGTCAAATGGTAAGGTTTATCGTTGCCGGGCTGTGTCTGATGTTACCTTTGGTGGGCGGAGGCGGCCATGCCGTTGCCGCATCCGTCCTGCCGGGTGGCGCCTCTTCCGTGCAGGAGACCTATGAGGATTGGCAGGTGAATTGTAGGCAGCAGGAGGCCTCGAGCCCGACATGTACGTTTTCGCAGATACAGTCCAATGCGAACGGTCAGCGGGTTCTGGCAATCGAATTGACCTCATCGGACGGGGGCAAGAACATGCTCGGCAATTTGATGTTGCCGTTCGGCCTGCTGCTGGATGCGGGCGTCGGCTTTCAGGTCGACGAGGGCAAATCGGGTGAAGCGCGTCGCTTTTCCACCTGCGTTCCCGCCGGATGCGTCGTGCCTCTCGCGCTGGATGCAGCGACCGCATCGGCTTTACGTGCGGGCCAGAAACTGAACATCCTTGCGCGCGTGGCGGATGGAAATCGAGATATGGTTTTCCCGATATCGCTGAAGGGGTTTTCGCTGGCACTTGATCGTACGATCCAACTCCTGTCCGCCAAGTGAAGCGGGCAGCGATCAGCGCGGCGCTGCACGTCCTGACTGCAGCGGCCGGCCTTCTGATGTTGGCCGCCTGCGTGGCCGACAAGGTCCCGCCTGGCACGACCTATCAGCAGCTCAAGCAGAATTATGCCGGAGAAGCTTACGAGGTTCTGATCGTCGATCGCAAGAAATTCGATCGGCGGTTCTGGCCTATGGTCGTCACAGCACCGGAGCCGCATCCGGAGGGGACGATCCTCGTCGATACGCAGCAGCGTTATCTGTATCTGTTTGAACCCGGCGGTAAGGCGCGACGCTACGGCATCGCAGTTGGGGCTTCAGGACATGCATGGTCCGGCACGGCTGCCGTCGGGCGCAAGGCCAAGTGGCCAGCGTGGTTTCCAACCGACGATATGCGTAACCAGACGCCGGGACTGCCAAAGAGAATAGAGCCCGGCACCCACAATCCGCTCGGCGCACGCGCGCTCTATTTGTTCCAGGACGGCCGAGACACGCTCTATCGAATCCACGGCACGTCCGAGCCCTGGACCATAGGAACCGAGGCCTCGTCCGGCTGCATCCGTATGCTGAACGAAGACGCGATCGACCTCTATGATCGTGTCCAGCCCGGCGCGATTGTGATCGTGCGGTAGGCAGCGTAGTTCGGATTTTGCGTTCTTTTGCGGGAAAAGTTGGACATTTCGTTCGAAACTTGAACATTTGAGGCGTTTTTTTTGGTCCTCATCTGGCTTCATTTGCCTGTCCGGGGTTGCAAACAGACCAACATTCGCATTTGTAGCTGGCTCCATCGACCCGGCCACGCTGGGTGTCGATTTACACTTCAATCTGGGACTCTGGCACTCTGCGCGAGAAAGTTACACTCCAATTGAGACTCAGGGCAGGGGAGTCTCAATTGGAGTGT
>NZ_FORF01000018.1:32719-82903 GCF_900113935.1 Aquamicrobium aerolatum DSM 21857
GCCGGAAGTCGGATGTTGCAAGGGCTCTTGAGAGGAGAAGGGTTGGAAACCGGGCGGCTGCACGTCGCCACGCTCATGAAGAAGATGGGCATCGAGGCGATCTACCGTCGCCCGAACACCTCCAAACCAGCGCCAGGTCACAAAATCTATCCCTACCTCCTGCGCAAGCTGGCGGTCACCCGACCCAACCAGGTCTGGGCAATGGACATAACCTACGTTCCAATGGCACGCGGCTTTGTCTATCTCTGCGCCGTCGTGGACTGGTTCAGTCGGCGGGTTCTGTCGTGGCGGCTGTCGATCACGATGGAAGCAGCCTTCTGCATCGAAGCAGTCGAGGAAGCGCTGGCCCGTTATGGCAAACCCGACATATTCAATACTGACCAGGGATCGCAGTTCACCTCAATGGACTTCACGGCAGTGTTGAAGAAAGCCGAAATCGCCATCTCGATGGATGGCAAGGGCGCTTGGCGGGACAATGTCTTCGTGGAACGCCTTTGGCGTTCGATCAAATACGAGGAGGTCTACCTCCACGCCTACAAGACCGTGTCCGAAGCCCGCGTCGGCATTGGCCGATATCTGACCTTTTACAATAGCCGACGCCCACATTCATCCCTTGACCGGCAGACGCCGGATCAGGCCTACTTCAACGCGCTGGCAACAATGAAGGTGGCGGCATAATCGAGGCGGAAATCCACTTAGCGAAACGCCCGAAACTGTTCAGACAAACCGAGCCACCTCACTTGGTGCAATCCACACCATAAGTTTGAGTTGACCTGAGGTGTGGTATACTGAAGTGTAAAACTGCGACGCGCAAAATTCGTTTCAGCGGAATAGAATGCGACAATTTTCTCGGCCTTCCTCGCTCTTGATCGTCTCTGATCGTTTGGAATATCGGGTAAATAGCGGAAATATATGTATTTATGTCCGATCTGCGAGTCGCCGCGCGGATTTCATTGCTGCGGAAGCGAATTTTCTTTCGCGTTCTGTCAGTGGGGCTAATGCAAGGTGCGTTGACTTTTGGTATACCTAATGCTAGCTCTCATCTGATTAATATTGATGTTCGTGAACGTCGCTCTTATGTTTCGAGAAAGATTATCGATATGTCTGCAATTGACCTCCGTGTCGCTGAATAGGACGACTCGACCAGTGGCATGGCATCCCGGCGATCAAGGAGATTTGCTGGTGGGAGAATTTATGGATGGTAATCGAGCGGGAAATGTTGGCGCGGGGATAGATTCCGCAGCCGAGACGGGCCGTCGGCTCTCCCTAAGCAGTGATATCTATATGCGGCTCAAGAAGGATATCCTGTCCTTCTCGCTTCCGCGTGGCAGTGTTATTCAAGAGGCGGTATTGGCAGAGCGCTATCATGCCAGCCGCACTCCTGCGCGCGAGGCGCTGCGGCGACTGGTTCAGGAGGGGCTAACGGTCCGCAAGGGTCGCAACTACGTGGTGCGCACCTTTACGGCCGACGAAGTCCAGGACTTCTACGAGGTGCGCGAGGGCCTTGAGAAGATGGCTGTGCGCCTGGCCATCGAGCGTGCTTCGGATGAAAGCCTTGAGGCGCTCTGTAAGCATATAGAGAAGCAGACCCAGGCGACGCGGCGGAATGATATTGCGACGTTCAATCAGCTCGACACCGAGTTTCACGTCGCCATAGCTACCATGTCCGGCAATCGTCTCCTGGAGCGCGAGGTCTCGCTGCTCCATGACAAGGTGATGCTGATCCGTGCTCTCGAGCTGAGTCACGAGGCCGGAATGACCAATGCCATGAAAGACCACCAACGTATCGTTGATGCCATGTTGCGGCGCAATATCACCGTCGCGGAAGCCGAGATGCGATATCACGTCAGAAGCGTCATCGCTCTCTACCGCGGCTTCAAGGAACCTCCACCATCGGGGCTCGATTTGGCTATCGAACCCGACCCGACGCGCAAGTAGAAATTCATGAATAGCAAATCTGCCCATCCGCGACTCCCATTGCCATCACTTTGGGAGGCCACGGCCGCGCCCGCGCCCGTAACGGAGCAACTGGACGGAAGCAGCAGCGCCGACATTGTAATTGTTGGTGGCGGCTTTCTCGGTCTGACAACGGCGCTTGCATTGTCGGAGGCCGGCAAGAGTGTCACCATTCTCGAGCAGTACGAAATCGGTTGGGGTGCGTCTGGGCGTAATGGTGGTCAGGTCATTCCTGGGCTCAAGCGGGACCCGGATGAGGTGGTTGCCAAATTCGGTGAGGAGCTGGGTGAGCGGCTCGTCGCATTTGCCGGGCAGGCGCCTTCCGTCGTCTTTGAGAATATTGCACGTTATGGGATCGATTGTTCGTCGGTACGAAAGGGTTGGATCCAACCTGCTCATACGTCGGGCTCTATGGCGCTGCTCGAAAATCGCGCCGCGCAATGGCAACGACGTGGGGTAGAAGTCAGCCTTTTGGACGCCGCCCGAACCGCCGAACTCGTAGGCACGGGGACATATTGCGGTGGCTGGATTGATCCTCGCGCTGGCGGGATTCAGCCGTTGAGCTATGCACGCGGACTGGCCCGTGCAGCTATTGCAAGGGGTGTAAGGATTTTCACGCAGTCGCCGGCTACCAAGCTTGGCAGATCCGGCTCGTCCTGGTGCGTCAGCACTCCGAAAGGCGATGTTGTCGCCGATCAGGTCCTGCTGTGCACGAATGCCTATAGTGGAACGCTCGGCGCAGATCTCAGGCGCACAATCATCACGCCGAACAGCTTCCAGATCGCCACTCGTCCTTTGGATGAGGGGATCAGGCGCAGCATCCTGCCACAAGGTCATGTCGCTTCTGATGCGCGCCGGCTGCTACTTTATTATCGTCTCGATGATGACGGACGATTGCTTGTCGGCGGCCGCGGGACTTTCCGTGACCCAGAGGGCGCTGAGCATTTCGGGCATCTTCGACGAGCCTTGGCACTATTGTTCCCTCAGGCGGCCAACGCCGGAATTGAGTATTACTGGGGCGGGCGCGTGGCAATCACGCTGGACGACCTTCCTCATGTGCATCGGCTCGATGACGGTCTGATAGCTGTGCTCGGCTGCAACGGACGCGGCGTTGCCCTGACCTCGGCGCTTGGGCCGCGTATTGCTGCCTGGCTGCAGACCAATGATGACGACGAGATCCCTTTCCCTCTCTCCACGCTGCGATCGATCCCGTTCCACCAGCTCCAGACATTCTACGTCGCTGGCGCCTCGGCCTGGTACCGGCTGCGCGATTGGTTGACCTGAATTTATTCACCGTAGACTTGGCCGGCCGACATGTCGATGACAAAGAGTACCATTTCTATGCCTGTTCCAGACGCCGTCGCCATAGCGCACGATCTCGAGCAACTTTTGGGGGCGGATTGCGTCCTGGCAAACGCCACGGACATCGAGCCTTATCTCACCGAAAGTCGCGGACTTTATCGCGGCACCGCAGCGGCGGTTGTGCGGCCCCGCGATACGCCCGGTATCGCCGCTGCGGTCGGGTATTGCGCTCGCCATGGAATCGCAGTCGTCGCCCACGGCGGGAACACGGGCCTGGTAGGTGGCAGCGTTCCAGATGGCGGCGTCGTGATTAGTCTGGAGCGGCTGAATGGCGTTGTCGACCTTGACGCTGCCGACGGCACGATCACGGTGCAGGCAGGTGTCACACTCCAACGGGTGCAGCGGGCTGCGGAGGAGGTCGGATGCCTCTTCCCTCTCTCGCTCGCTGCCGAAGGCAGCTGCACAATCGGAGGCAATGTCGCGACCAATGCCGGCGGTACAGCTGTCCTGCGATATGGCAATGTCCGGGCGCTCGTCCTCGGTCTCGAAGTTGTTCTCGCCGATGGACGGGTCCTCGATATGCTGACGCGACTTCGAAAGGACAACGCCGGCTACGATCTGAACCATCTTTTCATCGGTTCGGAAGGAACATTGGGCATCGTCACCGCCGCGGTTCTCAAGCTGTTCCCGCGCCCTAAACACGTCGCGACAGCATTTGTCGGTTCAAACGACCTGAGCCAAGTTTTCGCAATGTTTGAGCGCATCCGCGGGGAGTTTGCAGACTCTATGGTCGCTTTCGAGCTCATTCCCCGCAACGGTCTAGAACTCGTACTGAAGCACATGCCCGCCTGCGTGCGACCGTTGTCAGAGGGGCATAACTGGTATGCGCTTGTTGAGCTTGCGTCGCCCTCGACCCAATCCGAACTCAGCGAACGGATCGAAGAAGTTCTGGCGCAGGCGATCGAAGACGGAGAGGTCGCCGATGCGGTCCTGGCGGCGACGGAGAGCCAGAGAAACGCTTTGTGGGCTTTGCGGGAGAATTTGGCAGAGGCCCAGCGTTGCGATGGTCCGTCAATTAAGCATGACATCTCGCTACCGCTGTCGTCACTGAAGGCATTCATAGACGAGGCTACTGTCGCTTGTGAAGCAGAGATCGAAGGCGTGCAAGTTTGCGTCTTTGGCCATCTGGGCGACGGCAACCTACACTTCAATATTCTCCCGCAGGCAGGGGTGGATGCGGCCGGCTTCATGTCCGAGACAGCACGTTTCAACAGGATCGTCCATGACCGAGTGAGCGCGATTCGAGGATCGATCGCCGCCGAACATGGCATCGGCATTCTTAAGGTCGATGAGTTGCTGCACTATAAGGACGCTACGGCGATCGATGTCATGCGCTCCGTGAAGCTAGCGCTTGACCCGAAAGGTATCCTCAATCCGGGCAAGATATTGAAGAGGCTTGCATGACTATTTGTTTCATCGACTGTTCGCCGTTCATCGCAACGCTGATTCATGAGCATGGCATCGACGCCTCTGGTGTGTCTATCCATGTTGGCGATCCGGCCGTAGGGGAACTTGCCAGCGTGGTCGGCAGAGCGCGCGTCGTGATAAACGGACATACCATGATGGACGGTCCCATGATGGAAAGCTGCCCGGACCTGAAAGGCATCGTTTTTCTTGGTACCGGGGCAGCGTCATATATCGACCTTGATGCGGCCGCCAAGCTCGGCATCGCAGTGCAAACGGTCAAGGGCTATGGGGACCGATCCATCGCGGAACACGCCTTTGCGCTGGCGCTGGTTGCCGCACGCAACATCTCGCGGATGGACCGTGATCTACGGGCGGGGATTTGGGATCCACTGGATGGGATCGAGCTTAAGTCGCGCAACATGGGCGTAATCGGTGCCGGGGGCATCGGGTCCGAGATGGTCGAGATCGCCAGAGGGTTCGGAATGCGTGTTTTGTTGTGGAACAGGACAAGGCGGCCTGAATTCGCGGAAATTCAGACTGACATCGAGACGCTTCTGGCAGAATCCGACATCGTGTCACTGCACCTGTCGTTGTCCGAGGAAACCCGCGGCTTCCTTGCTGCCCCACAATTCGCGCGAATGAAACGCGGAGCGATCTTGGTGAACACCGCGCGGGGAGCGATCATCAACGAGGCTGATCTTTTGGCCGCGCTCGCGTCCGGAGAAACGGTGGCTCACGCGGCGCTGGATGTCTTCGATACTGAGCCTCTTGATCCGACCAGCCCGTTGCTCGCGAACTCAAACGTGACGCTCAGCGCTCATGCTGGGTTCAAGACGCGTGAAGCTACCGAACGGTTGGTAAGAAATGGCCTCGAACTCGCGCGCGGATTACAGAGTCTCCAATAGGATAACAGCTGCGGTTTATTCAGGCTCCAGAAAAGCATGTCGCCGGCAACGCTGCGCCGTCATTTGGCGAACCTGGTTGAATGCGGGCTGATCATTCGCCGCGACAGTCCGAACGGCAAGCGTTATGCGCGCAAGAGCAGGGCAGGGGAGATCGAGCAGGCATACGGCTTCGATCTGACACCTCTTGTTGCCCGTGCGGCAGAGTTCAAGCAGTTGGCAGAAGCGACACGTGAGGCCAGACGTGCTCTGCGCGTTGCACGCGAGAGTCTGACGATCTGCCGCCGCGACATCGTCAAGATGATCGAGACCGGCATTGACGAAGGTGTTCCGGGGAATTGGGGCAGGGTGCACCTTGCCTATCAAGGCATTGTCTCAAGGCTGCCACGCACGGCCTCGCGGGAGCTTCTCCAGGCGATCATGAGCGAGCTCGATGAGTTGCGCACGGAAATCCGTGACACTTTGGAAACATTCATCAATTCACAGAATCTGAACGCCAACGAGTCTCAGTTTGATCGTCACATACAGAATTCAAATCCAGAATCTTATTTTGAATCTGAATATAGCTCCAAAGACATAAAAGAAGCTGGCAGTACGCTTGAGCATGACAACAACGTGCACAGCCTGCCAGACCGGAAGTTGCCCCTTGGCATCGTGTTGGAGGCCTGCCCGAACTTGGCGCTGTTGGCCCGAAGTGGCAGAGTTTCGAACTGGCACGATCTGATAGCGGCAGCGGAACTGGCACGATCAATGTTGGGTATCAGCCCAAGTGCATGGCAAGAAGCGGTGCTGGTGATGGGTAGCCGCGACGCGGCGGTAACCCTGGGTGCGATCTATCAGCGTCAAGAGCAGATCTCTTCGACAGGCGGTTACTTGCGTAGTCTGTCCGCGCGGGCTCGGCAGGCAAAGTTTTCGACTTGGCCGATGGTGATGGCGTTACTGCGCGCCAAGCTGGACGCCACCAAGACGGGCAGGGAAGGGGAGGGTGTCGGTGTGCTGGCAGACAGACCGACACGGTCTCTGGCTATCCCCCACTGCTCAGACTTCTTAACAAAGAAGATATGACCAAGGATCGGATGCTCACCACCTCGTCGCCCAGCCCGTCGCAGACGGGCAGGCGCAGTTCGCCACCGGTAATAATGATCCGGTTCGTGACCTCTTCACTCAGCGCCATCGCCGCCGTGAGATTATTGGTGATCACTGTCGGCCCTTGCGTGAACGCAGAGTACGGGCCACTGCCGCTGACGTAGAGTCGATAGCGATGAAGATCGTGGCGTGGGTGCCTGGTCGCTGCAGAGCCGGCAGACCACTGATGTCGTGCTGCAGGCATTGCTGATGGCGGTGTGGCGTCGAAAGCCGAAGAACAGGTCCTGGTCCACTCGGATCAGGGCTCGCAATTCACCAGCATGGACTGGGCGGCGTTCCTGAAGCACCACAATCTTGAGGACTCGATGAGCCGTCGCGGGAACTGCTACGACAATGCCGTGGCGGAAAGCTTCTTCAATCTCCTCAAGCGCGAGAGGATACGGCGCAGGACCTACCGAACACGCGAGGAGGCAAGGTACGACGTGTTCGATTACATCGAAATGTTCTACTGTCCGTCGTCAGAACATTTGGCTCAGTTTGGGGCGTAGCCTAGCGGAGTTTCGGGCTCGTCTTTATGTTGATGTTAAGCGGCGAGCTTGCGGTGCTGCAAGCGCCGATGTTGGATGGTTTGCCGTTTGATCCTTTCGCGCTGTTTGATGATGGCGCTGGCCCTGCCGAAGTAGGCGTCGGCCGGCGTCACGTTGCCCAGGCTCTCGTGATAGCGCCGATGGTTGTAGTGCTCGACGAAGGTGCCGATCTGGGCCTCGAGGTCGCCGGGCAGGAAGTAGTTCTCCAAGAGGATTCGGTTTTTGAGGGTCTGGTGCCAGCGCTCGATCTTGCCCTGGGTCTGGGGATGCATTGGAGCGCCCCGGACATGGCTCATGCGTTGGTCCTGGATATAGCTCTGTGCGATCCCTTCCTTACGGCACAGCTCGGCGATGCTGTCTTCACCGCGTAAACCGTCCAGCACGATCCGGATCTTGTCTTCCGCTGAAAAATACCGGCGGGTCGCCCGGCGAATGTCCTTTACCACCTGCTCGGCGGGCTTCTTGGCACTTGAGG
The DNA here is from genome assembly GCF_900113935.1 of Aquamicrobium aerolatum DSM 21857. GTDB lineage: Bacteria > Pseudomonadota > Alphaproteobacteria > Rhizobiales > Rhizobiaceae > Aerobium > Aerobium aerolatum. Next base: position 40,495 of record NZ_FORF01000018.1, read on the forward strand.
ATTTGGGGCTCATTTTGGTTCCTTCGTCATGACGACGAGACCAAAACCCTCCTTAAATCACAACCTCAAATCTGGGACACAGCTGCTGACGGGGAACACTCAGCGTGGTCACAGAAAAAGCCGTGAGGGTGCTGTCGATTTACACTTCAATCTGGGACTCTGGCACTCTGCGCGAGAAAGTTACACTCCAATTGAGACTCAGGGCAGGGGAGTCTCAATTGGAGTGTAACGTCTGGCGGCTATGCGAACGCTGCTTCCTTTTCCAGGGCAGGCCTCCAACATCCAATGCTTTCATCGGTGATGCGCTCGATACCGTCCTTGATCGCCTCGATTGCAAGTTCGTTTAATATCTCGAACACCCGAGCCGTGATGCCGTCACCGAGGCGAGAAAGATGGCGAAGGCTTTGGCTCGATAGACCCGATGGAAGTCTGAGCGGCAGGCTGCGCAGGATCGCGGTTACCAATTCCTGGAACTCCTCATCTGCCTTCCACCTGGGCAGTACGAACTGATCCAGCCGTCGGGCCAGTTGGGTGTCGCCGGCAATAGCGTCTCGCGCTTCCGACACGCCAAGGCAGACAAGCGAGGCTTTGATCTCGTTACTCAGATATCGCAGAAGCTGCAGGATCACGCGCTGTTCCCTCGGAGTCCCAGCGAGAAGGTTATGAACCTCGTCAAACACCAGAACGCGCACATTGTTGCTTTTCAGCAGGAGGACGGTTCTGATCTCAAGTTCCATGAGGGTCAGGCGTTCGTTGATGCTGGCTCCCATTGCCATCAGCAACTGCCCATATATCCGGCGCTCTGTTGGGCGCGACGTCAATGTAATTGCCAGCACCGGCATGCTCTCCACGCCGGTGCTGTGGTTGATGGTGGGCGGATGATCGCGCTTGAACTTCTCCACGAGCATGGTCTTGCCCATGCCGCTATGACCATAAATAGCGAGGCCGGGTGGGCGTGTTGTTGGCGGATGATCGCATAACGCATCAAGATGCCGCAATACCCGACGAGCGCGATCAAAGCCGACCCATCGATCGGACCGAATGGCACGAATCCTTGTATGGTTTGGTCCATTTGCCAGTGCGGCAGCGCCGGGTGCCAGGTGAGGGAGTTCAATCATTGGTCCCAATATTCCGTGTCGTCGTCAGAATGATTATGTTTTGTCAAATCGATAGATTGAACGGTACTGTGTCCTTCACGGCTCGGTTCAGTTGGTCTTCTTGTAACATTCCGGCGTGCTTTTGCGCTTGAGGATGCTGCGATATCCTCGATCTGTCTCTGTTGTGCGATAGCCGCAAATATAACGTCCTCATGCAATTCAAACCGTCCCTGGTCTCGAAGGGCCTTCTTGGCGTGCTTCCACTCCCACCAGGAAACAGGTGGGAATGCGAGATTGCGGTACCGTGCTTCAATAAATCGGCCATCTGATTGGCGAACGAATATTCGGGACAGGTCTCGTGGGTCATATTTGATCTCGAGTTCGCCGCCACGACCGACATCGCGTGATAATGCATCAGACCAGTACCGGATCTTTTCCAGATGGATGCCGTCTTTCAGCAGGCGCCGCCGTTCGCCAGGCAGGAAGCTGGTCCAGAATGCCATTCGATCAGATGGCAGGTTGAAGTCGACTTCACCTTGCCGTTCGCGCCAGACCGCCAGGGGAGGGCGCAACAGCGAGGTATGTATCCGCTGGTGATATTTGCCGACGATCTCCAGCGCGATCCATTTTTCCAACTCGCGCAATGTAAGATTCGCGCGACCCTCTGAATCGTAGCCGCCTCTAATCTTCACATTGCTGAAAGTTGTGCCGGGTAGCAGATGCACTGCCCCCATCATTGTGCCGATCAACCGTTCGATATGTCCGCCGAACCGGGGTGTGGCCGGCGGCCTGAACAGGAGTTTCATGCCGTACTCCCTGCAAGCATCGGCCAGCGCTCGTGACCTGAAATCTGCCCCGTTGTCGCAATGAAGAACCTCGGGCAATCCGGCGACAGGCCAGGGGATGTCAATTCCTCGCTCATCCAGCCAGGCAGTCTTGTCGTATACGGAATGCAGAAGGCATAGGCCGACTGACGTACTCGATGGGGCTTCCAATGATAAATGGAACCCCGCGACCATTCTCGTGCAAACGTCGATGGCGATCGTCAGAACTGGTCGACCGATGGGTTTACGAAACTGTTCGTCGACAACTATGACGTCGACGATGGTATGATCGATCTGCCAAAGGGCGTTCGGCTTTGCCACATTGAACTGACCAGGGCTTGGCGTCGAGGCGGCTTCAATCTCGCGTTCCCCCCGTTTGCGGGCCGCTGCCATAGGAATAAGTTCCGACACTCTACGCTGGACGGTGCTCCGGTGAGGAGGGGACAGACCTTCCGTTAGGCAGACTTGCCCAATACGCCGCAAGAGTGCAGCAAAGCTTGGTTTTTCTTTTTTAAGCCAGAAGCCATCCACTTGCTCGGCAATGACACGCTCGGTTCTCGGGTCCAGCCTGACAGCACCTGCTTGTGTGCCGCGTTTTCTGGGGCAGAGACTGGATGTGCGTTGCGTCTTTCTGAACCGTGCAGCGAGCCGAAACAGCGTTGATCGCGGGATGCCAAATTTTTCACGTGCTGCCGCGACGACCTCAGCAGTGACCTCACCGCCTGTACGGCGGAGAAGATATCGAAGGAATTCCTCCGGGCAATCATCGTGTTCAGGGTAATCTGGGGGTGAGATCATACGCGAGACTACGGTCGATCGACCGGTCGATCAATCTCATTTTGAGTGTAACGTATGCCCGCTGGAGTCTCATTTGAAGCGTAAGGTGTTACACTTCAATCTCACACAAGCAATTGAAATCACTCACTGCGTGAGTCCCAGTTTCAAACATAAATCGACATCAGGCCACAAGAGAACTGGCTCCTGCTCAAATTCTTTTGTAAAATAAACCTGTTTCGCCATAAGATTTCCTTTCATATCAAGAAAAACTCTCCGCTATTGCGAAGCAAGTCCGCTCAGCTCCTAGTGTGAAAATGGCTCAGGAATGAACGGGTGGCTTCCTCAGCTGGCTGATCGATAACCTGCAAGGCCGGCCCCTGTTCGACGATGACACCATCGCGCATGAATATTACCTTGCTTGCGACTTCGCGCGCAAATGCTATTTCATGAGTAACAATGATCATTGTCATGCCTTCGCGTGCAAGATCTCGCATGACCTGCAGCACTTCCGCAACGAGCTCTGGATCCAACGCAGACGTTGCTTCATCGAACAACATTACTGAAGGCTCCATTGCCAGAGCACGAGCGATTGCCACGCGCTGCTTCTGGCCACCGGAAAGAAAATCAGGATATTCCTGCGCCTTTTCTGCAAGGCCGACTTTCGCAAGCAGCTGATTGGCCAGCTCCTGTGCCTTTGTCTTGGACATTCCCTTGACCGTCAGTGGCCCCTCCATGACGTTTTGCAGAACCGTCATGTGAGGAAAAAGATTGAAGTGCTGAAACACCATGCCAGTGCGCGAACGGAAGCTAGCCTGAACCTTGGCACCAGGCAAACGTGACCCTTTTCCGAAAACGAAAGAATCTTCTCCGATGCGCAATTCGCCATTATCAGGAATCGTCAGAAGATTCAGACATCTGAGCAATGTCGATTTCCCTGACCCTGAGGGGCCAATCAGAGCAACGACTTCACCCGCCATTACATCAAGATCGATATGCCTCAGGACGATCAGGTCGCCGAATTGCTTGCGGATTCCGCGGACGTTGATCTTGGGCTGAACAGGCTGGTTCATGATGTCCTCAATTGCTCTTGTTGAGCTTATGTTCGGCACGCTTTGCAAAAGCGGTCATGGGCACAAGGATCAAGAGATAGATGATGGCAACGATCGTATAGACTTCAAGTGGACGATATGTGTCGGTTGCAGCCACCTGCCCCTGATAAAGAAGATCCGGAACAGCCAGAACAGAAACTAGAGACGTATTCTTGAACTGGATGATCGACTGGTTCATCAAGGGCGGACTCATCCGCTTGATTGCCTGCGGTAATACGATACGACGCATCACATGCAGCGGTCGCATCCCAAGCGCCAAACCGGCTTCGGTCTGGCCACGATCAAGCGAGATAATGCCGCCACGGATGATTTCAGCATAAAATGATCCGCCATAAAGTGAAAGCGTGACGACGGCAGCCGTGTAGGCAGTCATCTCGATGCCGAGGAGGATCGGCAGCGCGTAGTAGAACCACAACAGCAGCACAAGAAGTGGTGTACAGCGGAACAGTTCGATAAATGCCCAGGAGCCGAGCCGGAATGTACGAAAATTCGACAATTGTGCCAGCGCGGCAATAAGGCCGACCAGCAATCCCAGAACAATCACCGAAAGCGTCAGCAGCACGGTTATTTTCGTGCCGTCAAGCAAAATCCAGCGGTAGTTCCAGAGAATTCCGAACTCCCATTTATACATTTTCCATGTTCCCTTATTGTGCAGACTGCCTAGTTGGGCAGAAAGGAGGATAGGCGCAAAACCTATCCTCCATCCATGCAATCAGAGGCTGATGCCTTCCGGAATGTCAGCGGTTGTCAGGTCTACCGCCTCAAGGCTTTCAATTACCAACGAGCGGATCAGGCCCATATTGCGAGAATAGCTGATCCAGGCATTGGCATAGTCACGGAACGTCTTGTCCTGCTCGCGACGCACGCACGCATTGGACGTTGCACCAAATTGCGGCTGAGGAACCACAACATGCCCCATCTGCTCATCCCGCTTGACAGCCCGCAGAGCACCCATCCAGAACAGGCACTGAACGTCTGCGCGGCCACTGCGCAGCGTCATGGAAGCTTCATCGAGTGAACGCAGCCGTGAAATCGTGGCATTCGGGCACAGGCGGCTGACAATATGGTCATGGGCGGTGCCGACATCGACAGCGATGCGACAATCGGGATTGTTCATGTCTTCCCAGGTGACCGGTTCAAAACCATGGCGGGCGATGACGACCAGCGCTGAATCGTAGACAGTATCCGTGAAATCGACGGCAAGCGCACGTGTCGGGGTCAGGTTCATGCCGAACATGATGTCGATCTTGTTGGCCTGCAGATCCATGATCGCATTGCCCCACTGGGTTTCGACAACCTCAAGCTCGACATCCATATCTTCAGCCATTGTCTTGGCGATATGATAAAAGTGGCCATTCCACTCACCGGTGGCGACGTCCTTCATTGTCCATGGAGCGCCGGTGGTGACGCCACCCGTGCGCAGCTTCTTGGTCCGCATGATGCGTTCCCAGGTCGTCTCATGGGCTGTCTGGGCAGAAGCGCTGGTGGATAGAGCCCCAACGGCTGCAGCAGTGGCTCCCAGTCCTACCAGTCCGGCAAGATCACGACGTTTAATCATCTGCATACTCCCTAAAAGTTGGCCTTTCCTCCAGGCCAGGATTTCCGCGAAACTGCGGGGGTTCATGCGCCCTTGTGATCGGACATGCATGGGTTCAGCAAGACACCGGGATTCAAACGATTATCCGGGTCCAGCAAGGACTTGATCTGTCTCATCACCTGAATTCGCGCCGGGTCTGCCAGACGCTCAAGTTCGGAAGTGAGCTTTCGCCCAATTCCATGCTCTGCGCTTATGGTTCCATCCAGACGGACTGCTACATCATGAATGGCCTTCTCGACCTCAAGCGCAAAAACCTCATCATCGGCCGGAACGTCCTGGCGCTGAAACATCAGCGTGTAGTGCACATTGCCATCGCCCAGATGGCAAACAACCATGGATTTTGCTGATGGAAAGCGTGCAGCGCTTACTTCATCGGCGGCCTGGATAAAATCAGGCACGCGCGAAACACGTACGCAAACATCGTGAACGATACCGATGCCTTCTTTCTTGTTGGCTTCGGAAACTGAATGGCGGAAATGCCAGATTTCCTCAGCTTGCGCCTGTGAACTGGCAATGACAGCATCCAGGATCAGTCCCGTCTCATAGCCTTTTTGAAGGACATCCTCCATGATGGCATCAAGATCCGTCGCAGCGTCGGCAGACCCAAGCTCGACCATAAGGGACCAGGCTGGCAATTCGGCAAAAGGCAGCCGCACACGTTCTATGTGGCGCAGAACAAGCTCATACTGGCTTCGCGAAACCAGTTCACACGCCTCAAGAAGATTTGGCGCTCTGTCTCTGAACAGAGCCAGAAGGCTGGTTGCATCGGAAGGGCTGTTCAGTCCGATCCACGCATGTGCACTTGTTGCAATCCGGGGATGCAGCTTCAGAACCGCCGCCGTGATGATGCCAAGCGTGCCCTCCGCTCCGATGAAGAGCTGGTCGAGCATGTATCCGGTATTGTTCTTTTTGAGGCCTTCGAGATTTCGTAAAATAGTCCCGTCCGCCAGCACGAGCTCAAGGCCGGCGACAAGGTCGCGCATAGGCCCGTAGCGTATCACATTGGTGCCGCCAGCATTGGTCGAAATGAGGCCACCGATCTGGGCAGATCCTTCGCTGCCAAGATGCATTGGAAGCGATCTTCCTTCTGCTGCGACAGCATTATGCAAATCGCCCAGAACAACTCCTGCATCGACTGTAACGAGATTTGCAATCCGGTCGATCTCACGGATCGTGTTCATCCGGCGCAGTGACAGCATTATTCCCGGATGGACAGTATCCTGCGCCTGCGGAACAGCGCCAAAGCACAGGCCGGTATTGCCCCCGACAGGGAAAACCGGCTCGCTATAACGGGCGGCAATACGCATAATTGCAGACACTTCTTCGGTGTTCTTCGGGAACACGACACAATGCGCCCGTCCTTGGCGCCGCCCCCGCCAGTCCATGACGAAGGGGGCCATTTCTTCGGGAGAGCTTATGAGGCTGCTTGTACCCACGACGGCCAGAATCGCCTCAATCATGGCGGCCTTTTTGCTCATGCCAATTGCTGTTTAGCAGTTTCAGCAACGCTGGCGATCAACTTCAGAGTATCTGCTTTGGGCGGCAAAAGAGGCTTGCGGACACCACCTACCGAACGGCCGACCATAGCCATATAAGCCTTCAGGGGGCCGGGGTTGGTTTCCGTGAAGATGGCAGCGATGACGGGATCAATACGCCCCTGGATAGCCAGCGCCTCTTTCAGCCTACCTGTGGCAGCAATTTCCATGATTTCCAACCAGATGCGGGGATGAATTGTGGCTGATGCAAGGACGCCACCTTTAGCCCCTAGTGCCATGTGGGTTGCAAAAAGCGGCTCTTCTCCGCTTAAGATGGCCATCTTGTCGCCAGCCAGCTTTATGGTTTGAATGAATTCCGGCATGTCATAATGCGAGAATTTCATTCCGATCGCAGTTCCATCTTCAGCCAGGGCCTGAATGCTTTCCGGATCGAGAGTGACGCCTGTGCGGCGTGGAATCTGGTAAAGCATGATCGGAAGATCGACATCATTACGATAGGCACGGAAATATTCGACCATACCTTCCTGCGTTCCTGGCGCGTAATAGGGTGTGACAACCATTAACGCAGACGCTCCGGCTGACAGAAAATCCCTGCCCGCCTCAACCGCATCCATATAACCAGTAGACAACACACCAGGAATTACCGGTTTGCCTTCAGCAGCTTCAACGCATGTCTCCACGACGCTGCGGCGCTCTGCCTGAGAAAGCGCAGGATATTCCCCGGTCCCACCGATAGGAACGATCCCGGACGCGCCGCTTGAAATCTGGAAGCGGACCAGATCAGCCAGCGCGGCATGATCAACCCCGCCATTCACGTCGAAAGGCGTGACGATCGCGGTATAGAGACCGCGGATGTCGGTATGGGCTAGCGGCATGTCAGCAAAATTCCTGATTCGTAAGGTTGTGACTGCCGCTACCATACGCGGCAGATGTGGGAGATAATATTTGTTGTGATTGAATTGTGAAAAACGGAGTTTGTCAATCAGATAATGCTAAATTTGTCGGATATGATAAATAATAAGCTTCTCGATGAGAATCTGAGAATCAGCTAGAGATGATTGCTAAAATTCGAGGCAACCAAACTGAACATGGAAAAGAGTAAGCATCAGGATGAGGCCGCAGAGTTGCAGCCAACATCCATGATTCAAGGCGTCCTGACACAGAGCGAGCTTGGCGAAGTGGAGCGTAGCGGCAGCTTCGACGCCATCGCTATGGGTGAGCAGCTACATGCGTTGCGCAAATCGCGTAAGCTTACCCTTCAGGATATGGCCAGGCAGACTGGCGTATCAGCTTCGGCAGTTTCCAAGATAGAACGCGGCGAATTTTCCCCTACTCTTGGCACCATGCAACGTATCGCTGAGGGGCTGAAGATTGATATCGTCAGCCTGTTGAGTGGTACAAGCAACGAAGTTCAGCCTTATGGGCGCCGTAGTGTTAACTCAGCTGACAGCGGACGTCAGCATTTGACATCAACCTGTGTAAACCGTCTGCTTTCACCTGATCTGCGTGAAAAGCGGATGCTGCCGGTACGAACAACTGTCACTGCTCGCCATGTCGATGATTATATCGACTGGGCACGCTCCGACAGCGAGATTTTTCTTTTTGTTTTGAGCGGTATTTTGGTGCTTCACAGTCGTGCTTATGAACCCTTGCGGCTCAAAATGGGGGAATCTGTCTATTATGATGCCAATATCCAGCATGCATGGACATCCGAAGGCGATACAGATGCTGAGGTTTTGTGGCTTATTTCTACCCGTTGAGGTCTGATATATGCTTCTCAACTACAGCGACTACCGCAAGGCTGCCAGATATGTGCTGCCCCGCGGGTTGTTTGAATATATTGACCGCGGCACCGAGGACGAGCACGCTCTTACCAGAATCCGTGATGATCTGAATGCCATACAACTAGTTCCACGCATCTTTTCCAGGCCGGGAGATCTGGACTTATCCGTTGAACTTTTCGGTGAGCGATATGCTACGCCGCTTATCATCGCGCCAACGGCACTCGCTGGCATGCTGGCCTATAATGGCGAGCAAAAACTTGCACGCGCAGCCGGGAGAAACAATCTGACCTATTGCGCGGCCACCCAGTCTGTTTCATCCATTGAAGATATTGCAGCCGGGGCACCGGACTCGAAACTCTGGTTCCAGCTCTATTATTGGAAAAACCACGAACTGACGCGGGATCTGCTTGTGCGTAGCAACGCAGCCGGCATCAGAACCCTCGTTGTTACCGCTGATACACCAACCGGCCCGAAGCGAGAATATAATCAACGCAACCGGTTCGGTGTTCCTTTTGAAATAACCGTGAGAGGCATGATTGATGTGCTACGCCATCCACGTTGGTTTACGCGCGTTCTCCTGCGCTATCTCCTGACATCGGGGATGCCAAGTTATGGAAATTACCCAGCGCAATTCCATACACCAATCACCCGTAGGAGCATCAGAAATGATGTCGCCCTTGACCATGCGCTGACATGGAATGAAATAGCCGATCTGAGAGGAGTTTGGAACGGCAACATCATCATCAAGGGTATATTATCAGCGAAAGACGCTGAGCGTGCTGCAAGTCTCGGGATGGATGGGATCGTCGTTTCTGCCCATGGCGGCCGTAACCTTGATATAGCGCCAACCCCGGCCAGAGTTTTGCCTGATATCAGAAAAGCCGTTGGCAAGGATCTCTGCATTATCGCAGATAGTGGAGTAACGCGCGGTACAGATATTCTGAAATATCTGGCGCTTGGGGCAGATGCAGTGATGGCCGGCCGATTGCCTTTATGGGGGCTTGCAGCTGCCGACGAAAGAGGCGCTGGCGATGTATTGGCAATGCTTATCGATGAAATGAAGACGGCGATGACAATGCTTGGTGCTAACAGCCTGATAGATATTCAGGAACTTGAGCGCACAAGTTTTACGTAAAGGCCACTCAGGGGTGTCAATGACCGTGGAATCGGGACCCCGCATTTTCGTGTAAAAGGGGCTCTGACTCATATGTGGAACGGCCCGGTTGGCAAGGTTTTTCAGCGTGAATCGCCGTCGGACGGTGCAGTCATATGTCCGGCCTGTTAGTGCGGTCATCGACCGCTGGCCACGATGAGATCCGCGATGTCGATTGCCTAATCAAATTCTCGCGCTCAAAGGCGCACTGAGTCAGACGGTCTGATCGACATCGAGGTATCGCCCCTCGGGTTCATCACGCTCTCGTACCTTGCCGCTTTACCCCGACGCAGAGACGCCGGGGATCTGTCTTAAGCCTTCGCCATGATCGCCGGCGCTTGGTATGTGCCACCCTTGATGAGAAGCGCCCATATTGTGCGGGCCATCTTGTTAGCCAGTGCTACGGCTGCCACCTTGTAGGTAAGCGTTGGCTGCAGTGCACATTGTTTCAGCTTGACGGTGTGAAGTTCCATGGCAGGAGTTCGTCGATCGGTTTTGTTGCAACGGCAGACTGGAAACACAAAGAGGCCTGACCCGAGGCCAATTATGCGGCAAGAATTGCGAACTGCTCGGCCAAGGACGGATTCGGATTGAAGGCGTATCTCGCCTGTCGCTTGCGCATCATATGAACCATCTCGATGCCGGACAGGATGATCGCGGCTGATCCCTGTGATTTGAAGCCAAGCATTGGCCGGACGCGGCGCTTGATGCGCCGATGATCCTGTTCAATCCGATTATTCAAGTATTTACTCTTGCGTATTTCGATCGGCTTCAGCCGGCGTCGGGAGCGATCCAGTAAGCGATTTGTGGTATCACAGGAAACGATAGCCTCGTGGTTGGTCGGACTACCATCGATGACGACGCGGTCGGGCCGGCCATGACGTGCCAGTGCCTTCCTGAAAAACCGCTTGGCCGATGGCAAGTCGCGCTGCTCGCTGAACCAGAATTCAACCGTGTCGCCGACACTGTCGATGGCGCGGTAGAGGTACATCCACTGGCCGCGGACCTTGATGTAGGTCTCGTCGATATGCCATCTGCCGGTCACGCTCCGCTTCCGTCGGTTGAAACGCTCCAGCAATAGCGGTGCGTAACGGACGGTCCAGCGGTGAATGGTCGTGTGATCGACGGCAATGCCCCGCTCGGCCATCATCTCTTCCAGATCACGCAGGCTCAGACTGTAGGCCAGGTACCAGCGCACGCAAAGCAGGATCACGGACTGGTCGAACTGGCGGCCCTTGAACATTCAATCCTCCGAAAATGCCAGAGGCGCTCCTTGCCACAGTGACGGTATTCAAAACATTGCAACACAACCATATTGCTTCCGTACGGTTGATGAGCAACAGGGCCCACACTAGGGGCACGATCTTCCGAAACTCGGAATTTGGCTAAGCTGACTTACTTACCCATGCGGCTACCTACCCCAAGGGGAAAGCGCGTTCCGAAGACAGCTCTTACGGGAAGCTCTTGCTTTCCAGGTGCTCGCCGATGAGGAAGCAGTTTACCGTGATTGGCTCGGCCTGCACCTTGTTTACCTCTCCATCGATCAGGTCACATTCGATCAGGTTCTCATCGCTGGATTTGCGGGAAGTGTAGAGGTTGACATTGACGCTCGGCTGTCCCTTGACCCATTTCAGCCTCATCCCTCCGGCATTCTTGCCAGTGATATGCACAACACCGGGCTGCCCCGGCAATTCGAAGCTTTCCTTGCCGAGGTCAACCATACCCAGCTCATCGGTGTGTTTTTCGCCTTCGCGTGTCGGCTCGCCGTAAAATGACGCCCATACGGTTATGGTTTCATGCGCAGACTTGAGTTTTGCCGCGGCTTTTTCCGAAAGCGTGAGTTTGAAGTCGAAAGCAAGATTGGCGTCATTTGAGTGTGCCGGAACGGGTAACATCGACAGCACGGCTACCGACAGAAAACCGCCGCTGGCGAGGGTGCACACCTGCGCCCGCAGTTTGGAAAACCGGTCCCCGATCATTCTTTCACGCTCCTTCGTTGCGGCTGTCAGAACTGATAACGCAGTTTACTCATCAGCATCCGGATCATCGACGAGGCATCCCATGCCATGACAGCCCTGATAGTTACCCTCTTCATCAAAATTGGGTTCGCCCTGCTGGTCGAACTGGGGTGTGTCATCAATCTCCTCGTCGGGGTTGTCGACCAGACAGCCCACGCCATGACAACCATTGTAATCACTGCTGCGAACGTAGTTGGAAGTCGTGTGCTGTCTGTTGTGCTTGCGGTCGTCCGTCATCCCCTCAACAATTGCGCCTAGCACCACGCCAGCCGCCACTGCGCCGATATCGTGGCCATGATGGTCGTAGACGCGCGCATTGGTGTCGAACGTGTCACCGCGACCATGATGGTAACCGCCGACATCGGCGAAGATGCCCGAACACCCCTGAGCAACCCAAATGTACTTAGTTTTGGGATTATATCCCCAGCTGCGGTTGAGGATGCATGGGCTGCTGGAAGTCTGATGAATGAGTTGGGGCTTCGACAGCGGTCCGGCCCAGCATTCGCCATACTGATGATGGCGCGACTGGCATTCAACAGTGGATTGCGCCTGTGCTCCCGGGGCTTCCAGAAAGGCGAAAGCGAAAAGAGCGGCGGCAAGCCAGAGGGTTCTGTTCATCGATAGGCTCCGGTGGGATTACGTTGAAACACGCGATCAGTCGTTGATCGCAGTGACCTTGATCACGTCGGCATCGCCCACACCGGAGAACCAGATTTCCCCCTCGCCGACCATCACGCCCTGCCAGTTGGCAAACAGCGTTTCATATGTCTGTCCCTGCAGGGCATGCTTTACTTTGGCGGTAATGACTTGATCGTAGTCAGCAATGAAATGCGCGGCATCGCGGATTTTTAGCGATTTGCCACCAATGCGTACCTGGAAGGGATATTCGATCACCGCTGCAACTGCAGACTTGTCGCCTGCGGCCACGGCTTTCTTCAAATTGTCGAAGAATGTGTGATAGCGGGTATGGTCGCCGAACAACGTATCGAGTGTGTTGTTCATTTCGGCGACGGGATTGGCGAGGACAGGCAGCGGGGCCGCAAGCGCCACCAACGTTGCTGCAGCCATTCCCAGAAAAGATTTTCGCATAATGACTTCCTCGTATCAGCCGCGTCGATGATGAATATCTATCCAACCTGAGCTGACATCAGAGCAGCCGCATTCGTTTTCCAGATAGAAAACAGATAGCTAGAGCAACTATTGCTATCAAAGGAACCTTTGTGCGCCCGAATTCTCAATTCCATAGTCGGAATGTGAAAAGCAGATCGTATTCTGAAAGCCTGTCATCATAGCAGCACGTCACATGCGTGCGGTTATTCAGATAGCCAGCGACTCCAATGTTCGCATTTCAGTTTTCATATAATGACCGCTTCTTTCAAAAACGCATCACTATCTGCGCTGGACAACAGTCCTGATCTTGGAAGCAGGAAGACTATTTGGCAACAAGCGCAGGTTTGACGATATTAGAGAGTAATTATATGAGATCCATGTCGGTCATTGCTGCCGCTATTGCAGTCACCACGCTTGGCGCCTGTGCGCAAAAGGCTGATCGGGTGCAGGCGACCTATATGTCAGCAGCGCTTTACCAAAACCTGACCTGTGAGCAGTTGGTGCGCGAAGGCTGGACTGTTTCGAACCGCGCTCACGCCGCTGCTGGCAAACAAAACCGCCATCGCCTGGAGGATGAGGTAGCTATCACAGCTGGCGTCCTGGTTTTCTGGCCAGCGCTGTTCTTCACCCATGGCAACAATGCCTCGACAGCGGAACTTGCGCAATTGAAGGGCGAGATGGAAGCGATTGAGGCAGCATCGCGAGCCAAGAATTGCGGGATCGTCTTCAACCGCGCCTGATCTCGGCGAAACTCTCCACACAGAAACTGGCGCGCCTGCCGCAATACTGAGCTTTCGGAGGCGTTGCCACAATGCGGGACAGGATAGTCATGCGTAAGAACGGATTGAAAGCTGCTATTTCAGCAGCCAAAGTCGCAACCATTGCCGGAAAGCTGGTGCTGGCAGCCGGGATGACCATTCCGCACACGGTTCCCGCTTTTTCAGCTACACTCGATCTGCCGCCGCCCTATGTATCAAGGGCATTGGGAGCGGTGCTTATTCCCATCAACCACGCGTCGCGCCACCGCTACCAGATCCCGCCGAAGCTGCATGGCGTTTATGTGCTGGCAGTGTCACCGCGTGGCGCGGCTGCCCGGCAGGGTATCAGGCCGGGCGATGTGCTTGCTACGGTGCGTGATCACCCAATCCTTGTGCCTTCTGATGTCGATCGGCTGGTGTGGGGCGCGCTGGCAGTTAGTGTTACGGATTTTTTGTTTGGAGTCGCGCGCGGCCCCGACATTGTCCAAGTCAACACAAATATCACCGTCAACAACTTCAACCAGTCTATCAATATCAACAATATCAATAGCTGGACGAGCATAGAAACCCAAAACAACTGGACCCAGATTGTCAATCAGTACAACACCAATATCTCCACCAGCATCACGGATAACAGCTATCGTTCCGATGTCTCTGTCCCGGAGCCCGGCCAGAACTTCGACGGCACTAATCGAATAACGAACACCGGTACCGATGGCTTGCCAGAGCCAGGGCAGAATTTTGATGGCACGAACCGGACTGCTGATGACATTCCTGAACCCGGACAAAATCTCGACGGCACTAATCGAATTACCAACACTGGCACCGATGGCTTGCCAGAGCCAGGGCAGAATTTTGACGGCACGAACCGGACTGCCGATGACATTCCTGAACCCGGAGAAAACCTGTCTTCCGATGATGTCGATGATGTCGATGATACAGATGATGACAACATCACTGACGACGATACGGATGACACGGACGATGACGTCGATGATGGCGACGACGACGATGCAGATGACACGGATGATGGCGACGTAGACGACAGCGATGCCGATGATGACAGCGATGACACGGACGAAGACATCGATAATGGCGATGACGACGATGCAGATGACACAGATGATGACGACGTAGACGACAGCGATGCCGATGATGACAGCGATGACACGGACGAAGACATCGATGATGGCGACGACGGCGACGATGCAGATGACGCGGATGATGACGACGTAGACGACAGCGATGACTACGACTCTGCCGATGATGGCGACGACTATGAGGAGTGAGCGGTATTGGTGCACCTAACCCATCGGTGCCTCTTTAAAGGCCACCGATACTTCGGCCAGATGCCGTTAACAGTTGAAAGAATGATCGTAGTTAAGGTGTCAATTACAAAGCAGTCAGCGGCGTGTGGGAACCGGCAGCCCAGTTCGCTTTTCCGGCACTTCCGGGGAGCAAGTTGGGTACCGGACAGGTTGTCGTCCATACTGATCTGTAGCGTATCTAGTCTGGTTATCGGTGCGTTACTGGTTCCGGCTGCGGCCGAAGAGGTGCAGCCTGTCGGGATTCCTCTCAAGCACGTCCCATCGGATGACGACGAGACGGATTTCGATTCTCTTGGCATCATGATCGGCATTAACGGCGCCAGGCCGCGGCTATACCAATTCGACACGGGTTCCGACATGTTCATCGGCCAGTTCGATGAGACGGTATCCGGCGTACAGCCGGTACCCGGCAGTAAACCCGGTCTGTATGGCTATGGTGACGGCACCTATGGCTACTGGATGCAGGAAATCCAGTTCCAGACCATGGCCTATTACCATCCTGACGATCCAAGCGAACCAATCGCAACAATGCCGGGCAAACACATCGCCGGGCGCATCATCGATTGGGCCTACAGCAAAAAGCATGACAGCTTTAAAGACTACCACACCTCTGACAAGCCGATCGGCAACCATGACGGTGTCGCATACTATGCCGATCTTGACGTGCGCGCGCGCATGAAGAAGGGCGAGCCCAGTGATCATCCGCCCTTCTATGGCACCTTTGGGGCGGGCGACTATTCTCAAGACAAAACCTACATGGCCTCTCCCGGGACACAGACCAAGTCAGGCTATGTCGTGGCTGCCAACTCGAATATAGGAAATAACAATACCCCCGGCTGTGCACCCTGTCTTTCTTTGCATCTTACCCCTCAGCTTCGTGCGCAATTCACTGCTGTCATGCCGTGGGGCAAGTTGGATTATGACTATTCGTTGCGGCAGTTTCCGAGTTCAAACGCAAACGCTTCCAATATGCATGACGGAAACTACAGCTACACGATCTCAGTGCCGGTCGGGAAGAAGAAACGGGCCGTCGATTTTCGTGGCCCAATCCTGTTCGATACCGGCACCGCAGAGTTCATCCTCGTGGATGCGGACACGACACTCACCAAATTCCGGGCCAAGGGCTACAAGCTTGCAGAATACGACCAAGACAGTGTTGATATCAAGTTTTATGGCTTTGAAGATACGCTGAATGATCTTGAATATGATGATGTCATCATTGGGCGACTTGCAGATGAGGCTAGCGGAAATACCGTAACGATTGGCCTTCCATTCTTCCAAGAAAATTCCGTAATGTACGACCTTGAAAAGAAGGTTACGGCCTATTCTCCCTATTTCGTCACCACTGCTGATTATTCGACGGACGCGAAGGCGAATACGCTGCATCTTAGCGAAGTGAGTGAAGACATCGGCAGCTCTGGCTGGGTGGGATTGGCCGGAATATTATCCGGCAAAGGCGATTTCAAGATCAAGAAAGACGCCAATGTACGTATGACTGGCGCAAACTCCTACATTGGAGCGACACATATCGCAGACGGTGCCCATCTGCATCTGGCGGGGCCGGGCAGCATCGAACATTCTGCACGCATCCTCAACGAGGGGACTTTCAACATAGAGCAGAAGGGCGCTCACATCGCGCAATGGGGGGTCGACAAAGCCTACGAAGATGCCGTTATTTGCGACATCTCGGGCAGTGGCGATATTATTCTGGGCGCAAACCGACTGATCGTCACGGCTGCGACCGGATCAATAAGTGGCTCGATCACCGACTATGACGACAATTACAAAAATCTTGGCGGCGGATTGGTGCTTGTTGGTGGCCAACTGACCATCGAAGGTGACAATGATTTTTCTGGCCTGACGGAAGTCGCAAGCGGCGCTGAAATGCATGTTACCGGTCAGCTTACCGGCGACGTGTCTGTTTATGGCAAGCTCATCGTGGATGGACAGGTATTCGGCACGGTGAAGGTCAACGATGGCGGCACGCTTTCTGGCACGGGTACAGTTGGGGCTGTGAATGTTCAGCCCGGCGGTACGGCTGCCCGCATGAAAACAACGGTGGTGGATTGAGCGATGCGCAGTCCCAGACACAAATCCGCCATGGCGACTGGTACGAAAGAGCTGGCGCGGCTGGCTACGTGTGCGATGTTGTCGGCCATTTCTCCGGCCCATGCCAATGATACAACGGCAACGCTCAGCGCTGGTGGCCTTGAACTGACCGTCAGCACAGATATCGCGATGGAGAAAGAGGAGCTTTATCTCTCCACGAAGGATGTGCGGGTCAGCTCTCTGTGTCGCAATATGAGCAAGGCGGATATCCAGACGCGCGTTGCGTTCCCGATGCCCGAAGGGCCGTTCGGCCCCATCGACAATGTCGTTCTGCCACAACCCGACAAGGACAATTTCGTCGGTTTCACTGTAAAGGTCGATGGTGGACAGATCAGGCCGGAACTTCATATCCGAGCTTTGAGTGCCCCTGTCGATGGTGATGCCCAAAAGCCTGCTTTCCCGCCAGACACGGATATGACGGAGGCGGTTCACAGGGCAGGTCTGCCGATCAATGCCGGGCTGGAGAGCTGGAAAGCTCAGCTTTCTGCAATGTCGGACGATGATCGCAAGGCACTCGTCAACGAAGGGCTGCTCTATGACGGCGATGGAGATGCTTCGCCCGATGGGTTGTCGCCACAATGGTCAATGCGCGAAACCTATCATTGGCACCAGACATTCCCGGCAGACAAAGCCGTGAAGGTGGAGCACCACTACAAGCCGGTTTCGGGTATGTCGTTTTTTTGCTGGAGATGCGTCTGACATGGACGCCATTAGCGCGACATTCAGCAAAAACTATTGTCTCGATCAGAGCGGGTTGGCGGGCATACGCCGCCTGATCAACAACGCTCGCTCCGCGTCTGCTGCGGGTAAGGATACTGCCTATGTCTTTGCCACAGAAACCGAGTATGTGCTGCGTACCGGGGCCAACTGGAAAGGCCCGATCGGCGATTTCCGCATGACGATCGATAAGCTCTTTCCTGATGCGGTACTGCCAACCTGCGTTGAGGGCATCGTCAAGACTGGTCCGACCACCTTCACTGCCGAGCGCAAGCATTTCACCCCGGAGCATGACGTGCGCTTTGTGGTCTTCCGGTTCGGAGAACCGGGTTGATTGCTGATTTGCAGCGATACTACAGGCGAAACTGGCTAACCGCGTTCACGGCCCTTCTCGTGCTGGTTGCAGCCTCGGCGGCGGCGCGAGCGCAATCGCTGCCGGCGGGCGATTACTACATCGTAGCGAAGCACTCCCACAAAGCGCTGACCGCTTTCGAGTATGACGATGGCGAGACCTATCTCGGACAATCGGTGCGCAGCGACGAAATGGACGATGCGCAGGTCTGGACCGTCGCTCCGGCCGGCGGCAAATCCGATGCGAACAGTTACACGATTCATTCCCGCAAATATGGCACAGCCCTCTCGGTTGGAGAGGAGAACGATTATGGTGACACCAGCGCTGCACTGTCCAAAGAGCGCACCGCCAACGCTCCGGTCTGGCGGCTCAGAAAGCACCTTAATAGCTATGGGTTAGAGGCCGACAAAAGCGGGAGCGCGCTTAATGTGACCGGGGCCTCATTGGCAGACGATGCCTATATTATCGTCTATGAGGCCAGTACCAGTGATAACGGTCAGTGGCTCTTTTACCCGGCATGGGAACGCACAATCGCGAGCGATCCCATCTGGCATAGCTCCGAGATCAACAATGCCGACCGGCTCTACCGCCTTGTCGCCCTGCCTCCTGCCGGGCAGGAGGCAGACCGCATGCGGCGCATGAAGCTGATGGATTACCAGACCAGCGGCATGTATGTGCGCAAGGGCGACAAGATTTCGATGACCATCAGGGGGTTAACGGAGTCGCCTGACGGGCTAACCGTCATGGTCGGGCCGATGAACAGCTATGAGGGCGCCACAGACCAGAGCGAACCGCAACTGGTTCACACTCATGAGGGCGTTAACAGCTTTACCGCTTCCCGAAACGGCATGGTCTATTTCCTCTATGTCGACAGCGGCTTCAACGAGGAAACTTTGCCGCCGATCGAGATAGAGATCAGCAGCGGCGGAGTCCCAACGCCTTTGTTCGTTGCGGGGCAGACCACGCCGGATGAGTGGCTGTCCATGATGTCGGAATATAGCAGCTCCCCCTATGTCGAACTGATGAACGACAAGGTGCTGATTACGGTCACGCGGAAGGTATTCCAGAACGCAAAGCTTACCGACCCGGGCAGGATTCTTGATCTTCTTAACAGTCTTTTGAGCTGGTACGATGATCTCTCCGGGCTGGATGACTCATCGCCTCTGCACGCGGTTTCTCCACTCAGAATGCACTATTTGCAGGACCTCGTTTCTTCAGCAAAGGCGTTGGACGGCATCTACATGTATGCCGCCGATTATTTTGTCGGCATGCCGGGCGAGAATGTGGGCGATCTGCTCGTGCTGGATAAGCTGCGTCATGCCTGGTCGATCTGGCATGAAACCGGTCATAAATATCAGCAGAACGACTGGACCTGGAGCGAGGTAGTTGAAACCACCGTCAATCTCTACTCTCTCGAAGCACAAGCCCGGCAGGGCTTACCCTCGCGGCTGAAGTCACGCGATGAGGAGACCGGCAAGACACCGCTTGATCTGGCCAAGCATTTTCTCGATCGCAAGAAACGCGATTTCACCGATTCGAAACAGATGCGCCTTGAGCCCAACAGCGACAACGAATACTGGGTGCGCCTAGTGATGTTCAGCCAGCTACGTCAGGTATTCGGAGACAATTTCTACCCGGCATTGCATCGTTATTATCGAGAGAACCCCCTTGGCTTTGAAGAACAGGATGATCAGGACGCCCAGATTCAGGCGTTTGTGATCGCCACCAGCACCATTGCTGGACAGAATCTCACCCGTTTCTTTGCAGACTGGGGTGTGAGGCTGACTGATGATACGCGTCAGGCTCTTGCCGATCTTGATCTGCCGCCAGCTGCGGCCGAACTATCCCGAACAGGTCTTGGCAAATGAAGCCGAGCACACGATGCTGGCTCCGACTGTGAAGAGCGTTCTCAAAAGGTATTCGTTAAAAGACTGATGACTTATCACCCCTTCCTGTCTGTTCTCCGGATTTCTCTTCTGCTCGCGTTGCTCGGCTGCAATCCAGCATCAGCCCAGCAAGCCATGGTTTCGGAGCCGAATAATGAAAGAATGGCGAGTGTCGGCGTCTATGTGCATCCGCCCTTTGTGACAAAATCCGGCGACAGTTATGGCGGCATGGCAATCGACCTGTGGGAACTGGCAGCGGGACAACTTGGGATTGCCAGCAGGTACGTCGAATATGAAAACGTCGGCGAGTTGGTCGATGCGACGGCCTCAGGGGCGATCGATACTGCCGTCACCAATATGACAGCTACCCGCGAGCGCGCTGAACGTATCGACCTCACACATCCGTGGTTCGACGCCGGACAACGCGTGATGGTGCGGCAAGACGGGGGCGGGGGTAATGGCAATCTGTTGCGGGGCCTGAGCGAATCGGGCCATCTTCGCGCCTATGCGTGGATCGCGCTCGTCATCATTCTTGCGACCATTCTGATTACGCTGTTCGACCGCAAGTTTGACCGCGACTTTCCGAAGCGCTGGCGCGATGGCGTCGCCGAAAGCTTCTACACCGTCATGTCTGTAGTCACATCGGGTAAATCTCCGACGCGCAAAAACCTGTTTGGTTGGATGGGGCGGATATGGCAGGGCTTATGGCTTATCTGCGGCATCGCGGTGCTTGCCTATATCACCTCCTCGGTAACCAGCGTGATGACCACCCTGTCGCTGACGAACCAGATCAATTCAGTAGCCGATCTTCCCGGTCGTATCGTGGGTGTGCAGCCAGGTAGCGTTTCGGAAGATTATGCGCGACAGGCTGGTCTCAATACGCGCCCATTCCATCATATTGATGAGGCTGCGGATGCACTTGCAAACGGTCGGGTGGATGCTGTTTTGGGTGATGCCCCGGTGCTGGAATATTATGCGCACAGGAACCCGGCACGGGGGCTAACAGTGGTCGGGCCGATCTTCGCCCCTGACAAATATGCTTTCGGACTACCGCACGACAGCGAGCTTACACGCCCGCTGTCGATTGAGATCATCGGCCTGCATGAAAGCGGGCGGCTTGCGGAAATCAGGGCAGGCTATTTCGGCAACGAATAAGTTTGCTTTGCAGATAGTCTGGCTCGGTGTTTCAGAGCGGTTCGCAACGTAAAGCCGCTCCCACTCTTCCAGGAATGGCTCTAATTCAGAACGTTGAATAACACCGCGATCCAGACGACTTGCGCTGCAAGTACGCAGAAGGTGTAGACAGCGTCATAACGCGGTGAGCGGAATACCAGTCCTCCGGTGGCTCCTGCGATCAGAAGCGCCTGCCTGAGCGGATAGGCGATGCCATAATGATGGTAATATTTTTCGCCCTTCACCAGTGTGTCGATCACATCGATAACGAAAAGCACCAGCAGCAGCGCATAGAACCAACCGCGCCTCTGATCAAAATAGTCCTGAAAACCCTGGTACTCTCGAATCTCATCAGGAAATAACATGGCGGCCAGCATCACAAACACGATGGAATAGGAAATCAACAGGAAGTAGAGCGAGAAAGTCCAGACGCGGGTTTGCGACAGGGCGAACTCGAACCACCAAAAGTGAATGATAAACAGGAAGATGCAGATTACCCAGGCGAAGTGGACGGGGTAAATTTTTTCCTTGCCTGGATGCTGGATGAAACGTGTTACACCACTCACTAGCCGGGCGACGCTCAGGCCCAGAATCATGCCGATGATGATGCGGATATGCACGAAGATTTCGTGGCTGGGCTGAGTTAAAGTTTCGGCATCCATTAGTAGTTGCTTCCTGTTATTGGCTCTGGCTACGGACCTGCGAACGCCTTGTCCGTCACTTCCCCGCGCATTCAGGGCAAACAACAAGCCATTTCAATCTCGGATGATAAATTCTACGCGCGGGTTCTTCTGTCGGCCTTCCGGATTGTCAGTTCTATCGGCTAAGTCCACACCTTCACCTTGCTCATGGTTGTAATACGGGACATCATCTGGCTGTCGGTCAGCTAGCGTTGGACAGAGATTGCCCGGCGGTCCCACAAGCTTTGATTATAATTGTCACTGCCTTTCGACTCTGTATTGCCGACGATCATCACTGATGGATCCGCCATCGCTCGCAACGCCTCCATCAGACCGGTTAAAACAGGGCGGGCCACTGCCGCCTCCGTTGAGCTGATTCGTCTAATGCGTTGGATCGCGACGTTTGTTGGAAGCGTTAAACACCAAGCTTATGACTGCCCATGACACTAGCGAACTGCTTCCGGAAACACGATGTCCTGATCGACCAGGATATTGAACCGATAGCCCGCCCGGATTTTCAAAGTAGGCTGAACATTAAAATTGCGCGACATGGTCTGCTGCGACATCTGGCTGAAACCTTCAGCAAATGAACGCCTGGCGGCATCCTCGGCGCTGTTGGATGTTCCGAACGCATTGCGATCCTGCGGGATTATCATGTCGGTGCCGGCACCTATCAGGGCGACGAGGATGGCCGAGCCAAAGGTGCGAAGATAGTGGTTGTCGACCTTATCCCTGAACCCGCCATACCCTGCAGCATCGGTTCCTGCCATACCGCCGAGCTGCAGCGTCGAACCGTTCGGGAAGATGATATCGGTCCAGATGACCAGCACGCGATTTTGTCCGAACGAGACATTGGAATCATAGCGGCCGAACAATTTTGCGCCCTGCGGGATGATCAGATGTCGGCCGGTGGCGCTGTCATAGACGTTCTGGCTGACCTGAGCGCTGATGCGACCGGGAAGATCGGAATTGATGCCGGTTATGAGCGTTGCGGGAATGACCGAGCCACGCTTGAGCTCATAGGGCGACATCTGTGGCACGACCGGGTTCGACAAATAGCCAAGCTCCGCGATGTCCTGATTGAAGAAGCGTTCTTTTCCTGCCTGCCCGTTCGGGTCACCGTTGGGGCCGGTGAGTCCACCTTGCATGGCCGCGGCGTAGAGATCGAGTGCGTTTGGGGGCCGTCCAGACGGGTCAACCGGGGTGGTTCCAACCGATGCCTCGGCGGAAGGTTCCCGGTTGAGGTCATTGATGCTAACCGCAATAGGTGAATCATAGGCGGCATCGTTGGCTTGTAGCCGCGCCATTCGTTGCCGGTGCTGCTCACGAACAAATTGCTCGCGCTGTTCCCGCTCAAGCCGTGCACGCCAAACCTCTTCGGGCTCGAGCTGTGACGTGGCAGGCTGCGGGGTGGCTTGAGGTGCGGCCTCTGCTGCCGGGAAAGGATTGGTAGCAGTCTCTGCCGCCGTGGGTGGTCGTGGCTGGAATTGCGGTTGCGCCGGCTCACCGATGATGCCGTCGGGAACGCCGCGGGTGAGCTGGTCGGCATAGGTTGAAGCCGATTGCGATCTGGCCGCACCAGCACCGCCATCGTCGCGAAACCGCAACCCGCGCGATGTCAGCCCATAGAAGATAACGGCAAGGAAAATCACCACCAGAACAATGGCGCCGATAATCGGCAGCCGGTTGAGACGGCGGATTTTCGGGGTTGATGCGGTGTCAGTGCCGCCAAGCTTCAAAGACTGCGTCATGTCATGCCTGCCGAGCCATGCTGCAGAATAGAGAGCGGGCTGACCGGGGCGGCGCCACCAGTGCCAGGCTTATACATGCGGGTCAGATCGAAGCGCAGCGTCGACAGCCTGACCAGAACTGCTCCTTCGAACTCGTCGACCGTATAGGCAAGGGCAAGGATACTGGCTTCGTCGGTCTTCTGGTCAGTGATGACGGCATAGCCCCAACTTTTCAGGGATGCCTCAAGAGCTTGACCGAATACGGAAGCATCAGGGGTGAACCGGATCGTCGTGCTGCTGGGGCCGGCCTGTTCGGCAAGCCTGCCGACCATGTCGCTGGCGATGGCGTTGGCAGCTTCCGGCGACAATTCTGCCGTTACTGTGCTTTGGATCAGCCCGGCTTGCCCCAGCGTCTGACAGGCTGAGAGAAGACCGGTTAAGACGATCGCAGCGATGAGGCGACCGAACAGGGAGAATGTACGCACCCCCTACCCTCCCCGCCGGATGGTGATTTTTTGCTGCTGGCGACCGACACCGGAAACGAGGATGGCGTGATCGATATGATAGTCGACCACCATCATCGAGCCTTTCATCCGGTAGTTGACGATGCGGTTTTCACCGCCGGAAACGACGAACAGTACCGGCGCGTCCTGACCGGAAAGCGAGGATGGAAACTGGATATAGGTCTTGCTTCCATCGCTATAGATCCGTGTCGGCCGCCAGCGCGCCGTGCCAGTTGTGCGGAAGCCGAAGTTCAACTGATCGGCGGGCACACCTGCACCCGGAACGATGCTGGCTTCCATGCGCGCACTGATTTCGGCAAAGCGGGCATTGACGTCTTCCGGATAGTCGAAACCGACCCGGGCCATATACTGGCTTTGATGCGATTTGAGCTGGATGTGATAAGTGCGCCGCGAGGTGGTCACCACCATCGAGGTGACCAGTCCGGCCTCCGAGGGCTTGACGATCAGATGCGCCGCCTGACCGCCGGGCGCGCCGGAGGTTGCCGGCTCGACCTTCCAGCGCACCGTGTCGCCAAGCAGCACGTCGCGGACGATTTCTCCGGCTTGCAATTCGATATCGCAGACCTGCAGTGGTGAGCAGACGACTGAAGGCTGGACTTCGCCATAAAGGAAGATGACCTTGCCGTCATTGCCACGGGTTACGACCCCCTGCCCCGATTGCCACTGTCCGGAAAGACCCGTTGCTCGCGTCTCGTTGGCGTTCAAGGCTTGCGCCTGAGCAGATGTCGGCATTGCCGACAGGAGGAGAGCCGCGCAGAAAACGACGCCTCTTGTCCTCGAAACGTTCATGATACTCTCCTGCGGTGCGCTCACAGTTGCGCCGTCCACTCGAAATCTCTCAAATAAAGCCCGATCGGGTTGAAGCGGATGACTGCCTCATCCTGCGGCGGGGTCAGTGTCACGGTGGCGATGCCACGATAACGACGCGTGCCAAGTTCCTTGCCCTGCCGGTCGCGCTGGAATTCCGTCCAGTCTACCTGATAGCTCTGGTTCGACAGAGGCACGATGTTGGTCACTTCAATGGCGACGGTCATGGTAACGGCGCGATCAAATGGCGAATTGCCCCGGAACCAGGCATTGATCTTCTCGGTGGCGGAATCCGATGTGCGCAGCAGCGCATAGGTGCGATCGATATATTGCTTCTGGACGACGGCATCTGGCGTGACCGAGCGGAAGTTGCTCACGAAACTGCCGAGCGTGGCGCGCACGACCCTTGCATCGGCATATTCGATCTGCTGCGGGAACCCGGCGCTGGCGGCTGTTCCGAGGCGATCGACCTCGACGATATAGGGAACGAGCTTGACCTGCGTGCTTTGATAAAGCGCGTAGGAAAAGCCGATCACCGCCATCAGCATGCCGGTGATGCCGACAATGCGCCAGGCCCGGGCCGCCATCACATAGGAGCCATAGCGCTCGTTCCACTCCTGACGCGCAGCAAGATAGGGGTTCTCGGGTGGATTGCGTCCAGCCATGTTGTTACTCACGCTTTGTCGTCGCTGGAGGGTTTGCGCATCGATCGGCCCTGGGCCTGATCGAGCTTTGAATTGGCAAGACCGAGTGTGGACGCGCCCCATGTTCCCGGAACGCCGATGGCCTTGTCGCGCGCAGCACCTGCCAGTGCGCCACCGGCAGCACCGCCCCCCGATGCCATGCCCTTGAGCGCTGCCGCGCCGAATGACGAACCCGCGGCGCGCGCATCGGAATAAGCGGCCGCCCCTGCCCTTGCGCCTCCGGCGGCAAGGGCTGCGCCACCGACTGCAGAGCTTGCGGCATGCCCGCCATGGCGGATGGTCTCCATGCCGCCGGTCACGGATACGCCCTGCACGACACCCTGAATGATGTTGGGCACATAGATTGAGATGATGAAGACGACGACGGAGATACCGGCAATGGCGAGTGTCGAAAGATATTCGTCCGAGCCTGCTGGTCCACTCGCCAGATTGACCAGCACCTGCGATCCAATGCGGGCAATCATGACAAGCGCCATCAGCTTCATGCCTACACTGAAGGCATAGACGAGGTAGCGGACGGCAAAATCCTTGGTGAAGCTCGAGCCTCCCAGGCCCAGCATGATCATGCCGGCGAGCAGCCCGACATACATTTCCACCATTACCGAGATGAAGATTGCGGCAACCAGGCTGAAACAGATGACGACGACGATCATGGCAAAGACCGCAGCAATGGCGAGCGCATTGTCTTCGAAGAGGCCGAACTGGGCCTTGCTCGACATGGCGCTTGCCACCTGAAGGCCGGCATTGAAGACATTGGCCGGTGAGGCCGAGCCACCGCCAGCGCCGATCTGGAACAGGCTATCGACCATAGCTTTTGCAAAGGCAGGCCCCTGTTCAAGAATGAAGACGAAGAGGCCGATGAACATGATGCGGCGCACGAGTTCGGCAAACCATGTATCGAGGGATGCGGCCGCCAGAGCCAGCCAGACCGCGGCTATGCCGATCTCGATGCCGGCAAGGATCCAGAACAGCGAGCGGGCCGCCTGCAGGACGGTTGTCTCCCAGCCCTGGGCGGCACTTGCCACCTCGTTTTCCAGATTGGTCAGGAGCGAGCCATCCTGCGCGATAGCCGGTTCAATCAGGATCGACAGGCCAAGCAGGGTGACGAAGACCGCCCTAATTCTCGGCGGCGTCATTGCCCTGCTCCTCCCCGTTGTCCCAGCGCGGCCGCATTTCCTGACCGCCGGTCGTGTCGAATTGCAGGGGAGCGACGGCGACCGGAGCTACTGAGGTGCGCGCGTCGGCGGGGTTCTGAGCAATCCAGACTGTAACGCCGATGCCGATCACGACGATGGCGGCTACAACAATGAAGAAAATCCTGTTCACCAGCGGGGCTCCATCATCTGACCGCCGGAACTTGACGGTGCTGTTGATCTGAAAAATTCCTCACGCCGTGTCTGGGCGAGATCCTTTGCCGCCTGTTCGGACTGATACCAGGTGGCCATCATCGTCATCTGCTGGGAGACCAGCCCGCGCAGTTTCTGGGACTGGGCCACTTGCTGGGCGGCAATCTGATGTCCGACCTGAAGGGCCTGCATCTGGCCGACCGCGCTTTCCGACATCGAGCGCAACTGCGACATGGTCGCTTCCTCACTGCCAAATTGTTCGGCGGTGAAACCAGCGGCACGCAATGTCGATGCGATGGTGTCGCGATTGGTGTCGGACCAGTCCTGATAGCTCGACGAAAAGCTCTCGCCATTGGCAAGGCCGCTTTTGAACTCGGCAAAGCTCTGGAACCGCTGCTTGAGCACATCGTCGATATTGCCCATCGAGAATGCGATCCCCTGCCCCTGATTGACGAGGGCCTGAAGGCGGGTGAGATCGCTTTCCACCTGTCCCCAGATATGGTTTGGGAGCTGCAACGTGTTTTGGAGCATGTTCTCGTAGATCCGGATCTGGTTCTGGATCTGCTCGGCCAGTTGCGTGATCTGCTGCACCTGGTTCTGGATTTGCTCCGCCGACTGGCCGACCAGCCCCACCAGCTCAGAATTGTTGAGGATCTGCGTCCATTCCGTCGCTTGCCCCGTGACAGCCCCGGCATATGCGGGGTTGGACTGGACAACGCAGACGACGCCAAGCGCTGCAACGGCGACCCTAACGATTTGCGAGAATGGTTTCGGCATTGCCGATCCCCCTTTCCGTAAGCCAGACTTTTGGCCAGTTCGCGCCATGGTCATGGTCAAGCTGCTCAATGCGTTTGAGATCGTCCTTGCCGGTGGCCCCAACAAAGGACAGCGCGACCGGTCCAAGCGCCATGTCGAACAGGCGTCTTCCTTCAGGCGAGGCGACGTAATATTCCCGTTTGGGTGTGGCCAATGCGACAATCTCGATCTGGCGTTCATTGAAGCCGATGCGCTCGTAAAATTCGCGTGTGCCCGGTTCACGGGCCGCGCCATTCGGCAGGCAGATTTTGGTCGGACAGCTTTCCTTCAGCACATCGATGATGCCAGAGCGCTCGGCGTCCGAAATTGATTGCGTGGCGAGTAGCACCGCGCAATTGGCCTTGCGCAACACTTTCAGCCATTCGCGGATCTTGTCCCTGAATGTTGGATGGCCAAGCATCAGCCAGGCTTCATCGAGCAGAATCAGGCTCGGCGCACCAGTCAGGCGCTTTTCGATCCGACGGAAGAGATAGAGCAGTACGGGCACGAGATTGCGCTCGCCCATATTCATCAGTTCTTCGACCTCGAAGCATTGGAAGGCGCCGAGCGTCAGACCGTCCTGTTCTGCGTCAAGCAACTGGCCCATTGGTCCGTCGACGGTGTAATGGTGCAGCGCGTCCTTGATCTCACGCAGCTGTACGCCGCTGACGAAATCCGACAGCGAGCGGCCGGGCGCAGAGGCCATGAGCCTGATCTGGCGCGAAATTGCATTGCGATGATCGGGCGTGATTGTCACCCCTTGCATGGCGACCAGCGTTTCGATCCATTCGGCTGCCCAGGCGCGGTCACCATCACTGTCAAGTTCAGCCAGTGGACAGAAGGCCAGCATGGCATCGCCCTCCCCTGCCCCGATCTCGTAATGATCGCCCCCAGTGGCCAGTGTCAGCGGCAGAAGTGATCTGCCCTTATCAAAAGCGAAGATCTGCGCATCGCGGTAGCGGCGGAACTGGGCTGCGATCAGGGCCAGCAGGGTTGACTTGCCGGATCCGGTTGGGCCGAACACCAGCGTGTGGCCGACATCATCGACATGAAGGTTCAGCCGGAAGGGAGTGGAGCCGCTCGCAACCTGCATCAGCGGTGGTGAATTGGGCGGGTAGAATGGACAAGGTGCGGTTGCGCTGCCCGACCATACCGAATTGACAGGAATGAGATCGGCGAGGTTACGCGTGTTGATCAGAGGTTCGCGAATGTTGGCGTACCAGTTGCCGGGCAGGGACCCCAGATAAGCTTCGGTGGCATTGAGCGTTTCGATTCGCGCGCCAAAGCCTTCCGCCTGAATCAGCCGGCGGACCGCCTCGGCCTGTTCGCGCAGACGATTATCATCATGATCGAACATGACGATGACGGGGGTATAGTAGCCATAGGCAACCAGTTGCGATGCGGCTTCTGCGATCGCGTCCTCAGCTTCGGCCACCATCAGTATGGCGTCCTGATCGACCGATCGGCTCTGGGTCTGGAACAGCTGGTCGAAGAAGGGGCGCACTTTCTGCTGCCACTTCTTGCGGGTGCGCTCGAGCTTTTGCCGTGCGTCCTGCTCATCCAGGAAGACGAAGCGGCTTGACCAGCGATAGGTCAGCGGCATCAGGTCAAGGTGGTTCAGGATGCCGGGCCAGCTTTCGGCCGGGAAACCGTCTATGGCGACGACTGCCAGATAATGGCCATCGACCATTGGCGATAGCCCATGATGGAACTCGGCGGTCGCCAGCCAGTCGAGATACATCGGGATTTCCGGCAGGCGGACCGGATGGTTCTCCCCTACGATGCAGAAGCGGATGAACTGGAAGAGTTCATCGTAGCGCGCTTCGCGTCCGGTCCCGGGATCAATAACGGTCCGCGTGACCATGCGGCGGATCGAAAGAACGTTCGCCAGATATTGCTCGACCTCGCGGATCGATGTCCGGAAATTGTCGAGAACAGTGTCTGCATAGGTCTCGGAACGGCTTTCGACGTCGGAATAGACATAGCGTGTCATGGCTGACCTGCGCCGCTCGGGCGGGCGATAGGTGAGGATCAGCGCATGCTGGCTCTCATAATGGCCCCGCTCGGCCTCGAAATGTGCACGCCGCTCATTATCGATAGCTGCCGTCACTGCGTCAGGGAAATAGCTCTCTTCGCGTGACGGGTAGGAAACGGCCGGCACGCGCACGGCCTCAACCTGGATCATCCAGCCGGAACCAAGCCGCGACAGGACCGCGTTGATCTGGCGCGATACCTCATTGCGTTCGGAGTTGGTCGAACTTTCCGAATCCGGACCGGCGAAATACCAGCCGGCCATCAGGCTCCCGTCCTTGAGCAGGATCACGCCATTGTCGACCAGCCCGGCATAAGGGACGAGATCAGAAAACGACGGCTGTGTGTTTCGGAACTGACGAAGTGCGACCATGGACGGATCAGTACCTGCGCCATGGCGAGGATGTCGGGCGGTAGGCTTGCTGATAGCGAACGTGGCGCAGATAGACCTGTCGCATCATCGGATCGGCCTTGGCCATCATCCGCAATGCGCCAACGACACCAATCCAGATTGCGATGCCGAGCAGCGCAGAGAACCAGGTCAGCACGACAAAGATCAAAATGACCGTCGCAAGTCCGGTCAGCAAAACCAGTTCGCGATCGGCGCCCATCAAATGGTTCGGGCGCGACAGCGCCCGATGAATGCGGGATCGTGCGAGCGGAGCGACTGGCTCAGCCATCACCGCCCTCCCCTGCCCCGCCCTTTCTTACAAGGGTCGACTGGACAGTTTCGACTGTGCCGATAGATGCGCCGGAGGCACCGAAGAGCCCGACGATTTGGGTTGCGCCAAGCAGAATGCCGGCAACCAGCACGACATACATTAGCCGTCTGGCAAAATCGTTCAGCTCGCCGCCGAAGATCAGCATCCCGCCGGCGACGGCAACTGCCGCAAGGGCAATGAAGCCGGCCACCGGCCCGGTGATCGATTGCTGGATCTGTTGCAGTGGCCCCTCCCAAGGGAGACCGCCGCCGCCAGCAGCAAGAGAGGGTCCCATGGAGAGGATGAGAACGGTGAAGCTTACCGTCAGAAAGGCGACGGTCCTGTTATGCTGCATCAAGGTGCCCCTCTTCCGGATAGGTTTCGATCTGGTAGTTGCCGTCGCGCCAGGCCTCGACATGGATGACTTCGCGCACCCTTCGTCCGGTTGGTGTGCGCTCGATCGAAACGACAAGATCGACGGCCTCGCCGATCACGTCGTGCATTGGCTGCTGGCTGGCTTCAGCGGTGAGTTGCTCAAGCCGTCGCAAGGCCGAAAACGCATTGTTGGCGTGGATGGTGGTGATGCCGCCCGGATGACCGGTATTCCATGCCTTGAGCATGGTGAGTGCCGCACCATCGCGGACCTCGCCGACAATGATACGATCGGGCCGTAACCGCATGGTGCTCTTCAGCAGCCGGGCCATATCTACCGTATCGGTGGTGTGGAGCTGCACTGCATTCTCGGCTGCGCACTGGATCTCGGCCGTATCTTCCAGGATCACCAGCCTGTGTTCCGGCGCTGTCCGTACCATCTCGGCGATGACGGCATTGGCGAGCGTCGTCTTCCCCGAACCAGTGCCGCCGGAAATGACGATGTTGAGGCGCGCCTTGATCGCCTTGCGAACGAGGGTGGCCTGTTCGCACGTCATGATGGCGCTTCGGATGTAGTCCTCCAGCGGGATCAAGCGCGAAGCTCGTTTGCGGATGGTGAAGCTTGGACCTGCCACCACGGGCGGCAGCAGCCCTTCAAAACGGTGGCCACCTATCGGCAACTCACCGGAGATAATCGGCTG
This sequence comes from Aquamicrobium aerolatum DSM 21857, assembly GCF_900113935.1. GTDB lineage: Bacteria > Pseudomonadota > Alphaproteobacteria > Rhizobiales > Rhizobiaceae > Aerobium > Aerobium aerolatum. The sequence goes on from NZ_FORF01000018.1 coordinate 72,174, forward strand.
GTCTTCATCGGCTTCCGTCTGCAGTGCATGCGCGACGCTGCCGATGATGATTTCGGCGGCACCTGGCTGCAGGGTGCCCATGCTGTCGATCCCCTGCCCCAATCGCTCGACGAACAGCTTTCCGTCCGGGTTCAGCATGATCTCGACCACGGATGTATCTTCAAGCGCGGAACAGATGGTCTCGCCAAGCGCATCCTGCAGCTTACGGACCAGACGGAGGTGGGAGCGCGAGGCGGTCATGCCAGACGCCTGCTCTCATAACGCAAAGCCGTCGGCATACGCCTGGACATAGGATCAGGAATTTGATGCTGCCACATGTGGAATCGCTGCCCCCTTCTGATAGGGCAACATCAACATCACATAGGCAGATGCGTCAGCCCGGCATAAATGCCGGGTATGGAGCTTAGTGAGTCGCTTCTATCCTTGAAGACCCATTGGTGGCAGGAAGACCGAGTGGAGCCTTCAAGAGCTACTTTCCCCCTGGCATTTCTACCGGGCCGCTTTAGCTGGGTGCCAGAACAGGAAGTCTGGCTAACTAGCGGGAATCGTGGAGAGATTCGCCTTAGTGTGTGATCAAGGAGTTGACGAACCAACGCTTCCGTTAAGGTCTTGTTAACCTTATTCTTCTTGCCAACCGGACAGAATCGGAGATACTGGCGCTAAATTCGACCAAATGATGAATTTGGCGCTATTATCGTTAAGGATGAGATGGGATGAGTTCGCTTCCGTCATTTGAGTTCGACGAGAAGATCTTGGCGCAAGGCGCGGAGATCTCGCGGAAGCTCGACCAACTTCGACTGGAGAAATTTCCGCCCAACGCAAAGAAGACCCTACGTCGCTTTCCGATGGCAGAAGTAGCCCACTATCTCGGCGTCAGTCCCAATAACCTAAAACGTTTACACCTCGAGGGGAAAGGACCTGAACCCCATATCGCCTCGGGTGGCCGTCGTTTCTATTCAGCCGAGCAGATGATCGAATTGCGCGATTATCTGGACAAAAACGGCCGTTCGGACGCGAAGAAGTACGCCCCTTTTCGCAAGGAAGGCGAGAAATTACAGGTTATTGCTGTCGTCAACTTCAAGGGAGGCTCAGGGAAGACGACGACCACGGCGCATCTTGGTCAACATCTTGCTCTGACCGGACATCGTGTGCTCGCAGTTGATCTCGATCCCCAAGCATCACTCTCTGCACTGCATGGCTTTCAGCCTGAGCTAGATCGTAATCCGTCACTTTACGATGCAATCAGGTACGATGAAAAACGACGACCGGTCGCTGACGTCATTATGTCAACCAACTTTCCACTGTTGGACATCATACCGGCGAACCTTGAGTTGCAGGAGTATGAGTACGACACGCCTCTCTCGATGCAGACTTCGAATGAGGGAAAGCGGTTTTATACACGGCTAGGACGTGCCCTGGAGGAGGTCGATGATCGATATGATGTCGTCGTGATCGATTGCCCTCCCCAACTCGGCTTTCTGACATTGACTGCACTTACCGCGTCGACATCGGTATTGATAACCGTCCATCCACAAATGCTCGACCTCATGTCGATGAGCCAGTTCCTGCTGATGCTAGGCAACTTCGTCAAAACGATCCGCGAAAAAGGTGCGCCAGTCAAAATGGACTGGCTGCGTTATTTGATTACGCGCTACGAACCGACTGACATTCCGCAGGCTCAGATGCTTGGTTTCATGCAATCTATGCTTGCTGAGGAAATTCTTAAAAATCCCATGCTGAAGTCAACCGCGATTTCAGATGCTGGCTTGACGAAGCAGACACTGTACGAAGTCGAACGCGCGAAATTTAATAGGGAGACGTACGATCGAGCGATCGAATCTCTTGATGCAGTCAATTTTGAGATTCAAGCACTTATTCATCAGGCATGGGGGCGGCTCTAATGTTGACTGCCGTAAAAAGTAAGGAAAAACCCTTCATTATCAAGCAAGTAAGTGGGCAGACGAGGTTAAGTGATGGCTCGTAAAAATCCATTCGCGAGCGTTCTTGACGACAATGATAAGCCAGCGTCGCCGTCTGCCGTGCAATACGCAGCTAGAGGCGCGTCGCGGTCTATTCTGAGTTCACTTGATGAGATAGCGGCACGGGCTGATAAGCTTGTCGAGGGCGAAACCATCGTTGAGATTGATCCGGACCTGATCGATCCGTCGTTCGTGCGTGATCGGCGTAGCGATGATGAACAGGAGTTCAAGGAACTCCTCGATGCAATTCGCGAAGGTGGCCAGAACTCACCTATACTCGTCCGACCTCACTCACATGCCGCCGGCCGATACATGGCTGTGTTCGGTCACAGGCGACTAAAGGTTGCGAAAGTGCTCGGCCGAAAGGTGCGGGCCATAGTTAAGGATATGCAGGATAGGGAGCATATTCTGGCGCTAGGGCACGAAAACTCCGCTCGCGCGAATGTGCCGTTTATCGAGAAAGCGCGATTTGCAGCGGATGTTGCTCGACTCCGATACGAAGAAGATAACTCCACCATCCTGAGTGCTCTCTCGATCGATCGCACTACGCTCTCCAAAATGCTTTCGGTCGCGAGCTTACCCGAAGCAATTTTGGACGCTATCGGCGAAGCAAAGACGATTGGCAGAGATCGCTGGTACGACCTCAAACTGTTGCTCGATAATCCGGCTAACCTTGAAGTCGCCACCACGATGGTTGCTGAAGATAGTTTCACTACGGTTCCAAGTGAGGAGCGGTTTGACCTTTTAGTGCAGCGTTTGAAGGCAGCGGCATCGCGAAAAGGCGCTAGGCCGAAGCCAACGAAACGTAGTTGGGCACCGAAAGACAATTCATTAACTGCGGAGATGGTCGCGGACAGTAAGCGCTTCACTATGGCGGTGAAGTCAAAAAACTCGGACGCACGAGAATTTGGCGAGTTTCTGTCGAGGAACCTCGATCAACTCTATGATGCGTTTCGCGAACGTACCGATATCAAAACTAAAGGAGGCTAATCCGCAAAAGAAAAAGGCCCCCCGAAACAGCGTCCGGAAGACCTTCTCTGTAGTTTGGCGACTTAGAGAATCTCATTTCCGCGAATCAGTGTCAAGCCCAACTCGGCCTGAGTAGTCGTTTCGGCGAGCAGGTTTCTTTTGCCTAGCGATAGGTGAAGGACAATGCAGACGCATATCTCAACGACGCCCTTCGGGCGGCGAACGATGACGCTTGGCCAGATTGCAAATCAGGCAAGAGCAAAGGCGATGCCGAAAGAGGCAGTCGTCAATAAATGGCAGGTGTTTCAAAACATCCGTGAAGCCCGTGAACTGCTTGGCGCAACGGACCGCTCACTGGCGATTCTCAACGCCTTGCTGTCGTTCCACAGAGAAACAGAACTCTCGGCCGAGGGCGAACTTATCGTCTGGCCGTCGAACGAGCAACTGATCGCCCGCGCTAACGGAATTTCGCCAGCAACGCTTCGGCGGCATCTTGCCATTCTGGTCGAGTGTGGATTGATCATCCGGCGCGACAGCCCGAACGGCAAGCGCTTCGCGCGTCGCAGCAGGGCAGGGGAGATCGAGCAGGCTTATGGCTTCGATCTGTCGCCGATCGTCGCCCGTGCTGCTGAATTCAATGATCTGGCAGAAGCAGTACAAGCCGAGAAGAAGGCCTTCCGCGTCGCCCGGGAGCGTTTGACGCTGCTACGGCGTGATATCGTCAAGATGATCGATGCCGGGATCGATGAGGGGGCGCCAGGGAACTGGGGCAGGGTGCTTCAGACCTATCAGGCCACCATCTCCAGACTTCCCCGCACGGCCTCGAGGCAACTCATTGAAGACATTTGCGCCGAGCTTCACGATCTGCACGCTGAAATCCGGGATGTATTGGAATCTTTCGCAAAAACCCAGAATCTGAACGCCAATGAGTCTCATTTTGAACGCCACATACAGAATTCAAACCCAGACTCCATTTCTGAATCTGAAAATAGCTGTCGAGAAAAGAAAGAAGCGAACGGCAGCGTTGCGGAAACTGACAACGTACGCAGCCTGCCGAAACGGGATCTGCCGTTAAGCATTGTGCTGGATGCCTGCCCAAATATGCGAGATGCGGCCCAGACGGGCGAAATCCGCCACTGGCGCGACTTTCTGGCCGCAGCGGAACTGGTGCGAACGATGCTGGGGGTCAGTCCGAGCGCTTGGGCCGCGGCTCGAGAGGCCATGGGCGAGGTTCAGGCAGCAATTGCACTGGCGGCGATCTATCAGCGAGCAGACCAGATCAACAGCGCCGGCGGCTATCTGCGCAGCCTGACCGACAAGGCGCGCGACGGGAAATTCTCGACCTGGCCGATGGTGATGGCCCTACTGCGCGCACGGCTGGACGAGGGGAAGCAGCAACAAACCCCGGAAAGCGTGACATCGGAACCCGGGGCACGACTTGAGGTATCGGATTCACTTCTGAACAGCCTGCGAAAGCGGAAGCTGTGAACCCGTTACGCTCATCACCTGACAGAAGACGCTGGATCAATTGGGTGGAATTGGATGGGAGAATAGCTAGCCACAGGATGGGTCGATGTCCACGGATTGCAGAGATCGATCTCTAAGCTGCCGAAATCCAAGATGTTGCGCGTTGCAAGAGTGAGGTTGTGCGCGATTGCGGTGGCGCCGATCAAGCCATCCATTGACGACAGGCCGCGACGCTTTGAAAGGCCATCAAAGCTTCTCAAGCTAGCTCGGTTCCCGAGAGCCCGACCCGAAGGATGACGCTCAAATCTTCATCATCCGCGCAATCAGGACTTGATAACAGTTATTAAATGCCTCATTTTTAGAAGAAATCAGGAGCGAGGTGACGTCATGATCAGTGCCGACCTGGGCAAACAACTGGAAAGCTACGTCAAGCAGCTTGTCGATACGGGCCGCTATGGCTCAAAGAGCGAAGTTCTGCGCGAAGGCGTCCGGCTGATTCAGGATAGAGAGACACGTCTTGCTGCGCTGGACGCTTCGATCATGCGTGGTGTTGCCGATGCTGAAGCTGGCCGAACCGCGCCGGCCGGGAAGGTCTTCGATCGACTTGAGGCCAAGTACAAGGCTATGGCTCAAGAGGCAGAACGCTCCGCATGATCGTGGAACTCACGGATGAGGCGGAAGGCGATCTGGAAAGGATCGCCGACTACATTGCACGGGACAATCCCCGGCGGGCTCTAACCTTCATTCAGGAGCTTCGGACCAGCTGCCTGGAGCTGGCAGACACGCCGGAGGGCTTCGCGTTGGTGCCTCGCTATGAACGTCACGGCATTCGCCGCAGGGTTCATGGCAGTTATCTGATTTTCTATCGCGTCCAGGGAGAGCGGATCATTGTGATCCACATCCTTCATGGCGCGACCGACTACGCGGAGGTTCTTTTCGCAAGCTAGTTCGGCCGTAGCCGCCCGAGGGGACGCTTATCTTTCGCCGGCGTCCTTGTGGGATTTCTCCTTGCGGATGACGATGCGGTCATTAGCGTCGATGCCGGGGGTAATGACCAAGTTTAAGCTGTCGCCGTCTTCGTGACCGTAGAGCATTCTGACCTTGGTCTTGCCATAGATTACACGGTCTTGCTTGGCAAAAGTCCGGATCGTTTGGCGCGATCGAGCAGGTTTTTGACCGAGGAAGGCGACCATTTTGTCCCGCCGCGCGGTGTGCGCTCATGCAGTTGCTCGAGCTGGCTGGCGATTTCACGCAATGTCAGGCCAGGATTGGATGAATGGATGCCGGCAACCAGGGTCATCAGGCGATCTTCTGGCAGGCGAGGTGGCGATCTACGAAGCAGGGCTGCATCAGCCATGCCCTCGGCAACCATCCATTTGACCGCGCGTCGAAGACGTTCCGGTGTCCAGTCGAAGTCGCGTTGCTTCAGAACACGGGCGATATCGTCCCAGGTGTGATCGGGCCGCATGCGCTTCACGGTTGGAAGCCACTGGTTTGCTGTTGCCTGGATGCGTGTTCCGTAGGCCGCCTTCTGCGCGGCCGTCATTTTAGCCAGCGCTTCCGGCCGGCGCTCGCGTATTCCCGGATTGCCTGGCAACCGCCCTTTGGCTTTGGCAGCCTTTATCCCGGCCTTGGTGCGTTCGGAAATGAGAGAGCGCTCCAGCTGCGCCACGGCACCGAGCACCTGCAGCGAAAACATGCCTTGCGGCGTCGAGGTGTCAATGGGATCACGCAGCGACCGGAAATGCACGCCTTTTTCAGTCAGCCCCTCAATGACCTCGAGAAGATGGCTGACGGAGCGCGCCAAGCGGTCGATCCGGACGACGGCGAGGGTATCACCGTTGCTGATGTCGCGAAGGAGCTTAGACAGAACTGGGCGCGCGCGTGAAGCACCGGATCCGTGTTCCTGGACGATAGTCTCGCAGCCGGCCGCACGCAGCTCCATTTCCTGCGCTTCGGTGGTCTGCTCGTCCGTAGACACGCGGGCGTAGCCGATAAGCCGGCCCTGTGGTTGACGGGAAGCACGATTTTGCATGTCAGCGGCCATTTGCAGCGCCTGAGAGAGTAGGGGAGGGCAATTTTCCAAATACACAAGATACGGATAAAGGATCGGTTGAAGGCACCGTAACGCGGAAGCCAACATTGACTTTTGACCTCACTTTCTCATATATGCCCCATTGGGTTATAGGAAGCATATGCAGACCGTTGCCGAGACACCTTTGTTCATCAAGCAGGCGGCTGATCTGTTCAGTGAGGATGAGCGGAAGGAACTGATCGATTTTCTCGCGGCCAATCCGCAGGTGGGTGACGAGATCCCGGGCACCGGCGGCGTTCGTAAGATGCGGTTCGGAGCCAAAGGCAAGGGCAAACGTGGCGGAGCCAGAGTCATCTACTACTGGTACAGCGATGATGCGCCAATCTATGCGCTGCTGGCCTATGGCAAGAATGAAAAGGTCGACCTGAAACCTGATGAGGCAAAAGCGGTTGCTGCGTTCGCCAAAGCGATAAAGGCAGCGCATAGGAGCAGAACATGAGCGAGATGACAAAATTCGGCGCCGATCTGATCCAGGCCATGTCGGAAGCTTTGGCGCATGCGCAGGGCAAGGATGTTCCCGGCATCAAGATTCATACCATCGATGTCGGTGCAGTCGACGCAAAGGCGATCCGCAAGAAGCTCGATCTGACCCAGGATGAGATGGCGACTGTGCTGGGAACCAGCCCTTCCGGTTATAAGAAATGGGAGCAGGGTACGCGGCAGCCGAGCGGCGCTGCGCGAACCTTGCTTCGTGTCATGGATCGGGAACCGGAGGCTGTCTTACGTGCGCTCTCATCTCAGGATGCGGCAACTGAGAATAAGGAAGCTGCGCACTGAAAAGGGCAGGGGAGGGGGCTTTGCCGCTCCCTAAAGCCCAGACGCCTTGGTGAGATTGACGCGGAACCGATCGCGGCGGCGCTGATATTTTCGGGTCATTTCGGCCGAGGCGTGGCCGAGCTGCTTCTGGACATAGCGTTCGTCGACCTCGGCTGAGGAGGCAAGCCCGGCGCGCAGCGAATGGCCGGCAAACAGCTTTGCCCGCTCTGCTTCGCTGAGGTCACCGCGCACCCCTGCCGCGAGCGCGGTCCGCTTGACGAGCCGCGCGACCTCCTGGTCGTTGAGCCGGTTGGCGCCGACCTTTTTGCTCTGGCCGGTAACGCGGCGAAACAGCGGGCCGTGCGCGATGCGCGCGAAACTCAGCCAGGTTTCGAGTGCGACGACCGGGCAGGTGGCATCGGCCGAGCCACGTCCGATCTCAACCTCACGCCAGCCGGTTTTTCCTCGGAGTGTGACGAGCAGGCCCTTGTCGGGAAAAAATTCGACCCAGCCGGAAGAATCCTCGGTCTGGTCGCGACCGCAATCGAGGCCGACGACTTCCGAACGGCGCAGGCCACCGGCAAAGCCGATGAGAAGCATTGCCCTGTCCCGGATGCCGCGCAGGGTTCCCCTGTCGAGTGTCTCCAGCATGGCGCGCAGATCCTCGGGCAGCACCGCTTCCTTCTGCCGGGGCGGGGCGGCGTGTTTGTTGCGGATGCCGGCCAGGACGGTGGCGATATGCCGGTCCTTGCGGTCGAGGGGCTGGCCGCGCTGGGCATAATTCCAGGCGAGCGCGGACAGCCGGCGTTCGATCGTCGACACGGACTTTTTCTCCACGGCCCCCGTGCTCTCCACGGTCCCCGTGCCTGCGGCGCTGCCGGAGGCGAGCGCGGTGATGTACAGCCCCACAGTCTGCGGATCGGGCGGCATCAGCGCAAAACCCTGGCGGCGGCACCAGCTGGCAAACTGTTTCCAGTCGGAGGCGTAGGCCCGGCGGGTGTTGCTGGAACTCGCCGCCTCGACATAGTCGCGCGCGCGATCAGCCAGCGCGTCGAGATGCGCCGGCAGGCGCGGGGCCGTGACGGCCGGAGGGGAGGGGGCTTCCGCGGACGGCTCGTCCGGCGCGTGGCCCATTTTCAGGACGATGTCGATGATGTCGGGCAGCGCGCTGTCCAGACAGTCGTCGGCGCTCGACCCGTCGGGCTCGGCCGAGGACGCCTGCGTGCCTGATCCGACATCCAATGCCGTGTCCTGTGATTGAGCGGAACGGTGCCGAGCCCGGTTTTCGGGAGTTTGATCGACGCGAGAGGCCATTTTGCGAGACTATTGCAAAACGACCGATAATGCAACATTATCATTCATTTGGTTTTGTCGACAGGCGCGGCGGTTTTGTGCATATCGGTTGATAAAAGCGCCGCCATGATTCATCGTGCTTTCGATGATTCTGCGTCCCAAACCCTCTCCGTGTCACAACACCACGCTTGCCGGTGCCGCTTCGGCCGCGCCGATGGCAACGGTGCCGGCCTGGCTGCGCCGCGCCATCCCAGATGCCCAAAGCCTTGCGGGAAAAGACGTCGAGGACGTGGCGCTTGCCGCGGGCGCCACCATCGGCGCGCTCGATGCGGTTGTGCGCCGGCAGGAAAAATGGGCCGGCGCCTGGCGGCAGCGGCTGGCGCTTGCCGGGGCCGCAGCGACGGCACGACAGGCGGGCCGCATCGAGGATGAAGCGGCATTGCGCGACGCCGTTCTACTGACGCGGCCGGGCGATTTTTCGTCCGTCGGCCCCGCCGGATCGATGCTGCTCGCCTGGCGCCGGCTGGCCGGCACGCCTGCCGAGAAATTGCTAACCGAGGCGGGCATCGGCGCGGTGCTGGATGATCTCGGTCTCCGCCGCGACGACGACGCAGTCAGCGACCTGGCGGACGATCTTCGACAGCTTTCCTCGGGTATCGGAATGGTCGGCATGCTGACCGGCGCGTTCGCGGCCGCCGAAAGATATGGCTTCGCACGAGCCTTCAGATGCTGGCTCGCCGACGCCCTGCTGGCGCAACGGCTGGGTTGGGTCCATGCCGTGCCGCTGCTGGGCGCCGAGGCAGCCCTGGGCACAAGCGCCCGCCCGCGTCGATCGGCAGCCAGCTCCGTGGCGACAGGCATCGAGACAGATCCGGAGCGTGCCAAAAGTCTGCTGGCCGCGCAGGCGCGCGCTGCGCTGCGCGCGATCGATCTTTCTGCCGAACTCGAGCGCCGAGCGGATCGGCTCCTTGCCGTCGCGCCAAAGCTCAGGGCCAAAGCGGCGGGCCTGGTCGTCGAACGACTCCTGTCCGATGACGCGATCGTCGCCTCGGAAAGGATCGCAGGCATGAGCGACCGCGGCCTGCGCCGGCTGTTCGACCGGCTGGTTGAGTTCGGCGCCGTGCGCGAGCTGTCCGGCCGACCAACGTTCCGCATGTACGGCCTGTAGCAATGGTTGCGGGGCGCGCGAGACGGGGTAAAGGTCGATCGGATGACGATCTGTTTGACCGGGATCCGTTCATCCTGGCGATGCATCGCGCGATAGACCCCGTAGGGCAGACGCGCGATGACTATGAGATATTCTCCGCACTGGCCGAGCGCCTCGGCTATCGCGATGCCTTCACCGAAGGCCGCAGCTCGGATGAGTGGGTGCGTCTCCAATGGGAGAACAGCCGCGCATCGCTGGCCAGACGCGGTATCGAAGCGCCGGATTTCGAAACCTTCTGGGAACAGGGCTATTTCCGCATGCCCGAGCCCGAGGCGATGCAGGCCCGTTTCGAAGGATTTCCGCAAGGACCCTCAAGCCAACCCGCTCGAGACGGAGACCGGCCGTATCATGATCTCGCTTGCGAGCGTGAGAGCGGAGGGGCTTCCCCCGCACGCGGCCTGGCTTGGCGCTGACGAATATCTGGGCGGCGATCTGTCCGGGCGCTATCCTCTTCATCTTCTGACGCCTCAGCCCGTGGGCCGGCTTCATTCGCAGGCGGGCCTGTCGAGCGCGAGCAGGACACAGCGCCGCGATGGCTATGAGGTGCTTCGCATCCATCCAGAAGATGCGCGGGCAAGGCGGATTTGCGACGGCGACATTGTGGAGATTGAACCGCGCCGGGTTTGCCGGAGGCCGTTTGGTTTAAGTTATGCGGCCATGTCTGGGGCGTCCAGCATGGCGTAGTAGCGTTGTTCGGCCTCCGCTGGCGGAATGTTTCCGATGGTCTCCAGAAGCCGCCTGTTGTTGAACCAGTCCACCCATTCCAGGGTGGCGAATTCCACGGCTTCGAAGCCGCGCCATGGTCCTCTTCGATGGATGACCTCGGCCTTGTAGAGACCGTTGATCGTTTCGGCGAGCGCGTTGTCGTAACTGTCGCCCACGCTTCCTACGGAAGGCTCGATGCCTGCTTCCGCCAGCCGTTCGGAATAGCGAATGGACACGTATTGCACGCCGCGGTCGGAGT
>NZ_FORF01000015.1 GCF_900113935.1 Aquamicrobium aerolatum DSM 21857
TCCACCTCGTCTCGAAGCTTTACGAGCGCACCAGCGTCATCATCACCACCAATCTCGCTTTCGCAGAATGGCCGAGCGTCTTCGGCGACGCCAAGATGACGACCGCACTGCTGGACAGGCTCACGCACCACTGCGAAATCGTCGAGACCGGAAACGAATCCTGGCGCTTCAAAAGCCGCTCTCAAAGCTAAAGCCGAAAAGCCAATCAGCCGCGCCCGATCAGGCTGTGCAACCCCGACCAGCTTCGCCTGATCGGGCGCTAACCGGCGTGCCCTTCACAAGCTCTAACCGGGGTCCCTTTTACACGAAAAGGCGGGGTCCCGTTTCCACGGTCATTGACAATCTCGCCCTTGCGCGACTGGCGTGTGGTGGTGGTGACATGAAGTGCCTGCTGCACGGCCTGATAGATGGTCTCGACAGGCAAGCCGAGCGCTGTACCGATGCCGGCAGCGGCCGAAGGCCCGAGATGGGCGATATGGTCGATCTTGTGCTCATGCAGGCAGATGCCCTTCACCAGATTGACCTGTACCTCGTACCCGGTGGCGATGCCCTTGGCGAGCGCCGCGCCATTGAGGCCGACATGCTGGGCGACAGCGAGGATCGCCGGAATATTGTCGCCTGGATGTGAATAGTCGGCGGCGAGGAAGGTGTCGTGAAAGTCGAGTTCGCGTACTGCGACGCCATTGGCCCATGCCGCCCATTCCGGCGAAACGCGCTCCGCGGTCGAAAGTCCGAACACCGTCGCGCCGGGCAGGAAAGGATGCGCCTGCGCCTGCACACGGGCGCTGGCCACCGGACGGCGCGCCAGCGAGGCCGCGGCGACGGCTGCGTTGTCGATGATACGATTGCCGATCATCTCGATGACATCATCATCGAGCGCGACGTCATCGGCGGCAATGGAAGCAATCTTCCAGGCAAGCTGGTCCTCGCGAGCGAGATTTTCGGCGGATTTGTAAGTGCGAACCTTATGCTGCTTCACGGATGAAGCTCCTCTTTTGCTGGTTGATCTGAAACAGGCACGGGAACGGGGTGGCCCTTGTCGTCGACGGCGATCATCATGAAGCGGCCGGTGATGGCAGGGGTGGCATCCTTGCCGGTGCAATCCTCAGGCGCGATCTCAACGATCACCGTCATCGAGGACTGGCCCTGAAAGGCGATGTGCGCGCGGATCGCGATGATCGACCCCTGTGGGACCGGCCGGAAGAACTCGATACAGTCGGCTTTCGCCATCACGACCGGTCCGCGAGCATGTCGCGTGGCGCAGACAAAAGCGGCCTTGCCCATAATCTGCAGCGCATTGAGGCCGTAGAGCGGACCGTGAGCACTGGCCTGTTCCGACAAAATCATTTCCAGAAATTGGGCCTCGGGGAGGCTCGATGTGCTCGCCTGCATGTTCAATTTGAATTGCCCGGTGACTTTTCAAATTCACATTATCCGCATAGAATTAGTCCTATAAAGGACTGAAATTGCAGAGTTTTGTGAAGCCAAACTTGTGAAGATGCGAAGTTTGCGAAGTCCGAAGGAAGGAGCCTATACGTGAAGAAGGCCTTCATGGGGGTACGCCTGAAGCGGCTGCGCGAGGAGCGCAAGCTCACCCAGCAGGCGCTGGCCGACGCGCTCGGCATCTCGCTCTCCTACCTCAACCAGATCGAGAACAATCAGCGGCCGCTGACCGTCCCGGTGCTGTTGAAGCTCAACGCCGCATTCGGCATGGACGTGCAGCTCTTTTCGGACAATGACGATGCGCGGCTGATCGGCGAATTGCGCGAGGCGCTGGCTGATCCAACTGTCGGCGAGAACATCGCCCTGGCCGATCTGCGGGAACTGGCGAGCAACATGCCGGCGCTCGCCCGCGCCTTCATTTCCCAGAGCCGGAGATTGAAGCAGGCCAGCGAGCAGGCTGCTGCCTATGCGGCAAGGGTTGGAGACGACCGGCAAGGAGAGGGGGTCTCGTTACCGTCGACTCCTTTCGAGGAAGTGCGCGATTTCTTCTTCGCCAGCCGCAACTATGTCGATGCGCTCGACCGAGCGGCAGAAACCGTCGCCCAGGAACTCGGCATGCCGATCGGTCGAATGGCTTCGGCGCTGGCCGGCAGACTGGAAGTAAAGCACGGACTGCGGCTGGCTGATCTTGAGGAAGATGCAGACTCCGGCGTACAGCGAAAGTACGATCCTGCGACGCGCACCCTCCGGCTCTCGCGCCGGTTGCGTGCGGGACAGCAGGCGTTCCAGATGGCGACACAACTTGCCTTTTTAGAACAACGCGAACTCATGGATGCTCTGGTCGCAGACGGGGCGTTTTCCAACGAGGAAGCCCGCTCGCTTGCTCATATCGGCCTGGCAAACTATTTCGCCGGTGCGCTCGTTCTGCCCTATACGCCGTTTCTCCAACTGGCTGAGCGCCTGCGCTACGATATCGATCTGCTCGGCCGCGATTTCGGGGTCGGCTTCGAGACGGTCTGCCATCGGCTCAGCACGCTTCAGCGACCCGAGGCGCGTGGCGTGCCGTTCTTCTTCGTCCGCGTTGATCGTGCCGGCAACATCTCGAAGCGGCAGTCGGCGACGGATTTCCACTTCTCGCGTGTCGGCGGGACTTGCCCACTCTGGAACGTCTACGACGCCTTCTCCAATCCCGGCCAGATACTGACCCAAGTCGCGGAGATGCCGGACGGGCGCGCCTATCTCTGGATCGCCCGGATGGTGGAGAATTCGCGCGGCGGATACCGAACACCGACGAAAAGATTCGCAATCGGCCTTGGATGCGACCTGCACCACGCCGACCGGCTTGTCTATTCGCAAGGCATTGTCCAAGACCCGGTCGCACGAACACTGATCGGTGCCGGCTGCAAAGTGTGTGAACGGTCCGGCTGCTCTCAGCGAGCTTTCCCGCCGATCACGAAGACACTGGTCATCGACGACCGGCAGAGTTCATTCGCGCCGTATTCGACCGCCTGACATAGTCCGAAGATCATCGCGTGCTGGCGCCAGGAGGGCGCCTTGCCTCGGCTGCGCATCGCCAGATCGACTCTGGTAACTAGTCGTCTCATGCAAATGTAAATATATAAACATTTCTTTATATCGTATTGACTTTGCCGGCTGTTTGCCCGAGGGTGATCGTGTCATGGTTCTCTGGTCATCCTTGCGATGCGCCGGAGCTAAGAGGGAAGCCGGTGCGCGCGAATGCAATGCCGGAGCTGCCCCCGCAACTGTAAGCGGCGAGCCGAAATCCACTGATGTCACTGAGGCCTGGGCCTTGGGAAGACGGACGGAGGCTGCAACCCGCGAGCCAGGAGACCTGCCCTGACATGTAACGTCCACGGGCGGGGTGTCCCGGTGTGCCGTAGCGGAAGCCGCGTGGCGGTCTGTCTTGCTATGTGTCCGCTGATCCTTGCCCCCAACTTATTTGGGTAAGCCATGTCTCAAACCGCAACTCGAATTGCCGCCCCGGTCGTGACGATCGTTGATCCCCGGCCGAGCGCGACGGGAAACGACTTCACATTCCGCCTCAAGAGGATTCGCTTTGATGAGGATTACCGCCCCTCGGAAAATACGCGCATCACGACGAATTTTGCCAATCTGGCCAGAGGTGAGAACCGGCAGGAAAACCTGCGCAATGCGTTGAAGATGATCGATAATCGTTGCAATGCACTGGCGCATTGGGACAATCCCACGAGTGATCGCTACTCGGTAGAGCTTGAAATCATCTCCGTCGAGATGGACGTCGCTTCGGCAACGAGCGAACCCTTTCCGCTGATCGAAATGCTCAAGACGACCATCGTCGACAGGAAGACGAACCGACGCATCGACGGCATCGTCGGCAATAATTTCTCCTCTTATGTGCGCGATTACGATTTCAGCGTTGTCCTGCCTGCGTACAACAGGAACCGAACCGAATTCACCGTGCCCGACGATTTCGGTGTGCTGCATGGAAACCTGTTCAAGTGCTTCCTCGATTCCGATGTCTACAGGGAGAATTTCACCAAGCGGCCGGTCATATGCCTCAGCGCCTCGGGCAGCAGAACATACAGGCGGACGGAAAGCCGTCACCCCGTATTGGGGGTCGAATACCAGCAGGACGAATTGTCATCGACCGATCTGTATTTCCAGAAAATGGGATTGCAGGTTCGCTATTTCATGCCCCCGGACAGCGTTGCGCCTTTCGCGTTTTACCATCTTGGAGACCTGACCGGAGACTATACCAATCTGGAACTGATCGGCACGATCAGCACGATGGAGACCTTTCAGAAGATCTATCGACCCGAGATTTACAACGCCAACTCCGTCGCGGGCGTCCACTATCAGCCCAGCCTGAAGCATCAGGACTATTCGCTGACCCGCATCGTTTATGACCGCGAAGAACGTAGCCGGCTTGCCGTCGAGCAGGGAAAATTCACGGAAGAGCGGATCATCAAACCATACAAAGCCATCTTCGAGCGCTGGGTTGGCACCAATGCCCTTTGATCAACCGAACCACACAAGGTCATCTGTCTTGAAAAAACTCTTGCCCACGTCAACCGCCGGCAGCCTGCCGAAGCCCTCCTGGCTCGCGGAACCGGAAAAGCTCTGGTCTCCATGGAAGCTACAGGATGAGGAACTGATCGCAGGCAAGCAGGATGCTCTGCGTCTGTCCCTCGACGATCAGCGTCAGGCAGGCATCGATATCGTCAGTGATGGCGAGCAAACGCGCCAGCATTTCGTCACCACCTTTATCGAACATCTCGATGGCGTTGATTTCGAGAAGCGTGAAACTGTCAGAATTCGCAATCGCTATGATGCGAGCGTGCCGACGGTCGTCGGTGCGGTCTCCCGCCAAAAGCCGGTTTTTGTGGAAGATGCCAGATTTCTGCGTCAGCAGACCAGCCAGCCCATCAAATGGGCGCTGCCTGGTCCCATGACGATGATCGATACGCTTTATGATGCGCACTATAAAAGTCGCGAGAAACTGGCCTGGGAGTTCGCCAAAGTCCTCAATGAAGAAGCGAAGGAGCTGGAGGCTGCTGGCGTCGATATCATCCAGTTCGACGAACCCGCCTTCAATGTCTTCTTCGATGAGGTGAACGACTGGGGCATCGCCACCTTGGAGCGGGCCATCGAGGGGCTCACCTGCGAAACCGCCGTCCACATCTGCTACGGCTACGGCATCAAGGCCAATACGGACTGGAAGAACACGCTGGGGTCGGAGTGGCGGCAGTACGAGGAATCGTTCCCGAAACTGCAGCAATCCAGCATCGACCTGATCTCGCTGGAATGTCACAACTCGCATGTGCCGATCGACCTGATCGAACTCATCCGCGGCAAGAAAGTGATGGTCGGTGCCATCGATGTGGCGTCGAACACTATCGAGACCCCGGAGGAAGTCGCCGAAACCCTGCGAAAAGCGCTGAAATTCGTAAATGCAGACAAACTCTATCCCTGCACGAATTGCGGCATGGCCCCACTGTCCCGTCAGGTAGCCACCGGCAAGCTGAAGGCCTTGAGTGCAGGCGCAGAGATCGTCCGAAAGGAACTTTCCGCGTAAGGTTTGAGTTCAATCAGGTCCGCAGTAGGATTGTGGCGGTAAGCCTTCGCAGAAGGCGAGCCACGAGCTTTTGGGCAACATTCTGAGAATGCAGTGTAAAGGCGAACCGCGTGAAGTCGATGAGCGTGAGGGCGGTGGTCGACGCTCGCTTTCATCGCGATCGTTGAGAATCTGCCACTGACGCCAAGAGCTTAGTTCGCCGAATTGATCGGCGGGCTTGTTGGGTCGCTGCGTTTGCGGGCGACCCAATCTTGGAAGCGGCATCGTTCTGTAGAGTCATTCTTGCCACTCGCACCTGAGGCAGACGAGAGGCGATGTGAGATCATGGTACGTGCTGCTCTGATCGCGATCTAGCTAAATGTCTCGTAGGGCAGTGTCTGCGTAAGAGGCCACCTTATCAGACGCTCACGCCAAAGATCCGCCCTACACCAGCGGTGATCGCCATCGCTGCGGCTCCCCAGAAGAGCACCCGAAGCGTCGCCGGCAATTTGGGAGCACCGCCCGAATGAGCTCCCAGCGCTCCCAGCACCGCCAAGCATACCAGCGTCGATGAAACCACGACCGGAATGATTTTGTCTGTGGGTGCCAGAAGTGCCGAGGCGAGAGGAATTGCGGCAGCGACCGAGAATGTGAGCGCTGATGTGAGCGCCGCCTGTAAAGGTTTGGCAGCGTGAATTTCTGACAATCCAAGTTCCTCGCGTACATGGGCGCTGACCGCGTCGTGTTCTGTCAGCTCTCGAGCTACTAAAGCCGCGGTCCCGGCCGAAAGGCCACGAGATTCGAAGATAGAAGCAAGCTCAGCCTCTTCCTCTCGGGGGTTGTCCAGAATGGCAGCGCGTTCCCGCACGATATCCGCCCGCTCGACATCAGCTTGCGAGCTGACCGAAACATACTCGCCGGCGGCCATGGACATTGCCCCTGCCGCAAGAGCTGCGGCGCCCGCGACCAGAATTGCACTTCGACCAGGATCGGCGGCGGCGACGCCAACAATCAGCGAAGAGACGGAAACGATTCCATCGTTCGCTCCGAGCACGGCCGCGCGTAGCCAACCCGCTCTATCGATGAAGTGAGGCTCTTCGTGTGCCGATTTATATTCCATCGAAGTCAGTCTCCTGCAATGCCGTTCGGCATCTCACCATGCTGCGCGAGGATGATTGCCTCTTCCAGCACTTCACCTGTTTCTGCATCAAGCTGTTTGCAAGGCAGCGATAGCGCCAGCCGATCAACCAGCGTCACGCTCGGCCGGCTTGATCGCTTCGTCGGCGTCTTGAACGCCCATCTGCCGGGGCTGGATAATGCAAAACGTTCTTTGCCATCATCCGATATCCATTTTTGAGTTAGGCATGGGCTCTCTCCCTAGCCAAAGAGCCTGCTCTCGCAATGAATGTTTACCGCCATTCGCTGTGTTGGCGGCGCTGCTGTGAAGCGGCCGCTAAAATTAACCGTCGTTTTAGTCGTCGATGGCCTGTCTGCCTGTCATGTGCTCAATGACGATTCTGTAGAACAGATGTGGTGATATTGTTGCCAAGGGTGGTGTGACGGGCTTGAGCGCACCCGGCTCCCACCAATTGGCGTGCCTGCTCAGCAGGGACCATGCATGTTCTCGCTCGTGCTTGAAGCCAATTCTGTCTGGTAGTTCTTCAAAGACGCCATTGATGACAACGCTCTTCCAAGCTCGACCCTCGCCGAACTCGTCAATCTGAATGCACACTTTGGGATTGATCCGCATCCAGTCGACTTTTTGACCGGGCATCGAAAAGCTGTACAGGTAATTGCCAAAGAATGAGAACGTGATTGGAACGACGTATGGCTGACCATCTTTGGCGCATGCCAAGCGTCCTTGCCTGCTGGACGCTAGAAGAGCTTGAATCTGCTGTTTGTCTAACTCTCTGATAATCATCTCTCAGCCCTCAGAAAAGCCGTGCGACCCTAAAACAAATTCACCTTAAAACCGCCAAGCATGCAACATCTTGCTACCTTACGCGGAGCCCATCAAGCATGACAACGCTACCCGAAGCGCCGCGGACCCTACGCCGAGATCAACCTTCTTTCCTTTCCGTATGTGCTCCAGAAGCGTTTGCCCAAAACAGCTTTGGGCTGGCTAGGCTCGACGAATGCCGAGCTGCATGGGGCCGGCGAGGCAGCTGGCACCTATCGTGAGTATTTCATCGAGAACGCAGACTACACGACGGTCCGGTTCCATTAGGAACTGCGCATGATCACGATGCCGCCCTGACCAGAACGGGCGCGGTATTTTCTGCTAGGGTCTCGCCTCAGATGATGAGCTGCATACGGCGCTCCAGTGCAGCGGCGTCTTGTCTGCTCGAACGTGCGAGTTCCCGATCACGAATAGTTCCGGGATCCGCTGATGCCTTGGCTAGATCGCATGGCCGCGCTGGATTGGAGCGCTGTAGGGTGTCTGCAGCAGCAAGGTTTTCCACAGTCTCTTAAGCTAACAAAAGGTGCTAATGACCCCTGCTAGGGTAGAAATCTAAACATCTGATTTTGTTAAGAAAATATATTGGCTGGGGAACCTGGATTCGAACCAGGACTAACGGAGTCAGAGTCCGTGGGTCTACCGTTAACCTATTCCCCAAGAAGCGATTCTGATGCGATCCGCTTTGGTGCCGCCGCTTTGTGTTGCGGTGAACGAGGCCCGATATAGAGGCCGCGGATAAATAGTCAACCCTATTCTTGCAAGACAGGCTGCGTGTTGTGGAAAAATTGCACAGCGCTGGGTTGGTGTTTACCTCAAGCGCTGGTATCCTGACTCCAACGTAGAAAATCAAGGTGCCTGCAGCGTCCGGTTGGGCTCGCGCGGCGCTGAAGGATAATAATTTGAGAGACCCCCGAAAGGGCGCGAAAGCGTCGGATGAAGGGGCGTCAGGTGGACTGGAGGGCCCATCGCGGGCCAGGCAGCGACCTACTGAGCGGAACGCAAATGCTGTTCCTGCCAGAGACGGCCCGCATGAAGCGCGGGCTGATCAGGACGCCCATCAAGGCAAGGGCCCGCTGAAAAAGCGCCGCAAGAGGCGTCGCGGACGGAAGGTCTTTGCGCGTGACAAGGATGCGGTGCCGCCTGGGCCTGCGTCCGGGTCACCAGCGTGTGCGTCGGAAGGCAACGACACCGCGGCCGACGGCAGGCGCGTCTCAAACGGGCGGCGTGCCCCGGCGGCACACTTGTCTGGCAGCCGTTCTGAACCACGCCCCGCACAGCATCAGCCGACAGGATCCAAGGGCGGCCACGGCAAGTTTGGCAGCAGGTCTGCCGAATTGCCTGTCTACGCGGCCCTGGATCTGGGGACGAACAATTGCCGTCTCCTTGTCGCGGTTCCGACCGGGCCGGGACAGTTTCGGGTCATCGATGCGTTCTCGCGGATCGTTCGTCTGGGCGAGGGGCTTTCAACGTCAGGTCGCCTGAATGACAATGCGATGGATCGCGCTGTCGAAGCGTTGAAAGTGTGTGGCGACAAGCTGAGGGCGCGACAGGTCCGCAAGGCGCGGCTGATCGCTACCGAGGCGTGCAGAACCGCCGCCAATGGAAGCGACTTTCTGCGCAGGGTTGAGATTGAAGCGGGGCTCAAACTCGAGATCATCGACCGCAAGACGGAAGCACGACTGGCAGTTTCAGGATGCGGCTCTCTTGTCGAGCGCAATACTGATGGGGTGGTCCTGTTCGATATTGGTGGCGGTTCTTCGGAAATCGCACTGATCGACATTTCGCGTCACAGAACACCGCGCCTGGCGAATCACATTGTGTCCTGGACGTCGCTGCCGGTCGGCGTTGTCTCGCTTGCAGAACGTTTCGGCGGGCGTGAAGTGACCCCGGAAATTTTCGAGGCCATGGTTCTGGCCGTGATGCAGATGCTTGATGGCTTCGAGGGGCGTACGAAGTTGGCGCATCTGGGCGCGGACGCTCGTTTCTATCTACTTGGAACTTCCGGCACGGTGACGACACTTGCGGGGGTTCATCTCGGGCTGGAGCGCTATGACCGGCGGCAGGTCGACGGACTGTGGATGGACAATGCCAATGTCGATGCAATGATTTCCAAACTTTTGGGTTGGAATTTTGAAGCACGGATGGCCAATCCTTGCATCGGCGCGGATAGGGCCGATCTGGTTCTTGCGGGCTGCGCAATTCTCGAGGCGATTCGCAGATATTGGCCTTCCGAGCGAATCCGAGTGGCCGATCGCGGCCTGCGAGAAGGGATATTGTCCGAATTGATGGCAGATGATGGCGCCTGGCGGAATCCGCGTCGTCGAGGAGCGTTGGGTCGATGAAAAAACCTGGAAGCGGTACGCCGAAGACAAGTGGCGCACGCGTTCTCAAAACCCGTATCAAGAAGAAGCGGGGTCTGAAGAATTCGTCGCGGCGGTGGCTGGAGCGACATCTTAACGATCCCTATGTGCTGAGATCCAAGGCCGAAGGATACCGCTCGCGCGCAGCCTTCAAGCTGATCGAGATCGACGACAAGCACAAGCTGTTGCAGCCAGGTCAGAGGGTGATCGATCTTGGGGCTGCTCCTGGCGGCTGGTTGCAGGTTGCCGCGGCACGGGTGAAGTCGCCGGAGGATGCGCCAACTGTCGTGGGCATTGACTATCTTGGTCTAGATCCGGTTCCCGGCACCACGATCCTGGAGATGGATTTTCTTGATGACGACGCACCGGCGCGTTTGATGGAAACCCTTGGTGGCGCGCCGGACATCGTCATGTCGGATATGGCTGCGCCGACGACAGGCCATCGTCGAACCGACCATATCCGTACGATGCATCTGTGTGAGGTCGCGGCAGACTTCGCGGTGCAGGTGTTGAAGGAAGGAGGGCACTTCCTCGCCAAGACGTTCCAAGGCGGGACTGAAAGCACTCTCCTTGACCTGCTGAAGCGGAATTTTCGGACGGTGCAGCACGTCAAGCCACCGGCATCGCGAGAGGAATCGGTCGAGCTCTACATTCTCGCCAAGCACTTCAAGGGACGTGGTGAGGGGAGCGAAGCTGAACCTGAGGGAGAGTCGGCGGAGTCCTGAGAGACCGGCTTTGCCGATTGTCCCGTAAGTACTTGCTGTGAGGATCGCTGAGGTTGCAGACGGTTCGTTGCGGTGATCGGGGCGCGAATGGCGGGCCACCATCAGGGTGATGGTTAGCGAAAGCGCGTCGCGATCTTTCAGATTCGCTCCTTGCGCTTTAGCTTCTTGTTTTTACGCATGTCTTTGTCTCGAAACCGGTTCTCACTTTCGGAAGACATGCTTTAAAGGATCGAGATGACTTTTGCGGCAAGGTCGTCAAGCCTGTCGCCCGGCAGACCGGCGACGTTGAAGCGGCTGTCGCTGACAATGTAGACGCCGTGCTTCTCGCGCAATTCCATGACCTGTGTCTGTGTCAGGCCGAGACGGGAGAACATGCCGCGCTGGTTCGCGATAAAGTCGAAGCGCTCCGAGTTCGACTGGCGCCGCAGAGCTTCTGCAAAACCGTTACGAAGGCTCAACATACGCAGGCGGACCGATTCCAGTTCTGCCTGCCAGTTGGCGCGCAAATCGTCGTCATGCAGGACAATACGCACGCAAGCGGCAGCGTGATCGGGTGGCATTGACCAGATGCAACGTCCGACGCCGAGCAGTTGGCTGTAGGCGATGTCAGCTTCTGACCTGTTGCGACCCAGAATGATGGCGGCACCGGCGCGGTCGCGATAAACGGAAAAATTCTTGGAGCAGCTTGCCGCAACAAGCATCTCAGGGACGGTTTCTGCCAGAATCCGCACCCCGGCTGCGTCTTCCTCGAGACCTTCTCCGAAACCCTGATAGGCGATGTCGACAAGCGGAATCAGCCCTTTCCGGACCATAAGATCGGCCAGCGTTTTCCAGTGTTCCGGTGCGAGATCCGCGCCGGTCGGGTTGTGGCAGCAGCCGTGCAGCAGGACGACATCGCCCGCTGGAAGTTGCTCCAGCGCGTCGAGCATGGCATCGACGTCAACGCTGTTCGTATACGCATCAAAATATGGGTAGATGTTTGTCGTCAGGCCGGAAGCTGTGATGATTGGCACGTGGTTCGGCCAGGTTGGGCTGGGCACCCAAACCGTCGCATCGGGACGCGCGAGCCGCAGCAGATCTGACAGGGCTCGCAGCGCACCGGTTCCGCCGGGGGTCTGCGCTGCCCGCAACCGTGTGCGGTCAGCCTTGTCTCCCATCAGAAGACCGATCATCAATTCATTGAAAACGGTGTCTCCGGCAAGGCCGAGATAGCTTTTGGTCGCTTGCGTTTCATGCAGACGGCGCTCGGCTTTTCGGACTGCCTGCATGACCGGTGTCTTGCCGGTTGCGTCCTTGTAGACGCCTACGCCGAGATCGATTTTTTCCGCGCGCGGGTCGTCTCGGAACATCGACATAAGCATCAGGATGCCGTCGGGTGCAGCAGGATTAAGTGTCTCAAACATGAAAATCTACTCCACAAGCCGGCGCAACCAAGCCCCAAATCCACATGCAGTGCAACCTCTATGCGTGTGGGCAGAGTAGAAGGCTCGTGCATGTTGCAGTTATGCGTCGGTCGTCGCGCCGGGGAGAGATCCTCATGATGAGCTGTGTGGGTTGTCGACCCGCAACACGGTCAAGGCATGGCCGCGTCCGTCCGGGGTCATCCATTCCATCCCTTGTCCGGTAGACAGTCCTATCAGCGCGACACCCGCCGGTGTGAGGACAGAGACTTTTCCAGCATTTTCGTCTGCATCATCCGGGAAAACCAGTTCCGCGCGCCGGGCTTCTCCGGCTTCAGTACGCCAAACAACTGTTGAGCCCATGCGAATGACCGTGGCGGGGACGCGCGTGTCCGGAACTATCCTCGCGCGGCCAAGTTCTTCGCCCAATGTCTCGGAAAGCGTCTCATTGAGACTCGACGCCGAATTCAGGATGAGCGACAGACGGCCATGGTCATTCTCCCCGATAACTATCGGGCTTTTTCTCTCCCTGCGAAAGCTTCTCTGCATATCGGTCCGTCGGTTGTTGTGGAATGGTTCAGTGAATGTATGAAATTAAGTACAGGTTTCTGTTTTTACGCACGATTTCTGCGCCGAAAACCCGGTCTGGAACCGGGAAGATGTCTTGCATCGACAGATTTTTCTCCCGCTGCTACTGCGGTAGTTGCGGGTGAGGCAGAAAGGATAGTCGAGTGGCCGAGAGCGCGATTTCACGAGTGGTGATCATCGGAAGTGGACAGGCCGGCGTAGAGTGTGCGGCCGCGCTGAGGGCGCAGGGTTTTCCAGGCGCGATCTCCATCATCGGTGACGACCCTCATCTTCCATACCAGCGTCCGCCATTGTCGAAAGAATTTCTGAAAAGTGCAGCTGATTCATCGTTGCCACTTAAAGGTGAGGCCTTTTATGCAGCTAACAATATCGACCTATGCTTGGGCGTAGCTGTCCATTTCATTGAGCGAGATGCTGGCCGGGTCATTCTCGGCAATGGCGATGTGATCCCCTACGATCATCTCGTAATTGCCACTGGCGCCCGCAACCGTTTCCCACCTGTCGTGGGCCTCGATCCAGACAAGGTGCTGGAACTACGAACGCTTGCAGACGCCCAGGAGATGACAAGCAGACTCGATCAGCTGCGAACGATCGTGATAATCGGTGGCGGCTTCATCGGGCTTGAGGTCGCGGCGCTGTTGCGACAACGGCAGGTCGATGTGCATGTCGTGGAGGCGGCAGACCGCCTCATGTCGCGCGTTCTTACTCCGATGATGAGCGCTGAGTTCGCGAACATTCACCGGGAGCAGGGGACGCATCTGCATCTTGGCGTTGTGGCAAAGTCTGTGGACGGCAGCCGGGTTACGCTCTCTCAAGGAACCACGATCAACGCTGATGCGGTGCTGGTCGCTGCAGGTGTCGTGCCGAATGTCGAGATTGCAGCAGAGGCTGGCCTTGCGGTGCAGAATGGCATCGTTGTTGACGAGTTGCTGCTGACTTCGGACCCCAACATTTCTGCAATAGGTGACTGTTCACTTCACCCAAGCCGATGGGGATCGGGCATTATTCGTCTGGAATCTGTCCAGAATGCCGTGGATCAGGCCAAGTGTGTGGCAAGGCGACTGGTGGGGAATCCGGCACCGTATGACAGTCTGCCATGGTTCTGGTCTTATCAGGGCGAGGCCAAGTTGCAGATCGCGGGTCTGGGGCAAGGGATGGACGATGCCGTCTTGCGTGGCGATCCGGCGACCGGGAAATTTTCGGTATTTGCCTATCGTGAGGGACGATTGATTGCGGTTGAGAGCGTCAACAGTGCGGCCGACCACATGGTGGCACGGCGCCTGCTTGCCGGGGGGCGTTCGATCGACCGCGATGTTGCGGGCGATCTGTCGATTGACCTCAAGTCGTTGCTTTAGCGTATGTCTCCCGAAAGTGGGAACCGGTTTCGGGAAAAAGCTTGTGCGAATGAGGCAACTCAAGGCCTATCCGTAAAATCGCGACACGCTGCGTTGGAAATTATGAGTCTATTCAAGTCGCTGTAGGCGTTTATTCAACGAACAGCTTGACGCTGTCGGAACGCCCGGCTGCATCGATGACCGTCAGCGTCGAAAATCCCGCGCCGGTCGGCACCCAGGTCATCGTGCGGCGGCGCGACACGCTGTCAAATGCCCTACCATTGGCGAGCCATCGAAATGGCGCACGTCCTCCCTGCAGTTTGAGAGCGACAGTGTTCAGCCCGCCTTCGATCCGTTCAACCCTGGCGCCCTGCGGCGGAAAAATGATCTGCGGAGCCGGCTCGGCAAGAGGGCGCTCCTGCAGTTCCTCCTTGCCGGTTGCAAAACGTCTCAACGTAATTGGCAAATCAGAATACGAGCTGCGAAATGCACCAGTCGGCGGGCGCGGCAAAGAGAGGATGGCAACACCGGATTTCGCGAATGCCTCGAACAAGATCGGTGCGGCTGACTGATAGCCTGCCAGACCCGGTACTGGCGCACCATCGGGACGACCGACCCATACGCCGATGACATGCCGTCCATCGAAGCCAACGGACCACGCATCACGATAGCCGTAGCTCGTTCCAGTCTTGTAGGCGATGCCCTGACGTCTGGATCCTTCTGGTGGTGTAATGCCGCCGAGCATATCGCTGACTTGCCAGGAGGCTGCACTCTCCAAAAGACGTGAGCGCTGGCGCGGACCGGGAAGGTTCCCAAGGCTTGTCACCTCGCCGAGGTTTGGAAACGCAGTGTAAAGCTGGACGAGGTCGTGGAGAGAAATTCCAGCACCTCCGAGCGCGATGGCCAACCCTGGCCGCTCGAAACGGGGAAGAGCCATTTCGATACCGGCCTGCCGGAAGCGCGTGGTCAGCTTTGCCGGACCGACACTATCAAGAAGATGTACGGCAGGCACATTCAGTGACATCTGCAGCGCGGTACGGATTGATACGTCGCCCTGGTAGGCAAGATCGAAGTTGCGTGGGCGGTAGCCACTGAAGTTTGATGGCCGATCTTCGATAACAGTTTCCTGCGCTACCAATCCTTCCTCGAACGCAAGACCGTAGATGAACGGCTTGAGGGTTGAGCCCGGTGAGCGCACGGCGCGCGTCATATCCACCCAACCGGCGCGGGTTGAATCGAAAAAGCCGGCCGAGCCAACATCTGCGATCACGTCGCCATTGTGCGCATCAGCCATCACGATTGCGACAGAGATACGCGGTCCGAGTTGCGTCGCAGCCAGGTGGGCGACACGCTCAAGCGCCTCCTGAGTACGGCGGTCGATTGTCAGTTGATGACGTTTCTGGAGGGGGGCGATGGCCAGCGCGCGCTGCGCCGCGTGTGCGGCCAGAAATGGCAGCGCTAGGCGTTGGGAGGGGACAGAATCCATCATGCCCCGTTCGGCCTCTCCCTTGTCGATATGCTGTTCGGAAGCCATCCGCTCAAGCACGCGGTCGCGTGCCGCCAGAGCGTTTACCGGGTTTGTGTCTGGCCGTCGCCGCTCAGGTAATTGCGGCAATGCGACGAGCAATGCCGCCTCACTCACCAGAAGACGCTTCGGTTCCTTGCCATACCAACCCAGAGTAGCTGCCCGAATGCCCTCAAGATTGCCGCCATACGGAGCCAGAGTGAGATATCGTTCCAGAATTTCGTCTTTGCCGAGACGCCGCTCGATCTGAACAGCCCGCAACATCTGCCGAATTTTGGCGGACAGGGAACGCTTTTCACGCGGCTCGATCAGGCGTGCCAACTGCATGGAGATGGTCGAGCCGCCTGACACGATGCGGCCATTTGTGACCAACTGGAGCGCCGCCCGTCCTATCGCGATCAAGTCGATGCCACGATGAGCGTAAAATCGTCGATCTTCGTATGCGATCAGCATGTCGACAAACCGAGGGTCCACATCGTCCAATGCGACGGTGAATCGCCAGACACCTTGCGGCGTGGCAAGCGAACGCAACAGTGCGCCGTTGCGGTCCACCACCTCCGTTGAAACGTCGAAATGATCCAGAGGCGGCGGGTAGGCCGCATCCAGCGATCGCAGCGTTGCCATCAACGTCATGCCGATGATGGCGGTCGCGCCCAGCGCGAGCACTGGCCATCTTCGGCAGGCGCGGGCCTGCATGATCAGCTTCGTAGGGAGTGCCATCGCCATAGTGGCCGTGAAATCATTGTGCCGCGACTACCTCCATCATGCCGGAAGCAGAGCGTGCATTGAACTGCGGACGATACATGTCTTCGACAACCGCAGCCGGGTGAGAATAGATTCCGGGCGTGACGGCGCGAACGACGTAGGCGACGACGAACTCGCCGCCATTGTCACGATCGAAGGCCGCAACGAACCGGTCGTCGCGGAATTCGCTGTGCGCCGCGCCGGGTTCTCCGAGCCATTCGAAGTTGGATAGCTCTGCACTGCCTATCAATCCTGGATTGTCGATCTCCAGTCCCGCTGGCAACAGGTCCGTGATGACAACTCGTGATGGCCAGTCATTGTTCTCGACGATGCGAAGTACGACGACATATCGCTCGTTCTGCGTCGCTTCAGTGATGTTGGCTTCCTCGCCATCGAGGGAATAATAGGTGCGCTCTATGGTAAAGCCGTCGCCTCCTGCGGGAAGAGGGTCCGCTGGTGCGCCGACGGTCGTAATCACCGCATCAACAGGCTGCTTTCCCCGGTTGGAGATCTTCAACGCGGTTGCCTGCAGTTCGTCGCCCTCGATACGCCGCGCGAAGCTTCCTGCGTGAGGGATGCCGTCAATCTCCAGCTGGATGTTGCTGTCATTGTCGTTGATCGCCCGTGCGGCAAGCAGCATCCAGACCTGCTCCTGTGTCGACAGGTAGGACTTCTCCTGCCGCTGTTGTGCCACGAAACGCGTCAATGCGGGGATCGCGGCGGGTGCAGGACGCGTTTCGGCGGCCAACGCCAAAACCGCAGCGCTATCTCGCAAGGTAGAGCCGTAGTCGGACCGATAGAAGCTATCGTTCGACCCGCTTTCAGCCGCGCGCAAGGCGGCCGCAAAGGTGCGTTCAGCGCGGGGATTGTCCCCGTAGAGCGCCAGCGCCGCAGCAATCTGCGCCCGCGCCATCGAGCTTGCGAATTCTTCGATGCGCGCGTCTGCGTAATAACGCAGATCTCCCACCGACGCCTTGCGATTGCGTGCCAGCACATAAAGAGCGTAGGCGATTTCGGTGCCGCGATCCTGAATGTCGGTCGTGTAGGCAAGCTGATTCTGCAAATTGTCGAGCGCTGCGGTAAAGCCCTGTACAGGAACCAGATAGCCTGCCTCGCGCGATCGGGTCAGGAACTCGGCAATGTACGCGTCGAGCCACATGTCGCCGTAGCCCGGTCCCCAGAGGCCGAATGTCCCGCTCGACGTCTGCGCGCTCAACACTCGCCCGATTGCATCCTGTACTCGCTGTCGCAGGGCTGGGTCGTCCGCTACGCCACTCGCCTTCGCCAGTTCGCTGACATAGAGCAGGGGCATCGCGCGCGAAGTCGTCTGTTCGGTGCATCCATAAGGATAGCGGTCGAGTGAAGTCAGCATCGACGGAATGTCGAGCGCGGCCAGTGGTGAAATCCCGATGGATATGGATGCGCCGTCCATCAGACTGTCCGAGAGCAATTGCTCGTCTATTTGAAGCGTGCCGCCCGCAGGAACACTTACTGTCTGCCTGCTGGTCAGTGGCATCGATGGTTGGCGGACGGGAATGAACAATGTGCGCTGAACGGTGGTGCCATTGTTGTTGGTGAGTGCAACCGTCAGGGTTGCGTCGCCGGTGGTCAGCGCAGTGATCGGCAGATCGACCACAGCGCGTGCGCCAGTCTCCAGGTTGACACTTTCTGGTGCGGAACCGAGGTCGAATGTCGCTTTTCCGTCAGTTGCGATGGAAAGTGCGTAGTTGCCCGAAGGTCCGTCAGTGTTGTGTATGTCGAGACGGATGGACGCCTGGTCGCCGGCAGCAAGGAACCTTGGCTGACCGGCGGTTACCACCAGCGGATCACGGATCACGACGTCGCCGCTTGCCTGGCCGATGGCGGATTTCGACCAGGCCACTGCCATCACACGTGCGGTGCCGTTGAATTCGGGGATGGGAAATGACACCTGGGCTTTGCCGTCGTCACCCACCTGTACCGGGCCTGAAAAGAATGCGACGAGCTTTTCGGTTGGCGGATTGCCTTGAACCGCCATTCCGCCGCCATCGCCGCCCGTCCGAAGGCGGCCAAAAGCGCCCATCGATCCATCGATCAAGCGACCGTAGAGATCACGCAGTTCGAGGCCAAGGCGTCGCTGTCCGAAATACCAGCCTTGTGGGTCCGGAGCAGAATAGCGCGTCAGGTTGAGAATGCCGACATCGACGGCCGCGACCGTGACATAGGCTTCCTCCCCCGGCGCAAGTCCCGATAGCGCGACGGGTATGACCAGCTCTTCGCGCGGTGAGGTTTGAGATGGAAGGTCCAGCGTCACTCCAAGCGAGCGCTTGCCGGGATCAATCGACAGCCATTTCACGCCGATTGCGCGTGACGGCATGCGATTTTCCTTGGCATCGCCGGGGCGAAAGAGTGCTGCCGTCACGTAGGCGCCGCCGCCCCAATCCTGTGACACGGGAATGGCTATCTCTGCGCCTTCCGACGGGATTGTCTGTGTAAGCGTCGTGAACAAACGGTCGGAGCCGACCGTCACCAGCAATTCTCCGGCAAAACGCGGCGATACTTTCAGCCGTGCAGTTTCGCCTGCCTCATAGCGCTCCTTGTTCAACGCAATTTCGAGGCCGTCGGGTGTCTCGGTCGAGGCGGCTTCGACAAACCAGCCGGCGTTGAACTCAAAGCTTGCGGCAGGGCCGTCAGCGTTGTCACCTTCAACATCGAGGCGATAGCGGCCCCAAGCTACGCGCACGCCCAGCTTGGCCGGTTCATCGGCGCGAATGGCGAGCTTGCCGCTGTCGACACGACTTTCCGTGGTGATTGCCTCATAGTTCCAGCTGTTGTTGGAACGATACCATTGATAGCTGCGCTCAATCTTGTTGAGGGTCCAGTTAACGGATGGCAGCGAGATTCTCTCTCCATCAGGAGAAACCGCTATGATTTGCAGTGCGGCGGTGGAGTTTTCGGGAACTTCCTTGCCGCCAAACTCGGGGCGAATGCCCAAAACGGTCTGTTCCGGGGTTATCGTAACCGGTGTGCGCCGTTCGACGGCTCGGCCACCACCTTCACGCATGCGGACGGCTACTTGGGCCTCCAGCAGGGCAGTCGTCGCGGGCAGGGGGGCAAGAACCGCTTCAAAGCTGCTGTGACCGTCTTCGTCTGCCGGGTTGATGTCGAGGGGTATGGAGACGGCGTCAACTTCCTCGTCTGAAAGACCGAAGAAGTAACCGGGGAAACGCTCCCAATCGCGCTTGAGGCGAACAGAAACCTCGCCTTCGAATTCGAGTCCGGCCGCCGGTGCGCCGTAGAGGTAACGGCCCTGAACTTCCATGCGTATGGGTTCGTCCGCCGCAACCGACGTTGTCAGAGCGTTCAAATCAAATTCTATACGATCCGGCACGAACTGTTCGACCAGAAAACTCGCCTGAGCGACGGCAGGCATTTTCGGGTCGGTGTGGACCGCCATGCTCCATGTGCCGAGCATGGCTGTTGGTTCCAGCGCAAGCGGCGCATAGTGCCCGCCAAGCGCGGCGTGGTCGCTGACAATACGTTGGTCTTCAACGCCGTCGGGGCGGGAGTAGATGAACGTCAGCGGCAGGGCTTCGACGGCCTCGGCACTGTCATCTCTTGCGAGTGCCGCGCCATGAACCGTCTCACCAGCGCGATAGATGCCGCGTTCCGTCCAGGCAAAGACATCCAGCGCGCCGGGCGCTGTTCTTCCCGTCACGCCACGATCTGAAAGATCGAAACCCGGCTTTGTCATGTCGAGAAACACGGAGCCTCCCGCTGGCAGTGATGCTGTCAGGACTGACGGTGCCATTCCCGACGTGCCGCGAATCAATCCGGGAGTGAAGACGACACGACCGTCCTCGTCGGTGGTGGCGGTTCCAAGAATCTCGTTGTTGCGTGCCAGAAGCTGTAGTTCGACACCGACCATCGGCTTTGCCGTAGCAAGGGAGCGGGCAAAGACAGTCAGGCCATCCTCTCCGGTGTAGGTCGAGAGCCCGATATCCGAGACGACAAACCATTGCGTTGCCCGCGCATCCCAAGCCTGGCTTGTGTCTCCTTCAGGCGTGGCGCTGAGAACATATACGCCGGGTTGGCGCTCTGGCAGAGCCTCCGAAATGGGGAAGCTCGTCACAATCTCCTTGTTGAGATCGTTTTCAAGCTCGATCGCGCCCTCCCACATCAGTTCGCCGCTCTCGGTCGTCAGATTTTCCAGCGCATAGGCGTCGAGCTGGCGCAGGAACTGATAACCGTTCACAAGGCTGGCAAGTGATCGGTCACCGATACGGTACAGTTTAAGATCCGCAGTGGCTGAATTGACGCTGACCATCGGGATGCCGTGGCGTCCCGCCGATGGCAGCACGAAATTTTCACCGGAGAAGCGGATCGAAGGCGCGCGATCTCTTACATAAATTGCCAGGGCGACGGGAGCTTCTGTGACCTCGCCTATCGCTGCGGGCAGCCCCTGACGAACATTGATCCGGTAGTTTTCACCGTGACGCAGTCCTTCAATGCATATTTGCTGGCCCTTGGCTTCAACAGCTTGCGGCGGTCCGTCGTTGATCGTGATGAAAGGGGCGTAGTCCTGACCAGACTTGGCGAGCTGTTCGGAGAACTGAATGCAGGCTCGCGGCGTCGCACTATCGGTCTCGACCGTATTTCCAATCACGCGAAATCCCTTGCGTGATTTCAGGTCGAGATAGGCCGCCCGCACAGTCGCATCATTGCTGAGCGTCAGGCTCGCCTCATATGCCTGCAGGGCAGGGCGATAGAGGTCGCGCCGGTCCAGCGCCTTTGCCAGCACCGCAAGGCTTTGCGCACGTTGGGAGACGGTGCGGGTCAATTCGTATCCGATTGCAGCCGCAGACGACGCATCGCGTGAAAGTTCGGCAGTTTCGTCGCTGTTTTCCGGCTGAATTGCCAGCAATGCTTCGGCGAGACGGGACCAGACGTCGCTTTGATCGTCGGCGATTGCGAGCGCGGCGCGATAGTTCTGTGACGCCGCGCGAGCGTCGCCTGCTTGCATCGCACTGTCTCCCGCCGAGGACAGGTAGACCAGACCGTCTTCCTGATTTTGAGTCAGGTCGGATATGGTTTGCCGGTAGCGACGAACTTCATCCGAAAAATAGCTGGGCAAAAAGCCCAGCTTGGACGGCGCACCGATGTCAGTGTCGCCTGCAAGATTGACGACACGCCCTGCGACAGCGCCGGCGAATGGTTTCATCACACTGTAGTCGGACTTCAGGAAACACCATTGCGCCTTGGTGTTGTAGGTGTAAGCGCGGCAGTCGCCATCAGCGAGGCAGATTGCACTGCACTGGTCCAGGGAGACATCGCGTTCAGTACGCAAGTCGAAACCGAAATAGTCGCTGTCAGGCGTCGTGATGACGGAGCGCTCGACGGACTGGGAAAAGCCCAGTGTCGGGAATGCGAGCAGGGTCAGAACAACGGAAAACCAGCGGGCCGCGCGCAATGACATGATGTCCTCCAGATGCTCGCAATGTCCCCTAATCGGGCAACTGAGCAGCCTTGGCGGAAATTTGTCAACACACGCAAGAGGCCCACAGCAAAAACATCGGGCTTATCAGCAGCTATCGGCAGCGTTGCATCTGACCGGCATAATTGTTCGCCATTGCCGCAGTCTTGCGCGCGTAAGCCTGAATGTTGCTGTTGGAGCGCCAGCTGCCACGCGCATATCCGGCATGGCCTGAATAGTAGGCGAGGTAGAGGCTCTGGGTATCGCTGGACGCGATGCCCAGCGTATTGACGGATTTGCGATGATACCATCCGACAAAATCAGCTGCGTCGGAGAAATTGCTGCGGCGCGCACCGTGACGACCGGTTTCGCGTTGATATTGCAGCCACGTGCCGTCCAGCGCTTGCGAGTATCCGTAGGCGCTGGACGCACGCGGGCCAGGAATGAAGCCGAGATACATCTTGCGGGCAGGACGGGCACGGCCATCGAAGCCTGATTCCATCCTTATCGTGGCCATCACCACATGCAGAGGGATCCCATGCCTGCGCGAAGCGGCCGTTGCCTCCTGACGCCAGCTGCTGATCCACCCATCATTCTGGGCAAACACGGCACACACGTCGTTGATGCGTTGTGGCTTGGACGCGCAGGCAGAAACTGCCAGAACCAGCAACAGGGAAGCGAAACGCAGAACAGATGAGATACGCATACGCGCAACGTATCTCGTTGACGTAAATTAAAGCTTTCTACGAGTTTTAACTAATAAGGCATTGTTGTGGATTCGCTTTCATCCCTCGGACCGGAGAGTGAGCTCGTCAAATCTGATCCCTGCTGACCCTGAATAGGGGGTAGCGTGCAATGCGAGAAACCACAGGCTGACGACCGCTGCGACCATGAAAATGCCAAGCGCATTGCGCGCTGCTGCTGGCCGATCTGCGTGAGTGGCGGCAATGGCAACCATTGATAGAAGCGTGAGGAAAAGCACCAGGTTCCATTTATGGGTGCTTACTGAACTGTTGCCGATAGCGAGCCGCTTGTTGCGTGCATCCTGCAACTCATCGAAATCGCGCGTCATTTTTCCGATCAGAGGGCTGGGGATTCCCTCCCGTGCCAGCTTCACGATTTCGACGCGTATCCGCTGAAGTGAAGCATCGACGGAGGCCACGGGTACGCGATTCAGGCCGGTCCCCCATTCTTTTTCTTCTACCTCATGCTTGTAGTCCGCAATCGAACTCATGATTTCGGGAAGGCCGAGCGCGTCCTCTTCAGCAATGCCAACGAGGCGAATGATTGCCGAGCGCTCTTCGCTCAACGCCTGATCCGCATTGGCACGGGCGGCCCATACGTCTGCAGCCACAAAACCAAGTGCCAGAGCCCAGGCTGTTGCGATTGTCCCCACAAAGGTGGGCGCGGGCACCGCTCTGGAAAGGTTGCGGTGGCGATGCCTCAGCAGTCTCAGATAGCCCATTGCCAGAGCGTAGCAGAGTAGCCCGAAGCCGGTCAGGAGAAGCAATTGCACGATTGCCGATTGCCAGAAGAATAAGTTCAAAAGCATCGTCCAGCACTCCGATCCTGCGAATTGGCGGATGAATGCGTGAATTTAGAGCTGAATGGTAAGCAAAAGCCTTCCCGGTTGCTCCGACGATCTCAGGACTGCGATAAAAACATGACTAACATACTCATGTTTTTGCTGATGAAAAACAATCACTTACCAAAAATTTGACCGATTGATAAAAAAATTGTTCGTGCTAGCATTTCCCCAAAACCAATAATGGGGAACATTGATGATGGCTGAAGGCCAGTTGAAAGAAGGCATAGTCGCCGGTCGACTATCGTCTATGGAGTATGCCGACAATTTTTCCGACCTAAATGCGCCGCTAGATGCGCATGAGGCTCGGGTGGAGGCGGACCGTTGTTACTTCTGCTATGATGCACCGTGCATGACGGCGTGTCCGACCTCGATCGACATTCCACTCTTCATCCGGCAGATTTCGACTGGAAATCCGCTCGGAGCTGCCAAGACGATCTTTGACCAGAATATTCTGGGCGGGATGTGTGCCCGTGTCTGTCCGACCGAGACGCTGTGCGAAGAAGTCTGTGTTCGCGAGACGGCTGAGGGCAAGCCGGTCCAGATCGGTCGCTTGCAACGTTACGCTACCGACGAGGCGATGGAGCGCTCCAAGCAGTTTTACACGCGGGCGGAGGCGTCCGGCCGCAAGGTGGCGGTGGTGGGAGCCGGGCCTGCCGGGCTTGCTTGCGCACATCGCCTGGCCGTCAATGGACATGATGTCACGATCTTTGAAGCCCGGCCCAAGTCGGGCGGTCTCAACGAATATGGCATCGCTGCCTACAAGACGACCGACAATTTTGCGCAGGCGGAAGTCGATTATGTCACGGCCATCGGCGGTATCGAGATCCGGCATGGGCATGCCTTGGGCAGGGACGTTTCCCTCGCTGAGCTTGCGGATGGCCATGACGCCGTATTTCTGGGCATGGGCATGAGTGGCGTCAACGCGCTGCGCGCCGAAGGTGAAGACGCGGAAGGCGTTGTCGACGCCGTGGATTTCATTTCCGAGTTGCGTCAGGCCGATGATCTGTCGACGGTCGCGATTGGCAGGCGTGTCGTCGTTATCGGCGGTGGCATGACGGCGGTCGATGCCGCGATACAGTCACGACTTCTCGGTGCTGACGAGGTGACGATCTGTTACCGTCGCGGTCAGGAAAATATGAATGCTTCCGCCTATGAGCAGGATCTGGCCAACGTCAATGGCGTCATGATCCGTCATTGGCTTCAGCCAAAGCGCGTTCTGACCGAAGGCGGACGCACCGTCGGGGTTGAGTTGGAGTATACCAGGCTTGAAGGCGACCGCCTTGTCGGTACTGGTGAGATGCTGGTGATCCCCGCCGATCAGGTGTTCAAGGCGATTGGTCAATCATTTGAAGCTGCTCCGCTCAACGGCAGCGGCAGTGCTATCGCCCTGGAGCGGGGGCGTATCAAGGTCGACGCAGAAGGTCGTACTTCGATGCCGAAGGTCTGGGCGGGAGGCGACTGTGTCGTCGACGCGAGGGAGGACCTGACTGTCGCCGCAGTCGCAGCCGGGCGCGATGCTGCGGAAGCCATACACCGGTCACTTACCGCCAATGGGAGGGCATGAGCATGGCCGACATTCGCAACAATTTCATCGGTATCAAGTCGCCTAATCCATTCTGGCTCGCGTCCGCTCCGCCGACCGATAAAGCCTACAACGTTGTCCGCGCTTTCAAGGCGGGTTGGGGCGGTGTCGTCTGGAAAACACTGGGCGAGGAAGGTCCGCCCGTCGTTAACGTCAACGGGCCGCGCTATGGCGCAATCTGGGGCGCCGACCGTCGCCTGCTGGGCCTCAACAACATCGAGCTGATCACCGACCGCGACTTGCAGACCAATCTGCGCGAGATGAAGCAGGTCAAGATGGATTGGCCCGACCGCGCGCTGATCGCCTCGATCATGGTGCCGTGTGAAGAAAACGCATGGAAGAACATCCTGCCGCTGGTCGAAGAAACCGGTGCGGACGGTATCGAGCTGAATTTCGGCTGCCCGCATGGCATGAGTGAACGCGGTATGGGCGCTGCTGTCGGGCAGGTTCCCGAATATGTCGAAATGGTCGTGCGCTGGTGCAAACAATACACGCGCATGCCGGTCATCACCAAGCTGACGCCGAACATCTCGGATATTCGCCAGCCGGCGCGTGCCGCTCTTGCCGGGGGCACCGATGCTGTCTCGCTGATCAACACGATCAATTCGATCACGTCGGTCAATCTCGACTCATTCTCGCCGGAGCCGTCGATCGACGGCAAGGGTACCCATGGCGGTTATTGCGGCCCGGCGGTCAAGCCGATCGCGATGAATATGGTCGCAGAGATTGCGCGTGATCCGCAGACCCAGGGGCTGCCGATCTCCGCTATCGGCGGCATCACCACCTGGCGCGATGCTGCCGAGTTCCTTGCGTTGGGGGCAGGCAACGTTCAGGTGTGCACGGCCGCGATGACCTATGGCTTCAAGATCGTCGAGGAGATGATCGAAGGGCTGAAGAGCTGGATGGACGAAAAGGGCCACGCAACCCTCGATGACATTATCGGACGTGCAACGCCCAACGTCACCGACTGGCAATATCTCAACCTCAACTATATCGCGAAGGCGCATATTGATCAGGATTCCTGCATCAAATGTGGCCGCTGCCACATCGCCTGCGAGGACACCTCCCATCAGGCGATCACCAGCATGGTCGACGGGGTGCGTCACTTCGAGGTGATCGAAGCCGAATGCGTTGGCTGCAATCTCTGCGTCAACGTTTGCCCGGTTGAGAACTGCATCACCATGGAGCCGCTTGCGGTAGGCGCGCTGGACCAGAGAACGGGCCAGACGGTCGAGCCAACTTATGCGAACTGGACAACGCACCCGAACAACCCGATGGCCCGCGAGGCTGCCGAATAGTTCCTCCCAGCGCGAGGTCGCCCAAGTTGCGTATCGGGTAGCCTCGCGCGCAAGAGAGTTCGGGCATTTCCGCTTTCTTCGAGTTGTGGAATTGCTCCAACTCTCTATTTTTCCGTGTTTCCGAACGCGAAACCGCTTCGCAATTGATGAACTGCTCTGGCAGGCAGGTTCCAGCCATAAGACCACAACGGC
This sequence comes from Aquamicrobium aerolatum DSM 21857, assembly GCF_900113935.1. Lineage (GTDB taxonomy): Bacteria > Pseudomonadota > Alphaproteobacteria > Rhizobiales > Rhizobiaceae > Aerobium > Aerobium aerolatum. The sequence goes on from NZ_FORF01000015.1 coordinate 26,246, forward strand.
TGGCCTGCTGTTTCCACTAGGCAGACTGCAGTCACTCGGCTAAGTCCTGTATACAGTGGAGGGCCGAGAATGAGCCAGACGACAGCGACGACCGTTTCTACCGTCATTCAGGATGCTCCCGAGCAAGCGCCGGCCACGCTGCGCGGCCACCTCGCGATGATCTTGTTTACGGCGCTTGTGTCGGGTTCCTATTCTTTTGGAGGGCTTGCCGCCCCCCATATCGCGCCTGGCGCCGTCAATGCGATGCGCTTTGCGGTCGGCATAGGCTTCATGGCGGCGGTTGTGGTTGTGCTCTATCGCGGGCGAATTCCCGCGCCCAGCTCTTCATGGCGCTATCTCCTGCTAGGCGGATTGATGGCCGTGTTCTTCATCACCATGTTCATGGCTTTGGGGCTGACTGATCCGGTCTCCACCGGCGCAGTTTTTACGCTGATGCCACTGATGTCGGCGATCTTCGGCTATTTCCTACTTCGCCAGATCCCGCGTCCGATTGTTGTTGCCAGCCTTGTCGTTGCCGCTTTGGGGTCGATATGGGTGATCTTCGGGGGTGATCTTGCTGCCATTCGTTTGTTCGACATCGGCCGTGGTGAGATCATCTTTTTCGTTGGCGTCATCTGCCACGCGCTTTATTCGCCGCTGGTCAAGAAGCTCAATGATGGGCGCGAGCCGCTCGCCGTGTTCACGCTCTACACCATGATGGGGACGGGGCTCTGCATCGCGATCTACGGGGCGCGTGAGGTGCTGGAGACCGATTGGGCTGCACTGCCACCTGTGGTCTGGCTCGCGATTGGCTATCTGGCCGTCTTTACAAGCGCCGGCACCACCTATCTGGTCCAGTATGGCGCGATGCGGCTGCCGGCCGCCAAGGTGATGGCCTACACCTACCTCTCGCCGTGCTTTATCATCGTCTATGAGGGGATGCTGGGCCATGGATGGCCAAGCTTTGCGGTGCTTGCAGGGGTGGTCGTGATCGTGCTCGGCCTTCTGGTGATGGCGCTGTCGAAAGACCCGCAAGTTTCGCGATAACGCATCATTAACCCAAATCGGCAAGCTTCGTATCAAGGTGAAGGTGATGCGCGGAAGGTCGGCATGATCGTTATAAGAGCGAGCGGGAAGACCGATGTCCGGGCTTTGCGCAAATTGGCGACCCAACTTTCAGCGGATGAAGTCGAAGTTGCACCGCAGGAAGTGGAGGCGGCGACGCGTCGTCGTGACCGAAAGCCGCCCGTGAGTACGCTGGCTGGTGCCAAGGTCTCCGCTGAGACGCAGAGCGCCTTGATGGATTTGCGCCCTGTGGAGGGTGTGACGGCGGGCGAGTATGATTTCGCCTGACTGAACCGGGTTCGTGATCAGTCGGGCTGGAGTCCATCCACGAAGATCTGTTCCAGAAAGCGGGCTGCGTCTTCAAACCGCTCCTCTCCGCCGCGAAGTGGACCGAGGACGGTTCGCACCTGAACGTCGAAGTCGGCATAGTGCTGCGTCGTTGCCCAGATCGAAAAGATGAGGTGGTACGGGTCTGTGTGGATAATGCGGCCCGACCGCATCCAGCCAGAAATTACCTCTGCCTTCTCATCGACCAGAGTCTTCAGCTCGCCCTCGATCATGGGCATGATGCGAGGTGCACCCTGAAGAATTTCGTTGGCGAACAGGCGACTTTCGCGCGGGTAATCACGCGCCATTTCTAGTTTGCGCCGAATGTAGCTGCGTAGTTCGGAGATTGGATCTCCGACGTCATCCAGCTCACGCAACGGCGCGAGCCAGGTCGTGAGCAGTCGTTGCATCAGCGTGATGTGGATTTCTTCCTTGGAGCGAAAATAGTAAAGCAGGTTTGGCTTCGACATGCCTGCGCCGTCGGCGATCTGGTCGATAGTCGCCCCGCGAAAGCCATGCTGGGAGAAGATCTCGAGCGCGGCGTCGAGAATCAGCTCGCGCTTTTCCGTCTGGATTCTGGTCCTGCGTCGCGGCTTTTCGGCCTCCATGCTTTTGTCCTCCCGCACGCTTTCCGTGCTGTTTCTGGCCTAATCCATCTGGACCAGTTTTCTTCAGTCCTGTGGAGCGCGCGCAGGTCCATAGAAATGCGCTAGTAATGGCTTGACCGCCCGACTGGCGGTGCTAACGTTTGTCCAATTGGTCAAAAAAATGCGTAACATGATTGCGCTCCAAGAACCAAGCGTTGGCCGTATCGAACTGGAACTCAAAGGGGAAGCTTGGTTATGTCCAACAGGCTCAACGTTGCGCCAAACGATCTTAGCGCATTTTGGATGCCGTTTTCGTCCAATCGACAGTTCAAGCAGGCTCCGCGCATGCTGGTTGCTGCGAAGGACATGCACTATACTTCGTCTGATGGCCGGCAGATACTTGACGGCACCGCAGGCTTGTGGTGCGTGAATGCGGGCCATTGCCGTCCGAAAATTACCGAGGCGATCCAGAACCAGGCAGCGCAGCTTGACTATGCGCCTGCGTTCCAAATGGGGCATCCGCTCGTATTCGAACTGGCAAACCGTCTGGTCGATATCGCGCCAGAGGGAATGGACCATGTGTTCTTCACGAATTCCGGATCGGAATCGGTCGACACCGCGCTGAAGATCGCGCTGGCCTATCAGCGCATCAAGGGTGAGGGGAGCCGTACACGTCTGATCGGTCGCGAGCGCGGCTATCACGGTGTGAATTTCGGTGGCATCTCGGTTGGCGGTATCGTCACCAACCGGAAGATGTTCGGCACGCTGCTGACCGGCGTCGATCACATGCCACATACCCACATGCCGGCCAAAAACAGCTTTACGCGTGGTGTGCCTGAGCACGGCGGCGATCTTGCCGACGAACTCGAGCGTATCGTCACGCTGCACGATGCTTCGACCATCGCTGCCGTGATTGTCGAGCCGGTTGCAGGGTCCACCGGCGTGCTGATCCCGCCGCAGGGCTACCTGCAGCGTTTGCGCGACATCTGCAGCAAGCATGGCATCCTGCTGATCTTTGATGAAGTGATCACCGGTTTTGGTCGTCTCGGTACGCCGTTTGCCGCTGACTATTTCGGCGTCATTCCTGACATCATGGTCACCGCCAAGGGCGTCTCCAACGGCGTGATCCCGATGGGCGCGGTGTTCGTGAAGAAGGAGATCCACGACGCGTTCATGACCGGTCCGGAACATCTGATCGAGTTCTTCCACGGCTATACCTATTCGGGCAACCCGATTGCTTCGGCTGCGGCCATCGCCACGCTCGACACCTACAAGGAAGAGGGCCTGTTGACCCGCGGGGCCGAGCTTGCTGGCTATTGGGAAGATGCACTGCATTCGCTGAAGGATGCGCCGCATGTGATCGATATTCGCAATATCGGTCTTGTTGGTGCAATCGAGCTGCGCTCGATTGATGGTCAGCCGTCAAAGCGTGCATTCTCGGCATTCGTGAAGGCGTTCGAAAAGGGTGTCCTGATCCGCACCACAGGCGACATTATTGCGTTGTCGCCGCCGTTGATTGTGGAAAAGGGCCAGATCGATGAGATTGTCGACTGCGTGCGCAGCGTCTTGCAGGCAATAGACTAAGCCTTACCAACCTATTCGGGCCGGGGACCAACGTCACCGGCCCGTTTCGTAACTGACTGACAAAGGACTTACTAATGGCCGCACCCGGCGAAAACCTGCGCATCAACCCAGATCGGTTGTGGGACACTCTGATGGAGATGGCCAAGATCGGACCGGGCGTTGCAGGTGGTAACAACCGCCAGACGCTCACCGATGAGGACGGCGAGGGCCGCCACCTCTTCAAGAAGTGGTGCGAGGAAGCCGGCATGACCGTCGGCGTCGACAAGATGGGCACGATGTTTGCTTACCGCGAAGGCACCGACCCATCGCTGCCGCCTGTTTACATGGGGTCGCATCTCGACACTCAGCCAACTGGCGGAAAGTTTGACGGCGTGCTGGGCGTGCTCGGCGGCCTGGAAGTGGTGCGCACCCTCAACGACCTCGGCATCAAGACGAAGCATCCGATCGTCGTTACCAACTGGACCAACGAGGAAGGCACGCGGTTTGCACCGGCGATGCTGGCGTCCGGAGTGTTTGCCGGCGAGCACACGCTCGAATGGGCCTATGATCGCGTCGATGCCAAGGGCAACCGTTTTGGCGACGAACTGGAACGAATCGGCTGGAAGGGCGACAAAGAAGTCGGCAACCGTCCGATCAAGGCGTTCTTCGAACTGCATATTGAGCAGGGACCGATCCTTGAAGACGAGGGCATCGACATCGGCGTCGTCACCCACGGGCAGGGGCTGTGGTGGCTCGAAGTGACGCTGACCGGCAACGATGCGCATACGGGCTCGACGCCGATGCACAAGCGCCGCAATGCTGGCCTGGGTCTTGCCCGCGTTACCGAACTCGTCCACGAAGTGGCGATGGACTACCAGCCCGACGCAGTCGGCGCGATCGGCCATATCGAGGTTTATCCTAACTCGCGCAACGTGATTCCAGGCGAAGTCGTGTTCACCATCGATATTCGCTCTCCCAATGCGGAAGTGCTGAACGAGATGCGTGCACGCATCGAGCAGGGCATCGAACTGATCGCGGAAGCGCTTGATATCAGTTCGGATGTTGAGGCGGTCGGACATTTTGAACCTGTGACGTTCGACGAGAATTGCGTCAAAGCCGTTCGCGATGCTGCAGAACGGCTGGGCTATTCTCATCGCGATATCGTCTCGGGTGCAGGGCACGATGCTTGCTGGATCAACCGGCTTGCGCCGACCGCCATGGTGTTCTGCCCGTGCGTCGATGGGTTGTCGCACAATGAGGCCGAGGAGATTTCCAAGGAGTGGGCTGGCGCTGGCGCCGATGTCCTCTTCCACGCTGTCGTCGAAACCGCTGAAATCGTGGAATGATCGACAGGCACTGACAATTGCTGGGTGGGGAAGATAAACTCTCCACCCAGACGTTCCCGAAATGGGAAGGCGACGAGAAATGCTCTCGAAAAGAGAGCGCATGCGACGGCTATTCACAGGCCGAGGAACCCTGTGAATAGCCGCAGTCGAACGAGATAGTCTCTCTTTTGGGGAGACGGGTGGGAGCGCTGGCACGCGCCATTGACCGCAACAACTTCACCGCCCCGGAACGAGCAGATCCGGGAGACGGGAAATGCGGTGGGTGTTGGTGGCAATCTCGCCGAAGAGGCTCCCGTAGCCGGGAGTCGGGCCGTGCTACTCGCAGGAAGAGGAACCCTGCTGGCAAGCACTGTCGCACCAGTTTTTCCTTCCCGTTACGGGGAGGGTGAGGGTGAAGATTGTCCTTCGCCATTCACGATCTGCAGATCGCCCGCAAGAGGCGTCGTAAGAATAGGGGAACTGAAAGTATGACAAAAGTCATCAAGAATGGCACCGTTGTTACCGCTGATCGCACGTACCAGGCCGACGTCCTGATTGACGGGGGAAAGATCGTTGCGATTGGCGCGCAACTCGATGGTGACGAGGTCATAGATGCCACCGGCTGCTATGTGATGCCGGGTGGGATCGACCCTCATACCCATCTTGAGATGCCGTTCATGGGCACTTATTCCGCCGACGATTTCGAGAGCGGCACACGGGCCGCCTTGTCCGGTGGGACGACGATGGTAGTCGATTTCTGTCTGCCGTCGCCGGGCCAGTCGCTGCTTGAGGCGATTACCATGTGGGACAACAAATCGACGCGCGCCTGCTGCGACTATTCCTTCCATATGGCGATCACCTGGTGGGGCGAGCAGGTGTTCAATGAAATGCCCGAAGTCGTGGCGCGCGGCATTCCGTCGTTCAAGCATTTCATGGCCTATAAGGGCGCGCTGATGGTTGACGACGATGAGATGTTCTCGTCGTTCCAGCGCTGCGCTGAACTCGGTGCGCTGCCGATGGTTCACGCCGAAAACGGCGACGTGGTGGCGCAATTGTCCGCGAAGCTGCTCGCTGAAGGCAATAACGGTCCGGAGGGCCATGCTTATTCCCGCCCGCCGGAAGTCGAAGGCGAGGCGACCAACCGCGCCATCATGATCGCTGACATGGCGGGCGTGCCGCTCTATGTCGTGCACACCTCCTGCGAGCAGAGCCACGAAGCGATCCGCCGCGCCCGCCAGAAGGGCATGCGGGTCTTTGGCGAGCCGTTGATCCAGCATCTGGTGCTCGACGAAAGCGAGTATTTCGACAAGGACTGGGACCATGCGGCGCGCCGGGTAATGAGCCCGCCCTTCCGCAACAAGCAGCATCAGGATTCGCTGTGGGCGGGGCTGTCGTCGGGCTCGCTGCAGTGCGTCGCGACCGACCACTGCGCCTTCACCAGCGATCAGAAGCGCACCGGCGTCGGCGACTTCACCAAGATACCCAACGGCACCGGTGGGCTTGAAGACCGTCTTCCCGTGCTGTGGACATTCGGGGTCAATACCGGCCGTCTGACGATGAACGAATTCGTCGCCGCGACCTCGACCAACATCGCCAAGATTCTCAACATGTATCCGCAGAAAGGTGCGATCCTCGAAGGGTCTGACGCCGACATCATTGTCTGGGACCCCGAGCGTTCCAAGACAATCTCGGCCAAAACGCAGCAGTCGGTGATCGACTACAACGTTTTCGAAGGCATCGAGGTCAAGGGCCTGCCGCGACATGTCTTCACGCGCGGCGAGGCGGCAGTTGTCGACGGCACCGTTCAGGCGACGCCAGGCCACGGCCAGTTCGTCTCCCGCGAGCCAAACATGGCGGTAAACAAGGCGCTGTCGACGTGGAAACAGGTGGTTGCACCGCGCAAGGTGGAACGCACCGGCATTCCGGCAACGGGCGTGTGATCGACCAGATGAACGCACTTGCCAGCCAGATCAAGCCAGCAACCGCAGTGTCAGTTCCGGTCGTCGAGGCCAAAGGTCTCGGTCTCACCTTTGAGACGAATGACGGTCCGGTCCATGCACTGTCCAACGTCAACCTCACCATAAACAAGGGCGATTTCGTCTCGTTCATCGGCCCATCGGGCTGTGGCAAGACAACCTTTCTACGCACCATTGCCGATCTCGAGCAGCCGACCGCCGGGACGCTGTCGGTGAATTCCATGACTCCACGCCAGGCGCGCGAGGCGCGCGCTTATGGCTATGTGTTCCAGGCGGCGGCCCTGTTGCCGTGGCGCACCATCGAGCGCAACGTCGCTTTGCCTCTGGAGGTAATGGGCTTTTCGCGCACTGATGTCGCCGAGCGCATCCACCGCACGCTTGAACTCGTCAATTTGACTGGGTTCGAGAAAAAATATCCGTGGCAATTGTCCGGCGGCATGCAGCAACGCGCTTCAATCGCGCGCGCGCTCGCGTTCGATGCCGATCTGCTTTTGATGGACGAGCCCTTCGGTGCGCTTGATGAAATCGTGCGCGATCACCTCAACAGCCAGTTGCTGGAACTGTGGGCGCGTACGTCGAAGACGATCTGCTTCGTGACGCACTCGATCCCCGAGGCGGTGTATCTGTCGACAAAGATCGTGGTAATGTCGCCGCGACCAGGACGGGTGACCGACGTGATTGAGTCAACCCTGCCGAAAGAGCGTCCGCTGGATATCCGCGAAACGCCGGAATTCCTCGCTATTGCGGCACGGGTTCGTGACGGCCTGCGTGCCGGTCATTCCTACGAGGATTGACCGCCATGGACAGGTTTCGTGACAAGATCATCCCGGTTCTGACGATCCTGATGGGGATCGTCATTGCGTGGTATATCGGCGCCTACGCACTTAACGCGCCGTTCCAGCGCGATCTCGACCGGCGGGCGGGTGAAACTCCGACCACATATGAGTTCGTCGTCAAGACGATGACGCAGCCGAAGCCGACGCTGCCAGCACCGCATCAGGTGGCGTCGAATTTTTTTGAGAACACGTTTCTACGCAAGGTCAGTTCAGCGCGCAGCCTTGTCTATCATGCAGGCGTCACTCTTGCCTCGACGCTGAGCGGTTTCGCTCTCGGTACTTTGCTTGGCATTTTGATTGCCGTTGGCATCGTTCACGTGACGACGCTTGATCGCAGCCTGATGCCGTGGATCATCACCTCGCAGACGATCCCCATTCTGGCGCTGGCGCCGATGATCATCGTCGTACTGGCGGCGGTCGGCATTACGGGGCTGATCCCCAAGGCGCTGATTTCGACCTATCTTTCGTTCTTCCCCGTCGCCGTCGGCATGGTGAAGGGGCTGCGCTCGCCAGAGACGATGCATCTCGATTTGATGCACACATACAACGCCAGCAAGGCCGAAACCTTCTGGAAGCTGCGGCTGCCGGCCTCGGTGCCGTTCCTGTTTGCGTCGATGAAAGTGGCGGTTGCGGCCAGTCTGGTCGGCGCGATCATCGGCGAATTGCCGACAGGTGCTGTCGCCGGTATCGGCGCCAAGCTGCTTTCCGGCTCCTACTACAGCCAGACCATCGACATGTTCTCGGCACTTGTCGCCGGTGCAGTCGTTGCCGCCTTGTTGGTGACCTTGGTTGGCGTTGCCGGAAAACTTGTTGAACGGGCGATGGGAGCGCGGCCGGCATGACCAGAGTCTATCACAATTGGCAGGCGCTGGCTGTCCTCGTGCTGGTTGCCAGTTCCGCTCTCTCGCTGCCGTTGATGTCGGGTCTTCCGTCGGGGGGTAGCACGGCCATCATCATGATCAGTCTGATTGCCGGAGCGCTGGCGGCCATGGCAACGCAACTGTCGCTGCCGCGACTGGCGGTGTTGGCAGTCGCGCCGCATCTGGCAGCTTGGTTGCTGCTGGCACAAGCGGGGCAAGCGCCGGGGCAGGCGACAGCATCATTCTGGGTGTTGCTTGCCGCCAGCTGGTTGCTGGCGTGGCGGCTGGCAAGCAGCCTGTCGGCGATCAAGGCGCGGACCCGTGGCGTGGATCTCGCCTTGCGTCTGATCATACCGACATTGTTCGGCGTGTGGATCCTGCTCCTGTGGGAAGCCATCGTGATCGGAGCGGGCATTCCGTTCGTGCTGTTGCCGCCACCCTCGGCGGTCGCCGCGCGCTTTGCGAATTCGCTGCCGGTGCTGGCCGCTGACGTCAACCAGACGATCTTCAAGTCGGTGCTCATCGGTTACGTTCTTGGCTGTTCGACGGGGTTTCTCGCAGCGATCGTTGCCGACAGGTTCGTGTTCATCCGTCGTGGGCTTCTGCCGGTGGGCAACATGGTCTCGGCCCTGCCGATCATCGGCATTGCTCCGATCATGGTGATGTGGTTCGGCTTCGACTGGCATTCGAAGGCAGCCGTCGTCGTGGTGATGACCTTCTTCCCGATGCTGGTGAATACTGGGGCCGGGCTGGCGGCAGACGGGCACATGGAGCGCGACCTGATGCGCACCTATGCCTCGGGCTACTGGCAGACGCTGGCCAAGCTGCGTTTGCCCGCAGCGATGCCGTTCATCTTCAACGCTTTGAAGATCAATTCGACCTTGGCGCTGATTGGTGCCATCGTAGCTGAGTTTTTCGGAACACCAGTCGTCGGCATGGGCTTTCGTATCTCCACCGAGGTCGGGCGCATGAATGTCGACATGGTTTGGGCGGAAATTGCGGTGGCAGCACTCGCGGGTTCCGTCTTCTATGGCGTGATAGCTCTCGCAGAAAGAGCAATCACGTTTTGGCATCCGTCTGTCCGTGGGGGATAGACGTAACCAGAGGGTAACAAGATGAAAAAATACATCGTTTCCGCTTTGGCCGGGGCAATGTCCCTGGCAGCGATGCAGGCATGGGCGGCAGATGCCGTCACCCTGCAAACCAAATGGGTAGCGCAGTCACAGTTTGCCGGCTACTACGTTGCGCTCGACAAGGGGTTCTATGAGGAAGAGAACCTCGACGTCACCATCAAGCCCGGCGGACCCGACATTGCGCCCGAACAGGTGATCGCCGGCGGCGGTGCCGACGTCGTGGTGACCTGGATGGCCGCAGGTCTGGCCGCGCGCGACAAGGGCGTGCCGCTGGTCAATATCGCCCAGCCTTACAAGAAGGCCGGTATGCAGCTCGTCTGCCCCGCCGATGGGCCGATCAAGACCGAAGCCGATTTCAAGGGCCACACGCTTGGTGTCTGGTTCTTCGGTAACGAATATCCGTTCTATGCGTGGATGCACAAGCTTGGCCTGCCGACCGAAGGTGGCCCTGACGGCGTGACCGTGCTGAAGCAGTCTTTCGACGTCCAGCCGCTGATCCAGAAGCAGGCCGACTGCATCTCGGTGATGACCTATAATGAGTATTGGCAGGTCATCGACGCGGGATTCAAGCCGGAGGATCTGATTGTCTTCAACTATACCGAGATGGGCAACGACCTTCTGGAAGACGGTCTCTATGTCATGGAAGACAAGCTGGCCGACCCTGCGTTCAAGGAGAAGATGGTGCGCTTCGTGCGTGCGTCGATGAAGGGCTGGGCCTATGCGATGGAGCATCCGGAAGAAGCCGGGGCGATCATCATCGACAATGGCGGTCAGGACGAAAACCACCAGGTGCGCATGATGACGGAAGTCGCCAAGCTCATCGACAAGCCGGACGCCAAGCTGATCCCGGCTGCCTATGAGCGCACAGCCAAGGCGCTGCTCGATCAGAAGATTATCGAGAAGGCCCCGGAAGGTGCCTACACCACCGAAATCACCGACGCGATGTAAATCGTTCGTGTATTCGACAATTGAAAGGGGCGTTATCGCCCCTTTCCCTTTTTGGTAGCAAATATTTCGCAGACCCGCCTGTGTCGAAAAGATAGGGTGGAAGCAATCTTGCTTGAAATCAGGAGTAGATCATGGCGGCGCCCCGTCCCTCGAAAACGCATATCGGCAATCACAGGTTGCACCCCGAAACCCTTATGCTCAGCTATGGGTTCGATCCTGAATTGTCGGAAGGCGCGGTCAAGCCGCCGGTGTTCCTGACCTCGACCTTTATCTTCCGCTCCGCAGAAGAGGGGCGCGATTTCTTTGACTATACGTCGGGACGCAAGGAACCGCCGCAGGGGACAGCGGCGGGGCTGGTCTATTCGCGTTTCAATCACCCGAACAGCGAGATCGTCGAGGACCGCCTCGCCGTTCACGAAGGCACCGAGGCGTGCATCCTGTTTTCGTCCGGCATGTCGGCGATTTCGACAACGCTGCTCGCCTATGCGCGTCCCGGCGACGTGGTGCTGCATTCGCAGCCGCTCTATGGCGGCACCGAGACGCTGCTGGTCGGAACGCTGTCGAAATTCGGCATCCAGACGGCTGCATTCTCTGATGGTGTCGACGCAGAGGCGGTACGCAAGGCTGCCGACGAAGCCATGGCGAAGGGACGTGTGGCGGTGATCCTGATTGAAACGCCGTCGAACCCGACCAATACGCTGGTCGACATCGCCCTGATGGCGCAGGTGGCGTCCGAGATTGAAGCGCGGCAGGGCCACCGCCCGGTCGTCGTCTGCGACAACACGTTGCTCGGCCCGGTGTTCCAGCGCGCAACCGAGCATGGCGCAGACATTTCGGTCTATTCGCTGACCAAATATGTCGGCGGCCATTCCGATCTGATCGCCGGTGCTGCGCTAGGGTCGAAGGCGATGACGCGCCCGGTCAAGGCTCTGCGGGGCGCAATCGGCACGCAGCTTGATGCGCATTCCTGCTGGATGCTGGGCCGTTCGCTGGAAACGCTGACCTTGCGCATGGAAAAGGCCAATGCCAATGCCGCGCTGGTGGCGCAATTCCTTGACGATCACGCCAAGGTGACGAAGGTGCATTATCTGCCGTTTCTTGATCCGGCCTCCGCAGCGGGCAAGGTGTTTGCCAAACAATGCAGCGGTGCAGGCTCGACATTTTCGTTCGACATCGCCGGGGGCGAACCGGCTGCCTTCCGTTTCCTTAACGCGTTGCAGATCCTGAAGCTGGCGGTCAGCCTCGGCGGAACGGAATCGCTGGCGAGCCATCCTGCTTCGACCACCCATTCAGGCGTGCCGGTCGAGGTGCGCAATCGCATAGGGGTGTTGGATACCACTATCCGCCTGTCGATTGGCGTCGAGCATCCCGACGATCTGCTCGCCGATCTCGCACAGGCGCTTTCGGCAGCTTGACTCAGCTGCTGCTCAGCGCCAACCGGCGTCGCTCGTCGTCGCGAAATGCGGCGGGCGACATGCCGGCATGTTTGCGGAAGAAGCGGCTGAAATAGGCCGGATCGGAAAAACCGAGCGAATAGGCGATGCCCTGCACCGGCGTTGGCGTGAAGACGAGATCACGCCGCGCTGCCTCGACGATGTGTGTTGCGATTAACCCCAACAGCGATAAGCCGGTGGCCGTGCGCGTCAGTCGGTTGAGATGGGTTGTCGAGACGCCAAGTGCCGCGGCGTAGAATTCGGCCGGCTTGTGAGTTCGGAAATGGGCGGAAATCAGCGTCGTCAGCTGATCGAGACGATGACGCTCCGGCTCTGACAGATGGCTCTCTGCACCAGTCTTCCCGGCGCGCGCCAGCCCGACGATCGCGCCTGTCATCAGCGGCTCGAGCAGCAACAGGCGGCTGGATGTCCGGCTATGGAGTTCGTTGTGCAAACGCGCGATGCACTCCGCCGCATAGTCGGCATCGTCATCGCCTTCGGGCAGGGCAACGACGCGCGTTTGCGCAGTGAAGCTCGCGATATGGCGGTCGGCGGCAGCCAGCGAGCGCAGCCGGTCGCCCAGAGCGGTAATCACCAATCCGTCGACATCGAGCTGATAGGAGAAGCCGTGAACCGCGCCGGGTGGAATGAACACCGCACAGGGCGCCTGCATTATCGTCGCGCCGTGTGGCTCAACGATCTCGCCGCTGCCGACCGTGAGGTAGAAAATCTGGAAGAACGCATCGTGGCGATGTTGCGCGATATGCCAATTGTGCAGGTGCGTGCGCACCGGGATCGTCTCGCTGTGAATCCAGAAATCGCCAGACTCGCCTGATTTTTCACGATAAAGCCGGTAGGTCGGAACGGGTCTAGTCATCTCGGCGTCCGTTGGAGCATGTTCGGATTGTGCAAGCGAATGCACGAAATGTCCATTGTTTCGCGACCAGCGCCGGCTCTAGTATACAATTTCAGTTTCGCGGAGGAGTGTAGGATGCGAACGCAGGTGGCCATTATTGGCTCGGGCCCGTCGGGACTGCTTCTGGGTCAACTTCTGGCCGATGCCGGCGTGGATACGATCATTCTGGAGCGGGCGACGAAGGACTATGTTCTCGGCCGTATTCGCGCAGGTGTGCTGGAGGAGGGCATGGCCGACATGCTCGACGAAGCCGGTGCCGGCGCGCGTATGCGCAGGGAAGGCCTGCCGCATGACGGATTCGACCTGACCTTTTCCGGCCGTCACCACCGCATTGATCTTCATGCTCTGACTGGCAAGCGCGTCGTCGTCTACGGCCAGACCGAAGTCACGCGCGACCTGATGGATCGCCGCGAGGCCACAGGTGGGGTAACGATCTACGAAGCGCAGAACGTCCAACCCCACGATTTCGACGGCGCATCGCCGTATGTGACTTATGACAAGGACGGTGTGACGCACCGCATCGATTGCGATTTCATCGCTGGATGCGATGGCTTTCATGGCCCATCACGCAAGGCTGTAGAAGGTAAGGGATTGCAGACGTTCGAGCGTGTCTATCCGTTTGGCTGGCTCGGCATCGTTGCCGAGGTGCCGCCAGTCAGTCATGAATTGATCTATTGCAACCATCCGCGCGGATTTGCGCTGTGCTCGATGCGCTCCAACACCCGCAGCCGCTATTACGTCCAATGCGCGCTCGATGAAAAGGTCGAGGAATGGTCGGATGACCGGTTCTGGGACGAGATTCGCCGTCGCCTGCCAGCGGAAACGGCGGAGGCGGTGACCACAGGACCGTCGATCGAGAAGTCAATCGCGCCGCTGCGGTCGTTTGTGGCCGAACCGATGCGGTTTGGGCGTCTGTTCCTTGTGGGCGATGCCGCTCATATCGTGCCGCCTACCGGGGCTAAGGGGCTCAACCTTGCTGCCAGCGACGTGCGCTATTTGTTTGACGGCTTGCGCGACTATTATGCGGACAAGAGCGACAGCGGGATCAATGCCTATTCCGAGCGCGCGTTGCGGCGGGTGTGGAAAGCCGAGCGGTTCTCGTGGTGGATGACCAACACGATGCACCGGTTCCCCGATGCGGGACCGTTCGGGCAGCGGATGCAGGAAGCTGAACTCGACTATTTGTCGGGCTCGATCGCAGCGCAGACCTCGCTGGCGGAAAATTATGTCGGCCTGCCGTACTGACGCGGCAAACCGGAGAGAGTGATGACCGAAAAGACCAAACGTTACGAAGAGGGCATGGCAACGCGCCGCAAGGTGCTGGGCGACGCCCATGTCAATCGCGCCGAAGCGGCAAAGACCGCTTTTGATGAACCCTACCAGGATCTGATCACCGAGGCAGCGTGGGGCCATGTCTGGTCGCGCGACACCATTTCGAAGCGCGAACGCTCGATGATCACGTTGGCTTTGCTGGCAGCACTTGGAAACCTTGAAGAAGTCGCCATGCACACTCGCGCGACCGCCAATACAGGCGCGACGCGCGACGACATCATGGAAGCGATGCTGCATGTGGCGATCTATGCCGGCGTGCCGCGCGCCAATCACGCAATCAAGATCGTCAGGGAAACCCTTGATGCTATGGACAAGGAGCAAGCGCAATGAGCGAGGGTAAGCTCTCCAACCGCAGGCCGGAGACGGGCGCGTTCTACCAGCGCGACCTCGACTGGCACCCCAAGGCATTCACGCCAGGCTATAAGACCTCCGTCTTGCGCTCGCCGCAGAAGGCGCTGCTGTCGCTGGACGGCACGATTTCAGAGACGACCGGCCCGCGCTTTGGTCACAACATCATTGGTGAACTCGACAACGACCTGATCCTCAATTTCGCGCGTCCCGGCGAAAGCGCTATCGGGCCGCGCATCATCGTTTATGGACGGGTGCTCGACGAGAATGGCCGTGGCGTTCCCGGCGCTCTGCTCGAATACTGGCAGGCCAATGCCGGCGGTCGCTACCGCCACCGCAAGGAAGGCTATCAGGCGGCGCTTGATCCGAATTTCGGCGGTTGTGGCCGCTCGATCACTGACGAGGACGGCGGTTACTACTTCCGTACCATCCAGCCCGGACCTTACCCATGGCCGAACGGCCCCAACGACTGGCGTCCGGCGCACATCCACTTCTCGGTGTTCGGGACGGGCTTTGCCCAGCGCCTGATCACGCAGATGTATTTCGATGGCGATCCGATGATCCCGCTGTGCCCGATCGTGCGCACGCTCAACGATCCGCAGGCCGCTGCCGCCCTGACGGCAAAGCTCGACATGCAGTCGACGCTGCCGATGGACAGCCGCGCTTACAAGTTCGACATCGTGCTACGCGGCCGCCGCTCCACCTTCTTCGAGAACCGTCGCGAAGGAAACTGATCCATGTTCCAGTCTCTTAATCGTCTCAAGGAAAGCCCGTCGCAAACGGCTGGTCCTTACGTTCATATCGGCCTGACGCCGAATTTCGCCGAGATCACCGGCGTCTATCCGGACGACCTCGGCACGTCGATGGTCAACGACAAGACCAAAGGCGAGCGCATCACCATCACCGGTCGTGTGCTCGATGGCACCGGCACGCCGCTAAAGGACGCGCTGGTCGAAATCTGGCAGGCAGACGCCGACGGTCTCTACAATTCGCCGTCCGAAATGCGTGGCTCCGCCGACGCCAACTTCACCGGCTGGGGCCGTTGCCCCTCCGGCATGGACGATGGTGTCTTCCGGTTCGAGACGATCAAGCCAGGCAGGGTTCCGTATCCGGATGGCCGCATGCAGGCGCCGCATGTCACCTTGTGGATCGTCGCGCGCGGGATCAATATCGGCTTGCAGACGCGGATGTATTTCCCCGAAGAAGAGACAGCCAACGCCGAGGATCCGATCCTCGGGCGTGTCGAGCATCGCATCCGGGTCGGCACGTTGATTGCGCAGAAGGTCGAGGGCGGCTACAGCTTTGACATTCACCTGCAGGGTGACAAAGAAACTGTCTTCTTCGACATCTGAGCTGAAAACGCTGTGACCATATCCCCGTTCGACCATCCTGTGCTTGGCGGCCTGCTCTCAGATGAGGAGGTCGCTGCCGCGTTCACCGCGAAGGCCGAACTCGACGCGCTGCTTGCGTTCGAGATTGCTTTGGCGCAAGCGGAGGCCGAAACGGGGGTCATCCCGGCTGAGGCAGGGGCTGGTATCGCGCAGGCCCTTGCGACCGTCTCACCCGATATTGCCGCCTTGCGGCAGGGTGTGGCGCAGGATGGCGTCGTCATCCCGCAATTCGTCACCCAGTTGCGCGCTGCGGTCGGCGACAAATTTGCACCGCATGTGCATTTTGGCGCGACCAGCCAGGATGTCGTCGACACGGGACTGGCGCTGCGGCTTGGTCCGGTGCTGCACCTTCTCGACACGCGCCTTTCAGCGGTGATTGAAACACTAGCCGCGCTCGAAGCCCGCGATGGCGAGATCGAAACGATGGCACATACCCGGATGCAGGCGGCGATTCCGGTGCCTGCATCGCGCAAGATCGCCAGCTGGCGTGAGCCGCTGGTGCGTCATCGCGAGCGTCTTGGCGATGTGCGTGACGAAGTGTGCGTCCTCAGCTTCGGTGGCGCAGCCGGAACTTTGGAAAAGCTCGGAGACAGCGCGCAGGCGGTGCGTGACGCGTTGGCCCGACTTTTGTCTCTGCGTGCGGTATCGCGCCCGCGTCACAGCGAGCGCGACGGCATTGTTGCGCTGGCCTCATGGCTTTCGCTGGTCAGTGGCAGCCTCGGCAAGATGGGGCAGGACGTAGCTCTTCTGGCGCAAAGCGAGGTCGGCGAGGTCAAGCTCGCCTCCGGCGGCGGTTCCTCGGCGATGCCGCACAAGGTCAATCCGGTGGGGGCCGAAACGCTGGTGACGCTGGCGCGTTTTAACGCGACGCTGGTGTCCGGCATGCACCAGTCGCTGGTGCACGAGAACGAGCGCTCGGGTGCCGCGTGGACGCTCGAATGGCTGTTGTTGCCTCAAATGGTCATGGCGACCGGCAGCGCGCTCAGGACAGCGCAGACATTGCTGCAGTCCCTGTCGTTTCAACGGCGCTAAGCTGCTTCCGGCCAGATTTACACGAATGGCATTCCAGGCTCGTATCTGCGCGGCAGGAGCCGTGCCAGGTAATGGTACCCATTTTCCGACAATTGATTTTCATCCGGTTGCAGAAAATCGGCCGGCATATGGCGCGTCTTGCCGGCAACGTTCTCGAGCGGCACCTTGCGTAGCACTGTCTCGCCGCCTTGTTCTTGTAGCGCCACCGAACCGCCGCCTTGCGCGGCCACCTCGATGGCAAACCGTCCAGCTTCAAACGCTTCGCGCGCATCTACCTCGTTGATCATTCCGATATTGCCGCGCGGCAGATAGCCAAACGTATCGACGCGCGCGCGCTTGCCTTTCAGATCCTCGGCGAGGATATGTTCGATTGCATGGGCAAGGTCGGTGCCCGACAGTTTGACGTTGCCATGAGCGTCATATTCCAGTCGGTCGTGAGTGGTCAGTTCTTCCACCAGAGACTTGCCCGATGGCGAGGTGATGCCCTCCGACAGCGCCACGATGCAGCGACCGTGCCGTGCCATCGTCCGCTTGATGTCGTCGACGAAGCGTGCGCGCTCGAAAGCGCGCTCGGGCACGTAGATCAGATGTGGGCCACTTTCATCGTCCAGCCGCCATGCCGCAGAAGCGGCAGTCAGGAAGCCGGCGTGCCGGCCCATCACGATGCCGCAATAGATGCCGGGCAGGGCGCGGAAGTCGAGATCAACCGACAGGAACGCGGACGCAACAAATTCTCCGGCGGAGATAAAGCCCGGCGTGTGGTCGTTGTCGACGAGATCATTGTCGATCGTTTTTGGAGCGTGGACAAATGCGATGCTGGAGCCGGCCGCATCGCGCAGGATGGCCTGCGTGCCAGACGTGTCGTTGCCGCCGATGTAGATGAACGCATCCGCGTCGACTTCACGCAAACCCTGCAGGATCAGCTCGCAATAGGCAGCGTCAGGCTTGTCGCGGGTGGAGCCCAGCGCCGCGCTCGGCGTGGCAGCAATCCGTAAAAGCGCGTCTTCGGGTTGAAGGGAGAGGTCGACATAATCACCGTCGCGGATGCCCCGAACACCGAAGCGCGCTCCGAGTACGCGGCATCCGGGATGTCGTCGCCGTGCTTCCAGCGCGGCGCCGACCATGGTCTGATTGATTACGGCGGTCGGCCCGCCTCCCTGAGCTATTACAAATGTCTGGGGCATCACTGTCATCCTGGCTGCGCGTGATTGCGAATCTGACACGAAACACGCGAGTTCGAAAGATGTTGAAGCAAAGTTCTGACCGCCTCTTTCCTTCAGATCTTCAGGCGATACATAAGTCATCTAATGCAGAAGCGCGAAGGAGAGAGCCGATGAGGCGTCATGTTTTGCTGACCGCCGCAATGGTTTGTGTTGCAACTTTTGCCTATGCCCAAGGGCGGCGCCCAGATACCCGGACGATGAATTGTGAAGAAGTTCAGTCAATGATCGCCCAGCGTGGCGCCGTGGTCATGTCGACGGGACGACACACGTATGATCGTTATGTCAGTGACAGGTTCCAATGTTCTTTCAGCAGTGAGGTTGCGGTACGTACCTATGTGCCGGCCCTTGACAGGCGCAGCTGTCCCGTTCGCCGCTGTGAAATGTACGACCCGGAAGATCGCTTCGGTGATTTCATGAACTGATCGTTTTCCAATCGAGCGAGAGGAAGACCGCCGTCAGCCTTCAATGCCGAGCATGCTCATTCGGCCGTTTGAGCAAGTGTGCGGCGTGGAAATGAGCGTTTCAGCTCTACGTAAGGAATGCGCGCCGCGCCAAAGGATTTGCTTGCCCGACCGGTTTGGCCTATGCGATGCCTCGTTTCTTGCATGATGCTTCAGGGGTTATCCCGTGGCACAGCGAAAGGCTCGACATGCTGGCTCCCGACGGGACAAATCACACCACTGACGAAACCGCGATTATCGACGACGCGATTATCTCGCGGCGGTCTGTGCGCGCATTTCTCCCTACGCCGGTGGAAGACGATGTAATCCGTGAAATCCTGCAGGTTGCGGCACGAGCCCCATCTGGCACCAACATGCAGCCCTGGAAAGTGTTTGTTGTTTCTGGCGATAAGAAACAGGCAGTGACCGACGCGATCCTCAATTCCGGTATTCGTCCCGAAAAAATAGCATGGGATGAGTACAAGTATTATCCTGACCAGTTTTTTGAGCCTTACCAGTCACGCCGTCGCGCCAATGGATTTGCTCTTTATGGCCTGCTCGGCATTGGCCGTCGCGAGGTGGAGAAGATGCGTGCGCAGCACGATCGCAACTTCACCTTCTTCGATGCGCCGGTTGGATTGATCTTCACGATCGATCGCAGGCTCAATGTCGGTTCGTGGCTTGACCACGGCATGTTCCTGCAGTCGATCATGATCGCGGCGCGTGCACGTGGGCTCCATACTTGCCCGCAAGCGGCATTCGCGCCCTATCACCGTCTGATCCGTCCGATCCTCGAACTGCCTGACGAGGAGATCGTGGTGTGTGGCATGGCACTTGGTTATGAGGACGAGAGCAAGCCCGAAAACAGCTTGCGTAGCGAACGCGCACCGCTTGAAGAGTTCGTGACCTTCGTCAAGTAAACATGTGCTGCCTGGTGCAGCGCGGCTTGCCGCTGCGGGCGCTGTCGCATATCAACAGCTATTGGTCCTCACGGAATTTCGTTCATCGCATGAAGTGGACGGCGTCTTTATTCCTCCGGCTTCTCGTGCTGCTGATGTTGGCGGCGGGTTCGAATGTTGCCCTGGCGCAGACGCAAGGAGCCGTCGAGACCAATGGCGCGCAGCCTGAAGCGGGACCAGCGCGGACATCGGATCCCGACATCGTCGCCGAACAGGGAGAGAAAATTGCCTGGATTCGTGAGCGGGCCGAAATTCTCCAGGCGCGGGTGGCAGGCAATGCCGACAATGATGCCGTGCTGGTTGAAATTCGCACGGAACTTGATGCGCTCGCCCGAGACCTGATCGCTGCCGGCGTTTCATTTCGTCCGCGCCTCGCTGCTATCAATGCGCGATTGGATGAAATCGGTCCATCGCGAGGCGAGGGAGAGCCGGCCGAGCCAGAAACTCTGGCTCGCGAACGTCAGAGCCTGACCGAAGAGAAGTCGCATATCAATGCGCTGCTGGGCGAGGCCGAGCGCCTGTCGCTTCGCGTAACCCGCTTGATCGAAGAAATTGCTCAGACGCGGCGTGCGTTATTTAGCAGTTCCCTGTCGAGGCGCTACGATATCTCCTCCGCCCTCAGCCCGGACGTCTGGCACGACGCACGGACGGAAACGCGCAAACTGAAGAACGCGGTGTCTTCCTGGTTTGTGTTCATGCTCAGATACAAGCTGAATTCTGCACTTCTGGCAGCGTTGTTTGCCTCTGCAGCGGCAGCTGTTCTGTTCATCGGCGGCAGGAAAATTATTGGTCAACTTGGCAAGCCCGACCCCGCGCGCGCCGAGCCAAGCTATCTTGCGCGGCTTTCGGTTTCGTTCTGGTCGACGGTGCTTCCTTCTTTGTCTCTCGTTGCATTTCTGGGCGCGACGTATTTTTTCTATAGTTATTTCGGACTTCTGCGCAGCGACATTGCGCAAATGATGGCTGGTCTCTTCACGGTCGTCGCGGTGCTTTTTGCCGTCTGGTCGTTGCTGCATTCGGTATACGCGCCGGCTCTGCCCAACTGGCGCATGGTTCCGGTATCGGACAGCGGCGCCCGCTTGTTGCTCGGCCTTACTTTCCTGATGGTGCTCGTCACAGGGGTTGATCACCTGGCCAGTCGCATCAACCAGGTGCTGGGCTCGCCGCTGACCCTGACGGTCGCAAAGAGCCTCGTCTACACGGTGCTGGTCGGCGTGCTACTTGGCATCATCGGGCTTGTGCTGCCGAGGACGAGAAAAGACGGCAGTCCGCCAAGCCGCTGGGCAACGCTGTCACGCGCCGTGATTTTCCTGCTTGCAGGCGGAACCATCGCGGCGGCGCTGCTCGGCTATATCGGTCTGGCCCGTTTCATAGCCCAGCAGGTGGTTGTCACAGGCGCAATTCTGGCCACGATGTATCTCGGCTATCAGTCGTCTTCCGCCGTTTCGGATATTGGAGCGTTTGGGCGCACGGGCCTTGGCCGGTTTCTGGACCGAAAATATCAGATCGATGAAGCGACGAAGGATCAGCTTGGTCTGGTCTTCGGCATGCTGATCAACCTGCTTGTGTTGGCCATTGGTTTGCCCCTTATTTTCCTTCAGTGGGGCTTTCAGTGGGGCGATATTGAAGCATGGACCTATAACGCCGCTAACGAATTGCGCATCGGCTCGATTTCGATCTCGTTGGTTGGCATAGTCACCGGTATCGTGGTGTTCCTGCTGGGTTACTTTGGCACCCGCGTTTTCCAGCGCTGGCTCGATGGCAAGGTGATGGCACGGGGCCGGGTGGATCCTGGCCTGCGCAATTCGATTGGTACGGCTGTCGGTTATGCCGGTATTGCGCTTGCCGGGCTTGTCGCCATCTCGGCTGCCGGGCTTGACCTGTCCAATCTGGCGCTCGTCGCCGGTGCCCTGTCGCTGGGTATCGGCTTTGGGCTACAGAATATCGTCAACAATTTCGTTTCCGGGCTGATCTTGCTTGCGGAGCGGCCGTTCAAGGTTGGCGACTGGATTGTCGCCAGCGGGGTTGAGGGCTCGGTCAAGAAGATCAGTGTGCGCGCTACTGAGGTTGAAACCTTCCAACGACAGACGGTTATCGTACCCAACTCGTTGCTGATCAACGCCTCGGTTGCGAACTGGACGCATCGCAACAAGCTCGGCCGGGTCGAGGTGAAGGTTGGTGCATCCTATGAAAGCGATCCTCGTCGAGTACAGGAACTGCTGCTGGAAATAGTCCGCGCGCAACCGAACGTCCTGAAAAACCCTGAACCGGTCGTGCTGTTTTTGGGGTTCGGGGTATCGTCGCTTGATTTTGAACTGCGTGCCTTCCTTGCGGACATCACGAGTCAGAGCGCCTTCCTCAACGAGGTGCGCTTTCAGATTTTTGAGCGTTTCAAAGCGGAGGGCATTGATTTGCCCTATACTCAACCGACCGGACTTGTGCGGCCGGTCGCCCCGCTCGTCTAGACCGTTCAGGTGGTGTTCAGGTGAGAACATCTATATGTACACTCACTCGGGCCATGGTGGCTTAGAGACTATCGGGAGCGACTTCCTGTCGTAAATGTCATGATCAGACTTCTCGCTGCCACAACAGCCGTCGCGTTTGTTGCATTTCCGGGGCTCTCATTGGCCGCTACTGTGATCAACCACGATGCGGTTCCCTATACATTGACGGTGACTGAGGCCGGGCAGCAGTTCGAAGTCGTTGTCAGTGCGGGCGATACTGTCGAAATCTGTCCCGCCGGGTGTTTTGTGGT
Source organism: Aquamicrobium aerolatum DSM 21857 (assembly GCF_900113935.1). Classification (GTDB taxonomy): domain Bacteria; phylum Pseudomonadota; class Alphaproteobacteria; order Rhizobiales; family Rhizobiaceae; genus Aerobium; species Aerobium aerolatum. Next base: position 48,674 of record NZ_FORF01000015.1, read on the forward strand.
CATGCCAAACGGGGACCGGGAGGCGCTCACCGGCTCCGAGCGCCTTGAAATCGAATCCGGCCGCGCCACCATTTTCTGATCAAGCCTGTCCGGCGGTCTGCCGGACGACTGGCGTCGTCTTTCTTGATCCTGTCTCTGTCGCGGCTCGCGTGGGCCATGTCGCAAACAGGCTTCGTCCATTTCATCGGCCCGTTTATTGTCTCCCCGTACAATCGCGGAGGAGGCGTGGGACATGGCAGAATTTCCGCAGCGGGCGAGGGTGGTGGTCATTGGCCTCGGCGGCATCGTCGGCGCGTCGGTGGCGCATCACCTGATCGAGCGCGGCTGGGACGACATTGTCGGCATCGACAAGTCGGCAATCCCCACCGACATCGGTTCGACCGCCCATGCGTCGGATTTCTGTTACACCACCAGCCACGATCTGCTGTCGGTCTATACCACCCAATATTCGATCGATTTCTTTGAAAAGATGGGTCATTACGCCCGCGTCGGCGGCCTCGAAGTCGCGCGCACCGGCGACCATGCCTGGATGGAGGAGATCAAGCGCAAGCTGATGTCCGCGCGCGCCTTCGGGACCAATGCCCGCTACGTCTCGCCGGCCGAAATCAAGGCGCTGTTCCCGCTGATTGAGGAAGACCAGGTGATGGGCGGCATGTTCGACCCCGACGCCGGGCTCGTCGTGCCGCGCTCGCAAACCGTCGCTGGCAAGCTCGTTGACGCTGCCGAGAAGACCGGCAAGCTCACCGCCTTCGCCAACACCCCGGCGCAGTCGCTGCTGGTCGAAGATGGCCGCATTGCCGGCGTCGTCACCCATCGCGGCACCATCCGCGCTGATCACGTCGTCGTCTGCACCGGCCTGTGGGGGCGGCTGATCGCCGAGATGGTCGGCGAGGACCTGCCGGTGATGCCGGTCGACCACCCGTTGACCTTCTTCGGTCCGTTCAACGCCTTTGAAGGCACCGGCAAGGAGATCGGCTATCCGCTTTTGCGCGATCAGGGCAATTCCGCCTATATGCGCGATACCGGCGACCCCAAATCCACCGAGGGCGGCCAGCTCGAATGGGGCTATTACGAGACTGACAATCCCCGTCTCGTCCATCCGCGCGACCTGCTCGAAAAGCACGAGGCGCGGCTGTCGCCCTCGCAGCGCGACCTCGACATGGAGCAGATCCTTGAACCGCTGGAGCGCGCCATCGAGCTGACGCCGATCCTCGGCGAGATCGGCTACAACGAAAGCCATTCCTTCAACGGTCTGTTGCAGGCGTCGGCCGCCGGCGGCGCGTCCTGCGGCGAAAGCCAGAAGGTGCGCGGCCTGTGGTATTGCGTCGGCATCTGGGTCAAGGATGGCCCCGGCTACGGCAAGCTCATCGCCGACTGGATGACCGACGGGCGCACCGAAGTCGACCATAACGGCATCGACTATGCCCGTTTCTATCCGCATCAATTGCAGGAAGATTTCATCGAAAATCGCGGCGGCGAGGCGGCGCGCAAAATCTACTACCCGGCGATCCACCCGCGCGAACCCTATGCGACCAGCCGCAACATCAAGCGTTCGCCGTTCTACGATCGCGAGGTCGAGTTGGGCGGCTACTTCATGGAACTCGGCGGCTGGGAGCGCGCCCACGGCTATGCCGCCAACGAGCATCTGCTTGAAAAATACGCCGACCGCGTCCCGGTGCGCGAAAACGAATGGGACAGCCGCCATTTCTGGCGCGTCTCCAACGCTGAACATCTGGCGATGAGCGAGGATTGCGGCATCGTCAATCTGTCGCATTTCTTCATCTTCGATGTCGAAGGCCCCGACCACGTCGCGCTGATGGAATGGCTGTGTGCGGCCAAAATCGGCGGCGACGCCAATATCGGCAAGGGCATCTACACCCACTTCCTCGACCAGGAAGGCATGGTGCGCGCCGATCTGACCGTCATCCGCATGGCAGACCGCTGTCGCATCATCGACGGCGCCGACGCCGGGCCGCGCGATTTCCACTATGTCCGCCGCGTCGCGCAGGACAAGGGCTTTGACGTCACCGTCACCGATGTGTCGGAGCAAAACGTCACCATCGGCATCTGGGGACCCAACGCCCGCGCCACGCTGAAAAAGGTCGTCGCCGACCCCGCCGCGCTTGAGCCGGACAACTTCCCCTTCGCCGCGATCCGCCCGATCGAGATTGCCGGCAAAATGGTCACTGCCTTCCGCATTTCCTATGTCGGCGAGCAGGGCTGGGAACTGCATATGGCCTATGATGACGGCCTTGCCGTCTGGGATGCGTTGCGCAGCACCGGCGTGATGGCGTTCGGCGTCGAGACCTACGCCAATTCGCGCCGCATGGAAAAAAGCCTGCGCCTGCAAAACGCCGACCTGCTCACCCAGTACAATCTGCTCGAAGCCGATCTGGCGCGCCCCAAGGTCAAGGACGCCGATTTCCGCGGCAAGCAGCAACACCTCGCCTACCGCGCCCGCGAACACCAACCGGCGATGCTGTGCACGCTCGTCCTCACCGACACCACGGACGCAAACGGCGTGGTGCGCTACCCTGTCGGCATCATGCCGGTGATCGACCCCGCCACCGGTGCGGTTCTGGTCGACGAACTCGGCCGCCGCTCCTACACCACCTCGGTCGCCTACGGCCCGACGCTCGGCAAAAACATCGCGCTCGCCTACATTCCGTGGAGCCATTGCCAGCCGGGCCGGGTGCTGTCGGTCGACTATTTCGGCGAAACCTTCCCCGCCGAAATCGCCGCCGTTGGCTACCAACCGCTCTATGACCCGGAGAACACGAAGCCGCGCAGCTGAAGTTTTCCACATTGCGTAGAATCGAGGGGAAGCGGAAAAGTTCTATGCTGCCAGCTTTCGATCGGCACGTTCCTGCTGCGGTGAGCGGGCGTAGAGTTCGCGGTAGCATTTCGAAAAATGCGAAGCGGAAACAAAACCGCATGCAACCGCTACTTCGACTACTGGCAATGTCGACTGAATCAGAAGATGCCGCGCGCGATCCAGCCGGATTTCCAGATAGTAGCGTGCAGGCGAGCGACCCATTTCCTGGCGGAACAGCCGCTCAATCTGCCGTCGCGAAAGCCCCACGTGGTCGGCAATTTCGATCAACGAAAGGGGCTCTGCAAGGTGAGCCTCCATCAGTTCGATAATGGTCAGGATTTTCGAATTCTGCACGCCAAGCCGTGCGCGCAGAGGCAGGCGCTGTCTGTCGGTTGGGCTGCGTACGCGGTCGGTCAGTACCTGTTCACATACGCGATTGACCAGGTTGTCGTCGAAATCATCGCCAATCAGCTTCAGCATCATGTCAAGAGCTGCCGTGCCGCCGGCGCAGGTGTAGATGTTGCCATCAACCTCAAAAAGATCGGCGTAGACGTTAGCTTTTGGAAAAGTTTCCGAAAAACCTGGGAGGTTCTCCCAGTGAATGGCGCATCTTCTGCCGGATAGCAGTCCTGCCTGAGCCAGCACATGCGCCCCTGTGCACAGGCCGCCTATCGCAACGCCGCGATTATACTCTTCGCGCAGCCAGGCAAACACGGTGCGTTGGCTGTATTTCTCGACGTTTAAACCAGAGCAGACGATCACCATGGATGGGCGGTCTTGCCCAGCCATCTTGCGCCGCTCCTCTTCGAGTGACGTGTTGGCGGCGCATTCGACCCGATTTGAGGCATATACCGGCTTCCCGTCCACGCTTGCGATACGCCAATGATAGGCCTCGTAGCCGAGCATCCGGTTTGCCGCGCGCAACGGTTCGAGCGCGGTCGCGAACGCAATCATGGTGAAGTCGGGTATCAGGAAGAAAACGATCGAGCGTTTGACGTTCTTGGATGGGGTCACTTGTGCCTCCCAGCGGTAAAGCGGCCCGCAGACAGGTCATGTCGCGATCAGCAAAGCGTCATCCGAAATATGATGGACTGTCAATGGCCTGGCCCATCTTCAAGAGACAAATATTTTAGTGCGAATGAATTCATTCGTATCAACAACACTGTCAGGCGCCCGATCAGCCCGGCTCAATATTCGTTTCTTGAATGAGCGTCTTGCTCTACCCGCTCGAGAGCTTCCATCCAGCCAATATCCTTCTGGATTTCAACCGGCAAGGAGCGGAGCGTTACATAGTTGTAGTAGCGCCGGCGCCGGGCTCGGTAGTCCGAAGTAAGGTTCGCTAGTGCCTGAAAGATAGACATAGCCGACTCCATTTCCGGGGAGGAAAGATGCTGTTCAATGCATCTTGTCTGACTTGACTATGGGGAAATGAGGGTATTCAATCAAACGAAATCAAGTGATCCTTTTGTTCAAGAATATTGAATCGTAGCGCACCATGAACGCCCCCTTGCATCACCCATTGCCGCTGCTGGATTTGGAAGTGCTGCGCACTTTCGTTGCAATTGCGGAAACCGGAAGTTTTACGACCGCGGCAAATGCGGTGTTCAGAACGCCGTCCGCAGTTTCCATGCAGATCAAGAAGCTTGAGGAGATTCTCGGTGTATCCGTTTTCTGGCGTGATGCGCGATCGGTTACTCTGACGCCGGACGGCGAAATCCTGCTGGGTTACGCGAGGCGTCTTCTCGCGCTCAACCGCGAGGCAGTAGCCAAGTTCGTGCTGCCGGACATTTCAGGTGTAGTGCGGCTTGGGTCGCCTGATGACTTTGGCGAGCGTGTTTTGCCCAATGTTCTCAAGCGGTTCGCGCGTTCTCATCCATGCATCGCCGTGGATGTAACCATTGATATGTCCGCCAACCTGCACAAGCGCATGAATGAACGTTCGCTTGATATTGTGCTGGTCACTGCGTGTCGCAATATTCCGGTCGGTGCTGAAGTCGTATTGACCGAGCCAATCGTATGGGCTGGGGCACGCGGTGGCAGCGCTCATCTACGCGCGCCTTTGCCTGTCTCGCTGTGGGAGGAGGGCTGCGTATGGCGTGCCGATGCTTTGGAGGCGCTTGGACGCGCTGAGCGTGAATACCGGGTTGCCTATATGAGTGCACATACAGCCGGTCAGCGTGCCGCGATCCTTGCCGATCTCGCAGTCGCGCCTTTGCCCAAGTCCTTTATTGGCGATGAGATCGTTGCTCTAGGACCAGAAGAAGGGCTGCCGCCGCTTTCGCGATACAATCTAGCGATGATCATCGCACCAGACGCATCTGCACCAGTCCTTGCCGCGGCTGATCACATTCGGGCGACCTTTGACTCTTTTCGCGAAACCGGAAAGTTTTAGCACGTCGCCGCCGCGTCTACCCGGCCAGAAACGCCACCATTCTGTCGCGTGCCGCGCGCGCTTCGGGGATGGGGAGCAGGGGCCAGACGTGGATCATTCCATCGCCTGTCACCAGTTCGACTTGCGCGCCGGCCTTCGTCGCCTTTTGCGCGAACACTTCCGTGTCGGGATAGAGCAAATCGCGGGTGCCGGAGAACACCAGCGTTGGCGGCAGTGCGGTGAGGTCACCATAGGCGGGGCTGATGCGCCAGTCGGAAAACTCGAGGCCGCCGGCATAAATCCGCACGGATTCGCGCCCGCCGTCGACGTCGAGCCACGGGTCTCGCTTGGCGGCTTCCAGTGTTGCTGGGTTCTTCAGCGTCATGTCGACGCTCGGCGACAGCAGCGCCAATCGGCTGGGAAGCTTCCAACCTTCCTCGGCGGCCATCAGCGTCAGAACCAGCGCCATGTTGCCGCCGGCGGAATCGCCGGCCAGAACCACCTCTCGCTCGTCTGCCATAACGTCCTGATAGACAGCGCGCGCCATGCCGTAGATCACGTCGAACTGGTGTTCCGGAGCCAGCGGATAGATTGGCACCGTTACCTGCGCGTCGAGGCGTTCGGCCAGTTCCGCGACAAGGTTCCAGTGAAACGGCGTCATTTCGAAGCAATAGGCCCCGCCATGCAGATACAGCACCCGCCGCGTCGCGCCGCCTGATTTCGGCCACGCCTCATAGACGGGAAATGCCTGCACCGCCCGTGTCTCGATTACCAGACGCTGCGCAATTTTTGCCGGCGGGCAATGGTCCTGTTTCGGTCGCGATTTGGCGATCCACGCGTGCAGCCCGTCGGCACTGCGAAACGCCTTCTTGCGGGTGTTCTTCAGGATGAAGGCAAACAGATGGGCTTTCAGGCTCGGCATGGGATCCCCCGCAATCGTGCCGAAACTGAAACCTGTTCACCGCATCGCGTCAAGTGCGGCTGCGCCGTGCCGCGCGATCCTCGCGCGAGCGGCGGCGCTGGGCGGCGCTGTCTGTCCCGTCGCCGGCATCCTGCTCGATCTGGCGCGGCGGCAGCGTCACCTGCTGCGCCAGAAACGGGAACGGATCGACCTTGTTGGGCAGCGCCATCGCATTGATGAAGATTCTCTGGAAATTCGGCTCCAGCGCGGTCTCGATCTTTTCGATGTGGGTGACCGTGTCCTCGATCTCGCGACGATGGTCGCGGTTGAGCAGCGCCATCAGCGCGCCGTGCCCAGCGGCATTGCCGACCGCCTTGACCTTGTCGAGGTCGCAATCGGGGATCAGCCCCAGCACCATCGCATAGGTCGGGTCGATGAAGGTGCCGAACGCGCCGGCCAGGCTGATCCGGTCGACATGGTCGATGCCGAGCTTTTCCATCAACAGCTTGATCCCGGCATAAAGCGCCGCCTTGCCGAGCTGGATCGCGCGTACGTCGTTTTGCGTCACAGTGATGCGCGGCGTGCCGTCATGCAGCAGATACGACCAGGTGCGGCCGTTCTGCAGGATGCGCGGCGTCTTGTCGGCCAGCGCGCCGTCGATCACGCCGTCCTCGGAAATCACCCCCGACAAATACATTTCCGCGATCACTTCGATGATCGCCGAGCCGCAAATGCCGGTGACGCCCAATTGGGCTGAGGCTTCGGCAAAACCGTCCTCGTCCGACCATGTGTCGACGCCGATGATCTTGAAGCGCGGTTCCAGTGTGTCCTTGTCGATGCGCACGCGCTCGATTGCGCCGGGCGCGGCGCGCTGGCCCGACGAGATTTCCGCGCCCTCGAAGGCCGGGCCGGTTGGCGACGACGCCGCCACCACCCGGTCGCGGTTGCCAAGCACGATCTCGGCGTTGGTGCCGACATCGACCACCATCATCATCTCGTCCTGCCGGTGCGGTCCCTCGCACAACGCTGCCGCCGCCGAATCCGCGCCGACATGTCCCGCGATGCACGGCAGCAGATAGACGCGCGCGCCCGCATTGGCGCTCAAGTCCAGCGTCGAAGCCGGCACATCGACCGCGCCGGACACTGCCAGCGCAAACGGTGCCTGTCCCAGCTCCGTCGGGTCGATGCCGAGGAACAGATGGTGCATGATCGGATTGCCGACAAACACCATGTCGAGAATGTCGTCGCGCGCCACGTCGCCCTCGGCGCAGACTTTTCCAATCAGCTCGTTGGCGGCTTCGCGCACCGCCGTCGTCATCGCCTCCCGGCCGTTGGGGTTCATCATCACATAGGAGACGCGGCTCATCAGATCTTCGCCGAAGCGGATTTGCGGGTTTGACGCGCCCGACGAAGCCACGATCCGCCCCGACAACAGCGACACCAGATGCATCGCAATCGTCGTTGAACCAATATCGCAGGCGATGCCATAGGCTTCGTTGTGCAGCCCCGGCCACAGCGCGATGATCGTCGGCCGCGCGGTCGGTCCGTCGCGATGGATCGCCGCCGTCACGCCCCATTCGCCCTTGCGGAGGATTTTTTGCACCTCGTGCAGCAGATGCGGCGCGACCTGCAGATCGTGATAGTGCCAGTCCTGTTCCAGCATCTTCTTGAGCCGGTCGAGATCGCCGAGCGGCTTGTGCATGTCGGGCTCGTCCAGCTCGACATAGCACAATTGCACCGCCGGATTGCGCTCGATCACCCGGTCGAGCGCCGCCTTGCGGACCACCTGCGCGTTGATGACGGTATCCTGCGGCACGTCGATGACGAGATCACCCTCGATGGTGCTCGAACACGACAGCCGCCGCCCATCCGCCAGCCCGCGCACCCGCTCATAGCGCTCTTCCTTCGCGCCCCGGGCCGACAGATGGTCGTTGGCCGAGGTGATGCCGTGCTTTGCGAAATTTCCCTCCTGCACGATGACCTGGCACCGCCCGCAGGTCGCGCGCCCCCCGCAGACGCTCTCGACATAAACGCCCAACTCCCGCGCCGCATCCAGCACGACGGTCCCCTTGGCAAACCGCCCCCGTTTGCCCGACGGCATGAACAAAACAAGCGGATCGGTGGTGGCCATCTGTCGTGCGTCCTTAAGCCTTCGCCATCCGTGCCTCGCGACCGCCACGCCGGCGGGTGGGGGCGGCGTCGTTGGCGACGGGGGCAGGGGCGGCGTGTTCGCCCGGCTTGAAATCCTTGTAGGTCTTGATCCATGTCGTGCAGTCGCGATCTGTTCCAGCCAGCACGTTGGCGCCGCGCACGGCTTCCATCTCCTGCGGGCGGCAGGGGTTCATGATCGCGCTGGTCATGCCGGCGCCGATCACCATCGGGATGAAGGCGGCGTTGATGCCGTGGCGATGCGGCAGGCCGAACGAGATGTTGGACAGCCCGCACGTGGTGTTGACCTTCAGCTCCTCGCGCAACCGGCGCAGCAGCGCGAACACTTGGCGGCCGGCATCGCCGAGCGCGCCGATCGGCATCACCAGCGGGTCGACCACCACGTCTTCCGGCTTGATGCCGTGATCCATTGCCCGCTCGACGATCTTTTTCGCCACCGCAAAGCGCACGTCCGGGTCCATCGAAATGCCGCTCTCATCGTTGGAGATCGCCACCACCGGCACGTCGTATTTCTTTACCAGCGGCAGGATCGCCTCGAGTTTCTCCTCTTCGCCGGTTACCGAATTGACCAGCGGCCGGCCCTTGGCGACGCGCAAGCCCGCCTCGATTGCCGCCGTCACCGACGAGTCGATCGATAGCGGTACGTCGACCAGGCTTTGGACGATTTCCAGCGTTTGCACCATCAGCCCCGGTTCTGTGGCGTTGGGGTCGACGGCGGTGACGCCGGCATTGACGTCGAGCATCGTCGCGCCCGCCAGCACCTGTTCGAGCGCGTCCTTGCGCACAGTGTCGAAATTGCCGGCGATCATCTCGGCGGCGAGTTTCTTGCGCCCGGTCGGGTTGATGCGCTCGCCGATGACGCAAAATGGCTGGTCGAAGCCGATGACGATTTCCCGGGTCGCGGAGGCGACAATGGTGCGGGTCATGGAGATGTCCTCGTTGAAACGGTCGGGGTCAGGAATGGACGTGGTGGCCGCCGGCCTTGACCAGCGCCACAAGCGTGTCGCGGTCGAATTGCGCGTCGAGCGCGGCGGCGGCCTTGTCGGCTTCGGCTTCGAGATCGTCGGAGACGGGCACCGGCTCGGCCTTGCGCCATTCGGCCAGATAGGCGTCGGTGTCGCCCGCGCCGGTGCGCATCGCGCACATGTCGATGGCTTCGGTAAAGCGCAGCGGCAATTCGCGTTTGGCGTTCTGCCGGCCTTTCTTGACAATCACTTGCGCGGGAATATCCCGCCAGTAGACGACGATCAGATCTGCCATCTGTTTCCTTCCTCACTCAGAAGACAGGATTGCCGAAGGGCGGGCAGGCAAGCTGTTTGGCCCACGACGCGCGCACCCTCAATTGCGACGTGGGCGTCTCACTTCAACTTGCCGAGATCGCGCTGCAGATCGCCATAGCCGGTGAAACGCTTTTCATAGCCGAGCCCGAGCAGGACGGCGGCGTCCTTGGCGACCTGTTCCAGCGCCGGATCTTCGGTCTGGGCGAGATAGATGACCTTCTCATAATTGCCGAAGAAATCCGTGATCAGCTCCGGGTGGCGATCCAGTCCCAATGGCTTGATGAAGAAGGCATCGAATTGGCGGCACAGAAAGTCGGTCATGTAAAACGACATCATGTCGCCATCGGCGACTTTCGCAAACGCCGCTTCGCCCTGATAGAACGCGAAGCAATGCGGCCCGGCCATGCGCGCGACGCCGTGTTTTTCGCACACCACGTCGAGATGGCCGCCGGTGCCGCAATCGGCATAGCCGACAAAAATATGCTGATAGCCCTCGGCCTTAGCCTTTTCGATCGCCGCATCCATCGCCGGGGCGATCTTGTCGGGGCGGTAGTGAAATTCCGCCGGCAGGCAGGTCAGCTCCAGATGGTCGAAGCCGAGCCGCTCCTTCACCGCCAGTACCTCGCGTGCGATCATCCCACAGGCGATCACGAGAACTTTTTCCGCGTTCGTGCGTTGAGCGTTCGTCACCAGTTACGCGCCCCCTTGGCGCGTCATGATGCGGAGAGCCAAGATGACATCCAGTATGTTTACCAGAGTTGCAGCCATCGTTCTCGTCACTGCTTTTGCGGCGGGGTGCGCAAACACCATTCGCGGTGCCGGTCGCGATACTGCCAACGCCGTTCAGGCGACACAAGACGCTGGTCGAAGCGTGGAACGTGCCGCTAACTAACCACTCGCCGGCAAGCTCTTGCGTAACGCATGACGCGATGTCCGTGTCTCACGCCGAGGCGCGGACGTTGTGCCTGCGTTTCATGAAATCCTTCGCCGTCTCCACCGCAACGGCTGCATCGCGGCAGTAGGCGTCTGCGCCCACGGCCTTGCCGAATTCCTCGTTGAGCGGCGCACCGCCGACCATCACGACGAAATCGTCGCGAATGCCCTTTTCCTTCATCGTGTCGATCACGACCTTCATATAGGGCATCGTTGTCGTCAGCAGCGCTGACATGCCGACAATATCCGGCTTGTGTTCTTCAATTGCCGCGAGGTATTTTTCGACCGGATTGTTGATGCCGAGGTCGATCACGTCGAAGCCGGCGCCTTCCATCATCATGCCGACAAGGTTCTTGCCGATGTCGTGAATGTCGCCCTTGACGGTGCCGATCACCAGCTTGCCCTGCTTGGGCGCGCCGGTGGCGGCCAGCAGCGGGCGCAGGATGAACATGCCGGCCTTCATGGCATTGGCCGACAGCAACACTTCCGGCACGAACAGGATGCCGTCGCGAAAATCCTCGCCGACGATGCGCATGCCCTCAACCAGCGCCTCAGTGAGAACCTTGTATGGGAGCCAGCCGCGGTCGAGCAGGATCTGCGTGCCTTCCTCGATCTCCTCCTTCAACCCGTCATAGAGGTCGTCGTGCATCTGCTGGACGAGTTCGTCGTCGGAAAGCTCGGAAAGGATGATTTCATCGTCAGACATGTTTGGCTCCCGAAAGCAGCAGACATAGCCGCTGCCTTGTTGTTCTGTCGGAATCTTAGCTGTGACAAGAACGATTGCTTGGCTGATTTGCGACGTCCCGCGCCGGGAAAGCGACTGCGTTATCTGTCGATTTTGCGACAGGCTCTGACGCGGAGTGGCCGTTTTTATGGCGCGTCCGGCCTACGATCCTAGTCAACCAAACATGGGCCTGCGCAGACGGGGAACGGCTATGGAAGACCAGACAGACGGTGGTGGACGGCGAGGGCGCGGCGAACGTGGTGGTGCGGCGGCGCGACGTGCGGCGCGCACCGGCGGTGGTGCGGGGCTGCAACTGACCTATATCAAGCGCGAAGTTCCGGTCTACAACGTGCTCAACGAGGAAGGCTTGGCGCTGATCGAGGCCAATGCCGACACCGTGCTGGAGGAAACCGGCATCGAGTTTCGCGACGACGCCGAAGCGCTGGCGCTGTGGAAGGATGCCGGGGCCGATGTGCGCGGCGAGCGCGTCCATTTCCCCAAGGGGCTGCCGCGGTCGCTGCTGAAGACCGCGCCGTCCGTCTTCACCCAGCATGCGCGCAATCCGGCCCGCTCGGTGCAGATCGGCGGCGACGCCACCGTGTTTGCGCCGGTCTACGGCCCGCCCTTCGTGCGCGATCTCGACGGCAACCGCCGCTATGCCACCATCGAGGACTTTCGCAATTTCGTGAAGCTCGCCTATATGGCGCCGTCGATCCACCATTCGGGCGGCACCGTCTGCGAGCCGGTCGACGTGCCGGTCAACAAGCGCCATCTCGACATGGTGCTGGCCCACATCACGTTGTCCGACAAGCCGTTCATGGGCTCGGTCACCGCGCCCGAACGCGCCGAGGATTCGGTGGCGATGGCGAAAATCCTGTTTGGCGACGAGTTCGTCGACCAGAACACCGTGCTCATCAATCTCATCAACGCCAACTCGCCGATGGTGTTCGACGAAACCATGCTCGGCGCGGCCAAGGTCTATGCCCGCGCCAATCAGGCCACCATCATCACCCCGTTCATCCTTGCCGGCGCGATGAGCCCGGTGACGGTCGCTGGCACGCTGACGCAGGTGCTCGCTGAAGTCCTTGCAGGCGCGGCGTTTACCCAGCTGATCCGTCCCGGCGCGCCGGTGCTGTTTGGCACCTTCGCCTCGTCGATCTCGATGCAGTCGGGCGCGCCAACTTTCGGTACCCCGGAACCGTCGCTGGTGTCCTATGGGGCAGGGCAGCTCGCCCGCCGTCTCGGCCTGCCGTTCCGCACCGGAGGCTCCTTGTGCGCTTCAAAGATCCCGGATGCGCAGGCGGCTTATGAAAGCGCCAACACGCTGAATTCGACCATGCTCGCCGGCACCAATTTCGTCCTCCACGCCGCCGGCTGGCTCGAAGGCGGGCTGGCCTCCTGCTACGAAAAATTCATGATGGACATCGACCAACTCGGCATGGCGCAGCGCTTTGCCGCCGGTGTCGACCTATCGGAAAACGGTCAGGCGATGGACGCGATCCGGGAAGTTGGCCCCGGCAGCCATTTCCTCGGCTGCGCCCACACTCAGGCCAATTTCCAGTCGGCGTTCTACCGTTCGACGGTCGCAGACAACAATTCCTTCGAGCAATGGCAGGCAGAAGGCCAGCAGCGGGTCGAAACACGCGCTAACGCGTTGGCACGCAACTGGCTTGATTCCTACGAGGCCCCGCCGCTCGACCCCGGCATCCGCGATGGCCTCAATGATTTCGTCGCGCGCAAGAAGGAATCGATGCCCGACGCGTTCACCTGAAAAGAGCCCGATTCCGGCCGGGCTAAAGTGGCCAATATCATCTATGATCATGTCTGGCGTGGCCCTATGCGCGACAGCTAGAGACAGGCGCGTGTTCTTCGTTAACAGCGTGCCTGTCCCAGCGGTATCGCTTGCGCGAAATAATGTCACCCTCGGAGAAGAAATTCCGTGCCCAACCTGATCTCTCAAATCGACGACGCGTTAACGGCATGCGGCCTTATGGTCCGCGGTGCGGTTGCCTTGTCGTCCGAGGATCACGCGCCTAACGGGCCTTTGGGCATGCCGGCACGGTCGGTGGTTCTCGTCGGCCACGGTGGCGCGGATTACTGGCCGCATTTTGAGCGGTGGCGCTCCACCCAGACTCAGGATTTGGCTAATCCGCTCGACGCATGGTCGCGGTCGGTTCTGGAAGAGGTTGCGTCGCTGGTGGGTGCCCGTGCCCTTCTGCCAAACGACCGGCCGTATGCGCCGTTTCAGCAATGGGCAATCCGTGCCGAACGGCTACGTCCGTCTCCGATTGGATTGCTGATTCATCCGGTCTACGGTCTGTGGCATGCGTTCCGCGGCGCGTTGTTGTTCGATGCTGAGATCGAGATTCAACAAGCTGAACAATTGAATCATCCGTGCGCCGTATGTGTCGAAAAACCTTGCATGAATGCCTGCCCGGTAGATGCATTCAGCGCAGCTGGTTTCGCCTATGAGCGATGCCTGGCATATGTGCGCGGGCCGGAGGGACAGCATTGCACCGGGTGTCAGGCGAGGAACGCTTGTCCGATTGGTATAGAGTACCGATACCCCGCATCGGTGCAGACATTCCATCAGGCGGCGTTTGCAGGGTTGTGAGGAAATCCGCTGCCGAAGTGACAGACAGGCGAGTTTACCTCACTCCATCTTCCAGCGTTTGTGGAACCACATCCATTGGCCGGGATGTTCGCGCACCCAACCCTCGACGGTGTCGTTGAGCAATTGCGCGGTGGCGTTGACGTCGACGGTGCCCTTCTCGGTGCGCGGAAGGACCAGAGGATCCTGAATCTCCAGCCGGTAGCGGTTGCCGGGCAGGCGGATGCAGCGGGCGGGGTAGACGTCGCATTCGTATTGGCGCGCAAGCTTCGGCACCAGCGGGCTGGTGTTGCAGGCCTGCCCAAAGAAGGTGGTTTTCACGCCGCGTGTGAACTTCTGGTCGACGAGAACGCCAATATTGCCATTGCGCTCGAGAATGCGGGCGAGGCCGAAGGCGGCTCCGGCGCGCGAGGCGAGCAATTCGCCCATCGATTCCGCGCGCGTCGAAAAGATGTATTTGGCGATATAGGGGTTATTTGGCGCGCGAAACAAAGCCGTTACTTTGAGGTCGTAGCGGGCTGCGGCGACCGGAAGAAGCTCGAAATTCCCGCTGTGCGCGGTGAAGAAAATATGCGGACGACCGCTGTCGCGCAGGCGCAGGAAGGTTTCGGCACCGACAACTTCGACACGTCCCGGTTCCGCCGCGTTCGGGTCAAAGTCGAACAACTGGTCAAGAAAGACGTATTCGCCGGCCAGACGCGCCATGTTGCCCCACATGTCGGAGGCAATTTCGGCGATTTCCTGCTCGCTCTTTTCCGGGTAGGCCTGACGCAGATTGTCGAGTGCAACGCGGTGGCGGCCAACCAACGGGCCGAGACGACGCACCACCCTATCGGCCAAGTTGAGCGCAGCATCGGCCGGCAGGCGGCGCAGCAGCCACAACACGCCCAAAGCAAGGCGCGCAATGATCCAGTATTCCGCCTGCTTCAGCCCGCGCAGGGTGCGGGCAATCAGCGGCCGCAGAAACGGCGCGCGCGTCTCGCTCATCACCCGACCCGCAGGATGATCTTGCCGAACACGTCACGACCTTCCATGCGCTCCAGCGCTTTGCCGATGCCGTCGAAATCGACTTCGGTATCGATCACCGGATGGACGATGCCGGAGGCCATCTTCTGCATTGCATCGGCCATGTTTTCCATACGGCATCCGAATGAACCGAAGATCTTCAGTTGCTGCTGGAACAACTGCATCAGGTTCATGTTGGTGGAGACGCCTGAGGTCGAACCACAGGTGACGAGGCGCGCACCGCGCTTCATGCACAGCATCGACCCGGCCCATGTATCCGCACCGACGTGCTCGAACACGACGTCGACGCCCTTCTTCTTCGTCAGCTTGCGCACGACGCCTTCAAAGCGGTCTTCGCGGTAGTTGATGACGTGATCGGCTCCAAGCGCCTTGGCCTTCTCGATCTTGTCATCTGATCCGACGGTGGTGATGACGGTGCAGCCCATGCGCTTGGCAAGCTGAATTGCAGCTGAACCGATGCCTGAGCCGCCAGCGTGGACAAGAATGGTCTCGCCCGGCTGAAGCTTGGCGTTGTCGAACAGCATGTGCTCGACGGTTCCAAATGTCACCGGTGCTACGGCTGCGCCAACAGCGTCGACGCCGGGAGGCGCCGGGACCAGCAGACGAGCGGGCAGGTTGACCAGTTCCTGCGCGAACCCATCGAGATGGAAGCCGTGAACACCGCTGACATGCTCACACAGATTGTCGCGCTTCTCGCGGCAATGCTTGCAAAGGCCGCAGGTGCGCGCGCCGTAGATCGAAACGAGCTGGCCGAGTGCGAGGCCGGACACGCCTTCGCCAACAGCCTCAACCACGCCAGATGCCTCAGCTCCTACAACCAGCGGCATCTTGCGCTTGGCGAACGCCATGCCACGCCAGCCCCAGACGTCGATATGGTTGAGCGCGACTGCCTGGATACGAAGCGTCACTTCACCCAGCGCTGGAGCAGGCGGGGGCGGGAGATCGACAGCTTCAAGACGCCTGTCTTCGATGAGTTGCAATGCACGCATGGAAACCGCCTTTATCTCAAAGCGCGGCAGAGCCAGTCAGGCTGAGGCCGCGCTGATGTGTTATCTCTGGCTGTCGGATCCCGGCGCGACATGGCGCGGCCGGGAGACTGCACAATCGGAACGGACCTAGACCGGTTCCCGTGTCATGACAAGGCAGGCATTTTGTCCGCCAAAGCCAAACGAATTGGATAGCACGCTCGAAACGGACGCATCGCGCTTGACGTTAGGCACAACGTCGAGCTCGATTGCGGGGTCGGGAACGTCGTAATTGATCGTCGGCGGGATCACCCCGTGCTGCATGGTGAGCACGGAAACGACTGCCTCGACTGCACCTGCTGCTGAAAGCGTATGGCCGATCATCGACTTGTTCGACGAGATCGGCATCTGCTTGATGCGCTCGCCAAACACGGTTGACAGCGACAGATGTTCCATCTTGTCGTTTTCTGGCGTCGATGTGCCGTGAGCATTTACGTAGTCGATTTCGTCTTCGTGGAGCCCTGCGTCGGCAATCGCGGCTCGAACAGCGGCGATTGCAGGCGAGCCATCCGGCTTGGAGCGGGTGCGATGGAAATCGTCGGCTTTTTCGCCGCAACCTTTCAGAATGCCGAGAACCTTGGCGCCGCGTGCCTTGGCGCTTTCAAGCGATTCCAGGACAAGTGCTGCGCCGCCTTCGGCAAGCACAAAACCGTCGCGATCCTTTGAGAAGGGTTTCGAAGCTTTCTCGGGGTTCTCGTTCTGCGTCGACAATGCGGAGAGGAGCGAGAAGCGGATCAGCGCCTCCGCAGTTGCCGAGCCATCCGCGCCGATAGCCAGAGCACGGCTGGTCTCGCCGCGCTGGATTGCTTCCACGCCGAGCTGGATTGCGGTCGCGCCCGAAGCGCATGCCGTTGAGAGCGTGATCGGAAGGCCGCGGGCACCAAAGCGGTCTGACAGTCGATCCGCGATTGAGCCGAACTGCGACGCCTCGAAAGTGTCGCTGCGCATATGCTCGCGCGCGGCTGCAAGCAGACGCTCGTAGACAGGCTGTGTCAGGTCTGCTGTGTCATAGAGTGAAAGGCGCTCATGCCAGTCCAGTTCGATGGGAGGAGAGGCAAGAAAGAGTGGACCGGCAAAATCGTTGACGTTCAAGCTGGCTCCGGACACGGCCTCCCGAGCAGCAAGCTCGGCGAGTTCGTAGGTCAGCGCGCTTGCGCCCTTGTTGCTGGACGCAAGAAAGTCGACCGTCCCGGAGATGGTTGTCGACAGGTGATCTGTCGGAAAGCGGGTGATCGGGTGGATGCCCGAACGACCTGCGGTCAGGGCCGCCCAATTGTCCTTGATGCCCTGGCCGAGAGAGGTGACGAGACCAATACCAGTAATGGCGACAATGGGCCTGCCGAGGTGATCCGTGTTGCTGGACATGATGGCTGCCTCCGAATTACGCCTTGACGACGAGGGCAGCACCCTCGAACCGGCTGTAGCCGATAGCGGTTGCGAGTGCCGCGTCCACCGGGCCCCCATTGAGTTCCGACTCATTCTCAGCGTCGAATGGCGGGTAGGGCGCGTTGTTGTGGATCGCAAGCGCTGCAAGGGCAATCGCGAACGGGAACTGCGCTTCTTTCATGTGGCCGGTGAGCGACGAGAAACCGCGAACGGCAAACTTGCCTGCGCTGGCCAGTGCGCTGCGCTCGGCGCCGGTTGCCACATGTGCGCCCGATGCGCCGGAGATTGCCAGAAGCTGGTCTTCCGGAAGGTCCAACGCCCGCACCAGTCCGGAAATCGCATCGCTGAGATTTCCGTCGGCACGTTTCGAACGGCCCGAGGCGACGCGTTCGATAACTGCATAGATGCGCGCGCCGCGCGCTTCGGCATGTTCGCGTGTTTCCAGTACGAGAAATGCAGCTCCGGAACCGGTAATAACGCCGCCGCCGTCATTCGCGGCACGCTTCCAGATCGACTTCCAGCGTTTACGGTGGAGGAAGCCGCCAAGTTCGTAGGCAAGAAGCATGTCGGGGTGTTCAGTCTGGAAGGCACCGCCAACAAGCACATGACTCGACTGACCCGAGCGAATGCGGGCAACAGCGGTTTCGATTGCTGACACGCCCGCGCCTTCTTCGCCCATGAATGTCCGCGAAGAGCCTGTGACCTTGTGGACAATCGAGATATTTCCAGCCAGCAGGTTGGAAAGTTGAGCGAGGAACAGCGTTGGACGCAGTTCGGTTGTCAGCTTTTCATTGAGCAGAACGTCACGATCATTGCGGGACAGGGCGGCGTCGAGAATCGCCTGGTCGACGTTGACATCACGCTCGCCGCCGCCAGCGGCCACAATCATGTCCATTGTCGCCAACAGCTGTTCGTCATCCTTCGCGCCAGCGTCGCCCAAGGCTACGCCAGCGGTGTAGGTTCCAAGCCGTTGCCAGGTTTCCATCTGGCGCTGATCGCCCCGTTTGGCGATCTGCTGGCCCCACTCGATCTCCGGGAGGGGATGGATCGTATAGGGGTGGAAGATATCGGCGTCATAGACTGGTTTGGCACCGGGCGCCCTGAGGACTTCCCAATGGCGCTCCGCTCCCTCTCCGAGAGAGGAAACCAGACCAATGCCCGTGATGACGACGTCTCGTGCGCTCATATCCGACCCATATTCGGTGCGCGCCAAAGCGCGTCAGGCGTTCTTGGCGGCAACCAGCGCGTCAATTTTCGCGCAGAGATTTTCCATGACGAAATACTCCTCGGCGGGAGCTTTTCCGTCGTTAACTTCCTGGGTCCACTTTTCGAGCGGAACCTTGATGCCGAATTCCTTGTCGATGGCGAAGACGATGTCAAGAAAGTCCAGGCTGTCGATGCCGAGGTCATCAATCGTGTGGCTTTTCGGGGTGATGGTGTCGCGATCTATCTCGCTGGTCTCAGCGATGATGTCGGCCACTTTGTCGAATGTTGTTGTCACTGTGCTTCCCTCTGAGATTCAGGGCATGTCATTTGGGTATCGCGGCTCTCTAGTCGCTTTTTGTGGGCAGGAAAAGGGCGACGGGGTAAAAAGCTTGTTTTGCCGTCGCTCCAGGGCCCAAAGGTCAGTTGAAGACAATGCGTCCGATCTGCCGCAGGCCGTCGCCCTGCTGCTCCACGATGATCGCTGTGCCCTCTCGTGGCGTTGTGCCGACAAAAGCCGCGACGTTCTCAGGATGGGTTACGAGAACGAGCGTGCCAGATCCGTCATAATCCCGAATCAGCTCCATTACGGCAGCTGACGCGAGCTTGGCCGCGTCAGGGTCCTGCGGGAGCTGGTTGAGCGCATCTGTTGGCTCAACCAGCCTGTCTCCAAACGCCAGTCGTGCCGTATCCAGCGCGCGGCAATAACGGCTTGAGTAAACTTTCTCGACGGGCTCCGCACGGGCGGCGAAAAGCGCACCGATGCGTCTTGCCTGCTGGCGTCCACGCTCCGACAGGTTTCGCTGGGTGCGGCAATTGTCGATGTCGAAATGGGTCGGGTCTCCTATTCCCGGAGCATTTGCGTGAACAAGAAGAACGATCTGTCCACCTTGTCGAAGGAGAGCCCATCCGGCCTCTGTCGCGGCGGCTGGTGAGATGGTGAGGAAAAGAATGGCAGCAAGTGCCGAGACGTAGCGGAGCATTCGTGTTCCTTCGTTGCCTGTCTCATATAGGGGAGAAGGCGAGCAGACGAAAGCGGGTGACGCCAGCTGGAGATGTGATGTGTGAGCGGCGGCGGCCAAGTGGGATTGAACGCACGGATTGTTGCGCGCTATTATTTTGCACTGGACCGAATATCACGGTGAGGCGCGAATTGCGCGGGAAGGTAGCAGATGCTCGAGAAAACAAACCCCTATATGCGTCAGGCAAACCTCATTGGGGGGGAGTGGGTGCAGGCCGACAGCGGAGCTACGATCGATGTGATCAATCCTGCTTCTGGTCAAAAGCTGGGCACTGTGCCGAAATGCGGCAAGGCCGAAACCCGCCGCGCTATTGAAGCCGCCGACAAAGCATTCGCGACCTTCAGAAAGACCACGGCGCTGGAGCGCTCGAAGCTATTGCGCAATTTGCATGACGCGATCCTCGACAATCAGGATGCGCTCGCACAGCTTCTGACACTTGAGCAGGGCAAGTCGCTGGCCGAGGCGAAAGGTGAGATCGGGGCATCCGCCGCCTATGTCCTCTGGTTTGCCGAGGAAGCCCGGCGGACGTATGGCGACGTTGTGCCAAGCCCTTGGGCGGATCGGCGGATCATTGTCACGCGCGAGCCGGTCGGAGTGATCGCAGCTATCACGCCGTGGAACTTCCCGTCGTCGATGCTGGCGCGCAAGATCGGTCCGGCGATTGCTGCCGGTTGCACCAGCGTTGTGAAACCTGCTTCGCAGACACCTTATTCCGGGCTGGCCTGGGGCGCCTTGTGCGAGGAAGCGGGCATTCCCGCTGGCGTGGTGAACATCGTTACAGGGGCGGCAGGCGAAATCGGCGACGAGATTTGCGCGAATCCTATCGTGAAGAAGCTGACCTTCACCGGATCGACAGAAGTCGGCAAGGTGTTGATTGAGAAGTCGGCGGCTACCGTGAAGAAGGTGTCGATGGAACTGGGAGGCAATGCCCCATTCCTGATCTTCGATGATGCCGATATCGATCGTGCGGTCGAAGGGGCCATCATGGCAAAGTATCGTAACTCCGGTCAGACCTGCGTGTGCACCAACCGCTTTTTTGTTCAGGCCGGAGTCTATGACGAGTTCGTCGAGAAATTTGCGGCAGCGTCAGCGAAACTCAAGGTTGGCCCCGGCGTTGAAGACGGTGTCCAGCAGGGACCGTTGATTGATTTGAAGGCGGTCGAGAAGGTTGAAGAATTGATCGCGGACGCTTCTGCCAAGGGCGGAAAGATCGTGACGGGCGGAAAACGCCATGAGCTAGGCGGTTCATTTTTCCAGCCGACAGTGATTTCCGAGGCAAACCCGACAATGCGCTTCATGGAAGAGGAAATCTTTGGTCCGGTCGCGCCGGTCTTCCGGTTTGACGAGGAGGATGAAGCGGTGGCGCTGGCAAACAGCACTCAGTACGGCCTGGCTTGCTACTTCTACACCGGCGATCTGGGACGTGCCTTCCGGGTGATGGAAGGGCTGAAATATGGTATGGTCGGTGTAAACGAAGGCCTGATCACGACGCCTGAGGCGCCGTTTGGTGGTGTCAAGGAATCAGGATTGGGCCGCGAGGGTGGGCATCAGGGTATCGAGGACTACCTCGACACCAAATATGTCTGTATCGGGGGCCTCGGCCTCTGATCATGTCGATGGACGCGACTCGCTACGAGATGGCTTGGGGCTGGCGATGGGCAGGGAGCCATTCGGGAAGACGCCAAAGGGTGAGCCAGTCCACCGGATAGCCATTTCCAATGGAAATCTCAGTGCGTGGATTCTGACATATGGCGCTGCCGTCCAGGATCTTCGCCTTGAGGAGCATCCATTCCCGTTGGTGCTGGGGTTCCCGGAGCTTGAAAGCTACCTCCAACACTCGCTTTATTTCGGCGCGATTGTGGGTCGCTACGCCAACCGGATTGCAGGTGGCAAGTTTGTCATCGAGGGCGAGCGATTCCAGGCCGACACCAATGACAATGGCAACACGTTGCATGGCGGGCGTGATGGCCTTGATCGGCAGGTCTGGGCCGTTCGCTTGTGTGGCGAGGACTTCGTCACACTATCTGTGGAGAATATTTCCGGGACGATGGGTTTCTCTGGGACATTGAGTGTCACTTGCACCTACCGCATCACATCATCGTCCGCGCTGCGAGTGGAGATCGAGGCAACTACCGATAGAACGACCCTCTGCAACATCGCGTCACATTGTTATTTCAATCTCGAAAATGGAGGGGCCGGGGATATCCTTGATCACCGGCTGCAAATTGCCGCGCAGGCCTATACGCCTGTAAACACGTTCAACATTCCCACCGGCGCGGTACTGCCCGTCAAAGATACGCGGTTTGATTTCTTTCTGCCGCGGACAATTCGGGACGCCAGCGGAAATGGCAGCTATGATCACAATTTCTGTCTTGTAGCCGCGCGCGGGACATTCAGGCAGGCTGCGTGGGTGCAAAGCGAGCGCTCCGGAATTGAAATGGAAGTGTGGACCACGGAGCCGGGCGTACAGCTCTTTACCGGGGACGCCGAGCCGCCCTCGGCCGCAGGCCTTGATGGCGTGCGATATCAAAGGTTCTCAGGGTTTTGTCTTGAGCCTCAGGTCTGGCCCGATTCGCCTAACCACCCCTATTTCCCACAAGCGATTTTGCGTCCGGAAGAGCGCTATCACCAACACAGTGAATACCGGTTTCACCTCCCGCGGGATGGGTGAGCTTCTATTTGTCCTTCACCGTTTCCATCGCGACGTAGGTCGAGGTCTGGGCGACATGCGGTAGCGCCGAAATCCGCTCGCCAAGCACGCGGCGGTAAGCTGCAATGTCACGCGTGCGCACTTTCAGCAGGTAATCGAAGCTGGCCGCGATCATGTGGCACTGTTCGATCTCTGCCACAGCCAGAATCGCCTTGTTGAACGCGTCCAGAGCCGCCGACCGGGTGTCGGATAGTTTCACCTGCACGAAAGCGACATGACCTTCGCCCATGCGCTCGCGATCGATGATGGCAACATAGCCTCGGATAAAGCCATTTTGCTCCAAACGCCGCACGCGCGCCTGGACCGGTGTTTTGGAGAGGCCGACGCGCGACCCAAGTTCTGCCATCGAAAGTCGTCCGTCTTTGGCCAGCGTTGCCAGGATATTGCGGTCGATGCGGTCCAGTTGATCTTCTGACATGGAAATTTCAGCCTGATTGCTCCGTAATTTGTCGTCATGATAGGTTTTTTGGTCTAGCGCGTCGACCTCTTTGGGCGGAGTTCAGTGAGGCGTCATGCTAGGATGGGCTTTGATCTTCCCTCCAGCTTGACGGATCGACATGCCCACGCACCAGCTCGATGCGCTTCGCGCAACCCTTCGCCACAACACCATCGTCGACGAGAGTGACGCGCTGCAACGACTGGTCGGCGTCGCCGCACTGGATGTCGGCACGCGTGGGGCCATTTCTTCGCGGGCCGCAGACCTCGTTCGTTCGGTGCGTCAGGCATCGAACCCGCAACTGATGGAAGTCTTTCTGTCGGAGTATGGATTGTCGACGAGCGAAGGCGTGGCGCTGATGTGTCTTGCCGAGGCGCTGTTGCGTGTTCCCGACTCAGAGACGATGGATGATCTGATCCGAGACAAGATCGCGCCACACGACTGGTCTTCCCACTCCGGAGAGTCTTCTTCCATCTTCGTCAATGCGTCTACCTGGGCGCTGATGCTGACGGGCCGCGTGCTGGAAGAAGGCGAAGGCGGTATCGAGCGCACCCTGCGTGCGATGGTTCGCAGACTTGGCGAGCCGGTTATCCGCAAGGCTGTATCTGCGGCAATGCGGGAGATGGGCGAGCAATTCGTTCTCGGACGTACGATCAAGGAAGCGATCAAGCGCGGTCGCGGGTACAGTGACAAGGGCTACACCTATTCCTTCGACATGCTCGGCGAGGCTGCGCGGACCGAAGCTGATGCGCTGCGCTATCACAGGGCCTATGCCGACGCGATCACGGCTTTGAAGCCGGGGGCAACTCATGGCGATATCGTGAAAAATCACGGAATATCGGTAAAATTGTCGGCCATTCATCCAAGATATGAGGTCGCCAAGAAGGAAACCATGCTGCCAGTGCTTTCGGCGCGCCTGCTGGAGCTGGCGCTTGCCGCGCGCGAGGCGGATATGGGGCTGAACATCGACGCAGAGGAGCAGGATCGTCTCGATCTCTCACTGGATGTCATCGAGGCCGTTCTTTCTGACCCACGTCTGGCGGGCTGGAGCGGATTTGGCGTAGTCGTTCAGGCCTATGGGCCGCGCGCGCCCTTTGTGCTCGACTGGCTTTATGCGCTGGCACACAAACTCGACCGTCGCATCATGGTTCGTCTTGTGAAGGGCGCCTATTGGGATACAGAAATCAAGCGCGCGCAGGTCATGGGCCTTGAAGGCTATCCGGTTTTCACCCGAAAGCAGAACACTGACGTTTCCTACATCGCGTGTGCACGGAAACTGCTCGGAATGACCGACAGGATCTATCCGCAGTTTGCAACGCATAACGCGCACACTGCGGCGGCCATTTTGGCGATGGCAAGTGACAAGAAGGCCTTTGAGTTCCAGCGTCTGCATGGCATGGGCGAGTCGCTGCACGAAGAGATCCGCAAGGCAGACGGAACGCGCTGTCGGATTTATGCTCCAGTCGGCGCGCACTCTGACCTCCTAGCCTACCTTGTCCGACGGTTGTTGGAAAATGGCGCCAATTCGTCATTCGTGCATCAGATCGTCAACAAGGCGGTCAGCGCTGAAGAAGTGGCGCATGATCCGTTTGCGACGGTTGAGCAGGAGACACAATCGGCCAACCCAGCATTGCCAAGGCCACTTGATATTTTTGGCACCCAACGGCGCAATTCTCGCGGGTGGGATCTTACGGATGCAATGACCCTGGAGCAGCTGGAAAAAGCGCGCGGGGCATTTGCGTCACCCTACCGGTGGCATGCGGGCACCAACGATCGGGCAGGGCGTGACGTCGTAAATCCGGCACGTCCGCAGGAAGTGGTCGGAACAGTGGTCGAGGCTGCAGCAGCTGATGTAGCGCGCTCTGTTGGCGAGGCCGTTGCATCACAGGAAGCGTGGGCGGCGATGCCTGTTGCAAAACGTGCTGCTGCACTTCTGAAGGCCGCTGATCTCTATGAAGAAAATGCCGCCGAGCTGTTTGCACTTTGCGGGCGCGAGGCCGGCAAGACTCTCGGCGATGCGATCGCCGAGTTGCGAGAGGCTGTGGATTTTCTCCGGTACTATGCCGGACAGGCGGCAAGTGCTGACAAGACCGGGGTCGCGCGCGGCGTCATCGCCTGTATCTCGCCATGGAATTTCCCACTGGCGATCTTCACTGGGCAAGTCGCAGCGGCACTGGTGACAGGCAACGCCGTGATTGCCAAGCCTGCAGAGCAAACACCGCTGATTGCGCAGCGTGCGGTGGACCTTCTGCACGAGGCAGGCATTCCGCAGGATGTACTGCATCTTCTGCCCGGCGATGGCCCTTCTGTCGGAGCACCCCTGACCGCTGATCCGAGGATCGCCGGCGTGTGTTTCACCGGCTCTACCGAGGTGGCGCGGATTATTGAGCGGCAATTGGCCAAAACCGCTTCTCCCGATGCGATGTTGATTGCAGAGACCGGCGGTCTCAACGCGATGATCGTCGACTCGACTGCTTTGCCAGAGCAGGCAGTGCGTGACGTGGTGTCGTCCGCGTTTCAGAGCGCAGGGCAGCGTTGCTCAGCCTTGCGCGTTCTCTACATCCAGAAGGATGTCGAGACGAAAATGATGGAAATGCTTCAGGGTGCGATGCACGCCCTGGAGCTTGGCGACCCGTGGCAGCTTTCCACTGACGTTGGACCGGTCATTGACGATGAAGCACGCCAGGCGCTGCTGTCCTATTGCAAGGATATGGAGGCAAAAGGGAAGGTCGTTGACCAGCTGGATAGTCCGGAAGAAGGGCGGTTCGTTGCACCACACATCATCCGCGTCGCTGGCATCGGCGAGATGAACCGCGAGATGTTCGGTCCGGTGCTCCATGTAGCAACGTTTGCGGCCGATGAGCTGGATAAGGTCATTTCCGACGTTAATGCCAAGGGATATGGTCTGACTTTCGGCCTGCATACCCGGATCGACGCCCGTGTTCAGCATATCGTCGACAATATTCGCGTCGGCAATATCTACATCAATCGCAATCAGATCGGAGCTGTTGTCGGCTCCCAGCCGTTCGGTGGCGAGGGTCTTTCGGGCACAGGACCAAAGGCTGGTGGGCCTCTTTATCTGGCTCGTTTCCGGAAAGGGAGCGGCTCGGGGGAGATGCTGAAGGAGGGGCAGCCAGTCTCGTTGACCGCTCTTGCGGATCATGTGCCAGATGCGCTGCATGGCGGCTGGGCGACCAGACATGATCGGGTTGCGATCCTGCGCAAGCATTTGCGTGGCAAGGCGACGGACGCAATCGCTGCCTCTGCCGTTGCGGAGCTCGGTGCGGTCGATCTGCCTGGGCCGACGGGCGAGTCGAATACGCTGGTTTTGACGCCGCGTGGACGCGTGCTCTGCATGGGGCCGGGTGAGGACACGCTGTTGTCGCAGTCAGTTCAGGCGCTGGCGGCAGGAAATTCTGTGCTTGCCGTGATGCCCGGCGCGCGGGCTGCGCTGGCTCCTCTGCTCGGCAAGGGTCTTCCGGTGGAAGTCCTTGAAGGCACGGTTTCGCCGGAGCACCTGACTGGATTGGGGCTGGACCTTGTCGCGTTCGCAGCCTCCGATGAGCAGTTGCGCCCGGTGCGGCAAGCTTTGGCGAACCGGGAAGGGCCGATTATTCCGCTGGTTACAGGCAAGATTGAGCCGGCTGCCTATGCTCATGAGCGCGCGATCTGTGTCGACACTACCGCCGCTGGCGGAAACGCCAGCCTTTTGGCGGCTGCAGAATAAAAAATGGGGCCAGCTGGCCCCATCGGGCCGCTGACAAACCCCGTCATTTTTGGCGGGGTTTGTCTTGGCTTGGGTCATTTTGGAAGGCGCGGACGCAGCAGGAAGTCTGGTGGCGACCGGCTACGAGCATTACCGTTCAGAAGTGAATGAGTGAGAGCGCTACTGAGACAAATCGCGATCGCGCGCTATGATGGCAGATGCATTTCTATTTCACCACGTCAGTCGCTGGGAGGGGAAGGTTTTTAGCGGATGCCGCCCATATCTTTCCGCTTGGCCGCGGTGGACCCGATTGCATCGAAAACACTGCGTTGATGTGTACCGCCATTCACCGGTTGTACGACCATGGCCTGATTGCCCTGAGTGGCAACTATCGGATTCTCACCAAAGACAGTCTCTCGGATGATTACCGGAGAACGCTGAATCGCGACGCGCGCGCAACGCTTCCGCAAGATAAACGTCTGTGGCCCAGTATCGAAATGGTACGTGCGCATCGGCGCGAGATTTTTGGCGCATCCTCCTGTCAGCACCGGGCACCGAGGGGCCGTGGCGCGGCGGTCGGGCCTTCCCATTCGTGCAGACTCTGCCCATATTCCCGCCATGGCCAAAGCTTCTGACAAAAACAACACTTCGCGCGCGAAGGATGCCGAGTTCGGCGCGCGGTCGCGCAAAAGCCCGCTGACGGATTTTCTTGACGCCTCGGAGACGCTGGATCATGGCGGCCTTGCCGAGGCGCCTCAGGCCGAATTCTCGGGCACACCGCTGACAGGCTCG
Source organism: Aquamicrobium aerolatum DSM 21857 (assembly GCF_900113935.1). Lineage (GTDB taxonomy): Bacteria > Pseudomonadota > Alphaproteobacteria > Rhizobiales > Rhizobiaceae > Aerobium > Aerobium aerolatum. Next base: position 75,784 of record NZ_FORF01000015.1, read on the forward strand.
ATTGCCGACTGGGCAGAGCAGATCGAGCGCGAGGCGGAAGCGCAGCCGGCCCCAAAGCCCAAGAAGAAGATCCCGGAACGTTCTTCAAGCGCGACACGATCGTCGCGCGGGACTTCGATGGGCGGGGCTGCGTCGCCGAAGGAGCGCGCGGCTGCGGGCCTCAATCCGGTGGCTGGGTTGGATATCTCGCTGGAGGATGTCGGGCAGTTATCGTCGTCGGGCGTTACGGCAACCGTGGCGGCGCTGTCGCGCCTGATCGAAGGCGGCGACCCGAATTTGCGCCAGGAAGCATGGGTGCCGCATCGCCCCGTGCGTCCGGAAAAATCCGAAGGCGGTATCGAATTTCGGATGGAGACCGAGTTCACTCCGTCCGGCGATCAGCCGACGGCGATCAAGGATCTTGTCGGTGGCGTTGCGGAGCAGGACCGCACGCAGGTTCTGTTGGGCGTGACCGGCTCGGGCAAGACCTTCACCATGGCCAAGGTAATCGAGGAAACACAGCGCCCTGCGCTGATCCTCGCACCCAACAAGACATTGGCGGCGCAATTGTACGGGGAGTTCAAAAGCTTCTTCCCCAACAATGCGGTGGAATATTTCGTTTCCTACTACGATTACTACCAGCCGGAAGCCTATGTGCCCCGGACGGATACATTCATCGAAAAGGAATCGTCGATCAACGAGCAGATCGACCGGATGCGCCACTCCGCGACGCGTTCGCTGCTGGAGCGCGACGATGTGATCATCGTGGCGTCCGTGTCGTGCATCTACGGTATCGGCTCGGTCGAAACCTACACCGCGATGACGTTCCAGATGGAGATTGGCGACAAGCTCGACCAGCGGCAGCTGCTCGCCGACCTCGTGGCGCAGCAATACAAGCGGCAGGACATCAACTTCACGCGCGGCTCATTCCGGGTGCGTGGTGATACGATCGAACTGTTCCCGGCTCACTTGGAAGACCGCGCGTGGCGCATCTCCATGTGGGGCGACGAGATCGAATCGATCACCGAATTCGACCCGTTGACCGGGCAGAAAACCGGCGACCTGAAAAGCGTGAAGATCTATGCGAATTCGCACTATGTGACGCCGCGACCGACGCTGACCCAGGCGACCAAGTCGATCAAAGAAGAGCTGAAGTGGCGGCTGGAAGAACTGGAGCGGGCAGGGCGCCTGCTGGAGGCGCAGCGGCTTGAACAGCGCACGAGGTTCGACATCGAAATGCTGGAGGCAACGGGCTCGTGCACGGGCATCGAGAATTATTCGCGCTATCTGACGGGGCGACGTCCCGGCGATCCACCGCCAACGCTGTTCGAATATGTGCCCGACAACGCCATCGTCTTCATCGACGAAAGCCACGTGACGGTGCCGCAGATCGGCGCAATGTATCGCGGCGACTTCCGACGTAAGGCGACGCTGGCCGAATATGGTTTCCGTCTGCCGTCATGCATGGACAACCGGCCGCTGCGCTTCGAGGAGTGGGACGCCATGCGCCCGCTAACCGTGGCTGTGTCCGCAACGCCGGGCGGCTGGGAGATGGAGGAGGCTGGCGGCGTGTTTGCCGAGCAGGTGATCCGCCCCACCGGCCTGATCGACCCGCCCGTCGAAGTGCGTCCGGCAAAGAGCCAGGTTGACGATGTCCTTGGCGAGATTCGCGAGACGACAGCAAAGGGTTATCGCACGCTTTGCACGGTGCTGACCAAGCGGATGGCGGAAGACCTGACCGAATATCTGCACGAGCAAGGCGTGCGCGTGCGCTACATGCACTCCGATATCGACACGCTCGAGCGGATCGAGATCCTGCGCGATCTGCGGCTGGGCACGTTCGATGTGCTGATCGGGATCAACCTGCTGCGCGAGGGACTCGACATTCCCGAATGCGGGTTCGTGGCGATCCTCGATGCCGATAAGGAAGGGTTTCTGCGTTCGGAGACGTCGCTGATCCAGACCATCGGCCGTGCGGCGCGTAACGTCGACGGCAAGGTCGTGCTTTACGCGGATAACATCACCGGCTCGATGGAACGGGCGATGGCCGAAACCAACCGCCGCCGCGAGAAGCAGGTGGCGTACAACGAGGCACACGGCATCACGCCGGAGAGCGTCAAGAAGAACATCGGCGACATTCTCGACTCGGTCTACGAGCGCGATCATGTGCGACCGGACATTTCTGATGTCACCAAGGACGGCCAGCTCGTCGGTGCGAACCTCAAGGTTCATCTCGAACATCTCGAAAAAGAAATGCGCAACGCGGCTGCCGACCTCGACTTTGAGCGCGCGGCGCGGTTGCGCGACGAACTCAAGCGGCTGCGGGAAGCGGAGCTGGCGATCTCCGATGACCCGCTGGCGCGGGAGGTTGAGATGGAAAGCCCGGATTCGGGACGGCGCAAGGGCCAGCACAACAAGGGCAAGGCGCGCCACCGGGCCGTCGAAGATGCCGGACTTTTCAAGAAACCAGATCTCGACGAGATGGGAACGTCAGGCGATCACGCCACACCAGCTGGTCCGGGCATGTTCAGGCGCAATTCGCTCGACGAGATGACGGTAGGCCGTACCGAGAAACCGGTTATGGGCAGATTGCCGGACAAGCCGCAGAACGAGGCGAAGGGCATCAAGCGCGAGCGCATCGGTATCGGCAGCTATGAAGATCCGGCAGATATACGCAAGGAAAGCCGGCGCTCACGGAAGACCGGGCGACCGGGCAAGTGATGAAGCATAGCCCTTGAACTCTGGCACGTGTCGCGACCGTCCATGGCCACCCCGAGGACGAGGTTGGCTAGACTCGCTCTGCCAACCCGGCGCTGACCATGTTCAGCGGCAGACGGTTGCCGCGCGCATAGGCCGAAAGCACGCGATCCGCCAGCGCCTCGCGGCGAGCGTGGTCGTGCGGCGGGATGCCCAGCTCGTGGCTGACGGCTTCGATGACGGACTGCATGTGAGCAAGGTCATGCGGTGCAAACACCCGAATGGTGTCGAGCGTGACCGGAGGCGGGGTGGCAGGCATACACGTACTCCTCATTGCCAGGCGCGCGAGCGCAATTTCCCCAGTTGGACCCTCCTCCAGCATGATTGTGTGAAATCGAACACTCGGCAAGCGGAGATTTGCAAAAATGTCGTCAAATGACGACGATGAAACAAATCTTGATCGCTGGCGAGGCGGATGTGATTTGCGCATATTTGGTCGGAATACGTGTTTTGACTTAGTCGGCTTTGCTCATTGGAGACCGTGCATGCTATGGCTTGTCACGATGTTCTGCAGCTCTGGTCCTGACGCAATGCTGGCATGCCTCCTCGGTTACTGTTCTGAGATGGTCACGGTGGAGACGCCGTGAGCATAGGTGTATTCCTTGCAGTGCTGGCAGCGGCGTTGATGCATGCGTCATGGAATGCGCTGCTGAAGGTGCGGCTCGACCGCTTTGCCTCGATCTCCCTGATGAGCTTCGGCACGGGTTTGGTGGCTGCGCCGCTGTTGCCGTTCGTGTCGATGCCGAATGGCGTCACCTGGGGCTGGATCTGCCTGTCGCTGTGTTTTCACACCGGCTACAAATATTATCTGACCCGGGCTTATGAACTGGGCGATCTGACGCTGGCATATCCGCTGGCAAGGGGCACTGCACCTCTGCTGACGACGATCGGCGGCGCGATACTGCTGGGCGAAGCACCGGGGCCAATCACGCTCGGTGGGATCGTCCTGTTGTGTGGTGGCGTGTTCCTGATGTCCTATCGCGGCAACGAAAAGGCAGATGCCTTTCGCGGGCGGGCCGTGTTCTATGCGCTGCTCACCTCGGTATTCATCGCCGGTTATACGATCAGCGACGGCTCCGGTGCGCGCTCTTCAGTTGATGCGACCAGTTATGCCGTCTGGCTGTTTGTGCTTGAGGGCATCTGGTCGATGTTCTTCTGCATCATGTTGCGCGGCCCCAAGGTCGTTCGCATCATGCTGCCGGAATGGAAGATCGGATTGCTGGGCGGGTTTCTCAGCGGCATTGCCTACTGGATTGCGATGTGGGCGATGACAAAAGCGCCTATTGCGGCAGTTGCCGCCTTGCGCGAAACGTCGATCCTGTTCGCCATGCTGATCTCGGTGGTGATGCTTGGTGAGGCAATGTCACGGTGGCGCGTGTTGGCAGCGCTGCTGATTGTCTCAGGGGTCGTTGCTCTCCGCCTCGCGTGAGAGCCGTATTGGCAGGTTGAGAAACTGATTCAACTTCTGATCAAGGTGAGTCAGGAACGTGTGTTAAGCACATGAAAACGTTTGCTCCAGCGTGTCCTTGTTGATGTTCCACTTGTACCGGACGGACGGCACGGCTAGGTCTGTTTTGGACGTTGCCATGAGGGGACCATGAATAGAACAGATGTGATGCCGGTTGGCGAACTGACGCTGCGCACGCTGGCCATGCCTGCTGATGCGAATGCGGCAGGTGACATTTTCGGCGGCTGGGTGATGGCACAGATGGACCTTGCCTGTGGTATCCGTGCTGCCGAGCGCGCCAAGGGGCGCGTGGTGACAGCCGCAGTCAAGGAAATGGCCTTCGCCAAGCCGATGAAGATCGGCGACACGCTGTGCGTCTATATCGACATCACCAAGGTCGGCCGAACCTCGATGACATTGCGCGTCGAGGCATGGGCGCAGCGCTATCTGTCGGATCTGATGGAGCGCGTCACGCACGCGGACTTCGTGATGGTCGCGCTCGATGGCGAGGGCAAGCCTACGAAGGTGCCCGACGAAGGCTGAGTTCTGCATAGCGGACATCGGGCGGCAAGAGATGCCCCGGTTTCGCCGGGGTGACTCAGTGTCAACAAAGTGCCGCCTTGTGTGCTGCAATAGCGCTCTCTTATATGCGCCTGGTATCGAAAGGAGACCATTTCGGTGTCCGTCGGATAACCAGATCGCAGAAAGAGGACATGCCCCATGGCAAAACCAAAAATCGGAATCATTGTCGGTTCGACCCGTGAGGGACGCTTTGCTGACAAGCCTGCACAATGGATTGCAGAGCGCGCAAAGGCGATTGGCGAATTCGACGTTGAGATCGTTGACCTGCGCGATTTCCCGCTGCCTTTCTTTGACGAGCAGAGCTCGCCTGCCTACGTTCCGTCGCAGGCCGAAGGCGCGAAAGCCTGGCAGGACAAGATCGCCAGCCTCGATGGCTACATCATTACGGCTGCTGAGTATAACCGCAGCCCGACCGGCGTTCTGAAGAACGCGCTCGACTACGCCTATAACGAGTGGAACAACAAGCCGGTCGGCTTTGTCGGTTATGGCGGCGTGGGCGGTGCACGTGCCATCGAGCAGCTGCGTCTGATCGCAGTGGAGTTGCAGATGGCACCGGTGCGCAATGCCGTTCACATCACCTGGGGCGACTACATGCAGGTTGCGCAGGGCGAAAAACAGCTTGGCGACATCGAGCACCTCAATCAGGCTGCCGATGGCCTCCTGTCGCAGTTCAGCTGGTGGGTGAAGGCGCTGACGACCGCACGCGCCGCATGAAATACTGACGCACTGCCGCTATAGTGAAAACGCCGCTCCAGCGAAGGAGCGGGGTTTTGTTTATGCGAGCCTATGTATCGCGGCCTGGCGGGTGGCGAGGATCTTGTCGATCCGGCGCCCGTCGAGGTCGACCACCTCCAGACGCCAACCGGCAGTTTCGATATATTCGCCAGTCTCGGGCAAATGGTGCAGATGCGACAGGATGAAACCGGCGACGGTTTCGTAGTCGCGGTCTTCGGGCAGGACGATGCCCAGAAGATCGGAAAGCTCATCGATTGGCAGATAGCCGGCAAGCAGCCAAGAACCATCCTCCCGCTGAAATGCAGCGGGTTCATCCTCGTCGGCATCCGACTTGAACACGCCGACAATGGTTTCGAGGATGTCAGCTGGAGTGACGACACCTTCGAAGTCGCCATATTCGTCATGCACGAGCGCCATCGGCATGTCGGCTTCCTTCAAGGTCGCAAGCACGTCGAGCGCATCGGCATTGTCGTGGACAATGGGTGCGGTGTGGATGTGGTTCTCAATTGCGAATGGCTGACGGCTGAGAAGGGCTGCAAGAACTTCGCGTGTTCGCACGACGCCAACAACCTGGTGCACACTACCATTGGCCGCAGGAAGCAGCGCATGCGCCGTTTCCACAAGGTGCTTGCGGATGTTCGTTCTTGTGTCGGTGATGTCGAGCCAGTCGACTTCGGTGCGCGGGGACATGATGGCGCGGACGCTGCGGTCGGCAAGGCGCATCACGCCGGCGATCATCTTGCGTTCGTCGCTTTCCACGACGCCGTGGCTTTCCGCCTCGGCAATCAGGCTGGCAATCTCCTCGTCAGTCACCTTGGTGCCGGAATCGCCGGTCTGGCCCAAAATGCGCAGAACGGTGCGACCGGAAAAATCCAGAAGCAGCACGAGCGGTGCAGCAATGATTGACAGACCACGCATCATCGGCGCAATGCGCGAGGCGACGCCCTCCGGATTGCGCAGGGCAATCTGCTTGGGCACCAGTTCGCCGATGATCAGCGATGCATAGGTGATGATGGCAACGACGGTGCCGACGCCCAGTGTGCTGGCGGCGGACGCCGGAACGCCCACGGTGATCAGCCACTGCGACAGTCGCAGGCCCAGCGTTGCACCGGAAAAGGCACCGGACAGGACACCGACCAGAGTGATGCCGATCTGCACCGTGGAGAGGAAGCGTCCAGGGTTTTCCGCAAGCTTCATCGCAGTCGCGGCGCCGTTCGCCCCCTTGTCTGCCATGGCCTTGAGGCGGGAGGGGCGTGAGGATACGACCGCCAGTTCCGACATGGCGAGCAAGCCGTTCACGCAGATGAGGACGACGACGACAGCAATTTCGATTGTAAGCATGAACTCTGCAATAACATTGCTCAGGCCATCATGCGATGAATATTTCGCATGTGGCAGATATTCGGGTTAACGGCAGGCGACGCGGCCGTTGCGACGGTTCTTGATGTCAAAGTGAAAATGATCGGCGTGGGCCGCGTCATAACCTGGGCCAAGGACAGTGGTGAAATACTCACAGCCGCCAGCGCGAACATTATTCAGCAGTCCTTTCTCGCGAAAGCTGAACCAGCCTGGCTTACGCACGTCGATGTCCTTTCCGTTACGCAGTTCGATACGCATTACATCGAGCGCATTGCCCTTTGAATGTTCGGACGCGACAGAAGTTCCCGCAATCCGGCGACAGGAATAGCTGGAGCCTTGGTGAATGGTCTTCACGCCTGAAAGGTAGCGCCAGCGCGCCGAGGGGTTCAGTTCGTGGCGGGTCCAACTGGCGAAGGCGAGAGCCATGTCGCAGGTGAGGGTGGCCGCGGGCTGCATGGTGATGTTGCCGGCAAGGCTGGATACCTGAACCGGATGATCAATGCGGCACGCGCCTCCCTGATCGATGGGCGCTAGGTCGCGGAATGTGGCGCCGAGCTTGCGCAATTGCTGGCGGCAGGCGACCTCGTTGGCCGGCAGCACGTTGCCGGGCTCCATCATCGGCGGCGAGAATCGTGGATAGGCTGCGGTCATCGCAGATGGCGGCGCGAGGCGTGCCAGGCCACGAGGGTGGGAGATCGAGGCTGTCGTCGCGCCGACATCGACGCTCGGGATGAGGACGTCAGAGACGCTGCAGGACGTGAAGGCAGCCGCAGCCACGATCGCTGCCACACCGAGTGCAACCGGCCGAAAGCGAAACAGTCGCTCACGAAGTTCGATGGTCGTCCTACGCATTACACCTGACATACCGTCGTCCTGAACGAGACAGGTAAAATTTTAGGAAAAAAGGGTAAACAAAACCTCAGTCGCTGTTTGGGGAGACATGGCGCTGTTCAACGGCACCACGTGCCGCCGTTGCGCCTTTGCGCGAGATCGAAGTGGAAGTGATCGGTGTGGTCGGCATCGCTGCCGGGGCCGAGTACCGTCTTGAACGGACCGCAGGCAGCATTGCGCAGAGCCTGCATCAGCTTGGCGTGGGCGGAGTCGCGCTTGTAGCCAAGGACAGCTACGAGCGATCCGTTGGCGAGTTCGACCGCACCCCAATCGAGCGCGCTGCCCAACGCGTGCTCGGACAGCTTCGCGGCGTCGCTGGTGCGCGGACGACAGACATAAGCGGAAACCTGATCGATGGCGGTAATGCGCGAGCTGGCCAGTTTTTGTGCAATGGGTTGCGCATGTTCGCTCAGAAAGTTCGCCGTCGCTTCAGCCATCGCGCAGGTCATCGTCGCCTCAGGGCGCAGTGAGACGTTTCCGGGAAGCGTCGTCACGGTGATCGGCCATGGAGCGGAACAGCCGCTCGGGTCCGAGAGTGGCGGTTGTGGAGTGAATTTGACGCCGGCTGCTTCCAGCCGCTGTCTGCACGCCAGTTCTTCGGCGGGCAGGCCGTTGGCTGGCATACCCAGTTCCGGAGACTCGAATGGGGTGGGGCGCATCGTTGGCGGCGCCATCGTCGCTGGGAGATCGACAGTCGGAGCGGGTTCTGCGGATGCGGCGGAGCCGATGGCAAGAAATGCTATCACAAGGATCGGATTTTTCACTCAGCTTCAAATGGAGCAGCGAAGCTGTTCGACAAGAGGTAGTTATGCTCCGATGGCTTCAAGGCCAGCTTCGAGCCAACCACCGAGCATTGGCATTCCCATAAGATAGCGGGCGGCGCGGCGGCCGCGGCCGCGCTCGCGCGCTTCGACGACGGCATTGCTCCATTCGGCGACGTCGTAGTCTCCGCGCCCCACCCACATGAGCGCGATCAACTCCGCCGCCTCGTCAACGTTCAGGTCGCTGATGAGGGCGCGCAGTTCACGTTCGGTCAGGTCTTCTGATTCTTCCTCAGCAAGGCCGTCGTGGTGGTGATTGTCGCGGGATTGATCGTCCACCTCGATTTCGTGTTCACCGCCAGAATCATAGTCATGGTTCAGCGCAGCGCTCAGCGCTTTCGCTTTGAGGATGAACAGGCGAACGGTGTCCGGATCTATGGTGAGATCCCATTCTTTCTCCACGGCCTTGCGCATCGGTGGCTCCTTGAGATGCAAGGCATCATAGCTGAATTCTGATGCTTTTGGAGTTTCAGTCATGCAAATGAATCTGAATTCCAAATTCAGGAGTGATTCCGATGTGGCTGATGTCGCCCAAAGTTCTGCCCGTTCTCCTGTTGCTCGCCTCCAACGTCTTCATGACCTTCGCCTGGTACGGCCATCTCAAATACAAGAGCGCGCCGCTTTATGCTGTCGTGATGTTCAGCTGGATGATCGCATTTGCCGAATACTGGCTGGCAGTGCCGGCTAATCGGATCGGACACGCGGTCTATTCTGCGGCAGAGCTGAAGACGATTCAGGAAGTAATCACCCTCAGCGTGTTTGTGGTGTTTTCAGTATTTTACCTGAAGGAAGGCGTAACCTGGAACCACGTCGCAGGTTTTGCGCTGATTGCCGGGGGTGCCGCGCTTATTTTTCGCGCTTAGGCTGCAAAAGGCTTATTTGACGCTGGATACGCTTCCTGGCGGCAAGATTGTTCGTGAAAAACAAAGTGGAATTGCTATATTGAGCCAGAGAAGCAATGAGCGGTACGCAGCCGGGGCTGCGGGGCCGTTTTCTTTTTGTCTTCCGCGTCGCTGCGGAAGCCCTGAAAAGGACGGAAGGGTCGACTGACATGAATAAAGTCCCGATGACGGTCGGTGGATATGAGGCTCTCAAGGAAGAGCTGCGCTGGCGTCAGCAGGAAGAGCGCCACCGGATCATTGAGGCTATTTCGGAAGCGCGGGCACACGGCGATCTCTCAGAAAACGCGGAGTATCACGCCGCCAAGGAGTCCCAGGCGCTCAACGAAGGTCGCATCAACGAGCTGGAAGACCTCGTCGCGCGGGCCGAAGTGATCGATGTGGCGAAGCTTTCCGGCGACAAGATCAAGTTCGGCGCCACGGTTGTTCTCATCGATGACGAGACCGAGGAAAAGAAGACCTATCAGATCGTCGGCGACCAGGAAGCCGATGTGAAGGCGGGACGCATTTCCATTTCGTCGCCGATCGCGCGTGCGCTGATCGGCAAGGAAGTCGGTGACGAGATCGAGGTCAATGCACCCGGCGGGGCTCGCGGTTACGAGATTCTCGAACTGCGTTGGGTTTAAAGCGGGGCGCGACCACATGCCAGATGGCGTCGACATGACGCGGGTGCGGCTGGTCGTTCCCAACTTCAAGCGCCGGCTTTCCGGCGTCACCAGTACAATCATTCAGCTTGTGCCGTTTCAGACCGGTCTTGACGTCGCGACGTTGGGGCCGGGCTTGCCCGACACATTGCCGAAGATCCGCTGGTGGCAGGTGCGGGCCTTGCTGCGCCAGCCTCATGGAGGCGGGCGACGCGTGTGGCACGCGCGCAGAAACCCCGAGATGCTTGGCGGCGTCGTGCTCAGACATGTTCTGCGCGCGCCGCTGGCGCTGGTGTTCACATCGGCCTCGCAGCGCAAGCATACCGGGTGGACCAAGTTCCTGATCCGAAGGATGGACGCGGTGATTGCGACCAGTCGCAAGACTGCGGCCTATCTCGAGGTGCCCAATACGGTTGTGATGCATGGCATCGACACCGCACGCTTTGTGCCGCCCACAGACAAGGGCGAGGCGGCGGCGGCCGTCGGGCTCAATCCGGCGCAACGCTACGTCGGCTGCTTTGGACGCATCCGGCACCAGAAGGGTACAGACCTGTTCGTCGACACGATGATCGCGCTGCTGCCGAAACATCCCGGCTGGACGGCGCTGATTGCAGGTCGAACGACCGCCGAACACGTCGGCTTCGAAAAGGAACTGCGAGAGCGGATCGCGAGGGCGGGACTGACTGACCGGATCAGGTTTGTCGGGGAGCATCGTGATATCGAGAACTGGTATCGCGCGCTGTCACTCTACATCGCTCCGCAGCGCTGGGAAGGCTTTGGTCTGACACCGCTGGAAGCAATGGCCAGTGGCGCTCCGGTGGTGGCCGCAGATGTCGGTGCGTTCTCCGAACTTGTGGTTCCCGGTGTGACCGGCGAGATCGTCCCTGCCGGCGACCTTGCAGCAATGACGGTGCAGGCCGAACGCTATCTAGGTGACCCCGCGCTGGTGGCTTCACAGGCCGAGGCTGCGGTGGATCACGTGGCGCGTCATTTTCCGCTGGAGCGGGAAGCGCGCCAGTTGGCAGAGATTTATGCCCGCTTTGGGGTTGCCGAGCGCAGCGCCTGAAGCCTGAAGGACCGACATATATGAGTGACGCAACGAAGCGTTCCGACAAGATCGCGACCCTGTGGATCGAGGGCGCGATGCGCGAGGTCGACCAGGTCTGCATCCGCTCCATGGTGCGCGCGGGGCTGGACGTGACCGTCTACCGTTACGGCGAAGTCGACAATATTCCCGATGGCGTGAAGATCGCCGACGGACGCGAAGTGCTCGACCTGTCGTTGATGGATCGCCTCAAGATGGTGAAGCGGCAGGATCGCCTCTGGCAAGTGCCCGCCAATTTCAGCGATTTCTTCCGCATATTCATGCAGAAATACGAGCTCGGCCTGTGGCTCGATTCGGACGTTTATGTGTTCCGGCACTTCGACTATGCGACCGACCGGCCGTACTTCTTCAAGGAGGACGGCACCCGGATCGGCTCGCCGGTATTCTACTTGCCATCGGACAGTCCGATCATCGGCGAATATGAACGCCTGATGGAGCAGGACGAACTGATGCCGAACTGGCTCGGTCCGTGGCGCGGGATTGTGCGTCCGACATGGTGGCGGCTGACGGGGCAGGCGTTCTCACCGCCCGATCTTGGCATCACCATCTACGGCAATGATGCGTTCACGCGGCTCGCGCGCCGACATGGTGTCTATGGCGAGGCGGGGTCGAAGAAGGCGTTTTATCACTGGGGCGCGCGCGAGAACGAGAAGCTGTTCGACGCTACCGATTTCCGGTTCTTCCTGGATGATCCCGAATATCTCGGCATCCACATCCATCGCAAGCATCTCGCGCTGCAGCCCCCGGTTCCTGGCAGTTTCTGGGCATGGGCGCGCGAGCAGTAAGAGTATCTACTCGTCGATGGAGACGAGGCCCTCGTCCTTGACCTGACGGATGGTCAGCGCGGTGCGGACCGTGTCGACGTTGGGTGAGGAAGTGAGATCCTCGATGACGAAGGTCTGAAACGCGGACAGGTCGGTGGCGACGCAGTGGAGGATGAAGTCGGACTCGCCCGACACCATCCAGGAGCGGCGTACGATCGGCCATTTGCGGGTACGTTCGGCAAAAGCCTTCAGTTCCGCGTCCGACTGGTGGTTGAGTCCGATCAGGCAGAACGCAACGACGCCCAGACCGAGTTCGCGGGTGTTGAGCAGCGCGCGATAACCGCGGATGATGCCGGTTTCCTCAAGACGTTTCACCCGCCGCAGGCATGGCGGAGCAGAGATGCCGACACGGCGCGACAATTCGACATTGGTCATGCGACCATCGGCCTGAAGCTCTTTCAGGATTTTCCAGTCAATAGCGTCGAGGTCAGCCTTCAATGTCATGTAGCCTGTCCGAAAGTGGGGAGAATCTGTTGTAGTATGGGATATACGCTAGCGGATAATCCCTGCCGCGCCAAAGCTTTTGAGGGTTTCAGCAGAGTGGGTGGTCAGGATGTCGTAAAAACGGCGACCCTATCCCCAGCCTTTGTGTTGCATGACGATACGTCGCCTTGCAAGTGCCATGGCTCAACACCTAGATTGGCGTTATCAAGATTTTCCGTCAGGGCGCGCGCGCCATGACCGCGAGAAGGCCAGAACATGACCAACGCTACACACGTGCCCGTTCTCATCATCGGATCGGGGCCGGCAGGCTATACCGCTGCCATCTACGCGGCCCGCGCCATGCTTGAGCCGGTGTTGATTTCCGGCATGCAGCAGGGTGGCCAGCTGACGATCACCACGGACGTCGAGAACTATCCCGGCTTTGCAGACCCGATCCAGGGGCCGTGGCTGATGGAACAGATGCGCATGCAGGCTGAAAATGTCGGCGCGCGCTTCGTGACGGATCTGGTGACCAAGGTGGACTTCGATGTTCGCCCTTTCCGTATCTCGACGGATTCCGGGACCGAATACACGGCGGATTCGGTGATCATTGCGACCGGTGCGCAGGCCAAGTGGCTGGGAATTCCCAGTGAGCAGACCTTCATGGGCTTCGGCGTGTCGGCCTGCGCGACCTGTGACGGGTTCTTCTATCGCGGCAAGGATGTCGTGGTGGTTGGCGGCGGCAACACGGCTGTCGAAGAGGCGCTTTACCTTGCCAATCTCGCCAAGACGGTGACGGTGGTACATCGCCGCGACGAGTTCCGTGCTGAGCGCATTCTGCAAGAGCGCCTGTTCAAGAAGGACAATGTGAAGATCCTTTGGGATCATGCCGTCGAAGAGATCGTCGGAGAGCCGGGTAAAGCCCCGATGCCGCCCTCGGTCACCGGGTTGCGGTTGCGCAACACGCGCACTGACGAGATCACCGAACTGTCGACACACGGACTGTTCGTCGCCATCGGCCATGCACCTGCTGTCGATCTGTTTGCCGGCACGCTCAAGCAGAAGTCAAACGGCTATCTGTGGACTGCACCGGATTCGACAGCGACTAGCATCCCCGGCGTTTTTGCTGCCGGAGATGTGACGGATGACATTTATCGCCAGGCAGTGACCGCTGCCGGAATGGGCTGCATGGCAGCTCTTGAGGCGGAAAAATATGTGTCCGAAGCCGCGCTCCAGCGCGACGCGGCCGAGTAAACGCAGTTTTGAGTTGAATATCTGAAGGTGCAGGATAGGGCGGACCGCCGCGCACCGAGTGAGGAACAGGACCGATGGCGCTCGATTGGGACAAGCTGCGCGTATTTCATGCTGCTGCAGAGGCGGGATCGTTTACGCACGCAGCCGAGGCACTGCGTCTGTCGCAGTCGGCGATCTCGCGGCAGGTCAGCGCGCTGGAGCAGGATGTCGGAGTGCCGCTGTTCCATCGCCACGCGCGTGGTCTCGTGCTCACCGAGCAGGGCGAGATGCTGTACCAGACTGCGCACGAAGTCCTGATGAAACTGGAAAATGTGCGCGAGCGTCTGAGCGAAGCAAAGGACAGGCCTTCCGGACCCCTACGCGTGACGACGACTGTGGGGCTGGGTTCTGGCTGGCTCACCGAGCGCGTGCAGGAGTTTCTCGATCTCTACCCGGAGATCCAGTTGCAATTGCTGCTGGCAAATGAAGAGCTTGACCTGACAATGCGGCAAGCCGACTGCGCCATTCGCCTGCGCCAGCCCCAGCAGCCGGATCTGATTCAGCGCAAGCTGTTTACGGTGCATTTCCATCTTTACGCATCGCCAGCCTATGTGGCCAAGCATGGCAAGCCGCGCTCCATCGCCGAACTCGACCAGCATCGGATCGTGACTTTCGGTGAGCCCGTTCCCTATCATCTTGCAGATATGAACTGGCTGGAAACGGCGGGCAGGCCTGAAGGCTCGAAGCGTCCGGCATCGCTGCAGATCAACAACATCATGTCGATCAAGGCGGCAGTGCAGCGCGGGGCCGGCGTGGCGATGCTGCCGGACTATATGATGGACAAGGATTCAGATCTGGTTCCGCTGCTGCCGGAGACGGAAGTTCCCTCGTTCGACACATATTTCTGCTACCCGGATGCGATGAAGAACCAGGTCAAGCTGCATGTGTTCCGCGACTTCCTGATTGCCAAGGCGAGAAGCTGGGCTTACTGAATCCAGCAGTCGCTGCCCGTTGATTGCGCAAGCTCTGCGCATCAAGCGTGCATTGCGAGCAAGCTATGCGCACCTCGCATAGGTGCAATGCAAATAGCCTGCTTGTAAAACGAGCAGCCAGAGCCCATATCTTAATCATCTCCCGGGCGCGTTCCTCCTCCCATTAGCGCTCGCGAGTGTTCCCCTCTGGAGTTTTGCCTTTGAGGCACTCCAACGACTCAGCCGGATCTTCCTAGATCCGGCTTTTTTCGTTCAGATGCATCAAAACTCACCTTCGCCATCGCGCTATTTTGCCATGTAACAGTAACATCGCGCTGCCGTAACGTGCGCTGTCGCGCGGTTCTCTCCATTCCTGTCGTCAGGACGCGGTTGAACGTGTCAGCCGGCAGCCGGGGGTGGGGCATCTCCAGCGAAGGCTAACATTCTCAGGCAACACCGCGTCCTGCTCGCTCTTTCACCCGGCCCCTCCACCGGGTAGCCTGCGGCGGACCTGACGCGCCGATGAAAATCGAGCGCGGTCTGCAAGGCCAACGGCGCCGGCCCCAAGCCCGGCGCCGTTTGTTTTTGCAGCCTCATGCCGCGGCTCTAGCGCGAACGCTCATTACCTCTTCAGCAAGCCTGCCTGTGAGTTCCGCCATGTGGTCGAACCGCGAAACATAAGACGCGACACCAGCCGTGGCAGAACGCAGGTCGATGATCAGATTGTCGATCTCGGCTTGCGGTATCAGTGCCTCAACGACATCCCATCCCGTCCATCCTTCCCGCGCGTCGTAGCCGAGGATCTGGCCACGCCGTTGCGGCACAATGGCGGTGACCTTTGCAGTCGTGTCGGAGGGCGCAAAGATCTCAACCTTTAGGATCGGCTCGAGCAGAACGGGCGCGCAGTCAGCCATGCCTTCTTTCATTCCGAGACGGGCTGCCTGTTGGAACGCCATGTCGGACGAATCCACTGCATGATAGGAGCCGTCGGCAAGGTTCACCGCTACATCCACGACGGGAAATCCGAGCGGACCAGCTTTCAGATAGTCGCGAATCCCTGCTTCGACAGAGGGGATGTATTGTTTGGGGACGACGCCGCCCGTGATGGTGTCGGTAAAGACGAAGCCCGAACCCCTTGGCAGTGGCTTGATGTCGAGCACGACATCGCCGAACTGGCCATGACCACCGGATTGTTTGCGATGCCTGCCGCGCTGCGTGACCGATCCACGGATCGTTTCGCGATAGGGGATCTGGGGTTGGGTTGCCGCCGTGGCGATCTGGTACTTGCCCTCGAGCCGCTCGACCGTGACGCGCAAATGCATCTCGCCATGGCCGGAGACGATGGTTTCGCCGGTGTCCTGGTTCTGCTCAAGGGTGAGGGACTGGTCTTCCTGGCTGAGTTTTTGAAGGGCGGCACTCAATCGAACATCGTCCTTGCGTTCTTTCGGGCGCAGCGCCGTGACGAAAACTGGCTGGGGTGGGGTGAGGGCGGCCAGAGGCTTTACGCCCGAAGTCGTCGCCAGCGTCTCGCCGGTGGCGAAGGTGTCCAGTTTGCCCAGCGCGACCGTCTCGCCTTCTTCGGCTGAGGCGATTTTTCGCTGGTCTTTGCCGAAAAGGCGATAGATGCCGGAAACCTTTCCGCTGCCGCCGCTGGAAGAAAATAGTTCACTGCCGTCGGCGATGCGGCCTGCCAGAATGCGAACGATCGACAGTTTGCCGCCATGGGGTGTGTGAATCGTTTTCATGACCTGTGCCAAGGTCTTTCCGTCTGGCACGCCGAGCCGCTTTCGTGTCTCGGACACGTCGGGCGCATCATGGCGGATCGCCTTGAGCAGCCGCAGCGCGCCGTTGCCATTTTCTGCCGCGCCGATAAACACCGGCGTAACCGAGCCGCTGCGCAGATCAGCTGCCAGATCATCGAAGACGGTATCGCGCTGCGGCTCGATGTTTTCGAGCAACTGCTCCATCAGTTCGTCGTCGTGGTCGGCAAGGGTTTCCAGCATCACAAAGCGTGCGTCGAGTTCGCGGGCTTTGTCGTCGTCTGGAGTTTCGGCAATCGTGCTTTCAGCGTGCGGGCGATAGATGTAGGCGCGCTCCAGCGCCAGATCGATGCTGCCCACGACAACGTCGTCATTTCTTAGCGGGATCTGACGCAGCAACAGCGGTGTCCGACTGGCGGGCTGCAAGAGCTTGAGCGTGTCCCGCACGCCGGCAGCGGCCTTGTCGATCTTGTTGAGGAAGATCATGCGCGGGATCCCGATCTCGTCCAGCTGGCGCATGATCAGCTGAAGGGCCGGAAACTTTTTCTCATCCGGCTCGACGACGACGACGGCCAGATCGCAGGCGGCGAGGATCGGTTGCGATTCATAGGCAAACTCGATCGAACCGGGACAATCGATGAAGGTGATACTTTCGCCCATGAATTCGGTTGTGGCGATGGTCGCCTCGACGCTCATCAGATGCGCGCGTGCCTCGGCAGACTGATCGCCGACGGTGTTGCCGGCAGCGACGGGATTTTGCCGCGGTATCGCACCGGATCGCGCCAGCAATGCTTCAAGAAGGGTGGTTTTTCCGCTCGAAAAGGGACCGACGATGGCTATGCATTTCGGTCCCTTGCGTCGTTCTCCGGCTCTGATGCCCATGATGACCTGACCTCCATCTCACGCGTTTCCTCATGAGCGGCAGCCGGCCTGCGACCGTCGCACAGCCGCGACGGCGCATGGGCCGTCAAGGGCCATGACGTATGGTCACATGGCTTCGTAATCGGAGCAAGCAGAAAGCATGCGTCCGTTGCAAGGGGATAGGCCGGGCAAAAAGAAGCCGGGGCGACATGCGCCCCGGCTTTCAGATGTACAAATGGTCTGAAGTGTCAGACGAGCGATGCCGTGAAGCGCTGGATACGGGTGCAGGCTTCTTCCAGCATCTCTTCCGAAGCAGCGTAGGAAATGCGGAAATTCGGGCCAAGGCCAAAGGCCGAGCCGTGGACCACGGCGACACCCTCTGCTTCCAGCAGTTCGGAGACGAAATCCTCGTCAGTTTCGATGACCTTGCCCGCCGGCGTCTTCTTGCCAATCAGATCGGCGCAGGACGGGTAGACGTAGAATGCGCCTTCCGGTGTCGGGCAGTTGATGCCGCGTGCCTGGTTAAGCATCGACACGACCAGATCACGGCGACCCTGGAAGACCGCCTTGTTCTTCTGGATGAAGTCCTGCGGTCCGTTGAGCGCCTCGACAGCCGCCCACTGGGCGATCGAGCATGCGCCCGACGTCTGCTGGCCCTGGATCATGTCCATCGCTTTGATCAGCTGCAGCGGGCCGGCCGCGTAGCCGATACGCCAGCCGGTCATTGCGTAGGCCTTCGAGACGCCGTTCATCGTCAGCGTGCGGTCATAGAGCTTCGGCTCGACCTCTGCGATGGTGTAATATTTGAAGTCGCCATATGTCAGGTGCTCGTACATGTCGTCGGTCAGCACCCATACATGCGGATGCTTGAGCAGGACGTCGGCGATTTCGCGCAGTTCTGCTTCAGTGTACGCAGCGCCCGACGGGTTCGAGGGCGAGTTCAGAACCAGCCACTTCGTCTTCGGCGTAATGACTTTTTCCAGCTCAGCGCCGGTGAGCTTGAAACCTTGCTCGATTGAGGTCTCTGCGAACACCGGCGTGCCGCCGCACAGCGACACCATCTCAGGGTAGCTGACCCAGTAGGGGCGCATGATGATGACTTCGTCGCCCTGGTTCATCGTTGCCATGAATGCGTTGAACAGGATCTGTTTGCCGCCGGTGCCGACGATGGTCTGCTCCGGCGTGTAGTCGAGATTGTTCTCGCGCTTGAACTTTGCGGCAATTGCCTCGCGCAGCTGGGGGATGCCGGCGACGGGGGTGTACTTTGTCTCACCGCGATTGATGGCGTCAACGGCGGCATTCTTGATGTTGTCCGGGGTGTCGAAATCTGGTTCGCCGGCACCCAGAGAGATGACGTCGCGACCTTTCGCTTTCAGGTCGCGCGCTTTCTGCGTAACCGCGATGGTCGCGGAGGGCTTAACGCGTGAAAGTGCATCGGCGAGAAAGGCCATGATGATATCTCCATCGGGGAAAAGACCGCTCTTTGCGGACGCGCGTTTAATGTCGCATTGGCGCAGGAATCGCAAGCTCCGAACGCAGCGCGGATCCAGCTTAGGGATATATTTGTCGCTTTAACGGCGATTAAACCTATTCGGTGCAATCTGGAGGATGGACGACAGCGTCGAGGAAAGCATATGGCGCACGGCTTCCAGGCCTACAACATGGTGCAACTAGACGACGGCTCCCAGGCAGCCCAGTGGCGAGCCATCACGCTGAAGTCGGCCTTCCAGCCAATTTATCGCTTTAAGGATGGCAAGCTCGTCATTGACGGATTTGAAGCGCTTGTGCGGCCGTTTCAGGGTGATGAGGCGATCTCACCGCCCGAATTCTTCAACTCGGTGCCCGTGGGCGAGCGCATGCAGGTCGAGGTGCTAACCCGCGCACTGCATATCATGAATGCCGGGGAATTTCTCGATCCGCGAGCCCGACTGTTCATGAATTTCAACCCGTCGGTCTACGCGGAACGCTCACGTATCCGGCTTGCCTTGCGGGCGATGTGCGACACGCTGATGGAAGCCAAGGTGGCGACGAGCCGCATCGTATGTGAGGTGACGGAGCAGAAATCGGCCTCTCCGCAGGCGTTGCACGGCTTCATCGCCCTGATGCGGGAACTGGGGTTCAAGATTGCGGTCGATGATTACGGCGCCGAGGATTCCGACATGGATCGCGTGGTGGCGCTGGCGCCCGACATCGTGAAGTTCGACGCAGGTTGGGTCTCGCGTCTGATGCAGACGCGTCCCGGAGTGGCGCTGCTGGCGATGATGGTGTCGACCTTTACCAAACAAGGATGCGAAGTCGTTTTCGAAGGGCTTGAAGAGGACTGGCAGCTCGAGGTCGCTGAAGAAGTCGGGGCGCACATGGTGCAGGGTTTTGTGCTCGGGCGACCGGAGCTTGCTCCAACAAGTTTTGCACTTCCCGCCGCTTTGCGCCGATCAAGCCGCGCGGCGGCCGAGCCGCAGGAACAATTACCGGGCCCTGCAGCCGGATCGACAGCCGCAATGCCATCGCGCATTCCCCCCGCAAGACCATTTGGACGGCGAAACTGAACGTGGATGTTGATCAAAGAGTTCAGAGCGCCATTTCAGGCGACGAGATTGGTTTGTGGTCGGCGCGCATTGGCGAGATCGTGCTGCGGAGCGCCTATCAGCTGATCTTCCGGCGACATGGTGACGATCTTGAAGCCGTCGCCGCCGAAGGCTTCTTGCGCCCGACACGTGAGGGTGCTGCCGTCAGTCCCAGCGCCTATTTGAATTCATTGCGCGCAGACGAGCGCAGCTTTGTCAGCCGCGTTGGCGCGGCACTTCATCTTGCCAATCAGTTTCATATCGGTATCGACGACCTCAATCTCGTTCTTGCGCTTCGGCGCGAAGACAGCACCCTGCGTGGACAGGACTTCTTTGATCTGGTCGGTCGTACCGATCTCGATCCGGCGGCGCTGCTGTTTCATTTTCGGGAGGCCGATTGCATCCCAGCCGAAGTGCTGGCCGCGCAAAGCCGGGAACTTGCCGATTTGGGCGCCAGTATCGCGATCGGCCACTTCACCCGTCCATTTCCTCCTGCCCTCCGCCTGGTCAAGCCAAACCTCGCTGCGATCCGCGGCGAGTGGTTCAGGCGCGTCTGCCAGCACGAGGCGGCAAAGCGTCTTTTTGTCGAGTTGGCGCGGTGTCTCAAACGTGAAGGCATGGCCGTTTGGGTGGAGGGAATCGAAAATTGCGAGCAACTCGACCTTGCATGTCACGCAGGGGCAGACCTGCTCAGCGGGTATCTGCTTTGTCGCCCGCAGCTTGCAGGTACCGACATGGAGGCGTCGCTGAATATGCGCAATCTCCTGAGCAGAAGGCCGTTCCCGGCCGATCCCTCTATCTATGCCGGAAGCAATCAGCGGAAGAATTGACAGCATTTCCACCCAAATAGGGCGTTGCTTTCGTTATTGTTTCGATTTCGCGCGAGATTTATTCACATTTTTCGTTACGAAATTTCACGAATGGGAAACAAAACTGTTGTCGAACTGTCATATACGGCCGATACTCCGGTCTGCGTAGCCGGGTAGCAGGCACGCGGGGAGGATTTCCGCGCTGCCGTTCTCCGGTAAATCGCCAACGAAATATCGGGAGCGCATCAATGAAGACCAAGACTTTTGCGGCGGGACTTGCCGCGACGATCACCATGCTTTCTTCTTCGGCTGCATTCGCTGTCACTGAAATTCAGTGGTGGCATGCTATGACGGGTGCGAATAACGAGGTTGTTGAGACGCTGTCGAAGGAGTTCAACGAAAGCCAGGGCGACTACAAGGTCGTGCCGGTTTTCAAGGGAACCTACCCGGAAACGCTGAACGCCGGTATCGCCGCTTTCCGCGCGCGCCAGGCACCTCACATTATTCAGGTTTTTGACGTCGGCACAGGCGTGATGATGGCCGCCGAAGGCGCGACCAGGGCTGTGGCAGACGTATTGCCGCTGGCCGGCAAAGAGTTCAACAAGGACGAATACCTGCCGGGCATCGTTGCCTATTACTCCAAGCCGGACGGCACGATGCTGTCCTTCCCGTACAATTCCTCGTCGCCGATCCTCTATTACAACAAGGATCACTTCGAGAAGGCTGGCCTCGACGCCTCCAACCCGCCAAAGACCTGGCCAGAAGTGTTTGAGGCTGCCAAGAAGATCAAGGCATCGGGCGCAGCAGCCTGCGGTCTTACCTCGACGTGGCTGACCTGGATTGGTCTTGAGAACTTTGCTGCCTGGAACAACCTGCAGTACGGCACCAACGAGAACGGCCTTGCCGGCGTCGATGTCGAGCTGAAAGTCAACGAAGGTCTGTTCGTCAAGCATTTCCAGAATCTTGCCGATCTGGCCAAGGATGACACGTTCCGCTACGGCGGCCGTACGTCGGAAGCCAAGCAGCTCTTCCTTTCGGGTGAGTGCTCGATCTTGACGGAATCCTCCGGCGGTCTGGGTGACGTTCTGAAGTCGGGTCTGAATTACGGTCTCGGCCAGCTGCCTTACTACACCGAAGCAGAAGGCGCACCGCAGAACACAATCCCCGGCGGCGCTTCACTCTGGATTTTCGATGGCCATACGGACGAAGAGTACAAGGGCGTTGCAGCGTTCTTCAGCTTCCTCTCGCAGACCGAGATTCAGGAACGTCTGCATCAGGTTTCGGGCTATCTGCCAGTGACCATGGCCGCTTATGAAGCAACCAAGTCCTCGGGCTTCTATGACAAGAACCCTGGTCGTGAAATTCCGATCCAGCAGATGATGGGCAAGGCCCCGACTGCCAACTCCAAGGGCGTTCGTCTCGTCAACCTGCCGCAGGTCCGCGACATCCAGAACGAAGAGTTCGAAAAGATGCTGGCTGGCGAGCAGACTGCACAGGAAGCTCTCGACAAGGCTGTGGAGCGTTCCAACGCCGCCATCAAGCAGGCGATCGGCAACTAATAGCCGCAGCCAGTGCCTGCGCCGGGTAAAGCGCGCGGCACATGTTCCAAAAATGCGCTCCTGCTACCCGCGTGTCGATCGCGCGGGTAGCACACTATCGGTCGAGGAGGCCACTTGTCCGCGCGTGTAACCTTCCCCAACAAGATCCTTCCCTATGCACTGATCCTGCCGCAGCTGGTCATTGTGGGGATCTTCTTTTACTGGCCGGCGAGCCAGGCACTCTATCAGTCGGTTTTGCGTGAAGACCCGTTCGGGCTGCGCACCACCTTCGTCGGTCTGGCCAATTTCCGGCATGTGCTGACGCAGCCGAGCTACATCAATTCGCTTCAGACGACGGCCGTGTTTTCAATCGCGGTGGCGTTCATCGCCATGTCCGTAGCGTTGCTGCTTGCGGTGATGGCGGACAAGGTGATCAAGGGTAAAGGCTTCTATCGGACGATGATGATCTGGCCCTACGCGGTGGCACCTGCCATCGCGGGTATGGTGTGGCTGTTCATGTTCAATCCGACCATGGGCACCTTTGCCTACATGTTGCGTTCTGCCGGCTATGCCTGGGACCCGCTCCTGAAGGGCGACCAGGCGATGATCCTGATCATTGCAGCCGCCGCCTGGAAGCAGATTTCCTACAACTTCCTGTTTTTCGTCGCAGGCCTGCAGGCGATCCCCAAGACGCTGATCGAGGCCGCCGCCATTGATGGCGCGGGTGAGACCAAACGGTTCTGGACGATCGTCTTTCCGCTGCTTGCGCCAACGACGTTCTTCCTGCTGGTCATCAACACGACCTATGCGTTCTTCGACACGTTCGGCATCATCCATGCCGTGACCGGGGGCGGTCCGGGCAAGGCGACGGAAACGCTGGTCTACAAGGTTTACCACGACGGCTTCGTGAACCTGATCCTCGGGGATTCCGCAGCGCAGTCGGTGATCCTGATGGTGATGGTGATCGCGCTGACGGCGATCCAGTTCCGCTATGTTGAGAAGAAGGTGCACTATGGCTGATGCAGCTTCTACAAAGACGCGCGCCGAAGTGTTCGGCAGGCGCGAGCAGGGCGGCATGCTGGGGATCAGCAAGAGCTCACGCTATGTCGCCCATGCGATCCTGATCCTCGGCGTGCTGATCGTCGCGTTTCCGATCTACTACACCTTCACCGCGTCGACCCATTCGTTGCAGACGATCCTGCGGCCGCCGTTGCCGCTGACGCCGGGTGATCATTTCTTCAAGAACTACTACGACGCCATCTTCGGTGGTGTCGGGCGCATCGGGGGTGTCAGTGTCGACCTCCTGTTGTTCAACACCACGGTGATGGCGCTGGGCATTGCGGTTGGCAAGATCCTCATCTCGATCCTGTCGGCATTTGCGATCGTGTTCTTCCGGTTCCCCGGTCGGATGCTATTCTTCTGGCTGATCTTCATCACCCTGATGCTGCCGGTCGAAGTGCGTATCCTGCCGACCTACAAAGTGATGGTCGATCTCAACCTGATCGACACCTATGCGGGCCTGGTCCTGCCGCTGATTGCGTCAGCGACAGCGACGCTGCTGTTTCGCCAGTTCTTCATGACCATTCCGGGCGAACTGCTGGAGGCTGCACGTGTTGATGGCGCCGGGCCGTGGCGCTTCTTCAAGGACATCCTGATGCCCCTGTCGAAGACCAACATCGCGGCGCTGTTCGTCATCATGTTCATCTATGGGTGGACGCAATATCTTTGGCCGTTGCTGGTGACCAATCGCAACGACATGAACACGATCGTCATCGCACTGCGAAAGATGATTTCCTTCGCTGACGCCGACACCCAATGGCATCTGGTGATGGTGACGTCGATCCTTGCGATACTGCCCCCCGTACTGGTTGTCGTGTTCATGCAGCGCTGGTTCGTCAAGGGCCTCGTTGAAACCGAGAAGTGAGAATTCAGGCTTATGGCGACAGTCGAGCTGAAAGACGTCCGCAAGGTTTACGGCGGCAAGGTCGAGGCGGTTAAGGGTGTTTCGATCGATATTCCCGATGGCCAGATGTGCGTGCTGGTCGGACCCTCCGGCTGCGGCAAGTCCACGCTTTTGCGCATGATTGCGGGGCTGGAGGAAATCACCGATGGCACCGTGTCCATCGGTGGGCAGGTGGTGAACACGTTCGGGCCCGCCGAGCGCGACATTGCGATGGTGTTCCAGAACTATGCGCTCTACCCGCACATGAAGGTCTACGACAATATGGCGTATGGCCTGCGCAATCGTGGAACGCCCAAGGACGAGATCGACCGGCGCGTGCGAGAGGCGGCAGGGATCCTCGGCCTTGAAGACTTCCTCGAGCGCAAGCCGCGCGAATTGTCGGGCGGCCAGCGACAGCGCGTCGCCATGGGCCGCGCCATCGTGCGCAAGCCGAAGGCCTTTCTGTTCGACGAGCCGCTGTCGAACCTTGACGCCAAGCTGCGCGGACAGATGCGCATCGAGATCAAGAGCCTGCAACGCTCACTTGGCGTGACCAGCGTCTACGTGACCCACGATCAGGTAGAGGCGATGACGCTTGCCGACACTTTGGTGGTGATGAACTCCGGCGTTGCCGAGCAGATCGACACGCCGCTGGCGATTTACGAAAAGCCGGCAAGTGTCTTCGTGGCCGGGTTCATAGGTTCCCCCGCCATGAACCTTCTGGCTGGCGAGATTGCGGAAAACGGCAGAGGCGTGAAGCTTGTTGGCGGGGCTTACCTGAAGCCACGCGACACGGTGTTGCCGGAAGTAGGCCGCTCGGTGCTGCTTGGCGTGCGCCCGGAGCACCTGACGTTGGTTTCCGACGCAAACAACGCCGACTTCCAGTTGAAGGTCACCACGGTTGAAACGCTGGGCGCTGACACATTGGCGCATGGACATCCCGTTGATGGCGATCCGAAGTCGAGCGAACTGATCGTGCGCCTTTCAGGCGATGTTCAGGTGCGCCACGGTGACGTCCTGCCGCTGGCGATCGACGCCGGCAAGGCGCATATGTTCGACGCCGGCACAGGCAAACGGATCTGACGTATCAGTTTTCTTTCCGGGGTACCGCTGTCAGATCTTCAATGACGTCGTTCAACTCGTCGATGTCGATGTGGTAGCGACGGCACAGATGCATGCCGATTTCGTCCTGCTCGATACCATGTTCGAGCAGGAAGCGTGCCGCGATAGTGAGTTCGGCGCGCTCTGTGAGTTTTCCCATGATGCGGTGCGCTTGCGGAGATGACATGTCGCAAATCCTCTTCTGCTGCACGCTTGCGTGCAGTTGGTTCGGGAGGAAAAAAGACGCTGACACTACAGACTCAACCGGAGTATCCGCAGAAGATAAGTCCAATGGTACTTTGGCGCAACATGCTGCCCGACAGAACTTGGCATGCAGGACGATCTACTTGAAAATGCTGCTCTCTGAACCTTCCGTGAGATGTTGGGTGGGCAATATCGGCACTCTGTTTGAAATGTGGCTACCTTGCAGGTTGCGGCGCTGGCGATGCTGTTGTAATGGTGCGGCTGGATGGAGGGGATTATGACCGCCATAGAGAGAGCACCGTTTGCCTCGTTTGCGTCCTGACCTTGCGCTTTGCGCACTGCTGGCCACCGGCCTCATGTCTGCCTGTTCGACAACAGGTGGCGGCCTTGACCAGATCGCTCCGACCTCCATCGTGGAGGCCGACGACCCCGAGTTGCCGGATGAGGTTGCCTCCGTTCCGACGCCTTCCGGCCTGACTGCCATTGCGGAAGTCGCCAGTGCCGCTACCGACGCGCAAGCGGGCGAGGGCGCCGATCCCGTGGTCGCCTCGCTGTCGCCGTCGCAGACGCTGGTGCCGACCGCAGCGCTCGCCGCATCTGCCTATGCCGGTCCTACACCCGGCGCGTCGCCTGCCGCCGCCATCCTTTCGTCCGGCACAAAGGTTGCCGCGCGCAGCCCCGAGCTTGATGCGCTGATTGCGCAATATGCAAATCATCACCAGATTCCCGAAGAGCTCCTGCGCCGCGTGGTCAAGCGCGAGAGCACGTTCAATCCGGCTGCGCGCAACGGACCTTACTGGGGCCTCATGCAGATCCTGCCCGCCACCGCGCGCTCTATGGGCTACAAGGGCTCGCCCGAAGGACTGCTCGACGCCGAGACCAACCTGAAATATGCCGGCAAGTATCTACGCGGCGCCTATCTGGTGGCCGATGGCGACCACGACCAGGCCGTCCGCTTCTATGCGCGCGGTTATTATTACGACGCCAAGCGCAAGGGCCTGCTGGACGAAACCGGTCTCGGCAGGGACCGCCGCCGGATGTAGTGCGGAAGCTGTTAGCGGGACGGGCTGCGACGCTCACGTCTGGGCGCGATAGGTTGACGAATGCGACCACAAAAGCTAGTAACGCGCTAACTGGGACGACCCAGTTCATCTGATTTTTTCCGGGACGACCCGGCTTCCAAGAGGAGCTGGAGATGGCCGGACCTATCGAACAATTCGAGATCAAGCCGATCATCCCTATTGAGATTGGCGGCTTGGACCTGAGCTTTACCAACTCATCCGTATATATGGTGCTGACCATCGTCATGGCGGCTGGGTTTCTGATTGTTGCGACATCACGGCAGGGCCTTGTGCCGAGCCGCATACAATCCTCAGCCGAACTCCTCTACGAGTTTGTTGGCAAGACCCTGCGTGAAAACGCGGGTGAGGAAGGAATGCGCTTTTTCCCGCTTGTGTTCTCGCTGTTCATGTTCGTGCTGGTGGCAAACCTTGTTGGCATGTTCCCCTACGCGTTCACCGTCACCAGCCATATCATCGTGACATTCGCACTTGCGATGCTCGTTTTTCTTACAGTCATGAACCGCGCCGGGTTTGCCGGAGGCCGTTTGGTTTAAGTTATGCGGCCATGTCTGGGGCGTCCAGCATGGCGTAGTAGCGTTGTTCGGCCTCCGCTGGCGGAATGTTTCCGATGGTCTCCAGAAGCCGCCTGTTGTTGAACCAGTCCACCCATTCCAGGGTGGCGAATTCCACGGCTTCGAAGCCGCGCCATGGTCCTCTTCGATGGATGACCTCGGCCTTGTAGAGACCGTTGATCGTTTCGGCGAGCGCGTTGTCGTAACTGTCGCCCACGCTTCCTACGGAAGGCTCGATGCCTGCTTCC
>NZ_FORF01000025.1 GCF_900113935.1 Aquamicrobium aerolatum DSM 21857
CTGCCCGGCGACCTGGAGGCCCAGATCGGCGCCTTCGTCGAACACTACAATCACAGGCGCTATCATGAGAGCCTCGACAACGTGACCCCGGCAGACGCCTACTTCGGCAGGGCCGCAGCCATCATAAAACAGCGCGAAAGGATCAAACGACAAACCATCCAGCATCGGCGCTTGCAGCACCGCAAGCTCGCCGCATAACATCAACCCAAAGACGAGGCCGATACTCCGCTAATCCAAGACCCAAACTGCGCCAAATGATCTGACGACGGACACGCCGGATTGGCGAGCCGGTCGACGTGGTCGTGAATGGTCGCAAGATCGCGGCAGGTGAAATCACGGTGCTCGACAGCGACCCGTCCCGTTTTGGAATCAAGCTCACGCGCATCATTGATGCTGCCAAGTCCGGCTAGTGCGTATAGTCTGTAACGACAGCGAATCGGGGATGTTTTGGGAATGAGCCTTGAAGGCAAGCTGACGAAGGCTCAGAAAGCCGCCGCCGTTCTGGTTGCGATGGGCAAGCCGTCGGCCGGTCGTCTGTTGCATTTCTTCAAGCATGAGGAACTCAAGTCGCTCATCGATGCGGCACGGATGCTGCGTACGATTCCGCAGAGTGAACTTGAAAACATCGTGGCCGAATTTGAGGAGGAGTTCACCGAGGGCGCGGGCCTTTTGGACTCTGGCGATCAGATGGACACGATCCTCAATGAGTCGCTGACACCTGAGGAAATCAGCGCCCTGATGGGCTGGGGCAAGCCGTCGCTGATGAGCGACGAGACGCGCCCGATCTGGCCGGAACTGGCCGAGCTTGAACCGGCTCGTTTGGGACAGTTGCTTGAGGGCGAGCATCCCCAGACCATCGCCATGGTATTTTCCAATCTCGATTCCCGTCCTGCTGCCGACGCGCTCCTGACCTTTGAAAAGCCCATGCGCGCCGAAGTGTTGAAACGCATGTTGTCGATGACGCAGGTGCAACCGGCAGCCAAGCAGCTGGTGGAAAACCAGTTGCGCTTGCGCTTGGCGGACGATGCCGCAGGCAAGGATGTCTCTGCGGGACAGAGCCGTGTGGCCAGCTTGCTGAACGAACTGGACAAGTCCACCCTCGACGAGTTGGTCATGGATCTGGAGCAGAGTGGCGCAGAGGGTATCGAAGGTGTGAAGGCACGCCTCTTCACCTTCGACGACGTCGGCGCACTCGACCAGAAGGCGCGTGTCACGTTGTTTGATGGCCAGTCGACGGAGATCATCACGCTCGCGCTTCGCGGCGCGCCGCGTGAGTTGATGGATGCCGTCCTGTCGGCGGTCGGTGCGCGTTCGCGCCGCATGATCGAAGCCGAATTGTCGGTGGAGAGTGAAGGCGTGACACCTGGCGAAGTCGCCAAGGCGCGCAAGCGGATTGCGACCACAGCGATCAGTCTTGCCAGCAGTGGCGTCATCGAGCTTCCAGCGATGCGAAGCGCGGCCTAGCTCGTCAAGCGCTGACCAGCATCACCGTTCATGAGGTTCAGGCCGCAAAAGGGCGGTAAACTCTCCAGGATGTTTGGACGCATTGTTGCATGGCTGACGATTCGGACAAGGACAGCAAAACCGAGGACGCCACGGAAAAGAAAATCCGTGACGCTTCCGATAAGGGTCAGCTGCCATTTGCGAAGGACGTACCCGTCCTCGCCTCGTTCCTGGCGATTCTCGTCTTTATGATTTTTCTGGCGCAGCCCGGCGCGGTGCATGTTGGTGGCTTCCTCACCATGTTCATCGAGCGACCGGAAAGCTGGTCGCTCAGTACGCGGCAAGACGCTGTTCAGCTTTACACTCAGGTGCTGATTGAGATCGGCAAGGTGCTGGCAGCCTTGCTTGCGCTGTTGATTGCTGCCGGGGTTACCGCTTCCATATTGCAGAACGCGCCGCGTATTGTGCTTGATCGTGTCGAGCCAAAATTGTCGCGTATCTCGCTCAAGCAAGGCTGGGATCGGCTTTTTGGCGCAAAGGGCTGGGCCGAGTTCGCAAAATCGCTAGGCAAGCTGATACTGGCAGGGTTGGTCGTTTATTCTGTGATGCACGGAGCGGAGGTTCAACTCCTCGCCGGCATGATCACACAGCCTGAGGCATTTCTCTCGATCATCCGTGAAATGACGATCGATATCGTGCTTTCCATCGCCACCTTCATGGTGATCGTCGCCGGAGTGGACTTCCTTTGGTCGCGCTATCACTGGCGGCAGGATCTGCGCATGACCAAGCAGGAGGTGAAGGACGAGATGAAGCAGGCCGAAGGCGATCCGATCATGAAGTCGCGCATGCGCTCGCTGGCTCGTGATCGTGCGCGCCGACGCATGATGGACGAAATTCCAACGGCGACGTTGGTCATTGCCAATCCGACTCACTATGCGATTGCCCTGCGTTATGTGCGTGACGTGACGCCAGCACCCGTTGTCGTCGCAAAAGGGCAGGATCTGATCGCGTTGAAGATCAGGGAAATCGCAGAAAGCCACGAAATCCCGGTTTTTGAAGACGTTGCGCTCGCTCGCTCCATGTACGATCAAGTTTCGGTGGATAGTGTGATCCCGCCTCAGTTCTATCAGGCGGTCGCGGAATTGGTCCGCGTCCTTTATGAAACCAAGACAGCTTCGGCTGCAGGCAAGGTGACGTGATGAACCGCCAGCCACATTCATCGACCCGCGAGGTTCTGGTCGCGAACGCGATCACGGATGTCGTGAGCGAATTGCGCATGGTCGATGTCGGGGACTACATAGCCTATATCCGACTGGAACGATTTGCGAGTGTCGCCGATCTGGTCGAATCCGCTTCCGAGCTGTATTTCGAGCCCGGCACGCTGCGGCTGGGGCACGGAGGGGAGGCGCATGTGTCGTGGGAAAACCCACCACGTGTCGTGCTTGATCTCGAACTGCGTCCGATGGGCGTGACGGTCTATTTCGCCCTGACGATGACGGCCGAATATGCCTCGGTCGAGGTCAACTACGTGTCGTTCGACAGCGCGTCAGTCGATCCGCTGGAAAACAACGCCTATCTCGAGGCCGCGCTGGAGCGCGCGCGCATCCGCAAGAGCGGCTATGTTCCCGAGAAACTTGCCATCAGCCAATCAGCCCACAGCGAAGAGCCTTGGCAACCGCGTGAATGCGGTTGACTGCGTTGAGCTTGTGCGTCGAGTTGGTGAGATACTGATTGGCCGTATGTACTGACAGGCCAAGTGCCGAGGCAATATCGTCGCTCGTCAAGCCATCGGCTGTCAGCCGGAGGCACTCGAGTTCGCGTTTGGAAAGCGACGGCAGCTTGGCATAGTCAGGAGCGCGGTGAAGCGCCACGTTCTCAAACAGCGAGAAGCAGCGCGCATGGGCTTCACAAAGACGGTTTTCATCGACCGTGATCGCGTCGCCGGCAAAGACAATCGCCCCGCTGCGCCCATGTTCCAGGCCGACCGGAAAGGCAACGCCGTGAGGGGCGCCTGAGGGCGGTGAGATTTCGAATGCCCAGTGCCGCGCTTCTTCAGTCAGTGGCCGGATCCGGTCGTCTGACGACCACCATAGCGGCTGTGTGGCTTCGTCAATTGCCAGCGCGAAACTTTCTGATCCGCGTGAAGTGAGGTCTTTGGAGATCTGGGTGATCCCTGGCGCGTCCGTATCCGTTGCCGGTATCAGCCGGCAGGTTTCACCGTGACTGACAAGAAAAAACACATGGAAGCTGTCGGCGTTCAGATGAACTGCCAGCTGTTGGCAGTTGCGCGCGGTCGCCAGAAGTGAGCTTGCCGGTTTGTTCAGCCAAGGACTTTGATGGGCTGCAGCCTGTTCGCTTTCGAAGCCGGGAATCTCTGTCAGGGTCGAAACTTCGAGCAGCATCAAATAATCCCGCTTCTGATCGCTGTGGCGATCGCCATGGCGCGATTGTTCGCGCCGAATTTTTGTATGGCGTTGGCGATATAGCTGTTGATCGTGTTGGCAGAGACGCCGAGGATCAGCGCGACCTCATCGGTGGTCTTGCCTTCTGACACCCACAACAAACATTCGCGCTCGCGCTCGGAAAGCGGATCGTTGGCGGCGAAATTGTCGTTGCTCTTGAAAAACTGGGCCAGACCATAGCAACATTTCATGTGTGCAAGGGTGAGGGCTGTCGGCTGGATCTGTCCCGATATGTGGGACGAAAACAAAACGAAGGCCATGGTTCCGCAGGCAGAAAGCTTCTGGCAATAAAGTTCGACATGGCCGTGCTCGACAAGCCCGGCACGTTCTCTGGTGGACAGGAATGGGCTGGTCTCTGGCGTGAGCGCCTGCGGCCGCTCTCCTACTCCCGTCGTATTGCCACTTTCGATGAGATTGGCGATGCCTTCTGAACCGAAATCTTCAAGAGCATCGAAAACCCAGTTGGACGAGATGATGCGTACTGACTTGGGACCGCGTTCGACCGATGGCTGGACCAGGATGTAATGGTCTGCACCAATATCAAGGCAGATGCCTCGTAGAAAACGAGCTAGTTGGGCACGAGACGTCACCGAGCGTTCGGCATGCAGCGGCGCGGCCAGTGTGGTTTGGATAGCAAGCATCGTTCTCAAACCGATCCGTGTTGGGACGGATCCTATTTTTGCTTTTCATGACCTGAAGGCCATGAAGGCACATGAATCCACGCGCCCCGCCACGAAGTGAACGCAGCGTTGCAAGCTCACGCAAAGTACAGACGAAATACTCCAGGAAGTTGACAGCTGTCCTATATACGCCCCAGGACGCCGCTTACTGCAACGCAGTTACACCCATTGAATAACAGCCGTATTCTACATCGATCCCGGCTCGGGATGCTTTCGAATCACGGCGCGCCACTCAGATCCGCCAAGAACGATTGATAGGTATCCGATTGATTCGCGTCAAGATTCGGTTAACGCTGCTACACAAAAAGTGACACACCTCATTTCATGAGGGGCGACGAAAGGGCCGCAACGGATGACAGCGGCTTACGATGCCGCATGAGGGCACGTGAGCGACAGCCAATGTGCCGCGGGTGTCAATTCCGCTTTGTGCGCGTGAGCATGAGATAGAGGCTGTGGGGGTTGGTCACCAAGTACCGCATGATCAGTCGACGCGGCTCCAGGAACGTCCTGTAGAGCCACTCAAGGCCGAGATCTTGCATCCATTGCGGTGCACGCTTGTTTTTCCCTGACACGAAGTTGAACAGCCCGCCGGACGTCTTGACCACCTTGACGTTCTTCAGGCGATCGATGTTGGCGATAATGAATTCCTGCTCGCGCGGCGCACCCAGACCGATCCACAACACATCCGGCTTCAGTTCATTGAGCCGCTGGAGCAGCGCTTCCTGCCCTTGCTTGTCGAGATAGCCGTGCGAATAGCCAAGCAAGCGGATGCGTGGGTAACGCTGGCGTACAACGGCTGCGGCTTTCTCGATTTCCTCGGCGGTCGCGCCGAACATGAAATAGCTCGTGCCTTCCGGCAGCATCTGGCTCGCATCGTCGAACAGGTCTGTTGTCGCGACGCGTTCGGGAAGTGGCGTTGGCGACAGAAGACGTGAGACTGCCACCATAGGTTGACCGTCAGCGCTGATGACGTCTGCCTGGTCGAACATGCTGCGAACATTGCCGCTCTTGGCATAGTCCGAGACGACCTGGCCATTGTTGGACGTCATGAACAGGGGATATTGCAATTCCGGCAGACGGCCTGCGATGGCATCCGCCATCAGCGTGACCGTTTGCTCGCGGTCGAGGATCGCCGTCTCCATTCCGCCGATCTTGAGTGTCGGAACGATGTCGCGTGTTGCCTTGTTGCGCACTACGCGCACTGTCTTGCGGCGTTCTGTGCGCGGTTCGCTGTTGGCCTGATCTTTGGTTTCGCGTGTCGTTTCGTTCACGGACAAATTGGATGCCCCCCGTCGTCGATTGCACTGCCGCAGATGGGTGCAAGACACGAGCATTTAAACACACCACTGTCACTCTAAAGTAAACAGAGAGCGCGTGTGGTTGATGAAAGGTAAAATGCCAAGGTGCCCACTGCGGTGAAACAGCGCTTGAACTGCCAATAGAGTTCTTGTTGATTCAGCGCAACAGCGATGGAGGAGTTCGCCGTGGTAAATTCAGGCAATTTTGTTGAGCGCGGACCGATCCGTTTGGGCATGGTGGGCGGCGGGCAGGGTGCATTCATTGGTGGCGTCCACCGGATGGCTGCGCGGCTAGACGGTGAATTTCAGCTTGTGGCCGGGGCGTTGTCGTCGGATCCGACGCGGGCAAAATTGTCTGGAGCTGAACTCGGCCTCGATCCCGAGCGGTCGTACACTTCATATGCAGAAATGGCTAAGGCTGAAGCTGCGCGAGCGGACGGCATCGAAGCCGTTGCCATCGTCACGCCCAATCACATGCATTACCCCGCTGCGAAGGCGTTTCTCGATGCGGGAATCCATGTCATCTGTGACAAGCCGCTGACGTCGCGCCTGGAGGACGCCAAGAAGCTGGCGGCGCAGGCGCACAGCAGCGGCAAGCTGTTTGTGCTGACCCACAACTACACCGGCTACCCGATGGTGCGCCAGGCGAGGGAGATGATTGCCGACGGCATGCTCGGCGATTTGCGGGTCGTACAGGCGCAGTACGCACAGGACTGGATGACCGAGGCGGTGGAATCGAAGCAGGCTGCCTGGCGTACCGATCCGAAACAATCCGGGGCAGGTGGGGCGACCGGCGATATCGGCACTCACGCCTATAATCTGGCGCGGTTCGTCACGGGGCTTGAGCTTGACGTTCTGTCAGCTGATCTGAGTGCGTTCGTTGATGGGCGCGTGCTTGATGATAACGCGCATATCATGCTGCGTTTCAAGCCGGTGGGGGATGCACCGGCGGCGCGCGGCATGTTGTGGGCGAGCCAGGTCGCGCCCGGCAACGAGAACGGGCTGACGCTGCGGATCTACGGCACCAAGGGTGGGTTGGAGTGGGCGCAGGAGCACCCCAACCAGCTCTGGTACACGCCGTTCGGGCAGGAAAAGCGCCTGATCTCGCGCGGCGGGCCAGGGGCCGGCGCGGCTGCCGGGCGGGTGACCCGTATCCCGTCGGGACACCCGGAGGGCTATCTGGAAGGTTTTGCCACGATCTACGCCGAAGCGGCGCGGGCGTTCCGCGCGCTGAGGACACCCGGCGGTGTGGTGCCGCCGGAGGTGGTGTACCCGAGCGTCGACGATGGCGTCGAAGGTGTCGCGTTTGTCGAAGCCTGCGTCAAATCTTCGAGCGAGAACGCAGCCTGGACGGCGTTAGACCTGTGA
Organism: Aquamicrobium aerolatum DSM 21857; assembly: GCF_900113935.1. Lineage (GTDB taxonomy): Bacteria > Pseudomonadota > Alphaproteobacteria > Rhizobiales > Rhizobiaceae > Aerobium > Aerobium aerolatum. Next base: position 7,252 of record NZ_FORF01000025.1, read on the forward strand.
TCAGATATGCAGCGCGTGGCCGAGTGTCTTGAGCGCAGCTTCCTGAAACCCTTCGCTCTGGGTCGGGTGGGCGTGGACGGTGCCGGCGATGTCTTCCAGCCGCGCGCTCATCTCGATGGCAAGCGCGAAGGCGGCTGAAAGTTCGGAGACGCCGGAGCCGACCGCCTGAATGCCCAGCACAAGGTGGTTGTCGGCGCGCGCGACGACCCGCACGAAGCCGGTTTCGCCTTGCAGCGTCATGGCGCGCGCATTGGCGGAGAACGGAAACTGGCCGATCTTGAGCTCCGCGCCGGTATTCGCGGCTTCGTCCGGTGACAGACCGACGCTTACTAGTTCCGGATCGGTGAAGCAGACGGCGGGAATGACGCGCTTGTCCCAGCTGCGGCGGTTGCCGGCCACCAGCTCGGCGACCATTTCGCCCTGCGCCATGGCGCGGTGCGCCAGCATCGGCTCGCCGGTGACGTCGCCGATGGCGTAGATGCCGCGCATCGAGGTGCGGCACTGGTCGTCAACGCGAATGAAGGCGCCGAACCGGTCGAGGTCGATCTCTTCGAGGCCCCAGCCTTCGGTCGCTGGCTTGCGCCCAACCGTGACCAGCACATGGTCGGCGGCGATTTTCTGCTCGGTGCCGTCGGCAGTCTGGACCAGCAACGCGTCGCCGTTGGTTGACAGGCCTTTTGCCTTGGCTCCGGTAAGCACGGTGACGCCGAGCGCCTCCAACCTCTTGGCAACCGGCTTGGTCAGGTCGGAGTCGTAGAGCGGCAGGATATGCGGCTGCGCTTCGATAATTGTCACCGTGGTGCCGAGCTTGGCGAAGGCGGTGCCGAGTTCGAGGCCGATATAGCCGCCGCCGACGACAGCCAGCGTGTCCGGCACTGTCTTCAGCGCCAGCGCGCCGGTCGACGAAATTACCTTGCCGCCAAAGGGCAGGAACGGCAGTTCGACCGGCAACGAGCCGGTGGCGATGACGATGGTGTCGGCGCGGATGATCTGCGTACCGGTTTCGGTTTCGACCTCGACCGTCTGGCCGTCGCGAAATTTGGCCCAGCCCTGAATCGACTTCACCTTGGCTTTCTTCAACAGCCCAGCGACGCCGGTATTGAGGCGGCCGACGATGCCGTCTTTCCACGCCATGGTCTTCTTGAGATCGACGGCAGGGCTGCTAAGCGAGATGCCGAGCGGATCGTGGCCAGCAGCCATTTCAACAATTTTGGCGTATTCATCCGCAGCGTGGATGAGCGCCTTGGACGGGATGCAACCGACATTGAGGCAGGTGCCGCCGGGCTTGGCGGCTTCGACGATGACTGTGTCGACGCCCAGTTGCCCGGCGCGGATGGCGCAGACATAGCCGCCGGGACCGGCGCCGATGACGAGAAGCTTGCAGGAAATTTCTTTCATTGGTCGTCTCTTTCCTGAGCCATGTTCGTGACTGAAGATCGGGCATCGCTTTTCGGGTTCATGGCTAGTCCACGAATATCAGCGCGGGGGTTTCCAGCAGCGTCTTGATGCGCTGGATGAAAACTGCGGCGTCCCAGCCGTCGATGACGCGATGGTCGAACGACGATGACAAGTTCATCATTTTTGCCGGGATGAACTGCGTTCCGTCCCAGACCGGGCGGATCATCATCTTGTTGACGCCGATGATCGCGACTTCGGGGTAGTTGATCACCGGTGTGGTTGCCACGCCACCCATCGCGCCCAGCGAGGTGATGGTGATGGTGGAGCCGGAGAGTTCCTCGCGCGTCGCCGTGCCGGCCTTGGCGGCTTCAGCCAGCCGGCTCACTTCGACGCCGCAAGCCCAGAGGTCGCGCGCTTCGGCATGGCGTACAACCGGCACGACGAGGCCGGCTGATGTCTGGGCTGCAATGCCGATGTGAACGCCGCCATGGCGATGGATGACGCCGGCATCGTCGTCGAAAAGCGCATTGATCTGCGGTTGCTCGGCAATCGCCTTGACCATGGCCCGCATCAGGAATGGCAGCAGGGTCAGTTTCGGTCGGTCGGCGCGTTTTTCGGCATTGAGCTTGGCGCGCAATTCCTCGAGCGCGGTGACGTTGACCTCTTCTATATAGGTGATGTGCGGAATGCGCGACTTTGCCAGCGCCATCTTCTCGGCGATCTTGCGCCGCATGCCGACGATTTTGATTTCCTCGACCGTCATGTCGGGCCGCAATCCTGCTGCGACCGGCTGCGTGCCGCGCGCGATGAACTGGTCGAGATCGTCATGGGTGATGCGATGGGCGGGGCCGGTGCCTGAGACCTGACGCAGATCGACGCCAGCCTCTTTTGCGCGCAGCCGGACGGCGGGCGACGCCAGCGGCTTCTCACCGGCAGGGCGCGGCGCGCCGCCACCAAGGTACGGGCCCGGGGGTGCAGGTTTTTTGGGCGCCGGGGCTGGTGCCTTTGCTGGCTCTGGCGGTGTTTCGATCTTTTCCACCGGGGTGGGCTCAACGGTTTCCGCGTCCGCTACATCCTTGGTGGCGCCTGCATCGCCGGCCACCTCGATTTTCAGGATCACTGATCCGACGGCGATAATTTCGCCGATCTCGCCGCCAAGCCACGACACCTTGCCTTCGACCGGCGAGGGGATTTCCACGGTAGCCTTGTCGGTCATGACGGCGGCAAGCACCGTGTCCTCACGCACGAGATCGCCAACCTTGACGTTCCATTCCACGAGTTCGGCTTCAGCTACGCCTTCGCCGACATCCGGCATCTTGATGACATGCTCGGCCATCTACGCCTCCATCACTTCGACAAGAGCTTCGCCGACTCGTTTGGGGCCGGGAAAATAGTCCCATTCCTGCGCGTGCGGGTAGGGCGTGTCCCACCCGGTCACCCGCACGATCGGGGCTTCAAGATGGTAGAAGCAGTGTTTCTGCACCAGCGCTGCCAGCTCTGCGCCGAACCCGGAGGTGAGGGTCGCCTCGTGGACCACGACGCAACGGCCGGTTTTCTTCACCGATGCAACGATGGTGTCGAGATCGAGCGGCAGAAGCGTGCGCAGATCGATGACTTCCGCATCGATGCCGGTGTCTTCGGCGGATGCGAGCGCGACATGCACCATGGTCCCGTAGGCAAGCACGGTGACAGCCGAGCCTTCGCGGCGGATTTCGGCCTTGCCGAGCGGCACCGTGTAATGACCATCGGGAACATCGGCGAGTTCATGCTTCGACCATGGCGTCACCGGCCGCTCGTAGTGGCCATCGAACGGGCCATTATAGAGCCGTTTCGGTTCGAGGAAGATCACCGGGTCCGGGTCTTCGATCGATGCGATCAGCAGGCCCTTGGCGTCATAGGGATTGGACGGGACGACGACCTTGAGCCCTGCCACGTGGGTGAACAAGGCTTCCGGGCTCTGGCTGTGGGTCTGGCCGCCGAAAATGCCGCCGCCGGTCGGCATGCGAATGACAATCGGGCAGGTGAACTGGCCGTTGGAGCGATAGCGCAGCCGGGCAGCTTCGGAGACGATCTGGTCGTAGGCCGGATAGACGTAGTCGGCGAACTGAACCTCGACGCAAGGGCGCAACCCGTAGGCGGCCATACCGATGGCGGAGCCGACGATGGCCGATTCATTGATCGGCGTATCGAAGCAGCGATTGCGTCCGTATTTCTGTTGCAATCCGGCGGTGCAACGGAAGACGCCGCCGAAATAGCCGACGTCTTCGCCGAAAACGACGACATTTTCATCCCGCCTCATGGAGACATCCATGGCAGACCGGATTGCCTCGATCATGGTCATTCGTGCCATGGTCAGACTCCTGCTTCCTGGCGCTGGCGGCGCAGATGTGGCGGCATCGTCTCGTAGACACCTTCGAACATCTCCCGCGTCGACGGCTTGCCGCCGGAATGGAGCGTGCCGTTGTTCTCTGCTTCCTTTTGCGCGGCAATCACCGTGTCGAGCACCTCGGCTTCGGCCTGCTTGTGGCGGTCGTCCGACCATACGCCGCGCAGGATCAGGTGGTTTTTCAGCCGGATGACCGGATCGCCGAGCGGCCATGCGTCGGATTCGGTCTTGGGGCGATAGGCGGAAGGATCGTCAGATGTCGAATGTGCGCCGACGCGGTAGGTGACGTGTTCGATCAAGGTCGGGCCGAGATTGCGTCGGGCGCGTTCGGTGGCCCATTTGGCGACGGCATGCACCGCGAGATAGTCATTGCCGTCAACGCGCAGTGCGGGAATGCCGAACCCCAGACCGCGTGCGGCGAAGGTTCCCGATCCACCACGGGCAATGCCCTGGAAGGTCGAGATCGCCCACTGGTTGTTGACGATGTTGAGCACGACCGGTGCGCGATAGGTTGAGGCGAACACCAGGGCCGCGTGAAAATCGCTTTCGGCGGTGGAGCCATCACCGATCCATCCCGCGGCGATCTTGCTGTCGTTCTTGATGGCGGATGCCATGGCCCAGCCAACGGCCTGAATGTACTGGGTGCCAAGATTGCCGGACAGCGAGAAGAAGCCATGGTCTTTTGCCGAATACATGATCGGCAACTGGCGGCCTTTGAGCGGGTCGGCTTCGTTGGAATAGATCTGGTTCATCATGTCGACCATCGGATAGCCGCTGGCGATCAGCAGACCGGCTTGCCGGTAGGTCGGGAAGTTCATGTCGCCGGGCTCGAGCGCTTTACGGAATGCGCAGGAGACGGCTTCTTCGCCCATATGCTGCATGTAGAACGAGGTCTTGCCCTGCCGCTGCGCCATCTGCATGCGCGCATCGAAGGTGCGCAGCGTCATCATGTGGCGCAGCCCCTCCAGCAATTCCTCGTCGGTCAGCGTGCCAGCCCAGGGGCCGACTGCCTCGCCGTTGCGGTTCAGCACCCGGATGATCGAATAGGCGAGATCGCGGATTTCGCGCGGATCGACATCCACGGCTGGACGCTCGACGGAGCCAGCACGGGGGATCGGGACATTCGAGAAGTCCGGCGTGTCGCCCGGACGGACTTCAGGTTCCGGAACATGAAGGCTGAGCGTTGGTTGTTCGGCCATATCGGTCTCCTCACCTGGTCGAATATTGCCAGCTAAGTCCAAGAAACGGGCTCTGTCTACTGGACCTTGGGGAGGTGATTGATGCTGCTTAACCTGTGAGGATGTAACACAAACAGAGCCAATAACGTTCGTTGCTGCAAGCTGCCATCGACGATCTCGAAAGTTTCGTCTGGCGAGGTTGTGGCGCACGGATCATGCTGCAATGAAGTTGGCGCTATCTGCATGCTGGCAAGAAAATATTTTTGGATTTCGCCGGTCAGGGGACGATTTCATGCTCCGAAAGTCGTTAAGGACGGGAATGGAGCAATGCCGGAAGGAGATTCAGCAATGACCATGACCGGAAAACCGGACGTCACAGGGTTTTACGATCCTCGGACATTTTCAATCCAGTACGTGGTTGCAGACCCGGCCACCAAGAAGTGCGCGCTTATCGATCCGGTGCTGGACTACGATGAAAAGTCCGGGTCGGTGAAGACTGAGAACGCAGACCGGTTGCTGGCATTTGTTGCTGAAAACGGGCTGAGCATCGAGTGGATTCTCGACACGCACCCGCATGCAGATCATTTTTCAGCCGCTCAGTATCTCAAATCGAAAACGGGCGCTCCAACGGCGATCGGCGCTCAGGTTGTCGAAGTCCAGAAGCTCTGGAAAGAGATCTACAACTGGCCCGATCTTGCAGCGGATGGCTCGCAGTGGGACAAGCTTTTCACCGAGGGCGAAGCGTTCAATATCGGGGAGCTGAAAGGCCGGGTGCTGTTTTCGCCCGGACATACGCTCGCCTCGATCAGCTATGTTATCGGCGATGCGGCGTTCATTCATGACACGCTGTTCATGCCCGACAGTGGCACCGCGCGTTGCGATTTTCCTGGCGGAAGCGCATCGCGGCTGTGGAACTCGATGCAGCAGATATTGTCGCTGCCGGATGAGACGCGATTGTTCACGGGACACGACTATCAGCCTGGTGGACGAGAGCCTTTGTGGGAGTCGACCGTGGCTGAGCAGAAGGCGACCAACTCACATATCTCCAAGTGTGCGACTGAGGCCGAGTTCGTGGCGGTGCGGGAAGCGCGTGACGCAACCCTGCCGATGCCAAAGCTGATCCTTCATGCTCTGCAGGTCAACATTCGTGGCGGGAGATTGCCGGAACCTGAAGCCAATGGAACTGCCTATCTGAAAATCCCGCTTGGCGCGCTGTCGGGCGCGGTTTGGGGCTAGAGCCTAGGGCGTGTTGGGTTCTATCGGATCCGCTTAACGCGCTTTACGTGTTTGTCGTGCTGCATGTCTCCCGAAACCGGTTTTCATTTTCGGGAGACATGCGCTAGCGATTGCCTTGCGAAGCGGCGTGCTGTTGAGCGCGTCGCTTCAGCTGCTGTTCGCGCAGGAAGATGAAGAGGCCCGACGCAACGATGATTGCCGCTCCAAGCAGCATCGATGGACGCGGCACGTCGCCAAATACCATCCACCCGAAAACAACGCCCCAGAACAGCAAGGTGTACTGGTAGGGTGTCACAGTTGCAGCGTCCGCAAGCTTGAGCGAGCGATTGATGCACATGTGGCCTAGCATCGAGATGACACCGAGCAAGGCGAGAAGGATGAAGTCTGCGGTGCTTGGCGTGACCCAGCCGAATGGGATCGTTGCAAGCCCGAACACGACACAACCAATCAACTGCCAGAAGGCGAAAGTGGTGTCGGGCGTGCTGCGCAGCGCTCGGCTGATGAGCATCATCAGAGCAAAGCAGAATGAACCAAGGATGGAGATGAGCGCTGGCGCGGTCAATGCGGCCTTCGAGGGCTCCAGCGCTACGATCACGCCCGCAAATCCAACGCAGATTGCAGTCCAGCGACGCCAGCCGACTTTTTCCCCCAGCACAAACGGAGACAAGGCAGCCACGTAAATCGGCGCGGCCAGCCAGTACGTAATGACGTCTGCGAGCGGCAGTGTCACGACCGCGAAATAGAAGGTGCTGACCTCGACCGTCGCAATGATGACACGCAGGATCTGAAGGCCGGGACGCTCCAGCAATACCAGTGGCCGCAGGCCGGTCTTCCAGAGAAACGGCGCCAGCACGGCCAGCGCAACGATACTGCGGATCAGCAGAACCTGACCGACCGAATAGGTCGCCACCATCCATTTGCCCATCACGTCGTTGATGCCGAACAGCAGGTTGCCCAACAGCATGACGAGAATGCCCAGTTGCGCACTGGAGCTGGTGGCGCTTAAGCGGGCCGCGAGCGATCGAAGCGACATATGAACTTTCCTTTGGGCGCTAGCTTCAGCGCACCACTATCATCTAGTGGTCGAACCCTATTCGTGACGGTTGCGCAAGCTCGTTTTGCGCATCGCTCCCTTGTGAAATGACAAAGGGTCGGTGCACGCACCGACCCTTCACCGTTGAGCTTTGAAGCTGATTACCAGGCGGGGATCACCGTGCCCTTGAACGTATCGAGCACGAACTGGCGGACTTCGTCCGTATGGTAGATCGACAGGAACTGCTTCAGCCACTCGGCGTCCTTGTCGGCCGTCCGCACGGCAATGACGTTTGCGTAAGGCGCCTTTTCGCTTTCACGAAGGATCGAGTCCTCGATCGGGTTCAGGCCGGCGTCGATGGCGTAGTTGGTGTTGATCGCCGAAGCATCGGTGTCGTCGAGCGAGCGCGGCAGCTGAGCCGCGTCCAGTTCAACAAACTGGAAATTCTTCGGGTTTTCCGTGACGTCGGCTGGACCGACCTTCAGGCCCTTCTCGTCGTTCAGCTTGATGACGCCCTTGTCAGCCAGCACCAAGAGGGCGCGGCCACCGTTTGTCGGATCGTTCGGGATCGCGATGGTGGCACCGTCCGGCAGTGCGTCGAAGCTTTCGTGCTTCTTGGAGTAAACGGCCATGGGGAAGTTGACCGAATAGGCCACGTCGATGATGTCGAAGCCCCGATCAGCAATCTGGTTGTCGAGGTACGGCTTGTGCTGGAAAGAGTTGAGCTGCAACTCACCGTCGCTCAGTGCCTGGTTGGGGACGACATAGTCGGAGAATTCGAGAATTTCGATCTCAAGACCGTCCTTGGCTGCCAGTTCCTTGACCTTCTCCATGATCTGGGCGTGCGGTCCGGGCGTGACGCCGACCTTGAGCGTCTCTGCGAAAACGGTGCCAGACAGGAGGCTGAGCGCCACGCCTGCGGCAAGAGCGATTTTTGAAAACATGATAACGACTCCGTAGTATTGAGGGAGGGAAAAAAGATCAGCGCGAGCGAACACGCTTGTCGAAGCGCCGTGCGAGCCAGTCGCCGGATGATTGAATGGCCTGCACAAGCACGATCAGAACAATCACCACTGCCAGCATCACGTCTGGCATGAAGCGCTGGTAGCCATAGCGGATGCCAAGGTCGCCAAGACCGCCGCCCCCCACCGCACCGACCATGGCCGAATAGCCGATCAGGCTGACAATGGTGAGCGTCAGGGCCAGGGTGATACCCGGACGCGCCTCTGCCATGAGCACTTTCCAGACGATTTGCAGCGGTGACGCGCCCATCGAACGTGCGGTTTCGATCAGGCCGGGATCGACTTCGCGAATGGCAGATTCAATCAATCGAGCCACGAACGGGATGGTCGCGATGGTCAGGGGCACGATGGCGGCATTGGTGCCGATGGACGTTCCGGCGACCAGCCGTGTGAACGGGATGATGGCCACGACCAGAATGATGAATGGCGTTGAGCGCGTGGCGTTGACCACAGCCCCAAGAACCTTGTTTGTGATGGGAGCTGCAAACAGCTCGCCCTTGCCACTGGTGGCGAGGAACACACCCAGCGGGATTCCGATCAGGGAACCAATCACGGTGGCGACCGCCACCATGTGCAGGGTCTGCCCGGTAGCGCGGATGATGAGCCAGATCATTTCAGGAGACATGACCGAGAACCTCCGTGGAAAGACCCTGTCGACGCAGGAATTCTCGTACGCTTTCGACGCGTGATTGATCGCCGGGAAATGAGACGAACAGCGTCCCGAACGGCTTGCCGGCGATTTCGTCGACCGCGCCACCAAGAATGTTCACCGCTATTCCCAATTCCGCTGAAAGCTGAGAAAGGATCGGGTCGGTTGCGTGGGGGCCGGTGAAGATGATGCGAAGCACGGTCGCACTTTCGGGAGACGCGGTCGGGCTCAGGCGTGAGGCGACATAGTCTGGCAATTGCATGCCCGGAACGCCCGACAGCAGAACTTTCGTCGTTGCGTGCACGGGGGCGCTGAAGACATCGAAGGTCGATCCGGCCTCCACGATGCGCCCGCCGTCGATTACGGCAACATTATCGGCAATGCCCTTCACCACTTCCATCTCATGGGTGATGAGCAGGATTGTCAGGCCCAGCTCTCGGTTGATACGCGCCAGAAGGTCGAGCACCGACTGGGTTGTCTCCGGATCGAGGGCCGATGTCGCTTCGTCCGACAGGAGCAGTTTGGGCTCCGTCGACAAGGCGCGGGCAATGCCAACGCGCTGCTTCTGTCCGCCTGAAAGCTCGGCTGGATAGCGTGAGCGCTTGTCGGCAAGTCCTACCAGATCGAGCAGCGGCGTTACCTTTGCCTCGATGTCGCGTCGCGACACACCGGCAATCTCCAGCGGCAACGCCACATTGTCGAAGACGGTACGCGATGACAGCAGGTTGAAATGCTGGAAGATCATACCGATGGAGCGTCGAATGGTCCGCAGCTTGGCTTCGGACAACTGCGCGACATCGGTTCCATCGACGATGACACGACCGTTCGTCGGCTTCTCCAGACCGTTTACCAGACGGATCAGGGTCGACTTGCCGGCGCCGGAGCGGCCGATGATGGCCGTGATTGATCCGCGGGGCGCTGTCAGATCGATCCCGTCGAGCGCAGCTACAGCCGCACTATTCCTGGATGCGGGAAAAATCTTTGATACGCCTTCAATGCGTATCAAATCGGTTGCGGCAGATTCGGAAGCCGTTTGGCTTGCCGGAGATGCCGCAATCGAATTTACTGCTATGTTCACAATACGCTCCATAAAATACTGGGAGGAACGGGGTTCAATGTCTTCTTCCTCCCAGCACGAGCTTCAGGCAGCCAATGCCAGTGTCGAGGTAGCGAGCGCGCGCTCGATATCAGCAAGGATGTCATCGATGTGCTCAAGGCCGATCGACAGGCGGACATAGCCTTGCGAGACACCGCTTGCAGCTTGCTCTTCGGCAGTCAGTTGCGAATGCGTGGTAGACGCTGGATGAATCGCAAGGCTGCGCGCATCGCCGATATTGGCGACATGGTACAGCAATTCCAGCGAGTCAATGAACTTCTTGCCAGCGGACAAGCCACCTTTGAGCTCGAAGCCGACCAGACCACCAAAGCTTCCGCCAAGATATCGGTCGGCGCGTTCTCGTGCAACTCCCACCTGTTGGGACGGGTGGATCACGCGGGCAACTTCCGGCCGCGTTGACAGCCAATCTGCCACTTTCTGGGCATTGCTGCTGTGGCGCTCAAGTCGCAGAGCCAGTGTCTCGATCCCTTGAATGAGCTGGAAGGCATTGAACGGCGAAAGGGCGGCCCCGAGATCGCGCAAGAGGGTGACGCGTGCCTTGATGATGTAGGCGATTGGCCCCAGGGGCTTGGTTGCCTCTGTCCAGATCGCGCCATGATAGCTTGGGTCAGCGCTATTGAGCGCAGGCTGACGTTCGGGGAAACTTGCCCAGTCGAAATTCCCGCCATCGACGATAATGCCACCGATCGAGGTGCCATGGCCACCAAGATATTTGGTTGCCGAATAGACGACAATTGCCGCACCATGTTCGAGCGGACGCGCAATCAGTGGCGCGGCGGTGTTGTCGACGATCAGTGGAATGCCCAGCTCCCGCCCGATGGCTGCGACCTCGGCAATTGGAAAGACCGTGAGCTTGGGGTTTGGCAGGGTTTCCGCATAGTAGGCGCGGGTGCGTTCATCCGTTGCCGCACGGAAGGCTTCCGGGTCTGTCGGGTCTACGAAACGAACTTCGATACCCTGATCGCGCAATGTGTGTGCGAACAGGTTCCAGGTGCCACCGTAAAGATCGGTTGAACTGACAATGTTGTCGCCAGCCTTGGCGAGGTTCTGGATGGCGATGGCAGATGCTGCTTGCCCCGACGCCAGCGCCAGCGCTCCAACGCCGCCTTCAAGCGCTGCGACGCGCTTTTCCAGCACATCAACCGTCGGGTTCATGATGCGGGTGTAGATGTTGCCGAACTCTTTCAGCGCAAACAGATTTGCAGCGTGGTCGGTGTCGTTGAACTGGTAGGACGTCGTCTGGTAAATCGGCACGGCAACCGAACCCGTCGTCGGATCTGCGCGCCAGCCGGCATGGAGTGCCTGTGTCTCCGGGTGAAGTTTCTTTTCCGACATGATGTGCCTCCCTTCAAGATATTGCGGTCATGGCGGGCTGAAGCATCGCCAAGGAGCCAGCAACATGCGCAATATGTGTCGGGCTTTGGAGCCACGACGTTCCAAGATAGAGAGTGGAAGAGGAATGAAATTCCATCAAACGGCACTTTTGTGGGCGTGCTCTGGAAACGATACCTTCTGAAGGGCTAAATTCCGGAAGCGATGTGCGAATGGAACCCTTTTGTGGCGTCGGTCCTTAAAGGGAACTACATTGGAAGTCATGTCACTGCATTGATTGGTTCGGGCTCATCCGGGTTCGCTCTTTCGTGGTGGGGAAGGATTTGCCGTATGCTGCGCAAGGCACGAAACGCCATGAAATTTGTTGAATCCGTCAGCCCGTATGCGATGTCCACATTGCGAGGCGCCAACCGGGCTTTCACGTCTCACGACCACGATCACGACGAGATCAATGCAGTAATTGCGTCCTACAACGTTCACAAGGCCGTAGGGCTTGACCGGCGTTTCGACCCACGCCGAACCATGTCGGTGATCCGCGAGATAGGGGCCGATGTGATTGCGATCCAGGAGGCCAACAAACGGTTCGGTGAGCGCAGCTGTCTGCTCGACTTCAATGTTCTGGAGCGTGAGAGCGGCCTTGTCCCGGTGCCTGTCGACGGAGAGGTGCAGGATCACGGCTGGCACGGTAATCTCATTTTGTTCCGCAACGGCAAAGTGACGGATACGCATTGGCTTAACCTGCCAGGTATCGAGCCGCGCGGTGCGGTGATGATCGACCTGACGCTGGAAGCAGGTCCATTGCGCATCATCGCCGCGCATCTGGGGCTTTTGCGTCGTTCGCGTGCCCAGCAGATAGAGGCGATTTTGTCGCTGACCGAGCCCGAGGACGGGCGCCCGATCCTATTGATGGGTGACCTGAATGAATGGCGGGTGGGTTCGCGTTCCGCGTTGCGAGGGCTGGAGCCGACTTTTGGTCCGCTTCATGCTTCCATACCAAGCTTTCCTTCGCGCTTCCCTGTGCTGGCTCTTGATCGCGTGCTCGCAAAGCCGCACAATCTGATTTCCAGCGTGGAGCTTCACGACACGCCGCTTGCTCGTATCGCGTCCGATCATCTGCCGATCAAGGCCGGGATCAGGTTGAAAGCGAGCAGTTGCAAGATGGATGCAGGGGCGTCGGTCAAGGCTGCATGAAAAGGCGGCGAGAAAGGGGTTGCAATGATCACCGGACCTCAGTGCAGGGCAGCAAGAGCGCTGGCGCAGCTCTCGCGGTCGGCTTTGGCGCGAATTTCTCAAATTGACGAAGCTCTGATCGAACTTTTCGAGCGCAAGATTGACCGACCTGACGAGGCCATGGTCGCCGCCTTGCAGGGAGCGCTTGAAGATGCAGGAATCGTGTTCATCGATGAGAATGGCGGCGGCGCCGGAGTGCGGCTGAAATTCAATTCATCCGAGACGAAACGTCTCGCGGTTCTTGAAGGCGAGGGCGGGATAGCCGCGCTTGACGACGTTCCATAGGCTGAGATTTTTCGCCTCGGCGTAACAAGCCCTCAGTCGAAACTTTGCCCCCAGCCAATTTTGGAATGCCGTGTCCTCCAGCTCAGCCTCTCTTGCCCCCTTTAAACACTCCACTTTCCGTGCAGTCTGGATCGCCAGCCTTGCGTCAAATTTTGGGTCACTGATTCAAACCGTCGGTGCGGCTTGGATGATGACACTCATTGCCTCATCGGCCGATATGGTGGCATTGGTGCAGGCATCGACTGCACTCCCGATCATGCTGTTCTCCCTTGTCTCGGGAGCAATCGCGGACAGCTTTGATCGCCGCAAGGTGATGTTGCTTGCTCAAGGCTTTATGCTGGTGGTTTCGGTCGGCCTCGCTTTGACGGCCTATAGCGGCGTCATGACACCCTGGCTTCTGCTGGCTTTCACGTTCATGATCGGTTGCGGGACAGCGCTCAACAACCCTTCATGGCAGGCGTCTGTCGGTGATATGGTGCCTCGCTCCGACTTGCCGGCTGCGGTGGCTCTCAACAGTATGAGCTTCAACCTGACCCGCAGCGTGGGGCCGGCGATCGGCGGTCTGATCGTGGCGGCGTTTAGCGCCGGCGTAGCGTTTGCCATCAATGCGGTCAGCTACATTCCCATTCTTTTCGTTCTGTTTCGGTGGAAAGCGCCGGAGCGCAACCACACCCTTCCACGCGAGACGCTGGGCGCGGCGATCCTTGCCGGGCTGCGCTATGTCGCAATGTCGCCCAATATCGAGAAGGTCCTGCTGCGCGGTTTTGCGTTCGGATTTTCAGCTGTCGCGATTCTAGCGCTTTTGCCTCTGGTCTCGCGTGATATTCTGGGCGGGGATGCACTGCTTTATGGTGTGTTGTTCGGTGCGTTCGGTGTGGGCGCTGTTGGCGGCGCGCTGGTCAGTGCGCGATTGCGACAGAGCTTTTCAAGCGAATGGATCGTGCGCGGGGGCTTCGTGGGCTTTGGCTGCTGCGCATTGCTGCTTGCTGTCAGTCCATTTGCGTGGCTGAGCCTGATCGCGCTGTTGATTGGCGGAGCCTGCTGGGTCATCACGTTGTCGCTTTTCAACATAACCGTTCAGATGTCGACGCCACGCTGGGTCGTGGGGCGAGCACTGTCTCTCTACCAGACCGCCACCTTCGGCGGCATGGCGCTCGGCGGCTGGGTATGGGGACTTTCGGCAGAGGTCTACCATCCTTCCAGCGCATTGTTGCTGGCCGGGTTTACGATGTTTCTGGGCGCCATTCTGGGAATTGGTCGCATGGGCCTGCCTGCCTTGCCGGATCTGAATCTCGATCCTGCCAATCGCTGGAAAGCGCCAGAGGTCGAGCTCGACATCCAGCCGCGTAGCGGGCCGGTGAAGATCATGATCGAGTACACGATCCGTGAGAAGGACGTTCCCCTCTTCATGGAAATGATGAATGAGCGGCGCCGGATACGCCGGCGTGATGGAGCGCGGAACTGGAACCTGATGCGCGACATGGAGCATCAGGAGCGCTGGGTCGAGGCCTATCACCTGCCGACCTGGCTCGATTATGTGCGCTACAACCAGCGCATGACGAATGCCGACGTGCTGATAGGCGACAATATCCGGCGTCTCCATGCCGGGCCTGAGGCACCCCGTGTGTGGCGGATGATCCAGCGACCGACTGACCGCCGCTACCCGACGGAGGGGCTGCCGAAGGACATTGTCGACTTGCATCAATAGTCGCGTGTCAGGTGCCGCAGAAGGTTTGTAGAACGCGTTCCTCGTTTGCAGGTGGCCGCGTGTATTCTTCCATTTCCGGCTGCTCATCGTATGGATGGGCCAGGACGGCAAGCAGCTTTTCGAATGGTTCGAAGTCACCACTATCGGTGGCGGCAACTATTGCCGCTTCGACGCGGTGATTACGTGCGATGTATTTCGGGTTCACTGCGCGCATCCGGGCGGCGCGGTCATCTGAGTGTTCCGGCTCGCGCGCAAGTCGTTCACGCCAGCGCCTCGCCCAGCCGTCAAAAGCTGCAGGATCGATGAAGTGATTTCGGACCGCACCCGGTCCATCGACTTCGCCCGCGAGGTCGCGAAATGTCAGCGTGAAATCGGCGCTGTTACGCGCCATCAAGTCGAGCAATTCGGCAGCCAGATCGAGGTCGCCCGGTTGTTCTGAAAATAATCCGATCTTGTGACGGATGCCTTCATGGAAGGCGGCCTCGTAATAGGCCTGAAATTTTCCGATCGTGGCCTTCGCCTGTTCGAAAGCCTCGTCGGCGCTATCTGCATCATCGCTCAGGATCGGCAGCAGCGCTTCAGCAAGGCGCGCGAGGTTCCAGACGGTGATACGGGGTTGGTTGACATAGGCGTAGCGGCCTTGTCGGTCGATTGAGCTGAACACGGTTGCCGGATGGTAGGCATCCATGAATGCGCACGGACCGTAGTCGATTGTCTCACCGGAGATCGCGACATTGTCGGTGTTGAGAACACCGTGGATGAACCCGACCAGCATCCAGTGCGCCACGAGCCTTGCCTGCGCGGCGACCACTTCATCAAGCAGGCCCAGATAGGGGGCGGGAGTGTCGACCAGATGGGGGTAATGCCGCGCAATTGAGTAGTCGGCCAGCGCTTTGAGACCCGTGACATCTTCGCGAACAGCCAGGTACTGAAACGTGCCGACCCTTATGTGGCTGGCGGCGACGCGCGCGATTAATGCGCCGGGAAGCTTGGTTTCGCGGTAGACCTGCTCACCGGTGGCGACCAGCGCCAGCGTGCGGGTGGTGGGGATCCCGAGTGCGTGCATTGCCTCGCTGACGATATATTCGCGCATCATCGGGCCGAGTGCGGCACGTCCATCGCCGTTACGCGAAAAGCGGGTCGGTCCCGATCCCTTCAATTGCAGGTCGCGCAATTGACCACTGCTGTCCAATATCTCGCCGACGAGGAGCGCACGACCGTCGCCAAGCTGCGGCACGAAAATGCCGAACTGGTGGCCTGCATAGGCCTGCGCGATAGGGCGAGCGTCATCCGGGAAACGGGTTCCAGCGAGCATCTCGATGCCCGCCGGACTGCGCAGCCAGCTGTTGTCGAGGCCGAGTTCAGTCGCCAGATTTTCGTTCAACTTTAGCAAGCGCGGGGCTGAAACGGGGGAGGGGTCGGTGTGCGCGAAGAGCTGTTCGGGCAGACTGGCGTAACTGTGCTGGAACATGGCGGTGCGCATGACGTCCTCGGGCTTGTTCGAATAACATCTACATAGGGATGTCATGGCAGGAGAGCCAGCGGCTCCTTCTTAACTGCTCTGACGCTGCGGGTAGATCGTTTCGCCACGGGCAAGCATGGCGACGAACTCGGCGATCTTCTTTTTGCGCCCGGCTTCGGTCTTGAGATTGTGAATGCGAAAGGCAAGCGCGAAGCGGTTCTGGGCGCTGAGCTTGTCGAGCATCGCCTTTGCCGCTGGCTCCGCTTCGATGGCGGCGATAAGTTCAGCTGGCAATACGAGGTCTTTCGACCCGCCATAGGCGCGGTCCCACCGGCCATCCGCTTTTGCGGCTTCCACGTGCGCCATTCCATGCGGGGTCATTCGGCCCTCGGCGATTAGGCGCTCGACATTGCCGACATTGACCTTGCTCCAGATGCTCTTTCGCCCACGCGGGGTGTAGCGTTGGAGATAGCTGGTCTGATCGAGACCCTTGCGAACCGCGTCGATCCATCCCCAGCACAGGCAGATGTCGATAGCCTCCTTGGGGGTGATCGAAGGCAGGCCGGAGCCGACCTTGAAGATGCGCACCCACACCTCATCGTCGCTATCGTGGTGTTGCTCCAGCCATTTGGCGAAGCTCGCTGCGTCAGAAAATTCCCTAATCCGGGCCGGGTCGACCTGTATGGGTGCCATCGACAAACCCTAGATTACAGCTGTGATAAATAAAACCCGCCCGGCGTTTACCGGACGGGTTCGAGCAGGTTGGGGCCTGGATCAATTTTCGCTACGAGGACCACGATGTTTGTCGCCGCGGTGGGGGCGATCGTCCTTGGTGACGACGCCATCATCGTTGCGGTCCATGCGCGCGAACATCCGTTCTGCGCGATCTGCGGCGCGGGAAGTGAAGCCGGCGACTGACACCTCGCCCTTGCCATCCTTGTCCAGCGCTTCAAATCGGGCCGTGGCACGCTTTTGCATCAATTCGGTAAAGCTATCGAGGGTCATTCCCTCGCGCATCAGGGAACGCATTTCGCGATGCATCCCGCGCATCTCGTCGCGTCCTTCCCCGCGATGTTCCGCCCGGTCGTGGTGCCGGTGCTTGCCGCGCATGTCACCGCGCTCATCCCGCGCCTTCATCCCGGCGTCGAATTCTTCGCGCGAAATGCTGCCATCCTTGTCTGCGTCCAGGCGGGCAAACAGATCGGCGCGCCGCTCTTCCTGCCGCTCGGTACGACCCTTGCCGCTGCGGCCCGCCCGCTTGACGATGCCGTTCTCGTCCGGGCTCATTTGTTCAAAGCGTGCCTTGGCGCGTTCCGCAGTTGCTGCGGTGTATTCATCCTTGGTGAGGATGCCATTGGCGTCAGCGTCGAGCTCCTTGAACCGCGCCTCTGCCTTATCTTGCAACAGCTTTTGCAAGTCTTCGACCTTCATGCCGTCGCCTTCGATGAGTGCGCGGATTTCGGCGCGCATTCCGCCGTTTCGATCCTTGCCGCCATCGGTTTCGGCGTGTGCGTAGACAACAGAGGCGGTGGATGCGGCCAATACGGCGATGATGAGTCTTTTCATGGAAAGTGTCCTCGTCTTATGTCCCTGAGGCCACACTGCCAGCTTCCACATTACCGGCGGATGTCCGAAACATTAAACCTGCGTAATGACAGCCTCAATCAAGGCAACACCCCTTTCGGGGCGGGCGTTGCGTTGACGACCGGTGTTCACCTTGGCAGGCGAGGGCATGGCGGAATCCCTAGTCAAGCTTTCGCAAGGTTTCCTTCTGTGTGATCAGGCGCGCCGAATTATGCCCTGACACGAAGCTCCATAGCCAGCTGAGTGCGACCGCGAGGCGAGAACGGGTTCCGATCAGAAAATAGATGTGGGCGATGCCCCAGATCCACCATGCGAGGCGCCCTTTCAAGGTGAAGCCATTGAAGTCGATGACAGCCGCGTTGCGTCCAATGGTGGCCAGATTGCCCATGTGGCTGTAGCGAAACGGGGGCGGCTCGGCGCGACCGGCCAGTCGCGCACGGATGACACGTGCCGCATGCTTTCCCTGCTGCTTCGCGGCGGGCGCGATGCCTGGCACGGGCGCACCCTTGCTCTCGACATGAGCGGTGTCGCCGAGAACGAAAATCGCGTCGTCGCCAGGGACCGTCAATTGTGGGCCGGCCAGAACGCGTCCAGCCCGATCGGCGGGGGCACCCAGCCAGCGCGCCGCTGGCGATGCCTGAACGCCGGCCGCCCAGATCACAGTGCGGGCCGCGATTGGTTGTTCACCAAGGGTGATGCCCTTCGCCGACACGGAGGTGACGGGCAAACCGGTGCGCACATCGACGCCGCGTGTGGCAAGCGTGGCCGCCGCGTAGGTCGACAATTTCTCCGGAAAGGCGGGCAGAATGCGCGGGCCAGCCTCGATCAACATGATGCGGGCCTTTCGGGTGTCGATGCGGCGAAACTCGTCCGGAAGCACGCGTTGCGCGAGCTCGGCGATGATCCCGACCAGTTCCACTCCCGTTGGCCCTGCGCCGATCACGGCAAAGGTAAGTTGCGCTTCCCGCTCGGCCTCGTCTTCGGTCAATTCTGCCCGTTCGAAGGCCAGAAGCAGGCGGCGGCGAATGGTGGTCGCATCCTCCAAAGTCTTCAGGCCGGGCGCGTCGATCTCCCAGCGGTCGTTGCCGAAATAAGCGTGCCGCGCGCCCGACGCGACGATCAACGTGTCGAATGGGATACGGCGATCATCGTCAATCACCACCTCGCGTAACGCCACGTCCACACCGCTGACGGTCGCCAGCAGGGTGGTGACATCGCTGCGGTTGCGCAGGACGCGACGGATCGGCCAGGCGATCTCGGATGTTGCCAGCAACGTTGTGGCGACCTGATAAAGCAGCGGTTGGAACAGATGGTGGTTGCGCTGGTCGATCAGCGTGATCTGGCAATTCGCGCCTTTGAGGTCCTTGACGGCCTGCAGACCCGCAAAACCGGCGCCAACAACAACAACCCTGTGCTTCATGACAGCGCTCCCGTGCATTGCGCGCAGGATTGACCGTGGAGAAAAGCATTGCAAGCGCTACGACCGACGGCACGGCAGCTGTGCGGTGAGCGCATGGGTGCTGTCGAAAACAAAACGGCCCGGTCTTGCGACCGGGCCGGGTGTCAAATGCTCAACCCTCACGCGTCGCTAATTCTCGCTCACCTCGCTGTGTAAGTCACTGGATTCGCGCTACCTTTTTCAGCAGCACTTCACGCTTCCTCATCCGCCGCTCGCACGAAGGCTGCTCAGAATCCTCGCCCATCTGAGCCAGCAAGGTTCCAGGCATAAGAAAACCCCCGGCCTTGAGGGGACGGAGGTTGGATGGCTGCCGAAACGCGTTCAGGTCTGGCTACGGGATGTCGGACCTGCGGTAGAGCGTTTGCTTCAACTCGTCGGGATCCCCGACGGGTACCACTCCTACGGCGACGAGGGACTTCTTCACGCGCGCGAAATGCTCCCCCCGTTCCCGCGCCAGCGTGTGCAGCGACACGTACTCCTGTCGGAACCGCTGCAGGTCCTCATCCCTGACAATCGGCTGCATCCATCCGGTCACGGGATTCTTCACGGTCGTCGCGATGATGAACCCTTTCTCGACCAGAGCCTTCACCGCATACGTGCCCGCCGAAAGGAGCTTCTCCAGATCGCGCAAGGAGTGCCCTTCGTAGGCAGGCCCGGTCACCAGCGGCCTGACCTCTTCGGCATCTACGAGGACGGAAACGAATCCCGCTTGGCCGGGATCGCGCCCCACCCGGGAGAGCTGCCCGTTTACGACCAGCGTGACCACATCCATCACGGCGCAGCAGGAGTGCTTGGCGGCCGCGATCAGGGGAACCATGTCGGGATCGCCGTGGAGGGCCGGATCGGCATCTCGTAGCAACCGCTCGAGGAAGACGTCGAGGTCGCTCTTGAGGAAGGCGTGTCCGCCCTTCGCCCGGCCACCCGCCATCAACGGCTTGATGAAGCCCCGCTCCATCAATCCCCGGTCGTGCGGGCGGGGAACGTTCATGTATTCTCGGAGCTTCTCCATGCTGATGGACTCAGCCAGTCCCTTCAGGAGGGACTCGGCTTCTGTCGCGTCGAACGTGACCCTGTTATTGGCGGCACCGGAGAGGTCGGCATCGGTGAGATTGGCCCTCCGCAGCATCTTGCGCATGCGCTTGGGATGCAGCCCGAACTCCTTGGCAGCCGAGACAACCGAATGCATTCGCCGCATGGCAACCTTGCGGCCGAACAGAACGTCGCCGGGCCCGAGCCCAAGCGTGTCCAGGGAATGGTCGATGATGATGTCGCGCACCGGGTCGTAGGCCTTATCGCGGCATTCGTGAGCCAGCCAGTCATACAGGCGCCCGTACATGACCTTCGGGCCCTTGGGCGAGCGGCTGTCACGGAACGGCGCCTGGAGCTCGTCGAGGAACGCCCTGATCCCCTCGGCGCCCTTGTCGACGATGTCGAAGCCAGCGGTCTCGCAGTGCCACGCCTCGTCGTCGCTCAGGTCGTCCAGCACAACGCCCGGCCCGTGGACAGCGACCGCTCCGGCGACGAGCGGAAGGTGCAGGGCCGCATACATGGGCAGCCCATCAAGCCACGATCCAGCTGCCTTGCCGTCCAGTCGCTGGAGGAGATAGCACTCGAACCGGGAAGGGGTACGGAGCACCGCGCCGTCCACCAGCGGCCGCAATCGGGGGATGGCATTAGCGATCACCCGTGAAGTGTCATGGATGGCGTTGGGACCGTCGAGCTTTCCTACCTCGGCGAGAGCGAGGCTGTGCTTGGCGCACGTGCGCACGCCGCGGACGAGCCACATGCTGCGGCGGTGCGGCCGGGCCGCTAGGCGGCAGTCGAGGCGTTCAATGTCCTCGGCCATGCAGGCGGGGCACATCCGCACCCGGTTGCGCACGAGGCTCGACTGCAGGAAGACCTGACCACGGTGCTGGAATTGTCGCCGCGCGCCTTCCATGCGGGTGAACGCCTCGCCCAGCAGCCGATCGCGGTTCACCCCCGCGAGGTCGGCCATCGCGATGACCGCGTCTGGCTCGCCATTGATGATCGCGCGCGGGTCGATGCCGAAGTCACGGCAGAACTCGCGCATGTCATCCCGGCAAGCCCGCGTCGACAGCCGCGACGCGAAGTCCGCGGGAGCCTCGCGGTCTCCAAGGTCCAAGGTGAGCGACAGCCTCATTTCGCGGCTCCCTTCGTATTGCGCCCCTTCGGCTTGCGTGCGCCGGTAGGCTTCCCGGCCTCGTCGAGAACGTCCTCGTAGAGCGCTGCCTCGACAGGGATCGCGGTCCAGTCCTCGGAGACGAAGGGGTTGAGGTCGTCGTTCCTCACGCCCGTGCGGATGGCGTAGACATCCGCGAAATGGCCAACGCCAAGTTCACCGCCGCCTTCCACCATCAGACACTCCGCGATCGCGTCCTGCACGTATTCGACGACGATCCCGAACTGGTAGGTCGCCGCATGGAGAAGGCGGTGCGCAAAGGCGTCAGACTGAAGCTCGGCACAGCCGACGGACGGGCAGAGTGCCACCAGGTCCCGCATCGTCTGCCGGACCGCTTCCGCATGGTCGGGGAATGCCAAGGCCTCGAACGGAAGGACGCGGACGCGACGCTTCATGGAAGCGTCGTTCTGGCAAAAGCGCGACAGCTCCGGCAGGCCGGAGAGGATCAGCCAGATCGGCCAGTCCGCTTCCTGCATCATCCGCTTGAGGGTGTTCTCCACTTCCTGGGCCATGCTGTCGCTCTTGATCTCGTCTCCATGCTGCGCCTCGTCGATGTGCAGGATGCGCACGCCGCACTCGGCCATCAGCTCGCGCACGACAGGCCAGACCTTGCTGTGCCGGATTTCCCGTTGGCCGTGGTAGCCGAGCTTGCGGGCGATCTCGTTGCCGAGCGCGCCAAGCGTGAACGGGGAGGGGGCAACGACGGACAGCAGCGGGGACCACTCGCCCGGCTTGCCGAAGCCATGGAACTCGGGACGGCTGGCGAAGGCATGCGCGAGCGCACGGCTCTTGCCCGCGCCGGCCTGCCCGGTGACAACGAGCGCGCGGCCGCCGCGCACCATGCCTTCTGCAGCTTCTACCCCGGGCTGCTCGCCAAGCTCCAGCAACATCGAGTCCAGGAGCCAGTCGATCTGCTCCATAAGCTGATCGTCATAGGCCGTGGGCAGATAGGCGGTGAGAACCCGGCCCACGGCCTCGTTCACCGCGCGACGTTTGTCCGTCTGGTTCGTCACGATCCGGTTGAGGAACTCATCGGACCTGCCGCCTACAGTCCGTGGATTCATGATGTTCATCGGTCAGTCCCTCCTGAGAAAGTTCGAGCCCAGACGGCCGCGGCGGCGCGCAACGGGGCGCTGCGGCTCGTCGCCATCGTCTTCTTCGTTATTGTCCGGCGCGGCTTCTGTCGCCTGACCGGTCGCCTCGTCGGTTGCCTGGCTGTCGTCGGCCTCCAGCGCTCGGTGGGCGCCGTCTTCCAGTCCTTCGAATGCGCGTCCCCGCTCCCCCGCGACGATGTAATCGAAGTGCTGCGTCAGCTCCTTCTCGAGCTTCAGCAGTTGATCGCTGGACATCGTCGACGGACCGATGCCCGCGGCTCCAGCGGAATGCCTGCCAGCGTCCCGGAGGTCGCGAAGCGCGGCAAGCACGATGTGCTCCCGGAGTTTCGCTACGCTGGCGTGCTTGCGGCGCAGGGCAGCGCTTGCCTCCATCCACAGCGCGGCGGACACACCCTCCATGTCGAGTTCGCAGGGAACGGCGAACCACTCCGCGCCGGGAACGTTCCGGGAAACCCAGATCGTGCCGAGGTTCTCCAGGTCGGCCCTCATCCGGATGTCGGCCTGCCCAACGGCCTTGCGAAGGTTGGCAACGTCGCTGGAGCGGTAATACAGGCCGAGGAAGCGCACGCCCCGGTTCTGGATGCGCCTGTTGTCCGAGAAGCCGAACACCGTGCGAAGCACGTGCGGCAGCGGAGGAGGCAGCGCCCTGTAAAGTGCGGACCGCTCTTCCCAAGCGTCGTTCGGAGTCTGGCCACCCAAGCCCGCATGCGGCGAGTTGTGATAGACGTCGACGATGTAGCGAACCAACGCCTTCCCAAACGTCTCCGTGACCATGTGAGCGACCGCGTGTGATTTTTCATGGAATGAGGACCCTGTTTAAGGGGTGATTTTCGTCCAAACGGGACCCCTTAACGTGGGGTCATCAAAATGCCTCCGGTTTCATCGGAGGCATTTGTGTTTTGGATGTTGATTGTGGAGACGATTGCAAAGATACGCCGGCTTTCGCGGGTTCAGGGCAAGTCGATCAAGGCGATTTGCCGCGAGTTGAAGGTTTCACGGAAAGTGGTGCGCAAGGTGCTGCGCTCGGACGAGACCGAGTTCCGCTACGAGCGCAAGC
Source organism: Aquamicrobium aerolatum DSM 21857 (assembly GCF_900113935.1). Taxonomy (GTDB): domain Bacteria; phylum Pseudomonadota; class Alphaproteobacteria; order Rhizobiales; family Rhizobiaceae; genus Aerobium; species Aerobium aerolatum. The sequence goes on from NZ_FORF01000025.1 coordinate 30,703, forward strand.
ATCAGCCCTATCCGCGGATGGGGGCATGGCGCGAAGAGCTTGACCGGATGCTGACGA
>NZ_FORF01000027.1 GCF_900113935.1 Aquamicrobium aerolatum DSM 21857
CTGCTCTTCCACCTCGTCTCGAAGCTTTACGAGCGCACCAGCGTCATCATCACCACCAATCTCGCTTTCGCAGAATGGCCGAGCGTCTTCGGCGACGCCAAGATGACGACCGCACTGCTGGACAGGCTCACGCACCACTGCGAAATCGTCGAGATCGGAAACGAATCCTGGCGCTTCAAAAGCCGCTCTCAAAGCTAAAGCCGAAAAGCCAATCAGCCGCGCCCGATCAGGCTGTGCAACCCCGACCAGCTTCGCCTGATCGGGCGCTAACCGGCGTGCCCTTCACAAGCTCTAACCGGGGTCCCTTTTACACGAAAAGGCGGGGTCCCGTTTCCACGGTCATTGACAGCTCACCAAGTAGACGTTCGTTCGCGCACTTCGCGTTCCCAATCTCTGGCGCATCGTACCCTGACTTATTGGGGCTGCCTGGGCCCATGTCGCGCATTCGCTCATTGCCGCAGCGGATGGTGTCTCCGTCGACCGCAACGAGGCTAGAGCATGAAAGAACGACAGCCGTGACGAGGGTGGGGAACATAGTCAGTCCTGTAAAATGACGGGCCTGCCGTCGAACTTGTAGTGCACGACACGATAGCTCAGCGTAGTCATGCAAAAGACAACGCCCGTGGATGTCTCGACTGCCATCACGATTAAGTCTTGTCCTTGCCAGCGACCGGCAATTTGCCTGATCACACGATCTGAAATTTCTGCTGGCAAGCCGGCCTTCGCAAAGCCCTGATCTGCGGCTGCTTCGTCGCAAGCGTGGTACGCCTCGACATAGTCGACGTCGCCAGAGGCGTGCGCCGTTCCGCAAAGCGTCATGCAGGCAAGGGCGATCCCTGCGCGCTTCATTTAGTTCTCCCGAGTGCACCTTCGCGGTGACGGTGGGTTACCGCACTCCTTGCGGATGTTCTTATGACTGGCACATTTGCCGGTGCGGATGATCCGCCAACCCGGCCCACCTTTGCATCCGCAGCCGCTGCAATAGGCTGTCTGTGCTTCGCCTGATCCGAGAGAGATAGTGGTAGTAGGTGCCACAACCAAAGATAAAGACAGAATAACCGCGATAATCATATCCACCCTCCAAGTAACCCAAGGTCATCATGTCCAGGACGGAGGTGGAGTCAATGATCGGTCTAGTCCTAATGGTGGAACAGTTTTGTTCATGAGCTGTTGAACGGGTATGAAGCCGACAGCTGTTTTTCTTGCCTATATCTTTGGACGATTTCTTTGGGCCGTCGCTAAAACCTTGCTGGGAGGCATATTGGGGCTGGCAATTTTGATCCAAATGCTTTCCGCCGATAGGACAACATCCCCGAACTTCTCTGGTGTTCAGAAGGTCAGCCCAGTCAAACACAATCGTTAGAACAAAGAATTTCTGGACGTCAGCCTTGCGACCTTAGGATCGTGGCCGGGGCAGGCGCGAGCCAGCATTGATTCTGTCCTGACAGGCACCACTATCGAGGTGCGTATCAGTGATCATTTCCAGTAAATCTTCCGCGATCTTTTCGCCGCGTTCAGCGTCTCTACGAACGGTGCGTGCATCAACTCCAGTCTTTGATGCTTGGTCATCGGCATAGGATCGAGTGGACAACTTGTCCACTTGATCGCTCTTTCTGTCGCCGCCGTGTCGTGTTTCTGGATGCAGTGCCTCGTATGCCTCCTTGCGTCGACGCGTGAACAGTGACTTCTCAGCGGGCGTTAGCTTTGGGCCGCAGAGGTTTTCGTCGCACTCTGCGATCTGCCGCTCCAACTCACTGAGCGACACTACGTTGGCAGGGATTTCATCAATGCCGAGTTCCTTGCAGGCCGTAAAACGGTGCAGGCCGGCGACGATCCCGTAACCATCAACCGCGATGTGATCCACGATCACCTTGCGTGGATAGACGGTTATCGGGTTGAGGATGCCCACATCACGGATGGACGCGACCAGCGCAGCAACTTGTGCTTCGTCGGCGAGATAATTCTATCCTCCGCAATGAGCTCGTTGGGCCAACTCAGCGCTGGGATGGGTCAGAAATAACCAAGAACTGATTGTCAGGACGGGCACGATAGTGCATCGCGGCAAATCCTGTCACGACAAAGACCACACCAATCGGAAACAGAAATGCCAACAGTGCAAAGGCTATGACTGCCATCATCCAGGGATATTTCTGAAGAAAAGGCATCACGCCGACAGCGATAAGCAGCTTCATCTGCAAATTCCATATCCCTACCAGCACCCGGCCCACTGCTGGGATAACCTCGTTGATCGATTTTTCGATGTCCTTGAGGCTGCTCCCCTCCGGGGGCTCTGCCGCTTCCGGCTTGAAATCAGCAGCCGCTACTTCTCCGTCATGCCTAGATTGGTTCCAAGGCAGCAGCCACCCGAGAACAAACCCGATGGGGCCGAAGACCACAGCGCCATTGACGGCACCGCCCATCGCGGCGACTCCCGTTGACAGGCCTATAAAGCACCCAACGAGGCCAAACACGATACCACGAACCAAGTTGCTTTCCATAAATCCCTCATGACGATACCTCACCCTTGTGGGCTGAGTCGGGCGACGAGCGCAATTTTGCACCGTCGATCATTCGACATCCCGCGCGCGCTACCCCTGCCGATCCGCAGCCGCACAAAGCCAGGAGCCGCGACGGGCTTCACGATGTCTTGCGCTGTCTTTTGGGAGCCCATGTTTTCTTCTCCCCGCTTGGCTTCGCCATCGCAAAGCCGGCTGTGATGCCAAAGTACGTCTCATAGAATTTTCGTACTAGTGGCACGGCTCTGCCGAGATGGGCGGTATCGGCTACTGGAAAGCCTATCCGCTCCAATTCCGGTAGGACTGACTGGCGCCAATGGGTTGCGTGTTTCCTCCCGACTACCGCAACGGCAATCTCCTGATCGCTGGCAAATAGCGGCAGGGCGTCGAGCGCCTTGAACGGAAGGCCGTTATTGCTCACAGTTGACGATCCCGCAACCGCACGCCGGGGCCGTTGCCATTTTGGTCGATGAACACGACGCCGGCTGCTTCTAGGGCAGTGCGGATGGCGGCTAGGTTAGCACCGGTGGTCTTGGGCTCATCGTCCGTCGCTTCAGCTCGCCGTATAGTGGCGACGCCAACCTTTGAGGCCTTCGCGAGATCGTCGGCGCTCCATCTGAGCAATCCCCGCGCAGCACGCATTTGAGCACTTGTGATTATTTTCATATCATATGATTGACAAGCAATCACTCCGGTTGTAATGATCTGTTTCATATCACATGAATGCTTTCACTACACAACGGGGATCATCCGAAATGATTAACAGAATGCAACCGCAGGATTTCACCGACCTCGAAGATCAGGTCATCCGCGTCAAGGTCATGGCATCCATTGCGGATGAATACTTGAGCGAAATGTCTGTGAAGGGGGGGCGAGGGGAGGTGGAAAAACTCTGCCACCTCGTCCGCGCGACGAATGAGCTGGCCGAGCAACTGCATAAAGATTTCTACGCCGTGCCAGGGTGGAGGGCTGTGGCATGAGCAAATCCACCATTGTTACGGTTGTCGACAGACTGGTTGAGGCTCGGGACTTGCTGACATGTGTGACGGTTCTGCGAGAGCATGACGAGCACGCTACGGCTGACGATATTGAGGGCAAGCTTGCCATGGCGATTAAGCGCGCTCTTGAGGCAGCCGATGAAGTCTACGCGAGCGGGCGGAGGGCATCGGCATGAGCGAGCAACCAAAGCCAAGCGTCATGGATAAGTTTGACACCAAAGGGATCGCCCATGCCGCGATGATGGCTTCGGAGATTCGGGCGATGGCGCAGGTCATGTCAAACTTGATGACACGAATGCACGGTAGGCCATATCGCGCGGCGATTTCGCCGGAATGCGGGATTGTGATGATCCTGCGGGATCGGTCTTCATGACTATCCGCCTTATCGAATGGACGCTGATTTGCTCCCTTGCAGCGCTTGCGGTGCTGGTGCTGGTCGGCGACCCGATCCTGATAATTCCGCAATGACGTTTTCGCCCCTGTACCGGCGGCGTCTTCTACACGCCGAGCCGTAGTGGACAAGCGGGGTTCGATTCCCTGGAGGGGCTCCATAACCAGACCGGCCTCTACCAGCACGCTCGCGTGCAGGCCGCAGTAGCGCTCAGGCGCTCCCCGCTCGCTGCGTTGCCACTCCTCGGCGTGGCGAGCGGGTTTTTTCCACGGTTATGTCATGCGGTGAAAAATGTCAAATAATTCAATGAAATCAATGCTTGTGGCGGAGGGAACGGGACTGGGGTCCAACCTTCTCCATGCCAGAGCTCTATAAACCTGCTCGCCTTGGCACCTTCCTGCTGTATGCCTCTCGCGCAATGCGTCGGGTCGAATTGGTATGAGCAGGTGTCTTTGGCGCGGGCTTCGTTCCGCCCCCGCGAATGGGATCCCTCAACAAGCGCAGGCCGTTTAGCACCACCAGAACCGTTCCCCCTTCGTGACCGATCACGGCGAGCGGGAGAGGGAGTTGGAAGAACAGCCCTCCGGTTACCAGAATTGCCATTGCTCCCATGGCGAACACAAGGTTCTGCCGGATGACCCTTGCGGTGCGACGGGCCAACTGGTGCGCATCCGCGAGCCGCTCCATGTCCTCCGACAGGAGCGCCACATCGGCCGCCTGCAGCGCTACGTCTGAGCCTGCGGCACCCATGGCGATTCCGACATCAGCGCGGGCCAGCGCGGCCGCGTCGTTGACGCCATCTCCGACGAAGGCGACCTTGCCTCTGGCTGCGCGATCGCCGACCATCCGGACCTTGTCCTCCGGAAGCATGTCGGCGTGGATCTCGTCGGGCTTCAACCCCAGCTCCTGGCCTATCCGCAGGGCAACCGGACGGCGGTCGCCGGTCATCATGACGATTTCGCTGACCCCACCTTCACGCAGCGCGGCAAGAGCTGGCGCGGACGTCTTGCGAGCCTGATCGGCGATGGTGACGGCTCCCATCACTCGCGAACCTCGCCCCATGTAGATGACCGTTTGCGTGTCGGCGGCCAGCGCCTTCAGCATCGGGTGGTCGATAGATGCGCCCATCTGGACGGCAAGACGCGGATTGCCGGCCCATAATTGCCCTTCACCGTCATCGCCCACGATGCCGGCACTCGGCCGCGTGATCACGTTCATCACTCTGACCGGGTCAATGCCTCGATTGGCAGCTTCCTGCCGAATGGCCGCCGCGCTGTGGTGTTCGGAATACGCCTCGAGCCCCGCAAGAGACGACAGGAGGAGCCGCTCATCGCCATCGAGTGCCACAACCCCGGTTACCGACGCTTTGCCAGTCGTCAGTGTTCCGGTCTTGTCGAAGGCAAAAATGTCGACTGCCGCCAGTGTCTCCAGTGCCGCCCCGCCCTTGAACAACACACCGCCCCGCGCTGCCGCCGATAGCGCCGACAGGATTGCAGCGGGTACGGAAATGACGATCGCGCACGGGCTCGCGGCCACCAGCAACGTCGCGGACCGGTAGAGAGCTTCCTCCCAGTTGCGCCCCAGCCAATAAAAGGCCGCGAAAGCCAAGATTGCTCCGGCCATCACCGCCACCGTGTAGCGCTGCCCGAACCACGCGCTAAAGCGTTCGGATGGTGCCTTAGCCGCCTGCGCCTCCGTCACGAGCGCAATCATACGTGCAACGGTGCTTTCCTCGACCGTCCTCGTCACGGTCACCTCGAGCACACCGTCGAGGTTAACGGTCGCTTCAAAGACTTGTGCGCCAGGCTCCTTGGAGACCGGCATCGACTCGCCGGTGATGTTTGCCTCATCCAGCGAGCCGCGACCGCCGACAATCACACCGTCCGCTGGAACGCGCGCGCCCGGTCGCAGCACCACGACATCATCCACTTCGAGATCGGCGGCAGGTACTTCGGATACCGTTCCGTCCGAGCCACGCCTTAACGCGGTCTCGGGACGCAGTTCCATCAACGCCTGGATGGCGCGGCGCGCGCGGCCGAGCGCCCGTTCCTCCAGCGTGGTCGAAATACTGAAAAGCGTCAGCAGAACCGCACCCTCGAAGGGTGCGCCGACTGCCGCCGCGGCGACGGCAGCAACCACCATCAGAAGGTCGATGTCGAGAACTCGCTCTTCCCACAAGGTGACGGCGGCTCGCCATGCGGCCGGGAGCCCTCCAGACAGATAAACCAGCGACAGACCTGTGACCGAGAAAAAAGCGGCGACGTTGCCTTGAAGAGGCCATAGCGCGAGCGTGGCCAGGAGCATCCCCAGGACGGTGAGGGCCGTCAGTATCATCGCACGATCAAGATTAAATAGTTTGCTCACTTTGTCTCCTGGTCTGGGTATAGCCTCACACTGGAACTGCACCGCAGGTCCAGCGACGCTGCCGCACTTGCCGAGCGCCCAGCGACAATGGGTAATCGTCGGTGAGCGACGACGATCTCCATCGAAGGCGTCGGTAAGAATGAACTACTGTTCGGCCGTCTTGCGGCCGAAGTTTTCGTGGGAAGCGTGGGCATCGCTCTTGGTTCGGTGGACAACGCCATCAACATGCTCCGGAGGACTGTAAAGGGTATAAAGTTTGAGCGGCTCGTCGCCGCTATTTTCAGGTTGTGGCGCGTCCCGGCCGGCTCATTGCCGTGTCCGAGATGACCTCGTTCACGACGCCGTTCGCCACGTCCTTTTCCGACACGGCAGACCTGATCTTCCCTCATCGTGCACTTCTTCGCCGATCTCCTCGCCGGGCTGGCATTGGCGCGCTCCCTCTAGGCAATCGGCACCTTATACAACAAGATCAGGTTGGCGAGCTATCATTGCCAGTGACACGGATGAGACTACGTCGAAACCACCAAATCACAAGGGAACAACGAATGCAGGTACTCGTTTTCAACGCCGGCAGTTCCAGTCTCAAGTTCGGCGTCTTCGGAGTCGGCACGGAGACACGTGAGGTCTTCAGGGGTTCTTACGAGCGCTTTCGGGCGGGAGGATGCGAATACCGCTTCCGCCATAGAGAAACCGACGAGCAGGGTGCGGCCGAATTCGATAGTCCCGGCGAAGCGCTGAAAGGGGTTCCGGCCGCGCTGAAGCGGTTCGGGCTCGACGCAATCGACGCTGTCGGGCACAGGATCGTCCATGGCGGCGCAAGGTTTACCTCGCCGACACTGTTGGACGACGAAACGGTCGAGGCCATAGAGTCCTTGACGCCGCTGGCTCCGCTGCACAACCCGGCGAACCTGGAGGCAGTCAGGCTCTGCCGCGGACTTTGGCCGGATGTACGACAGGTGGCCGTATTCGACACAGCCTTCCATCTTGGCAACCCAGCCTTTGCGAACACCTATGCGGTGCCGGCGAAGTGGCGGGATGCCGGTCTGCGCCGCTACGGGTTTCATGGTACCTCTCACAAATATGTGGCCTATAGGGCGGCCGAAGAGATCGGCCGACCGCTCTCCGACCTCCAGCTTGTCAGTATCCATCTCGGCAACGGGGCAAGCGTCTGCGCCGTCAACCGCGGAAACAGCATGGACAGCTCGATGGGCATGACGCCGCTTGAGGGTCTGGTGATGGGAACCCGCTCCGGAGATGTCGACCCCGGCGCATTTGGCTTCCTGTCGCGCGAACTTCAGCTTTCGGTGCAGGAGATCGAGGATGCCCTCTACGAAGATAGCGGGCTGAAGGGACTGGCAGGCTCGTCTGACATGCGCGACATCGAAGAGAGGGCTTCGAAAGGGGACCCCCACGCCCAGCTGGCGATCGAGATCTACGCCTACCGCGCCAGGAAGTATGTCGGGGCGTATGCGGCGGCCATGGGAGGGCTGGACGCGGTCGTCTTCACCGGGGGGGTCGGCGAGAACTCTCCGTCGATGCGCCGGCGCATCTGCGACGGGCTGGACTTCATGGGCCTGCAACTCGACCACGACCGCAACATGGCCGTGAACCTGTCAGACCATGCGGCGCCGCAGATCCAGGCGTACGGCTCCCGAGTCCGCGTCTTCGTGACAGAGACGGCGGAACAGCTCATGATCGCCCGCGAGACGGCGGCAGCGCTCGCTGACGGAAAGCCAGGGGGCGCGTTGCGCCTACCGATCGCGGTCTCGGCCAGGCACGTCCACCTGTCCCGCGAGGCGGTCGATGCGCTGTTCGGCAACGGCTACTTGCTCGATCATGCGATACCGCTGCGACAGCCGGGTCATTGGGCCGCAAGGGAACGGGTCACGCTCATTGGGCCCAAGGGCAGGCTCGAACGTGTAGCGATCCTCGGACCGCTGCGCCAACGCACGCAGATCGAAGTGTCGCGCACCGACAGCTTCGCACTCGGCATCGACGTGCCGGTGCGCGACAGCGGCAGGCTCGAAGCTACACCGCAGGTCACGATCGAGGGGCCTGCCGGAAGCTTCACCACCGATGGCCTCATCATCGCGGCAAGGCACGTCCATACCAATCCCGCCGATGCTGCTCGACTGGGAATCGAGGACGGCGAATATGTCGACGTCCGCGTCAACGACGAAGATCGCACGCTGACCTTCGGCCGGACTCTGGTACGGGTGGGCAAGGACTCCTTCACGGAAGTGCACATCGACACCGATGAGGCCAACGCTGCAGGGATCGAAGTGGCTGCAACGGGCGAACTGGTACAGGTTTGACGCAACGGAATGGCTGTCGCCAGGCGCCATCAATCTCCGGCATCGGCGGCAGTCTTGTAGGACCAGCTCCATTCCCGGATCTCAGGCATGTCCTCACCGTATTGCCGGACATACGAGGCGTGCTCGGCCAGCGCTTGCTCGCACAGCTCGACCACTCGTTCGCCGCCCATGCCAGGATTCGGCAGCCGCCTGACCGCGGCCATTACCAGATGGAAGCGGTCGAGCTCGTTCATGACTGCCATGTCGAAAGGGGTAGTGGTCGTGCCTTCTTCCTGGAACCCGTGGACGTGGAAATTGTCGTGGTTGGTCCGCTTATAGGTCAGGCGGTGAATGAGGTACGGATAGCCGTGATAGGCGAAGATCACGGGCCTGTCCTTTGTGAAGAGAGCGTCGAATTCATCGTCGGTGAACCCGTGCGGGTGGGTGGTGTGAGATTGCAGCGTCATCAGGTCGACGACATTGACAATCCTGATCCGGAGATCGGGTAGCTCGCGGCGCAGCAGATCGACGGCGGCGAGAATTTCCAGTGTCGGCACGTCGCCGCAGCAGGCCATTACCACATCGGGCTCCTCGCCAGCCGGGCATGTGGAAGCCCATTCCCAAATCCCGGCGCCCGCCTCGCAATGGCGTTCCGCCTGCTCGGCGGTGAGCCATTGCGGCTGAGGCTGCTTGCCGGCCGTGATCACGTTGATCCGGTTCCAGGTTCTCAGGCAGTGGTCGGTGACCCAGAGCAGGGTGTTGGCATCCGGAGGAAAATAGAGGCGGACGGTGTCGGCCTTCTTGTTGGCGACGAAGTCGGCGAAGCCCGGATCCTGGTGGCTGAAGCCGTTGTGGTCCTGGCGCCAGACATGCGAGGTCAGAAGATAGTTGAGCGACGCGATCGGCTTGCGCCACGGCAACTCGGCGGAGACCTTGAGCCATTTGGCATGCTGATTGACCATAGAATCCACGATGTGGATGAAGGCCTCGTAACAGGAGAACAGGCCATGCCGCCCGGTCAGCAGGTAACCCTCCAGCCACCCTTGGCAAAGATGCTCCGACAGAACCTCCATCACCCGGCCCTCGCGCGCGAGGTGCCCGTCGTAGGGCTCGATCTTTTCCATCCAGACCCGGTCCGTCACCTCGAAGACGGCGTCGAGCCTGTTCGAAGCGGTCTCGTCCGGACCCATGAGGCGGAAATTCCTTGCCTCGGCATTGAGACGCAAGACCTCACGCAGATAAGCTCCCATCAAGCGGGTGGCCTCGGCGATCGTTTCGCCCGGTTGCCCGACGTCGAGCGCTAAGCTCTTCCAGTCGGGCAGGACGAGGTCCTTCTTCAGGAGGCCTCCATTGGCATGCGGAAGCGAACCCATACGCTTCTCGCCTTCAGGAGCCAATGCGGCGATCTCCGGCCGGAAGCGACCTTGCTCGTCGAACAGCTCCTGTGGTCGATAGCTGCGCAGCCACTCCGCTAGGATCTTGCGGTGAGCAGCATCGCCGCGTGCATTCGACACCGGGACCTGATGCGAGCGCCAGAAGTCCTCCACTCGTTTCCCGTCGACCTCCTTCGGTCCGGTCCAGCCTTTCGGGCTGCGCAGGATGATCATCGGCCAGCGCGGGCGCTCGCCGGACCAGCCTTCCTTCCGCGCTTCTCGCTGAATGTCGCGAATACGATCCATGGCCAAGTCCACCGACGCCGCCATGGCGCGGTGCATCGGTATCGGCTCATGGCCCTCGACGAAGAGCGGCTCGTAGCCGTAGCCTCTGAAGAGATCTCGCAGTTCCGCGTTCAGCATGCGCGCCAACAAAGTGGGATTGGCGATCTTGTAGCCGTTAAGATGCAGGATCGGCAGGACCGCGCCATCGACATGCGGATTTAGAAACTTGTTGGAGTGCCAGGCGGCCGCCAGCGGGCCTGTCTCAGCTTCCCCGTCGCCGACCACGCAGGCGACGGTCAGGTCGGGATTGTCGAAAGCGGCACCGAAGGCATGGACAAGAGCGTAGCCGAGTTCGCCTCCCTCGTGGATGGAACCGGGCGTCTCTGGGGCGACGTGGCTGGGCACGCCGCCCGGGAACGAGAACTGCCGGAAAAGCTCCCGCAATCCTTTTTCATCCTGCGTGATCTCCGGATAGGTCTCGCTGTACGAGCCCTCGAGATAGGTGTTGGCGACCATTGCAGGCCCGCCGTGACCGGGACCACAGATGTAGAGGATTTCCGTACCGCGTTCCCGGATAACCCGATTCAGATGAACGTAGATGAAATTCAGCCCGGGCGTCGTACCCCAGTGACCGAGCAGCCGCGGCTTCACGTCTTCCGCCTTTAACGGCTCTCGCAGCAGCGGATTATCCATCAGGTAGATTTGGCCGACCGACACGTAGTTAGCCGCGCGCCAGTAGCGGTCGATCAGACCTAGTTGCTTATCATCCAGTTCCGCCATTCTGAGCTCCGTAATCCAGATTTTTGCCATAAACCGGTCGTGGATGGCCTCGCCAGCGGTCATGAATGGGGTGCCGCCTCAGTTGTCCCAAACACCCGTGGCACGCCACGGTCGCCTACTTTTGGCCGAATGACGTCAATCACCCACCAAGTCTCGGCGCAACAGATCCGATTACTGCTATCGAGTATCGCACAGCCAAGACTTATCGAAATCTGACGTGTGCGTCTGTTCGCCAGGCGCTACCCTCCATGGTATCAGAATGAAACAGCTATCGACAGGGAGGAAACGACCCCATGTCCAGAACGATGGTCGGAATGGCCTGGTTAGCGGTGCTGATGACTCTCGGCCCAGCATTCGCCTATGCCGATGACCTTGCCCAAGGGAAGGCGCTGGCGGAGTTGAACTGCGCGCGCTGCCACGCGATCGATCGAACAAGCAAAAGCGAGCATGCGGATGCGCCGCCCTTCCGGACGCTTTCACAGCGTTACCCTATCGATGCGCTGGAGGAAGCCTTTGCCGAAGGCATATCTACAGGGCACCCTGACATGCCAGAGTTCGTGGCGACACCCGACCAGATCGACGCAATCCTTGACTATATAAGCAGCCTCAACTGATTAGATCATGGCTCGGATCGCAAGACTGTCGGATGGGCTTGCGCCACTATTATAGCGGTCGGCTTCGAGGCCTGCGCGTCGGCCTCCGCGCAGATGTCTCCGCGCCGGCCGCTCCTGCGGTTGATGCAATGCAACTGGCTTTGGCTTCCGGTACTCGAACATGCGATCTTCGATACCGACGGCCGCTATTGCCAATGCTACAGTCTCATTCCCCGCTGTCAGTCACTACCTGCCTCAAGGCTGATCCTTCATGCGGCATACATACTATTGCCGTCCAATGTGATAGTTTTCGCCTGCAAGGCTGATCGACACGGTTAAGGAGAGCGCTCAATGAGCCAACCTGAGGTCGAAACCTACCGCGGCAACGACCGCGGGCAGCGATGTTGCCATCGAGACCGCCGATATTGCGCTCCTCAACGATGATCTCGGCAAGATCCCCGAGGCCATGGCGATCTCGCGTGCGACACTTGGCAATATGCGCCAGAATCTGGTGATCGCTCTGGTGACCGTCGCCGGACTGCTGGCCGGTGTGTTCTCGGGCGACATTCATATGGCGGGCGGCATGCTGGTGCATCAGTTGTCGGTGCTGATCGTCATCGCCAATGGCATGCGGCTGCTGCGGGTGCCGAAGGCGGCCCCGCGCGCGGCCATCAGTCGGGAAACGCAGGCGTCCGCCGCGGCCGCCAGGACGTAATTGTTGTTCATGACGAGTCTCCCCGCGCCCACCGGCGCGGGGATGGAACTTTCGATAAGGTACATAATGTACGGCAGGAATGATTTGACGGAGATGCGGACATGAATACTCACCCCCACGAACAACCCTGGGACGAGGTTCTTCAGTTCTGGTTCCCCGAGGGACGCTCCGCGGCAATCGCATTGAACGCCCACCGGGAACATTGGTTCTGGCGGATGCGAGGCGGCGCGGACCGCGAGGTCATCGCCCGCTTTTCCGACATCACCGCACAGGCTGCTTCTGGCAATCTTGATCACTGGACCACCGATCCTGAAGGGAGGCTGGCGCTCATCATCCTGCTCGATCAGTTTTCGCGCTCGGTGTGGCGCGGCAGTCCGCGCGCCTTCGCGCAGGACCCGGCGGCGCTGGAGCTTTCGCTGGATGGGTTGGCGAATGATCATTATGCGGCCCTGCCAACTCCATGGTTCAAGATCGTTCACGGCCTGCCGCTTGGTCATTGCGAAGGGCCGGATCACCTTGCATGCATCAACCGCCTCATCGGGCTGCGCGAGGAGATCGCTGCAGAAGCACCAGAGCCATTACAGCCGATCTACCAGTCACTGGTGAAACAGGCACGAGACGTAAAAGACGTGATCGAAGCTTTCGGTCGTCATCCTCACCGCAATCGCGTTCTCGGTCGGGTATCCACTCCTGCAGAAGAAGCCTATTTGCAAAAAGGCGATTTTCCGCATGAACGGGCATTTCAATGAACCGCCGGTGAGAGAGCGCTCACCCTGCGGACTTTTTTCAAGAGAACCCCACCATAGTCGAGACAACTACCGCGTTGATGAGATCGATGAAGAACCCGCCAACGAGTGGAACGATGACAAAAGCCTTGTGCGCCGCGCCATGCACCTGGGTGACAGCGGTCATGTTCGCAATGGCCGTCGCGGTCGATCCAAGCGAGATTCCGCCAAAACTTGCCGCGATAACGGCGGCTTCGTAGTCTTTACCCATTGCCCGGAACACGACCAGTATTGTGTAAGCGACCGTAAGCAGGATCTGAAGCGCCAGAACCGTAAGGATAAAGCCGAGGAAACCGCTCAATGCCCATAGTTGCAGACTCATCAACGCCATGGTGAGGAAGAGCCCGAGAGCGATATCCCCTATCAGACTTAATCCCTGCTGGATGCTTGGCCAATGGCGGTGAAGTGACTTGTTGACGATGCCAGGCGTGGCGTTGCGCACCACGATGCCTGCGATCAGGCAGCTCACGAAGGTCGGTAATGTGAACTCCATCGCTGCGATCGACCGGTCGATGAGCAAACCCAGTATAATAGCGACGTTGAGCCCTAACATGGCCCAAAGGACACTGAAATAATCAAGCTTCGGGGCAGGCTCCTCGTGCGGTGCGCCAATGTCGAGCCGTATGTCACCAGAGGTCACTATCCGATGGCGGCGGATGAGGAACGTGGCGATTGGTCCGCCGATCAAACAGGCTGCGATCAAGCCTACGGTGTTCGATGCGACGCCGAGTTCCAGGGCATTGTCGATTCCTAGCGTTTCGACGAAAAACGGTGCCCAGGCAAGAGTAGTGCCAACACCTCCTGTCAGGGAGATGGATCCGGTCATCAGCCCGGCGCGAGGATCGTGGCCAAAAATCGTTGCCATCCCCATTCCCGCCAAGTTCTGCACAATCAGAAAACCTGCCGCCAGGAGGACCAGGATTGCAAGTGGGCTCCCGCCGCTTCGGAGGGTGCGAACATCGGACTTGAGCCCTATCCCAGCAAAGAAGACGAGCAGAAGGAAGTCCCTGGCATCGAGTGTGAAGCGGATTTCGCGGCCCAGGACGAAATAGAGGAAGCTGACAAAAGCTGCACAGGCAAGACCCCCGACGACTGGCTCTGGCACCGAGTAGCGACGCAGGATTTCAGCGTTGAGCGTCAGTATCTTGCCGCTGAGGAGGAGCAGGATCGCGATCGTGAACGAGAAAAAACCATCGATCTCGACCAATAGTACCTCAGGGAAGTTTGTGCAGATGAGGGCAATGCAGCACGATGCAGTGCGGGACGCTCTTCGTCAATAGGCTATGCGGCTCGCTCATCCCTCGATCATCCTTCTCACATCCCGCACGGCACAAACAATCTGCCGCCGTAACAGCAGCGCGATGAGGAGCCCGCCGAATGCGAGGGCCCCGATTGCCATAACTGTCTGCCAGTCCATCCCGGCGAGGGCGGCAAGTCCGGCGCCACCGCTGCCAAAGATGGTGGTGAGCCAGCTCCATCGATCGGTCCGCTTGCGGATTTCAGCTTCGACGCTGATGGGTACGACCGGCTTGTCGATCTCCTTTTCGACCACGATTTCGCGAAGGGGCTGGGCTTCTTGATGGCGCCTTTCCACGTCGGCGAGAGCCTGTTGCACGCGATCGGGTTTCACGGCGGCGTTCTGACCGGCATAGGCGCCCTTGCCGGATATCATGGGCAGCGAGGCCCATTCGCGGGCGAGATTGTTGATCAGCGTGTCTCCGGCCAGACGGCCTGCGGGCGGAATTTCCGCCGCGAACGCCGTCGCCCGACCGGGAACCGCTCGGTAGATTGACGAGGCGTGCCGCATCATATGGGCCAGAAGGGGCAATCCGGACGATAACGCCAAGCCGTGAGCCTCATAAAACGCTCGATGTCGAGGCCGTCTATCCAATGGCTACCAGACGTTCAGCGCCACCGCCGCCGAACTGCCGCGTTGTGGCCCGAGCGTAGTGGCATTGCGGATGACTTCTTCTGCGCCTTCCACCATCGGCTTCACAAAGGCTATCGGCGCGCCCGGGAATACATAGTCGTCGGGCGCACCAGCATCAGAACGCTGGCCTTCTTTTCTACTGCCCATTCCGCCAATCAGATTGAAATCTCTTTCCATTCGCTCACAGGGCGCCACGGACATTTGCAATTTAACGGAAAATTTCGTTTATACGGCCGCACTTTGTGCGATTTCTGACAAAATGACAGCAGACCAATAGTATGGATCCCGCCATCGTCCGAATTACCCTATCCTTAATCGGTCCTGGAATACTCGTCGTATTCGGGATTGCGTTCGCCTCTGCATGGTTGATCGACCGAAAGCGGAACTATCTCCTGCTGCTAGCCGGCGCGTGTATGCTCTTCGCAATGGGCGCTGCTAGCCAGATTCTCCACTGTCCTGTGGATATTGGCCTCAACGCGATGGTTTCGGGAGCGCTGTACACGACGGCGGTTTTGATGGCCGTCGAAGGTGTTCTTTTGCGCTCCGAAAGAAGCCTTGGCCTCGGCGCAAACATCGCGATTTTTGTCGTATTCTGGGGGCTGCTCTGGTATTTCTTCTACGTTGACCGAAACCTGATAGCTCGGATTTACATCCAGAATTTCGGCTATGGCATTATTCTTCTCGTGGCAGCGTATCGCTTGTCAGGTCTCGCAGGAGGGCGCTTGGGAGACCGTATCCTTTTCTGGAGTCTGCTTGCTTTCGGCCTGCATTTTTTTCCCCGCACTATTTTAACAATCGGCTTCTCGGAGCCGATTGACCCAGCGGTCTTTGAAAATTCAGTATTCTGGCAAGCGCTTCAACTCTCACTTGCAGTGCTGGGCTCAGGGTTTGCCTTGGCGATCCTCGCTGCATCCGTCGCAGATGTTATAGATGACCTTCGCCATGAGCGGGATATTGACCATCTGACCGGGATCCTAAATCGCCGTGGCTTCGAAGACGCTATAGCAACTGCTGTTCGGCGGTCTGGTAGCGTAACCGCCTCGCTAATTCTATGCGATATCGATCACTTCAAATCGATCAATGATGCCCATGGTCATGAGGTCGGAGACAGGGTGCTGCAGGAGATCGCAAAGGTCCTGTTGCGAACCAAGCGCAAACGCGATGTAGTCGGGCGCGTTGGGGGCGAAGAATTCGCCATCTTTCTGTCAGACACAGACGGCACAGAAGCTTACGAATGCGCGGAGCGATTTCGCACCGCTATTTCGGAGGCAAATTTTTCGCATGTTGTTGATCGAGCCCGCATAACAGCCAGCTTCGGCATAGCGACCGCGACGGGCGGTCGATGGAAGCATCTTTATAAGTCGGCCGATAATCGCCTTTACGAAGCTAAAGGGAGCGGTCGCAATCGAACGGTGGCAAGTTCTGTGAGCAATTTCGTGAGTGTGTGAAATTTTGTTTATTGAGCGCTGCTTGTGCCTAACACCATTGTCTCAATTCGTACGGTCACCCCTCGATAATTCTTCTCACGTCTCTGACGGCACACACAATCTGACGCCGTAACAGCAGCGCGATGATGAGCCCGCCCAGCGCAAGCGCGCCGATTGCCATAACAGACTGCCAGTCCATGCCAGCAAGTGCGGCAAGTCCGGCACTGCCCGAGCCGAAGATGGTGGTGATCCAGCTCCACTGATCGGTGCGCTTGCGGATTTCTGTTTCAACGCTGACCGGAACCACGGGCTTGTCGATTTCCTTCTCGACCACAATTTCGCGTGCCGGCTGGCTGGCGCCATGGCGTTCTCGGACCTTGGCCAGCACCTGACGCACGCGATCCGGACTGACGGCGGCGTTCTGGCCGGCATACGCACCTTTGCCAGAAATAGTCGGGAGCGATGCCCATTCATGGGCAAGATTGTTGATCAGCGTATCTTGCGAGAGACGGCCTGTCAGATATTTGTCGATGCCACGTAAGCCGAGCAGGTAGCAGGCGCAGCGATCCTGCATCTCGGCATCAAACAGTGCGGTGGCCTGGAGCTTGAGTGTTTTGCGGATCGCCCGCAGCGTGGTGCGGACAATCTGGTAGCGGCCGAGCGCTGATGAGTTAAAGCGGTTGTCCGGATGCTTCAGCATCCGGGTCTGCAGCGCATCAACCTCCTGCAATGTCATGGCAACCAGATCGACGTCGCCGCCGGTAAAGGCGCCATAGGCGAGCGTTTCATTATAGCCGCGCTTTCGGTCGGTGCCCTCGGCAAAACCGATCAAGGCGAGCATGGGCCGGTAGACATGATATTTGTCGCGCGCAGCATCAGGCGCCGCGCTTTGAGGCGTGATCATGGTCATGATTGATATCCTTGACTGGCTGATGCTGGCAGATCAGGTGACACCGGCCTCGATCAGCATTTCGAGAAGGCCCGAATCATCGCGGGAGCGGCGCGGCTGCTCGCGGATGTTGAACATTTCGCCGGTGCGTGCATCGACAATGCGGTCCGATGGCAGGATGGTGAGCGCCTGTGCGCTGATGCGGATGGTCAGGATCGCCGGCTGCTTCGCGGTCAGCCGTGCGGCAATGACGGTCTCGCCACCACGCATGAAGGTAATCTTGCCCCAGACCGTAAACTGGTCCTGCCAGTCGGGATCGCCCGGATGACCCGTCCAGTCCGGCTCGGCAACATCGCGCTGAACAGTGAAGCGATTGTTGAGAACACCAGCGCCTGTCATCAGAGACGCATCCTGCGGTAGGGTGCAATCAGCGCTTCTACAGCAAAGGGCAAGAAAGCCATGCCTGCTGAACTGACAGCCTCACGGTGTTCAAACCAATGACCAACAAGCAGCAGGATGGCGACCTTGAGCGGATCCGGAACCGTGCTGGTTGCCGGTGGACCGGGATTGGTCGGAAAGCCCACCTTGAAGGTGATGGCGACGGCGCGGCTTTCATGCAGATTTTCTGGAAAGACGTAATCGGCATCAAAGCGGATGACGGCGTTACCCGCTTCATCTGTGCGCAGATCATAACTCCCAGATGGTACTGTACTGAGCTGACCGGCAAGATCGCGCCATGTGATTGATTGGACGGCAATCACCGGTCCAAGTGGAATGATCATCTGGCGCGCAAAGCGATCATGGTCCTGGCGCCAGACCTGCTCAACGAGACAGCGGCCCAAAATACCGGTCCAGCCGTCAAGATGTTCTGCCGCCGCCCTGATCAGGCTTTCGATCAGCGTATCTTCGTCATTGTGATCGACACGCAGATGCAGCCTTGCCTCGGCCAGAGAGACTGGCTGGAGCGCAGGTGGGGTGATCAGAACGGGACGGTGCATAGGATCCTCGTGAATCTTTGGTGAAGGGACAGCCGATTGGCCGTCCCTTCTGCCACCCATGGTTATCCGGCCACCGGCGCGTCATGAGGATGACCAAGCGCAAAGACCGCGCTGGCAGCGATCGATGTGCCGGAAGTCTTGGTGATGACCGCGCGGATGTAGCGCTTGTTGCCCTTGTAGCCTTGGGCATAGACCGTGTCGGCATCGAGTGCCGCTGGCAGGATCCCAAGCAGGTCAGCGGCGTCTACATCGGCAAAGTCGCCATCCGTGGTCGTGTCGCTTTCCTGGATGGCGATGACGAAAAGGCCATCGCCAGCAATCGCGCCGGTATTGATGATCAGGGTTGCGGAATTAAAGCCTTGCAGATCGGCATGGCTGCCCTTGGTGGTGGCGGTGACCACAGCAGGTACCAGAGACGCGACGAGACCAAGGCCGGAGATACCGTCCTTCATGACAAAGTCCTTTCGATGAATGGGATTGGTGAAAAGATAGGCGGCCATCCTTCGCCCCTTCGACGAGCTCAGGGCTCAGGATGATGGCCGCCCGTCATGATGCTCAGGTGCTGATCTTCAGCAGCTTCATGGCTTCGAAGTTGACGATACCGCCGCCAACACGCTTGGTCGTGTAGAACAAGACATTCGGCTTCGAGGTGAACGGATCACGCAGGACGCGAATGCCGATGCGATCGACGATCAGGTACGATCGCCCAAAATCACCAAACGCAACCGGGAACTCGCCGGCAGCAACGGCCGGCATGTTGTCATCGGTGTAAACCGGCTTGCCAAGAATGGTAGCAACTTCCGCAGCCCCCGAAGGCGGCGCCCAGATATAGGCGCCTTCTGCATCCTTGAACTTGCGCACCGTGTTCATGGTGGCATCCGACATCAACCACGACGCTCCGTTCCGGTAACCAGACTTGAGTGCGTAATAGAGGTCGATCAGCGCATCTGCGGGGCTAGCCGAGGTCGTGGCTGCAACAAACCCATCGGCCTTGCCGGAAGCAATGAAGCCGAGCTTGCCCCATGCATAGGAGGCATTCGCCACCTTGTCATAGGCAAGGATACCGCGCGGCTTGTTGATGCCATCGCCATGGGCGAAAGCGGCCCCTTCCTGCTCGGCAAACTCGATTGACACTTCGTCGGCCAGCCAGGAGGCCAGATCGATGCGGGCATCGTCAAGCGAGGTCTGCGTTGCGCCCGGCATGGCATAGATCTCGCCGGTATTGATGGCGATCTCACGCAGCGTCGGCGTGGCAGTGCCAGGACGATCCTGTTCCTCGCCAACCCAGCCGGACGTTGCTCCGCCCATATTGACCAGCTTCTTGTAAGTGTTGGTCGAGATGGAGATGGTACGGGCGAGAGAACGGATGGTCGATACGGTACCCAGCACGCGATCAATGCCAGCTTCGGTTTCTTCCGGGACGAGATAGCCGCCATCGGGATCGGACTGCGTCGTCAGCTTGGCCTTGACCTCGAGATCACGCAGGCCGGCATCGACACCGCGCCGGAAGAAGTGATCGAAGGCTTGCGCGTGTTCCGCCTTGTCGGGATCCTGATCATTACCAACACCACCGACTCTGATCGCGGCCATTGCCGCATTTACGGTGTCGATGTCCTTGGTCAGCTTGGTGACCTCGGCATTGATACGGTCGACCTTTTCGGTCTGCACCACATCGGCCATGCCGGCCTTGATGTCGGCCAGTTCCTTGTCGCGCTCGACCTTGAAGTCCTCGAAGGTCTTCTGCAGCTCGGCGAGGATTTTGGTGGCGTTGCCGGAATCTGCGCGCACGCCGACGATACCCCGGACTGGCCCGCGGCCGCCGGTGTTGAGTTCGATACCCATAATCGGGATCTCCTATGATTTGATTGTGTTGATCAGCCGCTGCATTGCAGCGATGTTGATGCCAGCGTCGTGCATGGCGGTATCGGCAGCGTTGTGCGTGCCGGCAATCTGAGAAAGCATCTTGCGCCGCTCGGTGCGGGAGATGCCTTGTTGTGCCAAGGCAGCATCAATGCGCCGCCTGGCGAGGATTTCAGGTCGGACCTGCGCGCACGCATTGGTCTCTATGTGGTTTTCGGTATCGTCGACAGCGTCGGCAAAGCCGTATTCAATCGCCTGCGCCGGATTCATGAATGTCTCTACATCCATGAGCTGTTCAATGTCGGCGCGCTTCATCCCGGTGCGTGCTTCATAAATGTCGGCCAGCGCCGCATCGAACTGGTCAAACAGACTGGCGGCCTCCCGCATGTCATGGCGATTGCCGATCACCAGCCCCCAGGCATTGTGGACCATCATGAAGGAGCCAAGTCCCATGCGGATGTCGTCGCCCGCCATGGCAATGATCGAGGCAGCAGAGGCCGCCCAGCCCAGCACCTCGACCGTGACCTTCGCTCGATGGGCGCGCAGCAGATTGTAGATCGCGATCCCCTCAAACATGTCGCCGCCCGGCGAGTTGATGCGGACGGTGATGTCGCGCTTGCCGATCGACCGCAGTGCAGCCGAGATGCGATTTGCCGTGACGCCGGCGCCTGTCCAGAAATCCTCACCAATGATGTCGAGGATGGAAATGGTGGAGTCGGCATCCGCACCTGGCACAGCGGCAACCGGCATTTGCGCCCATTTGGCCAGCACGTCGCTCGGCGCATCCCATTGATAGTTTTGTGGGCGCTTGAACGTGCGCGCCTCGGGCAGGCTGCGCAGGCTCATGGCTTGTTCTCCATCAGAAGCAGCAGGAACCAGCCAAGGACAAAACCGCTCAGGAAAATGCCAAAGTCAAAGACGGGGCTGACAAAGGCAAGGCCGACCACGGCAATGGTGATCATGGCTGATGTCAGCTTCAGCGTATTCAAAAGAGTCATCGAGTTCGATCCTCATCATTGGGGTTAATGTCAGCATCGCTGCCACCATCATTTTCATGGCGATGACGATCCTCATCCGCCGGCACGCCGGCCGTGTTGGGTGGTGGATAAAAAACGTCGCCGCCGTCGCGCGGGTTTTCGTCTTCGAGGGCGCGGATTTCGTTCGGGCTCCACACGCCCCATTGCAGGCCTTTGACATAGGCTTCCCAACGGGCCTTGATGTCGCCTTTGACGAGGGCCGCCCGGTTGAAGCGGGCATAAAGCGTGTCGTCCGCACCAATCAGGTCGCGGTTGATGGCCTCTTCCCACATGGTCAGATGGTCTTCGAGCGTATAGGCGACAAAGCCGATCGACTGCTGCTCGATGCCGGTGCCCCAACTGGTGGATTTTTCGGTGTCGCCGATCATGTGCGGCGGTACACCAAAGAACATGGCAATGTCGGAGCGGCTGAACTTTCGACTTTCAATCCACTGCGCATCCTCGGCAGTCATGGCAATTCGGGCATAATCCATGCCTTCTTCGAGGATCAAGTTCTTGCCTTCCTGCTCGCCACCGGAGCGAAACTCCTCCAACCCCGCTTTCAGATTGGCGACGGCCTCGGGCCCGAGCTTGTTGGGATGCTTCAACACGCCGCTGACACGCGCACCGTTGCGGAAGGTTGAAGCGCCGTGATCTTCCATGGCCAGCGACAGGCCGATGGTCTCGCGTGCATAGGTGATTGGCGAAACGCCATGGACGCCATCGAGCGTCAGCCCGACGAGATGGAACATTTCTGCCTGAGCCAACTGGATGCGACGGCCGTCCTGACGTGTATAAAGGTATTCCAGAGCAAGATCGTCGCGCTGCTTCACCTCGACCCGATCGGGATGGAGCGGGATCAGTTCCTGAACCTGACCACGCGAGCACACGATCATTGCATAGGCATTGCCGCGCAAAAGCAGATGCGCCTGCAGCATGCGACGGAATTGCGATGGCGTCTGCCAACGATTGGGTTTTCTCCGCAGCACCGTCCAGATCGGTGTGTCGGATGCATCCTCGCGCGTACGATCATCGACCCGGCGCTTGATATGCAAGGGCAAGGTGGCAACGGCGCCGGCAATAATCCGCACCGAGGCATAGACGGCTGCGACCCGCATCGCGGCCTCTGGGGTTACCATGGCGCCGGATGCTATCAGCGTGCCCGAGCGCAGCGCTTCTTCCAGTTGTTCGCTCGTCGTGATGACAAGGCCACCGCCTGCATTCTGAAGCGAGGCGAGCGGCGATGCAGCCGGTGGTTTTCTTCCACCGAACCAGTTTGACCAGAATGCCATGGGGTTCTTTCGTAAGATCGCTGCTCAGATCACAGCATCAGGATGCCGCGGTTCTCATAAACCGAGCGACCGGCATTGATGTCACGGACAAGCGCACGTCCGAGTGCGTTGCAGATTGCGACAATGCCGTCGATGCGTTCTTTGGAACGTTCCTTGTCCGGTTTGATGTTGCCGGCCGGATCATGACGCACGGCAACATTGGAGGCATTCCAGCGCAGCACTGGATGGCCGCCATGCCAGAGCGCGCGTGACACTGCGAGGCGCTCCAGTTCCGCGGTGGGTGCTGCCATGCTCAAGAAGCCCTGACCGAACTGGACGAGGTTCAGGCCTTCATCAGCCAAATTCTGGACAATCTCGCCGGCAAAGGTGCGGTCATAAGAAAGCTCACGCATGTCGAAACGGGAGGCAAGATCCAGGATTTCCTTTTCGACGAAGGCAAAGTCGGTAGCGTTGCCGGGTGTGGCTGTCAAAAAGCCCTGATCGCGCCAGACATCATAGGGCACCCGGTCGCGGCGCACGCGGCGCAAAATGTCATCTTCCGGAATGAAGAAGCGGCAGGTGACGATCCATTTGTTGGCAAGCGCCTCGAGTTCATCATCGAGTGTCGGCGGAAACACCAGCACGAAGGCTGACAGATCATTGACCCGGGCAAGGTCGAGCCCGCCATAGCATTCGCGGCCCAGCAGCTTCTCCTCCAGCCCGTCCAACTCGTGCTTGACGATACGCCAGTCAGTGGCAACCGGCAGGCCTCCTTCTTCCCAAACTGACATGTCGAGCCAGCGGGTGACCTGTTCGGTCCATTCATTCAGCCGCAGCCGCCGGATGGCGTTCTGCTGCGCCGGCATTTCTTTCGCCTCATCGATCTGGCGTTTGAGATCATCGACCTTGACCGTGACGCCAAGGCTGGGGTTCGCCTTCACCCAGACCGCAGGATCGGTCCAGTCATCGCCATCATCAATGGTGGCGATATAGGCAAACCAGCTGTCTGACGACTCCGTCGGCAATGTGCCTTCCAGTGCCTTGACCGAGAATTCGTGATGCTGGCGGCAGACGGAATGGCGATCATAGCCTGCGGTGGTGATCTCGAAGATCAGTGGCTGACGCCGTGCACCGGTTGCCGTGTTCAGCTTCTGGATGATCTCAGGGCCCGGATGTTCGTGAACTTCATCGACCGCGGCAAAGTGAATGTTAAGCCCATCCATCTTGGTGGCATCGGCTGACAGTGGCCGGAACCAGGAGGAGGTCGGCAGCACGGCGAGATTATTCACGGTCCTGGTAATACGTGCCTGTAATGCCGCACTTGCCGCCACCATACGTTCAGCCTCGCCAAAGACGATGCGGGCCTGATCGCGTGTCGTTGCCGCTGAATAGACATGGGCTCCCGGTTCGCCATCGGCGATCAGGGCATAAAGTGCGGTCCCTGCCAGCAGCACCGATTTGCCGTTCTTGCGCGCTACCTCGACGTAAGCTGTGCGGAAGCGGCGCAAGTTTTCTTCACCAGAGCGGGCTTTCCGCTTCCAGCCATAAAGCGAGCCGACGACAAACTGCTGCCAGTCCTGCAGCACGAAGGGGTCACCCGCCCATTCGCCGGTCGAATGGCGCAGATGGCCAAAGAAGTCGATCGCGTGCCGTGCAGCATCAACATCCCAGACGAGGCCACGCTTGCCGCCGAGCTTGAGGTCGGCGAGATGCCGTTCGCAGGCCAGTTTCACCAGATGACCGGCAATGATCTTGCCGCTGACAACAGCGCGAGCATAGGCCGTGACCGGGCAGGCATTCTTGCCAGATCGCGATCTATTTCTTGCGGCCACGGGTCAAAAAATCCTCGAAGGGGTCGGCAGTTTCAGCTGGCTCCGCCACGCGGATGCGCGAACGGCTCGATGGCGTCAAGCCAAACTCGGCCTCGATCTGGTGCATCTGCGCCAGGCATTTGTTGGCGACGGCCAGAAACGGGTTCTGGATGATGTTGTCATTCGACGTCTTCACCACATGGCCGCGACGCTTCACTTCCTGCTCGGCTTCAATCCAGCGCCGCCAGATAACGACGTAACGCGCAAGCGCACCGGTATCGAGCTCGGTCATGACGCCATGGCGGGCCAGCAACTCGGCCATTTGCGTAAACTTCGCCTGCGCTTCCTCGTCGAGATGATCCGGCGGCGCGGGCACTGCCACCACCGGCTTTGGCTCGGCCTTGTTCATGCGGTGTGGTCGGGCTGTACCTTTCACAAGCTTCAGATGTGTTGGCAGCGGCTTGCGGCCGGCCATGTCAGAACTCCTTGTGTGAGCACCAGATAATTTCGGTTCGCGTAACGATTGGCAAAAGTAAAAGTTGACACCAAGTCCAATCGCCCCTATTGAAGGCCATCGATATTTTCTTGCTGAGCTTTTTTATTGCGCGATTGGCACCGCGCCTTGAACGAACCCTCCCTTTAAAACATCGCTATCATCATCCGTAACGCCTCGGCGCTGCGGTCCTCTATGTTGCTATGAAAGGGTTCGTTATGACCACTGGCACAGTTAAATGGTTCAATTCCACAAAAGGCTTCGGCTTCATTCAGCCTGACAACGGCGGCGCTGACGCCTTCGTTCACATCTCTGCCGTCGAGCGCGCCGGAATGCGCGAAATCGTCGAAGGCCAGAAGATTGCCTATGACATGGAGCGCGACATGAAGTCGGGCAAAATGTCGGCTTGCAACCTGCAAGCTGCCTAAAACGGTATCCGCTTTCCCTTGACCACGGATGTACTGGCACTGCGAAAGCATAATACCAATCAAGGTCAGGCAATTTGCCTGGCCTTTTTTTATGGCTGCTCACCGAAGCTGGCCTCTGGAAGACAACACCAACAATGACACCAACACACAGCATATCTCGCCAAACAGCTGAGATAGCTTTCGCTAAAATTCAAACACCCTTTCTTCTCCGGAAGCCCGCCGACCAAAAATGCGACCCGATCGCTCAGGCTCGCCAGGAAAAGACACTGCGGTTACGCAGCGCTCGTCTGGCCAAAGAAGCCGAGGATCTCAGGGGCAAATCTGCCGCATTGTTTTTCCCAAGCGCCAGGAAAGCTTGACCAGAAAAGCTCGACACCGAAGCTTCATGCGCTGGGTTTTCTGCTCAGCCACAAGCTTTCAAACGCCCTGCGCAGACAGTAGCTACGGGCGATGCTGACGACGGTGAAGATGGCGCCCATCGCCATGTTCTCGGCGAGTGTGGTCGTCAGTCCGAACAGTGGGAACACCACAATCTGGGTGATGACCGCGATGCCATAACCAACTGCGACATTGGCGAAGGCTTCTACCAGCGACATGGTGCGCGATTGCTTCATGCCGCATCAGCCTGTTCCGGCACACGCTCTGCCGTGATCGCGTCAAAGCTGCGGCCATCACCATCCAGCGTCGCCGGCTTGCCGGTATATTCCTGCCAGCGTTTGACGACGACATCGCAGAAGGCTTCTGACAGTTCGAGGCCATAAACCTTGCGGCCGGTCTTCTCACCAGCGATCAGCTGCGATCCGGAGCCTGAAAACGGCTCGTAACAGATATCACCGGTTCTTGTGTGCAACAGCATTGGCAGCGTGAACACGCGCACCGGTTTTGATGTCGGGTGCTCGCGGGTTTCAATCTCGGACGACGGAATATTCCACACCGTCGTCGGCCAGCTTTCAAAACCCTCGCGATTGATGCGAGGCTTCTTGCCGCGAACCCAGCCGAACATGCAGGGCTCATGCGCCCATAGCATCACCGAGCGGGTCAGCACCGGGCGGGA
>NZ_FORF01000014.1 GCF_900113935.1 Aquamicrobium aerolatum DSM 21857
GGTCGCCGTATAGCCATCCCCTCCGTTCATGATGCGAAATGCATTGTTGTTTGCTTCGCGGGTGCGGGCTGCGTTGCGCTCGCTTGCCGCCTGCTCAAGGCGCAACTTGCCGACCGTGACATTCGGAGCAAGCGTTCGCATTTCATTTTCAGGAATGCCAAGGGAGGTGCCGTAGGAGATCAGGGCGTCGAGTTCCGCCTTTTCCTTCTGACGTTCGCGTTCCTGCTCTTTCAGGGCCTCATCGTACTTATGCTGATCAAAGCGCTGGGTCTGCAGACCGCTCAGAATATCGGGCATATTCATCAACGGCGCGTTGCGGGGGCTCGACATGAGAGACAGCCCCACTGCGCGGATAACGTCGCTACCATTCGAGGAGTTGGCAAAGTTGGCGATGCCGCGACCAAGGCCGCCGAGGGCGCCAAATGAGCTTTGCTGCTGAGGTGCTGGTGGGAAGTAGCTGGTGCGATCGGGGATGCCAGCAGCACCCATCATCGGAAGATCGATCATGCGGCCACCTTGCGAGCTGCTTTCTCAGCCGTCACTCGAAGGAAATCTGAAAGAGTCATGCCACATTTGTGGGCTGCCTCGAAAAGCGCGCGCTTCTCTTCCTGAGAAACACGAGCGCGGATGAGTTCGTCTTTAGTTTTGCGGGCCGCCATTCCGGCTCTCCTGCTTCGTTTCAGTAGCCACAGGATACTACGAAGCGATTAAGCAGAAAAGACAAATAACATATTAAAAACAAACAGTTATACTGTATCTGATTGTGTCTGTATGTATCCGGTACGGTCCGGCAGTGTCCGCTCTCGTTGCTGGACGGAGAATTAACGACCCGCTAGAATTCCGGTTTCATGGAGGGAAATCATGAAGGCCTTACTTTTGATTGCCGCGATCTTTGGTGCGTCCGTTCCTGCCTCGGCTCAACAGATGCTTGATAGCTACACAGCCCGCTTGAGCACTGCTGATCACTTCAATTCCAACGGCGCACGCCTCACTAGCGCTGCTGCAGTCATTCGTCAGGACCGGGCGAACTTCTACGTCTTTGGCTCCAGCGACGTTGAGGATGAGGCGGATTCATTTTTTCACGACAAGGCCAATCGAGCCAAGCTTGAAAGAATGCTCAACCGAGGCACTTTTTCGCCATCCGCTAAGCGTGCAATCCTAAATGGCACGCCGCTGATCCACGTCGAGATTTATCGAGATTTCATCAACGTCTATGTGAACAACTAGGGGCAAAGCACATGCTTGGGGATGGCTGGATACCAAGATGTCTCACGGTCGCGCTGGCGCTTTGCGCGACGCCTGCATTCGCCATCTGCCAGTCGGCTGATGCGCCGATCAGTGGGCGCCTGGTGCAAATCGAGGCTCGCCATCCTACAGGAGAGCCAATCAAGGGCTGGGCTCTCCTTGCCAGCGATGTCTGCATTTCAATGGAAACCATGGATGGTGAAATCGCTGACATGGAGCCTCGAATAGTTCACTTGGTTTTTGCAGATGGCAAGCAGCCTCGCAATCTCTGGAAGCTAGCCGAAGACGAAGTGGCTGCACGAGGCACTCTGATGGAATCACACACCGTTTGGCATCTTGGTGAAATTTTGATGTTTGACGCAGAGATCGCGATCGACTGACTGTAAATTTCGTCAGCAGGGATTTCGATCACGGCGACGCCAGTTGTTCACGGTCTGGGGGCTGACACTGACGAGCCGTGCGATTTCGCGGTCGGATAAATTGGGGTTGCTGTCCAACATTAACAAAACATCGGCGCGCTTGTCGGCATTGGTGCGGCGCCCTGACCGGGCGGTGCTTTGCTTCTGTAGGATCTGGTGATCTGCTGAAATTCGCGCGTGCAATGCGCGCTCCTCATCGACGGACGGTGCAAGCTCGCGATCGATCCGGATATTCCACCACGCCATGCGCGCGGCCATGTCCACCCATGAGGCGACCGGCTGGTGATTCAACCTCGCCTCCAAAATTACAATGCGGCCCTGAACCTCAAGGTAGTGAATCCATTCGGTATGGAACAGTTCGCGCAGGTTCTGCAGGTCACGCCAAACTATCCACTCGGCAAGGATGCTGTCCAAGTTAGGTGGCATGGGATAGGCGGACTCGACAGCCTCAACGAAAGCCGGCGTCATGTCGCTCAACTTCCACAGGTAGCCACCAGCCCCGCATCCGTCGATTCGTATCATGTATGGATAGGAGGTGCCGTCTTGCGCGTTCCATTCAGCTTGCTCGCAGTCCAGCCCTATCACCGCCGCAAACAGATTCTGCTCTCGATCTGTCCTTTGGAATATTGCCTCTTCGGACCCGTACTTTGAGAGTGCCTCACGGCGACCGCTTGCTCTGACTTGCTCTCGTTCAGCGCGCGCGGCAGCGTTCTTGGCCTTGTACCCGGGCTCCTTCTGCTCCATCCAATCATCGAAACCCTCGAAAAAGTTGACTGGTTTCGCGGATGGCTTCGCGTCCAAATTGGACACGGCTTGTTTCAGGGTCATTCCAGCTTTCGCAGCCATAACCTCCGCGCGGGCTTTCGCGGCAGCCCGCTCGCCTGCAGTTACGCCGCCAGTTACCAAGGCATAAACCTTGCGGAATTTCTCAGTGTCCAATTTGGACGCCGTGTGCACATTCATGCTGCGCGCTCCCACCGGTGGATCAGGAAGTCGTTCCAGTCAGTGCCTGCGCGCACCGGGATCTCGATTGCTACCGTCAAGCCCTTGGCTTTGAGCCGGCGACCAAGACCAAAGGCAGCTGCTTGCCCGGTGAAGCTCGCATCATGGTCGCCAAAGATCATGACGGTGCTGACCGAGGCTGGTGGCTCCCATGCCTGAAGCAGATCGGCTGTCAGTGCTGCCCATACCGGAACACCGAACAACTGGGACGCGGAAAATGCGGTTTCGATGCCTTCAGCAATTCCCAGCACATCGCCATGCGGCATCAGACGAACCGCTGCACCTGTGGGCATGGCCCCCATCATCTTGCGTGGCGACGGTAAGTCGGCCTTGTGCCCGGCCGCCGTCAGGTACGTTCGATGCAATGCGGCGCGCTCACCAGCCGCCCGCGCATCATCGCTGGGATCGACGCGAGCGATCATGGCGGGGTGCCACGTGGCGCGCTGCCCGGCGTCGGCATAGCGTTCATCGGGGACTTGGCGCAGCGTACCGGGGAAGGTTTCAAGCTTGAGGCGACGTTGCAAATACCGCCCAGCGGCATCGTCCAGCGAAATAGGCTTGGCCCGCTGCCACAAGGACGCCATTGCCTCGCGCGTCTTGCCGTCGTCTGCCCGCTGCCCCTGGCGCGTAGCCTGAACCGGAGCGGCGTCCATATGCTTCTCGATCTCCAACGCGGCGCCTCGAAAGTCAGTCCGCAAGAAGTGTTGAACGAACTGCACGCCGTTCCCAGCACCACACTGAGAGCAAATCCACGAGCCACTTCCCGCCTTGTCATCAAAGCGAAATCGATCTTTGCCACCGCACATCGGACAAGGGCCATGCCTGTTTCGCAGGGCTTTCGCCGGCACGCCAACGGCGGCAAGGATGCCGTGCCAGCGACCGCGCGCCCTTTCCCAAATTGGCTCACGCTGCATGGGCGGCCTCCTGCTTCTTGTTCCGTTTCGCCCATGCGATCTGCTTGGATTTTACCCAGTTCAAAAATACTGCGTCAGGTTCGATCGCACGGTCGATCATGCTGCGGGGCCAGACGCCGAACCGATCCTTGAACTTGTGCGAGACATAGCCAGGCGCATAGCCGCGCTCCTGGCGAAGCCAAACCAGCATCGAGTAGAACTGCTGCTTTTCTTCGTGCGTCGCCTCCCGGTTATTCTTTCGCTTGCCTTTCAGCGCGATCAGCTCACCCTGCAGTTCTTCGATCTGCGACTGGCGTTCGGGTTCGAAACCGCACGACGGGCATTTGCGGACGCCTGCGGGCTTCAGACGCGAGCACGCTGAGCATTCTTTCGGCAAAGGAGCATCGCGCTCCTTGGTGGTGGCCTTGCTCTTATTCCGCGCACCTGTGTCGAGATGATCGTGATGTATGTCGTCTACGAAACCGAGGCGAAGCGTCGTGTCGCTGTGGTCCAAGATGAGGCAGTCGGCCTTGCCGGGAGCCGTGCGCAAGCCGCGCCCGATGATCTGGGTGAACAGGGTTTCGGATTTCGTCGGTCGGGCAAGGATGATGCAGCGCACGTCCCAATCGACACCGGTGGTCAGCGTGAAGACGTTGCACACGACCTTGATCTGACCATGCTTCAGCCGCTCACCAATCTGAACGCGCTCTTCTGGCGGCGTATCCATGTCGACGTAGCCGGTAGGCACGCCAGCCGCTTCGAACTGATCGGCAAGCTTGCGAGCATGAGCACGATCGACGGCAAAGCACAGCGTGGGGCGATCCTCTCCAAGCCGCAACCAAGTTGCAACCGTGTCTGCGATCAGGACCGGCTGGCTCATCGCTTCAGACAACTGACCCTCGTGATAGTCTCCAGCTACGTCGCGTACATTCGTCAGATCAGGATGCGCGGGTGCGAAGACCTTGAACGGCGACAGGAAGCCTTGAGAGATGAGCGCCTTGGTTGTCGTCGGAATCAACAGGTCGTCGTAGTGCTTGCCCAGACCCTTGGTCCACGGAGTGGCGGATAGACCGACGAACGGGACATTCTGCCATTCGGGCATTTTCATCCACGTGCCGTAGAAATCGAACCACCGGTGCGCTTCATCAACGAGGACGATGCCAGCACGAGGAAGCTTGCGGCGCATCAACGTCTGGATACTTGCCACCTGCACCGGCTGGGTAGCATCTGTCGCCGGATGGTAACCCTGCATGACGCCAACGCTGTGGATGCCTTGTTCTGCAAATCGCTCGACAGTCTGATCGACCAAGGAGAGGAACGGGACCGTGAACAGCACCGGATTGCCCTTGCGCAATGCGCCTTCGACTATGGCAGAACCGATCACGGTCTTGCCGCTGCCGGTGGGGCTCTGGATCATTGGGCGCTTGTGGCCGGTTGCCAGCGAATGACGCAGCAGGTCCAGAGCGCGTTCCTGATGGTCAAGGAGGGTGAACTTCATAGCTCGTCCTCCCCACCGATCACGCCGCCGTTGACAGCAGCGAGCCTGACCGCAGCCCCTCCCAGAGCCATACCCCGAGAGGTATTTTGCTCCCCTTGGATAGTATCTTCACGTAGTGAATGTGGTTGTGGTTGTGGTTGCGATCCCAATGCGATCGCATTGCGACGGTCAGCCCACCGCTTTGCGTTGCCCTTCTGGCCCGCGCGGGAACGCTTTTCATAGGCTGCAACAGCCTTTTGCATCTCCCTGTCGATGCGGCGGTGATGCCAGCCATCGCCAAAGAAAGCGCGGATAATCGGGCGGTTGCGTCGCCATTCAGTGAGAGTCATGCAAGCGATGCGCGCCAACTGCTCGTCGTCGTCCGGGACTGCTCCCTGCTGCCAATAGTGCATGATGAGGAGCAGATATGCTCCGTGCTGCGCGGCGCTCAGATGGGTCGTGTCCGCGCGATAATCGCCTACGTAGAGAGGCATCCAGGCCATCGAACTCATTGGTCTAAAGCCTCCATGATCTCGCTCATCCGGTTCGCAAGGCCCGATGCGCGCTGACCGAGAACGGAACGCTGGCGGCCGGCGGCTTGGAGTAAGTCCGGGATCGGAATGGCCTCGATCTCACCGACCAACGCCACAAACCGCTCGAAAGCTTTCGACGGGACGGGCTGCGGCGAAACCGTATTCGCTGGTGCGAAGCGAGCAACGATGCCACCCGCCTTGTGCTGCTGGAGCGCCTGAACCTGAGCGGCTGCATTCGGCTGCTTGGCCGCGTTCAGCAGCGCAGAGCGGTTGTTGTCGAGACCAATATTACGGGCGGCTTCCTTCGCTTCTTCCGAGAGGCTGGCGACTTGGACCGCTCGGTGCGCGTCAGTGCTCTCAATCCCCAGATCGCGGGCTGCAGCACGAGTACCGCTCTCCGGTCGTCCGCCGTTAGGTTTTGTTGCACCTTGCAACGAAACCCTCTTGGCGTTCAGTTCTACCCACTTCGATATCTGCTCATCACGCTCAAGCGCAGTGAGTTCGGCGCGGTGCAGGTTCTCCGCGATCATGGCCATTTCGGCGGCAATGTCGTCGTCGGTCGTGACAATGCAGGGAACTTCACGCCACCCAAGCGAGTCGACTGCCTGAAGACGATGCGAGCCGGCAACGACTTCGTAGCCATCGCCAACCATCCGGACGCGGATCGGATTGATGAGACCGATCTTGTCAATGGAGCTAGCAAGCTCAGCCAATGCACCGTCGCTGCGTGGGCGAGCATCCTGGCGGTGATGAATGCTTTCAATCGGAAGGGGCTGGATCTGCATCAGGCGAGCCCTCCGATGTGGGCAAGCCTGCAAATCTCGCGCGCGGTCGCGATATGCAGACGGTGACGCGCCGCAACAAGGCGAGCGGCGAAATCAAAGCTGGAAATGTCGATCTGATTGAGGTAGTTTTCCGCTGCTACAGCTTTTTGAACTACCTCGCCGCTCCCGATGCCAGTCGGGGCGGCGTATTTGTTTACAGCCATGTTACGCCTCCTTTCGCTGTGCGGTCGGGAGGCTTTCGATGTACTGGCGAAGATCTTCAGCAAGGATGATGGTGCGTCGGCCCGCTTTGCGAACAGTGAGCTTGCCAGCTTTCATGGCTTCGTAGAGATGCGAGCGGGTGAGGCCGCTTGCTGCTACGGCCTGCTTTACGTTCAGTGAGAAAGTCATTTTCACCTCGTCGTGTGGCGGCGTCCGGTTGCCGCTGGTTGAACGAGGTGGAGGGTGGATTACTGAAGTTGGCGCGTCATTTGGCAACAACGGCAATGCCGAACTTGCCCAAGATGCCTAACTTGCCACTGCTAATTACCCCTTTCTGCCCGCCGCACGTAGGATTGTCTCCCGGCTTGGCGCGTCCGTGCCTATTTTGTCCGCAACCACTTTAGTTAGATGGCCGTCTCTCATTTCTGTTCTGTCCGGGACTCCGTTGGGGAAGAGAGCTTCTATGGCTTTTGTCGCGCGAGTCCGCTGTGGAGCTTGCCGTATGGGCTTTGGGGCCATTGGCACCTCAACCTCCATAATGGAGGTGGTTTGAAGAACTGGCTGCACACGCAACTTATCTTCTGTGGGTGAGATACGATCGGAGGGTTGTCGCCACACGTGATTGGTGACCTGATTCCGCTCAATCCGAAGGTCACAATACGAAGCATCGCGCGGACGCCCAGAGCCGTCTCTCTCCTGCCCAAAGGCGCGGTATTCAAGGCCGGCCTCACGGTCGTCAAAGAAAAGCTGCAGATCGGCCCATTCGAGCTTATCAATCTCTCGCCGTCTGCCGGAAGCCGGCCGGCCTGTCGCGGCAATGGCCCCAGTTGCAAGCGCGCCAAGAAGCGCGTGCCGAGCGGCTATCACTTCAGCCGGCGTCCCATCGCCGTAACTGAGAAGCAAAACCTCAAGGGGCGTCGAGCAAATCTCCCGCATTTTACCGGGCGAACGATAGGCGATCCACACCATTGCCATGCCGATTGACCACAGCGGCATCTGCATGGGGTCTTCGTCAATCAGTATCCCGTCAAATCTGGTTGGTTGGATGCGTGGTGCCGCATCTTCGATAAAAAGCCACTGTCGCGTACCGATTAATCTATTCAGCGGGCGGAAATCCTCGGCGAGGATGGCTTCGGCGGCGACCTCAATTTTTCCCGCCACAATAGCATCACGGAATGCATTGGTAGTCATGGCGTCACGGGTAAGATGGAACATCTGTCCCGTGATTGGCAGTTGGATCGTCGCCCAACACTGGCCGCTCTCACACATTTGCTGAAGGTTTTCGACTACAGCGTTAAGGTTTGCATTATCAAAGATGTGCACTTCATCCTGTGGCCATTCTTCGCCAAACATTTGCCTTCCGAGGGAATGAAGCGCGCGAAAAACGAAAGTGTATTGAGGGGTGTCGCGCGGCCATTGCGCGCGATTGTTCCGCTCGTCTTGCTCATTCCCTCTCTCCATCGCTACACCTCGCGCGATGCACCTTGAGGACCGCAGGGAAGCTGAGAGGCGCACCCCAGCTTGTCGAGCCGTCGCCCTATCCCTGCGGATCGGTTACCGACGCATCGGCACAACGTTGTCGGCTTGCGGGGCCACAAGAGGAATGACCGCGGCCGCCGCTAAGTCATCGAGGGCATCAATAATTGCGCTCGCGTAGTGCCGCTCAATGATGGCAGCGGACGTATCATGGGACTTTGCCACCAACTGGACCGGTAGACCGCGCCGAAGCTGACGCACGATGCTGGAGTGGCGGAATGCATAGGGCACAATGTCCTTGGACATTCCTGCCTTGGTCAGGATTGCGGCCCAGGGGCGCCCGAGCTCAGAGGCATTCACCCACGCCTCGCGTGATGAGCGCTCCCATTTGGGGCGCCGAGATCCATCCGAGTCGGGTACTTGTGTGTGGCGCCATCGACGCAACAGCGGTTCCGATGGCTTGCGACCAATCAATTCAGGCCGCAGCGCCTCAATCACGTCCTCGCCCACACGAACCGCCGTGTGAGAGACCTTCTTCGTGCCACGTCCCTTCCGGCTGGTTGGCACCATGAGGCGACACTGGTCTGGCTGAACGTCGCCAACGGCGAGGCGGCGCACTTGCGAAAATCGTGCTCCGGTCGCAGCCAGCACAAGGATCATGCGCAGAAGGTCGCCATCCCATTGGCTTTCGGCATCAACGATGCGCGCGGCCTCGATGATTTTGCGAATATCGTCGTCAGGCAGGGCCTGCTTGTCGCGGGATACAGGAGCGGAATCCTCTCCGGCGGCGAGCCCGAACTTGATCGTTCCTGGGAGGCCCGGAGGCATCCGCTCACGCTCACTGTCTGCTGCGGCATTAAGTGCGGCTTTGAAATCGTTTGATATCCGTCGCAAAGACGAGGCCGCAAGACTGTCTGGCCACTGCCTTGTCCATCGGCGTAGATGATCAACAGTCAGGTCATGCAAATTGACCGCGCACAACTCTTCATCGCAGATGACGTGGCGAGTGAGTCGGCGGCGAGCGTCGCTCTTGCCTGTCCCTCCCTGTGAGAGGTGGCGAGCGTCGCGAGAAGCCATATAGCTTTCGACTACAGATCCCACAGTCGGGATTTCCCCCGTGGCGGCGATTGCGGCTTCTGCGCGCTTACGAACAACAATATCAACTGCGGCATTCTTTGCCTGCGTGAAGGAAAAGACGTTCAGTCCGTCGGCCTGGGCCTCATCATCCGCGCTGCCGATCGTTTCGCGCTCATATCGTTGCTGTCCCAGATACCAACGAACAAGCCACCGGCCGGCGCGTGTGCCTTTGCGATATCCCAGATGAATATCTGCATCGATTGCCCGCCAATGCACGCCCGCCTTAAGTTTCAGGCGGGCGTTCGCAGTGGTCAGCGGCGCTTCTTTCAGTGTGCGGCTCATGAATCCCCAGAAACCGTCAAATATTCCGTCAAATAAGCAGTCGTGGATACAGCCGGATAGTGCGGGACAGATGAGAAATTATCAAGAACGAATAATAAACGTAACGGGACAATTGGGGATAATCACGCTCTAAGCTGCCGTCCCTCTCACGGCGCAAACAGGGGTTCGATTCCCCTTGGGCGTACCAGCTATTTCAATATCTTAGATGTTTGTCGCTCTTGCGTTTTTGGATGGCGTTCCAATGACGAGCACTGCGTGTTTCTGCGGGACAAGGCTATTCGACGAATTTTGCTGCGAAATACTCGCTCCCGCCGCGAAAACGGCTCATGGGTGCTTGCCAAGACACAGGCCCAATTTGGGCTGACGCAAGCCGGGGCCATAAGACCGCATTCCGGGCTTCAGCGCGGATATGGCTGTGCAAAGTGTGCTCCGCTGCCTGAATAATAAGAGTTCCTAGAGCGGGTCGCGATCTTTCGGGTCCGCTTCATGCGCGTCAAGTTTCTACATTGACGTATCTCTTTATCCTGAAGCCGGTGCCCACTTTCGGCAGATGTGCGCGAAGCATCAAAAGATAAAACAAAGAATTCGCAAAGATCAATGAGGAATAAGATGTAGACTCCCAATCAGTCTGGAAGATATGCTGGAGGGCAGTTGCAATATTCATTGATTGGCAGGTGGGGCAATGGCGGCGAAGCTCGAAATCGTATGGACAGACATTGTCGATGCCGCGAACAGTAGCGATAATTTGCGCCAGTTTCTGATTTACGATCTCAACCAGGATGGCCTGGAGGATATACTCTCGTTCGGGGTTGTATTTCCTCCTGAGCCGATAGGAACTGCGCCGCTGCGTGTGTATCAACAGAATGCCAACGGGACATTCACTGCAGTAAATCCGATGGCGGACGGCAGCGATCTGCTAATGACTAATCCACGTGATTTCATTGTCGCAGACTTCAATGGCGATGGAATCGAAGACATCTTCGTTGTTGCGCATGGCTACGATACGAATCCGTTTCCAGGGGAGCAGAACCGCCTTCTTCTAGGAGTTGGCAACGGCAAATTGATGGATGCCACCAATCGCCTGCCTGCGCTCGACGATTTTTCGCATGGGGTCGCGGCAGCTGACATTGACGGTGATGGCGATATCGACATCTACGTGGCCAATCTCTACGGCCAGCACGCTCTTGGTCCATATTTGCTCATCAACGACGGGAACGGCAATTTTACCCGCGATACCGCACGACTGCCGGTATCGGTGGTGGATGGGATTGCGCGCAACGAAAAATATATGATGGCCGAGTTTGCTGACCTGAATAATGATGGCATTCCGGACCTTATTCTGGGCGGAGATGGAATTAGCAGCCGCGTCTATTGGGGAGCTCCTGGTGGTCAATATACAGACCACAACGTCACCCATCTGCCTTTCACGACCAGCGCGATCAATACGCCGCATCAGTTCATCATTCATGACTTCGACAATGACGGACAGCTGGACATTCTCAACCTTGGTGGAGTTGGCCTGAACGCGCCAGGCGCGCTGCAAATGCTGATCAATGACGGCGGATATGGATTCATCGACAAGACAGCCGAGTTTTTTCCGCAGGGTTTCGGCACCCAAGTTCCTTTTTACGGCGCGCGGCTGATCGACATCAATAACGATGGATGGCTGGATATCGTGCGCACCAATGACTTCATCCTGCGTGCACCGCCCAGTGAAACGCTGTTCTGGCTCAATGACGGCACCAACCGTTTCAACAGTGTAACAATGGGCCAATTGGGTCTCACCGATAATCTGATGCAGACAAGCTATGTTGGCCCTGATGGGGATATTCGCTGGCTGTCGCAGATCCGGTCTGCCGCCGAAGCGCAGGCTAATCTTGTCTACTACAAGACGACGGACGCATTCGAGACGTCATTTCCATCAGCGCCGCAAGCCTATCTGATAGGGCAACACGACGGCCTGGTAAACGTAGCGCGCTTTTACAACACGCAAACGGGTACGCATTTCTACACCGGCTTTGCAGAAGAACGAGACGGCCTGCGCGGTGGCGGCAAGGGGTTCATATTCGAAGGCAACGCATTCGATTCGAACGCGACCGCTGAAAACGGGATAGCTGTTTTCCGTTTTTACAGTTCGGACACCGGTACGCACTTCTACACCGCCAATGCGCAAGAGCGCGACCATGTCATCGCGACGCTGCCGGGGATGCACTATGAGGGCGTCGCTTATCACGCCTACGCCGAAGACGGTGCGGGACGACAGGGATTGCATCGCTTCTACAACACACAGACCGGTACACATTTCTACACCGGCAGCGAAGCCGAGCGCGACGATGTCCTGGCGACCTTGCCGCAGTTCAACTACGAAGGCGTCGCGTTCTATGTCGACTTCGCTTAGCCACTCCGTGAGCCGAGGGATTTGGCACTCTTGGCTGTCGTAAAATCACGCCCCGACCGCTCCCTCCGCTTTCAATCGAGCAATGCTGGAAGAATTCTGACTGAAATCACCGATGCTACGGTCTACTGGCCAGCGGCTCAGGTGTTGCAGCGCTTTCTTGTAGATTGACGCGAGTTGGCGCGGGATTTGGAACCGATCAGCGTCGGGCACGTTCGACAGCTATCTCCAATGCTGGGAGGCAGCGATGTCATCGAATACTCCGCGTGATGGTAAACTCGAAATCCCGCATGCACCGCCAAGCGGCGCGGACTAAGAGCGACCGGCCGGCTCGTTTCCACCTTTTGACGATCCTGCCTTTGCTTCCGGAGCTCCGGGAGAGGTTCTGCTGAATCCGATGCGCAGCGGGCCGATTGCCGAGGTCGAGGCGCGCAATGAAGAGCAGGCGCGAATGGCCCCGAAAGATACGGAATATGCTGGGCATCCTGATTTTTCACAGGATGCTGCCGGCAACAAGCCGCCCCGCGGCATTGGAAATAGCGAGCCTCTCAACGACGTCGAGGAAAAAACGCGGCATTCGGAGGGCGTTGAGCCCTCGCGCGATGCTTGAGAAGTTGAATGGCGCCTTACAATTGTTCGCGGCGCAGTTCCTCAGCGCTCTTTGGTGACAGGAGACCGGGCGCGACATCGAACACTGTGATTGCGCCGTGCTGTCCCATCGCATTGAGGCGGTGCACCGCTCGTGCGTAGGCGACCAGCACGCTGGCCGTAAACTCCGGATTGCTGTTGAGCTTGAGCCCGTACTCGATCACCTGCGGGGTCTCGGGTGAGGTATTGCCGCTGCGGATCACGAAGCCGCCATGAACCATTGCGTGATGATCGCGGGCCAGTTCCTCTGCCGAGATGAAATTCACGGTCGTGTCATATTCATCGAAGTAATGCGGCATGGTTACGATCGCCTGGCGGATTGCCTCGGCATTGGCACCCTCTTCCAAGACGACGAAGCACTCTCGACGATGCTTTTCACGGGTGGTGAGCGTGGGGCGTTCAGAGTTGCGTACGCGATCAACCGCTTCCTTGATTGGCCGGGTATACTGGACTGCGCCGGCCACGCCTGGAATGCGCCGTACGGCATCCGAGTGGCCCTGACTGAGACCATCGCCCCAGAACGTATAGGTAGCTCCATCCGGCAGGAGCGCTTCGCCGATGATGCGGTTGATCGAGAACATGCCCGGATCCCACCCGGCAGAAATCAGCGCCGTGCGCTTGTTGGCGCGCGCAGGAGCGTCGACCGAATCGAAATATTCCGGAATGCGTGCGTGGGTGTCGAAGCTGTCAACAGTGTTGAAAAGAGCGGCAAGTTCGGGCCCCTGCCGAGGCAGATCTTCCTTTGAGCCACCGCAGAGGATCAATACGTCGATGTCGTCGGTGTGATTGACCAGCTCTGTCATTGCATAGACGGGCGTTGCGCTGTCGCGCGGGGTCAACTGATCCGGGGAGCGTCTTGTGTAGATCCCGACCAGCCGCATGTCAGGGTTTTTCGCGACGGATGCTTCCACGCCACGTCCGAGATTTCCATGCCCGGCGATAGCGATCCGGATTTGCTCTGCCATAATTACGATTCCTTTATGCGTCGCGAACCGGCAGAGGGATAGCAAACCCTGCAGAGCGATCAAGAACTCGTTGATCAACGGTGTGTTGCATCGCTCCGATCCAGCACTTATCAGTTGAGGAGTGGTTTGGTTTCGGAGGTTTCCCGGTGACGACAGCGACAGGCGCGTTGTTGGCAGTTGCAGCAGGGCTTGTGCTTCATACCGTGACACCTGAATTGTCCGGTGGCTATGCACCCGATGTCAGACGTTTCGTAGGCTCCGATGCAATTGGCAACTTGCAGCCAGACGACGAAGACCTTCAATTTCTGGCTGACTATAATACGGCGATGTCTCAGCAGCGCGGGAGGGGCGAGGCGTACTATGTTTGGCACAACGACCAGCCCTTTGAAGTTCCCTTTTTTTGGGTAGCTGAGGATGGCAGTTCCGTTCGCAGAATGACGGACGGCGTGTTCCTTCTGACGATGGCGTCGCCGCATCGCGATTGGTTCTTCCTGATCCATTGTCACGCTGCCGGCTGGCCGATGTTCTATTGTACCGATGGTCGTGAACGGCAGATGGCAGCGCCCGATCTCGCCACGACGATCTTCGACGATGTTGCTTATCGCCGCGTGCTGCCCTGACGGCCAGGCGTGGTGTTGAGGCGGTACGGCAAGGCGTTTGCCTGCGGGATGAAACTGCGCTTAGATGCAAGTTCGACTGGCACGTATATGGTTAGCATATCGTTAAACCTTGCCGTGCACACTTCATGCTGACCAAAACCGGCGGGGGTATCAGCGGTGGCACTGCGGGGGGGACGCAACGCAATCGACTCAGATCGAAAAGCTGAGGGTAGCGGCGAGATCATTTCTGGGCGCAACAGAACGCATGGTGAAGGGCACCAGTTGCGCTTAAGCGCGTTTCTTGATCCGGGTCAGCTTGACGATCTGCTCGCTGCGAGCGCGGACTGGCTCTGGGAGACGGATGCGAACCACCGCATCGTGTTCGTGTCTGAAGGATTTCAGGCGCAGACCGGCATTGCTCCGGAGCGCGTCGTCGGCCACACCAGCTTGTATCGGCTAATGAATGGAGCAAATTCCAGCGACAATTCGGGCCATCTGGATGATCTTGCCGGAGAGCGTCCCTTTCGCGAATTTGTCTGCGAACTGAAGGATGCACGCCAATCGTGTCGCTGGGTTTCGCTGTCGGGTGTCCCGCGTCACGATGATGCGGGGGCACTCCTGGGTTTTTGTGGTGTCGGCCGCAATGTCACCCACCTTGTTGAGAGGACAAAACCAGATGCCGGGCCGAACCTGCAATTGGCGCGGGCGGTGGTGGACAGTCTGTCTCACCCGCTTTTTGTCAAAGATGCGCGGCTCAACTTCGTAACGGTGAACGACGCATTTGCTGCGTTGATGGGAATGACGGCCGATGCACTTGTTGGCCATCCGATCGGCGATTTCGTAAGTGCCGAACAGGCCGCCGCTTATGAGCTCAATGAGCGTCATGTTCTGACGACTGGCACAATTTATGAAGCCGAGGTTGATGTCAGGCAGCGCGATGGTTCCAAGACGCGGATCGTCCGAAAATACCGCATCCAATCTGCGTCGGGGGACGAGTTTGTCGTTGGAACGTTCTTCGATGTGACAGATCTGAAGCGTCGCGAGCGTGAAA
The DNA here is from genome assembly GCF_900113935.1 of Aquamicrobium aerolatum DSM 21857. GTDB lineage: Bacteria > Pseudomonadota > Alphaproteobacteria > Rhizobiales > Rhizobiaceae > Aerobium > Aerobium aerolatum. Next base: position 15,109 of record NZ_FORF01000014.1, read on the forward strand.
TTCAGGCGATGCATGACTATCTCGCAGATGTTCTGGAAACGCTGCCGGCGGCAGTCATCATCTATGACAGCGAAGACCGTTTTGTGCTTGCCAATCGCAAGCTTCACGACATGGTCCCGCTGCTTGCCCCGACCTGGAAAAAGGGAACGCCCTTTCGCGATGCGCTCGAGCTTGGCCATCAGGTCGGCTATTTCCGAACCAGCGGCGACCCGGCGATTGATGCCTTGTACGATCAGGATTTCGAGGCCTGGGCGGCAGCATATAATGGACGTCGCAAGGCTGGCGCGACCTCAGAGCGACGGATGCCGGATGGGCGGTGGTTCAAGGTGTTTGATTCGCGCACCGCTGATGGTTCGCATATCGGTATTCGTCTGGACATCACGGAGCAGAAGAACCGCGAAGCCGAGCTTCGCACAAGCATGGGCGAAATCGAGCTCTACAAGCGGGTGCTCGATGAGTTACCGGTTTCGGCCTATGTGAAAACCGAAGATCTGGCGTTTGAATTTGTCAATCAGATCTGGTGCCATATTGCAGGGGTGAGCAAGGAAGACGCAATTGGCAAGACGGACATCGATATTTTTGGCGATGCCGGCAAGGCGTTTGCGCAGCGCGATCTGGGCGTGATCGCGACGGGCAGGACCAACGAGACGGAAGAGGAAATTCTTCAGAGTGATGGAACGACACTGCACGTTATCGCCAAGAAGAACCGTCTGATCGATGCTGACGGGCGTGTGCATCTGATTGGCTCCAGCACTGACATTTCGGAGCTGAAGCAGCGCGAAAGAGAGCTTGAGGAAGCGCAGCGTCGAGCGGTTCTGGCGGATCGTGCCAAATCGGAATTTCTCGCCAATATGAGTCATGAAATCCGCACCCCGATGAACGGTGTTCTGGGGATGGCGGAGTTGCTGGCCAAGTCCGAACTGGATGCGCGTCAGCGCACTTTCACCGACATCATCATCAAGTCGGGACATGCCTTGCTGACGATCATCAACGATATTCTCGATTTTTCGAAGATAGATGCTGGTCAGCTGGTGTTGGATCCCGGCCCTTTCGATCTGGCGGAAGCGATCGAGGATGTCGCCACGCTGGTGGCAAGTCGCGCAAAGGAAAAGGATCTGGAGCTGGTGGTGCGAGTGCAGCCCGGCTTGCACGATCATTATATTGGTGATGTGGGACGCATACGCCAGATCATCACCAACCTGTTGGGCAATGCGGTGAAGTTCACCGACGCAGGCCATGTGCTGATCGATGTCAGCGGTGAGATGCGCGGCAATGTGACGGCCCTGCGGGTTGAAGTGCGCGACACAGGGATTGGGATTCCTGCGGACAAGCTTGATCTGGTTTTCGACAAGTTCAGTCAGGTTGATACGACGTCGACCCGCCGACATGAGGGGACCGGTCTCGGGCTGGCCATTACGTCGCGTCTCGTCACGTTGATGGGCGGAGACATGGGGGTCAGCAGTGTTGAAGGGGAGGGGGCGACTTTCTGGTTCTCGACCGAGCTCGGTCACGCGGAGCGCCGGGAAAACCGGAAAACACCACCGCTGGATGTAACGGGCGCGCGCGTTCTTATCATTGACGATAACCTCATCAATCGATCAATCCTGCTCGAGCAGACCTCGATGTGGGGCTTTGATTCCTGCGCCGCGGAAAGCGGGCAGGAGGGGCTTGCGGTTCTTGAGGCCGTACGGAAGCGCGGGCTCGCAGTCGACTGCATCATTCTCGACTACCAGATGCCGGGCATGTCCGGCGCTGAGGTCGCCCAGATTGTTCGCGGCACACCACAGATCGCGACAACACCGATTGTCATGCTGACTTCGGTGGACCAGAGTCTAGGACAGCCTGGCTACAAGAGCCTGGCCATTGACGGACATCTCATCAAGCCCGCTCGATCTTCCGTGTTGTTGGAGACTGTTGTAGCGGCGATCCAGAAGCATCGCGGCTTGAAAACGTCTGATGTTGTTGAGAGGCCGGAGGACGCAGCGCCACTTGTCCCGGTTCAACCGGAGCTGAAACCGCGACCTGCGGCATCGGTGAAGCGGGGGCGGCGGCTTGCGCCCGGTGTTGCAGGGGTCGTGCATCGCGTTGATATCCTGGTCGCCGAAGACAATGAGGTGAACCAGCTGGTGTTTTCGCAGATATTGGGCGAGACCGACTTCACCTACGAGATCGTCAGTAATGGGCGATTGGCGGTGGATGCGTTCAGCACAATGATGCCGCGCATGATCCTGATGGATGTTTCTATGCCGCAGATGAACGGGCTTGAGGCAACGGCGCGCATCCGTGGCGAAGAGCGCGTCATGGGTGGCAGAATCCCGATCATCGGGGTGACGGCCCATGCGCTGAAGGGTGATCGTGAGCGTTGTCTGGAGGCCGGAATGGACGATTATTTGTCCAAGCCCATCAGCCCGAAGGCACTTACGGACAAGATCGCCAAGTGGATACAGAACGCGCTTGATGAAGCGCCCGCAAGAGCCGGCCACGCATTACCGAGCTGACATCTAACTGTCATCTGGCTGTTACAAACCCCCTTTATTGCCACTCCCGACGCAAGGACGTCGTATCCCAATTCCGTACTGGAGTAGGCACATGATCAAGTTTTTCCTCGCAGCGACCGTGGCTTCGGTTGCCGTCGCCGCATCGCTCGGCGCAGCTTCGGCACAGTCGCGCGACACCATGCAGATTGCAGGTTCGTCCACCGTTCTTCCGTTCTCCAGCATCGTGGCTGAGGAGTTCGGGCAGGCGTTTCCGGAATTCAAGACGCCAGTCGTCGGCTCGGGTGGCACCGGCGGTGGACTGCGCCAGTTCTGCGCTGGTGTTGGTGACAATACCATCGATATCGCCAATGCTTCGCGCCGCATGAAGGCTGCAGAGATCGAATCCTGCAACGCTGCCGGTGTTAACGATATCCGTGAAATCCAGATCGGCTATGACGGCATCGTCTTTGCCTCGAACGCGTCGAAGGGTGAATTCGCTCTTGAGCCGGTCCATGTCTTCAAGGCGATTGCCGCGCAGGTCGCTGTTGATGGCAAGCTGGTCGACAACCCATACAAAAGCTGGAACGAGATTGATGCGTCGCTGCCAAATCAGCCGATCAGCCTTGCGATCCCGGCTTCGAACCACGGTACCCGTGAAGTCTTTCAGGAAAAGGTGATCGCGGATGGCGCCAAGGCCGCCGGCTTGCCGGAGCTTTCCAAGGAAGAGCTCGAAAAGGTCACCACCACTTTCCGTCAGGATGTCGTGATCGAGATCGCCGGTGACTACACCGAGACGCTTTCGCGCCTCCAGTCCAATGCTGACACGATCGGTGTGTTCGGTCTGTCGTTCTATGATCAGAACCGCGACACCCTCAAGGTTGCGACCGTTTCCGGTGTCACGCCGTCGCTTGAGACTGTGGCTGCCGGTGAGTACCCGGTGTCACGTCCGCTCTACTTCTACGTCAAGGGTGAGCACATCGGCACCGTTCCCGGCATCAACGAATTCGTTGAGTTCTATCTGTCGGAGCAGATGGCTGGTCTGGGTGGCACCCTCGAAGCTGCCGGCCTGATCCCTGCTCCTGCCGAAGAGACCGCTGCCGTTCTTGCTGCCTTCCAGGAAGGCAAGGCGCTGACCGTCGACGCGGTGAAGTAAGAAAGCCAATCCCTGGCGGGGTTCACCAATGGTGGACCTCGCCAGATTGCCTATAGGCCTGTTTTCGTTCGACGGCTTCGCGGAGCGCGCCCCCAGTGAACACAGCTATCGTCGCCAGCCTGCTTTTGCTCATGCTCGGCTTTGCATACCAGCTCGGCTGGTCTCGCAGTCGCAACATGGCCGTATCGGGCGTCAAGATCCATTCGCGTCCGGCCTACCATGCCTCGCTTGTTGCCTTCTGGGCATTGCTGCCCGCCCTGCTCGTGTTGGGGCTTTGGGCGCTGTTCGGGGACACCGCGACACGCACCTACATCTTGGCGCAGCTGCCAACTGAGATCACCAGTCTTACAGCTGCTGATCTTGAAGTCACGATCCGCCGAATTCGCCAGATTGAGAGCGGTTTTGGTGTCGTTGGCGAGGCGCAGACATATGAGAATTCTGCGGCACAGGCCTTGCGCGAGTTTCGCGCACTGACATTTGCATTTGTCGTTGCGACGGCAGCCGCGACGGGGGCTGTTGGGCTGTTTCTCGCTCAGCGTCGCATCAACCCGCGCCTGCGTGCCCGCAATGAAATCGAGCGCATCGTGCGTGTGTTGCTGATTGGCTGTTCGGTTGTCGCAATTCTGACCACGGTCGGCATCGTTGCATCTTTGCTGGCTGAAGCTTTCCGCTTTTTCACGTTCGTCAGCCCGATCGATTTCTTCTTTGGCACTGTGTGGAGCCCCGGCTTCTCCTCCACGGGGGCGGGTGCCAGCGGCAAGTATGGGCTGCTTCCCCTGTTGTGGGGCACGCTCATGGTCGCGGCGATTGCCATACTTGTCGCGCTGCCGATCGGCCTGATGACAGCAATCTACCTGACCCAATATGCGACGCCGCGCGTGCGCGGCATCGTCAAGCCGATCATTGAGTTGCTCGCAGGCATTCCAACCATCGTCTACGGGTTTTTCGCACTCGTGACGGTCGGTCCGTTTCTGGCAGGGATCGGAAGTGCGCTCGGCCTCGACATCAGAGCCACCAGCGCCTTGACGGCCGGTGTGGTGATGGGCGTAATGATCATTCCGTTCATCTCATCGCTTTCTGACGACGTCATCCGGCAGGTGCCGCTGGCAATGCGTGACGGTTCGCTCGGCCTTGGCGCGACACAGTCCGAAACAATTCGCCGCGTGGTGATCCCTGCTGCGTTGCCCGGCATTGTCGGGGCATTTCTGCTCGCGGTCAGCCGCGCGATCGGCGAGACGATGATCGTGGTTCTGGCGGCCGGCAACAGCCCTTTTCTTCGTCTCAATCCAGGCGAGCCGGTGTCGACCGTGACGGTCACCATCGTCAACCAGCTTACGGGCGATACCGACTTTGCTTCCCCGCAATCCCTGGTCGCTTTTGCGCTTGGCCTGACCCTCTTTGTCATGACGCTCATACTCAACGTCGCGGCGCTATTTATCGTCCGGCGCTATCGGGAGCAGTACGACTGATATGGCCCATTCGTTTACCCCACCGTCGGAACAAGCACTTGATGGTTCGGCAGAGCGCCTGAAGCGCATTCGCGCGGGTCTTGGCAAACGTCATGCAAGGGAACGCCGGTTTCGTGCGCTTGGCATTGCCGCCATCGCGGCGGCGCTCGGTTTCGTCGCCATCCTGTTCTCGATGATCCTCTACCAGGGGCTGCCCGCGTTTACGCAGGCCAACCTCGAGGTTGATGTGCATTTCGATCCGGCGATCGTGAAAGTTGCAGCGCGGCCCGTGCGGGACGCCCAGCAATCTTCTGCCGAGTATCAGCGCGCACTGCTCGACTGGGAGCGCAAGGTCACGATGGTCAACTGGAACCGGGTTCTGGAACAGTCGATCAAGGCTGCGGCACCGGATTTCGAGATCGACACCAAGTCGGCGCTGTCGATTGTCGAGACAAGTGAACGTTTCCGGTTGCGCGACATGTTCGTCGCCGATCCAGGCCTCCTGGGTCAGACAGTCAAGGTCAAAATGCTGGCGTCCGCCAATGCGGACAATTGGCTGAAGGGCAATATCGACCGGAGCCTGCCCGACACGCAGCAGCAATTGTCGCCTTCCGCTCGCATGCTGTCGGATCGTTTCATGGAAGATGGCCAGATGCGCTTTGCATTTGCCTGGCACATCTTCACCAACAGCGATTCACGCTCGGCGCCGGCGTCGGCAGGACTTGCCGGAGCGTTCATTGGCTCGCTTTACATGATGCTGGTCGTGATCGTGCTTGCGGTGCCGATTGGTGTGATGAGCGCCGTCTATCTTGAGGAATTCGCGCCCAAGAACAAGTTCACCGACTTTATCGAGGTCAACATCAACAATCTCGCGGCGGTCCCGTCGATCGTATTCGGGCTGCTGGGCGCTGCCGTTTTCATCAACTATTTTCGCCTGCCATTGTCAGCGCCGCTGGTCGGTGGCCTCGTGCTGACATTGATGACGCTTCCCACCATCATCATCGCAACCAGATCTGCCCTGCGCGCCGTGCCGCCGTCGCTGCGTCAGGCCGCATTGGGCATCGGGGCTTCCAAGACGCAGACCGTCTTCCATCATGTATTGCCGGTGACCTATCCAGGAATTCTCACGGCGACAATCATCGGCGTGGCTCAGGCGCTCGGTGAGACAGCACCGTTGCTGCTGATCGGGATGAACGCTTTCGTGGCGCAGATCCCTGGAAGTCCGCTGGAGCCATCGAGTGCGTTGCCGGTGCAGATCTATCTCTGGCAGGGCAATGAAAACCGTAATTTCTTTGAGGCACGGACCTCAGCTGCGATCATCGTGCTGCTTGGCCTGATGCTGATGCTGAACGCAATCGCCATTTTCCTGCGTGCAAGGCTGGAGCGCCGCAAATGAGAGTTGAACCAAAACAGGAGGCGGCGGCCATGCACATGCCGACCGACAAGATCGTTCCACAATCTGATCTTTACAGCCGCGAGTCGACGACTGCGCGCACACCCGACGAAAATCCACTGCCGGTACGCGTCAAGGCTCGCGATGTCAGTGTCTTTTACGGTCAGAAGCAGGCGCTTTTTGACGTGTCGATCGACGTTCCGGAAAAGTCGGTGACCGCATTCATCGGCCCTTCGGGCTGCGGCAAGTCCACGTTTCTGCGCTGCCTCAATCGCATGAACGACACAATCGAGGGATGCAGGGTATCCGGTCTGATCGCACTTGATGGTTCAGACATTTACGACCCGTCTCTGGACCCGGTGGAACTTCGGGCGCGTGTTGGGATGGTGTTCCAGAAGCCGAACCCGTTCCCCAAATCCATCTATGAGAATGTCGCCTACGGCCCCCGCATCCATGGCCTTGCCCGCAGTCGCAGCGACATGGATGCGATCGTCGAATCCAGTCTCCAGAAGGCGGGGCTCTGGTCGGAGGTAAAGGATCGGCTGCATGAGGCCGGCACGGGTCTTTCGGGCGGCCAGCAGCAGCGCCTTTGCATCGCGCGCGCGATCGCCGTTTCGCCGGAAGTGATCCTGATGGACGAACCATGTTCGGCACTCGACCCGATCGCGACAGCGCGTATCGAGGAACTGATCGACGAACTGCGGCAGAACTACACAATCGTTATTGTCACACACTCCATGCAGCAAGCGGCGCGCGTGTCCCAGCGCACAGCTTTCTTCCATCTGGGCAATCTTGTGGAAGAGGGGCCGACCGATCTGATCTTCACCAGCCCGGTGGAAAAGCGGACGCAGGATTACATCACCGGTCGCTACGGCTGATGGTGCGGAAAGGACAGATGATGGGCCAGCATACAGTAACTTCCTTTGATGAGGATCTGAACGCCATCGACCGCCTGGTCCATGATATGGGCGACCTGGCTGCAGACATGGTCGTTGCATCGACCCGTTCACTGGTCGAGACGGATGCCGTCCTGGCGCAGCGTGTCATTTCCGACGACGCGATCATGGATGCGCGTCAGCGTGAGCTTGATGACAGGGCGATTACGCTGATCGCCAAACGCCAGCCGGTTGCGCAGGATTTGCGGGCCGTTGTTGGTGCGATCCGCATGGCGGCGGATCTCGAGCGAATTGGCGATCTGGCCAAGAATATTTCGAAACGAGTTTCGGCAGTCGGTGAAGGCAGTGCGCCGCGCAGTCTTTCCCACTCGATTGACGCGATGGCCCAATCGGTCGTGGCTCAGGTTCACGAGGTGATTGCAGCCTATGAGGGGCGCGACTCTGAAAAGCTCAAATTGTTGCGGGCAGCGGACGAAAATATCGACATCCAGTATACTCGGGTGTTTCGGGAGCTGCTGACATATATGATGGAAGATCCGCGCAACATCACCACCTGCACGCACCTGCTGTTTTGTGCCAAGAACCTGGAGCGCATTGGTGACCATGTGACCAATATCGCTGAAGATGCCTATTACGTGATGACCGGCATGCAGTTGCCGCTCTACCGGCCCAAAGCCGACGAGACTTCGGTCGCCGACTGACGGAAAGACGGATCAATGATTGCACCAAAGATTATGGTTGTTGAGGACGAGGAGCCATTGGGCGTCCTTCTCAAATACAATCTCGAGGCAGAAGGCTATCAGGTTGAGGTCGTTACGCGCGGTGACGAGGCCGAGTTGCGGTTGCGTGAGAACCAGCCGGACCTGCTTGTGCTCGATTGGATGGTCCCTGCGGTTTCCGGTATCGAATTGTGCCGCCGTCTGCGGATGCGCGCCGAAACTGAGCGCTTGCCGATCATCATGCTGACCGCACGTGGGGAAGAGAGCGACCGCGTACGGGGCCTGTCGACGGGAGCAGATGATTATCTGGTTAAACCTTTCTCGACACCGGAATTGATCGCGCGGGTCAAGGCGCTGCTGCGCCGCGCCAAGCCTGAAGTTCTGTCTTCGGTGTTGAAGGTGGGAGATATCGTTCTGGATCGCGAAACCCACCGCGTACATCGCGGCGAAAGTGAAATCCGCCTTGGTCCGACAGAATATCGCCTACTCGAGTTTATGATGCAAAATCCCGGACGGGTATTTTCACGCGGGCAGTTGCTCGACAATGTCTGGGGCGAAACGATCTATATCGACGAGCGTACGGTCGATGTTCATGTCGGTCGTCTGCGCAAGGCGGTCAATATCGGGAGCCTTCCTGACATCATCCGCACGATCCGGGGCGCCGGATATGCAATCCAGGAAGTCTGAAGGAAGCGCCGCGCTACACGACCTCTTTGCGCGTCGCTCCTGCCGAGACGCTGTTGGCAAAGATCTGCGTGTCGATGACGTTCAGGGCGTGGCGCGCAGATCCCTCGCGGATCAGCGGCATTTCATCCAGTTCCAGATCGAATGAGATAGCGGTGCCATGTTGACCGCCTGCCGTGCGGGCGATGGCTTCGCGCATGGTTGGTTCGAACACGTCGAAGGCTGACGTTCCAAGTCCGACAATGGCGACTGGCGCAGGGTCGAACAGTGCGAACAGACTGCCTAGTCCATAGCCGATGGCTTCACCGGCCCGCTGGAAAGCTTCGCGTTCAGGGCCGGGACCCCTGCGCGCGGCGGCAGCCATTGCGACCATGGTGGCGTCGTCAATGTCGGCAACTGGCTGCGCCTGTTCACTTTCCCCACGTGCATGGCGATAGATTGCATAATTCCCGGCATAAGCCTCGATGCATCCGCGGCGGCCGCAACGGCACAATGCTCCATCCGGCAAGTGATTCATGTGGCCGAATTCGCCTGCCGAGGAGTGCGCGCCGGTGAAGAGGCTGCCGCGCAACATCAGTCCCATCCCGATACCGTTGGACAGAAGGATGGTGAAGAAATTGTCCTGATAGCGCTCGGGGGCGCGCGCGCGCAAAGCCACCGATATCATGTTGCAGTCGTTCTCGACTGTGACGGGAACGTCGAACCGTGCCTCGAGGGCATCAGCAAACGCGACGTCGCTGTGTGGAGTGATTGGCGACCACAACAGCCGACGAGCACCGGAGTCGGTGATGCCCTGCACGGTGAATGTCATGCGCAGCACGGGACCACTTGAAGCGGGCCTGCGTTCCAGAGCCAGGGCTACGGCATCGATGACGGTTCCAACAAGCGCCTGGCGTGACAGTGTCAGTGTGGGAGGGCGGGACAGATCCTGCAGGATCGCCGCGCCGTTATAATCATTCAGGGTTACCGAGAGCGTATTCAGCGAAAGAACGATCGAGACGACTGTGGCAGCTTGCGGATTGAGATCGAGCGCCACCTGCGGACGACCTCGTTTCAGGACGCCGGGTTCGGCCGGCTTTGCCAGCGCAAGGATGCCTTCTTCCATCAGGTCTGAGGAAATGGTGGAGATGGTTGAATGGCTCAGGCCAGTGGCGTTGGCGATCTCCGTGCGCGAAGGCTGCGTGCCACGGCGCACTGCCGCGATCACCATCGCGCGATTACGTTTACGAAGATCGTCGTGCCGCACGCCGACCGTCATCAGCCGTCCTCCCTGCTTTGCCGTCGCCATAGCCTTCTTTCGTGGCGTTCGCCAGCACTGCAGCGGGATATTGACACGGCCTCTCACCTGAGTCATTCTTTTTTTCGGAGCCCGAAATAAAGGCTCGCTGAGAAGTGTGCAAGCACCAGCAAGCGCTTTCGAGCGCAGGGAGGAAATCATGAACAAGTTTGCAACCGCCATGCTGGCGGGTGTTGCCATGTCGCTTACACTGGCAGGGACGGCGCATGCTGCAGGAAAGACCGTTGGCGTTTCGTGGTCGAATTTTCAGGAGGAGCGCTGGAAGACTGACGAAGCAGCCATCAAGGCAGCGCTGGAGGCTGCCGGAAACTCGTATATTTCCGCAGACGCACAGTCCTCTGCCGCCAAGCAGCTGACGGACGTCGAAGCGCTGATTGCACAAGGTGCTGATGCGCTGATCATTCTTGCGCAGGATTCCAGCGCAATTGGTCCGGCAGTTGAGAAGGCCGTGGCCGAGGGCATTCCGGTCGTTGGCTATGACCGCCTGATCGAGAATCCGGACGCGTTCTACCTCACCTTCGACAACAAGGAAGTTGGCCGGATGCAGGCGCGTGCCGTGTTCGAAGCGGCGCCAGAGGGCAATTATGTCTTCATCAAGGGCAATGGTGCCGATCCGAACGCTGATTTCCTGTTTTCCGGACAGATGGAAGTGCTGAAGGAAGCCATTGACGCCGGCAATATCAAGAATGTCGGCGAGGCCTATACCGACGGATGGCTGCCTGCAAATGCCCAGCGCAACATGGAACAATTCCTGACGGCCAACGACAACAACGTCGATGCCGTCGTGGCGTCGAACGACGGAACCGCCGGCGGTGCAATCGCCGCGCTGGAAGCACAGGGGCTGGCAGGCTCGGTACCGGTTTCCGGTCAAGACGCCGATCATGCCGCGCTCAACCGGATTGCGCTCGGCACTCAGACGGTGTCTGTCTGGAAGGACTCGCGTGAACTTGGCAAGGCCGCAGCCGAAATCGCTAACCAGCTTGCCGATGGCACTGCTCTGGACGGTGTCAAGGGTGCAACCAAGTGGTCGGATGGCCCGAATGGCGTGGAGATGAATGCCATCTTCCTCGCGCCCAACCCGATCACGCGTGACAACCTCAATGTCATCATCGAGTCTGGCTGGGTGTCGAAGGACGTGGTGTGCCAGGGTGTGGCTGCTGGCACCGTGGCGGCCTGCAACTGATCCCCGGACTAGACTGAAAACGCCGCGGTTTGATGAAGCCGCGGCGTTTTGCCAGAATGAAACACCGGCCGACGAATTGGGCCGGACGGAGGACGATGATGTCGGACGCCACCGCAGAGGTCCCGGTTGACCGAGCTCGCGCCACGGAAGCTGGGCCGATCGGACGCTTCCTGAACGCCACTGAACTCGACACACGCATGCTGGGGATGCTTGGCGCGCTGCTGATCATCTGGCTCATGTTCCACGTCCTTTCCGGTGGGCTGTTTCTCACCCCTCGCAATTTGTGGAATTTGTCGGTCCAGTCAGCATCGGTTGCGGTGATGGCGACTGGCATGGTGCTTGTGATCGTCACACGCAACATCGATCTGTCGGTGGGCTCGATCCTTGGCTTCGTTGGCATGATCATGGGGGTGACCCAGGCGCAGCTGCTTCCCGGCATTTTAGGATTTGGTCATCCGGCTATCTGGCTGCTGGCAGCCTTGGCAGGTCTGTGCGTCGGCGTGACGATCGGAGCGCTGCATGGTTTTGTCATTGCTTATCTCGGTGTGCCGGCCTTCATCGTTACCCTTGGCGGATTGCTTGTCTGGCGCGGTGGTGCGTGGTGGGTCACAAGCGGACAGACCGTTGCGCCGATGGACGCGACCTTTCGGCTGATGGGTGGTGGGGTTGATGGCTCAATCGGCGCTACGTGGAGCTGGATTGTCGGCATAGTGGCCTGTGTCGCCGTCGTTCTCATGCTGATGAACGCTCGTTCGCAGCGCCGGCGTTTCAGTTTCCCGCGGCGGCCAATCTGGGCCGAAGCATTTCTGGGGGCGGTCACCTGCTCGCTCATTCTCGGTGCTGTCTGGGTTGCAAATTCCTATCCTTGGCCAGTCGGTATCGTGCGTCGCTACGCGCAGGCAAACAACATCGAGATCCCGGAAGGGGGCCTGTTCATCGCGCATGGCATTGCCATTCCAGTTCTGATCGCGTTGGTGGTTGGGATTGCGATGACCTTCATCGCCAACCGCACCCGTTTTGGCCGCTATGTTTTCGCTATTGGCGGCAATCCGGAAGCTGCTGAACTTGCCGGCATCAACACACGCTGGGTGACCATGAAAATCTTCATGCTGATGGGCGGTCTGGCTGCCGTCGGCGCGATGATCTCGACCGCGCGCCTCAATGCGGCGACCAACGCACAAGGCACTCTCGACGAACTTCTCGTCATCGCGGCTGCGGTGATTGGCGGCACGTCCCTTTCAGGTGGTGTCGGCACGATTGCGGGAGCGATGCTGGGAGCGATGCTGATGCAGTCGCTTGCCTCGGGCATGATCCTGCTCGGCGTTGATACACCTCTGCAGAATATCGTTGTCGGTCTGGCGCTTGTCGTCGCCGTCTGGCTCGACACTGTCTATCGCCGCCGTGTCGGTTGAGGAGAAACGTGATGGCACAGGAAGCCACCCCCCCGCTGGTTGAGCTGAAGAACATTTCCATCTCGTTCGGCGGCATTCAGGCTGTTGATGACGCGTCGCTTGATCTGCATGCTGGAGAGGTCGTCGCTCTTCTCGGACACAATGGTGCCGGCAAGTCGACGTTGATCAAGATCCTTTCCGGCGCTTACCGTCGTGACGCCGGAACGATCCTAGTCAAGGGCGAGGAAGCGGTGATCGGAAACCCGCGCGACGCCAAGAAATATGGGATCGAGACGATCTACCAGACACTGGCACTGGCCGATAACGTCGATGCGGCGGCGAATCTTTTTCTGGGTCGGGAACTGCGTACGCGGTGGGGCACGCTTGATGACGTGGCAATGGAGTCGCAGACGCGCAAGGTCATGGGCCGACTCAATCCGCGCTTTCAGCGTTTCAAGGAGCCGGTGTCAAAGCTTTCCGGCGGCCAGCGACAATCGGTGGCGATTGCGCGAGCGATTCATTTCGACGCGCGCATCCTGATCATGGACGAGCCGACGGCGGCACTTGGCCCACAGGAAACTGCGCAGGTCGGGGAGCTGGTCAAGCAGCTGAAAGCCGACGGCATCGGCATTTTCCTTATCAGCCATGACATCCACGACGTGTTTGATCTCGCCGACCGTGTTTGCGTGATGAAGAACGGACAGGTGGTCGGGACGGCACGCACGCAGGATGTGACCAAGGATGAAGTGCTGGGGATGATTATTCTGGGTAAATGTCCGCCAGGGGCGGTTCCCGGACCAGGGGCTGCGCCACTTTCCTGACACTTGTCAGAAACGAAAAAGGGAACCGCGAAGGTTCCCTTTCTTACTGGAGAGGAGAGAGCCCCACTCAAGTCTTGATTAGCAGCGCGCTTCGTACACGCGGTTGTACTGGTCGCGATAACGGCACCAGCCCGAACGCGTCGTGCTGCGACCAATCAGGTAGCCCGAAGCACCACCGATTGCGGCGCCTGCCAGCGCGCCTTCAACGCGGCCTGTCGTTACGCCGCCAATTGCAGCGCCTACTGCCGCGCCGCCTACAGCCGTCTGTTCTGCAGTCGAGCAGCCAGCTGTTGCCAGTGCGGCAACGCTCGCAATTGCCAATACAAATTTTCTCATACCTGCCTCCATTTGACGCATTGCCCTTCAACGCCCAGATTGCCGGTACGCTGTGTCGGCATCAAGACATTTTCACAAAATAGCCCAGCTTGATAAACAACTTGCAACTGGTTTGGAACTCCTCAAACGTCAAACGGTTCCATATTTGACTTTTTGCAAAGCCGAATAAATTCCCTTGCGAGCGTGATGATGAGCAGTGCGGTCCGGATTGAAGCATTCCTGGAGATGATGAGCGCGGAGCGTGGTGCGAGCGGCAACACGCTCGATGCGTATCGCCGCGACCTTGAAGATGCTGACGCGTTTTTGGGCCGCAAACTCGCAGTCGCCTCCGTTGACGATATCCGCAACTGGCTGGATGATGTTGCAGTCCGAGGGTTTGCCTCGTCATCACAGGCGCGAAAACTCTCCGCCATGCGGCAGTTTTTTCGCTTCCTCTATGCCGAAGGCATCCGCCAGGATGATCCGACCGGGGTGATTGACGCCCCGCGCAAGCAACGTTCATTGCCAAAGACCATGCAGGAAGACGCGGTGACACGGCTTCTGGAGCGCGCCGAGACAGAAAAGGCGCAGGCGCGTGACGATGAGGCTTGGTTCGCCGCCTGCCGGCTGCACGCACTGGTCGAGACGCTTTATGCGACGGGGCTGCGTGTTACCGAACTGGTCAGTCTGCCATTGAGCGTTGCGTCGCGCGACGAGCGCTATTTCGTCGTTCGGGGCAAAGGCGGCAAAGAGCGAATTGTTCCATTATCACCCAAGGCGAAGGATGCGCTGAAAGACTGGATCAAGGCACGCGCGGCACAGCCGAGGTTTTTGGACAGTCTATTCCTGTTCCCGGCAGCATCTGAAAGCGGTCATCTCCCGCGTCAGGTTTTTGCGCGTGAGCTGAAGGCGCTCGGTTCACGTTGTGGCGTTCCAGCGGCGAAATTGTCGCCGCATGTTCTTCGGCACGCTTTTGCGAGCCATTTATTGCAGAATGGCGCGGATTTGCGTGCAGTTCAGCAATTGCTGGGGCATTCGGACATTTCAACGACACAAATCTATACCCATGTGCTCGAAAACCGGCTTGTCGAACTGGTCAGCAAGAATCACCCGCTTGCCGATCAGGCCTAGGCTCGCTATGTGAAAACCCGAAATAGCCGTTCTGGCTCCCTGGGCGTCAAGCCATCTCCGGATCAAAGCTGCGTATGTTCAATTATCTCGATTTCGAAAAACCTGTCGCTGACCTAGAGGGCAAGATCCTCGATTTGAAGACGCTTGCCCAGAATGGGGAAGCTGTCGATGTGGCTGACGAAATCGCGCGACTTGAGAAGCGTTCCGGCGATGCGCTGCGAGATGTCTACAAACAGCTGACGCCATGGCAGAAGGTCCAGGTCGCGCGTCATCCGGACAGACCGCACTGCCTCGATTATGTCGGCAAGCTGTTCACCGACTTTACACCGCTGGCAGGTGACCGTGCATTTGGCGAGGATAATGCCGTTATTGCCGGCTTCGCGCGGTTCAACGGTGAGTCGGTCGCGATACTCGGTCTGGAAAAGGGTAACGACACCCAGTCGCGTCTCAAGCACAATTTCGGTAGTGCGCGCCCGGAGGGTTACCGCAAGGCGGTCCGGGTGATGGAGATGGCGGATCGGTTCGGTATTCCGGTGGTCAGCCTTGTCGATACTGCAGGCGCCTATCCCGGCATTGGTGCGGAAGAGCGTGGGCAGGCCGAGGCGATCGCGCGTTCGACGTCGGTTTCGCTTGGCCTGAAGGTTCCGAACATCTCGGTGATTATTGGCGAGGGCGGGTCGGGTGGCGCCATTGCGATTGCGGTGGCCAACAAGGTCTACATGCTGGAGCACTCGATCTATTCGGTGATCTCGCCGGAGGGTGCAGCGTCGATCCTGTGGCGCGACACGACGCGTTCGAAGGACGCGGCCACCAACATGAAGATCACGGCTCAGGACTTGCTCGATCTGAAGATCATCGACTCTATTATCGCCGAGCCTCTCGGTGGCGCGCATCGCAACCGTGATGCGGTGATCGAGGCGACCGGCAAGCAGATCGCAAAGGGATTTGCCGAGCTGGCAAGCGCTGGCACCGACTATCGTGAGCATCGCCGCGAGAAATTTCTTGCTATGGGGCGTACGCTTTAGCGCTCCATAGATCTGGCCGATTTGCTCTGTCCTTGCGGGTGTGAAAACGGGATCTTTGGACAGGTTTTTGCCGGTTCGGGATCGGAGAGCCGGCTTTGCCACAATATTGCCGCGTGAACCGCTTCTTCGTTCCCCTGATGAACTTCGCGTGAACTCCTTCCTGTCGGTGTAGCTGGTAAGGAATCCTCAAGGTTAACGGGCGTAGTTGTCGGAACGAACCAGACATGATGTTTCGGAAGGAAGCTCACTCCGAAACTCCAACCAAGGCTAGAGTTGCGATCGCCATGAATACCAGCTTCGCCCGTGCCGGCCTGTTGCTTGCAGTCCTTGCGTTTGCCGGATGCAACGGGACTTTGGAAGACATTGCACCGAAGGCGGAGAAGAGCCTTCCGCCGGCTCTCGTGCAATCAATGCGGGTCAAGGGTATGACCCAGACCTCCCCGATCATGGTTCGCATCTTCAAGGAAGAGGCGAAGCTAGAGGTCTGGAAGCGCAAGGATAACGGGCGTTACGACCTGGCTACCAGTTACGAAATCTGCAAATGGTCGGGTCAGCTGGGGCCAAAATTTACCGAGGGTGACCGTCAGGCTCCCGAAGGCTTCTACTCTGTTCGTCCACATCAGATGAACCCGACGTCTCAGTATCACCTTGCGTTCAACATGGGGTTTCCGAACGCCTTTGACCGCGTGAACGGGCGGAATGGTACGCATCTCATGGTGCATGGCGCGTGTTCGTCCGCTGGCTGCTATTCCATGACCGACGCCCAGATGGAGCAGATCTATGCGTTCGCGCGCGATGCTTTCAAGGGCGGTCAAAGCGAGTTCCAGATTCAGGCCTTTCCGTTCCGGATGACGGCGGCCAACATGGCCCGCTACAGAAATGATCCGAACTACCAGTTCTGGACCATGCTGAAAGAGGGCTACGACCATTTCGAGATTACCAGGGTGCCGCCGAAAGTTGACGTCTGCGGCAAGCGCTATGTCTTCAACCAGGAGCTTGAAGCAGGACGCAGCTTGTCTGCTGCCGCGGCATGCCCGGTGACGACCCAGCCCGAATCCTTGCGTGTTGCCTATGCAGGCTACAAGGCGAAGTATGATGCCGCGTTCCAGGCAGCGCTCGATGGGCAGGGCGCAGGTAAAGTAGCGCCGGTCTCCGAGACGATTGATGGGCTGAAGGAAGCGGCGCTTGTTGCTGACTGGTCTCGCCGCAGAGCGCGTGGAGAGCGCGTCACGCCGCAGCCGCCGACAATGGAAGCACCGCATATCCTGTTGGCCGACAAGGAACGTGCCAAAGGCCCGGTCACCACGCCTGCCATTGCGGCAGCGCCAACGCCAGCACCAGCAGCTGCTTCGCCGCAACAGGCGGTGGTGGAGGCTGCGGCGCCGACGGATGGTGCAAAGCCGGAATCTGCGCGTCCTAAGCTTACCCAGCGCCTTCTGGGCATGTTTGGTGGCTGACTTGGTCCGCCAGGAGCCTTGCGATCTTTATGATCTGCGTGGGCTCAATTGTCCGTTGCCTGTGTTGCGCAGCCGCAAGCGGCTGGCCGGCATGGCGCCCGGCGCTCAATTATGGGTCGAGACCACCGATCCGCTGGCAGTGATCGACATCCCGGCATTTTGCCATGAAAGCGGCCACCGCCTCTTGAGCACTCTCGCCGTTGAAGGTGGCCACCGTTTTCTCATTGAGCGCGGTGACGCGTAGCGGCCGTTACGGGCGGTAGCCGGCGATTGCGAGCGGGTTGTCCTGAAGTGCGGCCCGATCCGGGGTGTCGATTGATGGAGCCCCCATGAATGCCGAAAACAGGCGCTGCACATAAATATCCGGCATGTCGAAGGTGATGAGCACGAGCCGCACACCACGTGGGCCTTCCGGCCATGAGGTGAGGCGCGCTGGTGGATGCAGAAGCTTCTGCACACCATGAATGACCAGCGGTCGCTCGGGGTCTTCCACAAGCTCGATCACGCCTTTCATGCGCAAAAGCTTGTCGCCCTGCGTGGAGCGCAGGATATCCAGAAATGCCTCGATTGCGCCAAAGGAGACCGGCTGAGGATGCACTAGCGATAGTGTCCTGACGCGGTCGTCGTGATGATGGTGATGTGTGTGGCCGCAGCCGTCATCATGCGTATGGTCGTGATCATGATGGGCGTCCGATAGCTCCCCGAGCCATCGGTTAAGGTCAGCTTCTCGTCGCTTGGGGTCGTAGAGCCCACAATCGATCAGCGCCGTTGCTGAGGCTGAATCCGCGCGAAGGAAGGTAGCACGTGGGTTCAACGAGTTCAGACGCGCCGTCAGTGCTTCAAGCTCTTTCGCCTCGGCAAGGTCAGCCTTGGCGATAACGATCCGGTCAGCCACTGCGGCCTGGCGGACGGCCTCCTGATGAGCATCGAGCGTGGCAGAGCCGTTGACGGCGTCCACGACGCAGATCACACCATCGAGCCGTAGCGCTTGCGTCAGGACAGGATGGCCCATCACGGCCTGCAGCACCGGAACGGGGTCGGCAAGCCCGGTTGTCTCGATCACGATCCTTTTGAGCGGTGCGATGCGCCCGGTCTGCATCCGGTCGATCAGATCAGCCAGCGTGTCCACCAGCTCGCCGCGCACCGTGCAGCACAAGCAGCCATCGGCCAGTTGGATCAGCCCGTCAGATGCCTGCTCGACGAGCATGTGATCGATAGATATCTCCCCGAATTCGTTGATGATAACGGCTGTCGATTCGAGTTCGGGGTCTTTGAGAAGCCGGTTGAGAAGAGTGGTCTTCCCCGCGCCGAGAAAGCCGGTGAGGATGGACACTGCGATCGGAGCGTGGGCCATCTGTTACCCACCCTGCGCGCTGGCTGCGACCGGAACATAGTCGGTCGGACGTGGTGTCGGGATCGGCACATCTGCATAACGTGGTGCCTTGGATTCCGGGCCCGTGGCGCCTCCCAATGCCACGGTGACGGCAATTGGCGTACGCGTTGGTTCCCGCAGGTGAGGCGACTTGAATGCCGGCTTGCCGCTGGGTGCGCGCGCTTCCGTGACTGCTTTCCAATGTGCTTCGGTGCAGATGGTCGAGCGCAGGTTGACTGCTTGCTTCGGTTCGCGGCCGCTGGGACGTAACTGACCGATATAGGGTGCGTCGGTTGCAGCTGTGGCGAAGCCGCGGGCGAGGAGATCGGCAGTCTTGTCGCCGCGCGCTTCCACAGTGGGTTCGCCAATGACAACGGCCAGAAGATTACGCCCGTTGCGGGAGGCGGTCGCGATCAGGTTGAAACCTGACGGGCAGGTATAGCCGGTCTTCATCCCGTTGGCGCCATCGAAGCGTCGGATCAACTCGTTGGTGTTGTCGATCGTCTTGTTGTCAACGACGATCGCCTCGAGCTCATAATATTTTTTGTACTGCGGAAATTCGTTTCGCAGTGTCATCGCCAGCACTGCAAGGTCATGCGCATTGGTGACCTGCGCGTCTGCGTGCAGACCGTGCGCATTGACAAAATGAGTGCCGCTCATGCCGAGGCGGCGGGCTTCAGCGTTCATCCGTTCCACGAAGGCGGATGATGATCCCGCGATGCTTTCGGCGAGGGCCGCGGAAACGTCATTGGCGGATTTGACCATCAGGATCTTGATTGCACTGTCGACCGTCAACACCGATCCGGGTTTGAAGCCCATGCGGCTGGGTGGCTCCTTGGCGGCACGCTGCGAAATTCGAACGGGCGATTTCATCGTGACTTCACCAGCGGCAATCGCGCGATAAGTCACATAGGTCGTCATCAGCTTCGTCAGCGAGGCTGGGTACCAGGGCGCGAAGGCATCCTCAGCAGCGAGCACCTTGCCGTTGTCCAGATCGAGCAGCAACGAAGGCCCCGCCTGTAGTGCGCCGGTGAAGCAAAGCATTGCCGCAATTGCGGAACCGACAGTCTTTCCCCGCATGATCAATCCATTCGTTTCTTGCCGCGGCCGTCCCCGATAACCATGAGCCGCCAATGACGGCCTGTCATGCTGGTTGCGACTCTGCGGGACTGTATTTGGTCCAGCTACTTAACCTATGTGACCTCAAGATGGCAAAGCGTTGCCAGTCTCCCCACGTCTTATTACGATGCCGGCAATTCACCAAAGAGGACGACTGCCAATGCCCATTCTGAACCGCGTTGCCGAACTGCATGAAGAAGTGACGGAATGGCGTCGCCATCTGCATACAATCCCCGAATTGTTGTACGAAGTGCACCAGACGGCGGCATTCGTAGCCGACAAGTTGCGGGCGTTCGGTTGCGATGAGGTCGTTACGGGCATCGGCCGGACGGGTGTGGTCGGCTTGATCAAGGGAACGCGAGGCGACGGTCCGGTGATTGGCCTGCGCGCCGACATGGATGCATTGCCGCTCAACGAGATCACCGGCAAGCCCTATGCTTCGCAGACGCAGGGCAAGATGCATGCCTGTGGCCATGACGGCCACACTGCCATGTTGCTGGGCGCAGCGAAATATCTGGCTGAGACGCGTAATTTTGCCGGTTCCGTCGCAGTCATCTTCCAGCCGGCGGAGGAGGGCGGCGCCGGAGGCAAGGCGATGATCGAAGACGGGCTCATGGACCGTTTCGGCATTCAGAGCGTTTTCGGCATGCACAACATGCCAGGCCTGCCGGTCGGCCAGTTTGCCACCCGTCCGGGACCGCTGATGGCGGCCACCTGCGAATTCACCATCACCGTGCGTGGCAAGGGCGGGCATGCCGCCATGCCGCACCTGTCGATTGATCCGATCGTCACGGCAAGCCAGATTGTAACGGCGCTGCAAACGATCACCGCACGCAGCATCGACCCGCTTGACTCCCTCGTGGTGTCGGTCACGAAATTCCATTCGGGCGACGCCAATAATGTGATCGCGCCGTCGGCAGAGCTTGCCGGCACGATCCGCACGCTGCGCGACGAGGTCGGTGAACTTGCCCGTGCGCGCATGGTCGAGATCTGCAACGGGATCGCCGCCGCCAATGGCGCGCAGGTGGATGTCGCTCTGGACATCAACTATCCGGTGACCTTCAACCATGCCGAGGAGACAGATTTCGTCATCGACATCGCGACGCAGATTGCCGGACAGGGCAATGTTGACGGTGCTGTGAGCCCGACGATGGGTGGTGAGGATTTTTCCTACATGTTGCAGGCCCGTCCCGGAGCGTTCATCTTCGCGGGCAACGGCGATACGGCCGGTCTTCATCACCCGGCCTATGACTTCAACGACGAGCTGATCCCGCACGGTATTTCGTATTGGGTGAAGCTCACAGAAGCTGCATTGGCCCGCTAGGGCATTTCCGCTTTTCGTAGCCTCGCGGAATTGCTCTAACTCATTGTCTTCATGCAATTTCGATCGCAAAACCGCTACGCGTTTTTGCTGGAATTGTCATAGCTGGCAACAAGAAATACGGACGGACGGGGGCTTGCAAATGTATTGGCGAACCCGTCCGAACCGTTTATACCGCCTTCAGCGGTCCCGTAGCTCAGTAGGATAGAGCACCAGATTCCTAATCTGGGGGTCACAGGTTCGAATCCTGTCGGGATCACCACGGCGTTGTTTTTTCGGTTCCTGCGCCTCACGCGCCCGAGAATTTCACCGCCACGCCACGCTGACGAAAATAGGCCTGCATCAGCTTGCGACCGGAGCGGTTGTTCTGGGCCAGTCGGGTCGGGTCAAACTCTGCTTCTTTGACACCTTCGCGTTTCATCGCTGCCTTGAGCGTCGCGATGTGCTCATCGATTTCCGCATTGTCGGCGCCAAGAGACGCGTAAACTGCCTCGATGGCGTCGGCTACAGTCTGTTCGCTCACCGCTTTACTCCTCAATCATATGTCGGGCTGAACTACGTTGCCCTGGAAGCGCCTTTTTCAATCGCGCTTTCTTGCCCATATTCGGGCGGAGTGGCAAGCGCCTGGCAGTGGCAGTCGTTTTTTCATGTCTCGGCGGCGAGCTCAGCACAAACCCGCCACTTGCGGTGGCGGGTTTGTGCTTGAGACGTGATGTCACTTCTTGTTTAGCGAGGTGACCGCCAGGTTGGTCAGCTTGTTGTTGGCTGCTTTTTCCTGGTCGAGAATTTCGCTGAGAAGCGTATGTGCTTCATCGTGGCCGAGGAGTTTGGCCCATTCACGCAGCGAGCCGTAGCGCGAAATCTCATAGTGCTCGACAGCCTGGGCTGCGGCCAGCAATCCGGCATCGAGCGCGGTGCCGGAGGCCTCCTTCATCAACCCTTCCGATTCCTTGATCAGCCCCTCAATGGCGTCGCATTTCTCACCTTCCGCCGTAACGCCGATGGAAGCGAAGACTTTCTTGAGTTTCTTGATCTGGTCTTTCGTCTCGGCCAGATGGGTGTCGATAGCCTTCTTGAGGTCGGCGCTCTTTACCGCATCCGCCATTTTCGGGAGCGCTTTGGTCAGTGCATTTTCCGCGTAGTAGATGTCCTTGAGGGTATGCTCGAACAATTCAGCCATCGTTTTCATACTGCGTCCTTTCTCGAACGGAGCCCCGTTGTGAGAATGTCCGACGCAGGGACAAGTTCCGCCCGGCAGGCTTGAAAACGCAGTTTGAACCCGTTGCGTTTCCTGTAAAGATCAGCTGTTGGCTGATCCGGGATTGGATCGACTGAACCAGTGATTGGGAATGAACAAGGATATCGAATGGCTCGCCTTCACCAAAGAGGAGTGGACTTGCTACTCAATCTGCAAACGGCAATTGAGCATCTGGACAAGCTGACATCGAGGGAGGTCGCCGATCTCCTCAAGGAAACAGAGATCGTTCTGCGTGATCTGCTGGCGCGTGATGTGCCAAAGAGCGGTCAGGTCGACTGAACAAAAGAAAAACCCGCCGGGGGAGGAGGTCCGGCGGGTCTATCTGAAGCACGGCAGGGAGGAGGATTGCCGTGCTAGCGTCGGCTCTCTGGGAGGAGGTAGATCACCGACACCGCCTATCTAGGGACGGGGAGCGACCATTTCAAGCAATTCGTCCGCATGGCAGCTCTGCATATTTGCAGGTGCTGGTGACCAGTACTTTCCGGTCTTTCGGCGCGCTCCAACAAGGTTGGGAAAAAATCTTCATGACGTAGGGTTAAGCTGGACAGATAACACGCTGCCAGCCATCATCCTGTTGTCTTAAGGAGGCAACCCATGGGAATTGAGAGTCTTATCGTCTTTATTCTGATCGGTGCAATTGCCGGCTGGTTGGCTGGCGTACTCGTGAAAGGTTTCGGCTTTGGCGTGATCGGCAATATCGTCGTCGGTATTGTCGGTGCATTCATCGCAGGCTGGCTCTTCCCGGCTCTCGGGATCAGTCTGGGCAGCGGCATTGTCGCGGCCATTATTCACGCAACTATCGGCGCGGTTATTCTTCTGGTGATCATCCGCCTCGTCAAAAGCGCTTGACGAAAAAAAGCCCGGGCACGCGAACGCCCGGGCTTTTTGCTTGAATACGTACGCTGCTAAGGTCAGTGGCGGCGGCCAACCAACATCATTACGGCAGTGACGGCCAATGCCGCCAGGCCCACAGTGGCGATGGCCCTTGTCGGGTTGTCGCGAACTGCTTCTTCAAGATGGCGGGCACGCTTGCGGATGACTGGCAGTGCATCCGCGACCCGGCTGCTCATTTCATCGTAAAGATGCGACGCCTCTTCACTGGCATCACGATATGCCGAAGTGCCATGCTTGGAAGCCGAGCGGCTGAGTGCCGTGATCTGCTTCTGCAACGCGGCGATCTGGCGATTGAAGTCATGTGTGCGGTCATCATTCGAGAAAAACGCCATCGCGAGGCTCCGGTTAGAGGGTTCCATTCCCAAACGGTCGATCACTGAGTTGGTTCCCCGCTCGCTAGCCAGTCGTCGCTTGCTCCATGGCAGCCTGGTTTGCGATGCGGCGGGCTCTGAGGGCGGACCAGATTCCCCAAACGAGGAGCGCCGCTGTGATGGAAATGACGGTGGCGCTGATCGGCCGGTCGAGGAACGTCGCGAAGTCGCCGCGCGAAAGTAGCATGGCGCGCCGGAAATGCTCTTCCATTAGCGGACCGAGCACGAAGCCCAGCAGCAATGGCGCGGCAGGCCAGTCGAGCATGCGCATCATGTATCCGAAGAAGCCGAAGAACGCGACGATCCAGAGATCGAATGAGCTTGTGTTGACCGAATAGGTGCCGACGCAGATGAACAGCAAGACCGCCGGATAGAGCAGATGATAGGGAATCGTCAGCAAGCGGACCCAGATGCCGATCAGGGGGACATTGAGAATGACGAGGATCACATTGCCGATCCAGAAGCTCATGATCAGCCCCCAGAACAGGCTTGGTTGCTCGGTCATCAGGCTGGGGCCGGGTGCAATGCCATGGATCATCAGCGCGCCGAGCATCAGCGCCATCGTCGGGCTGCCGGGGATCCCAAGCGACAGCGTAGGAATGAAAGACGTCATCTCGGCGGAATTGTCGGCAGCTTCCGGCGACATGATGC
This sequence comes from Aquamicrobium aerolatum DSM 21857, assembly GCF_900113935.1. Taxonomy (GTDB): domain Bacteria; phylum Pseudomonadota; class Alphaproteobacteria; order Rhizobiales; family Rhizobiaceae; genus Aerobium; species Aerobium aerolatum. The sequence goes on from NZ_FORF01000014.1 coordinate 39,485, forward strand.
CTTCGATGGCGCCCTTTCCAAACCGTTGTGGTTCGGAGGAGACGCGTTTTTCAAGTGCATAGGACATGAAGGAAGCCACGGAAGGGCCCGTGCCCGGCAGTGTTCCAAAGAACGCTCCGAGCGATGAGCCGCGCAGCATGGGAAACCATGAGCGGCGGACTTCGTCGCGTGTCGGTTTCATTGCCGACATGCTGACATTGGTCTTGCCAACATCGCCGACCTCAATCTTGCCAACGGTGGCGATGACTTCGGCGACGCCGAACATGCCCATGGCAAGAGCAATCAGGCTAAGCTGATCGGTGAGTTCCAGAAGGCCGAAAGAGAAGCGCGGTGTGCCGGTGTAGATGTCGGCCCCGATACAGCCAAACATGATCCCGAGGACGACCATCGCCAGTGCCTTGATTGCGGAACCTTCCGAAATCGTGGAAGCGGCGACCAGTCCAAGCAGCATCAGCGAGAAATATTCGGCCGAGCCGAAACTCAGCGCATACCGCGCGATGACCGGCGCAAAAAGCATCAGGATGATGATCCCGATCGAACCGCCGACGAAAGAGGCCACGGTTGTCATGAACAGGGCGACGCCACCGCGGCCTTGCTTTGTCATCGGATAGCCGTCGAGGCAGGTGACAGCGTTGGCAATGGTGCCGGGAATGTTCAGGAGGATCGACGCCGTGCGCCCGCCATATCCGGTGCCGTACCAGATGCCGGCGAGCATGATCAGTGCGGTGGTCGGCTCAAGGTAAAAGGTGATCGGGAACAGCATCGTGATTGCCGACAGCACGCCGATGCCCGGAATGACGCCGACCAGCATGCCCAGAAACACGCCGATGAAGCAGTAGAACAGATTGGTGAAGGTCAGCGCTGTGCTGAAACCAATCGCCATGTTGGAAAAGATATCCATGACGGGCGCTCCTTGAGCAATCTTGGCAGCAATCCTGACGACACGAGAGGCGTGCGCATTCAGATCGCGTGAATTTCTATGGCCGGGGGCGCGCTTTGCGAGCGCAGCGCCCTAGAACGGCCAGCGAAACATGTGAACCGGCATCCCCAGTCCGACCTTGAAGGTGAGCCAGGCGATCAGACAGAGCGAAACGCAAAGAAGAGCCAGGCTTGCCGGGCGAATCCTCAGCTCAGCCATGGATGAGATGATGGTCACTGCCAGTGTCGCGGGCACCAGACCGAACGAGCGGATCAGCAGTCCGAACGCAACGACGCTCGACAGGACGAAGAGTGGACTCCAAATCCTGATTTCAGGCATCGTGCCAGCGCGGAAAAATGCGGGAACCATCATCATCAGGCCGAATACGGCCAGCACGAGCCCCAACGCCATCGGGAACATGCCCGGCCCCATGCGGCGCAACGACCCGAGGTCATACTGATGTGCGGCGTACCATGAAAATGCAATGCCGCCGATGATCAGCAATGCCCCGCCGATGATGTCCCGATAGTCGCGGGTCAACATGTAGCTCAACTCCCAATATCTCGGATTGCCGCGAGGTGGACTGCGGCCAAGGTAGTCAGGCCGCCTTCTGGCGACCTGACTACCTTGGCCGGGTTGGCGGATCAGCGGGCCAGCCGTTCCGCCAGCCGCATCAGTTGGCGTAGACGCCAGCTGCCTCGATGATCGGGCGCCACAGGTCGATCTCACTTTGAACCTTGGCGCGCAAAGCTGCGGGCGTCGCGTCGGCTTCCGGGGAAGGGGCTGTGCCGAGGTCGGCGAAGCGCTCGACGACAGTTGGATCCTTGAGCGCAATTTTCAGCGATTGGCTGAGGCGGTTGACGACATCTTCCGGCGTCCCCTTTGGCGCATAGACGCCGTGCCAGATTGTCACTTCAAATCCTTCAAGCCCGCTTTCGGATGCCGTCGGCACGTCGGGAAGGCTTTCCAGCCGCTCGGGAACGGTGACGCCGAATGCCTTGATCGAACCGTCGCGGATCTGGTTGGTCGTGTTGGTTGTCTGGTCACACATGAGATCGACCTGACCACCCATCAGGTCGGTCAGCGCCGGACCAGTGCCCTGATAGGGGACGGTGGTCATCTGCGTTTCCAGCGCGTTCATGAACAGCAGTCCGCAAAGATGAGAGGCCGCGCCGATGCCAGCATTGGCGTACATCACATCCTCGCCCTTCTCCCGAACATAGGCAATCACTTCAGCCATCGTGTCGGCTTCAAGGTCGCGACGCCCGACCATGACCATAGGGACTTCGGTCACAAGGCCGACATGCGCGAAATCCTCAAGCGCGTTGTATGGCAGTTCGCGGTAAAGTGTGGCAGTGGTTGCCATGCCGATGTGATGCAGAAGCAGCGTGTAGCCATTGGGCTCTGCGTGCGCGACACGGGCAGCGCCCAGAGTTCCTCCGGCACCGCCTACGTTCTCAACGACGACCTGCTGGCCCAGATCCTGCCCCATCGCCTGCGCGACAAGGCGGGTGACCGTATCAGTCGGGCCGCCCGCCGAGAAAGGCACGACGATGGTGATGGGCTGTGTTGGAAATGACTGCGCACTGGCGCTTTGCGATGCAAAGGCGAGCGCTGTCCCGAGCCCCAATGCCGTGATCATCTTCTTCATTTGCTTCCCTCCCGTGGATTGGTTCTTTTGATCGACGGCTCTTGCGTCGTTGGGGATGATTAGGGAGCAGGGAAGGCGGGTTTTTCAACGAAATGCGCCGTGGAAACCAAACAATGTTACCGCAACAGTTGAAAAATGGGTGGAATTCGTAACGCCAGCCGCGGATGATGTGTCAATCTTCACACATCGCTGACCTCATTCGGAGCGGTCTGGCTTGTCGCCCGCGGTGAGTGCGTGTTTGTCGAGGGCGTAGCGCTGCATCTTTTCGTAAAGTGTCTTTCGTGAAATGCCGAGCATCTCATAGACGGGTTTCAGGCTGCCGCCATGGGCTTGGAGCGCGCTTGCGATGATTGCCCGTTCGAAACGGGCAACCTGGTCCGCCAGTTTGTCTGACGAGTTCCCGGTCGCAGTCGGGTCGAGCGTGCCGATGCCCAGCCCCAAAAGGTAGCGGTCAGCAGCGTTGCGCAGTTCGCGTACATTTCCGGGCCAGTCGTGCTGGGCGAGGGTTTCCAGCAGTTTTGCCGGCACGTCGATCATGTCACGCCGATGCCGTCCCGCCGCTTCTCTGACCAGTTGCAGGAACAGGATCGGGACGTCTTCTCGTCGTTCAGCAAGTTGTGGCACGCGCAGCGTTACCACATTGAGGCGATAGAGCAGATCAGCGCGAAAGCGCCCCGCATTGACCTCTTCCTCCAGTTCGACCTTGCTCGTGGCGATGAAGCGCACGTCGAGCGGGATCGGTTCGTTCGAGCCGAGCCGAACGATGACGCGTTCCTGAATGACGCGCAGAAGCTTGGCCTGAAGGTCAGCAGGCATCGAGCCGATTTCGTCGAGCAGGACCGTGCCGCCGCGAGCGTGTTCGAACTTGCCATAGCGGGTTCTCAAGGCACCTGGAAAGGCGCCGGCTTCGTGTCCGAACAATTCACTTTCGATCAGGTTTTCCGGCAGGGCCGCGCAGTTGATCGCCACCAGAGGCCGGTCGGCGCGGCCGCTGATGTCATGGATCGCGCGCGCGACCACTTCCTTGCCCACCCCGGTGTCGCCGACGATGAGGATATCAGCGTCTGTGGGTGCAACGGCTCGCAGCCTGAAGCGCAAATCGATCATCGCCGATGAGCGGCCCGGCAGGCGGGTTTCGATATCGTCGGGATGACCGGCTGCAGCGCGCAGCAACCGGTTCTCAAGCACCAGACTGCGGCGGTCCAACCCGCGTCTGACGATGTCGGTCAGGTGCTGGGTGGCGAATGGCTTTTCGAGAAAGTCATAGGCACCGGCGCGGATCGCACGCACCGCAAGTTGAACGTCGCCGTGGCCGGTGACAAGGATTACAGGGATGTCGGCATCGATGTCGTGGATACGGGACAGGAGTGTCATCCCGTCGAGGCCGGGCATCCGGATATCGCTGACCACCACGCCGCGAAATCCGGGTGTGATGTAGTCGAGCGCCTGTTCCGCGCTCGCGAACTCGTGGACAGTCAAACCGGCAAGTTCCAGTGCCTGAGCGGTTGAGTGACGGATGTCCTCTTCGTCGTCGACGAGCAGTACGCTGGGCGATTTCATTGCGCCGCCTCCATCAGATCTGGCCGATCTGGCAACGCTTCCGCATCCAGTTCGACGGTGACGACGGCGCCACCTTCAGGGTGTTGTTCGACGGTGAGTGTTCCGCCGAAGTCCCTCACGATATTGTAAGAGATGGAAAGGCCGAGGCCGAGGCCTCGACCGACGCCCTTGGTGGAAAAGAACGGATCGAAAATGCGCTCTGCAATTGCGTCTGGCACGCCCGGACCATGATCGCGGACGGCAATTGCAATCCGCTCACCGGTCCGTGTCGCGTTCAGCTCAATTCGCCGATCGTCCAGCCCCTCCACTGCATCGGCCGCGTTGGAGAGAATGTTGACCAGCACTTGCTGCAGCCGGACCGATCCTGCACGCACGGCGAGGGGCGCCTCGCCAAGATTGACCAGAAGTTCCGCCTTTGCCGCCTGAAGACGCCAAGCGATGATCTCCAGCGTGTCGGCTACCACGCTGTCAAGCAAGACCGGCCCCAGCTTCTGGTTTGGTTTGCGCGCAAAATTGCGCAGGTGACGGCTGATCGACGCCATCCGCTCGACGAGCGATGAGATGCGGCTGATATTGTCGCGCGCCTCCTCTACCCGTGCGCGGTCAATCAAAATGGCTGCATTGTCGGCATAGGCGCGCACGGCTGCCAGAGGCTGGTTGAACTCGTGCGACAATGCGGCCGACATTTGGCCCAAAGCTGCCAGCTTTCCGGCCTGAACCAGGTCGGATTGGGTCTTTCGCAGTGCGCGTTCTGTCATTTCGCGCTCGGAAATTTCCTCTTTCAGCAAGGCGTTGACCGCGGCAAGGTCTGCGGTGCGCTCCTCGACGCGGCGTTCGAGCAATTCTTGTGCCTCGCGCTGGACCTGCAGCCGTTCGGCAAGCTGACCTCGTCGCTGCAGCCAGACAGCGGCAGCCATCATGCCAAGCCCGACAAGCAATACCAGCGAGGTGACCATTGTTAATGCCTGCGCGCGTGCTGAAGCCGTGTCGAGCAGCACCTTGACCGTCCAGTTCGCCTCCGGCATCGCCTCGGTCACGGTCAAATATTCGCGTGCGCCGCCGGGATCGGGAACCTTGATCAAATCATGCCCCTGGTCGGTGACAGCGCGGTTTATGCGCAGTTCGCGCAAGGGAGCATCGGCATAGCGACGCGTCAGCTCTGTGCGTGCAATCCTTTCATGTGTCAGCGGATTGATGGCCGTGAAGAGCCAGTCCCGACGCCCGGTCATGAAAATGATGCCTTCAGGATCCGTAACGACAATTTCGTATTCGCGGCTGCTCCACGTATGCTCGATGGAATCGATATCCATCTTGAACACGACCACACCCTTGATCTCGGGGCCAACTCGAATTGGCGCGCCGAAATAGTAGCCGCGTTTCAGAGAGGTGGTGCCAAGAGCAAAGAAGCGGCCCTGACCGCCGCTTAAAGCATCCTGAAAATAGGGGCGGTAACTGAAATTCTGACCGACGAAAGGCGCTTCCTGATCATAGTTTGACGCGGCTATCGTCATGCCATCGGGGAGCATCACATAGATGTCCGATGCCGCCAGCAGCTGATTGATTGCTTTGAGGTAGCGATTGATCGTGTCAACTCGGTCGGGATCATGCGGGTTGACGATGAGATCCTTGATCGCCTCGTGATCGGCGACCAGTTCCGGAAGGTTCTCATATCGTGCCAGCTGGCCGCGCAATGCCGTGACTGCGAGGCCCAGCGTGTTCGCGCCCCGCGCTTCCGCCTGATCCAAATAGTAGGTGGTCATGACGCGCATGCCGGCAACGCCCGTGAGGGCGCAAAGCACGATGGCGATCACGCCAAGCGCGATCGTGTGTCGGCGGCCGAGCCATTTCATGCGCGCGCTGTCTGCCCTCCCAGTCAGAGGGCAAGTATAAGCAGGGTGCCCTCCAGATGTCGAATGGCTGGCCTAAAGCATGGCGCGTCCTTCCAGATTCGTTGGGATCGGCGCTAGCGCATCCAGACATCGTCCCAGGCTGGACTCATGCGCTTGAATTCGTCAGCCACATACCAGCAAGTTGGCGTAATGCGTGCCTGGGCTTGCCTGGCATCGGTGATCAACCGCTCGACGAGCCGTTCGGCGATGTCGCCGCCACGCCAGGGCAGCGGCACAAAGGTGTGATCGGCGATCCAGTGGGTGTCCGACACGCGCACATAGGTCCGGCGCGCATCCTCGTCTTCAGAAAAGCGGACGAAATAACGTCCGCCCTTTGGCGTCGTTTCGAATTCGATCGGAAGCTCGCTCATGATTTCAGCACGTCCGCCCATTCAGCGTGGCGGCGAAATTGAGCGGCTGCGAAAGGACAAAGAGGAATGATCTTCTTGCCGGCAGCGCGCGCATCCTCGACGGCGCGGGCAACCAGCATGGCCCCGACGCCTTGGCCGCGAAACACGTCAGGAACGCCTGTATGATCTATGATGATCTGGCTTTCGCCAACTTTGCTGAACGTCATCTCCGCTTCCGCTCCGTCCGGTCCCTTGACCACGTAGCGGCCCTTTGAGCCCTGTTCTTCAAGGTTGATCACGATATTTTCGCTCATCTTGTCCTCTTCAGTCACGCCATGCGGAAAGAAATGCCTCGGTGGCAACAATTTCGCCCTGGCGAATTTCGTGGCCGCCATCATGCCAGAATGTTTCGACTGTCGCGCCCAGTTTGCGCAACTTCTGTTCCAGAGCGAGTGTCTGGGGCTGGGGACAGATCGGGTCGCGCCGGCCCGCCGTCACCAGCACTTTGGTGTCACGCAGATGCCCATCGACGCGTGGTTCGAATGGGATCAGCGGATGCATGAGCACCGCTGCATCAAACAGGTCCGGTTCAGCAAACAGCACGGAAGTCAGGATGTTGGCGCCGTTCGAGTACCCAAGGCCGATGACCGAGGAAGGACTTTTGTCTGAAACATGGGCGTTTATGAAGCCGGCCATCTTGGCAGTGCCGCGCGCCAGGTCGTCCATGTCGTAAACACCCTCGCTCGTGCGTCGGAAATAACGCGCCGCGCCATGTTCCGACACGTCGCCGCGCGGTGCAACGATGGTGGCCTCCGGCATCAGGTCACGGCCGAGCCCCAGAAACTGGTTTTCATCACCCCCGGTGCCGTGGAACACGAATAACAGGGGGCCGCCACTTTTGCCGGCAGCCGTCTTGTGCATGTAGCTGTCGATGGTCATCGATCAGTCTCCGAGAGGTTGCAGGTTCTGCTCCAGCCATGGCCGCAGGTGCTCATGTTGGGTCGGCAGCTTGAGTGCCTCACCCAGATGTGCGGTATCCTCGTCGCGGTCGAAACCGGGCTCGTTGGTCGCTACCTCGAACAATACACCACCCGGTGTGCGGAAATAGATCGCCCAGAAGTAATCGCGGTCGATCACCGGTGTCACATGATAGCCGGTATCCTTCAGCGCCTTGCGCACTTCGAGTTGGGCGGCGCGATTCTCGACTGCAAATGCAACATGGTGTACCGAGCCAGCGCCCTGTCGCGTATGTGCGACCATCGGCAAGGTCTCCAGATCGATGATGTCCGCACCGTTGCCGCCCTTTACCGCAAAGCGGCGAACTTTGCCCGCCTTCTCGATCTCTTCATAGTTCATGAATTTGAGAAGCTCCGCGGTGGGTGGCGCCACTGTCCTGCAGGCGCATCGACACCGAGTGGAAGCCGCGAATTGCGTCATCCGCGTTGACGCCGCCGCCCGTCCACGGTGCGCGCTGATCTTCGCGGCTTTCGACAAGCGCGAAGGCCTCGCCATCAGGGCCCTGGAAGGTCAGCCGGGGTTCACCGAAAGAGGTGGTGCGCTGCAAGTCGGTGATGCCTTGTCCGGTAAGGTGCTGCTGCCAGAAATCAAGAGCGCCATGGGGTACTGCAAAGGAAGTCGTGCCAACCTCGCCGGTACCCTGACGACCGCGCGCCGCGTTGGGGAACGGAAAATAGGTCATCACCGAGCCCGGCGTGCCAAATTCGTCCGCATAGTAGAGATGATAGACGTCCGGCGCATCGAAATTGACCGTCTTCTTCACCCTGCGCAAACCCAGCTTGTGCGTGAAGAACGCATTGTTCTCGGCAGCGTCGCGCGCCATCGATGTGACGTGATGCAGACCTTTGATCTGTGTAAGCATGGCGATGCTTCCTTCCCGTTTCGCCGCATGAGTTGCGGCCTTCACAGACATATTTCGTGCAAAACGGTGAAATGGAAAGCGGCTCAAAGCGATAAGGATCGTTCTCTAATGGTGAACAATCGCCGCGCCGTTGTTCAAAATGAAAGGCCGACGTCGATGACGCCGGCCCTCTCAGATCCGCCGCTGATGGATCAGTTCGCGGGAACGATAATCAGCTGTTTGTCACGATTTTCGACAAATGTGCTCTTGTCGTAGGCCGGCTGTGCTTCAAGCTGCTCCTTGGTGAAAGGAGTATAGAGATAGGTGTCACCATCTGCGTCAGTCATGAATGTGAGATTTTCCATACCCACGGCGACCTTCTTTGACCCGATCCCGAGGAAGCCGCCAACATCCAGGACAACCGCCTCTACGGCCTTGCCATCCGCCCCCAGGATTACGTCGTCGATCTCTCCGACATTTTCATCTTTGGCTCCGTAAACGGTCGTGCCGATGAAATCGTCGGTGCTCATCCCGGCCAGCGGTGCTTCGGTCAGCGTTGATCGATCCACGATGACAGCGGTCTTGTCGTCTGCGCTTTCAGCTGGCGCAGCCGCTGCAGGTGCTGCGGTAGTGGCAGCGCCGATTTCTTCGGCTGTCGCGGGTTTGGTATTTCCAACCGCTGCATCAGCCGGCTGCGGGCTGTAGGCGGCCCTGTCGAACTCTGGGAGCGCTTCGAGCGCCTCGCGATTGGTCGGGATCACCAGCCATTGCGTGTTATCGCGCTGGACCCACTCGACCGCGTCATATTCCAGCGCGACATGTTTCTGGCCAAGGCCAAGAAACCCGCCCACTGCAACGACAACGCCTTCGACGTCACCGTCTTCACTGATGACGAGATCGGTCACGCTGCCAATGTTCTCGGCATCATCGGCGGAACTGCTGTACACTGTCTGACCAATGAGGTTGGAAGCCAGATGGCCCTCAGCGTGAATGACATTGGGAGCTGCCTGTTCAGTAGTGGTGGTCACAGGGGCAGGTGCTGATTGCGCATAGGCACCGGTCGTGCCAGCAGCGATAAAGGTTGCGATTGCGGTAGTCGCCAAGAGCTTGCGGATCATGTTATTATCTCCTTGTGCAGGTTTCTTGCACGGTCGCGCCGACACCGAACTTTCGCAGGCGAGGCTGTTGGCGCGACCTTTGACATGGACACAACGCCGCTATTCCAGTGAGGTTCCGTCTGCAGAGGCTTTCTCTGGCAGACCATGCGTCAGGTTGTGCTGGTAGTGAGCCGGCTGGAACGAAACTCCGACGCACACGTTTTCGCGATTACTTGTCCCCCGCCCGTATCCTTATCGCGGAGCACTGATTCATGCGCTTTCACGTGATTTTGAACCGCGATGGAGGCTCGCTGCGGACAATCGACCTGGGGAGTTTTGCGCGCCGCATCAGCGATTTTCTGTCGGCTGCCGGACATCAAGTAGATGTCGCGGTGGTGAGCGGAAGAGAGCTTGCCGAAGCGTTGGAGGCGGCGACGGTTGCAGAATGCGACGTGGTGATTGTCGGCGGCGGTGATGGCACCATTTCAACAGCCGCCACCAAGCTTCGAGGGACCGACAAGGCATTGGCGGTCCTGCCTGCCGGAACGATGAACCTGTTTGCCCGTAGCCTGGCGATCCCGCTGGAGATGAATGAAGCCGTCGCATCGTTCGCGAATGGTGAAGTGCGGTCGGTCGATTTGGCCATCGCCGATGGGATAGTCTTTGTTCATCAGTTTTCGGTGGGCCTGCATGCGGAATTGATCCGGTTGCGCGAACGGCGAACCTACGCATCGCGGCTGGGAAAGATCTGGGCTTCTTGCCGCGCCGGGATCGACGCGTTCATTCGCCCGCCGCGCTTTGCCGCAACGCTGCTGATCGATGGTGAGGAAGTGATGGTCAAAACGTCGGCCATTGGCATCACCAACAACGTGTTCGGAGAGGGGCGCATGCTGCCCTATGCTGACACGCTTACCGATGGGGTTCTTGGGGTCTACGTGACTCGTGCCCGGCGTCGGCGCGATATGGTGGCGACCGCGCTCAGACTTGCCCTTGGCCGATGGCGGGACAACCCGCATATCGATCTCTATAAGGCGCGCGAAGTCAAAGTGACCTTGTCGTCGAAACACGGCAAGCTTGGCTGCGCCATTGACGGTGAGCTTGTCCCACTGGCCAAAGAAACGACATTGCGCGTGTTGCCTGCTGCTTTGCGGGTTCTTGTTCCGCGCCCGCTCTGACGGTCTATTTGCGGACGATCTTATCGCAAAACCGGTCCGCCCTTTTGCAAGACATTGCGCTAGTTTGAAGGCGCTTCTGGAGCCGGAGCGGCAGGTGTTGCCGATGCCCCGTCAATACGGTCCTGTGGTGCAGGGGCGATCTGTTCGCCATACATTTCGACGCCAACCCAAACCAGCGCCGCCAGCGCAAGTGCCACCAGCAATACCACCAGGACAGGTGTGCCGCTGCGGCCTTGCCGTGCCCGGTTCTTGTCAAATTCGTTAGACATGGAAGCTCCACGCATCGATTGATAGGATTCAATCAATGCGTGGACCAACTGCTTGTTCCGTCGGAAGCATCGTCGGGCAATAGAAGATCTAGTCTTGTCGAGATCTCATGTCTGGCCGGCGACGCGAGTTTTCTTTCCATACGCCGTAGCCCAGAGCTGCAGCCAGAGGGGCAAGAACAGCGATGCTGCCTGTACGGCTGGCCAACAGAGCCGGAAGGAGGGTCACTGCGGCGGTGCTTACGACGGTCTTGATTTCTGCCTGTCGCTGGCGGGCAATCCGCCTTGCGCGCGCTTTCGCGGCAAGTCGGTGAAGCAAGATTACCAGCAAGCCAATGATGAAGAATCCGCCACCGAACCAAAGGCTGGTTTGCAAAGCACCGATCTCGCGTGCCAGAGCGATAAAGGCGGCAATGAGCAGAAAAACCAGACCGAGAACGAGCAGGATTGCAGCGACCAGATAGATCATTGCCGACTGTCGTGCGCGGGCCAGCGCCTCGCTGGCCTCGCCAGTCGCGATCGAGCCTATGAGAGCCAAAAGAGCCTGCACGGCTTATCGACGCGTCAACAGAGCAAAGAAAAAGCCGATACCTGCGGCGATCGCCATTGCCGTGATAGGCTTTTCGCGTACCGCGTCGGTAATCTGCTGCTCGACATCATCCGCGCCGGACTTCAGCGAGTCCATCGCAGCTTCGCCTTTGACACGCAATTGTTCTGCGCCAACGCTGGCGGCACGGCGGGCGGCCGCGATCGAGTGCTCGCCGGTGGTCGACAGCTGTTCGGAGAGGCGCGCAACATCTTCCTTCAGTCGTGCGATTTCCGCCTCAAGATCCTCAGGCTTCCCGACAGAGGAGAGATTTTCGTTCTTGTCCGTCTTGCCACTGCGTTCTGTCGCCATGTCAAACTCCTTTGTGATGATGTCGTAACTCAATCCCTGTCCGCAGTTCCGGCGAACGCAGCTGATGAATCACGCTGCGTTTGAACCCATCACCTGCGCAGAAATCGCGTCTGGACCGTAGTCGCCTTCGCCGGAAACCTTTAGGATTTCCTGCAAACGGCTTCGGGCCCGGCTGACCCGGCTTTTGATGGTGCCCACGGCACAGCCGCAGATTTCCGCAGCTTCCTCGTAGGAAAATCCAGACGCGCCGATCAGGATGATGGCTTCGCGCTGATCTTCCGGCAATGTTTCGAGGGCCGCCTTGAAATCGTTCAGGTCCATGGAGCCGACCTGGCTCGGATGAACGGCGAGGCGTGCGGTCATGAGACCGTCGCTGTCCTGAACTTCGCGGCCCCGCTTGCGCATCTGCGAATAGAATTCGTTGCGAAGGATGGTAAACACCCAGGCCTTCAGGTTGGTGCCCGCCTGAAAGGAAGCCTGTTTGTCCCAGGCCTTCACCAGCGTCTCCTGAACGAGATCGTCTGCCTTGTCAGCGTTCTGGGCCAGAGACATCGCGAATGCGCGCAGGCTCGGGATGGCTCCAAGTAACTCAACCTTGAACGTTGGACCGCCCGCCATATTATCCCCCTTTGCCCGCTGTACTGTCGATAGTTGTTTCCTGCTCCTCAAGCTGCTTTAGGAGCTCAGCAAACCTGTCGGGAACCTCTTCGGAAGTCAGGTCGTCGTAGTACTGCTTCAGCTTCCTCCCAATCTCTGAATGTACTCCTAAAGGGTCGGTTTTATTGACCGCCTTATTTGGGCTGATCTCCGCAGCCATTTTCATTGATTTCATGCCTATTCTCGCCCCCGACAATTTTGGCTATGGAACTTAACGTCAGACACGCGCCGATATCCGCAGCCCCAAGCTGCATCGATGCCTTGACTTCCAACGTCTCACTCAAAAAAATGTTCCACACATTTTGGAACTTTTTATCATCGTTGGAGTTTGATTGCTCGAAAGCACCATTTGTTTTCGCGAAATCGTCATTGAGGGAGACGGAACTTATGAGTTTATCTGCGCGAATTGCGCCACACCTGCCATTTCTCAGACGCTTCGCTCGCGCCGCCACCGGTTCCCAGAACAGCGGCGACGCGCTTGTGGCGGCAACGCTTGAAGCTGTTATTGCCGATGTCAGCGTGTTCCCGGCGCTGTCCAGCGATCGAATTGCGCTCTACCGAGTGTTCACGAAGCTGTTTACGTCGGTCAACATCCGCGTCCCGCAGGATGAAACCGCGCAAGGTTGGGAGAGCCGGGCGGCGGCCAATCTCTCTGCGATTGCTCCGCTGCCGCGCCAGGCATTTCTGCTTGTCGCTGTCGAAGGATTTTCCGAGGCTGAGGCCGCGGAAGTGCTCGATCTGTCGGAAGAGCGTTTTGCCGAGCTTCTGAAAGAGGCCAGCGAAGAAATTTCGCGCCAGGTGGCGACCGATGTCCTGATCATCGAAGACGAGCCGCTCATCGCGATGGATATCGAGCAGATGGTCGAAAGCCTCGGGCATCGGGTGGTTGGCACTGCACGCACGCATAAGGAAGCAGTTGCGCTGTTCGGAAAGGCGCGACCCAAAATGGTGCTTGCGGATATTCAGCTGGCTGACGGCTCATCAGGTATTGATGCCGTCAACGAGATTCTGACGGGCGCGACCGTGCCTGTGATCTTTATCACGGCGTTTCCCGAGCGGTTGCTGACCGGGGAGCGACCGGAGCCTGCTTTCCTTGTGACGAAACCGTTCAACCCTGACATGGTCAAGGCGCTGATCAGCCAGGCGCTGTTCTTTGATCGTCAGGCGCGCGCAGCGGCATAAGTCGAGCATCAGCAATTGAAAGGCCGTCCGATTGTGGCGGCCTTTTTTGTTGAGATGGCGCTGCGTCAGGATTGCGCAGGCACAAAAACCGCGTCACAGCAGCATTTCGACGGAACCAATCCGCTTTCCTCGCGTTTTTAATGTACTAATTCCAAGGAGATAGAAACATGCTCTACTGGACGCTCGTCTTCCTCGTAGTGGCGGTCATTGCCGGCGCGCTTGGTTTTGGCGGCATCGCCGGAGCATCAGCGGGAATCGCACAGATCCTGTTTTTCATCTTCTTTGCGTTCCTGGTGATTTCCTTGATCGCCGGCCTTCTGCGACGTGCCGGATAGGCCGTCCAGCCCTTCGAGCCGCATCGCAAGATGCCCTCGAAAAGTGGAGTTCGAAGTTCCCTCAACTCCTGGCTCCGCCGCGCGCCGGGTAATGCTTCAAAGATGGCATTGCCCGGCGTTGTGGTGTTGGAACCATTTCACACTTCACGCATTCTTTGTTTCATCGTACCAGTAACGAAGGGTACGGGCGGGAAACTGAAGCCTATGGGAGTGGGAATTATCGACAGCACGCGGCCAGGCGATGCGAGGTCCCCTCACGCAGATATTGCGCAAGGGAGGGGGCTGCTGCGTGCTCTGAGGAACACCGGCATAACGGTTTTCTACCAGACGCCGGATCTCAAGGTCGTATGGGGACAGAACATCCCGGAAAACTGGCTCGATGGGCGGATCGAGGGCAAGGTTGATCGTGACTTTCTGCCCGCGTCCGTCGCTTCGTGGATTTCGGACAGAAAGCGCGCGGTGCTTGAGACCGGGATTTCCGATTCAGTGGAATTTCGCGACGGCGAAGATCAGAGCCGTTGGTATGACATGTGGATTGATGCAGATTTTTCCGACGAGGGCGTTCTTCAAGGGGTGATCACAACCGTCGTGGAGATCACCGAGCGGAAGCACCGTGAGCAGACATTGCGTACGCTTCTGCGTGAAGTCAGCCATCGCTCGAAAAATCTGTTGGCGATCATCCAGAGCATTGCCACGCAGACAGGTCGCTACTCGACCACCATTGAGGGGTTTCTTGATCGGTTCAGAGGCCGCTTGCACTCGTTGTCCTTTTCACAGGACCTGGTGACATCGTCGGACTGGCGTGGCGCTACCCTCAGCGAACTTGTCGGGACGCAGGTGATGCGTTTTCGTGGCGATGAGGATCATAGCGTCAGGTTCGAAGGGGCCGACGTCTATCTCAATCCTAATGCCGCACTCCATATCGGACTTGCTCTTCATGAGCTGGTCGTCAATTCGATGAGCCACGGCGCTTTGGCGCGTCACGATGGAAGGGTTCATCTTCACAGCGAACTGGCCAAGGACGGAGACGTGCTCATTCTCCTGTGGAGCGAGCGGACGGTTGGATTGCTGTCGCCGATCAAGCGCTTTGGCAGCGTGGCATTGGAGCGGGTCGTGCCCCTGTCGCTGGATGGCACGGCCACTGTCGAATATGTCGATGGGCAGCTTGACTACCGGCTGGAAATTCCGAGTGCCAATTTCGAGATCGAACAACTCTCCCATGGCTGATGCATGTTTCCCGAAAGTTGGAGCCGGTTTCGGGACAAAGGCATGCGAGCCAAAGGCTTGCAGCGGGCGGCCATGTGAGATCGATTGAAGCCAGTGCCAATTAAAAAGGCTGGTCTTGCGACCAGCCTTCTCACGGAAGATCACGCCCCCGTTGTGCCGCACTGTCCACCATTTGGGGGGGGGGGCGATTGGGCTGGTGTCCAGCGCGGCATGGACTAACAACGAAGTCTGGATAAAATAGTTCCATCATTTCTCACGAATTTTTAGCATTCCGCTCGGAACATGCTTCAAATCAGTACGTTCAACGGTCATGGTTCGCTGTCGTCGTCTGGGAGGTGAAGATGATTTCGCAAATGAACGTGGTGCAAAATGCGGCGCGTCTGGCGATGGATCATCGCGCCGCGCGGCCCCGGCGCAATCCTGGCAGTGATGCCCCGTCGCGCTTTCTCAAGATGGCTTTGGGCGTCGCCAGCGTCGCAGCCCTGCTGGGCGCTGTCTATCTGATCATGGCGTGATCGGGCCGAATTATTGCGGCGGGTTCATGCGCTCTGGTGGGATCCGAACGGTCATTTCTCCAATATTCGGCTCGACCATGGTCGCCAAGGCGTACATGGCGCCATAGATAACGCCTGCAATGACGGCGAGCGTCATGATGAACCGGAATAGCGTCGGCATGGAGTGCTCGTGACTGGTGGCTGGCAATCTGCGTCCCGTTATGGGACGTGCACCAGTGTATTTCAAGGCAGCGAACCGCTCTGCGTGCTTGACGTGGTCATCTTTTCATGGCGTTACCGCCCGGCGGGGCAATTGCCTTGGCGAAGCGGGGTGGCGTGAATGCTGTCCTGAAGGGGGCCATAAAAGGCGGTGGGCGCTGTGAAACTGCTTGCTTCTCAAATTCGCGACAGGCTCGGCGAGCGGACGATCGTATTTGTCGGCCTGATGGGTGCGGGCAAAACTGCGATTGGCCGCCAGGTGGCGCAAATTCTCGACCTGCCTTTTGCCGACAGCGATCATGAAATTGAAGCGGTCTCGAAGATGACCGTTCCCGAGCTTTTCGAGCGCTATGGCGAGCCGGAATTTCGTGCGCTGGAGCAGCGCGTCATCGAACGTCTGATGAAAGACGGTCCGCGGGTGGTTTCGACAGGTGGTGGAGCCTTCATGAGCGCCCAGACCCGCGAGATCATTGGACGCCATGGTCTGGGGGTCTGGCTCAAGGCGGATCTCGATCTTTTGATGGAGCGGGTTTCCAAGCGTCAGAACCGTCCGCTTCTGAAAGATCCGGACCCGCGCGGCGTGATGCGTCGGCTGATGGATGAGCGCTATCCGTTTTATGCGCAGGCACATCTGACCTTCGAGACACGTGACGCGAAACGAGAAGTCATCACCGCGGAAACGCTGCAGGCAATTGCGCGCTATCTGGGGGTCGACATGGAAGATACACAGGCAGGGTCGCAGGAATGACACTCAATCAGGTCACGGCGCAGAAGGTTCGGGTCAATCTTGCAGAGCGCAGTTATGACATCCTGATCGGCGACGGTCTCCTTTCAGGCGCTGGACAGGAGATTGCGGCCCGGCTGCCCGGTGCTCGCGTTGCAATCGTCACAGACAGCAACGTTGCAGCCGCACACGCCAAGCAACTGGTGCAGAGCCTCGATCTGGCAGGCATCGCGTCCACCACGATCTCGATTGCACCGGGGGAGCGCAGCAAGAGGTTTGAGGTGCTTCAGCAGGTGGTCGATGGTGTGCTGTCTGCACGACTTGAGCGGGGCGATGCCGTCATCGCGCTGGGCGGCGGTGTCGTCGGCGATCTTGCCGGTTTTGTGTCAGGAATCGTGCGGCGCGGCATGAAGTTTGTGCAGATGCCGACATCGCTGCTGGCTCAGGTGGATTCGTCGGTTGGCGGCAAGACCGGGATCAACACAGCCCATGGCAAAAATCTCATTGGCGTGTTTCAGCAGCCCGCGCTGGTTCTGGCAGACACCCAGGTTCTGGACACGCTGCCTGACCGCGAATTTCGCGCTGGTTACGCCGAAGTGGCAAAATACGGCCTCATCGATCGTCCGGACTTTTTTACGTGGCTGGAGCGCAATTGGCAGGCGGTGTTTGCAGGCGGGGTCGAGCGCGTTCATGCCATCGCACAATCCTGTCAGGCCAAGGCCGACATGGTCGAACGTGACGAGTATGAAACCGGCGACCGTGCATTGCTGAACCTGGGTCATACGTTCGGTCATGCCCTGGAGGCAGCCACTGGCTATGACAGTGCCCGCCTTGTGCATGGCGAAGGTGTCGCCATTGGCATGGCGCTGGCGCACCGCTTTTCCAGTCGGCTCAATCTTTGCTCGATGGATGATACGACACGTGTCGAGGCACATTTGCGCGCCGTCGGCTTGCCAGTCACGCTGGCCGAGGTTCCTGGTGGTTTGCCGGGAGCGGAGCGTTTGCTTGACTATATCATGCAGGACAAAAAGGTTTCGCGGGGCGCGCTGACATTCATCTTGACGCGTGGCGTCGGGCAATCATTCGTTGCCAAAGATGTTCCGTCTTCTGAAGTCCTGTCCTTCCTTCAGTCGGTAACCTGACCGGTTGTTTCATGGATCGTTCGTTTCTGGTGATCGCAGCTTTGGTCGGGGCAGGCGCTTTTGGCGGCGTCCTGTTCTTTTTGCGTCCGATCCTGCGGATGTTTGGCTACGAGCTCATGTCTGCGTCCGCGGCTCGGGGCGCGAGCGCTGAAGCGCGTGGCAGCGCTGGGGACATGCATCGCGATCCAGACGCGGGCCGGCAGGAACGGGACCGGATAGGCGGTGTTCTCGATATCGTTGATCTGGAAGTTTCTGACGTCATGGTCCACCGTACCAAGATGCGGTCGGTGTGCATCGACCAGCCCGTCGAGGCGGTGGTGCATGATGTTCTGATGAGCCCGCACACCCGCTTGCCGTTGTGGCGTGACAGTACCGAAAATATCGTTGGCGTACTCCATTCCAAGGATTTGCTGCGCGCGCTGCATGAAGCGGGCAACGATGCCTCGCGCATCGACATCTCGAAAGTCGCGACCAAGCCCTGGTTTGTTCCGGACACAACGTCCCTGCCGGACCAGTTGAATGCTTTCCTGCGGCGAAAGACGCATTTCGCAATTGTTGTTGACGAATATGGCGAGATGGAAGGGCTGGTGACGCTCGAGGATATTCTTGAGGAGATTGTCGGTGACATCGCGGACGAGCACGATGTCGATGTTCAGGGCGTCAAGCAGGAAGCCGACGGATCGGTCGTCGTTGACGGAGCCGTGCCGATTCGGGATCTGAACCGGGCGCTTGGCTGGTCGCTGCCAGACGAGGAGGCGACCACGATTGCCGGGCTGGTCATCCACGAAACGCAGACGATCCCGGAGGTCCGACAAGCGTTTACCTTCCACGGCAAGCGCTTCTTCATCATGCGCCGAGAGCGCAATCGCATCACGCGGATCAGGATCAGACCTGCCGATCAGGCCTGAGCGGGTCTACGCACTCAACCGGCGCAGACGCCGTGCGTGATCGCGCCTGGGCTACCAGCGGGTTGCTTCACCAGGGGCGGATGCCTCGATCGCAAGCGCATGAACGCCCTGGTTCAATTCGTCCGCCAGTGTGTCGTTGACCGCGCGGTGGCGTTGCAGCCGGCTCATGGCAGAAAACATCTCTGCCACGATGCGGACACGGAAATGGGTTTCACCCGTGCCATCGAAAGAATCGTGGTGGTCAGAGCCGGAGTGATGGTGTCCGGCATGCAAATGGCTTTCGTTGATCACGACAAGCCTCTCGGGAGAAAAGGCAGAGTTGAGCTTCTCTTCTATCGTCGACTGGATGGACAAGGGCGGCTCCATTCACCATATGGGACATGCCCGCGGCGCAGGCGTGATTCATGCCGTTGGGCGATCACCCGGGAAATGTCAATTCTTGTATCGGATCGCGAAGCGCCCATAATCAGGCAATAGCTTCGCTTGTTGAATCGTATGAAACCGTATTCGAAATATTTCGAGAAGATTAAAGTGCGTCCGGACGCCAAGGCCGAGGCCAAGGCGAGCACACCCGCGTGCCAGTGGGACGGATGCACTGAGCCAGGCACGCACCGCGCGCCAGTTGGACGCATGCGCGAAGGTGAATATTTTAAATTCTGCTTCGACCACGTGCGCGAGTACAACAAGGGTTTCAATTATTTTTCAGGTGTTCCCGATTCGGATATTGCGCGTTTCCAGAAAGAAGCGCTGACGGGTCACCGTCCGACCTGGAAGATGGGCGCCAATGCTCAGGCGACGTCTTCTCCCGATTTTGCGCAGAAACGCTCGGGCAATGCCGGTTATCACAACCGGATGCGCGACCAATATGGCATTTTCGGTGACCAGGCGCCGCCGCGGGCGCGCGAGCGCAAGCTGAAGTCGCTTGAGGCCAAGGCGATGGAAACGCTTGGCCTTGACGCAAAGGCGACTGGCGAAGACATAAAGGCGCGCTATAAGGAACTCGTGAAACGCCACCATCCGGATGCGAATGGCGGTGACAGAGGTTCGGAAGACCGTTTGCGAGATGTGTTGCAGGCCTATCGCGTGCTGAAACAAGCAGGTTTGTGTTAGGCGCAGTGTCTGATAAAGACGGCCCCCGGAAGAAGACAAGAACACCGGCGAAAGCGCGGCTTTCGCACGTGGAGGCATGATGAACAAGGTCGATCGCGACATCGCCAACCTGCCCGATACTACGGTTTCGGTGAAGGATATTTTCTGCTTCGAATCCTCGATGGTCGTTCCGGCCTATTCGGCTACGAGCGAGCACGTCCCGGATATCGATCCCGACTACCTGTTTGACCCCCAGACGACGCTGGCGATCCTTTCGGGCTTTGCCTTCAATCGTCGTGTGATGGTGTCCGGCTATCACGGCACCGGCAAATCGACGCATATCGAGCAGGTTGCGGCGCGCCTCAACTGGCCTTGCGTGCGCATCAATCTCGACAGCCATGTCAGCCGTATCGATCTGGTTGGCAAGGACGCGATTGTGCTGCGCGACGGCATGCAGGTCACCGAATTCAAGGACGGCATCCTGCCCTGGGCCTACCAGCACAATGTCGCGCTGGTGTTCGACGAATATGACGCTGGCCGTCCGGACGTGATGTTCGTGATCCAGCGCGTGCTGGAAGCGTCTGGCCGCCTGACGCTGCTCGACCAGAGCCGCGTGATCCGCCCGCACCCGGCCTTCCGCCTGTTTGCAACCGCCAACACGGTTGGGCTTGGCGACACGACCGGCCTCTATCATGGCACCCAGCAGATCAACCAGGCGCAGATGGACCGTTGGTCCATTGTCACGACGCTGAACTATCTGCCGCATGAGCAGGAAGTGAACATCGTTCTGGCCAAGGCGAAGCACTTCCAGACCGAGAAGGGACGCGACATCGTCAGCAAGATGGTGCGCGTTGCAGACATGACGCGCTCCGCCTTCATCAATGGCGATCTGTCGACCGTGATGAGCCCGCGGACCGTGATCACCTGGGCAGAAAACGCCGAAATCTTCGGCGATGTCGGTTTTGCGTTCAGGCTCACCTTCCTCAACAAGTGCGACGAACTGGAACGCTCGGTGGTGGCCGAGTTCTACCAGCGCGCTTTTGGTGAAGAACTTCCTGAGTCGGCAGCCAACATAGTTCTGGGGTAATCCTTGTCCGGTCCGGGAGACAACACGCGCAACAAGCCGTTGAAGAACGGTGAAGCCGACGTTTTCAAGCGTGCGGTGAGCGTGTCGATGCGCGCGCTTTCTGGCGATAATGAACTGGAAGTGTCGTTTTCCAAGGAGAAGCCATCACTGGTGGGCGGTCGCGCCCGCCTGCCGGACCTGCCCAAGAAGGCAAGCGCGGAAGATATCGCGATCACGCGCGGTCTTGGCGATTCGATGGCTCTGCGCCAGGCGCGTCACGATCCGCGCATCCACATGAAGCTAGCGCCGGAAGGCAAGCGGGCTCGCGCTATCTTTGACGCGGTGGAGCAGGCGCGTGTCGAGGCCATCGGCAGTCGGGCCATGGCCGGGGTTGCCGACAATATCGGCTCGATGCTTGAGGACAAATACGCCAAGGCCAATCTGGCCGACGTTTCCGACCAGGCCGATGCGCCGCTGGAGGAAGCGGTGGCGCTGATGGTGCGCGAGAAGCTGACGGGGCGCGCTGCGCCTCGCAGTGGTCAGCGTGTCGTTGACCTGTGGCGGTCATGGGTCGACGAAAAGGCCGGAACTGATTTCGACAGTCTGAACGACGCTCTTGATGACCAGCAGGCTTTTGCCCGCGTTGTGCGCAACATGCTCGCATCGATGGAAATGGCCGAAGAGATGGGTCAGGACGAAGAGAGCGAGGAAGCGGACGATTCCGAAGACCAGCCGCAAGGTGAGGAACAGAGCGAAGAGGGGGGCGAGGACGATTCCGGCTCCGATGATTCGCAGTCTGAAGAAACCGACGCGTCGAGTGAGGATCAGGAGACTGGCGAAACCGAAACGTCCGACGCCAGCGCTGACGATTTCTCTGACGACGAAGACCTCGATGCGGAAACCCCCGGCGAAGCCAAGCGCAACGACGACCCGTTCGCCAATCTGTCGAAGGATATCGACTACAAGGTTTTCACCACGGCGTTCGATGAAACGGTCGGAGCCGAGGAGCTTTGCGACGAGGAAGAGCTGGAGCGTCTGCGCGCCTTCCTCGACAAGCAGCTCGCGAATCTGCAGGGTGTCGTAGGACGGCTTGCCAATCGCCTGCAGCGCCGTCTGATGGCGCAGCAAAACCGGTCCTGGGAGTTTGACCTCGAAGAGGGTGTCCTCGACACCGCACGCCTGCTACGGGTCGTGCTGGACCCGATGCAGCCGCTGTCGTTCAAGCGTGAACGTGACACCAATTTCCGCGACACGGTGGTGACGCTGGTTCTGGACAATTCCGGCTCCATGCGTGGGCGCCCGATCACGGTTGCCGCCACTTGCGCCGATATTCTGGCGCGCACACTGGAGCGTTGCGGCGTGTCGGTCGAAATTCTGGGCTTCACCACGCGGGCTTGGAAGGGCGGTCAGTCGCGGGAGCAGTGGCTCAAGGATGGCAAGCCCGCCAGCCCAGGTCGCCTCAACGATCTGCGCCACATCATCTACAAGTCGGCCGATGCGCCGTGGCGCCGTTCGCGCCGCAATCTTGGGCTGATGATGCGCGAAGGCCTGCTGAAAGAGAACATCGACGGTGAAGCGCTGCTGTGGGCGCATAGCCGCCTGATCGCGCGCCCCGAGCAGCGCAAGATCCTGATGATGATTTCCGACGGTGCGCCGGTCGATGACTCCACGCTGTCGGTCAATCCCGGCAATTATCTGGAACGTCACCTGCGCGCTGTGATCGACCTGATCGAGACACGTTCGCCGGTCGAGTTGCTGGCGATCGGCATCGGGCATGATGTGACACGCTACTATCGTCGCGCCGTCACGATCGTGGATGCCGAGGAGCTGGCCGGCGCGATGACCGAGCAGTTGGCGAGCCTGTTTGGTGAGGAGACCACCCGCGGCCAGAGACGGCGCGTCAGATGAGGTGGGCAGCGGTTGCCCTTGCGGCCGCGCTTGCCGTTCTGTCACCTTACTCCGACGCGCTTGCTCAGGCTGAGCCTGTCGAGGTCCGCGCGCGTCCTGTCACGCATTTTCGTCTCGGATCCGATGAACGCTTTTTCGGCCCGCTCGAATTCGTCGGCGGCTTTGAAATGCGCTCGCCTGAACGGCGGTTTGGGCAGTTCTCGGCTCTGAGATTTCTGGAGCCGGGCAAAAAATTTGCGGGCGTCGCCGATCATGGCTTCTGGTTTTTCGGATCGATCCTTCGAGACGACGACCTCGTTCCTGTGGGCGTCGCGGACTTCACGATGCAAGCCATGCTTGGCGACGATGGCGAGGTCATCGAAAGCAAGCTCGACAAGGACGCAGAGGCGCTCGACATCAGCGGCGATGTCGCCACGGTGGCGTTCGAACGGCGAGCGCGCATCACTGAATATGCGCTTGAACCGGCTGATATGGGAAAGCCGGTCCGGCATCTCGACATAGTCGTGCCACGCCATGAACTACGTAGCAACCAAGGTTTTGAGACGCTGGTGCGGGCACCGCAGGACGGGCCGCTCCAAGGGGCGCGGCTCGTCATCGCCGAACGCAGCCTTGATGAAGAGGGAAACCTGTTCTCGGCCATTCTGGAAGGGCCTGGCCGGGGGCTGTTCAAGGTTGTTCGCAGCGACGATTTCGACGTGACGGATGGCGCGTTCCTGCCAGACGGCGATCTGTTGTTGCTGGAGCGCCGCTTCTCGCTGGCAAGCGGCGTCGCCATGCGACTGCGTCGCATCGACGGCGCCTCGGTTCGCGCCGGCGCCTTGCTTGACGGCGCGGTGCTGATGGAAGCGAATATGGGCTACCAGATCGACAATATGGAAGGCCTGGACGTCTGGCGGCGCAGCGATGGCAAACTCATCCTGTCGCTGCTGTCAGACAACAACCAGTCGTTTCTCCAGCGCACGCTCTATCTGGAATTCATCCTGCACGACGAATGAGAGATCAGGCCGCGATGGCTTCCTGCACCTTGCTGCGGATTTCGGCCAGCGAAAAAGGCTTGGGCACCACGTCGATAATGACTTGCGCCAGATCTTCCGCCCGCTCCCGCTGCTCGGCATAGCCGGTCATCAGCAGGATCTTCAGCCCTGGAAACTCGCTGGCGGCTTTCATCGCCATTTCAATGCCGTCCATTGCCGGCATGCGGATATCCGAGAGGACGAGGTCGTAGTCGCCTTCCGCCTTGCGAATCGATTCGAGGCCCAGATCACCGTCCTCAGCCGTCTCGACGACGTGGCCGGAGGCGGCGATTGCACGGGCGGTGAAGGTACGAACGGAATCGTCGTCTTCGACAATCAGGATCTTCGCCATAGCTTACGCGTCCCCCTTGACCACGCCGACAAACGGCAATTCGCGGAAGGCATGGGCAACGTCCATACCGTAGCCGACAACGAAATAGTCGGGGCACTCAAAGCCGACAAAGTCAGCGTCCAACTCGGTCTGGCGCTTGGTGTGCTTGTCGAGAAGCACGGCGATGGATACGCTTTTTGCGCCGCGCGACAGCATCAGGTCACGGGTGAAGGTCAGCGTCTTGCCGGATTCGAGAATGTCGTCGACCAGCAGCACGTCGCGTCCGGCGACCTCATTGTCGATGTCGCGCAGCACGCGAACTTCGCCGGATGTCGTGCCGGTGCCGTAGCTTGAGATGAAAATGAACTCGACTTCCGGCGACAGGCCGGTGTCATGCATCGCGCGGATCAGGTCGGCGGCGAACACGAAGGAGCCCTTCAGGATCGAGATGACCAGAAGGTCCTTGTATTCACGCTCCGCGATAGCCTTTGCGAGTTCGAGATTGCGGCGCGCAATCGTGGAAGCGCTGAACAGCACTTCAATGTCTTTGTCCCGGACGACTGGCATCAGTGAGAAACCTCTTGAAAGGTAACGGCGACGATCTTCACCCCATTCCTAGGGGGCTCCAACCGGCTCGAAAAGGCATAGCGACCACCGGGCGTCAGCTCGGTTTCGCTTGTCCCCAGATAATAGCGCGTGACCGCTCCGTCGGTTGCAATGACCGCGATTTCTATCGGTGGCAAGGGGCGGGTTTCTGCGCCACGGTTTTCCGCTGCGCCATTCACAAAAAGGATGTCCTGGCCATTCTGATGTTCGAGGCGGCTTTCAACGTCGGCAATCTGTAGCGCAGGCGATTTTTCCTCCTGCATGGCGAGCACCTTGGAACGCGCCAGTTCATGGCCGCCAGAAAGCCAGAAAGCCAGCACCACGAGTGTCAGTCCCGACGCCCAGAACATTGTACCGCCACGGCGCTGCTGCGTCTCGTCCAGCGCGCGACGGGTCAGGAGTTCCATGCCCTTCACATTCTTGTGTGTTCGGAAATGCGACGACGGCAAGGCTGATCCGATCTCGACAGTTTCGAACTGCGCGTCGGTCGCCCGGCGCAATTTTTCCCCGTCGCGGGCAGAACGCGGGGTGTCGGTCATGATTTCGCCGAAAACCGAGCGTGGCGTGTCTTGCTCGTGCATGCAGCCGGGCCATCCTTCCATGCGGTGCAGCCCTATCGGTAGCTCCAATAGGTTAATGTATCGCTGCGCCGGGAGACTGTTAACGCTGCATTAACCATACATAGAGATGTTCCGCGTTTAGGTCAGTTTCGATGCAATTGACCAGAAATCACGCGCAAATCAGGAAATTCCGGTGATCCGATTCGAAAATGTCGGCCTCAGATACGGCATGGGTCCGGAAATTCTCCGAGACATCTCGTTTCATTTGCCCGAGCGCTCGTTTCAGTTTCTGAGCGGACCGTCGGGGGCAGGCAAGACGACCCTTCTGCGCCTGCTTTTTCTGGCGCTCAAGCCGACGCGGGGACTGATTACGGTCTTCGGCAAGGATCGCTCCTTGATCACGCGGCAGGAACTGCCCGTGCTGCGCCGGCGCATTGGTGTCGTGTATCAGGATTTCCGCCTGCTCGATCACATGACCACCTATGAGAATGTCGCTCTGCCGCTGCGGGTGCGGGGGCGCGAGGAAGCGAGCTATCGCAACGACGTTATCGACCTGCTCAAATGGGTCGGACTGGGCGATCGGATGCATGTCCTTCCCCCCGTTCTGTCAGGTGGCGAAAAGCAGCGCACGGCCATCGCCCGCGCGTTGATCGAGCAGCCTCGGGTGTTGTTTGCCGATGAGCCGACCGGCAACGTCGATCCGCCGCTGGCGCGCCGATTGCTGCGCCTTTTCCTTGAGCTCAACCGGCTGGGGACTGCCGTCGTCATTGCGACCCACGATATCGGGTTGATGGAACAGGTCGATGCCCGCCGGATGATTCTCTCGGACGGAAGGCTCGAAATCCATGACTGAGCCGTTGGCAACCGAAGACCACTACGGGCGCGCGGCAGAAAGGGTGCCGCGCAAATCCGCGCCGATCATGCCGCCACAAAACGTGGCCGGCAGCGCATTGATCCTCGTCATCGCAATCATGACCTTCCTGTCCTGCCTGACGCTCGGTGCGGTGACGCTGGTGCGCGACACGGCATCGACCTGGCAAACCCAGATTGCGCGCGAAGCGACAATCCAGATCAAACCCGCCGACGGGCTCGACATGGAGGCGGCGCTGTCCAGTGCGCAGCGCATTGCATCGGGCTTTGCCGGTGTGCGCTCGGCCAGCATTGTCGGCCAGGACGCGACCCTTCGCCTGCTGGAGCCGTGGTTGGGCACCGGTTTCAATCTGGAGGAACTGCCGGTTCCGCGGCTGGTGATCGTGACGATAGACCCCGTTGCGCCACCTGATTTTGCTGCTTTGCGCGCCGCGCTCGCTGAGGCCGTGCCACAGGCGTCGCTCGACGATCACCGCACCTGGGTCGACCGCCTCATCGCAATGGCCAACACTACCGTGACCATCGGCGTGTCCGTGCTGATCCTGATGTTGTCTGCCACGACTCTGGCGATCGTGTTTGCAACGCGCGGCGCGATGGCGGGCAATGGTCACATCATCGAGGTGCTGCACTTCGTCGGGGCGGAGGCCGGGTTCATTGCGCGCCAGTTCAGACGCCATTTTCTGCTCACGGGGATGAAGGGTGCGCTCGCCGGAGGGCTCGCGGCTACCATCGTCTTTGTCGGCTTTTCCTGGTGGTCGTCGCGCAACATGGCGACCCCACAAGCCGATCAGGCGACGGCCTTGTTTGGCAATTTTTCCATCGGCGCGGCAGGCTATGGTGGCGTCATTCTGGTCGTGGTGCTCGTTGCCGCGCTGACCGCCGCGACCTCACATCTGACGGTCGTTTCCTTCCTCAGCGAGCTTGACGGCACGCAGCACGACGGTTGAGAATCCCGTCAACGTTAATCGCGAAACGTCTATCCAATGCCGCAATTGCCGGATAACGATATCGACATGAAGGGGCCTCACGAAAACAGCTCGTCGCAACCGGCGCCGAGCGACAAGACGGGTGTTGCAAAGGCGCGCCGGTCGGGTTTTCGTGTTGTCGGGCAGGCGTTTCTCGTGCTCGTCGTTTGTGGCCTTGCTTTCGTCGGCGGCTTTGCTGCGTTCGCAACCCATGTTGCGCAACTGACAACACCGGTGGAGCCCCGCGAAGCTGATGCGATCATCGTTCTGACCGGTGGAGAAAAGCGTCTGGACGCGGCGGTGGACCTTCTCAAATCCGGCAAGGGTCAGCGACTGCTGATCAGCGGCGTTCATCCGTCGGCGCGCATCGTCGACCTGCAGCGCGCGACTGGTGGCGATGCCAGCCTGTTTTCCTGTTGCGTTGATATCGACCGGGCAGCGCTGGATACGATCGGCAATGCCGAAGAAAGCGCCAAGTGGATCAATTCCCATGAGTGGGACAGGATCATTGTTGTAACCAACAATTATCACATGCCACGCAGCCTGCTGGAACTTCGTCGCTACGCCGGGGATGTTGATCTGGTGCCGTATCCGGTCGTGAACACCCGCCTGGATAGCGGCGAGTGGATCACCAACCGCGCCGCGCTGCGGGTTCTGTTTACCGAATATGCCAAATATCTGGTGTCGCTGGTTCGCGGAATAGCTTCCTGGGGCGCGGCCACTGACAATGGTGGTGAATTGGTCGTGTCTTCGCGGCTCGGCAAATAGACGTCACCAGCCTCCGTTTCCCTTTCCCTTCCGATAGTGTAACCAGCAGACCGCGTGACATTTTTCAGGCTGTTTCCATGATCGCACTTCGTTCGCTGGCGTTTAACGTGGCATTCTATGTCAGCCTCATTGTCCAGATGATCCTTTGGACGCCGTTCTATTTCCTCGCGCCTCGCAAATATGCCTGGTTCGTGCCGCGTTTCTGGGCGTCGTCCAGCCTGAAGCTGATGGAATGGATCGTCGGTACGAAGACGCGGATTGAGGGCGTTGAGAATCTGCCGGACGGACCATTCATCCTGGCGCCGAAACATCAGTCGTTCTGGGATACGATTGCGTTCTTTCCCTATCTTTCCGACCCGGTCTACATCTTGAAGCGCGAACTGACGTGGATTCCTTTCTTTGGTTGGTATCTGGCCAAGGTGAAGATGATCCCGATCAATCGCGGCAATCGTGCACGAGCCCTCAAGGAAGCGCTGCGGATCACGCAGGAACGTATGGCTGATGGTCGCCAGCTGATCATCTATCCGGAAGGAACGCGACGCCCCGTCGGTGCGGAGCCGGTCTACAAATGGGGCATTGCCGAAATGTATGCGACGCTCGATGTGCCCGTCGTGCCGGTGGCGCATGTGGCCGGCCTTTATTGGCCGCGGCGCAAATTCCTGCGCTATCCCGGCACCATTCACGCACGCTTTCTGCCACCGATCCAGCCGGGGCTGGAGAAAAATGCATTCATGGAGCGGCTGATTCGGGAGACCGAAGCGGCGACAGATGAGCTGCTTATCGAGGCAGCAAAAGCTGCGGATGCACCGCCATTGCCGTCGACCGCTGTTGAGCGGCTCAAGGCGCTGGGCGAGGTGCCACTGAGTCGCGCGTGAGCCGGGCAGCGACGCCCTCAAGCCAGTGGTCGCGGATGCCAAGCGAGTGCAGATGGCTCAGCGTGTTGAGAACATAATCCACATTCGGTCCTGAAAGACCGCGTGAACCCGCAACGCGCTCGGCGGCGTTGTCGAGATCCAGCGCGCCAGCATATTGTTCGTGCCGGCGGTCCACGACATAGGTGACCGCCTGGACTTTTTCGCCGGCTTCCAGCCACAGCGGCAAAAGTTTCTCGTGGTAGACGTTGGTGACCAGCTCGCGCTCTCGCAGATAGGCCATCACTTCGTCACGCCGCGTTTGCGAGACGCGAAACGCAAGCCCAAGGCACGAGCCGCCGCGATCGAGACCGAGCACCAGACCTGGCTTTTCGACGGTTCCGCGATGGATATGGGACGTGATGCACAATGCGCGGTGATAGCCGAACAAGCGGGCCTTGCGGGTTTCCACATGCTCAAATCCGGGCCTCCACATCAGCGAGCCATAGCCAAACACCCAAAAATCGCTCATATCCGACAAACCAGATTCGAAGTCCGGCGCCAGCCGGACGATAATGCAGCAGGGGTAACGAGAGCAGGCCCATGGCGTCAAGCGATCAGCGACCCGCAAACACAAGCAGACGGTTCAAGTGGCTTGCCGCTGCCATAGTCGGTGTCATCCTTGCCTATACAGGGGCGTGGTATTACGGCGCTGGCGTGGTGCTGGATCGGGTAAATTCCAGCTTCGCGGTGCTCAACAGAGATGGCCGCCGCATCAATTGTGAAAACACCGAGGTTCTTGGCTACCCGTTCCGCATGGGGATTTCGTGCCGCACCGTGCTGTTCGAAGACGCGCGCGCCGGGATCGGTGTAAGGGCGCATAAATTCCGGACATCGTCCTATGTCTACACGCCAAATCGTTCCATCACGGAAGTGGAGGGTCCGGCGATCCTGCAGTTTCCGGGGCTGAATCCGCTCGAGTTGACCTGGAACACCTTGCGGGCCACCACGCGGCTTGCCTCGCCGCTACCGGAGCGCGTTTCCATCGAGAGCAAGGGGCTTTCGGTCCGGCTTGACGAATTGGGCGATGTCACGCCGTTGCTGTTCAAGGCCGACCTGTTCGAAGTGCATATGCGACCACAACAGGACGACCTCGACGTCGCGCTGCGCTTTGGCGGGCTCAGCTTCAATGACGAGTTGGTGACGCTTCCCTCATTCAGCGGCCTTGTTGACGCGCAGTTGATGGACGGCGCGCTGTTGGATCTGGGCGGACCAGGCCTGCGCAATCGCTCCGGTGTGTTGCGCGACGCGACGGTCACGATCGAGGGTGGATCGGCAGGTGCCAGCCTGTCGGGGCCGTTTTCAATCGATGATGCCGGTATGATCGATGCCGAACTTCAGATTGTCCTGCGCAATCCTGCGCAATTGTCTGCAGTTCTGGCTGAATTATTTCCCGATGCCCGTCAGGAGATTGAGCTCGGAATTGCCGGTGTTGCCGCCATGGGCAACACGACGAGCTTGCCTTTGCGTATTAAGAAGGGCGAAGTGCGCCTCGGCTTCTTCGTCCTCGGGTTCATTCCGCCGGTTTGATCGAGGAAGCCGGCGTCAGGCCGGCTTTTCGCTCTTTACGGCGATACGACCGAAGTCAGGCGAATCGATTTCCTGGCCAGCGTCGATGATCGAGCGGCGCACGTCGCGCGTTCGGGTAAACAGGTCGAACAGCTTGTCGCCATCGCCCCAGCGGATCGCGCGCTGCAAAGATGCCAGATCTTCCGAGAACCGCGACAGCATCTCCAGGATCGCGTCCTTGTTGTGCAGGCACACGTCGCGCCACATCGTCGGATCGGATGCGGCCAGACGGGTGAAGTCGCGAAAGCCCGACGCAGAATATTTGATGACCTCGGATTTGGTCACGGTCTGCAGGTCATCTGCGGTGCCGACGATGTTGTAGGCGATGATATGCGGCAGGTGGGACACCATCGCCAGCACCATGTCGTGATGCTGCGGGTCCATTGTATCGACATTGGAGCCGCAGGCGCGCCAGAATGCCGACAAGGTCTCCAGCGCCGTCGCGTCGGTTTCTTCCAGTGGCGTGAGGATGCACCAGCGGTTTTCGAAAAGCTCGGCAAAGCCCGCATCTGGTCCGGATTTTTCCGTGCCGGCGAGCGGGTGCCCCGGTATGAATTGGACATTGGCTGGAAGATGCGGCTGCATCTGAGCTATCACGGACGCCTTGGTTGAGCCGACATCTGTCACGATAGCGCCGCTCATCAGCGCCGGGGCAATCAGCTCGGCGACCGCACCAGAGGATCCGACCGGTACTGAGATGATCACAAGGTCAGCGCCTTCGACCGCTTGTGCGGCGTCAGTCGTGTAACGGTCACCCAGGTTCAGTTCTTCTGCGCGCTTGAGTGTGGCTTCGCTGCGCGTCGAGATCACCACTTCGCCGGCGAGACCTTCGCGCCGGATAACGCGGGCGATGGACGAGCCGATCAGGCCGATGCCGATGAGGGCGATCCTTTCGAACATCTTTTGGGACATGAGTTCAGTCTTTCAGGAATTCTGTCAGAGCGGCAACGACGCCGCGGTTGGCTTCTTCGGTGCCAATGGACATGCGCAAGGCGTTGGCAAAGCCATAGCCGGCAACGCGGCGCAGCAGATAGCCGCGCGCGCCCAGATACTCATCCGCCAGGGCGGCTGACTTGCGATCGTCTTCCGGAAAATGGATCAGGATGAAATTGCCGACGCTGGGCGTGACGCGCAGGCCAAGCTTCTCCAGCTCCGCCGTCGTCCACTCAAGCCATTTCAGATTATGCTCGACCGATGTCTGAACGTGATCGCGGTCCAGCATCGACGCCACGCCTGCCTCGATGGCAACTGCGTTGACGTTGAACGGGTCGCGTACGCGCTCCAGTGCCGCGGTTACGTGTTTGGGTGCGTAGATCCAGCCGATCCGTGCGCCGCCGAGGCCATGGACCTTGGAGAAGGTGCGGGTCATCACGACATTCTCATTGGCCGCCACCAGCTCCACGCCCGCCTCGTAATCGTTGCGGCGAACGAACTCTGCATAGGCAGCGTCAATGATCAGGAGCACGTTCTTCGGAAGCCCCGCGTGCAGCCGCTTGACCTCTTCAAACGGCAGATAGGTACCGGTCGGATTGTTCGGATTGGCAAGGAACACCATCCGCGTCTTTGACGTCACTGCGGCGAGGATCGCGTCGACATTGGCTCGCTCATCGGTTTCCTTGGCGATAACCGGCGTCGCGCCGACCGCGCGGATATAGATCGGATAGGCGAGGAAGCCGTGCTCGCAATAGATCGCTTCTTCGCCTTCGCCCAGATAGATCCGCGACAACAGCGCCAGCGCTTCGTCAGAACCGTTGAACACCATGATGTTGGCGATGTTGAGACCGTGTGTGCTGGCGATCGCTTCGCGCAGGCGCATGGCGGCGCCATCAGGATAAAGCTGCAGGCTGGACGCAACAGCCTGTGCGGCCTCCACAGCCTTCGGCGAGGGGCCAAGCGGGTTCTCGTTGGACGAGAGTTTATGGACCTTCGTCACGCCTGCGGGGGCATGGCTCTTGCCTGGCACATAGGCATCGATATCCATAATACCGGGACGCGGCTGTGGGCGGAGCTCATTAGTCATGGCAGAAATCCAGCTTTGAATGCGCGGTTGCTCTATCAAGCTTTGGCGTTGACGCAAAGTGCATCGACGCCTAAAAGACGCCCAATACCCGTGGTGATTTGGCCGGTCGGCTTGCAGCCACGTTAAACAAGTCGCTAAAGGGCCGCTTTGCAACAGTCCGTTGGGACCGGCCGCGATTTCGCCGCCGGTTTTTTTGTCTGGAGTGTTCGCCCATGCCCATCAAGATCCCTGACCAGCTTCCCGCCCACGACATTCTCGTGCGCGAGGGCGTGCCTGTCATGGACGAGCAGACGGCATTGCGACAGGACATCCGTCCGCTGCAGATTGCGCTGCTCAATCTGATGCCGAACAAGATCAAGACCGAGACACAGTTTGCGCGCCTGATCGGTTCGTCGCCGCTGCAGGTTGAGCTGACATTGGTGCGCATCGGCACGCATGTCGCCAAGAACACGTCGGAAGAGCATCTGATCAGCTTCTACCAGACCTGGGAGGAAGTCCGGCACCGCAAGTTCGACGGCTTCATCGTGACCGGCGCGCCGATCGAATTGCTGCCCTTCGAGGAGGTTGGCTATTGGGATGAACTGACGCAGATCTTCGACTGGACGACGACCAATGTGCATTCTTCGTTCTTCATCTGCTGGGGCGCGATGGCGGCCGCCTGGCATTTCCATCGCCTGCCGAAATACGAGCTGGAAAAGAAGGCCTTCGGTGTCTACCGTCACCGCAACAACGCGCCGACCTCGCCCTATCTGATGGGCTTTTCAGACGATTTCGCGATTCCGGTGTCGCGCTGGACCGAAGTGCACAGCAGCGATATTCGCCCTGAAAGCGGGCTTCAGCTGCTGATGGAGTCGGACGAGACCGGTCCGTGCATGCTGTCGGAGGAGCGGGGAAACCGCCTCTATATGTTCAATCATATCGAGTACGATTCGACGTCGCTGAAGGACGAGTACGACCGCGATGTCGCGTCGGGAACGCCGGTCGACATTCCGCACGAGTACTATCCGAACAACGATCCCAGCCGTCCGCCGCTGAACCGCTGGCGTTCCCACGCGCATCTGCTGTTCGGCAACTGGATCAACAGCGTCTACCAGTCCACCAAATACGATCTCGACGAGATCGGCAGTAAATAGTCACTGCCCATCGCGGCGCATCTTCTCCCAGCGTTTCGTCGCGCGGTCCCGCTTGAGGCGCGACAGACGCTGCAACCAGAAGATGCCGTCGAGCTGGTCGATCTCATGCTGGATACAGGTCGCAAGGAACCCATCGGCCTGCGCAACGTGCTCGCTGCCGTCGAGCGATTGATAGCGGAAACGGATGCGGTCAGGTCGTTCGACTTCTTCAGTGACGCCCGGCATCGAGACGCTGCCCTCGGTGTGTTTCTGAAGGGTCGAGGATGCCTCCAGAATCTGGGGGTTCACATAGATCCGGACCCCGTCTTGCGGTGAAAGTTCGATCACCGTGATGCGGCGCAGCGCGCCGATATGCGGGCCGGTGATGCCGACGCCGGGGGCTGCGCGCATCGTGTCCAGGAGATCGTCAGCCAGTTGCCTCAACGCCTCGTCAAACAATTCGACGGGTGCGCAAGGTGTTTTGAGGATGGTATCTGGATATCGAACGATAGGACGAACCGTCACGGCTTCACTTTTCTTCTGCAGGCAGGCGCATAGCCCGCGCACCTTGGGGCGACAGGACGGGCACAAAGACGCGGCGCGAGGCACGCGCGGCAACAGGGATGCCCTGATAGACGCGTTTTTGTGCCTCCACGATGAGGACACCGGCGAACATGGGCCAGAAACGACGGCCAGTGCGCTCGAACAATCCATGCATCCGCATCACCCAGCGTCGTTGGGATGGCGGGAAATGCAATCCGTCCGACCAGGCCATCGGCGTAAAATTGGTGTCGCGCAGCAGCATGCTGAGCTGCGTTCGTGAAAATGGTCGCCCGGTGCCAAACGGCGTATGTTCGAAGCGCGCCCACATGCCGCGTCGATTGGGGACGACGATGACCAGGCGCCCCCCCGGCGCCAGCACGCGCCAGATTTCCATCAGCATCTCGCGCGGATTTTCCGCGTGCTCCAGCGCGTGTACCAGAAGCATACGGTCGATGGAGCAATCGTAGAGCGGCAGTTCTTCTTCGAACACCAGCGCCGTGGCGGACTTGCCATTCGACGGCCAGTTCACCGCACCTTGCGTCGCAGGCATGAAGGCGAATACGCGCTCCGCATCAGCGCCGAAGCGCTCCAGCCACGGCAAAGCGTATCCAAGTCCGACGAGGCGCTCGTTGGGCTGGCTGGCCCAGATCGCAGACAGGCCTTTGGCGACCGCCATTTCGGTCACCCTTCCAAGGGTAGAGGCGTAGAAAGCCCGCAGGTCGATGATGTCTGACAGCATTGGGCGACCGTAGCTGCAGCCTGCCCCGACTTCAAGAAACCCGTTCCCATGGCGGTTTTCATGCTGCCGTGACATGGCTATGGTTGGTGAACGAGAAAAGGAGCAGATTATGTCGATCAAGATCGAGCAGTTCATGTGCAGGAGCGATAATTTCGGCATCCTGGCGCATGATCCGGCAAGCGGCGAGACGGCTATTGTCGATGCTCCGGAAGAGCGTCCGATCCTCGACGCCATTGCCCGTACTGGCTGGAAGCCGAGCGTGTTGTTGATCACGCATCACCACCCGGATCATGTTGAGGCCAATCTGGCGCTCAAGCAGCGTTTCGGGTTGAGGATCATCGGTCCCGAGGCGGAAGCAGCCAAAATTCCCGGCATTGATGAGACGGTGCGCGAGGGGGACGAGTTGCAGCTGCTGGGTGAAGCCGTGCGCGTTCTGGAAACGCCGGGCCACACCGCAGGTCATGTGTCCTACTACCTGCCGAAGTCAGCTGTCGTCTTCACCGCAGATACGCTGTTTGCGCTTGGGTGCGGGCGGCTCTTTGAAGGGACACCGGCGACGATGCTGGCATCGTTGAAGAAGCTGGCCGCGTTGCCGGCAAATACCACGGTCTATTGCGGTCACGAATATACTGCATCGAACGCGCGCTTCGCGCTGACCATCGATCCCACCAACTCGCTTCTCAAGGAGCGGGCCAAGGACATCGAAGCGCTGCGGGCCGAAGGCTTGCCAACGCTGCCCACGACGATCGGGCGTGAATTGGCAACCAATCCATTTCTGCGCTGGCACGATCCGGCAATCCGCAAGAATCTCGGTATGGAGACGGCTTCGGACGAGGCCGTGTTTGCGGAAATCCGCAAGCGGAAAGACGTTTCCTAGAGCACGAAGCCGAGCGTGAGCAGCGCCTGCGCCAGATAATAGAGGACCCAGACTGCCGGACCCGCCCAGATACGATGGGCGGAGTTTGGCGCGAGCAGAAATCTTTCGACCGCAAGGATCGCATCGGAGGCGACAAATAGCGCGGCTCCGAGCATGACCAGCGGCACCGGAACAGTAGCGGACGCCAGCATCATGGCGGCGATTGCGACAACATAGACTGTGATCGGAAGTTTCATCGGGGCAGGGACGACCTGCAACAGCCTTAGCAACAACACAGCGCCCACCAGCGTCGCCGCGACGGGAAGGGCGAGTCGCCAGGGTTGTGCAACAAGGATCTCGACGCCGCTGCCGGCGACCATGAACAAGGCAATGTAGACAAGATGGGCGGCAAGGAAGCTTGCGAGCCCGGCCAGAAAACTCTTCTCGCCATTCTGCGCTAGAAACGCATCGCCTGCGGCGCTGAGGATCAGAGCCACGGCCAGCAAAACCGGTCCGCCGACGATCAGAGACAGCACTGCGAGCAGCACGATCGAGCCGGCCTTGGCAAATGTGCGTCGCCATGATGGCGAGCGCCGTTGCATCAGCAGGTAGAACAGCGCCAGAGCCGCGGAAAACAGCAGGGTGCCGTTCGGATGGGCCTCGAGGCCACCGGGAAAGGGCATCATCATACGTCTGCCTCCTTCGCGGCAGTTGTCTTGGTGCCAAACAGCATGGTCTTGGCCGCGAGCACAGCACCGCCGGTGATCAACAGGCAAGCGAGGAGCACGGATGTGGTCGCAGTCGCTGCTCCCGCGGCAATCAATACCAGTGTCGACAACAGCGGGGCGGCGTAGCTTGCAGCGCCAAGCACCTGGATGTTGCCATGCTTGACCCCGTGATCCCATGTGTAGAACGCCGCGCCTACCGGCATCAGGCCGAGCCCGACAATTGCCAGCCATTGGCCGGTAGTTTGCGGCCATATGGTTTCTTCAAGCAGCAGGTGACAGACCAGCGACAGCAACGCGGTTGCCGCGCAGAACCACGTCACGACGCTGGTCGGCACTGCCGGAAAGCGCCGCGATAGCAGCGAATAGGCGGCCCAGGTGACTGCGCTCACCCCTGCCATTGTATATCCGAATGCATATTGGGCATCGAAGGACAGCGCGCCGCCCTTGGTGACGATCAGGAACGCGCCCGCCAGCCCGAGAGCGGAGCCTGCGATATGGTGCCAGCGCAGCCGCTCTCCGGGAAGAAGCGCCGAGCCGACGACGATCAGCAAAGGCCACAGATAGGCGATCAGGCTTGCTTCCACGGCAGGCGCGTTGCGCAAGGCCGTGAAGTAGAAGAAGTGGTAGCCGAACAGGCCGCCGATGCCGATGAGCCAGACAATTGGCGGTATCGGGTCGTGCCGTTTTGGCGCCACCACCGCACCCATCGCCACACCAACCGCTGTTCCGATTGTAAATGTGAGCGCCGACAGTTGAAACGGCGGGACGGTGCCGGACCGGGCCGTCAGCAAAGCAAGCAAGGCCCACATGACGATCGCCGAAAACCCGATCAGTGTTGCCCGTGTCATGTCTGCCCCTCCGCCTGTCCCAGAAGGGTTAACCGGCTCACGAGGCGGCGGCAAGGGCCAGTGTTTCTAGCGCCGCTCGATGCTTGTGGCGGCAACGCGCACGGTTCCCACCTGCGTGCCGATATGCGCTTCCACCGGCGTGTAAAAGCCGGTGTTGCCGAGTCTGGCAAAGGAAATCGAAATCCGGCTTCGATTCTTGAGGTAGTCGACCTGATTGCGTCCTTGCTGATAACCCGCCACCGGAACGAATCGCACATTGCAGGTGACGACCGGCTCGCCGTCGCGTTGGGTTGTCTCCCGATGAGCGAACTGAAGGTCCGCGCGCAGTTCCCCGTCAAAAAACTTCACCGTCCGCGCGCAAACCTTGGCTGGATCATCCGTGCGCACCAACGTCGATGACAATGGGTCAAGAGCTGCCTGAAGTGCTGCCGGCGTTAACGGCACCCAGCGATCGCGCGTCGGCAGTTCTGGCTGGTTGACCACCTTGTGAACCCGATTGCCGGAAAAGCCGATCTGCGTGCGTCCCTTTTTGCTGCCCGACGTGTAGTCCAGCTCAAAAGAACGGGGCTGTGGTGCCTGCTTTCCGACCGCACCTTCCACTTTTGTGGTTGCGTTGGTGCGATCGAAGATGCGCGCAATGCCTGCACTGGCGACTGAGCCGGAAATCGAGAATCGGTTGCCGTTGAACGTGCTGTCAAAACTGCCCTTGCCGATGGGAATGCCCAGCAGGGTCACGGAATAGTGTGCACGAAACGATTCCGTTTCCGCAGCCGCGATGGCTGGTGCACTGAGAAACGCACATAATAATACGAACAGATTGCGTGGACGCCGCATGGATGCTCTCTTCATGGGTACAGGTGTCCCTTCCTGACCGTTCACCGGTAATCGGGTCATTGCCGAGCGATTTCGGCAATTGTATGAGCCATGTTCCTGTGTGTGTCAGCGCAGCTTCTGCTTGACCGCAACGCGAAATGCCCTTATGGACGGGCAACTTTTTCTAAGGCCGCCTGAACTTGCCTGCGCGCCGTTTGCACATGGTGCGGCAGTTTGGCATGGCTTGGCAACAAAAACGAAGGTGCATGAAATGTCCCGCGCTTGTGAACTGACCGGCAAGGCCGTGATGACTGGTAACACCGTTAGCCACGCTAACAACAAGAGCCGCCGCCGGTTTCTCCCGAACCTGTGCGACGTGACGCTGATTTCCGAAGCTCTCGGCCAGAACGTGCGCCTGCGCGTGTCGGCTGCAGCGCTCCGCTCCGTTGAGCATCGCGGTGGCCTTGATGCGTTCCTCGTGAAGGCTGGCACTGGCGATCTGTCGCAGCGCGCACGTCTGCTCAAGAAGCAGATCACCAAGAAGCTTGCTGAGCAGCAGGCAGCTTAATCAAGCTGTCTTTGGCAGGTTGACATGATTTCAGCGGGCGAAAGCCCGCTGTCTGGTTCCATAACCCAGGATAAAAAAATGTCTCGTTTTGCGACGAATTGGCCCTTTGTGGCCGCGATGGCCATTGTCGTCATCTCCTCGAATTTCCTTGTACAATATCCGTTCGGATATTTCGGGCTTCAGGATCTTTTGACCTGGGGCGCGTTCACCTATCCGCTGGCGTTTCTCGTCAATGACCTGACCAACCGGCGTTTTGGCCCCGTGGCCGCGCGCAAGGTGGTCTATGTCGGCTTCGCCATTGCCGTGGTGCTGTCCATCTGGCTTGCAACACCCCGCCTCGCGGTTGCCTCCGGATCGGCTTTCCTTGTTGCTCAACTGCTGGATGTTCAGGTGTTCGACCGGTTGCGCGAACGCGTCTGGTGGATCGCGCCGCTGACCGGTGCCCTCATCGGCTCGGCTGTGGACACCGTGCTGTTCTTCTCCATCGCCTTTTCGGAGCGCTTTGCTTTTCTCGACACAGGTCTTGGCCGTGAAGACGGTTCGCTCGGCTTTGCCGTGCCATTCCTGTTCGGCGGCGAGGTGCCATTGTGGATGTCGCTGGCGCTGGGCGATTTTGCTGTCAAAGTTGGGCTGTCATTTGTGATGCTGGTGCCCTACGGCGCGCTTCTGAACATCATCCGCCCAACCCGCACAGTCTAAGCGATCCCGCTCCCCACGAGTGGAGCGGGCTTATCGCATCTCCAGCAGGCGTTCGAGATAGTTGCGCTCCAGTTCCGGGCTCAAAGCATTGCCAAGGCGGCGACGGATTTCCTCGAGGATTTCGCGAGCCCGCTGCACGTCGATCTCGTCCGGCACGCGAACGCTGTTGCCAAAGTCGGGTCCGGTCGTCGCGCGGGGGCGGCCAAGCGGGTCGCGGTCGGCGTTTTGCTGACGTCCACCCTGTTCGCCCTGTCCGTCTTCGCCCATCGCCTCCATCATCTGCTGCATCATGTCCTGTGCGCCCCGGCGAAGGGCTTCCAGCGCCTGTCCTTGCTCTCCAACCGCGCGCTCACCCTGACCTTGCCCGAGCGAACCTTCAGCCCGGCCCATCGCTTCACCGGCGTCGCCGAAACCTTCGCCTGGCTGCAGCCCCATGCCCTCCAGCGCCTGCCCAAGCTCCTGCAGCTGCTGCTGCAGTTCGCCCTGCTGCTGCTGTAGTTCGCGCAGCGCCTCGGTGAGCTCCTCCGGCGACATTTGGCCCTGTTGGCGCTGTTGCTGTTGACGAAATGTCTCGTTCATCAGTTCCTGCTGGCGCTGCATCATCTCGCCCAGCTTGTTCATCTGCTGGTGCATCTCGTTTTGCTGGCCCTGACCCTGCTGGCCCTGATTGCCAGCCTGCAGATTGTTCATCATCTCCTGCAATTGCTGCAGCATGGCCATCGCCTGATCCTGCGCACCGGACCGTGCAAGGTTTTCCAGCTCGTCCATCATCCGCTCCAGATCGCTCTGGCTCAGCTGCTGGGCATTGCCCGGCATCTGTTGCGACAGGTTCGGGTTCTCGAGCGCGCGCTCGGCCAGCTCCCGCATGAAGTCGCGCATGGCTTCACGCAGTTCGGTCATCAATTGCTGCAGTTCTTCGTCGCTGGCGCCATTTTCGATCGCCTGTTTCAAGGCCTCCTGCGCCTGCCGCAGGCGCCGTTCGGCGGCACTGAGTGCGCCGTCTTCGATGGTCAGCGCCATGGTCCAGAGATA
Source organism: Aquamicrobium aerolatum DSM 21857 (assembly GCF_900113935.1). Lineage (GTDB taxonomy): Bacteria > Pseudomonadota > Alphaproteobacteria > Rhizobiales > Rhizobiaceae > Aerobium > Aerobium aerolatum. The sequence continues at coordinate 79,650 of NZ_FORF01000014.1, forward strand.
GTCGGCAACGTCGCGCAATTCGTCGTCGCTCGTCGCCATACGCAGGCGTGTCATTGCTGCGACAATGCCGAGATAGTGCGCCAGTTCAGGGATCGTCTCCTCGGGGCGAAGGGTGATCGCATCCATCAACGCCAGCACATGGGGCTTGCGATTGGCGTCGAGAGCCAGAATCCGACGCTGTTCCACGAGTGCGCGCGCCAGCGGATTGGCGAAGCTGCGCTCCGGCAAGTTTAGGGTGAGGGTTTCACTCTCCGCTTCCTGTCCTGCCGCGTCCTTCGCCCACAGCTTCATTTCCACCTGTGAACCGGCCCAGGCGTGTTCGGTCAGGTCGCGCGACGTGCGGGCGCTGTGTTTGTCGTCACCGCGACGGGGCAGCGTCAGGGGCATTTCGGGCGCATCGTAAAGTGCGCGTGCAGCCGGGTCGGCCTCGCTCTGCTTGAACATCGCCATGGCTTGCGTCGCGCCATAGTCGTCCTCGATTTCATAGCTCAGTTCGAGCGCGCCGTTGACCGCACGCCGAGGCTCGTCAGTCAGCCGAATGACCGGTGCGCGGTCGGGGGTGACCGTGAACGCCCAGCGGCGCAAATCATCGCCATCGGCCTGCAATGTCACCATCCCGTCGGCGACCAGCGTCGTGCCAAACTGACGGGCGAGGGTGCCTGCGGCTTGCGCCGCTGACACGTCCTTTGAAGCCGTGATGTCCATGGCCTCAGCGTCGTTTGCAGCGAGCCAGGACAGCGTTTCTTCGCCGGAGCCTCCGGCCACGCGCACGGCAAGCTCGCTACCCGCCGGCACATTGAACACCGGAATTTCTGCGCTGGTATCGGCGGTCAGAAAAAGCGGCGCACGACCGGTATAGGCGGGTGGCGTGACCCAGGCATCGATGCGCGCGGCGACAGAATTTGCGCTGGAATGGCTGCGGAAAGCATCGGCAGGGGTGCCGCCCTGCGGACCAAGCGAAAACGCAAAGGCGATCACAAGAAGCAGCGCTGCCGCAGCGCGGACGCCCCAAGGGTCTCGTTCAGGAACGCGGGTGCGCGGCATGTCGCCAGAAAGCCGCCCAAGCCGTTTTGCCATGCGCTTCTGGTGTTCTTGCCATAGCGCCTGCGCGAAGCTGTCTTGCGATGCCGACGACAAGGTGTCTGTCTGGGTCAGCAGCGGCGCATGGTCGAGAAGGTTGACCCGTTCGATGCGGCGGTCGATCTCGGCGACAGAAGGTTTGCGGAAGAAGCGCAGCGGGTAGAGGCTGGCGAACGCAGCAAGCGCGAGCGCAATGATCAAAATCACCCGCGCCCAATCCGGCAGCAGCTTAAAGATGCCAAGCCATGACAGGCTGAGGAACAGGCTGAGCACGATCAGGACTGGCAGCACCAGCGGCCACAACCTCTCGATCACCACCGTAGCACGCACTGCCGCACGGGTGTGCGACAGCCGCGTCAGCAGGCCAGTGGTGCCATCGGTGCCGTTCGCCATGCGTCCCTTCCGCGAAATCGCGTCATTTCATCGTGCCGAAGATAGCACTAAACAGGGCGAAGGCGAGGCGGCCAACAAATCGTGATGCCGTGCGACCTCAAAGCCAGTCGGGCATGGAATCCATGCCGATCAGTTCCTCATAGGTCGGGCGCGGGCGCACGACGTGGAAGCGGTCGCCATTGACCAGCACCTCCGGCACCAGCAGGCGGGTGTTGTAGGTCGAGGCTTGCGTCGCGCCATAGGCACCAGCGGTGGAAACGTAGATCAGATCGCCGGTTGCCAGCTTCGGCAGGTCGCGGTCGAGGCCAAGATAGTCGCCGGTCTCGCACACCGGGCCAACCACGTCTGCGATCAGGCGCGGTGCGTCGGCCGGTTGCTCGATCACCGGCTGAATTTCGTGGAACGCGTCATAGAGTGTCGGGCGGATCAAGTCGTTCATCGCCGCGTCGACGACGAGGAAGTTCTTGGCGTCGCCTTCCTTGACGAAGATCACCTGCGAAACGAGAATTCCCGCGTTGCCGGAAATCAGCCTTCCCGGTTCGAACATCACCTTCATGCCAAGCGGCTTGACATGGCGCTTGACCATTTGAGCGTATGCGTCCGGCAAAGGCGGGGGTGTGTTGTCATTGCGATAGGGAACGCCGAGGCCGCCACCCAAGTCGATATGCGAGATTGGATGACCGTCTTCCTGCAGCGTCTTCGTCAACTCCACCAGCAGTGAAATTGCATCGTCGAACGGCTGCAGTTCGGTGATCTGACTGCCGATATGCATGTCGATGCCAGTAATCGCCAGACCGGGCAGGCTGGCGGCCTTGGCGTAGGCCGCGCGCGCGTCCTTCCAGGCGATACCGAACTTGTTTTCCGACTTACCGGTCGAGATCTTCTTGTGCGTCTTGGCGTCGACGTCCGGATTGATTCGCAGCGAGATCGGCGCCGTGTGTCCGGTCGCAATAGCGCGCGCCGACAGTGCTTCCAGTTCCGGCAATGATTCCACGTTGAAGCAGTGGATGCCGGCTGCGAGCGCGTAGTCCATTTCCTCGGCGGTCTTGCCGACGCCGGAGAACAGCACCTTGCTTGCCGGAACGCCTGCAGCCAATGCGCGACGCAACTCGCCGCCTGAAACGACATCCGCTCCCGCGCCAAGACGAGCCAGCGTGGCGATCACTGCCTGGTTCGAGTTCGCCTTGACCGCAAAGCAGACCTGCGCGTCAATGTCGGAGAAAGCGCCGGCAAAGACATTATAGTGCCGGGTCAGGGTCGCCGTGGAGTAGCAGTAGAACGGCGTGCCGACGGCCTCGGCAATCGCAGGCACCGAGACGTCTTCGGCGTGCAGGACGCCGTTGCGATATTCAAAATGGTTCACCGAAGCGGTTCCTAGATGAGGCTGTCGAGAATGAAGCGCTTGTCCTGCACCGGAGCTTTTGGCTCCGGTGGCAGGGGCTGGTTGTTGCGTTCGGCTTCGCGCCGCGCCTCGATTGCTGCCTCATAGGGCGTATCGAGCGTCCCTGGGCGGCGGCCGCAGGCCGTCACCACGGTGGCAATTGCTGCGAGCAGCAATGTGGTCCTCAGAATATGTGGCGCGCGCATGAGCCTGTCCGTCTTGCGTGTTCGTTACGGTTGTGTAGCGAAAATTCGCCGCTTACGCACCCTGTTTGAGACGCTTGCGCCAGTAGCGGGTCTGGCGACGGACTTCCTGTGGCGCGGTGCCGCCGAAGGACGAACGGCTTTTGACCGAGGCGTTGACCGACAGCACGTCGAAGATCGAGTCGTTGATGCGGCTGTCGATTGCCTGCAGGTCGGTCAGTGCAAGTCGTTCCAGCGGCAGCTTCTTTTCTTCGGCCAGCGCCACGGCGCGGCCGGTAACGTGATGCGCTTCGCGGAAGGGCAGGCCCGCCTCGCGCACGAGCCAGTCGGCAAGGTCCGTCGCGGTCGAATAACCCGATCCGGCTGCCTTCTTCATCGCGGCAGTGTTGATCGTCATGTCGCGCACCATGCCGGTCATCGCTGCAACCATCAGGTCGAGCGTTTCAGCTGCGTCGAACACGGCTTCCTTGTCTTCCTGCATATCCTTGGAATAGGCCAGCGGCAGGCCCTTCATTACGGTCAGCAGGCCGATCAGATGACCGTTGACGCGGCCGGTCTTGGCGCGCACCAGTTCGGCTGCGTCCGGGTTCTTCTTCTGCGGCATGATCGATGAGCCGGTCGAGAACTGGTCCGAAAGACGGATGAAGCCGAATTGCGGCGTCGACCAGATGACGATCTCTTCCGCCAAGCGGGACAAATGGGTTGCGCAGATTGCGGCAGTGGAGAGAAACTCCAGCGCGTAGTCGCGGTCGGACACGCTGTCGATCGAGTTGCGGGTCGGCTCGCGAAAGCCGAGCGCCTTTGCAGTCATCTGGCGGTCGATCGGGAATCCGGTGCCGGCCAGCGCGGCTGCACCCAGCGGCGATTCATCCATCCGGCGGATTGCGTCGCGAACGCGCGACAGGTCGCGGGCAAACATCTCGACATAGGCCATGCAGTGATGGCCGAAGGTTACCGGCTGCGCGGTCTGCAGATGGGTGAAGCCCGGCATCACCGTTGCAGCATGCTCTTCGGCGCGATCCAGAAACGCCTCGATCAGCCCGACAAGGGCATTGGCGGTGCGCTGCAGCTCTTCCTTGACCCAAAGGCGGAAGTCGAGCGCAACCTGGTCGTTGCGCGAACGCGCAGTATGAAGGCGACCGGCTGACGGCCCGATCAGATCGGCAAGGCGCGCCTCGATGTTCATGTGAATGTCTTCGAGCCGTGCCGAGAATTCAAAGGTGCCAGCTTCGATCTCTGACAAGATCGTGTTCAGGCCTTCAGCGATTTTCTTTTGATCTTCCGCTGAAATTATGCCGGTTTGAGCCAGCATTTCAGAGTGGGCAATCGAACCGCGGATGTCCTGCGTGTAAAGCTTCTTGTCGAAGCTGATCGAAGCGTTGATCGCTTCCATGATCGCTGCTGGGCCCGAGGCAAATCGTCCGCCCCACATCTGGTTGCTGGCCTTGTTCTCGCTCATCGTGGTACGGCCCCCGAAAGACTGACTGGAGTGATTGATGGCAAACGGAAAACTCCACCTGCCCGCTGGACGGATGATCGCGGTGGCAATCGTGGCCGGCATGAGTGTCGGCGCGCTTGGCGTATACCTGTTCGGAGGCCTGTCTGGCAACAACACGCAATTGGTTGCGGCCAGTGAATCGAGTGGCGCGACCTGTCCGGCGCGCGACGACAAGATCGCCGCCGTCGATGCCGCCGCACGTGGCGAGGTTGCAGCCATGCTCGCCAGCAAGCCGCCGCGTGCTCTGGGGGATCTTGCCTTCAACGCTCCTGATGGCACGCCGATGACTGTTGCTGACTTGGCAGGGAAGACCTTGCTGATCAATCTTTGGGCGACATGGTGCGCACCTTGCCGTCATGAAATGCCGGCGTTGAACCAGCTTCAGGAAGAAATGGGCAGCGACAAGTTCGAGGTGGTGGCGATCAATGTCGACACGGGCAGCGATGACAAGCCCAAGGCCTTTCTTTCGGAGACCGGCGTTGATGCGCTCGGCTACTACCGCGAATCAACGCTGGGCCTTTTCAACGATCTGAAGCGTCGAGGCCTCGCCTATGGCTTGCCGGTCACGCTTCTCGTCGATGAAGAGGGCTGCCTTCTTGCCAATATGAACGGCCCCGCGGAATGGGCCAGCCCTGATGCAAAACGGCTGATTGAAGCTGCCATGTAAGAAAAGAGCCTCGAAACAATTTTCGAGGCTCTTTTGATCGGCTTATCGTTTCTGGATTGACGGTGCGCCCCGCTCGGGGATCAGCCCCCTTGGTGCGAAGCGCAGCATCAGGAGCAGGATTAGCCCCATCAGCAGCGGTCGCATATAGGGTGCCGCGTCAGCCAGATGCAGCTTTACCGGGTTTGTTGCTGCCATGCCCGATGTCAGAAGCGCCATCAGCCAGGCGCCGACCGGCTCGGCTTCCACCCAGACGAACCAGATCAGGAATCCGCCAAGAACCGCACCCCAGTTGTTGCCCGAGCCGCCAACGATCACCATCACCCAGATGAGGAAGGTGAAGCGCAGCGGGTTGTACTGGCCCGGCGTGAACTGCCCGTCGAGTGTGGTCAGCATCGCGCCGGCAATGCCGATCACCGCCGAACCCAGAACGAAGATCTGCAAATGCCGCCCGGTCACGTCCTTGCCCATCGCTTCAGCCGCATCGCGGTTGTCGCGGATGGCGCGCATCATCCGGCCCCATGGCGAGTTGAGTGCGCGTTCAGCCAGCCACATCAGGATGATCAGAACGAGCGCGAACAGGATCGCATAGGACAGGCGGACATAGATCGCCGAGAAGAAGATCGGATTGGTGCCAAGCTTGGCGGAGAGGTCGATGAACCACTGAGCCTGTTGCAACTGGACTTCATACGCGACGGGACGGGGCAGGCCCGAGACGTTTTTCACGCCGCGTGTCAGCCATTCCTCGTTGCGCATGATGGCAATGATGATTTCCGAAATGCCCAGCGTTGCGATGGCAAGGTAGTCGGAGCGCAGGCCCAGCGCGATCTTCGCGACCAGCCATGCGGCTGCCGCCGCGAAAATGCCACCCACCAGCCACGAGAACAGGATCGGCAGGCCAAGCCCGCCGAGATAGCCGGTTCGCGCAGCATCGACCGCCTCGATCGCTTCGACCGCAGGGTCGAAGAAGGTGCGGGTGATGAAGTAACCTGCCACTGCCACCAGCAATGTCGAAACGGTGCGCATGACACCGCGTGTGCGCGAGCGCACGAAGATGACTGCGGCGATTGTTCCGATCAGCGCCAGCAGCGTGAGGCCGATCCCGGTTCCGCCTGCCTGCCATGCGCCAGGCACTGGCGGCATCGAGGTCAGCACGGCTGCAATGCCGCCGAGCGCGGCAAAGCCCATGATACCGACGTTGAACAGGCCGGCGTAGCCCCACTGCATGTTCACGCCCAGCGACATGATCGCGGAGATCAGGCACAGGTTCATGATCGTCAGGCTGAGTGTCCAGCTCTGCATGACGCCAACAATGGCCAGAAGCAGTGCCATGCCGGCATACAGGAAAATGATGCGCTGTGTGTTGCTCATAGCACGCGCCCCTTGAAGATACCGGTTGGCCGTATGAGGAGCACGAGCACCAGGATGACGAATGAAATGGCGAACTTGTATTCGGTCGACAGCAACTGGACGAGCCCGTCCGGTGCAAAGCCGAGATATTCAAGCACCCTTTTATAGGCGTAAGTCAGGGTCACCTCGGAGAAGGCAACGACGAATCCGCCTGCGATAGCTCCCAGCGGCTGCCCGATGCCGCCGACAATGGCCGATGCAAAGATTGGCAGCAGAAGCTGGAAATAGGTGAAAGGTCGGAAGCTCTTGTCGAGGCCGTAGAGCACGCCGGCAATGGTCGCCAACGAGGCTGCGATGATCCACGTCACCATGACCACACGGTCAGGGTTGATGCCCGACAGAAGCGCAAGGTCTTCATTGTCCGAATAGGCCCGCATCGCCTTGCCGGTCTTGGACCTTTGCAGGAACCAGAACAGCGCAGCCACGACCATGATCGCGACGACAATGGTGATTGCCACGGGCAGCCGTACTGCCAGGCCCTCCGCCAGACCGGTGAGGTCACGAAATTCCTTGACGGTGATCAGGAAGCGTTCGCCGTCGGCAAAACGCTGTTCGTTGGGGCCGATGATGAGGCGCACGATGCCGTTGAGAACAAACATCACCCCGACCGAGGCCATCACGAAAACGATACCGTCGGATCGCTGCTTTCGATAGAAGCGAAACACGAAACGGTCGATGAACAGCGCCATCGCAACCGCGCCGAAGATCCCGATGGGCAACGCCAGCAGCGCCGTTGGTAGGGGGCCGAAGTTGATGCCCATGCCCATCAGCCACCAGGTCACGAGAATCGTGATCATCGTGCCGAAGGCCATCAGGTCGCCATGCGCGAAATTGGAAAAGCGCAGGATGCCGTAGACCAGCGTGACGCCAAGCGCGCCCAGCGCCAGCTGCGCGCCATAGGCGAGACCGGGCAGGAAGACGAAATTGGCAAAGACAACGAGAGCGTTGAGGAAACCGTCCATGATCCTCAGCCTCCCAGGAACGTTGCACGGACTTCCGGATTGGCGAGCAGCGCCTCTCCGGTATCCGTAAAGCGGTTGGAACCCTGAACCAGCACATAGCCGCGATCAGCGATATTGAGTGCCTGGCGCGCGTTCTGCTCGACCATCAGGATGGCGATGCCGGTGGCGGCAACCTCGATGATGCGATCGAACAATTCGTCCATCACAATCGGTGACACGCCCGCGGTCGGCTCGTCGAGCATCAGCAGCGAGGGCCGTGTCATCAGAGCCCGACCGACCGCGACCTGCTGGCGCTGTCCACCCGACAGCTCGCCGGCGGGCTGCCTGCGCTTTTCCTTCAGAATCGGGAAAAGGTCGAAAACCTGCTCCATCGTGTCGGAAAAGTCGTCGTGGCGGATATAGGCCCCCATTTCGAGGTTTTCCTGGACGCTCATCGACACGAAGACGTTCGATGTTTGCGGCACAAAGCCCATGCCGGCCTTGACGCGGTCCTGCGGCGACAAGGCAGTGATGTCCTGGCCTGCCAGTGTCACGCGGCCTTCACGTAAAGGCAGCATGCCGAAAATGGCTTTCATCGCTGTCGATTTGCCCGCGCCGTTGGGGCCGACGATGACAGCAATCTCGCCCTTGTCGACCGCAATGGTGCAGCCGTTGAGAATATCTGCGCCGCCATAGCCGCCGCGCATGGTTTCACCAATCAGGAAGCTCATTGGGTGCCTCCTCTGGCTTTGCGCGCTGGCTTGTTCTTCAGCCCTCGGCCCAGATAGGCTTCGATGACCTGCTCGTTGGCCTTGACCTCGTTGGCGGTCCCCTTTGCGAGCACCTTGCCCTCAGCCATGACGATGACCGGGTCGCACAGGCGTCCGATAAAATCCATGTCGTGTTCTATCATGCAGAAAGTATAGCCGCGCTCGCGGTTGAGGCGCAGGATCGCGTCGCCAAGCGTGTTGAGGAGCGTGCGGTTGACGCCTGCGCCGACCTCGTCGAGAAACACGATCTTGGCATCGACCATCATCGTGCGGCCCAGCTCGAGAAGCTTCTTCTGACCGCCTGAAAGGTTGCCTGCGAGTTCGTCCGCGACATGCGATATTTCGAGGAACTCGATCACCTCGTCGGCTTTGGCTCGAACTTCTTCTTCTCGATCACGTACCTTCGACGGACGTATCCACACATCGACCAGCCGCTCACCGGGCTGGTTGTCCGGTACCATCATCAGGTTTTCGCGCACTGTCAGCGTGGAGAACTCGTGGGCAATCTGAAATGTACGCAGCAATCCCTTATGGAAGAGCTGGTGCGGCGACAGGCCGGTAATGTTTTCGTCACCGAGCCACACCTTGCCGGAGCTGGGCTTGTAGTGGCCTGCGATAACGTTGAAGAGTGTTGTTTTTCCTGCACCATTTGGACCGATCAGGCCGGTAATCGAGCCTTTGGCGATTTCGATACTCGCCCCGTCGACGGCCTTGAGGCCTCCAAAATGCATGTGCAGATCATCTACCCGGATCATCCGCGTCCCCTTGAGCCTTTTCGGCTCGTTGTTGTTGTCGTGCGATGAAGCGGAATCTTCAAGCTTAAAGCAATAGGGAAATGCGTCCCATCTGGCGTTTTCACGCCATTTTTCTGCATTCTCTAACGAAAACCCGCTTCCTGAACCAAGAAAGTCCGTCAAATCCATGCAGTCGGAGGGTCGTCGTCCATCAAAGCATGGGTGAAAGGCCGGTCCGCTGGCCTCCCGCCGGATTGAAAAAGAGCCCGGCGCTTTTCAGGGCCGGACTCTTTGTCTCACGTTTTTTTAGCGGAACTGGACAGTCTTGAACTCGCCGCCTTCGATGACGTATTCGCGGTAGGTTCCGGCTGCTTCGCCTGGGCCAATCAGCTCGACATTGGTTGCGCCGACATAGTCGACATCGCCGCCGTCCTTGAGGATCTGAAGGCCGCGCGCGAGGTCGCCGGCCAGGATTTTCTCACCCGGACCGTTTGCGACATCGAGCATCGCATCGCGGATTGCGGTGCGGTCGGTCGATCCGGCCTTCTGCATGGCCAGTGCGATCAGCGCAGCGGCATCATAGCTTTCGCCGGTGTAGGAGCTGGACGGATCGAGGCCGGCGGCGGTAGCTGCCTCGGCGAACTTCGTTGCGCCTTCGCCTTCGGTGCCTGGGATCACGCCATAGGAGCCTTCAACGCCATCGCCCATCGCGGCGATCAGGCTCTGGCCGTACATGCCGTCGCCAAGCACGAAGGTTTCGAACGCGCCCGTGTCAACAGCAGCGCGGATGATGCCAACGCCGCCCTGGTCGACATAGCCGAGCACAACGAGAGCCTCGCCGCCTGCTGCGGCCAGTGCGCCGACTTCAGCGGAGTAGTCGCCCTTGCCGTCGTCATGTGGAGCAGCGATCGTCACCTTGCCGCCAGCGGCTTCAAAAGCAGAGACGAACGAGTCGGAGAAGGCCTTGCCGTAGTCGTTGTTGGTGTAGCTGACGGCGACTGTCTTGACATCCTTCGAGCCCAGAACGTCGCTGATGACCTTGCCCTGACGTGCGTCGGATGGCGAGGTTCTGAAGAAGTAGTCGTTGTCGGCAATGTCGCTCAGCGCAGGCGAGGTGGCGGACGGGGAAATCATCACAACGCCGTTTGGCACCGCAACGTTGTTGACGATGCCGATCGTCACGCCCGAGCAGTCAGCGCCGACGATGGCGGAGACGTTTTCCGTCGTCACCAGACGTTCAGCTGCGGCCGTTGCTGCAGCGTTGTCGATGCAGGTCGAGTCGGCGCGAACCGATACCAGCTTCTTGCCATCAAGCAGCAGGCCGCTGTCGTTGATTTCCTTCATTGCCAGCTCGGCACTTGCGGCCATTCCTGGCGTGATGCTTTCGAGCGGGCCGGTAAAGCCCAGAATAATGCCAATCTTGACATCTTCAGCCTGTGCGGCGGCCGAGGCAGCGAGAAAAGCTGCGCCTGCGACCGATGCTGCGAGCAGCTTGCGGGTCCTGGATGACATACGAAAAACCTCCACTTAAGTAACGTCCCGGTTATTTGCGCCCGGCTCCTGAATGGGCCGGATTGGGCGCGATACTGTTACTGCGCCGCGATTTTGTAAAGGCTCGTTCACTCAAATAGGGGTGGCAAAAGAATAAATGTCGGCGAGGCGCAGTTGTGTGTTGCTGATAACCCGGCGTTCATCTGTTTTCGGCATCTTTGATTGAACGCAGGAAGCAGGGTGGGAGGCTTTACTTGCGCAGTAGCGATAGTCGGGGTGCTTTTTCCATAAGGGGCCTTGCCCGTGTAGTTGCCTGGACATTGTCGGGAACGTCGGTGGCGGTGTGCATAGCTGTCGCCTATCACTGGTTTGTCTTCCGGCAGTTTGGCGACGATGTTCTGCGTGAGAGTATTTCCAGTGCAATCGTGCTGCCGATTGTGATCGGCGGCCCGTTCTTTTTCTATCTCAATCACAAGCTGCGTGAACTGGCGATTGCAAACCGGCGTTTGCGCGACCTTGCATCGCGCGACAGTTTGACGGGCAGCCTCAGCCGTTCCGCCTTTTCCGCCCTTGTGGAGACACGGCTTGAAGCAGCATGCGCACGTAACGCGCCGGGAGGCGCTTTGCTTGTCGTCGACGTCGACCACTTCAAGGTCGTCAATGACCGTTTCGGTCACGACAGCGGAGATGAAGCGCTTCGGCTGATTTCCGAGGCGATGGCTTCGGTGTTACGCCGTGATGATGTGATCGGGCGGCTGGGTGGCGAGGAGTTTGGCATCCATCTGCCGGATGCCAACGGCGCGGTGATGGCAAAGGTTGCGGAGCGCGTGCGGATGGCTGTGGCCTGCGTGGACTTCCGGCCAGATGGCCGGCCCCATCCGATATCCGTCAGCATTGGTGGCGCCATCCATGATGGCCAGGCCAATTTCCCGCAGGTCTTTCGTGTGGCCGATCAGAACCTGCTGCTGGCCAAGCGCGAAGGTCGCGATCGGATCAGGGTCAATGCACCGCCCCGGCTGGTTCCGTCAGCCGCGACATTGATCGACGCTCCCTAAATCAGCGCGTCGGGACCGGGTGTTCTCCGCGATAATCATAGAAGCCACGACCGGTCTTGCGTCCCAGCCAGCCGGCCTCGACATATTTCACCAGCAGCGGGCAGGGGCGGTATTTGGAATCCGCCAGCCCGTCATGCAGAACCTGCATGATTGACAGGCAGGTATCGAGCCCGATGAAGTCGGCCAGTTGCAGCGGACCCATTGGATGGTTGGCACCCAGCTTCATGGCGGTGTCGATGGCCTCGACGGTGCCGACGCCTTCGTACAGCGTGTAGATCGCTTCGTTGATCATCGGCAACAGAATGCGATTGACGATGAAAGCGGGGAAGTCTTCCGCGACGGTGACGGTCTTGTCGAGACTTGAAACGAATTCACGGGCCGACTCAAAGGTCGAGTCTTCTGTCGCGATGCCGCGCACCAGTTCAACCAGCTTCATCAGCGGCACCGGATTCATGAAATGAATGCCAATGAACCGCTCGGGCCGATCGGTTTGCGCGGCCAGCCGGGTAATCGAGATTGACGATGTATTGGTCGCCAGCAATGCCTCGGGATTAAGGATCGGGCAAAGCTGCGCGAAGATCTTGCGTTTGACGCTTTCGTCTTCGGTGGCGGCTTCGATGACCAGGTCGACGTCAGCAAGGTCTTCCATCGTGGTGGCGGGAGCGATTAGTTCGATTGCCCTGCGACGCACGGAATCGTCCAATTTCCCGGACGCAACCTGACGGGCCATGTTGCCGTTGATCGTGGCAATCCCGCTTTCGATCCGATCGCTGGAAATGTCGTACAGCTTCACCTTGTAGCCGGCCTGCGCGGCGACATGCGCGATGCCGCTGCCCATCTGGCCCGCGCCAACGACACCCAGTGTTTCGATCTTGCCCGTCATGACGTCAATCCTGTTGGCGGCCGTGATGGCCGTCACTTATTGCAGTGCAAAATAGAAGGGCGGGGTAGCTTGTGTCTACCCCGCCCGACGCAAATTAGGTCATGTTGGCACATTGGCCAAGAGGGAAGGCTTAAAGCGCCTTCTCAAGCTCTGGCAGGATGGTGAACAGGTCGCCGACGAGGCCATAATCCGCCACCTGGAAGATCGGGGCTTCTTCGTCCTTGTTGATGGCGACGATCACCTTGGAGTCCTTCATGCCAGCAAGATGCTGGATCGCGCCGGAGATGCCGACGGCGATGTAGAGCTCGGGGGCAACCACCTTGCCGGTCTGGCCGACCTGCCAGTCGTTCGGGGCATAGCCCGCATCGACCGCAGCGCGCGAGGCACCGACTGCAGCGCCGAGCTTGTCGGCGATCGGGAGGATGACTTCCTCGAACTTTTCCGACGAGCCGAGAGCACGGCCGCCCGAGATGATGACCTTGGCCGAAGTCAGTTCCGGACGATCGCTTTCCGACAGGCGGTTTTCGACGAAGCTGGACAGGCTCGGATTGGCGGCTGCTGCAACCGTCTCGACCGCAGCCGAACCACCGTCAGCGGCAGCCGAGAACGAAGCCGTGCGCACGGTGATGACCTTCTTGGCGTCGCTCGACTGGACGGTCTGGATCGCGTTGCCGGCATAGATCGGGCGCTTGAAGGTGTCGGCCGAGACAACTTCGGTGATTTCCGAGATCTGCATCACGTCGAGAAGGGCGGCAACGCGCGGCAGCACGTTCTTGCCGGTGGTGGTGGCAGCCGCAATGATGGCGTCGTAGCCGTCGGCCAGCGAGACGATCAGGGCAGCGGTCGGTTCTGCGAGGCGCTCGGAAAGCTCGTCCGAATCAGCCAGCAGCACCTTGCGCACGCCGCCGAGCTTGGCGGCTGCATCGGCGACAGCCTGTGCGCCCTTGCCGGCAACCAGCACGTCGACGTCGCCGCCGATCTGCGAGGCAGCGCTCAGCGCCTTGGCGGTCTGGTCGGAAAGGGATGCGTTGTCATGTTCGGCAATCAGAAGAATAGCCATGTTCGTAATCTCCTTGTGACCGAGTTAGAGGACGCCAGCGGACTTGAGGCTGGAAACCAGTTCCGCCACGTCCTTGACCTTGACGCCTGCCTTGCGGCCGCCTGGCTCCTCGGTCTTGAGGACCTTCAGGCGCGGCGCCGTGTCGACGCCGTAGTCGGCAGCGGCCTTCTCGTCGAGCGGCTTCTTCTTGGCCTTCATGATGTTGGGTAGCGAAGCATAGCGCGGCTGGTTGAGGCGAAGGTCGGTGGTGACGATCGCCGGCAGCTTGACGTCTACGACCTGCAGGCCGCCGTCGACTTCGCGGGTGACCTGAGCCGAGCCATCGCCGAGTTCGACCTTGGAGGCAAAGGTTGCCTGGCCCCAGCCGAGCAGCGCTGCCAGCATCTGGCCGGTCTGGTTGGCGTCGTCGTCAATTGCCTGCTTGCCGAGGATGACGAGTTGCGGGGCTTCGGCCTCGACCACGCCCTTCAGCAGCTTGGCGACAGCCAGCGGCTCAACGACGTCATCAACCTTGATCAGGATGCCACGGTCGGCGCCCATGGCCAGCGCGGTGCGGATCGTCTCCTGGGCCTGCGCCGGTCCGATCGATACCACGATGATCTCTTCGACCTTGCCGGCTTCCTTCAGACGGAGCGCCTCTTCGACGGCGATCTCGTCGAACGGGTTCATCGACATTTTCACATTGGCAAGCTCGACGCCCGACCCGTCGGACTTCACACGGATCTTCACGTTGTAGTCGACAACCCGCTTTACCGGAACAAGTACTTTCATGCGCTTAGGACCTTTCAGACGATGTTTCGGGCCGGCTGTTGCGCCTCAGACCATCCCTTGACTGGAAACATATGTCACGTTTCCTGCTTTGCGACGGGTGGATGCATGCCGTAGCTGCAGAGGCTGTAGTCATCCCTCTGCCCAGCGTCAATATCGGTTTGCACGTCAAACCGTTTGAAAAATTCGCTTGAGGACTGCGATTCAGTTCCGGCCCCAGCGGGATGGCTGCTCTGCAGGGGTTGCTGCTTGCGCGGCTGGCGGGCGTACAATTTCGCGGTTGAATATTGGAACGCCCCGCCGTCGCAACAACACGACCAGAATAGCCCCTGCGAGGATGCCGCCGACATGAGCTGCCCATGAAACCTCGTCCTCTCCCATGATTGCGAGCATCGCAAACTGAAACAGCACCCACAGCGCGAGAAGGATCCAGGCTGGCAAGCGCAGTGGCACGCGTCCGAGCGCCAGCACCCACACTTTCACGCGCGGATGGAGGATGAGATAGGCTGCGACGATGCCGGCGACTGCGCCCGATGCGCCGATCAGCGGCGCATGCGAGTCCGGAACGATCAGGCCGTGAGCAAACGCACCGACTACCGCGCAGGCAAGATAGAAGATTGCGAACCTGAAATGGCCCAGCGCGTCCTCCACATTGTCGCCGAACACCCAGAGGAACAGCATGTTGCCCGCCAGGTGCCAGAAATCGGCATGCAAGAAAGCGTAGGTCACATAGGTCGCATAGCCGGGGACGATGTCCATCGTCGGCGGCCGGATGACATCCTCGAAAATTGTCACGGGAATGTAGCCAAGGCCGATTGTTGCAGCCGTGACGAAATCCTCGGTGGCGACCTTCGCGAACAGATAGATCAGGCAGTTGATCGCGATGATGCTGTAGGTGACGTACGGCGCGCGGATATGCTTCAGGGCGTTGGCGTCATGCAGCGGTATGAACATCGGGCCTCCCGGCACGCGACAGGCTGGCGGGCCCGGATCAGCGGTTCTGACCGGGCACCCATAGCACGTCAGTTGTGCCATTGTCATTGACGGCGCGGCCGGCAACAAAAAGGAAATCGGAGACACGGTTGATGTATTTCAGCGCCTCGCCTCCGACGATCTCGCCTTCGGTCTGCGACAGTTCCACCATCAGCCGTTCGGCGCGGCGCGAGACGGTGCGTGCCAGATGCAGTGCGGCCGCCGCTGGCGATCCGCCTGGCAGGATGAACGAGCGCAGCGGTGCAATCGGCTTGTTGAGTGCGTCGATGTCGTTCTCGAGGCGCGCGACCTGCGAGGCGATGATGCGCAGCGGCTCATAGGAAAAAAGCACTTCGCCGGTATCGGGGGTGGCAAGGTCGGCACCCAGATCGAACAGGTCGTTCTGGACCCGGCTCAGCATGGCGTCGATTTCGGGATGGCTTGTTGCCGTGTGAATGCGCGCCATGCCGATGCAGGCATTGGCTTCATCCACCGTGCCGAATGCTTCGATCCGCAGGTCATGCTTTGGCCGGCGCGGGCCAGCTCCAAGCCCCGTCGTGCCATCGTCTCCCGTGCGGGTATATACCTTGTTGATCTTGACCATGGTTCCCTCGTCAGCCGCCCGTCTGAGACAGGTAAAGTGCGATCATGATGAACACGAGCGCTACAAACTGGAGCACCACGCGTGCCTGCATCAGCTTGTTTGAAGTATTGCCCGAGCCACCCTTCATCATGTTGACCAGTCCACGAATGAGCACCACCACCACCGCGAACATGAACAGGATTGCGAGAAAATAGAAGGCTGTGGACATCGGCGTTCTTTCTGAACCAGGTCTTGCACGCTATGCAACTTTAGGGCGCCTAGGCGCTTATCGTCCCGGTAGGCTTGCGTGTTGTGGGCCTCATTTCCCATATTCGCGTGCGGGACACAATCGGCCAAAAAGATGCTGCGGATAATTGCAATCACCAAACGCGTTCTCGGGGACGCTCTCGGACACTTTAATTACGACGATGGCTGGGCGCTTTCCAGTCACATCGCGTTGTCAGCGCTTCTCGCGCTATTTCCGTTCCTGATCTTTGCGACATCGCTCGCCAGTTTTCTGGGCGCACAGGCATTTGCCGACACGGCGGTTCATCTGATCTTCGACACCTGGCCGGATGCGATTGCGGCTCCAATCGCGCGCGAGGTCGAAAATGTGCTGACGATCCAGCGCGGTGATTTCCTGACTATTGGTATTCTGGCCGCCGCCTATTTTGCGTCCAACGGCATCGAGGCGCTGCGGGTAGGGTTGAACCGTGCCTATCGCGTCATCGACACGCGCTCGATCTTCTATCTGCGTGCGCAAAGCCTTGCTTTCGTCGTCCTGGCGACGATCGGCTTCCTGATCGTCTCGACGCTGCTGGTTTTCCTGCCCATCGCCATCGGCATCGCCGAGCGGACGCTGCCATGGATCACGCCCTATACCGGGACGATTGCGCTTTGGCGTATTTCCATTGCCGCGCTGATCATCGTCTTTGCGCTGATCGTCGTGCATCTCTACCTGCCTGCCGGCCGGCGCAAGTTCCGGGACATTGTGCCTGGCTTGTTGTTCACGCTGGTGTTCTGGGTTGTCGGCTCGTCGGCCTTTGCCGCCTATCTGGGGCACTTCTCATCCTATGCGTCGACTTATGCCGGACTGGCATCTCTGATGATCGCGCTGGTATTTCTTTATATTGTTTCGGCAATTTTCATTCTTGGCGGCGAATTGAACGCTGCGATCAAGAGATATACTGACGCGCGCGCCAAGGTTCCGCGATAACGGGAAGTAAAACGAACAATTAACGATTCTGATCTAGGTTTGGCGCGGGATGGCAAAAGACGGAAACTAGCCCGAATGGGCTCGGTAGGCATCGGTACCTGGGGGGACCTGTACTGGCGTTTCAACCGATCTCGCGAGGTTTTCCGTGCCCAAGCTACCTTCTTTCCTGACATCCGACAGCACCGCCGTGCTTGCTGTCATGGATCGATCCCAGGCGATCATCCAGTTTGACCTCACCGGCAAAATTCTGGACGCAAACGCCAATTTCTGCACCGCGCTGGGCTATGATCTGAAGGAAATCGTCGGGCAGCATCATCGCATGTTCGTCGAGCCAGCAGAGGCCAACAGCGCCGACTATCGTGATTTCTGGGCGCGACTTGCGCAGGGCGAATACGATAGCCGCCAATACAAGCGGCTAGGCAAAGGCGGCAAGGAAATCTGGATCGAGGCGTCGTACAATCCGGTCATGCGAGGCGGCAAGCCGTACAAGGTGGTCAAGTTCGCGACTGACATTACGGCCATGCGCCAGAAGGCCGTCGAGGATGCCGGCAAGCTGGAGGCGATCTCGAAGTCACAGGCGATGATCGAATTCTCTCCCGATGGCACGATCCTGACCGCCAACGAAAATTTCTGCGCCACGCTCAATTATCATCTGTCCGAGATACAGGGGCGCCATCACCGGATGTTCTGCGATCCCAAATATATCGAAACGCAGGACTACCGAACCTTCTGGCAACGCCTTGCCAATGGCGAGTTCATTGCCAATGAGTTTGTCCGTTATGGCAAAGGCGGCAAGGAGGTCTGGATTCAGGCTGCCTACAATCCGATTGTCGACATCCATGGCAAGGTGTTCAAGGTCGTCAAGTTCGCCACGGATGTCAGCGAGCGGATGGGGGCGGTGACCGCGCTTGCCGCAGGCCTGCGCAAACTGGCCGACGGGGATCTCGACCAGAACATCGATCGTGCATTCGTGCCGTCCATGGAAGCGGTGCGGGTGGATTTCAATCAGGCTGCGCAGAAGCTGTGCGCTGCGATGAAAGGTGTTGGTCAGAACGCCAGCACAATTGCTGCGGGGTCGGAACAGATCCGCGTTGCCGCCGCAGACCTGTCCAAGCGGACCGAGCAGCAGGCAGCTTCGGTCGAGGAAACCGCCGCAGCGCTCGAGCAGATCACCGCGACGGTCACCGACTCTAGCAAACGGGCAGAAGAGGCTGGCCAGCTGGTCAACCGCACCCGCGAGGACGCCGAGCGTTCGAGCAATGTCGTGCGCGACGCGGTTGAGGCGATGGGCAAGATCGAAGCTTCGTCGGGCGCGATTTCCAACATCATCGGGCTGATTGACGAGATCGCGTTCCAGACCAATCTTCTTGCGCTCAATGCCGGTGTCGAGGCGGCGCGGGCCGGTGAGGCGGGCCGGGGCTTTGCGGTTGTCGCTCAGGAAGTGCGCGAGCTGGCACAGCGCTCGGCGGCCGCTGCCAAGGACATCAAGGAACTGATCGTCAAGTCAGGCGAGCAGGTGCGCTCCGGCGTCTCCCTCGTCAACGAAACTGGCGTGGCTCTTGAACGTATTGTCGCCCAGGTTCTCGAGATCGACACGAACGTGACCGCGATCGTGCAGGCCTCACGAGAGCAGGCGACCAGCTTGTCGGAAGTCAACCGCGCGGTCACGTCCATCGACCAGGGCACGCAGCAGAACGCCGCGATGGTCGAGGAATCGACCGCTGCAAGTCACAATCTGGCACGCGATGCACAATCGCTGTTTGAACTGATCGCACAGTTCAGGACCGGCGCGAGCGCCGAGGGGCTTGTACCAGCCCCCGCCAGGCAATCCGCACGTCCGGTTGCATCACCGGCGCGCGAGCTGATGCGCCGCGTTGCGGGTGGCATCGGCGCAACAGGCGTGGTTGTTCAAGAGGACTGGGCCGAATTCTGAGACCGCGAAGCGATGCAGCAGCCCATCAGCGCGCATCGCTTCAGCGCCGTGTCGCCATTCCGACGCCGACGGTCGTGACGACCATGCCGGCGATCTGAACCAGCGACAGCGTTTCGTTGAAAAGCGCCCAGGCGATAACCGTTGTGACGGCTGGCACGAGATAGAACAGCGACGACACTTTTGACATTTCGCCTTCGCGGATCATCATCATCAGAAGGAAGATCGCCCCGATCGACAGCACCAGGACCAGCCATGCCATCGCGAAGACGATCTCGCCATTGAGCGTGAACTCGCGCGTTTCCAGAGCCAGTGAACCGATCAGCGTCAGCGCCAGCGCGCCGACATATTGCCAGACCGTCACGGTCACCAGATCGGCACTGCCGACGAACCGCTTTTGCCATACCGTTCCGGCACTGATCGCGACCGCGCTGCCGACACAGGCAGCGAAAGTCGCAGCCGTGACGCCGCCGAGCGCATCACCAATCTTCGGGGCCAGCACGATCAGAATGCCCACAAATCCGATCCCGAGCCCGGCCCAGTGGCGAGGTTGCACCCGTTCGCCAAGCGCCCATCCGGCAATCAATGTCGTGATGAGCGGCTGCAGGCCGATGATCAGCGCGGACAGGCCCGCAGGCATGCCGTTCTTGATCGCCCAGAAGACACCGCTCAGATAGATGCCGTGGATCAGCGCCCCGGCAAAGGCGGCGTGTGCGGCCTTTGCCGGCGGCAGCCTTTTGGAGCGCAGTATCAGGGCGATCAGCAATAACAGGATGAGTGTGATCAGGCAGCGCACCGCCAGAAAGCTGAATGGCTCCGCCCTGGGCATTGCATAGCGAGCGCCGATGAAACCGGTTGCCCACAAGACAACGAATAGGGGCGGAATGAAGCGGGTGCTGATGGTCATGACGTCCTGTGCGCGCGGCTTTGGTCTATTGGCTGTAATGCCGAAAGTCTTGGCAAGCAAAATGTAATGATTGATCCATAACCTGTTTTGAGTTGGTGCGCGTGTTCGCGGGGGACGCATCCTTGTCCGAATGGTCGGAAAGGAGATGTCATGTTGTGGAAGCTCGATCCAGTCTGGCTGGCATTGTCGGTCAGCGTGATCTGCATTGTGTCCTTCATCGTCGCGATGGCGATTGATCTTGTGATGGGGGAGGACGGTTTTGGCGCGGTCGGCAACGCCGTGATTCTTACGGTTGGATTTGTCGCCGGCATCCTGTTTGCGGAATGGTGGCGTATCAACCTGCGCGAACTTTCGCATGTCGCCGCTTTTGGCTTGTGCGGTGCGTTGGGCTGCATGCTGGTGACCGTGGCGATCAAGGCAGCCCTGAGCAGACTATAGGCCGATCATCCGGCGTATGTCGTAGGGGGTAAGCCCAGCGGCGCGCAGCGCTGCAAGCGAGGTGTCGCCACGGCTCTTGGCCAGTTTGCGGCCATCGTCTCCGAGTACCAGATCGTGATGGCGATAGACGGGAACCGGCAGGTGCAAGAGTTCCTGCAACAGGCGCTGGATCGCAGTTGCAAAGAACAGGTCGCGTCCGCGCACCACGTGGGTAACACCCTGCAGCGCGTCGTCGAGGACCACCGACAAATGGTAGCTTGTCGGCACCTCCTTGCGCGCGATCACCACGTCGCCCCAGGCAGTTGGCGTCGCGTTGACCAGGCCTGTCTGTCCGGAAGGGCCAGCGCCAAGTTCGTCCCATGTCAGCGGGTGCGCAATCCGCTTGCTTGCCGCCTCGACATTGAGCCGCCACGCGAAAGGCTCGTCCGCCGCCATGCGCCGTTCGCGCTCGCCCTGCGATAGAGTGCGCTCATCGGTTGGAAACAGCGGCATCCCGTCAGGATCGCGCGGCCACTCAATGCCCTCCGCCTCCGCCTGTGAAATTCTGGCGCGCACTTCCCCGCGCGACAGGAAGGACGGGTAGACCAGATCTTCTTCGACCAGATGTTTCAGCGCCTCTTCGTAGTCGTCGAAATGGTCCGACTGCCGGCGGACCGGAATCTCCCATTCGATTCCGAGCCACTCGAGATCGCGATAGATCGCTTCCTCGAAGGCACGGGTGCAGCGCGTCACGTCAATGTTTTCGATGCGCAACAACATCCTGCCGCCCGCTTCTGCGGCAAGCTTGGCGTTGAGAAGCGCGGTATAAGCATTACCCAGATGCATCTCGCCATTTGGGCTTGGTGCAAAACGGAAGACTGGCCTTGTCATGCGGGTGCCGCGACGGGTTGAGATCGTTGTGGGCTGATTGCTACGGTGCGTTTTCAACGACGACAAGGTGAAATCGTGCGAAGAATTGTTGGTTTTGACGATATTGCCGAAGGGCTCGCAGAACTTGTTGTGCTCGATCCGCGTCTTGTTGCGGTGATCGAGCATGCGGGAGATGTTCCCTTGCGTCTCGACAGGCCGGGTTTTGCCAGCCTCGTGTCGATCGTTGTGTCGCAACAGGTCTCGCGCGCCAGCGCCGACTCGATCATGGGCCGACTTGTCAGCCTTGTCGCGCCGCTGGAAGCATCAGGAGTTCTTTCCGGCGGCCTAGATGTGCTGCGTAGCGCGGGCCTTTCCCGGCCCAAGCAGAAGACCGTCCTGGCCCTGGCCGAGGCGGTGGTGGGTGGTGAGATCGATCTTGACCACATGACCCGCATCGGTGCGGACGAGGCGATGGCGCGGCTGACTTCGCTGCACGGCATCGGACCGTGGACGGCGGAGGTGTATCTGCTTTTTTGCGCCGGCCATCCCGACATCTTTCCGGCCCATGATGTCGCGCTGCAAAGCGCGGTCGGTCATGCGTTCCGTATCGAGCCGCGCCCGAGTGCGAAGGCACTCTATGCTCTGGCCGAATCATGGGCTCCGTGGCGCGGCGTGGCGGCCCGTCTGTTCTGGGCCTATTATCGCCAGATGAGGGGTCGTGACGCACTGCCAACGACCCGCGCGACCTAAAAAACATTGAGAAATCAACGTTTCTCACGTTATCGCGACGAATGATATTCCGCTTCACAATACTGCAATCTGAGGATTACAGTATTCGGGCCGATCGATTAACCAGCCTATGGAGGACTGTCAGTGACGATCGCCGTCTCACCAGATGCACTGCCTGCTCTGGTGCTGAACGCGGACTATCGTCCGTTGAGTTACTATCCCTTGTCGCTGTGGTCCTGGCAGGACGCGATCAAGGCGGTGTTTCTTGACCGTGTGAATATCGTTGCCGAGTACGACCATGCCGTGTCGTCGCCATCCTTCTCGATGCGCCTGCCCAGCGTGGTGTGCCTGAAAAGTTATGTGAAACCCTCGCGCCATCCGGCCTTCACCCGCTTCAACGTGTTCCTTCGCGACCGCTTTCAGTGCCAATATTGCGGCACTCATGAAGACCTGACCTTCGACCACGTGATCCCGCGTCGCTGCGGCGGTGCCACCACCTGGGGCAATGTCGTCGCCGCCTGCTCCCCGTGCAATCTGCGGAAAGGCGGTCTTTTGCCTGACCATGCGCGGATGTGGCCACGCCAGAAGCCCTATCAGCCGACGGTGCAGGATCTTCACAACAATGGTCGGGCTTTTCCGCCCAACTATCTGCATGAGAGCTGGATCGACTATCTTTACTGGGATGTCGAACTGGAGCCGTGAGGCTCAGTCCTCTCGCAGGGCGCAGATCCAGGCAACCAGCGCAAAAATGACGCTGGCGACAAAATTCCAGCCGGCGAAGGACAGGCCGAGAAAACGGCCTGCAGCGTCCGTGCAGGATGGCGGGATCGCCATGTTCAGCTGGTCCAGCAGGCTGCCGCCGAGCTGCGGCGCTGCAACCATCCCGCAGTCGGCGGGGCCGGGCCACCAGCCCCATTCGACGCCTGAGTGAAAGCCTGAAAGATAGATGCTCCAGGTCATCAGCAGCGCGACTGCGAGCAACAAGCTACGCGTGACGATGGCAGGCATTTTCAGCGCTATCGACGCCAGCGCGAGCAGCGCGATCGGGATGCCGATATAGTAAGGCGTGCGCTGTTCAAGGCACAGCATGCAGGGAATGTAGCCGCCCAGGTGCTGGAAGCCGAGCGCTCCGCCGACGGTTCCGGCTAGTCCCAAGGCGAGGAAGCCTGCGCCAAGGGTCTGCAGTTTGCTGATGGGACCGGTCAATGACATGTGAGCCTCAGAAGATATAGGCGGCGGCGAAGAAGCCGCCGATCAGCAACGCCATGAAGGCGGTGAAAAGAAGGCCGAGATGTTTTTCGATGAACAGGCGGATCGGCTCGCCAAACTTGTAGAGCAGACCGGAAACGAGAAGAAAGCGCGTGCCGCGCGCGGCGAGCGACGAAAGGATAAATACCGGCAGTGACAGTCCCGTTAGCCCGGAGGCGATGGTGATCACCTTGTAGGGCAGCGGCGTGAGACCGCCGAAGATGAACACGATCAGCAGGCCCCAGACGTTGAAGGCTTCCTGAAACTGCTCGAATTTCGACATGTAGCCGTAAAATTCGAGGATCGGCTGGCCGATTGTCTCGAACAGAACCGCGCCGATGAAATAGCCCAGCAGGCCGCCAGCGACAGAAGACAGCGTCGCAATCAGCGCGAAGCGCAACCAGTGGGCGCGGTTGGCCAGCACCATCGGGATCAGCAGTACATCCGGCGGGATCGGAAAGAACGAACTTTCCGCAAACGAGATCCCGGCGAGCGACCGTTCCGCGTGGCGGGTTCGGGCAAGCGACATGGTCCAGTTGTAGAGGCGTTGAAGCATCGGCACCGTTTCTTTCGTTGAACGCCTTGGTAGAAAGAAACGGCTGGGGAGGCAATGCTGGCGTCGGATAGATTGATCTTTGTGAGACGCAATCTGACCGCTTGACGTCGACCGGTTCTGGCGTGTACTTGCGATCCTGCGTTGCCCCTGTGGCGGAATTGGTAGACGCGCTCGACTCAAAATCGAGTTCCGCAAGGAGTGCTGGTTCGATCCCGGCCAGGGGCACCACTTCTGGATTTTGAGACGTGACTGCGTCTAAGACCTTGAACGGTAAGGTAGTTTCAGCGGTTCGAAAGCCCGTTTCCGGGGCATAGTCAAGGTGTTCAGTGAATACCAGCTTGCACACTGCCCTGCGGTCTTCCAACCTCCCAGAATCCCAGAGTTTCCAAGGGTTTGCTAAAAAGTCCAGCGCGGTTCGTAAGGTTGCGTCGAAATCCGGCAACGGCTTGGCCGTACTGATCAGCTTTTCCCCTAGGGCAGCCCTTTCCCTATCTAGGTCCAGTAAGCGCTTCTCGTAGGCCTGCACCAATTGCGGCGCTGTCGAGTTGGCGATCCGGTCCACCAGCAGCTCAATGGACTTGTCCACCGTCTTGACCTGTCGCTCGAGCAATGCCACCCGCTGTCGCACGTCTTCCGCTCGCTTGTTCCACGTCTCGCGGAAGATGCCAGTCGCCAGATCAATCACTTCGCAGGTGGGGACGAGTCCTCTCAGGAGCTTGTCGAAGGCGTCATGCATGTCGTCACGCTTGATGGACTTCCTGGATCGAGGGCACTTCTTGCCGGGGCAGAAATAATAGGCATATTCAGCGCTCCGTCCGGCTGAATATGCACCCGATAATAGCCGACCGCAGTGCGCGCACCGGACTGCTTGCCGCAGAGGAAAATGTTCGCTCAGATTGGCACGGGCGGGCGTCTTCGGGCTCTCACTAAGTCGGTCCTGGATCTTCTGATATGTCTCGAGGCTAATCAGCGCTTCGTGGTGCCCTGGCCTGATGGATATGCCCCACGGCAGAAACTCGATGTATCCTGCGTGCAGAACACTGGTGAGCATCTCAGTCACCCGGTCAAACTTGATGGTTCCATCCCGCTGCTTTGGGAAACCAGGTGCCCCTTCCAGAAAACGCTGTACCTCCGCTCGCGTTTGAAACCGACCACTGGCGAAGCCCTCGAGCGCCTCCGTAACGACCGACGCGATCGGTTCTCGTCGCACCAGTGTGTTCTGCCCTGCCACCTTTGCAAATTGGTACGCGGGGGGGCTTCGACGCGAAGCACCAATAGCCGTTCAGCAATCTTCCCCGCATCCGGTTTCGAACCTGCTCTCCGTTCTTCCGTCTTTGGTGTTGGGAGACACTGGCCAGAAGGAGTTCTACGAGCTCTTCGTCGGAACTATCTCCGAATTCGAAGGACGGGCATTCAAGCTTAGCTCCCGTCGCCGCAATCGCGCGGCGGAGCTTAAGATGGACCTCCACATCTCGCGCCAAACGCGTTATGTCGTCTATGACGACGATACAGTTCTCGTTTCGATGCTTGAGCAAGAACTTGAGCATCTCTGCGAAGCCTGGCCTGGTATCGGTCCCCCCGGTTATGTTGTCCGTGAACATCGCTGCGAGGGCGGGATATCCCTTATGGCGAACGTGTTCCCTGATTCTAGCTTCCTGGGAACCTAGACCGTCGCCTTCCTTCACCTGCTTGGCTCCAGAGACACGTCCGTAACCTACGGGAACGATTTCGTGCTGCATGATCTAATCCTCCTGCGTTTTGGTGAACTCGATACCCGCTTGACATGTCGCGCCCGCCCTTGCCGGACGCGGCCTCGCGGTCGGCGGCTACGCGGACTCGCGGTCGGGATTGCCGAGCGGATCTCCGCGTTTGCCGCAGCCGTGACCTGTTGAACTGGATCAACCCCAAACGCGCGATCGACAAAGTTCTCCATGATCCCACGTAGAACGGCGACCAGATCCTCTTTCGCCTTCGGTGTAGCATTAAACCGGTCGAGCACGACGCCGCCGTGGTCATCTGGAGGATTGTCGGCCTGTTCGAAGGGTCCGAGCCGCTCGTGCTGAAGATCAGCGCTGCTCATGACGGCGCCCTCGGTAGATCGCGACCATATGGAGCAATTGGTCCAGGAGCGGTCGGTCGATATCATGGTCGGTGGCTTCAATACGAATGCCTCTGTGTGATTTTTCATGGAATGAGGACCCTGTTTAAGGGGTGATTTTCGTCCAAACGGGACCCCTTAACGTGGGGTCATCAAAATGCCTCCGGTTTCATCGGAGGCATTTGTGTTTTGGATGTTGATTGTGGAGACGATTGCAAAGATACGCCGGCTTTCGCGGGTTCAGGGCAAGTCGATCAAGGCGATTTGCCGCGAGTTGAAGGTTTCACGGAAAGTGGTGCGCAAGGTGCTGCGCTCGGACGAGACCGAGTTCCGCTACGAGCGCAAGCATC
>NZ_FORF01000049.1 GCF_900113935.1 Aquamicrobium aerolatum DSM 21857
GCGCTATGACAGGTGCCCAATGGCCTTCCTCTCCGCAATCGCTCTCGCGGCTACCGTTATCTTCTGGCTCTGATCAACGAGTCCTGAGCCTAAGGTGGATGACGACGTTGCATTCATGAGCTCTGTCAATCTGGCAGACGGAGAAAGTGCAGTTCTAGATGCCATCAAGAAAAACGAACACTTCGCAACCCTCCTAGGCGCAGATGCTTTTCCAGATGGCGGCGGTCGAGAGAAAGCAGTTGCGGCTGGTGTCATTGATACCATCGACAGGCTTGGCGCATTCTCGGATATTGAAGATTTGAATCTGGTTGTGAGCCAACACATCGCGATGGAGGCGAATAAGGCTAACTTCATCGCTGGTGCGCAAGTAGAACAAGGCGCTGACTTTGCGGGTGTATTTGAAGGCTTGATCCGCGCCCTCGCCAATGACCGCGCCGGCATCATTAATTTTTGGGCGGAAAGCGGTGATGTGGCGGGCCAATGGCGCGCAGACCAATTGCTGGGTGATACATACACCGTCGTCCTCAACCAGATTGTCGGTTATGCAGACTCCCCGCAGGTTGGCGCCCCAAAATACTGGGAAGAGCTTGCCGCCTCTTTCAACCACATCAACTCAGAATACACGGGGAGCGTCGTTACATTGATAGGCCAGCTTCAAACGGCTCATCAGGCTGTTTTGGACGGCGTCTAGTCACTTCGAACTTGATGAAGACTATCGAAAACCCGGCCAAGCGCCGGGTTTTTGCTGTAAAGCAGTGATGAAAGCCTGCAAAAGCTATCTCCTCAAAACCCGCACTGATCGATCTACACCTGGCTCTGTCTGGGCGGCATCAGAGGCTAAAATACTGCTCGCGCGATCAGGAGTCTTCGTTGACGCGGGCAACGAGAAGTCCTCGTGGGCTCCGACACTGGAAAATCCGCCGAGCCGGTGATCGGGAAATGGTGCAGCGGCCGGGTCAGGCCGTTCCAATGGAACAAGTGAGCTTTTCCGCTGGATCGAGCAGGTCGTCGCTTCCGGCCTGTGATTTTTCATGGAATGAGGACCCTGTTTAAGGGGTGATTTTCGTCCAAACGGGACCCCTTAACGTGGGGTCATCAAAATGCCTCCGGTTT
>NZ_FORF01000011.1 GCF_900113935.1 Aquamicrobium aerolatum DSM 21857
AGAACATTCACACCTAGGCACCAATCATCTTGCGACAATCAACGCCCTGGTAGACTATATTCTCTCAAGAAAACGTGTCCGCCAAAGTCTCTGTAAGGAACCCTTCAAGCCCGAAAGCTTTCCGAGTTCCGCGAGCCTCTGCCGCCCACGTTTCTCTTTCTTCTATATGCAATTGTCAAAGAACAGACACTGAACCGTGTCACGAGCCTCAGCCTTCCGGCCTCAAACCCATCGAGCTTCACTTGCGCGTCACTCTGAAATCTCGCCCAACTCAGCAAGTCAGGGACAAACCGTCCCGCTCGCCAGCAGCGTCGCCGCCGTCGTTGGTGAGGCGTATATAGGCGACACCAACTCAAACCGTCAAGCGCTATTTTCAAAAAATCCGCAACTTTCCGAGCCTTACACGGTGACGCAACGGCGTCCGCCACCTTACGCGCTGGAAAACTCCCCAGCCACCAGACCAAAGCCCACAGCAGGGAAAAGTCGCCGGTCGCGACCCACTCTATATAGGGAGCACATCGCGCAGCTTTAAGAGGTGCCTCGAAAACGGTCCAAGACCAACTCCATATAGAGAAGCGCCACGCGTTGAGGATGCCGGCGGGAGGCGGCAGCGGATCCCAATTGGGGCCCGTAGCTCAATACGTTTCTGAGGCCAACGGGCAGCGGCAAAAGCCATCCTGCTGCTCTATCAGGCACCGGGATAGTTTAAGGACATCCAGGCAAGCTCATTTAGCCTGCCTGGATAATCGCTTCATAGGGTCAAACCAGACGGCTAGTTTGCTGCCGGTGGCAATGCGGCGGGAGAAGCAGGTTCGGATGCTGCGCCAGAACCCGGAATTGCGGGCGACGCATTTGGCGTCGGGACCGCCTCGTCAGTCTGGTCTGGAATGACCGCGGTTGTCGCTGAGTCTGTTCCCGGACCAGATGAAAATGCGAGTACGGCTATGACGACCAAGGCCGCGACAACGCCGGCTGCAATCCAAGCACCTGCACCTGAGCGTGGCGGAATGGCGGCGGGCGTTGCAATAAGAGGATCGGCAGCCGGATCGCTATAAGGGATGTGCGGCTCTGTAAATGGGGCATCAGGATGCGAAGGGCTCGGATCGACGGGATAACGTGGGTCCGGACTGCGGGGGTCGGCCATGATATTCTCCATTCTCAAACCAATCTGAATGTGAACAACGCAGGCGAACTCGGACCGGTTCCATTTTATGCAGCAGTTTGATTTGGGCGCTGCCTTCGCCCTCCGTCTGTGGTAGCCAAGCGGCATGGCACAAAAGAAAGCGCATGAAGTCGACGGCTGGTTGCGGCGACCTGACCCCGAAACCCGCATCATCCTGATCTACGGCCCGGATCGCGGTCTGGTTGCCGAACGCACCCAGACCTATGTAAAACAGGCGGGGCTGGACGCCGAGGATCCGTTCTCATCGGTTCGTCTGGAAGCCTCCGAACTCGATGCCGCCCCCGGACGCTTGATCGATGAAGCCGGTACCGTGCCGATGTTCTCGAGCCAGCGGCTGATCTGGATCAAAGGCGCGGGTACACACAAGAATCTCGCCGACGATGTGAAGGAACTCGCCACCAATCCGCTACGCGATTCGATTGTTCTCATCGAGGCCGGCGACCTGAAAAAATCTGCCCCGTTGCGCAACGTCGTTGAAGGGGCGTTCAGCGCAATGGCCCTACCCTGCTATGCCGACGAAAGCCGATCGATCGATGGTGTCATCGACGAGATTCTGGCACGGGAGCGCATGACCATGGCGGTTGAAGCGCGGCAGGCGCTGAAGGCTAATCTGGGCGGAGACCGTCTTGCCACGCGCAGCGAGCTTGAAAAGCTGGCGCTTTATTGTCACGGGCAACCACAGATCACGCTCGACGACGTCACCGTGACAATCGGTGACGTCTCGGGCCTCTCTGTCGATGCTGCGGTAGATGCAGTGCTTGCCGGTAACAGTGAGGCGTTCGATACAACATTCTCCCGCATCGTGTCGTCTGGCTCACACCCCTTCGTGGTGCTGTCGGCGGCCATGCGGCAGTTCAATCAATTGCTGGCTCTGCGCGGGGATATGGATGCAAATGGGAAATCTGCTACGGCTGCTGTCGCGAGCGCCCGCCCACCCGTCTTTTTCACCAGACGCAAGCTAATCGAGACCGCTGTACAGCGGTCGACCAGCGTCACCCTTTTGCGTGCACTGGAGCGACTTCAGGCTGCAGTTCTACTGACACGACAGCGGCCTGATCTGGCAGTTGCCACCGCTCGACAGGCACTGATCGCGCTTCTCGTGGAAGCAGCGCGTGCCCGACGTTAGCGGATTCCAGAAAAAGCGCGAAACAATTTTCGCGCTCGAAATAGCATTAAAACAAAGGAATGAAGCGTGTCGCGATCTTTCAGATCTACTTCACGCGCTCCAAGTTTTTGCATCTACGCAGGTCACTGTCCCGAAACCGGTCCCCACCTTCGGGTGCGACGCCGATAGAGCCTTTCCTCAATGCTAGAAAAGCGGAAAATTCTACTGCTGAAGGCGGCGGCACATCTCATCGAGCTGGTCGAGCGTCTTATATCCGATTTTCAATTCCCCACCGCGTTGACCATGCGTAATGGTGACCCGCAGTCCAGTCACGTCCGACAACATCTTTTCAAGCGCAACAGTGTCGGCATCCTTCGGCGCGGGAGCGGAGGACGAAACGCCGCTGCGGGTTTGCTGAATCTGAAGCGGTTGCTGAGCCAACGCTTCCGCCTGACGAACCGACAGGCCCTCCTCGACAATCCGATGCGCCAGACCGGCGGGATCTTCCGCCGTCACCAAAGTGCGCGCATGTCCAGCTGACAGCGACCCGTCGACCAGCATGTCACGTATTTCAGACGGCAGCTTAAGCAGTCGAAGCGTATTGGCGACATGGCTCCGGCTTTTGCCGATAACCTGTCCGAGATCAGCCTGAGTATAATTGTGTTCATCTATCAACTGCTGATATCCCAACGCCTCCTCGACGGCATTGAGGTCTGCGCGCTGAACGTTCTCAATAATTGCGATCTCTAGCGCGACACGGTCATCAACCTCGCGGATAATGACCGGAACCTCAGTCAAGCCGGCGAGCTGCGATGCACGCCACCGGCGTTCACCGGCAATGATCTCATAGCGGCCATTGTCGACAGTGCGGACGACAACCGGCTGAACCACACCGTGTTCCCGAATCGACTGAGCCAGGTCCGCAAGTTCGGTTTCGCCGAAATGACGGCGCGGGTTGCGGGGATTGGGTCCGACAAACTCAATCGGCACCTTGTTGTCTGCGCCGATGCGCGGCGTTGCAGCATTGGGCTGGGCCGGCTTGTCCATTTCGCCAATCAGCGCTGCAAGTCCACGTCCAAGGCGTTTTCTGGAAAGATCGTCGCTCATGTCACTTCCGCATTTTCAGGTTGACGGATGAAACTCAGGCAGCACGCAAACGGCGCTCGCGTCGAATGACTTCCGACGCCAGTTGCAAATAGGCCTGGCTACCAGTGCATTTCAGGTCGTAAAGAATTGCCGGTTTACCGTAAGACGGCGCTTCCGACACCCGCACATTTCGCGGGATCACCGTCTCATAAACCTTCTCGCCCATATGTGCGCGCACATCCTCCACCACCTGATTGGCCAGATTGTTACGGCCATCGAACATTGTCAGGACGATGCCCTGGATGGTGAGGTCCGGGTTGATCGAGTTGCGGATCTGCTCCACCGTTTCAAGCAGTTGGCTCAAGCCTTCAAGCGCGAAGAACTCACACTGCAGGGGCACAAGCACAGAATCGGCAGCGGCCATGGAATTCAGGGTCAAGAGATTGAGTGATGGTGGGCAATCGATCAGAACATAGGTGAACGCTCCATCTTGATCGAACGAGCGTCGCAGCGCATTACGCAAGCGCAGCACCCGGTCTGGGGCGTTGGCGATCTCCATCTCGATACCGAGAAGATCAAGCGTGGATGGAATGATCGACATTCCAGGGACCGCAGTTGGCATTGCCGACTCTGCAACATCTGCTTCACCGGTCAGCAGGTCATAAGACGAGACATGCCGGTCCTGGCGGTTGATGCCCACACCGGTGCTGGCGTTACCCTGCGGATCAAGATCAACGATGAGCACACGTTCGCCGATTGCGGCGAGCGCCGTCGCCAGATTGATTGCCGTCGTCGTCTTGCCAACCCCACCCTTCTGGTTGGCGATGGTGATGATACGTGGTCGAGAAGATTTCATGATCGGTCTACCGCACAGCTGTTGGCCACATCTGCTCAGGATTCGTTACGGGTGAGTCCTGATATTTCAAGGACGCGACTCGCGCGATCAATCCTACTTTGATGTTCTATCAGATCAAACCGCCATTGGTTAACGCTTTCCGCCACTTCCGCGGCGTATTCCCGGCCTTTGTGGAACTGAGCTTTCGCACCACGCGTCAACCACGGCTCTGCAAGGCCCAGCAGTTTGGGAAGTGGCGCCAATGCGCGCGCGGTCACGATCTCTGGCTGTTGCACCAAGGTTGCTGCATCTTCGATACGCGAGACATGGACGCGAGCGGGCGCCCTGTAACTTCCCAGTACGGAACGGAGAAAAGCAGCCTTCTTGTTGTTGCTCTCCACCAGGTCGATATGTGTACCGGGCCGATCACGCATCAGGATCGCCAGGACAGCCCCTGGAAAACCACCGCCTGAACCAAGGTCAAGCCATTTCAGAGCGTTGGATTCCAATCGTGCGATCTGGGCACTGTCGAGAATATGTCGGCTCCAGAGTGTGTCCAAGGTGGACGGCGCGGCGAGATTGATTCGAGTTGACCATTTTCTGAACTCGCTTTCAAACCCCACCAAGCAATCAAACGTTTCACGTGAAACCGGCCCCGCGATTTCCTGAAGTTCCAGATATTTGTCCTTCACGCCGCACCACGCTTCTGATCCGACTGATGCATCGCTGCAATCACAATTGCCAATGCTGCAGGCGTCATTCCATCAACCCGCTGCACTTCCGCAAGTGAACGCGGGCGACGCTCGGCCAACTTAGTCTTGAGTTCATTGGATAGACCCGCGAGACTCGAAAAGTCGAGCGTCTCCGGAATTTCCCGCGCCTCCTCTCGCCGTAGCAGGGCCACGTCGGCCTTCTGCCTGTCCATATAAACGGCATAACGGGCATCGGTTTCGACGCGTTCGCGCACGCTTTCGGGAATTTCCAGCATCTGCGGCCACACCTGAGTAAGCCGGTCAAATGTGATATCGGGATACGACAGCAAATCAAACGCGCTCCGCCGCTGGCCATCCTTGTTGAGATTCAAACCAAACTTCTGAGCCTCATTCGGTGTCAGCGACAGACGCTCGGTCAGCGCCCGCGCCTCGTTAAGTTGAGATTGCTGTTGGTTGTAACGCTTCGTCCTTTCAGGTGAAGCAATACCTAGTTGTATGGCCAAGGGCGTCAGTCGCTCATCAGCGTTGTCAGCACGTAAAGACAAGCGGAACTCGGCGCGGGACGTAAACATGCGGTAGGGCTCGGTCACACCACGACTGGTCAGATCATCGATCAGCACGCCGAGATAAGCATCCCCTCTTCCGAATGTGACTTCCGTCTCTCCTGCCACCTGCCGTGCCGCATTCAGGCCTGCGACCAGCCCCTGAGCTGCGGCCTCCTCATAGCCAGTTGTCCCGTTGATCTGACCAGCGAGAAACAACCCCGATACTTTGTGCGTCTGTAACGTACTCGTCAGTTCACGCGGATCGATGAAGTCGTATTCAATCGCATAGGCTGGTTGGAGAATAACTGCTTTTTCGAGTCCAGGAATAGAAGCGACCAACGCTGCCTGTGCGTCACGCGGAAGCGAGGTCGAAATACCGTTCGGGTAGACGGTGTGATCATCGAGCCCTTCCGGCTCGAGAAAAATCTGATGACCATCACGATCGCCAAACTTGACGATCTTGTCCTCAATCGACGGACAATAGCGTGGACCGATCCCTTCGATATTTCCGGAATACATGGCGGAACGGGCCAGGTTCGCACGCACGATCTCATGCGTCTGCGCTGTTGTTCGCGTCACCCCACATTTGATCTGCGGATTGGTGATCGAATCCGTCAAAAGTGAGAATGGCACCGGATGGTCGTCTGCATCCTGGCTATCAATTCCCGCCCAATCGATCGTTCGTCCATCCAAGCGGCTTGGAGTGCCGGTCTTCAGCCGGCCAAGTTGAAATCCCAGTCGTTCCATGGTTGCAGACAGCCCGACGGATGCCGCTTCGTGCATGCGTCCAGCGGGAAACTGCTCCTGACCGATATGGATCAGTCCACGCAAAAAGGTTCCGGTCGTGAGCACGACAGCATCACAGGATAACGTCCTGCCATCCGCAAGAACGACGCCCGCTATTCGTCCGTCATAGATCGATAGGTCGAAGACTTCGCCCTCAACGACAGCAAGGTTGGCGTGATTGAAAATCGCCTGCTGAACCGCCTCGCGGTAAAGTCTACGGTCTGCCTGGGTTCTGGGGCCCCTCACCGCCGGACCCTTCCGACGGTTGAGCATCCGAAACTGAATTCCGGCCTGATCAGCCATCCGTCCCATCAGGCCATCCAGCGCATCAATTTCGCGCACGAGATGACCCTTGCCCAACCCACCAATCGCTGGGTTGCAGGACATCACGCCGATGGTTTCCTTCTTCATCGTGACGAGTGCCGTATCTGCGCCTGCGCGTGCGGAAGCCGAGGCCGCCTCGCAGCCTGCGTGCCCGCCCCCGATCACGATGACATCATATCTTGAATTCATGGTACCTTGCATTCTTCGCCAGTGGGCCGGAGAAAGTCGTCAAGTGTGAATCTTATTGTTTCACGTGAAACTGCGTGTTGGGGTTCAACGGCGATGTTTCACGTGAGTCACTGCTGTCTTCTTAGCAGCATGTTTCACGTGAGTCATTTTCCGATGCAGAACTCGCTGAATATCACACCCAATAGATCTTCGACATCAGTAGTGCCGGTGATGCGACCAAGGTGGTCCGCCGCCTGACGTAATTCTTCCGCACGCAATTCAAGCGGTAGATCGTCCCGCGAAACCGCAACATCGATGCAGCTCAAGCAATCCGATAGGTGGCTCTTGTGGCGCAAACGTGTCGGAATGGTGGACTCGGCGAGCGCGAGAGAAGCGGCCGCCCGGCTCGAGATTACGTCCAGAAGTTCCTCAAGACCTTCACCCGTAACTGCAGATACGGCAAGCGTACCGCGTGCAACACGGCCAACGTCGCACTTGCTTGTCACCACGATGCGGTTGTTGTCCTCGTTGAGCGGGTTAACCCGATCAATGTCTGCGGCGTCAGCCGGCATGAGATGAATAACCAGATCTGCGGCTCGCGCCGCGCCGTGCGCCCTCTCCACGCCGAGTTTTTCAACGACATCGTCCGTTTCGCGAATACCAGCTGTATCCGTGACAATGACCTTGAGTCCGCGGACATCGAGGCTCACCTCGACAAGGTCGCGCGTGGTGCCAGGGATATCTGTGACAATGGCAACTTCTCGTCGCGCCAAGGCGTTGAGAAGGCTGGATTTTCCGGCATTCGGTGCTCCGATCAGAACAACTCGAAAACCTTCGCGAATGATCTCGGCAGCCGCATATCCCGCAATGTGGGAGCGAAGTGTAGCGGCAAGCGCGCGCATGTTTTCCCAGACCCGTTGGGATACAGAACCCGGAACGTCATCCTCATCAGCAAAATCGAGTTCGGCTTCAATGAAGGCCCGCGCCCTCAGGAGCGTCGTCCGCCAGGAACCGTATAGCTGACGCTGTCGCCCAGACGTATTCTGGATGGCCAGTTTGCGCTGTGTCTCGGTCTCGGCGGCGATAAGATCAGCCAAAGCTTCAGCGCCGCTCAGATCCATCTTGCCATTGAGAAAGGCCCGGCGGGTAAAATCGCCCGCTTCTGCGGGACGAAAACCTTCAAGGTTCGCCAGATAATGGAGGATCGCGGAGACAACCGCCCTGCCCCCATGAATCTGAAGTTCAGCGCAATCTTCACCGGTGAAACTATTGGGTCCCAGGAAAAACAGAACCAATCCCCGATCGAGCAGCCCACGATCATCGGCCCGGATCTCCCGCAGGACTGCCTGCCGCGGCGGCGGCAAATTGCCAACCAGTGTTTGCAGCCCTGATTGTACTTGGGGCCCTGATAGGCGGATGATCGCAACGCCGGACGGAAGTGCGCCAGACGAGAGCGCAAAGATCGTATCTTGGAACACAGCTAAGCCTTTCAAGGCTGCCGCAGCACCAGGGTAGAATCGTTTCGGAATCGAATCATTAGTGTGCGGTGGCTTGTGCCACCTGCACTCATGTGTTCATCGAATCGAAGAAATCCGAATTCGTCTTTGTCTGCTTCAGCTTGTCGATGAGGAACTCGATTGCATCGGTCGTGCCCATCGGTGCCAGGATACGACGCAATACGAAGATCTTCTGCAGGTCCTGACGCTGAACAAGCAGGTCTTCCTTACGCGTACCCGACTTAAGAATGTCCATGGACGGGAAGATGCGTTTGTCGGCGACCTTGCGATCGAGCACGATTTCGGAGTTACCGGTGCCCTTGAACTCTTCGAAGATGACTTCGTCCATACGGCTGCCGGTATCGATCAGCGCGGTCGCGATGATCGTCAGCGAACCGCCCTCTTCGATGTTGCGCGCTGCGCCGAAGAAGCGCTTCGGGCGCTGCAATGCGTTGGCGTCGACACCACCGGTGAGGACCTTACCGGAGGACGGCACAACAGTGTTATAGGCTCGACCAAGACGGGTGATCGAATCGAGCAGGATGACCACGTCGCGACCATGTTCGACCAGGCGCTTGGCCTTTTCGATCACCATTTCGGCAACCTGCACGTGACGAACGGCCGGTTCGTCAAAGGTCGAGGAAACAACCTCGCCTTTCACCGAACGCTGCATGTCCGTCACTTCTTCCGGACGCTCATCAATCAGAAGAACGATCAGATAGGCTTCGGGGTGATTGGTCGAAATGGAATGCGCAATGTTCTGAAGAAGAACGGTCTTACCGGTACGCGGCGGTGCGACGATCAAACCGCGCTGCCCCTTGCCCAATGGCGCCACCAGATCAATGACGCGCGCGGAAAGGTCCTTACCGGTCGGGTTGTCCGTTTCCATGCGCAGACGCTCATTCGGGTAGAGTGGCGTCAGATTGTCGAAGTGGATCTTGTGGCGGATTTTCTCAGGGTCTTCGAAATTGATCGTGTTGACCTTGAGGAGTGCAAAATAGCGTTCGCCATCCTTGGGACCGCGAATTGGACCCTCGACCGTATCGCCGGTCTTCAGCGAGAAACGACGGATCTGCGAGGGCGAAATGTAGATGTCATCCGGACCCGGCAAGTAGTTCGCATTTGCCGAGCGAAGAAAGCCAAAGCCATCCTGCAATACTTCGACAACGCCTTCGCCGATGATCTCGACATCCTGAGCGGCGAGCTTCTTGAGGATCGCGAACATCAGTTCCTGCTTGCGCAGAACACTCGCGTTCTCGACTTCGAGCGATTCGGCAAATGCGATCAGCTCGGTCGGACCCTTGCTCTTGAGCTCCTGTAGTTTCATTTCCTGCATATTGCGGCTCTGGATCGGCGGTAGGAAGGAGGGATGGCGGCGGTTTGTGCGGCGGAAGACGCCTCAGAGAACTGAAAACACGACACCATACTGGGGAAGAGGACCAGACTCTTACTCGCCATCGCTCCAAAGCGCAATATGGAAATGAAAACACCGATCAGAAGGGTTTTACCACGACAAGGATGACAATGAGGATCATCAGCACCGTTGGGATCTCGTTGACGATACGCCAGTGACGCGATGCCTTCACATTCTGGTCTTGTGCAAACCGGCGCACGGACGCCGAAAGATAGCCGTGTACGCCAGACAATGCGACGACCAACCCGAGTTTGGCATGCAGCCATCCGCCTGAAAACTGGAAGCCGCGCCAGGCAAGCCAAAGACCGAGAATCCAGGTCGCCATCATCGCCGGATTGATGATCGCCCGCAGCAGGCGACGCTCCATCACCTTGAACGTCTCGGCCTTGTCGGAGCCGATCTCGGCTTCGGCGTGATAGACGAACAGGCGCGGCAGATAGAGCATTCCCGCCATCCATGAGATCACCGCGATGACATGCAGCGCCTTGATCCAGGGATAAAGGCCTTCCGGGTCGAGCCAGAACAGTAGCGCTGCCAAAGCGGCAACAATAACCAACGCCCCAACAGCGCGCCCGGCAGGGTTCTCTGCAACTGAGGTTCCACTCATCGGCTGGCGCTCCGAACCAGTTCGATCATACGTTCAACATGCGCAATCGGGGTCTGAGGGGTAATGCCATGGCCAAGATTGAAAATCAGCGGCCCTGCCCCCAGCTCCTTGAGGATCGCGTTTACGCCTTCATCAAGCGCTTTGCCGCCCGCAACCAGCCGCATCGGGTCCAGATTACCTTGAACCGCGCCTTCGGCCTGCAGACTGCGGGCCTGGCTCCACGGAACGGTCCAGTCGAGCCCGAGCGCGGTCACGCCAGTTTTCTGGCGATAGGTATCGTACAATTGGCCCGCGCCTTTCGGGAAACCGATGATCGGCGCATCAGGATATTTCGCGCGGATATTCTTCACGATGCGAGCTACCGGCGTGATGCAATAGCGCTCAAAACTGGCTTCATCCAGAACGCCCGACCAGGAATCAAAAATCTGGACAGCGTCAGCGCCTGCCTCAATCTGTCGAATGAGATAGTCCGCCGAACAATCTGCCAGCGTTTCCAGGAGTTCATCCATTGCCTCCGGGTTGCTGTACCCGAAAAGGCGGGCAGGCGCCTGATCTGGCGTGCCATGGCCCGCGATCATGTAGGTCACCACTGTCCAGGGAGCACCGCAGAAGCCGAGCAGTGTCGTTTCTGCCGGCAATTCGCGACGCAGACGACGAACTGTCTCGTAGACCGGGCTGAGATGTTCGTGAAAACGGCTTGTGTCGAGGGCTGAAACTTCGTCCCTGCGAATGGGAGTCATCAGCGGTCCACGCCCTTCTTCAAAGCGCAGATCACGACCGAGCGCGTGGGGTACGACGAGAATGTCTGAAAACAGGATCGATGCGTCAAACCCAAAACGACGGATCGGCTGGAGAGTGACCTCCACCGCAAAGTCTGGATTGTAGCAAAGATCGAGGAAGCCACCGGCGGTTTTGCGGGATGCTTGGTATTCGGGAAGGTAGCGGCCAGCCTGACGCATCATCCAGATGGGGGGAGGGAAAACCGCTTCTCCCTTCAGGACATCCAGAACAATCTTTTTCGTCATGGGGCTACTCCTGTCGGCACGTAAAACACCAATAAAGAATCCTAGATTTGGAATCTTTTGATTCTATGACTCTGTTGGTAACGGCAATTGTGTTGTCATCCCCTGCATGTCGGTCCAACACAATGCGCAAAGCGACGCACCGGAATTGTACAGGGTCGTGTGAATTGTGGGGAAAACTCGTAAAACCATTATAAAACAGATTGTTAGATGGTCATCGAATTTCGCGGCGAAGGCCATGGTGGGGACAGCAATCAGTTATCCCCATTTTGACGCACAGATCGGATTCAATATCCGCAGCGGCGCGAATTGTGGATAAAGAACGATCTTATACAGTCGTTGCCGCCGGCATTGAAAAGATGCCCCCGTTTTCCACATTTGCTAACAGCCCCTGGTCGTCTCTGTGAACAAACCTCGAAGCTTCTTTCATTTGCACCTGATTTCAGACGCCACCGGCGAAACGCTGCTGGCTGCTGGTCGTGCGGCATCGGCGCAATATAAGGACGCGCGGGCCATCGAGCACATTTACCCGCTGATCCGGACAGAGAAGCAGTTGGAAAAAGTGCTGGCGGAAATTGATGACGCGCCAGGCATCGTTCTCTACACGGTTGTCGACCAGGCGCTGGCGGGGATCATCGACGCAAGATGCGCCACCATGGGTTTGCCGTGCGTGTCGGTGCTCGAGCCGGTGCTGTCGGTGTTTCAATCCTATCACGGCGCACCTGCAGGGCGGCGTGTCGGCGCGCAGCACGTTCTCGATGCTGAATATTTCCGGCGCATTGATGCGCTGAATTTCACCATGGAGCATGATGACGGCCAGCTGCCGGCCGACATCGAGGAAGCCGATATTATTCTGATCGGTATTTCACGCACCTCGAAGACGCCGACGAGTATCTATCTGGCCAATCGCGGCATCAAGACCGCCAACATCCCGATTGTTCTGGGAGTGCCGATCCCGGACATGGTGGTGCACTCGAAAAAGCCCTTGGTGGTCGGTCTGATCGCCACGGCTGAACGCGTTTCACAGGTACGTCAGAACCGATTGCTGGGCACATCGGTAGGCTATGATTCACAGGTCTATGTCGATCGTACGGTGATCGCGCAAGAACTTGCCTATGCACGGCAGATTTGTTCGCGCCACGGTTGGCCAACCATCGATGTCAGCCGACGTTCCATCGAGGAAACCGCGGCCGCCATCGTTGCGTTGCGGTCGCGAAAACGTTAACCGCCAGGGGAATGAAGGGAACACGCGCATGTCAGATCTTGTCGTTCTGGGCTCTGGAAGCCCGTTTCGCCGTCAATTGCTGGCAGATGCGGGCGTGTCGTTCGAGGTTGTACGCCCTGAGATTGATGAGCGCGCAGTGGAAAAGGCCGTCGAGGGCGCGGGGCTGACCCCACAAGACTTGGCTGCCATACTGGCCGAAGCGAAAGCCATCGATGTTTCGCAGCGAATGCCGGGTGCTTGGGTCATCGGCAGCGATCAGACGCTGTCATTGGGTGACGAGGTGCTGCACAAGCCGGCGGATATGGAGGAAGCGCGTCGACGGCTACTTCTCCTTTCAGGCAAAACACATCAACTCAACAGTGCGGTCGTGCTTGCACGGGATGGCGAGATCGTCTGGCGTCACGTCGGCGTAGCACTTCTGACGATGCGTAAGCTGGAGCCTGGGTTCATCGGGCGACATCTTTCGCGGGTTGGCGACAGGGCATTGTCGAGCGTCGGGGCCTATCAGATTGAAGGCGAGGGAATTCAATTGTTCGAGACAATTGACGGCGACCATTTCACCATTGTCGGTCTGCCCTTGCTGTCGCTGCTGCAAAAATTGCGCGAAGTGGGAGCGATTGATGGGTGAAATTGTCCGCAAGGCTTTTGTGATCGGTCATCCGATTGCTCATTCGCGCTCGCCGCTCATTCACGGCCACTGGCTGTCCAGGCTTGGGCTCAATGGCAGCTATGAGCGGATCGATGTCGCACCTGCCGATTTGCCGGTGTTCCTCAACGATATGGCGTTGAACGGTTTTGTCGGCGGAAACGTCACGATCCCCCATAAGGAAGTGGTCCGTGATCTGGTAACCCGTCGTACCGACGCCGCCGATCTGATCGGTGCCGTCAATACTTTGTGGTTCGCCGATGGGATTCTGCATGGCGACAATACCGACGCGCATGGATTTGCGGCAAACCTGGATCAGTATCAACCTGGCTGGAGTTCAGCATCCTCGGCATTGGTGCTTGGGGCAGGCGGAGCTGCGCGCGCGATTTTGTTTGCGCTGATTGAAAAGGGCGTGCGCGACATCCGCATCGTCAACCGTACCTTGGCACGGGCGCAAGAACTGGCAGATCGTTTTGGCGACAGCGTTTCTGCGCATGCCTGGGATGAAATGGACGGTCTGGTCACGGATGTTGAATTGGTGGTCAATACAACATCCGTCGGGATGGGCGGGCAGGGCGCTTCACCGCTCAATGTCAGCCTTTTGTCAGCAGACGCGCTGGTCACAGATATCGTGTACACACCACTGCAAACGCCATTGCTGTCAGCGGCTGCAGCCCGGGGATTGAGAACGGTCGACGGGCTGGGCATGCTGCTGCACCAGGCGGCGCCTGGATTTGGGCGCTGGTTCGGGAATTTGCCTCCCGTCACCGATGAGTTGCGCGACATCATTGTCGCAGATCTGGGAGCTCATGCATGATCATTCTCGGCCTTACCGGATCGATTGGCATGGGAAAGTCGACAACGGCGCAGATGTTTCGCGATGCCGGCGTGCCGGTTCATGATTCCGACGAGGCGGTTCATCGTCTTTATGCTGGTGCGGCTGCACCGCTGATCGAGGCGCGGTTTCCCGGCACGGTGGATAATGGCGTTGTCGATCGTGAAAAGTTGAGCAAGCAGGTTCTGGGGCAGCCGGAAGCGCTGCGCGATCTTGAAAGGATCATCCATCCCCTGGTTCGCGCCGATGCCGATGCGTTCTTGCAAGCCAGCAGGACAGCTGGTGCGGCGTTTGCGGTGATGGACATTCCGCTGCTGTTTGAAACGCAGGGTGAGGGGCGTGTCGACAAGATCGCTGTGGTGTCTGCACCAGAAGCGGTACAGCGTGCGCGTGTGCTGGCGCGACCCGGCATGACAAGCGAAAAGCTGGAAGCAATTCTGGCGCGCCAGGTTCCCGATGCAGAAAAACGAGCTCGTGCTGACTTCATCATCGATACGGGGAGTGGACTGGACACCGCCCGTCGGGATGTGCAGGCGATCATCACCCAACTGACCATGGATCGGCTGGTCTAAGGCCGGTCAGGTGCAGGCATCGCCGGCATTTTGCGCCGGCAAGGAGCGAGCGATGCGTGAAATCATTTTCGATACCGAAACCACAGGGCTTGATAACCGTGACGACCGGATTATCGAGTTTGGCGGCATCGAATTGGTGAACCGGTTTCCGACTGGACGAACTTTTCATCACTACATCAATGCGCAGGGCAAGTCGGTGCATCCGGAAGCGCTGGCGGTGCACGGAATCAGCGACGCAGACCTTGCCGACAAGCCGATTTTCTCTGCCATCGCCGACGAGCTGATCGACTTTCTCGATGGCGCGATGCTGGTTGCGCACAATGCGAATTTCGATATCGGTTTCCTGAATGCCGAATTTGCCCGTATCGGGCGTGACCCGATCGACCCTGCGGTGGTCATCGATACGCTGGCTCTCGCCCGGCGCAAGCATCCGATGGGGCCGAATTCTCTCGACGCATTGTGCCGACGCTATGGCATCGACAATGGTCATCGCACCAAGCATGGCGCGTTGCTCGACTCCGAATTGCTGGCCGAAGTCTATATCGAGCTGATCGGCGGCAAACAGGCCGCGCTTGTCCTTGAGGTGCAGGACGAGACCGTCAACGCCACCGGCGAACAGATCGACATCACGCCCGCTCGTGCCCGCGAAGTGCCGCTCGCTCCACGCCTCACCAGTGCCGAACTTACAGCCCATCGGGCGATGGTCGCCACGCTTGGTGCGGCAGCACTCTGGAAGACCGCCGATCCGACCTATCAGGACGCCGAATAATTCCAGCAGCAAATTCTGTCATGAAAAAAGCCCGGTCGAGCCGGGCTTTTTCGTCTCAGGATCGTTGGATCCTATCAGTTTGTCGGCGCAGAAACCTTGGCCTTGGCCTGTTCTTCAGCCATGCGCTGCTGGAACATCTGGGCAAAGTCGATCGGGTCGATCATCAGCGGTGGGAAGCCGCCATTGCGGGTGTTGTCGGCGATGATCTGACGCGCGAACGGGAACAGCAGGCGTGGGCACTCGATAAACAAGATCGGCAGCATGTGCTCCTGCGGGAAACCGCTGATGCGGAACACACCTCCGTAGACCAGTTCGACGTTGAACAGAACTTCGCTGTCGGCACTCGCCTTTGCATTGAGTGTCAACGTGACGTCGTATTCTGTTTCGGACAGCGGGTTCGCATTGACGTTAACGTTGATGGCGATCGCCGGGGCCTTCTCGCGCGCGCGCAGCGAGGCAGGTGCGCTTGGGCTTTCGAAGGACAGATCCTTGACGTATTGAACCAGAACGTTGAGTGACGGTGGTGTGCCGTTGCCCACTTTTGCAGCTTCTTCGTTTTGAGCCATCAGCTGGAATCCTTCTTTGTCAGCCGTCTGACGGCCGGGCATGAAATCGGGACGTTGGCTATCATGACCACGTGGATGTGACAAGCAAAACGCCACTGGGACAGGTGGCGTTGCGAATCAGAAACGCGTGTCGTGGTCTATCGAAGGACGGCGCTGGGTTTCATCATTGTCGCGGGTGAAATCATCTTCATCCAGGTCAATGACTCTGCTGGAGCGCGTTCCACGCCCAAAGCCGCTGATGTCCACCACATGGAGGCGTCGTTTGAGGAAGCGCCATGCGGCATCGCGAACAGGCGGCAGGAACAGGATCAGACCTACCACGTCAGTCAGGAAACCCGGCAGGAACAGCAACAGCCCGGCGAGCATCACCATGAAACCGTGCACCAGTTCTCGGCCGGGTTCTCCACCCCGATCCATCGTCTGCCTCAAGCGTGTCAGAATGCCGAAGCCTTGTATCCGCAGCAGTATTGCACCAAGCACGCTGCTGGCGATGACCAATCCGATTGTTGCCAGTACGCCGATCTTGCTGCCGACGATTACGAAACCTGCAATTTCGAGCAGTGGCAGGACGATGAAGATGAGCGGTGCGAGCGGTAGGGGCACGTTGGCTTCCTGTTTTCACGTTCGGTACGATACGATGCGCTGCTTAGATAGGAATATGCTGCTTTGATTTGAATGATCGCGTCATGCGTTCTATATGCACTAGACAAGCCGATTGAAGCGCGATGTTTCATTGGAAACTGGATTTTTGGCGGACGCGATGGAATTCTTCGATTTTGGCACGATCTTTTTTCTGGTCGCAGCGATCGTGATCTTTTTCCAGCTGCGCAATGTGCTGGGGC
Source organism: Aquamicrobium aerolatum DSM 21857 (assembly GCF_900113935.1). Lineage (GTDB taxonomy): Bacteria > Pseudomonadota > Alphaproteobacteria > Rhizobiales > Rhizobiaceae > Aerobium > Aerobium aerolatum. The sequence goes on from NZ_FORF01000011.1 coordinate 16,740, forward strand.
GCCGCACGGGCAATGAGCGTCCGCCGTTCGACCCTTATGCTTCTGCGCGTAAGTCTGGCGAGGCCGCAACCAACGAAAATGTTGTTGCCTTGCCACGCAAGAAGGGCGCAAACGAAAGCGAATCCACTTACGCCTCGATAGACGCATTCGCTGCACCCGGTACTCAATTGAATACCGGCATGCGGGCGATACGCGATCTGGATCCCTCATTTGATCCCAAGACATTCGTCGACGGCGCGAAGATGGCCTACGAGATGATCGTCATGGCCTATGCCGATGGCGATCGTAAGACCTTGAAAAACCTCTTGTCGCGCGAGGTCTATGATGGTTTCGTCGCTGCAATTTCCGAGCGGGAGAGCCGTGCGGAAAAGATCCAGTCATCGTTCATTGGAATCAACAAGGCTGAGATTTCCAGTGCGGAAATCAAGGGAACGGAAGCGCATGTCACGCTGCGCATCGTCAGCGAACTTATTTCTGCCACTCTCAACAAGTCGGGCGAAGTGATCGACGGCGACCCCGAGACGGTTGCAGAGGTGAAGGATGTCTGGACATTTGCGCGCGACTCGCGTTCCCGTGATCCAAACTGGAAACTTGTCGCAACAGAAGCTGACGACTGATCGAAAAGATCAGGCCGGTGTGAGGGAGCCGCGCCATGCCGCTTTCTCAACATTTGCGGGTCATCGACTATCAAAGCCTGCCCTGCTGGTCTGACGACCGGCTGGGCGAGGCTTTTTCTGCCTTTCGGCGCTCGGCGATACGCGCGCTTGAAACCCCCTATAAATCCGGCGCTCTGGGCGTGGAGGCGGGCGCGTTCGAAAGCGCCTTTCGCGAAGCAGGGATCCTCGAAAATCCTGATGATGCAACCGCGCGCGACTTTTTCGAACGCCACTTCGCCCCTTGTCTGATTTATCCTCGCGAGGGAGAGCAAGGTTTCGTGACCGGGTTCTATGAGCCCCAGGTGGAAGCATCACCGGTAAAAACCGCGAAATTCACGGTGCCGTTGCTGGCGCGACCTGCGGATCTGGTCAAAGTCGACGACTGCAACCGTCCGGAGGGATTTGATCCCTATCTTGCTTTTGCCCGCCAGAGCGACGACGGATTGGTTGAGTACCATGATCGCCGTGCCATCGAGCAGGGCGCGTTGGAGGGCATCGCAGAGCCTTTGGCCTGGGTGGCCGACAAGGTCGATGCATTCTTCATTCACGTTCAGGGCGCAACCCGGCTTGTGATGCCCGACGGGTCTGTCACGCGGCTGACCTATGCTGCAAAATCCGGACAGCGTTTCACCGGACCGGGACGCATCCTCATCGAACTTGGCGAAATTCCTCCTGAAAAAGTGTCGATGCAGGCAATTCGCGCATGGTTTCGGGATAATCCGGACCGCGTTGACGAGATCTTGCAGCAAAACCGCTCCTACATCTTCTTTCGCAAAGCAGATGTCACCGATACGGCGCTGGGACCGGTGGCGGCTGCAAAAGTGCCGTTGACCGCAGGACGCTCTCTGGCTGTCGATCGATTGCTGCACACTTTCGGCACACCATTCTTCATCAATGCGCCAACGCTCACAGCTTTTGGCGGCGTGCCCTTCGCGCGGCTGATGATTGCGCAGGATACCGGATCGGCGATTGTTGGACCGGCACGCGGGGATCTGTTTGCAGGTTCCGGTGATGCGGCTGGGGAGATTGCGGGTGTCGTCCGTCATCCAGCCGACTTTTACGCGTTGGTGCCACGCTCGCTCGTGAAGGGAGCGTGACGATGGCACGCGCAAAGGCGGAAAAACTGTCCCATGAGGACCGCATCCTCTGGGGTAAGGTTGCGCGATCAGTCAAGCCGTTGCCGGGCAAGTCTTTTGAGGAGGCGGCGATCGAGAAAGAGGATTTCGCGCTCCTGCTTGATCCACCAGAAAAGAAAAAGCGCGCCGCAGACGCGCAAGCAGAACCTGTCGCGCCGGACCGTCCAGCTAGGCCACACCTTCAGCACGGGATCGACAAGCCGACACGCACGAAAATTGCCAAGGGCAGGCTTCCGATTGAGGGCAAGGTCGACCTTCACGGTCTCACGCAAACCGAAGCCCATGCGCTGCTTTTGTCTTTCCTGCATCGTGCCTATGCGGATGGTCGCCGTCATGTGCTGGTGGTGACTGGGAAAGGCTCGTCGTTGGGAAGCGAGGGCGTTCTTCGCCGCGCGGTTCCGGCGTGGCTTGCGACCCCTATGTTTCGTGCTCTCGTGGGTGGTCACGAAATGGCCGCGCGTCACCATGGCGGTGATGGCGCAATCTATATCCGGCTGCGAAAGAGTGGAGGCGGCGCGTGACACCGTTCGGGGAGCGGGTACGGGAACTGCGAGAGGCGAGGGGGGTGACGCAAAAGGAGATGGCACAGGCGCTGGGAGTCAGTGCGGCCTATCTCTCAGCGCTGGAGCACGGCAAGCGCGGCGCACCGAGCTGGGTTCTGCTCCAGAAAATCGTCGGCTATTTCAACATTATCTGGGATGAGGCGGATCACTTGCAGCGTCTTGCGGAATCGTCTCACCCTCGCGTTGTCATCGACACCGCAGGATTGTCCGCCAATGCGACGCTGCTTGCCAACCGGCTGGCAATGGGGATCGCTCGTCTTGAGCAAGAGGATCTGGAAGTCCTGTTACAGACGTTGCAGGGCATGATCCGCAATGGCGACCGGCGCTAAAGCATGTCTACGGAAAGTGGGAACCGGTTTCGGGAGACATGCGTACAAACCAGGATTTAAAGCGCGAGGATCGAATCTGAAAGATCGCGACGCGCTGTAATAGCGGTCAGAACAATTCCTTGAGTTCGCTGAGCTTGGTGTTCACCAGCCAGCCATAATAATTTTCCGCCGGAAGGCGCGGCGAGAGGCCTGCTGCGCGTAGCTTTTGGTTCTCTGCCTTCAGCGCACGAGCGCGCTGATCGGGGTTCCCGATATTGTAGAGAGTTGCCGTTACGCCTGGATTCTTCGAGATGTCGAAGTCTGCAATGGTCCGGTAAGCATCGATGGACTTCTTCAGTGTCGCCGCCACATAAGCCAGCGTGAGGTCCGGGTCCATGATCGTCCGGTAGACCTCTTTTGCATTGCGATGATCGAGCTTGGGCAGACCCGATGTCCGGGCCACCAGATCGCTCATCTGCAATGCTGTTAGCGGATTCAGCTGCCCTATACCGAACGTCTGGCCGGCATAGAATGGCTGGAAGAAGACCGCGCTGAAACGGTTGTCTGGAAAGGATGCACCATCAACCTTCTTGCCGCGGAAATCTCGCTCCCACACTGCTTCCCGACAAGACCACAGACTGTAGCTTTCGGTAATCGCTTTGCATTTGGAAAATTGCGGTCGCTGAACAAAATCGTCGATCGCTTCGCCATTATGCGAAAAGCTGAAATTGGTCTGCAGGTAGGCGACAGCCTTGACGTAATAAGTCTGCAGCCGATCATAGGCATCCACATTGTAGGTATGTTCGCCAACGATAGCTCCGACGATATGCAGCGGGTCGATGCTGTAGAGGGCGGCGGCCGCCTTGATCTTCGCGCGCAACTGCGCGTCGTTTTTCAACAGCTCATAGACCTTGCGATATTTCGCGTCATAGGTTGACTGTGCCGCACGGGTACGACTGGCCGAAGCTGCCGGCACCGGCGGTTGCGTCGCGGACCGGTTGCCTGGTGGGACCAGTGTCGCGGCTGTTGCCGGGAATGCTGCCAGAAGAAGGCTCAGGCACACAAAGGTTCTGATCAGCAAAATGAGGCCGCCTTGCACAAGTCCACTTCAAAGGTGGCCCAAAATAGATACTCAAGATTGTCAAGTCGAGTGCCCTGACAATCAATCATATGTCAAGGCACTCCGGCAGTAGCAGTGATCGCGCGCGTTACAGGATGAAACGCGAGAGATCGGTGTTCTTTGCGAGGTCGCCGACATGCGCATCGACGTAATCGCCGTCGATGACCATCTCGGTGCCCGAACGGTCCGGAGCCTGGAAGGAAATGTCGTCGAGCACACGCTCCATCACGGTCTGCAACCGGCGCGCGCCGATATTTTCCACTGTCGCGTTCAGATCAACGGCGATGCCGGCAAGCTTGTCGATGGCGTCGTCGGTGAAGGACAACGTCACGCCCTCGGTGCCGAGCAAGGCAATGTACTGCTTGATCAGGCTGGCTTCCGTTTCTGTCAGGATGCGGCGGAAGTCTTCCTTCTCCAGCGCCCGCAGCTCGACGCGGATCGGCAAGCGGCCCTGAAGTTCAGGCAGAAGGTCCGACGGCTTGGCAACGTGAAACGCGCCTGAAGCGATAAACAGGATGTGGTCGGTCTTCACGGGGCCGTATTTCGTGGCGACGGTCGTGCCCTCGACAAGCGGCAGCAGGTCGCGCTGCACGCCTTCGCGCGATGGCCCACTCGAGGAGACGTCAGAGCGGGCGGCAACCTTGTCGATCTCATCAAGAAAGACGATGCCGTCATTTTCTGCCGAAGATAGCGCCCGGCGCACGACCTCTTCCTGATCGAGCAACTTGTCGGACTCGTCGTTGATGAGCAGTGCGTAGGAATCCTTGACCGTGGTCTTGCGCATCTTGGTGCGCTGGCCGCCCATCGCTTTCGACAGCATGTCGTTGATGTTCATCACGCCGATATTCGCGCCCGGCATGCCGGGGATCTCGAAGCTGGGCATCCCGCCGGACCCGGAGTCTGCAACCTCGATCTCGATTTCCTTGTCGTCCATTTCACCATCGCGCAATTTCTTGCGGAAACTGTCGCGCGTTGCCGGACTGGCGGTCTTGCCCACCAGCGCCTCCAGCACCCGCTCTTCCGCATTGATGTGCGCACGCGCCTTCACGTCCTCGCGCATCTGTTCGCGTGTCAGGCCTATGGCAGCCTCCACCAGATCGCGGATAATCTGTTCGACGTCACGGCCGACATAGCCGACTTCTGTGAACTTGGTCGCTTCCACCTTGATGAAGGGTGCGCCTGCCAGCTTGGCAAGACGGCGCGAAATCTCGGTCTTGCCGACGCCGGTCGGTCCGATCATCAGGATGTTCTTCGGCATCACTTCTTCGCGCATCTGGCCATCGAGCTGCTGGCGGCGCCAGCGATTGCGCAGGGCAATCGCCACGGCGCGCTTGGCGTCATTCTGGCCGATGATGTAGCGGTCGAGTTCGGAGACGATTTCGCGTGGGGAAAATGTACTCATTCTGGGTCGGTTCCTTCGGCTGCATCGCGCTTCATCATCAGCGCGCGGCCATAGATGGTAGTTCTTGTGTCGAAAGCCGCGAAACCGGCCTTCTCATAGGCACGGATCGCGCGGGCATTGTCAGGGTCGGGATCGACAATCAGGCGCGGCGCGCCTTCGTCAAAGAGGTCCTCGGCCAACTGCTGCAAGATTGCCGAGCCATGGCCCTTTCCAAGCAGATCCGCAATGCCGATCGATAGATCGATGCCAAGCGTGCCCATGGGCTGATCCTGAAAGGGATGATCATCCTCCATATGCGGATCGTAGCTTTGCAGGTACGCGATGGGACGCCCGTCCAGTTCCACGATCAATGGTTCGACGGAAACGCTGTCGATATGTTCGCGGATCTGTTCCAGTTCGGTCTTCGGATCACCCCACCACTCAGCCATATGGGGCTCGGCAAGCCATCGTGCCAGCAGCGGCAGGTCAGCCTGCGTCAGCGCGCGGAAGTCGTAGAGCGGTGCGGGGTCACGCGACATCGAGTGTTTCGACCACGAAATTGCTGTTGGTGTAGACACAGATTTCCGCCGCGATCTGCATCGCCTTGCGCGCAATCTCCTCAGCGTCCTTGTCGGTGTCCATCAAAGCGCGCGCTGCTGCCAGCGCATAGTTTCCGCCTGAGCCAATGGCCATCACGCCATGTTCCGGCTCTAGAACGTCTCCGGTGCCGGTCAGCGCCAGCGTCACGTCCTTGTCGGCCACGAGCATCATCGCTTCGAGACGGCGCAGATAGCGGTCGGTGCGCCAGTCCTTGGCAAGTTCGACGCAAGCGCGGGTAAGCTGATCTGGATATTGTTCCAGCTTTGCCTCCAGCCGCTCCAGCAGCGTGAACGCGTCGGCGGTCGCGCCGGCAAAGCCGGAGATCACATTGCCTTTGCCGAGGCGGCGAACCTTTCGCGCGTTGCCCTTCATGATCGTCTGGCCAAGGCTGACCTGTCCGTCGCCCGCGATCACGACCTTGTTGCCCTTGCGCACCGTCACGATGGTGGTGGCGTGCATTGTCAGTTCGTTCGACATGTCTACTCCGATATTGCCCTGGCCGACCCGCATGTTTGAACGGCGTCGCCGGCTGCGTCAGGGTTTATGTATGCGCAGGATGCGCAATTGCAAATCGCGATGTGCTGGCATTCTGCCGATCATGCTGATAAGAGGCTCACGCTTTGGCAAATGCAGGGGTCGCATCCATGACCAGCCGTACCGCGAGTGTCTCGCGCAAGACAAACGAAACTGAAATCTCCGTGTCCGTCGATCTCGACGGCAAGGGCATTTCCACGATTTCGACCGGTGTCGGGTTCTTCGACCATATGCTTGATCAATTGTCGCGGCATTCGCTGATCGACATGACGATCAACACCAAGGGCGATCTCCATATTGACGATCACCACACGGTCGAAGACACCGGGATCGCCATCGGTCAGGCGCTTGGCAAGGCGTTGGGTGAGCGTCGCGGGATCTGTCGCTATGCCTCCATCGACCTGGCCATGGACGAAACCCTCACCAAGGCAGCGATCGATGTTTCGGGTCGTCCGTTTCTGGTGTGGAATGTCGAGTTTTCGGCACCGAAGATTGGCAGTTTCGACACAGAGCTGGTGCGCGAATTTTTCCAGGCCTTTGCGCAGAATGCCGGTATCACGCTGCATGTGATGACCTATCATGGCATCAACAACCACCATATCGCCGAAACCTGCTTCAAGGCCGTCGCACGCGCGCTGCGCATGGCTGTCGAGCATGACCCGCGCCAGGCAGGCGCTATTCCGTCCACCAAGGGCACCCTGAACGGATGAGGCCGTAATGGCTAGTTATGTGGTGATGGAGCCGCCTGTACGCGGCTCCGATGATGCGGTGGTCGTCCGCGACGGGTTCTACTTCCTTGCTTTCATCGTCCCGCTGCTCTGGCTGCTGGTTCATCGTCTTTGGATCGAGGCATTGGCGGTCCTTGCTGTCACTTTGTCAGTTGCTGCCGCAGGCTCATATGTCCTGGCCGGGCCGGCCGGCTCGATCGCCGCACTCGCGCTTAATCTGTTTATCGGGCTCGAAGCCTCCTCGCTTCGGCTTGCTGCACTGCGTCGCCGCGGCTGGCGTGATTGGGGCGTCGTTGAAGCCGAAAACAGAGACGACGCTGAAATTCGCTATTTGCTGCGGGCAGAGGCGACTGGCGATCTGAGGCGCGACACCGGCACTATTCATGATCGCGGCGCCACTCTCACGCGTCGTGACGAAACGATCTCCGGTCCGGCTCTGGGTATGTTGGCCTATCCGACGAAAGGATGACGATGCGCGTAGCCATCATCGACTACGGTTCTGGAAATTTGCGCTCCGCCACCAAGGCGTTCGAGCGCTCTTCGCGCGAAGCAGGAATTGCAGCAGACATAGACCTGACCAATGACCCTGAGCGCATACGCACTGCGGATCGCGTGGTTCTGCCTGGTGTGGGCGCTTACGCCGATTGCAGCGCGGGACTGCACGCGGTCGACGGCATGGTCGAGGCGATCATTGATGCTGTGGAGCGCAGGGCGGTCCCATTCCTCGGCATATGCGTCGGCATGCAGCTGATGTCGTCGCGCGGGCTTGAAAAGACCGTCACCGAAGGGTTTGGCTGGATCAAGGGTGATGTACGGCAAATGACGCCGTCCGACCCGACCCTGAAGATACCCCAGATCGGCTGGAACACGATTCACGTGAAACAGGAGCACCCGCTCTTTGCCGGGATCAGGACTGGCGAAGGTGGCCTGCACGCTTATTTCGTTCATTCATATCATCTTGAAGCAGCGCACGCTGACGACGTGTTGGCGACTTGCGATTACGGCGGTGCGGTCACGGCAGCAGTCGCTCACGCCAACAAGGCCGGAACCCAGTTTCATCCCGAAAAGAGCCAGACGCTGGGGCTTGCTCTGATCGCCAATTTCCTGCGCTGGAAGCCTTAAGGAGCAGCTCATGTCGAAAAAGGGCTACTGGATGGCGATGGTGAATGTCACCGACGCAGAAGGCTACAAGCAGTATGTTGCTGCCAATGCGGCGGCCTTTGCCAAGTACGGGGGAAGTTTTGTCGTACGCGGCGGGCAGGCTGAAGTGCCGGAAGGGCCGCATGCTTCCCGACTGATCGTCATCGAGTTCGAGAGCTACCAGATTGCACTCGACTGCTACAACTCACCAGAGTATCAGGCCGCACTGAAGTTGCGGACACCATACTCAACCGCCCATCTTGCAATTGTGGAAGGCGTCTGACCTCGTGATCCTGTTTCCTGCCATCGACCTGAAGGAAGGTCAGTGCGTTCGTCTCAAACTTGGGGAGATGGACACTGCAACCGTTTACAATCCGGACCCGGGAGCGCAGGCGCGCGCTTTCGAGGATCAGGGCTTCGAGTGGCTTCATGTCGTCGATCTGGACGGAGCCTTTGCCGGGGAAAGCCGCAATGGCGATGCCGTCGAGGCTATTTTGAAGTCGACGAAGAACCCCGTTCAGCTCGGCGGTGGGATCCGTACGCTGGCGCATATCGAGGCGTGGCTGGACAAGGGTTTGGCGCGCGTCATCCTCGGGACGGTGGCGGTTCGCGATCCCGATCTGGTAAAGGAAGCCTGCAAGGCGTTTCCCGGCAAGATTGCAGTTGGCATCGACGCGCGCGGTGGCAAGGTTGCGGTTGAAGGCTGGGCCGAGGCCTCCTCGCTGGGCGCGCTTGAATTGGCCAAGAAATTTGAAGGCGCAGGCGTCGCAGCCATTATCTACACTGATATCGACCGTGATGGCGTCCTCACCGGCATCAACTGGGACGCGACGATCGAGATGGCGGATGAAGTCTCCATTCCGGTGATCGCATCTGGCGGGCTTGCCTCGCTGGCGGACATCGTCCGCATGACAATGCCCGACGCACGGAAGCTGGAAGGCGCCATTTCTGGTCGTGCGCTTTATGACGGGCGGATCGATCCATCCGAAGCTCTGGCAATTCTTACCAAGGCAAAGGCAAGCGCATGACCTTGAAAGCTCGTGTCATCCCTTGTCTGGATGTGAGGGACGGCCGCGTCGTCAAGGGTGTCAACTTCGTTGACCTGGTTGATGCAGGCGATCCGGTGGAGGCTGCGCGCGCCTATGATGCGGCGGGCGCCGATGAATTGTGCTTCCTCGACATCACCGCCTCTTCGGACAACCGCGAGACGATCTACGACATCGTCGCGCGCACGGCCGAGCAGTGCTTCGTACCGCTTACGGTGGGTGGTGGCGTGCGCCAGGTAGCCGATATTCGAAAGCTGCTGCTTGCCGGCGCGGACAAGGTTTCGATCAACACCGCAGCGGTGAACAACCCCGACCTGGTGTCGCAAGCTGCCGACAAGTTCGGGAACCAATGCATCGTGATTGGCATCGATGCCAAGAAGGTGTCGCAGGAAGGTGAAAGCGATCGCTGGGAAATCTTCACCCATGGTGGACGCAATGCGACCGGAATTGATGCGGTGGAGTATGCAATTGCAATGGTCGAACGCGGCGCTGGCGAAATTCTGCTGACCTCGATGGACCGTGACGGCACAAAAGCCGGCTACGATATCGCGCTGACGCGTGCGATCGCTGATGCGGTGAGTGCGCCGGTAATCGCTTCGGGCGGGGTTGGAACGCTCGATCACCTTGTCGAAGGCATCCGCGACGGCCATGCCACGGCTGTGCTTGCCGCCTCTATCTTCCATTTCGGTACTTACACCATTGCGCAGGCCAAGGAACACATGGCAAAAGCAGGCCTGCCGGTGCGGTTTGACGTTGCGTGACCAACGGGAGGAGGCGGCCTTGAGCCAGTTTTCACTGAGCGATCTCGAGCAGATCGTTGCCGCACGTGGCCGATCGGGTGAATCCGATTCATGGACTGCAAAGCTGTTTTCGAAAGGGATCGGGAAAGCCGCGCAGAAGCTTGGAGAGGAAGCCGTCGAAACTGTCATCGCCAGCGTCACCGGCGATCGCGATGGATTGGTTTGCGAAAGCGCGGATCTTCTCTACCATCTGATGGTCGTGCTTGCCTTGGCAGATGTGAAGCTTGACGACGTCATGCACGAACTTGAGCGACGGACCGGCCGCTCCGGTATTGCTGAAAAAGCTTCCCGCCCATCAGACTGACTGGACCGCAGTAATGCTGACCGACCAACTGACACCTGGCGAGATGTATTCACCCTATCGGGTGTTTACAGCCGATTATTGGGCGAAATTTCGGGCAGATACGCCTCTCACTCTGACTGAAGATGAGGTTCGGCGTCTGCGTTCGCTCAATGATCCCATTGATCTGGACGAAATTCGACGCATTTATCTGTCGCTGTCGCGTCTTTTGTCTGCGCATGTCGAAGCGAGCCAGCTTTTATTCAGTCAGCGGCGTGTTTTTTTCAATGGAGACAATGCCGCCGACAAGACACCGTTCATCATCGGCATTGCCGGCTCGGTGGCAGTGGGAAAATCAACCACTGCGCGCGTTCTGAAGGAATTGCTGCAGCGTTGGCCTTCCAGCCCGAAAGTTGATCTGGTTACGACCGATGGTTTCCTGCTGCCCAATGAGCAGCTGCGCAACGAAAACCTGATGGAGCGCAAGGGATTTCCGGAAAGTTACGACGTTGGCGCGCTGCTGCGCTTTCTGTCTGCGATCAAGTCTGGCCAGAAGAATGTGAAGGCACCGCTCTACTCGCATATGACCTATGACGTGCTGCCCGGTGAATATGTCTCCATCGACCGTCCGGATATCCTTATCTTCGAGGGGATCAATGTGCTGCAGCCGCGCCAGCTGCCACCGGACGGCAAGTTTGTGCCCTTCGTGTCAGACTTCTTCGATTTCTCGATCTATATCGATGCCGATGAAGACCTGATCCACAAATGGTATATCGACCGCTTCATGCGGCTGCGCGAGACCGCGTTTAAAAGCCCGGAATCGTTTTTCCATCGCTATTCCCAGTTGTCGGAAGATGCTGCCCGGGCGATTGCCGAAGGGCTTTGGGAAAATATCAACCTGAAGAACTTGCGCGAAAACATCGTTCCGACCCGTCCGCGCGCCGATCTCGTGCTGCGCAAAGGCAACGATCACCTGATTCGCGAAGTGGCGTTACGGAAGCTTTAACCACCAAATGTGCTTGCTGCAGCGACAAGTTCTTCTTCAAGCGGTGATTAAACATCTAGGCGCATAGTTTTCCCGTCAGTGGAGAATGCGTCTTGCAGATAGTCGATCAAAAAATTGCCGCTCGGACACTTCTGTGGACTGTATGCGGCGCCTACGTATCCATGTTTGTAATTCTGGCGGTATCAGACCTTGAGATTGATCTTGGGTCCGTCGGCATGCTTGCCCAGATACTGGCAGTTGTTTTGCTGATCCTGGGCTATGCCACCTGGCGTCGAATGGTCATTCTGCCGGCTGCATTTGGTTGTCTTGCTGCTGTGTTCGCTTCCAGCTTGCCTGTCCTTCTGTGGACCTATGCGGCAATCAACCTGAACTTGCCGCTGGCTGATTCCCAGCTCATGCGCATGGACGCGGCGCTTGGTTTCAACTGGTACTCCTTCATCGGTTATGTTGATGCGTCGCCAACACTGGCATGGCTGTTGGCGGAGGCGTACTCATCGTTTCATCTGCAGTTGCTGTTCCTGCCAATCCTGCTCGTTATGTTCGGGCGTGAGCAGCGCGCATATGCGATGATCTTTGCCTACTACGTTCTTTGCGCCATCTCGAGCGTCATCAGTATCTGGTATCCAGCCTTGGGAACCTATGTGATGTATGGCGTCGAAGCTGAGACGCTCAGCAACATCAACGCCAAGTTCGGCTATTTCTTCCTTGAGCAGTTTCATGCGGTGCGAGAAGCAGGGCCGTTCGTGCTGCGGCTTGATGAAAGTGCAGGAATCCTGACATTTCCGTCCGTGCACGCCGGTGTCGCCGCTTTGTGCGCCTGGGCGGCGTGGGATGTGAAATGGTTGAGGATCCCGTTCGGGTTGCTCAACGTTGCGATGGCGGTGTCGGCAGTTTCTCACGCCAATCACTATTTTGTTGATGTGATAGCGGGTGTCGCAATAGCTGCTCTGTGCGCCAGCGTCGCCACTTTTGTTTTCTATCGGCGCGCCGACACCTTTGTCAGCGCTCAGCAGGCTACGCTGCCGTCACCCGCCTCAACGTGAGATTGATGCGGCCGCCGTGCTTCAGCAGCGTTGAGGTGCCCGGATAAATCCTGTCGACGCCATGGAAGGCGAGGCGACCCTCGCCGCCCAACACCACCACGTCGCCGCTATGCAGCTTGATAGAATGGGTTGGATCGTCCCGCTTTTGGCCGCCAATGCGAAACATGCAGCTGTCGCCAAGGGAAACTGAAATCACCGGTGCATGAAAGTTGTGTTCGTCGCGGTCTTGGTGCAGCCCCATCTTGGCATGTGCATCATAGAAGTTGATGAGGCAGGCTTCGGGTTCTGGCGCATCCGGTGCGAGGTCATGCCATAGCTCGAGTAGGCGCGCCGGGATTGATGGCCATTGGTCGCCCGTTACAGGATGGCAGCTCTGATAGCGATAGCCCTGTTCCTTGTCGGTCACCCAACCCAGCGTGCCGCAATTTGTCATGCGCACGCTCATCGGTTTTCCGGTCCTCGGCATCGTTGGCACATAGAGCGGCGCGGCGCGTACGACTGCACGTATCTCCGCGAGCAGCGCTTCCTGCGAAATTCTGTCGAAATAGCCGGGCGCGTGACCAACACCGCCGGGAAGCATGAGCATCTAGCGCCTCAAAAAAAACGGCGGCACCACTGCCGCCGTTCAGACAATCTGCCTGCCAAACGAGCCTGAAATCAGGCGTCGAGTTCCGGGATACGGAGAACCTGGCCGGGATAGATCTTGTCGGGGTGGGTCAGCATCGGCTTGTTGGCCTCGAAGATCGCGTCGTGCTTCGTGCCTTTGCCCTTGCCATAATGTGCCTCGGCGATCTTCCAGAGGTTGTCGCCCTTCTTGACCGTGTAGAATACCGGTTCCTTTTCGGCTTTGTCAGCCGCAGCCTCGACCGAAACAGCAGTCTCAACCGATTCCACGCCCATCGTGTTGCCAACCGCGACGATTGCCTTCTCGAGCGTTGCCTGGTCTGCAACCGACCCCTTCAGGACGGCCTTGTTGCCAACGACCTCAATCTGGACCTTGTCGGTTCCAAGACCGTGAGAATCGAGTTCCTTCTTGAGCGCCTCCACCTTCAGCTCTTCGTCATCATCGCCAATTCCGAGTTTCTTTCCGATCGATTTTGCAAAGCTGAACAAGCCCATGTCGTCTCTCCTGTCGAAATAAATTGTCGACCTTGCTGTCAACTTTGGCCCAGAGCGCGACAAAATGAAAGAATGGAATTTAAAGATGACGCCGCGATGAAGGCTATTCAGTCATCCGTAACGCGCCCACGCATTCGTTTCACGTCGGATCGTCCGGCCTTGGCTTTCAGGCGCCGTTCGATTGAACCCTTTGTCGGCTTGGTTTTTCTACGCGGTTTTGCCGGCGGCTCGGCAGCCTTGCCCAGCAACTCGACCAGACGCGCGCGCGCATCTGCGCGGTTGAGTTCCTGGGTGCGGAAGCGGTTGGCCTCGATGACGATGACACCATCTTTGGTCGCGCGCTGGCCGGCGAACTGGATCGCGCGCTCGCGGACCCGCTCGGGCAGGGCGGAGCGGGGAACGCAGAAGCGGAGCTGGACAGCAGTAGCTACCTTGTTGACGTTCTGACCGCCGGGACCAGATGAGCGGATGAAGCTTTCGTCCAGCTCGTCCTCGCTGATCGTCACACCGGGCGCGATGCGAATTGTCCGCCCTTCATTCATGCAGTGCCTCACGGGTAGCTCAAACAGCGGCATTGGCCAGCTGGTTTTCGTGAAATTCATAGCACAAGACGCGGCGCGAGTCCGTGCCTCGCACCGCGTCCTGTGGTTCACGTGAAACCATTACCTTGCGTTACAGGGCTGTTTAGGCCCTACGCAGATGCCGCATTCGAACTCAGAACTCTTCCCAGCCCTCGTCAGGGGTGTGTACGGCGGCTATCACGGCTGCAGCGTTGCTTGCCTGTATCGTCTGGAAGGTGTTCGAAAACAGTGTGCTCTTTCCGCTGCTTCGTATCGTCTGCGAGGGCATTTGCGGTTTTGGCTGCTGTTGCGTCACTGTCTTGTGATTGCCAAGACGGAACTGCGCCAAAAGCTCATTGAGCGCCTCGGCTTCGCCGGCCAGCTTGTGGCTCGCGGACGTCGTTTCGCCAACCATGACTGCGTTCTGCTGGGTGCCCTGATCAATCCGGTTGACCGCGATATTGATCTCCTGGAGGCCCGTTGCCTGTTCCTTCGAAGCTTCCACGATGGCCACGACGTTGGTGCTGATGTCCTGCACCTCCTTGACGATGGTCGTCAGTGCATCGCCTGCCTGACCCACGAGGGCCACACCGTCTCGTACATGCGTTCCTGATGCGCTGATCAGCGCATTGATTTCCTTGGCGGCACTGGCCGAGCGCTGTGCTAGCCCGCGCACTTCCTGGGCGACGACCGCAAAGCCCCTGCCGGCATCGCCAGCTCGCGCTGCCTCAACACCTGCGTTGAGCGCAAGAAGGTTGATCTGGAATGCGATTTCATCGATGACGCTGACGATGCCGCCAATCTGGTTGGAGGAGTCAACGATCCGATCCATGGCAGCAACCGCGTCGCGCACGATCACGCCCGAGCGTTCAGCGCCGGTTCGTGTGCGCTCTACCAGTTGACCTGCTTCTTCTGCACGCCGGCTGGAGTCGCTGACGGTCGCAACCATTTGCTCAAGCGCGGCAGCGGTTTCCTCGACCGAGGCGGCCTGCTGCTCTGTGCGATGCGACAGGTCGTCGGATGCCTTGCGGATCTGGTCGGAGTCGGCGTGGATCGCCACCGCGCTGTCGCCAACCGCGCCAAGTGCACTGCGAAGCTTCGCGACTGCGAGGTTGAAGTCGGTGCGCAGCTGCTCCATCGTTTCAGTGAACGGCTGTTCGATCTGCTGCGTCACGTCGCCATCGGCAAGCTGGCTGAGCGCACTTGCAAGAACATCGACCGAATGCTGCAATTCGGCAGCATGTTTTTCCTTTTCCTCAAGCTCACGCATTTCGCGCTCGTGCTCGGTCCGCTGGCGCGCTTCTGCCGCTTCCCGCTCTTCATTGACCTTGCGAATGGTGTTTTCCCGAAACAGGTCGAACGCTGACGCGATCTCGCCAATCTCGTCGCGACGGCCAAGCCCGGGGACCGTTACGTCGAGGTCTCCCGATGCAAGCTGACGCATCGCTCCGGCAGTCCGCGAAATCGGCGCGGCGACAGACCGCCAGACAGTCAGACCAATCAGCACAACCGCCAGAAGAACGATGGCGACGGCGATCATCACCATTCGGCCGATAGCGGAAGTTGTCTCCGCGCGCTGTGTCACCACTTCGCGACGTACATTCTCCATCTCGGCATTGATGCGTACGAACACCGGCTCGATCTGCGAAAAGGCGTCAGCAACCTGAACTTTCAGGCTCGCCGTCTTGTCGAGAATGTCCGCGTAGTTGACGAACGTCATCTGGTATTGATCCAACGTGCCGATCACTGCCTGATGGGATTCTGTGGATCCAAACAGGCCTGAAGGACGCTTTCGCAGAATGTCGATAGCGCGAATAACGGTCGCGCGCGCCTCCATGCTCGGAGCCAGCCGGAAATCTTTTTCACCGCTCGAGATCGCCGCGGCGTCAAGCTTGAGAGCGGGATAAGGGATGTTTGCAAGATGCTTGGTCAGCGCTGCGGTCGCCGTTGACAGTTCTTTACGCAATCCCGCATCGGGGGTCAGACCAAGACGTCTGTTAAGGTTTGCCGCGATGTCGAAAATATTGATGTATCGTTCGAAGCCTGCGGTCAGGATACCCTGTTCGGGAATGTCGCGATGCTGATTTTGCGCGATGATTTCCTCAAGTTGATTGAGCCAGTACAACATCTCGGAACGCTGCGCTGTGTGCTCAACGACATGATGTTCGTTATTGGAGAGGAAAAAATCCTTTTCATGCTGGCGCAATTGCAGGAAGCCGGTTCGCACTTCGCCGGTCACCGCCGCTGCGTTACCGGCCTGCGCCTCCATTTCATTGATCTGTGCAATCAAATGGCGTTCATAGAGGAACAGACCTGTGACAGCCATCACCCCCAGCACGCCGACCAATCCGATGGCAGCAATGCGATGGGAAATGCGAAGAGCCGGGAATTTCATGTTCGAACCCTCGGTATGCACGGCCCTTCCCGTGCCTGACGGGAAGAATGACATGTTAAAATGTGGTCTTGCATGCCGTTTGGCGGAGGCTCGACATCATGTCGCCAGGAGAGTTTCCCAGGCCCGACGCTAAGAGAGCCTGAGAGTGTTAAGTCTCGGTGAATTGCAACACTCGAAGTCAAGGTTTCGTAACAAAAAGCCCCGCGCGCGGGCGGGGCTTTCAGACAGTCAAACAGAAACTGTTTGCCGGCTATTCGACGGCTTGAAATACTCGCGGTGCCGCATTGCGTGTGTCTGCATCGACATGAGCTTCAAATTTGGCGAAACTGTCGATGAACATGCTGACGAGGCGGCTTGCCTGAGTGTCGTAGGCAGCCTTGTCGGACCAGGTCGCGCGCGGATCGAGGATCGCGGTGTCGACGCCGGGGACAGCAACAGGCACTTCAAAGCCAAAGCTCGTATCGGTACGGAACTCGACATTGTTGAGCGAGCCGTCCAGGGCCGCGGAAAGCAGGGCGCGGGTCGCCTTGATCGGCATGCGGTTGCCGACGCCATACGCACCTCCGGTCCATCCGGTGTTGACCAGCCAGCAGGTCACGCCGTGACGGGCGATCAGATCACGCAGCAGGTTGCCATAGGCAGCCGGGTGGCGTGGCATGAACGGTGCGCCGAAGCAGGTGGAGAAGGTGGCTTCCGGCTCCGTTACGCCCTTTTCGGTGCCGGCGACCTTGGCCGTGTAGCCCGACAGGAAGTGGTACATCGCCTGCGCTGGGGTGAGGCGCGCAATCGGAGGCATGACACCGAACGCGTCGGCGGTCAGCATGATGATATTCTTCGGATGACTGGTGCGACCGGTCTCGCTTGCATTGGCGATGAAATGCATCGGATAGGCGCAGCGGGTGTTTTCGGTCAGCGATCCATTGTCGAAGTCCGGCATGCGGCGCTCGTCGAGAACGACGTTTTCCAGCACTGTGCCGAAGCGCCGGGTGGTCCCGAAGATCTCCGGCTCGGCTTCTTCGGACAGCTTGATCGTCTTGGCGTAGCAGCCACCTTCGAAGTTGAAGATGCCGTCTTCGCCCCAGCCATGCTCATCGTCGCCGATAAGCGTACGCTTGGGGTCGGCTGACAGCGTCGTCTTGCCGGTGCCCGACAGGCCGAAGAACACGGCTGCGTCGCCGTCCGGACCGACATTTGCCGAGCAATGCATCGGCATCACGCCGCGCGGCGGCAGCAGATAGTTGAGGGCGGTAAAGACCGACTTTTTCATTTCGCCGGCATAGGATGTGCCGCCGATCAGAACCAGCATGCGCGAGAAATCGATGGCGATGACAGTTTCGGTGCGGCAGCCGTGACGTGCCGGGTCCGCACGGAACGAAGGCAGGTCGATGATTGTCATCTTCGGGGCGAACTGCGCGAGCGCCGAACGCTCCGGACGGATCAGGAGGTTGCGAATGAACTGCGAATGCCAGGCAAATTCGGTGATGACACGGGTTGGCAAGCTGTTGGCTTCGTCGGCGCCACCGACAAGATCCTGTACGTACAGGTCCAGCGACGCTGCATGGGCAACCATGTCCTTGTAAAGCACCTCGAAGTGCTCCGGCGACATCGGCTTGTTGTTGTCCCACCAGACCTGGTCTTCGGTGGACGCATCGCGCACAACGAACTTGTCCTTGGGCGAGCGACCGGTGTGCTGGCCAGTATAGGCAACGAGCGCCCCATGTGCCGTCAGCTTGGCTTCGCCCCGTCGCAACGCGTGTTCGACGAGCTCTGCGGCTTCCAGATTATAGTGCACCGTCCCGGTCGTTTTCAGACCGGAGGTTTCAATCCCGTTTGCGGGATTTCGCGGGCCGATTTCAGTCATCCTCACCACCAAAAGAACCGAGCAATTAGAAAGGCTTTGTCGGTGGCAAGGGTTTGATTTCCTGTCCAGCGAACGAAAGCTCGGTTGTTCCCAAACAGAAAAACTATTGAATTTCAAATCATTAATCGATTGAAAAAAATCTCTTCTGGTTTTAATCGGTTGTAGGTTTGAAAAGCACGGCGCCCTGCGCCTGATCGGGGCCACCACAAGCGGGTTGTCATGCGGGAAATGCCTGCTGTGGACGGCTGATTGGCGGCTGGCAGGTGACGTCGCCACAATTTGTGCCTATTTTGTCCGCCTATAGCCCTTCTGAAGCAGGAAGGACGCCCGCTCATGAGGGAGCCGCTTGAAATGGCAACGATCGCGCTGGTCGATGATGACCGCAATATCCTTACATCGGTATCCATTGCACTGGAATCTGAAGGTTATCGCGTAGAGACGTATACCGACGGTGCTTCGGCGCTTGAGGGATTGTCGGCGCGGCCGCCCAATCTGGCCATCTTTGACATCAAGATGCCCCGCATGGACGGCATGGAGCTTTTGCGTCGGCTGCGCCAGAAAAGTGACATGCCCGTGATCTTTCTCACCTCCAAGGACGATGAGATCGATGAGTTGTTCGGGCTAAAGATGGGCGCCGACGATTTCATCCGTAAGCCATTCTCACAGCGCCTGCTGGTGGAGCGCGTTCGGGCCGTGTTGCGGCGGGCCAATGCACGCGATGCTGGCGCAAAGCCTGCCAGCCAGCAGGCCAAGTCGCTCGAGCGCGGTCAACTCGTGATGGATCAGGAGCGCCATACCTGCACCTGGAAAGGCGAGCCGGTGACGCTGACCGTTACCGAGTTCCTGATCCTGCATTCGCTGGCGCAGCGCCCCGGTGTGGTCAAGAGCCGTGATGCGCTGATGGACTCGGCCTATGATGAGCAGGTATATGTGGATGATCGCACTATCGACAGCCACATCAAGCGCCTGCGCAAGAAGTTCAAGGCGGTCGATGACGATTTCGAAATGATCGAGACGCTTTACGGAGTGGGTTACCGTTTCCGCGAGGCATGAGAGCCTGAAGACGCCCGATGGCGGAAAATAGTCATCAGAACAGCACCGCATTGCGGCGCAATGCTGCATTGAAGAGCGGGTCGATGAGACGCGGCCGTTTCATCGTGCCCATCAAGCGCTTTCTCAGTCACTACGTCTTTTCAAGCCTGACGCAGCGCATTCTGGTGCTCAATCTTGCCGGTCTCGGCGTCATGGTGATCGGCATTCTGTACATCAACCAGTTCCGTGACGGGCTGGTTCAGGCGCGTATCGAAAGCCTCATGATCCAGGGGCAGATCATTTCCGGTGCAATTGCAGCGTCGGCTACGGTCGAGACGGATGCGATCACGATTGACCCGGAAAAGCTGCTTGAGCTTCAGGCGGGACAGAGCCTTCCACCGGGGACGGGTCAGCTTGATAGTCTGCATTTTCCGATCAATCCGGAACGCGTCGCTCCGTTGCTGCAGCGGCTCATTTCGCCGACTTTGACGCGGGCGCGGATTTACGATCGTGAAGCGATGCTCATCCTTGATTCACGTCACCTTTATTCGCGTGGTCAGATCCTGCGTTATGGGCTGCCGCCCGTGGCGGCGGAAGAGCCGGGTTTCCTCCACAAGATGGAGCGGTTTCTGCTTGGCTTCTTCACACGCTCGGATTTGCCCGTCTATCGCGAGCAGCCCGGCGGCAGCGGTACTGTTTTTCCTGAGGTCATGAGCGCGCTGCAAGGCAGCCCGGCAACATATGTCCGCGTCAGCGAACAGGGCGAGCAGATCGTGTCTGTGGCGGTTCCGGTACAGCGCTATCGCGCGGTGCTCGGCGTGCTGATGTTGTCCACGCAAGGTGGCGACATCGACAAGATCGTGGCCGCAGAGCGGCGGGCGATCCTGCGCGTTTTCGGTGTCGCAGCGCTTGTCGTTGCCATCATGTCGACCTTGCTGGCCTCGACCATCGCCAATCCACTGCGCCGCCTGTCGGCCGCCGCCGTGCGCGTGCGTCGTGGCGTCAAGAACCGCGAGGAAATTCCCGACTTCTCCGACCGCCAGGACGAGATCGGCAATCTGTCGGTAGCGTTGCGCGACATGACCAATGCGCTTTATGCCCGCATTGAAGCTATCGAAAGCTTTGCGGCGGATGTCTCGCACGAGTTGAAGAACCCTTTGACGTCGCTGCGAAGTGCTGTCGAGACGCTGCCTCTGGCCAAAAACGAGCGTTCGCGAGAACGGCTGATGGAAGTGATCCAGCATGATGTGCGACGCCTCGATCGCCTGATCACCGACATTTCCGACGCGTCGCGCCTCGACGCCGAACTTGCACGCGAGGACGCAACGCGGGTTGATCTGCTGCGCCTTGTCACCGATCTCGTCGACGCCTCCCGTGATCCCGGCCGCAATCGCAAGCCGGTCGAAATCGTTGTCCAGACGGTGAAAAAAAACCAGCCAGCGCGCGATTTCTATGTGTCGGGACATGATCTGCGTCTTGGACAGGTCCTGACCAATCTGATCGAGAATGCGCGATCCTTCGTGCCGGAAGATGGCGGCCGCATCCTGGTCACGATGGGCCGGTCGGGGCGGTATGTCGTTCTAACAGTGGATGACAATGGACCTGGCATTCGAGTCGAGCAGATCGAACGCATCTTCGAGCGCTTCTACACCGACCGTCCTTCGGGTGAGGCTTTCGGGCAAAATTCCGGTCTCGGTCTGTCGATCAGCCGTCAGATCATCGAGGCGCATGGTGGCAAACTGACCGCTGAGAATATTGCCGGCACGAAGCCGGGAGAATTTGGCGGTGCGCGTTTTGTCGTGACCTTGCCTGCGGAAACGTGATGATCCGCCGCAACGCCCATGCCAGCTGTGTCGTGCTTGGATCAAAAGGGGTGATGATCCGCGGACGCTCGGGTGCGGGAAAAACTACATTGGCGCTCGCTTTGATCGAGGCGTGCCGTGGCCGTGGCCAGTTTGCCCGGCTGGTGGCGGATGATCAGATCTGGCTGGAAGCGCGCAACGGCCGGGTGGTTGCGGTCGCGCCAGACGCCATCGCCGGTCTTGTCGAAATTGTCGGGGTCGGCCCTTCTCCGGTCGCTTTTGAGGCAGGATCCGTCGTTGATCTGATCGTCGATCTTGTGGAACCGGCTGAGGCGGCACGCTACCAGGATGAAGCCGCGTGCTCGCTTGAAGGTGTTCAGATTCGTTATCTCAATGTGCCTGAGCGACAGGTGGTTTGTGCTGTCGGGGCAGTTCTGAGCCGGCTGGATATTTTCCCTTTGGGTTGACGAACAGGTGCATTTGCCTTGATATCGCTACGGCTGCGTCAATTTGGCCTATCCCGGAGCAAGTTTTGACTTGTCAAAGGCCAAGTCACTGACAAGATTACGCCCCTGCCGCCCGGCTTTGGAACAGGGTATCCGGGGCGATACGTTCAGGCCGCTGACAACGGGTTGGATACGTGACGGGAGTGGGTAGTGACCAATTCTGAAAAGATCGGGAATGGCGGTATGCCGGACGCTGGCTGCTATATCTTGTGCGGCATGATTAATGTCGTCAGCTCGCCGATTGGCGCGTCGAAACGCAGGCATATTGCATGATCGGAATTGTGCTCGTTACGCATGGCCGTTTGGCCGAAGAGTTTCGCCACGCTGTCGAGCACGTGGTCGGCCCGCAGGAAAATTTCGAAACCGTGTCGATCGGGGCGGATGACGACATGGAGCAACGCCGCGCAGATATCGTCGAAGCGGTGAGGCAAGCCGACACCGGAACCGGAACGATCATCCTGACTGACATGTTCGGCGGAACACCTTCAAATCTGGCGATTTCCGTGATGTCGCCGGGCAAGGTCGAGGTTATTGCCGGCGTCAATCTTCCTATGCTCATCAAGCTGACCAGTGTGCGCCTCGGCAATGACATGGATCAGGCGCTCGAGGAAGCACAGATGGCCGGGCGCAAATATATCAACGTTGCAAGTCAGCTGTTGGCGGGAAAATGACTGAAACTGTTACGCACAACGACGGCGGCAGCGTCAGCCGTCAACTCATGATCGTCAACAAGCGTGGTCTGCATGCCCGTGCATCGGCAAAGTTTGTCCAGTTGGTGACAGGCTACGACGCGACGGTCGAGGTCGAAAAGGACGGTGTGACGGTCGGTGGAACCTCGATCATGGGACTGATGATGCTGGCTGCCAGCCCGGGTTGCGCCATCTCGATCACCGCACATGGCAATGACGCCGAAGCCGTGGTCGCAGCGCTCGAAGAACTTGTCGCAGACCGTTTCGGCGAAGAGTGCTGACGAACAAATAGATCCGACATAGACGGATAAGGATTTCTTTATATCCATTGCCGCGAAGGCTGATTTCTGCTAGTCCGCTGCCAAACACGGCCATATTCCGGCGTCTTGCCGGTATGGTTTGGAAATCACCGGGGCATCGGATTGCGAACAGGCTTCTGCCTCAGGAATTCCGCTGCTCTCTTGAAGGTTGAGCGACCTGAAGCGCCGTTCGGCGCAGGTCGATTGAAAGCGGGAGCGGACGCATGAGCGGACAGGACTACATCGTTGCCGATATCGGGCTGGCCGACTGGGGCCGCAAGGAAATGGTTATTGCGGAAACGGAGATGCCCGGCCTGATGGCGGCGCGCGAGGAGTTTGGTGGGTCCAAGCCGCTGAAAGGCGCGCGCATCACCGGCTCCCTCCACATGACCATCCAGACAGCGGTTCTGATCGAGACCCTCAAGGAACTTGGCGCGGATGTGCGCTGGGCCTCGTGCAACATCTTCTCGACCCAGGACCACGCAGCAGCGGCCATTGCCGCAACCGGCACGCCGGTGTTTGCGGTCAAGGGCGAAACGCTCACCGAGTACTGGGACTACACCGATCGCATCTTCCAGTGGCCCGATGGCGGCACCTCGAACATGATCCTCGATGATGGTGGCGATGCCACCATGTACATCCTCATCGGTGCGCGCGCCGAAGCTGGCGAGGACGTCCTGTCCAATCCGGGCAATGACGAAGAGGAAATCCTTTTTGCGCAGATCCGCAAGCGGATGGCGGCGACTCCAGGTTTCTTCACGCGCCAGCGCGACGCGATCAAGGGTGTCACCGAGGAAACCACGACGGGCGTCAACCGCCTTTATCAGTTGCAGAAGAAGGGCCTCCTCCCGTTCCCTGCCATCAACGTCAATGACTCGGTCACCAAGTCCAAGTTCGACAACAAATATGGCTGCAAGGAAT
Organism: Aquamicrobium aerolatum DSM 21857; assembly: GCF_900113935.1. Lineage (GTDB taxonomy): Bacteria > Pseudomonadota > Alphaproteobacteria > Rhizobiales > Rhizobiaceae > Aerobium > Aerobium aerolatum. Next base: position 40,265 of record NZ_FORF01000011.1, read on the forward strand.
CGCTGGTCGACGGCATCCGCCGGGCAACCGACACGATGATGGCCGGCAAGGTCGCGATCGTTTGCGGCTACGGTGATGTCGGCAAGGGCTCGGCCGCTTCGCTCACCGGTGCCGGCGCGCGCGTCAAGGTCACCGAAGTCGATCCGATCTGCGCCTTGCAGGCTGCCATGGATGGCTACGAAGTCGTCACCCTTGCGGATGCAGCCGACACCGCCGACATCGTCATCACCACGACCGGCAACAAGGATGTCATCACCCTCGATGACATGCGCAAGATGAAGGACATGGCGATCGTCGGCAACATTGGCCATTTCGACAACGAAATTCAGGTCGATGCGCTGCGCAACCTCAAGTGGACCAACATCAAGCCGCAAGTTGACATGATCGAGTTCCCCGATGGCAAGCGGATGATCCTTCTTTCGGAAGGACGCCTGCTAAATCTGGGCAACGCCACGGGTCATCCAAGCTTCGTCATGTCGGCATCCTTTACCAACCAGGTGCTGGCGCAGATCGAACTGTGGACGCGCGGCGAGCAGTACGAAAACCAGGTCTATGTCCTGCCCAAGCATCTCGACGAAAAGGTCGCGCGGCTGCATCTGGCGCGCGTCGGCGCCAAGCTGACCGAGCTTTCTGATGAACAGGCTGCCTATATCGGCGTGACCCCACAGGGGCCATTCAAGTCGGACCACTACAGGTACTGATTTATTAACCATTGCACACACTATATAGACGCCGGGTGATTGACTTTTGCCCGGCGTCTTTTTTTGCGCGCGCTTTGCCTTCCCGAGGATTCACCCACACGGTACAGTTGCGTGATTCGTGACGCCTCCGGTTCTGGGGAGAAACATGGGGCGCGTCCTTTCAGCGGTGTCGAACGACGCCTTTTGTGGCGGAGAGGACTTTAGGAAATGCCAGCGGCTGTAGATCTGGAAGCGGGACAATCCAGCTCCGGCGAAAACAAGGATTCCGGACGCAGCGGGACACGCGCGCGTATCCGCGACAGAGTCCGTACGATCGCTTTGCGCTCTGCAGCACTGCTGTGCTCGACAATGCCCGTATCTGCCTACGCGCAGGAGGTGAACCGCGCGTCGATGTCGCTCGGCACGGTGGACGTGATACAGCTGGCGCTGTTTCTTGGCATCACCAGCGCGGCGATGCTTTCCGCCATTCTCATGATCCGCGAGCGAGCGCGGATCGCCGCTGAAAATACCCAGTTGCGCGACCGTGTCGCTGAACTCGATGGAGCGCTGCAGCGTTCCGACGCGCTGCTTCATCTGCGCGACCAGCGTATCGTCGTCTGGTCCGATGGCGACCGCAAGGCGGAGCTGGTTGGCTCGCTTTCGACACCCGGCGCTCCTGACGACCGTGCGACTTTCCTGGCTTTCGGCAAATGGTTATTGCCGCAAGCTGCGGCGCAGGTCGAGCGTGCCGTGGCGCGGCTGCGTGAAGCGCGTGAGCCATTCGATCTGATCGCGGAGACGTCGCGTGGCGGACTGATCGAAGTGCAGGGCCGGGCCGGGGTGGCGCATGTTGCCGTGCGTTTCCTGTCGATGAGCGACGCCCGCCGTGAGCATGGCGAGCTGCGCCTTGAGCATCAACGCCTGCGTGTTGAGCATGATAACCTTCTGGGGTTGCTTGATGCATTGACCATGCCTGTCTGGGTGCGCGGAGCGGACGGCCAGCTCAGCTGGGTCAACAATGCATATGCCGATCTCGTTGAAGTGCCGACCCAGGGCCTTGCAATCAGCGAGAACCGTGAGCTTTTCGGAACCTCCGCCCGTCAGCAGATCGCTGATGACCACCGGTCGCGTCGCGTGTTTTCGCAAAATCTCTCGACGGTGGTGCGGGGCGACCGGCGCATCTTTGCGGTCTCGGATTTTGCTGGCGCTGAAGGTTCAGCCGGCCTTGCCTGGGATGTCGGTGAGATCGAAAATCTGCGTGAGGAGTATGAGCGTGTTGTGCGCAGCCATGCCGACACGCTGGACCGGCTCAACACCGCGGTGGCGATTTTCGACACCGACCAGAACCTTCTGTTCCACAATCAGGCCTTCCAGAAGCTATGGGATCTCGACCCGGCCTTCCTGATGAGTGCGCCCGACAATACCCTTCTGCTTGACCGGCTCCGCAGCGAAGGCAAGCTGGCCGAGCAGCCCGAGTGGCGGCGATGGAAGGAAAACCTTCTTGCCGCCTATCGTGCCGTCGAACCGCAGGAGCATCTTTGGCACCTGCCTGACGGCCAGACGTTGCGCGTGGTTGCCAATCCGAGCCCCAAGGGCGGCGTGACCTGGCTGTTCGAAAACCTCACCGAGAAGATCAATCTGGAAAGCCGCTACAATACCGTCGTGCGCGTGCAGGGCGTGACGCTCGACAATCTTGCTGAAGGCGTGGCGGTGTTCGGGCCGGACGGGCGCATGCGCCTGTCGAACCCTGCGTTCACGGCCCTGTGGGGCATGTCGGATGAATTGGTTCAGCCTGGAACGCACATTTCAGTCATCAAGGCGGCATGCCAGTCGCTGGCCAAAATCAGTCCCTGGGGTGACCTGGCGGCGGCAGCCACCGGTTTTGACGAAGAGCGTTCCGATGCTCAGGGGCAGGTGGAACTCAATGATGGCAGCGTCCTGCGCTACGCGGTGATCCACTTGCCCAACGGCCAGCTGATGACGACATTCATTGATGTGACCGACAGCGTAAATGCCGAGCGCATGCTCAAGGACAAGAACGAAGCCCTTGAGCGTGCCGATCAGCTGAAGAATGATTTCGTCCAGCACGTCTCCTATGAGTTGCGTTCGCCGCTGACCAATATTATCGGTTTCACCGAATTGCTGGCGCAGGACACCACTGGCCCGCTCAACGAGCGTCAGCGCGATTATCTTGGTCATATCGCATCTTCGTCGTCAGAGCTTGAAACGATTGTCGATGACATCCTTGATCTGGCGACGGTCGATGCCGGCATCATGGAACTGGATATCAAAGAGGTCGCGATCGAGCAGACGGTTCGCTCTGCAGCCGACCTTGTGGCCGAGCGCCTGCGCGAGCATCGCATCGGGCTGCGGATCGAATCAGATGGCGCACCGGCAAGCTTTTTCGGTGACGAGAACCGTATCCGCCAGGTGTTGTTCAACCTTCTCAGCAACGCTGCCAATTACGCACCCGAAGGCTCAACGATATTGCTGGCCTGCGCGCGCGCGCCCTCAGGTGTGATGTTCTCGGTTCACGACGATGGTCCGGGTATCCCGGAAGACGTCATCGACACCATTTTCAAGCGTTTCGAGCCACGTACCAATGGCGGACGTCGCCGCGGAGCAGGGTTGGGCCTCTCGATCGTCAAGAGTTTCGTCGAGTTGCATGGTGGCACGGTCGAGATCGTCACTGGCGTCAACGAGGGCACGACTGTGAATTGCCAGTTCCCACTGGTTCCCGAAGGATTCCTTGCTGCGGCGGAATGAACATGATCCCAGAACGGGTGCTGCTGACGCTCGACTTGCCCGACGAGCAGGCTTCCAATCAGCTTGGTGAAGACATCGCCGCAGCGCTGCGCATTGCAGACGTGTTGTTGCTGTCGGGCGACCTTGGCATGGGCAAGTCGACGCTGGCGCGCGCGATCATTCGTGCGATGGCCGGCAATCCGGAGCTGGAAGTTCCGAGCCCGACCTTTACGCTGGTGCAAGCCTATCCGACCCGCGTGCCGATCCAGCACTATGATCTGTATCGTTTGGGTGCCCCCGATGAGCTTGAGGAACTGGGCTTCAGCGAGGCGATCCGCGACGGCGCGGTTCTGGTTGAATGGCCCGAGCGTGCGGCCGAAGACATGCCGAAGGACGCCGTGCGCCTTTCGCTGAGCGAGAAGGGGCAGGGCCGTACCGTTTCGATCGATGCGCCGGTCGATTTTGCTGAACGCCTGCAGCGCTCACTCCTGATCCGTCGGTTTCTGGACGATGCCGGCTGGCAGCATGCGTCGCGCAACTTCCTGGTCGGTGATGCATCGACGCGCGCCTATGAAAGCGTGTGCCGGTCTGATGGCACGGCGATGATCCTCATGAACGCGCCACGCCGCCCGGATGGACCGCCGATCCGTGACGGCAAGCCCTACAGCCGCATTGCGCATCTGGCTGAATCGGTGACGCCCTTTGTCGCGATCGCCAAAGTGCTGCGGGACGCCGGTTTTGCCGCTCCGCAAATTCCTGCCGCGGATCTCGATAATGGTCTCCTGCTTGTCGAGAATCTCGGCACGCAAGGCGTGTTGGATGCGCACGGCATACCGATTGCAGAACGCTACATCGCTTCAGCGGAATTGTTGGCCCGGATGCACATGCATCAATGGCCACAGCGCATCGAGATTGCGCCCGACGCGGTGCATGTCGTGCCTGCCTATGACCGTGTCGCGATGGCGATCGAGATCGAGCTTCTGACGGACTGGTATCTTCCTTATGTAACCGGAACCCCCACTGGGGACGAAGACCGCGCCGAATTCGCCCACGTCTGGGAACAGATGTTTGACCTTCTGGACGATGCTGAAAAGACGCTGGTTCTGCGCGATTATCACTCGCCCAACATTATCTGGCGCGAAGACCGGCGGGGTGATGACAGGGTCGGCATCATCGATTTTCAGGATGCGGTGATCGGGCCGGCGGCTTACGACGTCGCGTCGCTTGCCATGGATGCGCGGGTGACGATTTCGCCTGAGCTTGAGGCAGCGGCCGTCGACGCCTATTGTGCTACGCGCGCGCGTTTGGGCGTCTTTGATCGCGAGCAGTTCGAAACTGCCTATGCGATCATGGCGGCGCAGCGCAACACCAAGATCATCGGCATCTTCGTTCGCCTTGACCAGCGCGACGGCAAGCCCGCCTATCTGAAACATCTGCCGCGCATTCGCGAATATCTCTCTCGCGCGCTTGCGCATCCCCGACTGGCACCGCTGGTGCCGATCTATCGCAAGGCTGGCATCCTGTGAGCGCGCTTCCGCGCCGCGCGATGGTTCTGGCCGCCGGCCTTGGAAAGCGCATGCGGCCTCTGACAGACCACACGCCCAAGCCGCTGATCGAAATTGCTGGCAAGTCGCTTCTGGACTGGGGTTTGGATGCGCTGGGCAGTGCCGGAGTGGAGACAGCCGTCGTCAACACCCACTATCTGGGTGATCAGATCGTGCGCCATGTCGCGATGCGCCAGCGGCCTGCGATCACGATTTCTGACGAGCGTGATGCGCTTCTGGATTCCGCAGGTGGCATTGTCAGGGCGCTGCCGATCCTCGGTCACGACCCGTTCCTGATCCTCAACGCCGACACATTCTGGATCGATGGGCCAGAACCGGAACTCCACAGGCTTGGGCTTGCATGGAACGACGCGCGCATGGATATTCTGGTCATGCTTGCACATCCCGATCATGCGACCGGACACAGCGGTTCGACTGACTTCCTGATGGACGGGGAGCATCGCCTGTCGCGTGCGCGGGGCAGCACCGAGGGCTTCATCTATGCCGGCGTTGCCATCCTGCATCCGCGCATTTTCGAAGGCGCCGTCGCTGAGCCGCATTCTCTCAATCTGTATTTTGATCGCGCAATTGCCGCGGGTCGGCTGTTCGGCCTGCCGATGAACGGCCACTGGATTACAGTCGGTACGCCCGATGCTGTCGCGCCGGCGGAGGCGGCGGTGCGACGTGGAGCGGGACGATGACGCCGCGCGTCGTTTCGATCCCCGCTGGCGTTGAATTTCTGCCTGAATTTGCCGACGCCTTGCTGGCTGGTCGCCTGGTGGAAGGTTTCACGTGGAACGGCGATCCGCTGCAACTTGCCGAGGCCACCATCTATGTACCGACGCGCCGCGCCGCGCGCGCACTGCGAAGTGTCTTCGTTGATCGGCTAGGCGGCACCACGGCGATCCTTCCAACGATCAGGCCGTTGGGTGAGTTCGACGAGGACGCAGCTCTGTTCGAAAGCGGCTCCAGTGACGATCTCGCGCTCGATCCACCCATCGGTGATATGGATCGTGTCCTCTTGCTCAGCCCGCTGGTGCGGGCGTGGAAACGGCGTCTCCCATCGCATGTCGCGGCGCTTTTCGGTGAGGAGATCGTCGTTCCGGCATCGCTTGCCGACGCGATCTGGCTGTCGCGCGACCTGGCAGCCTTGATGGATGAAATCGAGACCGGTGGCGCGCACTGGTCACGGCTTGCTGACCTCGTGCCCGCCGAGCTTGCCAATTGGTGGCAGGTGACGCTGGAATTTCTGGAGATCATCACATCGGCTTGGCCAGCACTTCTGGCCGAGCGTGGGCGATCCAATCCGGCTGGCCATCGCAGTGCTATCATTCTTGCCGAAGCCGAAAGGCTGACCCGCAACCCACCCGCAGGGCCGGTTATCGTTGCTGGCTCGACGGGTTCCATTCCTGCAACCGCGCAGCTTCTTGCTGCGATTTCGGAACTACCCCTTGGCGCGGTGGTTCTGCCGGGGCTGGACAAACGCGCGGACGAAACCAGCTGGGCCGAGATCGGCAGACCTGATGGTCCGCCATCGGTGTTCGGTCATCCGCAGGGTGGTCTCAAGAAACTTCTGGGCGTGTTGGGTGTCGAGCGTCGCGACGTCGAGGAACTGGCTTTGCCCGAACCTGCCATCGCGCAGCGTATCGCGCTGGTCAACGAGGCGCTGCGCCCGGCCGAAACGACCGATGTCTGGGCTACGCTTGAACGTGCTCCCGATCCGCAAAGCTTTGCGAATGTCAGCCTGATCGAGGCTGCCAACGAGCGCGAGGAAGCGCTGTCGATCGCTGTCGCGCTGCGCGTGGCGATTGATGATGGCACGAGCTTTGCCGCACTCGTCACCGGCGACCGCGAACTGGCACGACGGGTGTCTGCCGAGCTGCGCCGCTTCGGTATTGAAGCTGACGATTCTGGTGGCACGCCGCTCAACACCACCGCTCAAGCGACACTTTTCCACCGTCTGCTGGAGGCCGTGTTTCGGCCCGGTGATGCGGTGGCGCTGATGGCGCTGCTCAAGCATCCGCTGCTGCATGCGGGCTTGCCGCGCGCGGATGTGCGTGCTGCTGCCGAAGCGATCGACCTTGTGGCGCTGCGCGGGGCAACCGGGCGACCGGACATCGCGCAGCTGCGCGTTGATTTCGACCAGCGTCTTGCCCGGCTTGATGCGGATCCGCGCAAGCCGTTCTGGCATCAGCGTCTTTCCGCAGACCGGCTCGACAAGGCGCGTGAGCTGCTCGACGCAATCACGCGGGCATCGTCCGAGCTGATTGATCTGCGCGGACAGGAGGTCTCCCTCAAGGAGATCGCTGCGGTTTCGGTGCGCTGTTTCGAGGCGCTGGGCCGCGATCAGGATGGTGCCTATGAGGCGCTCTATGGTGGCGATAGCGGCGAGGCATTCGCCTCGTTCCTGCGTTCGTTGGTCGGCATCACCGCCGATGTCGACCTGGATGCGATCGAATGGCCGGACGTGTTCAATGCGCTGATGGCAGGGGCATCGGTCAAGCCCTCGGTCACCGGAGATCCGCGAATTGCGATCTGGGGTGCGCTGGAGGCCCGCCTGCAGACGGTCGACACGCTCATCCTCGGCGGCCTCAATGAAGGGTCATGGCCGCGCAAGGCGGAAGCTGACCGCTTCATGTCGCGCATGATGAAGGCCGGGCTTGAACTCGACCCACCGGAAAAACGCATTGGCCAGGCAGCGCATGATTTTGTCATGGCGATGGGCGCGAAGAAGGTGATCCTGACCCGCTCGGCGCGGACCGGTGATGCGCCGGCCCTGGCGTCGCGCTGGCTTCAGCGACTGATGACGTTTGCCGGCAAAGAGATGATCGACCAGATGGCGCATCGGGGGTCGGACATCTTGCATTGGGCGCGCAGTCTCGACCTCTCGCCATCTGTTCCCTTCGCCCCGCGTCCGTCTCCGCGCCCGCCGGTCGACATGCGGCCGAAGCATTATTCGGTGACCGAAATCGAGACGCTGCGGCGCGATGCCTACGCGGTCTACGCGCGACGCATCCTGCGGCTTGAACCTCTGGAGCCGTTGCTGCGCGATCCGGGCGCTGCCGAGCGCGGCACGCTGTTCCACGACATCGTCCATGCCTTCGCCCTTGCGGGCATCGATCCCGAAGCACCCGACGCGCAGACGCGACTGGTGGAGATCGGTCGGCAGGAATTCGACAAGGTCGGGCTGCCGCTCGACATCGACGCGGTGTGGTGGCCGCGCTTTCTCGAGATGGCCGGACACTTCATCGCGTGGGAGCGTCGTCGTCCGATTGGGATCCAGGCCCGACTTGCGGAAATCCGCGCCAGCCGCACCGAGATCGGCGTAACGGGCATCAGCCTTTCAGGCCGCGCCGACCGCATCGACCTTCTTGCCGCCGACATGGCCGACATCATCGACTTCAAGACCGGCTCGTCGCCTTCCAAGGCGCAGGCGCACACGCTGCTGTCGCCGCAGCTTGCGCTTGAAGGTGCCCTGCTAATGCGCGGGGCGTTTCGCGATATCGGCACGCGCATGCCTTCCCAACTCGCTTATGTGCGCATGAAAGCAGACGGCGATGTCGTCGAGGAATCGATCCTCGAATATAGCCGCCAGATCAAGTCGGCGACCGAGCTTTCCGACGAAGCTTGGATGCAGCTGGAGAAGCTGGTGTCCCACTATGCCCGAGAGACGACTGGTTTCCTGTCGCGCGCGTTGCCGTTCCGGGAAGGCGATGTCAGTGGCTATTATGATCATCTGGCCCGTGTGCTGGAATGGTCGGCAGGTGGTGAAGGTGCGGCAGGCGGGGGCGAGGGCGAATGAGCAGCGTGTTCATCATCCCGGATGATACCCGGATCGCGCAGGCCAAAGCCTCGACGCCAGACATTTCCGCCTGGGTTTCGGCCAATGCCGGCTCGGGCAAAACGCATGTTCTTGCCAGCCGCGTGATCAGGTTGCTGCTGCGCGGTGTCGATCCGTCGCGCATCCTGTGCCTCACCTACACACGCGCCGCGGCCGCCAATATGGCAAACCGTGTGTTCGCCAACCTTTCGCGCTGGACGATGCTTGCGCAGGACGATCTCGCGCGGGAAATTGCGGACCTGGAGGGCATCGCGCCGGACGCGCGAAAGCTCAGGCTGGCACGTCAGTTGTTTGCGCGCGCGCTTGAAACGCCGGGCGGTCTCAAAATCCAGACCATTCATGCGTTCTGCGAGGCGGTTCTGCACCAGTTCCCGCTGGAGGCTAACATTGCCGGGCATTTCGAGATGCTCGACACACAGATGGAAGCTGCCCTCGTTGGCGAGGCGCGCCGGGAAATGATCGCGCTTGCGGCGCAGAATGCTGATGCCGAGCTTGCCGAAGCTTTTGCCACAATATTGCAGGTTGCAGGCGAAAGCGGGCTCGACGCGCTTCTCGGTGCCATCGTCAACCAGCGCGATGGTTTGCGCGCTTTCCTCGGGCAGATCAGCGTCGGCGACGGGCAATACCTGCCGCTGTTTGAGGAATTTGGTTTCAACGGGAGCGAGAGTGCAGACTCGCTCGCGGGAGCGCTGCTGCCCGACAGCTATTTCACGCCCGAGCTTGCGCGCGGGATAGCCAGCCGTGCTGCCGCAGCCGACAAGTCGATTGCCGCGAAATTTGCTGCCGATCTCATTGAGATTTTCGCCCAACCGGATGCGCAGGAGCGGCTACACGCCCTGCGCGGCGCGTTTCTCACCAGAAAAGCCGGGCAGTGGGCGCCAAAATCCGCCACTCGAATCATGGCCAAGGGTGTTGGTGAATATTTCCCCGAATTCGCCGACGAGTTCGAGCGTTTCGCGGGGGATATTGAAGCAACCTGCGATCGTGTCGGCCTTTTGTCGATGCTCACCAGCACTAAAGCGGCGCTCACCATCGCCGACTGGCTCATCGGGCGTTATGAGCGGCTCAAAAGCGCGCGCGGTTTCCTCGATTTCAACGATCTGATTACCCGCACCGTCGCTCTGCTGGCGCGCGAGGACGCCGGCGCGTGGGTTCAATACAAGCTGGACCAGGGGATCGATCACGTCCTGCTCGATGAAGCCCAGGATACCAGTCCCGACCAGTGGGCGGTGGTGAAGGCCCTGACCTCGGAGTTCTTCGCCGGGCTTGGTGCGCGTGACGGTGTGCGCCGCACCGTGTTTGCGGTGGGCGATGAAAAGCAGTCGATCTATTCGTTCCAGGGAGCCGAGCCGGAATCCTTCGGTCGCAGCGGTCGCGAATTTCAAGAACGCGTGCTCAGCGCCAAAGGGCAGTTCGAACACGTCAAGCTGACGCGCTCGTTCCGCTCGACCGATGACGTCCTGTCAGCGGTCGATCTGGTGTTTGCGCCCGAACCCAACCGCGACGGTCTCACCCGCGATCCGGAGCCGATCGAGCATCTGGCGATCCGCTCCAGTGCGCCCGGCCATGTCGAGGTCTGGCCATCGCTCAGTCCGACCGTCGTCGAGGAGCCGGAAGACTGGACGGAGCCGGTCGATCACGCATCGGCTCCTGCAGTTCGGCTTGCCGTTCAGATTGCCAATACGATTGGCCACTGGCTTTCCTCAGGCGAAATGCTGCTTGGCAGGGCGCGCAAGATCAAGGCCGGGGACGTGATGGTTCTGGTACGAAAACGCGACCGGTTCATCCATGCCTTGTCTCGGGAATTGAAAGAACGCGGCATTCCGGTGGCCGGTGCCGACCGTCTGATGCTGACCGATCACATCGCCGTGCAGGATTTGATGGCAATTGCGCGCATATCGCTGCAGCCGGAAGACGACCTGTCGCTCGCCGCGCTCTTGAAGAGCCCTGTCTTCGGTTACGACGAGGAGCGCCTGTTCCGCCTTGCAGCCTATCGTGATCCAGGTCAGTCGCTTCTATCTGCCCTGAGGGCCGACCCTTCCAGCAAGGATGTCGCCGATTTGCTGGCGCGCTGGAGAAATGAATCCGGCTATCGAAAGCCGTTCGTATTGTTTGCTGGCATGCTTGCCAAGGACGGCCTGCGACGAAAATTCATTGCCCGGCTGGGCGTAGAGGCTGGCGATGTCGTAGATGAGTTCCTCAGTTTCTGCCTCGCCGCCGAAAAGACCGGCGTCACCGAACTCGAGGCGTTGCTGGCGCTGTTGGAAAGCGGCGGGCCCGAGATCAAGCGCGAGATGGATCAGACACGCGGTGAAGTCCGCATCATGACCACGCATGCCTCCAAGGGACTGGAGGCACCGGTCGTGTTCCTTGTCGACAGTGGCGCGGCAGCGTTTTCTGACAGCCATCTGCCGCGCCTGCTTCGGTTCGACCCGCCGAACCTTGGGTGGCAGGGGGAAGGCTATTTGTGGCGTGCCGCTGCCGATACGAGCAACAGCTTTTCGCAATCCCTCGCAGTCAAGGCGCGCGCCAAGGCTGAACAGGAATATCGACGCTTGCTCTATGTCGGCATGACCCGCGCCGAAGATCGCCTCATCATGTGCGGTTATCACGGCAAGCGTGGTCAGCCGGAAATGGCCTGGCATGCAATGGTGCAAAACGCGCTCGCAGGCTCGGCTCAGACGCAGACCCTTGTCCATCCCGCCACCGGTGAGACGATATTGCGTTACTCGGCGACCCCGCCGATTGATGTGCAATTGGAAGCGGAAGCACCGGCTACAGAGCCTGTCCTGCCGTCAATGCCCCCAGAACTCTTCAAGGTGCTGCCGCGCCCCACGATCTTGCCACGTCCCCTGTCGCCGTCCGGCGCGGGCGCGGTGATCGATCCTGCCCCCGAACAGCCGGTTCCCGGTGGTTCGCCGGTGCTTGATGCAGCGCTTGCACCGGCATTCGCACTTGAGCGCGGAACGGCTGCGCACCGGCTGCTGCAGCTTTTGCCCGCGTTACCGCAGGATGAACGCGAAGCCGCGGCGCGCCGCTACCTGGAGCGGATCGGGCGTGACTGGCCCAGCGGTGAAGCGGATCGGTTGTGGCTCTCCGTGCGCGCTATCCTGGAAAACCGGGATTTTGCGTCGCTTTTTGCGCGAGGTTCACGCGCCGAAGTCGAAATCATGGGCACGATCATGCTCGGAAATTCCGAACGTGCCGTGTCTGGCAAGATCGACCGCCTGGTGCCGGGAGATGATGCGGTGCTGATTGTCGACTACAAGACAAACCGCCCTGCGCCGCAGGCTCCGGCCCAGGTTCCGTTCGGCCATGTCGCACAGATGGCGCTTTACTGCGCGCTTCTCGCACCGCTTTATCCGGGCAGGCCGATCCGGGCTGCGTTGGTGTACACGGAAACGCCAATTCTGATCGACCTTCCGGCAGACGTGATGGATGCTGCGCTTGCTCAACTGGGGAAGGCGTGACAGAAAGTTCTTGAATGGGGTGATCCGATGCCCCACATGCGTGCGACAGATTCAGGAGATCGCCATGGCAACCGTCACCGTAGACAAGAACAATTTCCAGACCGACGTCCTGCAGGCTTCAGAGCCAGTCGTCGTTGATTTCTGGGCCGAATGGTGCGGCCCGTGCAAGATGATCGCGCCAGCGCTTGAGGAAATTGCGACCGAGCTCGCTGGCAAGGTGAAAGTCGCCAAGGTCAATATCGACGAGAACCCGGAACTGGCTGCCCAGTTTGGTGTTCGCTCGATCCCGACCCTGATGATCTTCAAGGGCGGCGAAGTTGCCGACATGAAAGTGGGTGCAGCGCCCAAGACCGCGCTGGCCTCGTGGATCGGCGGCGCCGTCTGATCTTCAGAGCATCATGAAAAAACCCGGCCTTGCGCCGGGTTTTTTTGTGTCAGGCTGGTGGCGTGCCGTTTTTGCGAAGCACTTCGCCGACCAGATAGAGCGAGCCGCAGATCAGGATGCGCGGCGGCAGGCTTGGGTCGTCCCAGCCATCTCGCAGCAACATCAAGGCGTTTTCCACGGACGCGACCGGTTCGGCCTCAAGCCCTGCCTCAGTTGCGCGCGCAGCGAGCTGGTCATTGGGAACGCCCGCGTCGCTCTCATTCACAGGGATGGTGAAAACCCGCTTCGCGATGCCGACAAAGTTGCGGAAATAGCCGGCCTGATCCTTGGTGTTGATCATCCCGGAGATCAGCACCAGTGGACGTGGCGAGCGATCTTCCTGTTCGGCCAGCGTTTCGGCGATTGCGGCCCCGGCGCTGGGATTATGGCCGCCGTCGATCCAGATGTCGGCCCCTTGCGGGGCGAGAGCGCTGAGCTTTCCGTCGGGAAGCAACTGCATGCGTCCCGGCCACTCGACCCGTCGCATTGCTGCTTCCGCAATGCTCTGGGTCACCTTGAACCCCGCTGCCTTCACACCGGCAATCGCGGCGGCGGCGTTGCCATATTGATGCCGGCCGGGAAGGCGCGGCAGGCTCAGGTCAAACAGGCCATCTTCATCCTGATAGACGAGACGACCGTTCTCTTCATGCGCCATGAATTCCTGGCCATAGACAACCAGCGGGCAGCCAAGGCGTTCGGCTGTTTCCACCAGCACGTCGCGCGCGCTGTCATGAAGTTGCGCGCCGACGACCACAGGGCAGCCCGGCTTGATGATGCCGGCCTTTTCGGCGGCAATCAGTTCAACCTTGTCACCAAGATAGGCTTCGTGGTCGAGCGCAATCGGCAGGATGACGCTGGCTGCAGGGCGGGCGATCACATTGGTCGCGTCGAACCGACCTCCCAGGCCCACCTCGACGATCGCAACATCCGCAGGATGCTCGGAAAACAGCACGAACATCGCCGCCGTCAGGATCTCGAACACCGTGATCGTCTCGCCGTTATTGGCCGCAGCGATCCGCTGCAGCACTTCGGCAAGCACATCATCTTCGACCAGCCGTCCGCCGCCTTCGGCTCCCAGCCGATAGCGTTCGTGCCAGTCTACCAGATGCGGTGAGGTGTGGACGTGGCAGGTAAGGCCCGATGCCTCGATCAGCGCGCGGGTAAATGCCGAGGTCGAACCCTTGCCATTGGTGCCGGCAATATGGATCACCGGCGGCATCCGTTCCTGCGGATTGCCAAGCCTTTCGAGCAGGCGCGAGATGCGCTCGAGCGACAGGTCGAACCCCTTGGGGTGCAGGCTCATCAGCCGCTCGATTTCACGGTCGGCGGCGCTCGTTGCAAGGGTCATGTCAGACCTCCCGGTTCACGCCGGCCTGTTTGCGGCAAGCTTATGCCTCGGCTGAAACCTGTTTGTCCGTCTCCACAATCTTCGCGGCCGTGGCCTTCTCCTTGAGCAGGATCTTCAGCAGCCGGGAAATTGTTTCCTTCAGCTCAAGACGAGAGACCACCATGTCGACCATGCCGTGCTCCATGAGATATTCGGAGCGCTGGAAGCCTTCCGGCAGCTTTTCGCGGATGGTCTGTTCGATGACGCGGGCACCGGCAAAGCCGATCACCGCACCGGGCTCGGCGACATGGACGTCGCCCAGCATCGCGTAGGATGCTGTCACGCCGCCGGTGGTCGGGTTGGTCAGCACCACGATATAGGGAAGGTTGGCTTCCTTCAGGCGGTCGACGGCAACGGTCGTGCGCGCCAGCTGCATGAGCGACAGGATGCCTTCCTGCATGCGGGCGCCGCCCGATGCCGAAAACAGCACCAAGGGCCGCTTCTGAGCAATCGCCGTTTCAAAAGCCTTCACGATGGCTTCGCCGGCGGCCATGCCGAGCGATCCGCCCATGAAAGCAAAGTCCTGTACCGTCGCGACGATCGGCAAGCCCTCGATGGTGCCGGTTGCCGACAGAACCGCATCCTCAAGACCGGTCTTGGCGCGGTAGTCCTTGAGACGATCCGTGTAGCGCTTCTCGTCACGGAATTTCAGCGGATCAACCGGAGCCTTCGGGTTCTCCAGCAGCGTGTATTCGCCATTGTCGAAAAACGCCTTGAGCCGCTCCTTGCCGGAAATCTTCATGTGGTAGCCCGAAGACGGGATCACCCACTGGTTTTCCTCCAGCTCCTTGTGAAACACCATCTCGCCGGTCTCGGGGTCCTTGACCCAGAGATTTTCGGGCATGTCGCGGCGACCAAAGAAGGAGTTGATCTTGGGCCGTACGTAGTTGGTGATCCAGTTCATCGAGATTTCCTTGATCTGTGACGTCAGCGCGTCTTCACAGAAATGGTGTCTTTAGTCAGCCGGGGCAAGACGCGCGCGACGCACGCCACGGGCGAGCCCATCCACGAGCGTTGCAACAGCCTCGGCGGGATTGGCGGTCATCTTTCCGTTGCCGTCTATCACATTAGCCACCGCGTTGACGATGGCTGTACCGACGACGACACCGTCAGCGGATGCACCGATGGCCCGCGCCTGTTCGGCCGTCTTGACGCCAAACCCGACGCAGACCGGCAGATCGGTATGCGCCTTGATCCGGGACACCGCCGCGGCAACATTGGTCGTATCGGGCAGGGCCGAGCCGGTGATGCCGGTCATCGAGACATAGTACACAAAGCCGGAAGTGTTCTGCAGCACCTTGGGCAGCCGATGGTCGTCGGTGGTCGGCGTTGCGAGACGAATGAAATTCACACCGGCCTTGAGCGCGGGAATGCAGAGTTCCTCGTCCATCTCCGGCGGCAGGTCGACCACGATCAGGCCGTCGATGCCGGACGCCTTGGCGTCAGCAAGGAAACTGTCGACGCCGTAGCTGTAGATCGGGTTGTAATAGCCCATCAGAACGATCGGCGTCTCATCGTCTTCCTTGCGGAAGTCGGCGGCCATGGCGAGCGTCTTCTTCAGCGTCTGGCCGGCCCTGAGGGCACGCAAGCCAGCCGCCTGGATAGCCGGGCCGTCGGCCATCGGGTCGGAGAATGGCATCCCCAGCTCGATGATGTCCGAGCCGGCCTTCGGCAGCGCCTTCATGATTTCCAGCGAGGTATCGTAGTCGGGATCGCCACCCATGAAATAGGTGACGAGCGCCGGGCGGCCCTCTTGTTTCAGCGCCGCCATGCGGCGGTCGATACGCGTCGTCATACGTACTCTCCGGAAAATCTCTCTTCGGTGTAGTCCGAAACAGTCTTGCCCGACATGGCGGTGTTCATCCAGGCACGTCGTTCGAAATCGATGAGGCCCAGTTCCCAGACGCAGGCCATCAGCAGCGGGTCGGCCTCGACGAAACGCCCGTCCGGCGACCGGTCGGCACGCCACAATTTGCGTGCGGCGATGCCCCCCTTCACCCACCAGTGCAACAGCAGCCAGCGCGCCTCTTCGCCTTCATGAAGAATGGCAAATCCGGCGCCCTGATGGGGCGTGTGGGCGATTTCGTTTTCAGCCGAGCGCATCTTGGCGATCGCCGCCTCAAAGACCTCGTCGCCAATCGTCGCGCCTTCGGCGCAGATTGCGTTGAGCTTGACCGATACCGGGCCAATCGCGACCATCTCGCGGAACCAGGCGCGCCTTGGCTGGTATGCGCAGGAGACCGGCTCGCTCGTCTGCGTGCGCAGCCAATCGCCATAGGTTGCATCCACCGCAGCGAGCGGCGCAGCAACGATCGAGGGCACTTGATAAGGGTGCAGCGAGCGGACGAGGGCGCTGACGCGTTCAAAGTCTGCAGCCCTGCATTTCAGCAGCAGCGGCACTTCTTCCGCCTGTTCCACTTCGCCCTGCCAGCGATAGACGCTGGAGACAGCGGGAAAAACATTGGCGCATGCGGCAAGGCGGGCATCGACTGCCGCCCTGGCGATCCCGTCTGCCACCGGGCGATCAGGACAGTTGATCCAGATGTCGATGAACGGCGTGGTCATGGGCGGATCAGATTTCCATACCCATCATGCCGGCCACCGTGTGCACATCCTTGTCGCCACGGCCCGACAGGTTGACGATGATGATCTCGTCCTTGCGCATCGTCGGAGCGATTTTCATCGCATGGGCAATGGCGTGCGAGGATTCCAGCGCCGGAATGATGCCTTCCTTCTGTGTCGTCAGCTGGAATGCTTCCAGTGCCTCGTCGTCAAGGATCGGAACGTAATCGACCCGGCCGGTATCGCGCAGCCAGCTGTGCTCCGGACCGACGCCGGGATAGTCGAGGCCTGCCGAGATCGAATGGCCGTCCTTGATCTGTCCGTCGCTGTCCTGCAGCAGATAGGTGCGGTTGCCATGCAGAACGCCGGGACGACCGGCGTTCATCGACGCGCAGTGCTCTTCGCCATCAAGACCACGACCGCCGGCCTCGATGCCGATGATCTTGACGTCCTTGTCGTCGAGGAACGGATGAAAGATGCCGATCGCGTTCGAACCGCCGCCAACGGCTGCGATGATCACATCCGGCAGCCTGCCTTCCTGTTCGAGGATCTGCGCGCGCGCTTCGTTGCCGATCGCCGACTGGAACTCGCGAACCATCTCCGGATAGGGGTGAGGGCCGGCGGCGGTGCCGATCAGATAGTAGGTGTCTTCGACATTGGTCACCCAGTCGCGCAACGCTTCGTTCATGGCGTCCTTGAGGGTGCCATGTCCGGCTGAAACCGCGTTCACCTGCGCGCCCAGAAGTTTCATGCGGAACACGTTCGGCTTTTGCCGCTCGACGTCGGTTGCGCCCATATAGACCACGCAGGGAAAGCCGAAGCGGGCGGCAACCGTGGCCGAGGCAACGCCGTGCTGGCCTGCGCCGGTCTCGGCGATGATGCGCTTGCGCCCCATGCGCTTGGCCAGCAGGATCTGGCCGAGGCAGTTGTTGATCTTGTGCGAACCGGTGTGGTTGAGGTCTTCACGCTTGAAATAGATCTTCGCGCCACCCAGGTGGTTTGACAGCCCTTCAGCGTAATAGAGCTTCGACGGTCGCCCGGCATAATGTGTCGAGAGCGCCTGCAATTCGGCGCGGAACGCCGGATCGTTTTTCGCTGCGTCCCATTCCTTTTCGAGATCGAGAATGAGCGGCATCAGGGTTTCGGCGACAAAGCGGCCGCCAAAGATGCCGAACATGCCCTGTTCGTCGGGTCCGGTACGGAACGAATTCGGGGCCACAGGCTGGTTCACGGCCGGTCTCCTCAGGGATTGGTCCGTCAGGTGGCGCTTGTTTCCTGCGCGCTCCGGACGGCTTTGAAGAACTGTGCGATCAGCGCCGCATCCTTGATGCCCGGCGCTCGCTCCACTCCCGACGAGATATCGATACCGGGCGGATTGGAGAGATGAAGGGCATCGCCGATGTTGGCGGCGTTCAGCCCCCCCGAAAGCATGTAATCGACGTCGCGGTCAAGGGCTGCGAGCAGCCGCCAGTCGAAGGAAACGCCATTGCCGCCGGGCAATTGCGAGCCCTTGGGCGGTTTTGCATCGAACAGGAGGCGATCTGCAACGTGGGAAAACGGCTCGACCTGGTCGAGATCGGCAGCTTCACTGATCGAAAACGCCTTCATCACCGGCAAGCCATAGCGCTGCTTGACGGCACGCACGCGCTCCGGCGTTTCGTTCCCATGAAGCTGCAGGATCTCAGGCGAGACGCTTTTCACGATCGCATCCAATGCGTCGTCATCGGCATTCACAGTCACCGCGACGACCTTTGCCCGGCCGACAGCGTGCTGGCGCAGCATGCCGGCAGCAGCCGGCTCGATATGTCTCGGGCTCTTGGGAAAGAAGATAAAGCCAATATGGCTTGCGCCTTCGTTCAGCGCCGCGAGGAGCGTGTCGTCGCTGGTCAGGCCGCAGATTTTGATATCGAGGGTCATGCCTGTCTTATCGCCACGAAAATGCAGCCGTTTCAAGGACGATTGATACTTTTGCCGGGATTGAGGGATTCACGTGAAATCATGCCGCTGCGGCATGGCTTGCCATCAGGCGTCGCTGTTGTTGCTGAAATCGATTGCCTGAAGCGCGCCGCCATTGCGCTTGAGCCAGGCACGGGCCTCTTCCGTTCGCGGGCAAAGCCTCGCGCACAGCGCCCAGAATTTCGGGCCGTGGTTCATTTCCTTCAGATGCGCAACTTCATGGGCGACGAGATAGTCGATCACGACAGGCGGTGCCATCATGATGCGCCAAGAAAATGACAGATTGCCTTCCGACGAACATGACCCCCAACGCGATGAGGTGTCCTTGTAGCGGATCGAACGGGCAGCTCTGCCGACGCTGGCCGTGTGTTTTGCCACCAGCCTCTCGATGTCGTTGCGAGCCTCACGCTTGAGGAAGTCCGCCACCCGGCGCGGCAGGTGCTCTGCCCGGCCATAGACCCGTAAAACCGGCTCCCCCGTAATAATCTCGGTCGCCACCGTGCCGCGCCCGTCTTCATGCACGATCAGGTGCGCTTCGCCGCGAATGGGGATCTTCACCCCCGGCCGCACACGCGGCAGGTTGGGAAGTTTTGCCAGCTTCGTTTCGAGCCAGCCCTGGTGCCGGTCGAGAAACTGATCGACCTCGCCCTTGCGCAAGCCCGGCGGCACGGTCACCCGCAGTCCCCGCCCTCCAGCTTCGATGCGCAATGTCAGCCGCTTGGCGCGGTCGTTCTCGACGATCTTCAGCGGCAAATTGCGCTCGGCAACCACATGCACCCGCTCCTGCGTCGCTTGACGCGGACCACTGCGTGCTTTCGTCGATTTGAGGAAGCTGAAGACCATGGCAGGAGTCTAGCCGATTCGCGGGCAACAGAAAGGCTGGTCAGGAAGCAGCACGTTGCGGGCGCAAAGAAATGGCGCCGGATTGCTCCGGCGCCGTTTTTGCAGGAAGGCACATCAAAGGCGTGCTAGCGTCTCAGACGTCATCCAGCAGACCTTCGCCCTTCTCAGGCTGGCGGTTTGCCGGGGTGTTCTTCGAGCGTTCGGCCATGAAGCGGTCGAACTCCTGCTGGTCCTTGGCGCGGCGCAGCTCACGCGCATAGGCGTCGAATTCCTCGCGCATCGTGTCGAGCTTGCGGCGCTCTTCGGCGAGGCGGTCGAGTTCTTTTTCACGCCAGTCATCGAAGGCGACATTGCCGGTACGTGCGTGCATCGTCCTACCCTTCTTGCATGAGCCGAAGATGGAGTTGCGGGCCTTGCTCCAGTCGCCTTTGAAATCCTCGAGGCGATCGCCCCAGATGATATAGGCCAACATTGCGAGACCCAGCGGCCAGAATACCATGAAGCCGACGACCATCAGCGCGATGGTAGCAGGCGTCCATGCAGGCCGGATCAGGGCGGTCTTGGTCATTTCGTCCGTTCCTTCACTTGGAGGCAGCCAGACCGGCTGCTTGATTTCGAGATGGGAAACGAAAAAAGTCGATTCAAGACCTTTCTGCGTGAATCAGGCGCAAGGTCCGATCACATTTCAAACTGCCCTGCACGCAGATCCTTTTTCGGTGACCGCTTGCGTGGGGTGTCGAGCGCGCGGCGGTGCCGGTCGCCGCGCGCCGATTGTTGGTCAGCGCCAGCCCAGCCCCGGCGCGACATGCTTGAGGATCGCCTCGATGACATGGGCGTTGTAGTCGACGCCCAGCTGGTTTGGCACTGTCAAAAGCAGCGTGTCGGCTTCCGCAATCGCTTCGTCCTGCTTCAACTGCTCGATCAGCCTGTCAGGCTCCGCCGCATAGCTCCGGCCAAAGATCGCGCGGGTCTTCTCGTCGATGAAGCCGACCTTGTCGTTGCTTTCGTTGCCCGTGCCGAAATAGGCCCGGTCGCGATCATCCATCAGCGCAAAGATGCTGCGGCTGACCGAGACCCGTGGCGTGCGTTGATGGCCTGCTTCCTTCCAGGCTTCGCGGTAGGCGCGAATCTGTTCCGCCTGCTGGATGTGAAACGGCAGTCCTGTCTCGTCATCCTTCAATGTCGAGCTCTGCAGGTTCATCCCGAGCTTTGCGGCCCAGCGGGCCGTGGCGTTGGAGCTTGCGCCCCACCAGATGCGTTCACGCAGACCTTCCGAATGCGGTTCGATCCGCAGCAGGCCCGGAGGGTTGGGAAACATCGGATGCGGGTTGGGTTGGGCAAAGCCCTCGCCGCGCAGCAGGTCGAGGAAGGTTTCGGCCTTCTCGCGTGCCATGTCCGCTTCCGACTCGCCCTCCTTGGGCTGGTAGCCGAAATGACGCCAGCCATCGATCACCTGCTCGGGCGAGCCACGGCTGATGCCAAGCTGCAGCCGCCCACCGGCGATCAGGTCGGCCGCGCCGGCATCCTCGACCATGTAATGCGGGTTCTCGTAGCGCATGTCGATGACGCCGGTGCCGATCTCGATCTTGCTGGTGCGCGCGCCGATGGCGGCCATAAGCGGGAAGGGCGATCCAAGCTGCCGCGCAAAATGGTGCACGCGGAAATAGGCGCCATCAAGCCCCAGCTCTTCGGCTGCGACTGCCAGCTCGATCGACTGCAGCAGCGTGTCGCTGGCAGAGCGCGTCTGGGAATGGGGCGAGGGCGACCAGTGGCCAAAGGAGAGAAAACCGATTTTCTTCATGGGATCTTCAATCTGGTTGAGCGGGCGGTAGAGTTAATCCCGGCGAATATGGGCCGACTGGCGCACAATCGCCACCGTCCCACGGTGAACACTCAGTCGCTGCAAACGGGGCGTTGACCTGCTAATGAGGCGGGCAGCGCCATTGCTGCGGCGCGTCGCGTCGATGTCTGGGAGGAATGAGATGAAACTCTTGCGCTATGGGGCAGCGGGCACGGAAAAGCCGGGCCTTCTCGATGCTGACGGTCAGGTGCGCGATCTTTCGGCCATCGTTTCAGATATCAGTTCCGAAACGCTGGCCGCCGGAGCACTGGGAGCTCTGTCGGCATTTGACCCGCAAACCTTGCCGATTGTCGAAAATGTCGGTCGCCTCGGTCCGTGTGTCGGTAATATCGGCAAGTTCATCTGCATCGGGCTCAACTATGCCGACCATGCTGCCGAAGCGAACCTTCCCATTCCTGCCGAGCCGATCATCTTCCTGAAGGCCAACAGTGCCATCTGCGGCCCCAACGATACGGTGCTGATCCCGCGCGGCGCGCAAAAGACCGACTGGGAAGTCGAGCTCGGCGTCGTCATCGGCAAGGGCGGCAAATATATCGACCAGGCCGACGCCCTTGCCCATGTCGCCGGCTATTGCGTCGTCAACGACGTGTCCGAGCGGGACTTTCAGATGAACCGTGGTGGCACGTGGGACAAGGGCAAGGGCTGTGACACATTTGGGCCGGTTGGTCCGTGGCTGGTCACCCGCGACGAGATCGCCGATCCGCAGAACCTGGCGATGTGGCTCGACATCGATGGCCAGCGCTGCCAGGACGGCTCGACCCGAACGATGATCTTCGATGTCGCCAGCCTTGTCAGCTATGTCAGCCAGTTCATGTCGCTGCAGCCGGGTGATCTCATCTCGACCGGCACGCCCCCCGGCGTCGGCATGGGCATGAAACCGCCACGCTTCCTTGCGCCCGGCAACATCATGGAACTCGGCATTGAGAGGCTCGGCACCCAGCGGCAAAGAGTTGAGGCCGACCGATAGCGTCGCCCTCTTCCACGCCATCGCGCCCTGATGGGCAATCTGCCTGGCGCAATCGTCTTGACGATTGTGCGGCCGACCGCCGGGCATGTTTAGCAGAGTGATCTTGTTGGGGATATCCGGAGTGCACATCTCCGGAAAGAGAATGGTGCCCAGGAGAGGACTCGAACCTCCACGCCTCGCGGCACACGGACCTGAACCGTGCGCGTCTACCAATTCCGCCACCTGGGCAAGTGACCGCGTGAACAGCTTCGAAGGGCTCGAAGCGAAGGTTCATGCGTGGTGCGCCGCCGATGTAAGCGGCAGCGCGCATTGTGTCAATGGGTATCTGGCGACAAAGTCTGCAATTGCGAAAAATCCCTGCACAGCTGTGTTGCCGCGCTCGTGAAGAGCGCGGCGCAGCCGGGTCAGCCGGCCAGCACTTCTTTCGAGGCAACCGTCGAATCTGCGTTCAGGCGGTAGATGATCGGCACACCCGTCGCGAGCTCGACATTGATCACCTCTTCGCGCGAAAGGCCTTCCAGCGCCATGATCAGCGAGCGCAGCGAATTGCCGTGAGCGGCAACCAGAACGGTCTCGCCGCGCAGCACGTGCGGCTGGATCGTGTGCATGTAATAGGGCCAGACGCGCGCGCCGGTATCGCGCAGGCTCTCGCCGCCGGGCGGAGGCACGTCATAGGAGCGACGCCAGACATGGACCTGATCCTCGCCCCACTTGGCGCGGGCATCGTCCTTGTTGAGCCCCGAAAGCTCGCCATAGTCGCGCTCATTGAGCGCTTCGTCGCGCACGGTGTCGAGATCAGACTGGCCGACGGCGTCGAGAATGTGCTGGCAGGTCAGCTGGGCGCGGCTGAGGGTTGAGGTGTAGGCAATATCGAACTTCAGCTCGCGGGCAGCCAGACGGGCGCCAGCGGCTTTTGCTTCACTGTGGCCGAGTTCGGTCAGGCTGGGATCGCGCCAGCCGGTGAAGAGATTCTTGAGGTTCCACTCACTTTGGCCGTGACGGACGAGGACCAGCGTTCCGGACATGCAGCAATACTCCGTTAGACGAATGGGATCAGAATTCAGGCGCCGATGCCGAGCACGTCGCGCATGGAATAAAGGCCTGGCTTGCGCTCATGCGCCCAAAGGGCCGCCTTGACCGCGCCACGGGCAAACAGGCCGCGATCTTCGGCATGGTGCGACAGGACCAGACGTTCGCCGGCTCCCGCCAGGATCACCGAATGGTCGCCGACGACCGAGCCGCCGCGCAGGGAGGCAAAGCCGATGGTGCCCTCTTCACGCGCGCCGGTGATGCCATCGCGTCCGCGCACCGAGGCTTCCGACAGAACGACCTTGCGCCCGGCGGCAGCAGCTTCGCCCAGAAGGATGGCGGTGCCGGATGGCGCATCGACCTTGTGCTTGTGGTGCATCTCGACGATCTCGATGTCGAAATCGGCGGCGTTCAGCGCACGGGAAGCCTGTTCCACCAGCGCGGCCAAAAGATTGACGCCAAGGCTCATATTGCCGGATTTGACGATCGGCGCATGACGCGCTGCCGCAGCGATCTTGGCGTCGTCTTCTGACGTGCAGCCCGTGGTGCCGATGATGTGGGCAATGCGGGCCTGCGCGGCATAGCCGGCAAACTCGATTGTCGCCGCCGGGGTGGTGAAGTCAAGGACACCATCTGCTGTTGCAAAGGTTGCGAGCGGATCGTCCGAAATCGCCACGCCGAGCGGGCCAACGCCGGCGAGCGTACCGGCATCCTCGCCGATCAGGGGCGAGCCGCTGCGCTCGACAGCGCCGACCAGCGTTGCGCCTTCGGTTTCATGAATGGCGCGAACCAGCGCGCGGCCCATGCGCCCACCAGCTCCGACGACAACCAGACGCATGCTCATGGGATCGAAACTCCTTGTTGGGAGACAGCGCCGTCAGGCGTTTCGCCGCGCGCCGTCTGCATGGTGTAAAAGCGTGCATAGACGCCGTTGGTGATGGCCAGAAGCTGTTCGTGGGTGCCTTCCTCGATGATCGAGCCAGCTTCCATCACGATGATATGGTCGGCATTGACCACGGTCGACAGGCGATGCGCGATCACGATCGTGGTGCGTCCCTTCATCACCGTGTCGAGCGCCTCCTGCACCAACGCTTCCGATTCATTGTCGAGCGCCGATGTCGCCTCATCGAGAAGCAGGATCGGCGCGTTGCGTACGATGGCGCGGGCGATCGAGATGCGCTGGCGCTGGCCGCCCGACAGGGTCATGCCGTTCTCGCCGACAAGCGTGTCATAGCCATCAGGCATGCGTTCGATGAATTCATCGGCATGGGCAAGGCGCGCTGCCTGTTCGATTTCGGCGTCGGTCGCGCCGGGGCGGCCATAGCGGATATTGTCGCGAATTGTGCCCTCAAACAGATAGGGCTGCTGCGAGACATAGGCGATGTGGCTGCGCAGCGATGCCTTGGTGACCTGCGCGATGTCGGTGCCGTCAATTCTGATCGCGCCGGCATTCAGGTCGTAGAAGCGCTGGATCAGCGACACGATGGTCGACTTGCCAGCCCCCGAACTGCCGATGATCGCGGTGGTCTTTCCTGCTTCCGCAACGAAGCTGACATCCTGCAGCACCTTGCGCTCGGGCGTGTAGCCGAAGCTGACCTTGTCGAACCGGACCTCGCCGCGTGTTGCTGTCAGCACCGGCGCACCGGGCTTGTCCTGCTGGCGTGGTTCGACATCGAGCAGTTCGTAGATCATGCGGGCATTGACCAGCGTGCGCTCGAGATTGACCTGCACGCGGGCCAGCTTGCGGGCGGGGTCGTAGGCCAGCAGCAACGCGGTGATGAAGGCGAAGATCGAGCCGGGCGGCGTGCCATCGGCAGAGGCGCGATAGGCGGCGTAAGCAACGACGCCGGCAATCGCCAGCCCTGCCAGCGCCTCGGAGATTGGCGTCACACGCTCGGAGACGCGCGCGATCTTGTTGGCGCGTTGCTCGGCCTCGGCGATCAGCTTTGCCATGCGCTGCGACAGCTGCTCTTCCATGGTGAAGGCCTTGACCACGGCGATGCCCTGCGTGGTCTCCTGCATCGCGCCGACCAGCCTTGCATTGACCTCGACAGCCTGGCGCGCAACGCGGCGCAGCCGGCGCATGATCTTGTTGACCGCATAGACCAGCGGCGGGCCAATCAGCAGCGCGATCAGCGACAGCATCGGGTCGAGCGCGATCATTGCACCGACGAGCGCGATCAGCAGCACCGCGTCGCCAGCCACGGATCTGAGCGTCATGCCGAGCATGTCGCGCACGCCCAGCACGTTTTCGTTGATTTGCGCGGCCAGACGCCCCGAGCGTTGTTCGGAGTAGAAGTCGAGCCCGAGCTTCATCAGATGGTCGAAGATGCGCTTCTGGTAGCGGGCAACAAGGTTGTTGCCGATCATCGCCAGGATCACCGACTGGCCGTAAGTGGCAAGGCCGCGAATGAAGAACACGACCGCGATGGCGCCGCAGATCAGCGGGATCAGTTCAAAGCGCTGGTTATAGAAGACGTCGTCGATCAGCGGGCGCATCACCCAGGGGATGAAGGCTGTTGCTCCGGCGACCGCCAGCAGGCAGGCGATTGCTGCGATATAAAGCCCGACATAATCGCGCGCGTTTTCAGAAAGCACGCGCTTGAGCACGGGCAGGATCGCATCCTGTTGCCTTGCGGCGGAGTTCATCTTTGCGTCTGAAGCCAAACCACTGGTTTCCGAAACTGGTTCCTGTGCGTCTGGCTATGCCCTGTCGGGCCATCGGGTGCAATCGTCAATTGCCGGGCAGGTCGTCGCAATCGCGTCAGCCGTGCCGCCAGTGCCGCCCTGATGTGTCGACGCCAAAGCGCTGCGGCGTGCTGGCAAATGCGCCCAGCCCGCGCAGCGCGGCCAGCGGTTCGGTGATGACATAGACCGGAATGTCGGCGATCATCTGGCTATGCGGAGCCTTGTCATTGAACGCTTCGCGGAAGCGCCCGCTCTTCAGCGTCGGCACGATCTTCTGGGCGATGCCACCGGTCAGGAACACGCCGCCCTTACTGGAAAAGATCAGCGCGAGGTCACCGGCAAGGCGGCCAAGGCAGGTGACGAAGATATCGAGCGCTTCCTGCGCCTGCCGGTCGGTGCCGTCCATCGCGGCGGAGGTTACCTGCGCCGGCAGGTTGAAGCCGGCGCTGACGCCGTCAGCTGCGCACACGGCCCGGTAGATATTCACCAGTCCGCGCCCGCACAGCATCTGCTCGGCCGAAATGCGGCCCTCGATGGTTTCGATGCGCGGAAAAACCTGCAGGTCGCGCGCGGTGCGGGGGCCGATATCGACATGGCCGCCTTCGCCGGGGATCGGGATCCAGATGTCGTTTGAATGAACCAGACCGGCAACGCCCAGCCCGGTGCCCGGTCCCAGAACGACCCGGCGGCTGTAGGGCTCAGGCTCGCCGCCGCCGATCTTTTCCATCTGGTCGGGCCCGAGCGCCACCACGGCCAGAGCCTGCGCCTCGAAATCGTTGAGAACGATGATTTCATCAAGCCCGAGCGTTTCGAACATCTGGCGTGGACGCACCACCCAGGCGCTGTTGGTCAGCGCGATCTCGTCCCCTTCGACCGGCGCGGCAATCGCCAGCACTGCCGAACGCGGCATCACCGGGGTCTGATCGAGGACGATGGCGCGGATCGCTTCATCGAGGGTTTCGAAGCTGGCGCTGACAATCGTCGGAAATTCCAGTGGTTTGCCCGATGGCTCGGTCAGGATCGCAAACCGGGCGTTGGTGCCGCCAATGTCGCCGATGAGAACTGGAAATGTCAGCATGGTGTCGGCGGTCCGATCTGTTGTGCGTGCTCAGTGTGCCTCGTGCGCCTGCAGCACCATCCGGGCCGTCGCGACGTTCAGCGCGATGGGAATATCATAGTGCACGGCAAGTCGCATCAGTGCCTTGACGTCGACATCGTGGGGCATCGGTGTCAGCGGGTCGACGAGGAAGATGACCGCGTCAATCGCGCCTTCGGCGATCAGCGCGCCGATCTGCTGGTCACCGCCAAGCGGGCCGCTCCGCAAGGCGCGCACCTTGAGCTTGGGATAGGCATCGCTGATGCGATGGCCGGTGGTTCCGGTCGCCACAATGTCGCAGCGTTCCAGCAAGGGCAGGTACGCAGCGCAGAATTGAACCAGATCGTCCTTCTTGGCGTCGTGTGCGATCAACGCAAGGCGCAGCCTGTCAGCCACTTCATCCTACCAGTCTGTGATTAAATCGATTAGCATCGTCTTAGGGTGCCGTAACGCGACCTGTCAAGATCAGTTGCCGGGCCTGCCAAACGGAAGCGGGATGCTGCTCTCGGGCGTGGGTGCAAAGGCGCTGGCCGAAACCGGCGAACTGGCAGCCGCGGCGGCGAGGGTCCGTCCGCTCCCGGTCACCGTCACCAGCGCTTCCGATGCTGGCGCCGGCGCGGCGGCAACTGCCTGGCAAGCTGCCGGCAATGCGGAAAGGCGCATCACGTCGCGAGCGCGTGGCTTGGCGGGGCCGGTGGCCGGCTTCCACGGCTCGTCAGTGAACCACCAGGCCAAGGAGGCATCGCAGCCGTCGCTCTTGGGCACTGCCTCCTGCTTTTTGCAGCCGTTCGATCCGGCCGGGCAGGCGATACGCACGTGAAAATGCGCGTCATGGCCCCAGATCGGGCGCACCTTGCGCAGCCAGGAGCGATCTCCTGTCACCGTGTCGCACAGCTTCTTCTTGATGCCCGGGTGAACCAGCACGCGCTCGACATTCGGATAGCTGGCGGTGCGTTTCAACACCGCTGCATGGGCGGGCGTCCACTTGCGGTCGTCAACATAAAGCGATTTGGGCTTGAGCAGAGAGACGAATTCCATCGTCTCGCGCTGTGCCTTGGTCAGGCGCTGCCCGGCAGGCATCGGCACAAACCAGATATCGGCGTCGAGCCCGATCT
The DNA here is from genome assembly GCF_900113935.1 of Aquamicrobium aerolatum DSM 21857. Taxonomy (GTDB): domain Bacteria; phylum Pseudomonadota; class Alphaproteobacteria; order Rhizobiales; family Rhizobiaceae; genus Aerobium; species Aerobium aerolatum. Next base: position 68,473 of record NZ_FORF01000011.1, read on the forward strand.
GGTGGGAGGCGTGGCCCGACAGCATCGGCCCGCCGCGTGGCTGCGAGATATCGCCAAGCAGGAGCCCCGGCCAGCCGTCCTGAACCGCTTCGCGCGACAGGCGCTCCAGCGTGGCGATCATTTCCGGGTGACCCCAGCGGCGGTTGCGCGACAGCCGCATTGCCTGCCAGTTTGGCCCGTCCTCGGCGATCGCGACGCCGCCGCCGAAGCAGCCTTTGGAGTAGGTGCCGTGAGCGGCCGCCTGCGACAAGGCCGGCAGGCGCTGCGCACCAAACACTTCTTTCGCCAAGGGATCGGCGCTGGCGGGAGCCGCCGTCAGCATGGCTGCAACGCCACCAAGGGCGAGCACGGTGCGCCGGATCGACGATTTCACAAACATGCAAGAAACTCCGATCAAACGCCCCCGCACGATCACGCCAAGCTTGCGGATGGCACGGTTAATGGCTTCCTAACAATACGCGATTGCCACCACGATAAGTTCCGTCGGCCCACATTGCCTGAAGCGCCGTGCGATAGTCAGGATACACGAATCTATACCCTTCCGCTTTCAGTGCATCGTTGGCGGCGCGCTTGGTTTCTTCGTAGAAGGATCGTCCCATCGGCGACAGATCGGCATCCTCGAATGCAATTTCAGGGGGAGGCGCAACGCCCATCAAGTCCGCCGCGAAGGTGACGACATCTTCTGCCGGTGCAGGAAGATCGTCGCTGAAATTATAGACGCCTCCGCGATTGCCCTGCGCCAGAAGCAAGGTTGCGCCTGCAATGTCGTCGACATGAATGCGATTGAACACCTGTCCCGGCTTGATGATCCGCCGCGCCGTGCCGCTTTCCAGATTGGCCAATGCGTTGCGACCCGGACCGTAAATTCCCGCAATGCGCATGATGGCGACGGGGACGCCGATTTCGCGCCCCAGCGCCTGCCAGGCAAGTTCGGCATCGAGGCGTTGGCGCGAGTGTCGCGACACCGGATCGCAGATCGCGTCCTCGCTGATCCAGCGTCCCTCATGATCGCCATAGACGCTCAACGTCGAGTAATAGCCGATCCAGCGCAGGTGCGGCATTGCGGTTGCAATCGCCGCGCGCGCGACAGCCAGAACCGGATCATCGCCGTTGGGGGCGATCGATATCAGCACATGCGTCGTCCGCTTCAGCTCTTCGACAAGATCACCGCTTGCCGTGGATCCATCAAACACAAACGGCGCGATTCCACCGCCTTGCAACGCGGAAAAATTCTCCGCCCTGCGTGTCGTGCCGGCAATGTGGGCGCCGTCGCGCCGGGCCAGCGCCGCGAAAGCCTTTGCACTGTATCCGGCGCCGAACAGGAAATAGCGGGATGTCATGGCAAGACCTCTTCTTTGTAACTCTCAGGCGCGCCGAACTCGGCCAGCACTTCGGCATCGGTTTCCAGCAACATCATGTCGCGCGTGTCGGCCTCGAACTCGGTTGCCGACAAAAGGCGCGACAAGGCCCACACCGCAGCCCCACGCACCAGCGGCGAAGCATCGCCCAGAAGCGTCCTGACTTGCGGCACCAGCGCCATCTCGCCCGAGTTTCCCGCTGCGATCAGCACATTGCGAATGAAGCGATCGCGCCCGATGCGTTTGACCGGCGAGCCTGAAAACAGCGCGCGAAAACCTGCATCGTCGAGGCCGATCAGGTCGGCGATCCTTGGCTCGCGCAGGTCTTCCCGCGCCACCAGCTTGGCTTCCGATGCGGTGCGGGCAAACTTGTTCCACGGGCAGGCGGCAAGGCAGTCGTCGCAACCATAGATGCGGTTGCCGATCGCTTCGCGGAATTCGTGCGGGATCGGTCCCTTGTTCTCGATGGTCAGGTAAGAGATGCAGCGCCGCGCGTCGATCTGGTACGGGGCGGGAAACGCCCCGGTCGGGCAGGCATCGAGACAGGCGCGGCACGAGCCGCATTGCCCGCGTGGATCAGGCGCATCGGCGGCAAGGTCCGCCTCGGTGAAGATCGAGGCGAGAAACAGCCAGGAGCCGAAATCACGGCTCACCAGATTGGTGTGCTTGCCCTGCCAGCCGATCCCAGCAGCTTCCGCCAGCGGCTTTTCCATCACCGGTGCGGTGTCGACAAACACTTTCACCTGCGCGCCGGTTCGCGCGGCAAATTTCTGCGCCAGTTCCTTCAGCTTGCCCTTGATGACGTCGTGATAATCGCGATGGCGGGCATAGACGGAAATCGCGGCGCGATCCTTGCGCTGCAAGAGCGCGCGTGGATCGTGGTCCGGGCCGTAATTCATCGCCAGCATGATGACGGAGCGCACGTCGGGCCACAGGCTGCGCGGATCGCCGCGCCGGTCGGCGGTCTCGGCCATCCACTCCATCGACCCATGGCGCTGCGCCTCGATGAACTCGTGCAGTCGCCCGTATGCGAGCGGTGTTGCGCCCGGCTTGGTGATGGAGATAACGTCGAAGCCAAGCTTTTCCGCTTCAGCGTTGAGAAAACCCCGAAGCCGGTCCTGCTGGACTGGGCTCAGGTCGCAGGCCATCAGAAATCCAGATCGGCGTAATGCGAGGTCGGGGTTAGGCCCCGCACCCGATCGGCCAGCAGCGGGCGGAAGGAGGGACGCGATTTCATGCGCGTGTACCAGTCCTTGGCCGCCGGATATTCCGACCAGTTGATCTCGCCGAGATAGTCGAGCACGGACAGTGAAGCCGCCCCGGCCATGTCGGCATAGGTGAGGCGCGCGCCGGCGAGCCAGTTGCGGGTTCCGGCCAGCCAGTTGGTGTATTTCATGTGCTGGCGGACATTGGCGCGTGCGGCGCGCAGGGCCGTCGAATCGGGCGAGCCGCCGCCAAATTCTGCGCCCATTACCGGCTTCAGGACGCGCTCGCGCACAAGGTGGCGAACGACGTCCGCCTCCATCTTCACCAGATACCAGTCGACCAGCCTGCGGATTTCCGCGCGCACGAACGGGTCTTCGGCAAAAAGCCGCCGGTCGCGCTTCAGAACGCCCCGCGTCTCATCGAGATATTCGGCGATCACCGTTGCCCCGACAATCGGCGTGTCGCCCTCGGCCAGCAGTACCGGCAAGGTCGCGGCGGGGTTGAGCGAAAGGAACTCCCGGCGGCGCAGCCAGGGCTTTTCCTCGATCAGAGCAAGTTCCTCCCCGTACTCCCCGAAGGAGACGCGGACAAAACGGCAATTGGCAAATAGCGGGTGATGAAACAGGGTCAGCATGGTTTCGTGGAGAACAGAACGTTCTGGCCTTTTCAAGGCGGCGCAGTTAAGTCTCGAACCCGTTTTTGAGTCGAGCGCGAGGGTGTCACGACCTATAGGCGCTCAACTATTTCCTGACAAGCAACCCCTCTTCGCCAACGTCCGGGAGTCGCGAGCATGAGCGAACAGACCATCGTCGGAGCAGCAATTCTCGGCATCGTCGAGGGGCTGACGGAATATATTCCGGTCTCTTCAACGGCGCATATCCTGCTGCTGGGTCATTTTCTCGGCTTCGAATCGACCGGCAAGGTTTTCGAGGTGGTGATCCAGCTTGGCGCTGTGCTGGCGATGCTGACGCTTTATTTCTGGCGGCTGTGGGACATGGTTGTGAAGCTGCCGTCGGATCGCTCTACCCAATTGTTTGTACTCGGCATTCTGATCGCCTTTCTGCCTGCCGCAATCATCGGCGTGATGGCGCATGGCTTCATCAAGAACGTGCTTTTCGAGACACCGATTCTCATCTGCGTCATGCTGATTCTGGGCGGTTTCATCCTGTTGTGGGTCGATCAGCGCAAGGTCGAGCCGAAATATACCGACGCGGCGGCATTTCCACTGTCGGTCTATCTGAAAATCGGCCTGTTCCAGTGTCTTGCAATGATTCCAGGCACTTCGCGGTCGGGCGCGACCATCGTCGGGGCGCTGCTTTCGGGGACCGACAAGCGTTCGGCGGCCGAATTCTCGTTCTTTCTTGCCATGCCGACCATGGCGGGGGCGTTTGTCTACGACCTCTACAAGAACTGGCACATCCTGTCGCCCGACGATCTGCCGATCATAGGGACCGGCTTTGTCTTCGCCTTCATCGCGGCGGTGCTGGTGATCCGCAAACTGCTCGATTACGTCTCGCGCAAGGGATACACGCTGTTTGCCTACTGGCGCATACTGGTCGGCGCGCTCGGCCTTATCGGATTGATCTTGTTGGGATGATAAGGCGCGCGGGTTCGTGGCCCCGAACCCGCGCGCGCGCTCCCCGCAGCGCGTATAGGTCAGATATCAACTTCCCTGTACAGGGTATAATGCTCATGTAATTGATCGCGAATCACAAGTTCGCAAGGCTGCCGTAGGGGAATTACCCACAGGTGGATGAGTTTCGTCGTTTTCCGAAAGTGGATACGTTTTACATCCTCTTGGTTTTATTATGGAAATTCCCTGTTTTCGGGCATTTTCAGAGCAGCGTTCAGCCAGAATTTGTCCAAAACATTTTCAAGCTGCAAAACTGATGTGAAAATTTGTCCGGATTTCCATGTTCATTGTTTTCCAGCGCCAAAAAAGAATGTCCGCGCCGGGCATGACGCGGACATTCTTACATCATTGATGATAGCTGCGCGTCAGGCCGCGTTGGGTCGTGTGAACTGGCCTGCCTTGCGGTACTGCCACAGATAGGAAGGCAGGATCGCATCGGCGGCTTGCGGATCAATCCCTATGGCAGCGAAATCGCGACCTTCGCTGATCGCCTCGGCCGAGACGACATTGTCGCTCTTGAGCATCGTGACCTGATCGCGGGTCAGCAGCGGATTGGGCAGGATGCCGAGCAGGGAGCCCATCAGTCCGGCGACCGGCCATGGCAGCGAGACGAGCAGACGCTTGCGGTCGATGACGGCGAGCATGTCTTTCATCAAAGTGCGGAAGGTCTTCACTTCCGGCCCACCCAGCTCATAGATGCGGCCGCCTTCGACCTGACCGTCGACGGCGCGCGCGATCGCCTCAGCGACGTCCACGACATAGACCGGCTGCATGCGCGTTTCGCCACCGCCAATCAGCGGCAATGCCGGCGAAAGGCGGGCGATCGAGGCAAAGCGGTTGAAGAAGCTGTCGTCGGGTCCGAAGATGATCGACGGCCTGAAGATGACAGCGTCCGGCAGGGTCTCCAGGACGGCCTGTTCGCCGCGCGCTTTGCTGCGGGCATAGGCGGCTTCCGACTGCGCATCGGCGCCGAGGGCGGAGAGGTGAACAAGTTTTGCACCTTCAGCGCGGGCGGCTTCGGCAACTGCGCGTGCGCCAAAGCCCTGCACGGCCTCGAAGGTCTGGCGTCCGCTTTCGTGGAGGATACCAACCAGATTGATAACGTAGTCGGCGCCCTGGACGGCACGGTCGACCGACCAGCGCACCCGCAGATTTGCCTGCACTGCCTGAATCTGACCGACATTGCCGAGCGGCAGCAAATGGCCTGCCAGATGCGGATTGCGCACCGCAACGCGCACGCGATAGCCGCGACGCGCAAGCGCACGCACGACATATCGTCCGACAAAGCCCGATCCACCGAACACGGTGACGAGCGGCGGGACCTTGGAAATGGCGGTCATCTCTGGCTCTCCGATTGCCTCTTCTGCCGCTTCTTAGTCGTTTCGCAGCCAAAGGCAAAGGGTGCTGTTGGTCGCGGAAAGGGTGACCTTGGTCCGTTTATGCTTCCACTTGGCCGTCTTGCAAGTTAGAAACGCCCCCGGCCTTGTGCTTGCACCGTAAGAAAGAGGAACACCATGCGATTTTGGACGCTGGCGGCAATCGCCGTCGCCATCGGCATTATTTTGCCAGACCCCGCCTTTGCAGCGGAGGCCTTGCCGGGGGCGACGATGTCGTTGCTTTGGGCGTTGCCCTTTGCCGGCATACTCTTGTGCATCGCCACCGGGCCGTTGTTCTTCCCGCATGTGTGGGAGCATCATTATGGCAAGATCGCTGCGGGCTGGTCACTTCTGGTGATGGTGCCATTGCTGATGGCGTTCGGCTTCGGCGCGGCGAGCGGCGCGGTGCTGCATGCGATGCTGCTCGAATACATGTCGTTCATCATCCTTCTGTTTGCGCTTTTCACCATTTCCGGCGGCATTCTGGTGTCCGGCAATCTGCACGGCACACCTCTGGTCAATTCGGCAATTCTGCTGATCGGTGCGCTGCTCGCATCGGTGGTCGGCACCACGGGTGCGTCGATGATCCTGATCCGTCCGATCATCCGCGCCAACGACAATCGCCGGCACAATGTGCATGTCATCGTTTTCTTCATTTTCCTGGTGTCGAATATCGGCGGTTCGCTGACGCCACTGGGCGATCCGCCGCTCTTCCTCGGCTTCCTGCGCGGTGTCGATTTCTTCTGGACCGCCTCGCATATGCTGGCGCCCGCAGCCGTGATCGGGCTCATCGTACTGGTGGTGTTTTTCCTGCTGGACAGCTGGCTTTACAAGCGTGAGGGCGCTCAGGCCCCGATTGCGGATCCGACGCCGGATTCACGCCTTCGTCTGCGCGGCCTGGTCAACCTGCCTTTGCTGGGCGGTGTCATTGCCGCGATCCTGATGTCCGGCATGTGGAAGCCCGGCATCGGCTTCACCATTCAGGGCGTGCATCTGGAGCTTCAGAACCTGCTGCGTGATGCGATCATTCTGATCCTGGCGCTGGTGTCGCTGGTGGTGTCGAGCAAGGAATATCGTGAAGCCAACGGCTTCAACTGGCATCCGATCCTCGAAGTCGCCAAATTGTTCGCTGGCATCTTCATCTGCATCATTCCGGTAATCGCCATCCTGCAGGCCGGACTTGACGGCGCCTTCGCGCCGCTGGTGTCGCTGGTGACCGCCGCCGATGGCAGCCCGAATGACGCGGCCTATTTCTGGATGACCGGCATCCTTTCGTCGTTCCTCGACAATGCACCGACCTATATCGTGTTCTTCGAGATGGCCGGCGGCGATCCGCAGGTGTTGATGACGACGATGTCGCGCACGCTGGTGGCGATTTCGGCAGGTGCCGTGTTCATGGGAGCCAACACCTATATCGGCAACGCACCCAATTTCATGGTCTATGCCATCGCGCGCAGCCAGGGCGTCAACATGCCGTCCTTCTTTGGCTACATGGCCTGGTCCTGCGTGGTGCTGCTGCCGATCTTCGTGCTGGTGAGCTTCCTGTTCTTCATGTGAGGCCTGCGGGCCTCACGCAGCTGCTCACGCTCCATTCAGCAGCCCGGCAGGGGGGATGAACACGAGTTCTGAAAAAGTCAGGTCAATCGTCTCGGCGTCGTGGGCGCCGAGAACCTGGACGGGCGGTGAGCGCGTCCAGAACAGGGACGGCGGGAAGCCGTCCTTGCTGTCCCCATCGAAATCCATGAACAGATATCCGCGCGCCAGTAGATGCCGCGCCAACGCGCCGGCCGCATCGCGCAACAATGCGCGTGAAGGCGCAAGGATCACCCGCGCACCTGCAACGCCCTTGCGCCGGCCCGGTGCGAGAATGACCGGATGCAGCGCAGCCTGCCATTCAACGATCAGAGCGACGCAGCCAAGCGCTTTATGGGCGGCGAGCAGGTCACGCAGGCGCGTATCAAGTTGCGCGGCTGCCGCGCTACCGAGCGTATGGATACGAACGTGTGGCGAGGGCCGCAGAGCCGCCGGCAGCAGCGGCACGATCACCATGCCTCCCGCCTGATCGACAAAACCGATCTTGCGGTTGAGCTCGCGCATCACCGGCGAGGCGGTCAGGTCGAGATAGGTTGCGGTGGTCTGTGCCATCAGGCGCTTGAGGACCAGCGGTGTGCGCCATTCTTCACCGGGGCGCATGTAGAAACAGGCGAGATTGAAGATTGTCGATGGCGGCTGGGCAAAGGCGTGGCGCTCTGCGGGGATGGCAAGGCAGATGCCAAGATCGCCACGTGACGCGGTGACAATCGAGCCGATCGCATGCTCGCCGCGTCGTTCGACATAGTCGAAGATCCGCGTCACGCTGTCTTTCCATGTCGTCTCGGCCAGAGCCGGGAAACCTTCGGCAAGCAGCGACGTCGCAAGTGCCGAATCGTCGCGCGTGATGGGGCGGAGCTTCATCCGGGACGCGGTCCCGGCTGTGCCTCGATCATCTCTTCGAGCGAATGCAGGGTGTCGATGCGCGAGATGTCGAAATCCTCGTCGGAGAGGTCGACGCCATATTCGCTCTCAAGCTGGATCAGCACTTCTGTCGCTGCAAGCGAATCCAGAAGACCGGATGAAAACAGCGGATCGTGCTCGCCTGCCGGACCCAGCTTCCGCTCGGCCAGAATCTGCAGGATGGTTTCGCGCACACTGGCGCTTGCGTATTGCGTCATGGCTTGCCCTCCGACGTGTGTTCCAGATTGCGCGCGGTTGCAGGCGCGGCCTGCTCGTGCACGAGACGGTCGATCAGCGCGCGCCTGTCGACCTTGCCATTGATGTTGACGGGCAGGGTGGCGACGACATGGACCGGCTCGGGAACCATGTAGCGTGGCAGCGTCGTCAACAGCGCATCCGTGATCTGTTCAGGCGTGAGGGCGCTGGTGCAAAAGCCGACGAGCCCCTGCGGCACGCCGTCGAGCAGCGGCCAGGCAACGACGGCAACGCCATCGCTGTCGCAGGCGCGGCGCAAATGTGCCTCGACTTCCTCAAGCTCGATCCGGTTGCCCTTGACCTTGACCTGATTGTCGGTGCGCCCGAGGTGATGGAAGACGCCGTTTTCGTCGCGCATGCCAAGATCGCCGGTCAGATACCAGCGCTGGCCATCAAGGATGCAGAAACGCGCATCCTGCTCCGGCGACGCGTTGAGATAGCCCTGCGCCAGCTGTGGGCCGGAGAGGGCGATCTCGCCCGGAAGGCCATCCGGGACGGGCTTTTGCTGCGCATCGAGGATCGCGACCGTCATCGTCTCATAGGGCGTTCCGATGGCAAGGATGCCGCGCTCGCCGGTGGTCAGCGGCGGCTCGGTCAGCGTATGGCGCATGCAGATGACGGTGCCCTCCGTCGGGCCGTAGATGTTTTCGACCCGCCCGCCGACGGTTGCGTCGGCCCACGCTTTGGCAAGCGATGCCGGCAGCGGTTCGCCACAGAAGATCGACAGGCGCAGATGCGGGAAGATGCCGGGCTTGAGCGCGCCGGCCTTGCGCATCGTGGCCGCAAGCGTGGGCACAGACATCCAGACGGTGATGTCGCGGGCGCGCAGGAAGCGCGCTGGGGCCAGCATGTCGAGCGGCGTCAGGATATGCAGCGACGCGCCAGCCTCGGCGGCGAGGAACAGATTGTGGACGGAAAGATCGAAGGTGAGGTCGCAGGTTTCCGCCAGACGGTCGTCGGGCGTCAGCTGCGTCCATGGGCGGCTCTCTTCGACGTAGCTGGCAAGGGAGCCGGCCGAGATCATCACGCCCTTGGGCGTTCCGGTCGTGCCGGAGGTGAAGATGATATAGGCCAGGTCGTCGGGGCCGACCGGGACAGGCTGCGCGAGCGGTTGTGCGTCCATCTCGCCGAAGCGGGTGATGGTCTGGCCGGGAACGGGGCTGAGCGGCGCTGCCTTATCGGCGACGACGATGATGGCGGGGGCAGATGCCAGCACGGCTTCGGTGAGCAGCGAGGCACCATTGGCGTCAACGATCAGTGCGTCGAGATCGAGCACGCCGAGCAATTCGGCGATGCGCTGCGGCGGCCATTTGAGGTTAAGCGGGACATAGGCGGCGCCAGCGATGGCGGCGGCGAGCACGCCTGCATAGGCTTCGACGCTGCGGGTGCCAAGAATGCCGACACGCTTGGGCCGGCCAGATGCCGATAGATGCCCCGCCAGCTGCGCGGCCTGCGAGTACATCTGGCCATAGCTGAAGCTGTTCAAAGAATCGGCAAGGAACAGATGTTCCGGAAAGCGAAGAGCTGAGCTTACAAAGCCACTCGCAATATTGTAATCGTCAGCCATATCCGCTCCTGTACCCTGATCAGGAATTGCCTCCCCCCGGACAAATCTTGGCGTCCACGAAAAAGACCTGGCGCGAAAGTCGCGTCATCTCGGGACTGCTTGGCATCACTGATACAAGACAGGGCTTGCGATTTTGCTAATGCGCGCGACATGCGGCGCAATGTCCGCGAATTTCGACGATCGTCTTCTCTGTCTGGAAGTCGTTGGCCGCTGACCAGGCGCCCAGACGTTCGCGGATGGCGTCATCGGTGAACTCGTTGACCTGGCCGCAATCGCCGCAGATTGCAAAGGCGATCATGCCGTGGCCGTGGCAATCTGGATGAGCACAGGCAATGAACGCGTTGAGCGATTCAAGGCGATGGACGAGGCCGCTCGCCAGCAGCTTGTCGAGCGCGCGATAGACCTGAAGCGGCGCGCGGAAGCCTTCATCGCGCAGGCGGTCGAGGATGGTGTAGGCTGACAGCGGTCCTTCGGCCTGGGTGAGCGCGCCGAGGACCAGCGACTGGTTGCGGGTGAGTTCGCGCGGAGCAGCGGTGGTCATGACAGCGGCCTTTCGGTTTGCCGGCTGCGTGCAAGCGGCAGCAGGCTGAAAAGAAACAGCACAAGGGCGGCGACGACAATCGACGGACCGGATGGCGTGTCGAATTCGAGCGAGCCGAACAGTCCGCCGATGACGGCAACCGCGCCCAGCAGCGCACCAATCACCGCCATCTGCTCGGGCGTGGCGGCAAAGCGGCGGGCAGTGGCGGCGGGGATGATCATCAGCGCGGTGATCAGCAGCACGCCGACAAGCTTCATCGCGATGGCGATGACGAGCGCCATCATCAGCATGAAGACGAGACGCGAGCGGTCGGGGGAAAGCCCCTCGGCTTCTGCCAGTTCCTCATTGACGGTGGCGGCCAGAAGCGCGCGCCAATAAAGCGCCAGAACGGCCAGCACCAGCGCCCCGCCGCCCCAGATCAGCGCGATGTCGAGACGCGACACCGACAGGATGTCGCCGAAGAGGAAGCCCATCAGGTCGATGCGCACCCACGACATGAAGGCGATGGTGACGAGGCCGAGCGCGAGCGTTGCGTGCGACAGGATGCCAAGCAGCGAGTCGGTCGACAGCGAGCCGCGCTTTTGCAGGGCGAGCAGCGAGAGAGACGCAAGGACGGCAACGATGAAGACGCCAACCGTGAGGTTGATCTCGAACAGGAAGCCGAGCGCAACGCCGAGCAGCGCCGAATGGGCCATCGTGTCGCCGAAATAAGCCATCCTGCGCCAGACGATCAGGCAGCCGAGCGGGCCGGTGGTGAGCGCAAGGCCGATGCCGGCGATCAGCGCGCGGCTGAAGAAATCATCGAGCATGGTGGTGCTCCGCATGGTCGTGGCCATCATGGTCATGCTCATGATGGTGGCCATCCTCGGGGTGGCAATGGGCGGTGATCGAGCCATCGGAATGCTGCACGCGCCCGTCTGGTAGATGGGTGTGGTCGTGATCGTGACGATAGACGGCAAGCGTGCGCGCGGCGCGGGTGCCCCCGAAAAGATGCTGGTATTCGGGGCTGGCAGCGACGGATTGCGGCGTGCCGCGGCAGCAGACATGACCGTTGAGGCAGATCACCGTGTCGGTGGCCGCCATGACGACATGCAGGTCGTGCGAGATCAGCAGGATGCCGCAGCCGGTCTCATCGCGGATGCGCCCGATGAGGTCGTAAAGCGCGACTTCGCCGGCAAGATCGACACCCTGCACCGGCTCGTCGAGGACGAGCAGGTCGGGCTTGCGCAGCATCGCGCGGGCGAGCAGCGCGCGCTGGAACTCGCCGCCGGACAGCGCCTGGACGTCGGATTTTCCCAGATGCGGGATGCCGACGGAGGTCAGCGCGGCCTCGATCTCGGCCGTCGAGCGCCGCTCGGTGAGCGTCATCAGTCGATTGACGCTGAGCGGCAAGGTCCAGTCGATCGACAGCTTCTGCGGCACGTAGCCGATCTTGAGGCTGGGCTTGCGCGTCACGGAGCCTTCGTCGGGGCGGATTGCGCCGACGGCAGTGCGGGCGGTCGTGCTCTTGCCCGAGCCGTTGGGTCCGATGAGCGTGACGATCTCGCCGCGCGCGACGTCGAACTCGACATTGCGCACCAGCCAGCGCCCGGCGCGCTGGACACCAATGCCATGCAGGCTGACGAGAGGTGTTCGATCGGATTTCGGGGTGTTCTTCATCGCTTATGTCCGGGGTTGCCAAATGCATATCGCACACGTTATAGCATTACACAATGTAATACCATTACATCTCCCGGCACTCTTTCTTGGACGGAACATGCTCATGAAACATTCGCGCCCCCTCGCACTCGCTTTTGCCGCCACAGCGGCGCTTTGCACCACGCCCGCTTTGGCGCTGGACGGCGTCGTGACCTCGATCAAGCCGGTGCATTCGCTGGTGGCGGCGGTGATGGAAGGGGTCGGAACCCCGCATCTGATCGTGCGCGCAAGCGGCTCCGAACATGCCTATTCGTTGCGCCCTTCCGATGCAGGTGCCTTGCAGGATGCGCGGCTGATCTTCTGGATCGGACCGCAGATGGAGACATTTCTGAAGACACCGATCGAGACGCTGGGAGAAAAGGCCGAAGCGGTTGAACTTGCCGCCATCGAAAGCCTGACCTTGCTGCCGCAACGCGAAGGCGGCCCTTTCGAAGCCCATTCGCATGGCGAACACGCGCATGAAGGCGAACATGACCATGACGACCACAAGGATGGGCACAAGGATGGGCACGATCACGCCCATGACCACAATCATGACCACGAGCACGATCACGCGCATGGCGAGCATGATCTGCATTTCTGGCTTGATCCGCTCAACGCCAAGGTGATGCTGGGCGAGATCGAGCAACGACTGCGCGCCGCCGATCCGCAGAACGCGCAGGCCTACAAGGAAAATGCGCAGGCCTATGCGGCCAAGCTCGACGCGCTGGTCGGCGAGGTGGACGCGGCGCTGGCGCCGGTGCGCGAAAGGCCGGTGATCGTGTTTCACGATGCCTACCAGTATTTCGAGCAGCGTTTCGGCGTGAACGTCGTCGGCTCGATCACCGTCAACCCGGAGATCGCGCCGGGCGCGCAGCGTGTGTCGGACATCAAGGCGCGGATCGCGGAGCTTGATGCTGCCTGCATCTTTTCCGAACCGCAGTTCGAGCCGCGTCTGGTCGGTGTGGTGGCGGAAGGCACCAAGGCCCGGACCGGGGTGCTCGACCCGCTGGGCGCGGAGCTTGAAGACGGGCCGCAGCTTTATCTTGATCTCATCCGCAACATGGCAACATCGTTCACCACCTGCCTTGCTGAAGGGTGATGCTGTGCGGTTTCAGGTGCGGGTGCGCAGCTGCCCCTCATAGTCGCCCTTGCCGATGGGCACGCCTTGCGTTCGCAGAATGTTATAGGCGGTGACGGCGTGGAAATAGAAGTTGGGCATGGAGTAGGTCAGGAGCAGCGTTTCTGCGGTCATGGGTAGCCTGCGGGCCGCCCAGGCCGAGGACGATGCGTGGTCGGGATCGACGGGACGGAAGATGTCGATGTCCAGCGTCTTTCCGGACCAGCTGTCCACCTCGGTGCGGTCAAGCGCTTCAAGCGTCGTGATGGCTTCGCCAATAAGATCGCGCAGCTTGGAAAACGGCACCGGCCCGACGAGCGGCGGCGGCTCGAATGCGCCGGTGCGGATCGCGTCCAGCCCCCATACGGCGTGGTTGCGCAGCGCTTCGATCTGGAAATGGAAGGGCGCCATATCAGGATAAAGGCGCGCGTGGACGAATGCGTCAGGGCCGGTGCCGGTGGCCGCGCCATGAAGCGCGGCGCGCTCAAGTACACCGGCAAGCGCGCGCAGCGTTTGCAGGAAAGTCGGGACGCTGAGTTCGTAAAGGGAGATTGCCATCACACGCGCTCCCTGGGGGCTTGCCGCTGCAATTTAACGCATAAGGCGACGTCAGTCTTGCTCGAAGCCCGTCAGCACACCGACGGCGTTGATGCCGATTTCCTCGACGGCATAGCCACCTTCCATGACGAACAATGTCGGCAGGCCAAGCCGTGCGATCCGCGCGCCGATCTTGGGATAGTCGGACGAGGTCAGGCGGAACTTGCTGATCGGGTCGCGCTCGAACGTGTCGACGCCAAGCGAGACGATCAGCGCGTCGGGTGCATAGGCGGCGACGAGATCGCAGGCGCTGTCGAGCGCGGCGCTCCAGCCCTCCCATGCGGTGCCGAGCGGCAGCGGGAAATTGTGGTTGAAGCCTTCGCCCGCGCCGCTGCCTGTCTCATCGGCATGGCCGAGAAAATAGGGATATTCCTGCAGCGGGTCGGCATGCAGGTTGAGAACCTGCACATCGGCACGTGCGTAGAAGATCTGCTGGGTGCCGTTGCCGTGGTGGTAGTCGACGTCGAGGATTGTCACGCGCTTCGCGCCGTTGTCGCGGAAGAACTGCGCTGCGACGGCAGCATTGTTGATGTAGCAATAGCCGCCGGCAAAATTCGAGCCGGCATGATGGCCGGGTGGCCGGCACAGGGCAAAAGCGGCGCGTTCGCCTGCCTGCACCAGCCGAGCGGCGCTCAGCGCGCTGTCGTGCGACGATTTCACGGCGTCCCATGTGCCCGCAACGAAGGTCGCGCCGGCATCGAAGGCGTAATAGCCGATCCGGCCCTCGATGCTGGTCGGCGGCACATCGGCGCGCACGCCGCGCGTCGGCCACACATAGGGCATCGCCGTGCCGGAATGCCCCGCTGCAAGCCATTGCGGATAGACGCTTTCAAGGAAGTCGAGATAGTCGTGCGCATGGATCTTTCGCGCGGTTGAAAGGTCGTGCGCGTTGGGTTCGATCACCGGCCCGAGCCCCACGGCCTCGACACGCTCGCGGATGATCTGCGCGCGCGACGGCTTTTCATAGGCCGCGACGATGGCGTTGGTGTCGAGCTCGACATTGCCGGAATGGCCGACATGGCGCGGTGAAAAGACGGTTTTCATGGGACGACCTCGCAGTGACGCGCAGACTATGCCGCGCGAGGGAGGTGATGCAAGGTGGCGCGAGCGAGTTGCCATTGCGTCGCGGTGTTAAAAAAAACCCCGCCGGATGGCGGGGCTGGGGTAAGGGTAGTGAGAGAGATCAGCCGCGGCGCAGCCAGTCGTCGATCTCGCGGTCGCTTTCTTCCTGGGCCTTGCCGTAGCGTTCCTGGATGCGGCCGGCCAGTTCCTGGCGCTTGCCCTTGATGACGTCGAGATCGTCGTCGGTGAGCTTGCCCCATTGCTGCTGGACCTTGCCCTTGAACTGTTCCCAATTACCTTCGATCTGATTCCAGTTCATGTCGCGTCCTTTCATTCTGGTCGGGACGTTGGCGTCCCTTGCAAAATCCCAACGCAACGAGACGGGCAGGGGTTCCTCAAAAAAAATATCAGCTGCGCGGTGGGCCGTTTGAGGACAGCGCAAAAGAAAACCGCCGGATTGCTCCGGCGGTTTCCAATTTTTCAGCAGTGAAAGGACGATCAGTCCTTGGTGTTCTGCTTCTTCAGTGCCGCGCCGAGGATGTCGCCCAGCGACGCGCCGGAGTCGGTCGAGCCGTACTGTGCGACTGCTTCCTTCTCTTCAGCGATTTCCAGCGCCTTGATCGAGACCTGCAGCTTGCGGGTCTTCTTGTCGAAGACGATGACGCGTGCATCGACCTTCTGGCCGACCTGGAAGCGCTCTGGACGCTGCTCGTCACGGTCACGCGACAGATCCGAACGCTTGATGAAGCTTTCCAGATCGTGGTCGACGAGACGGACGTCGAGGCCGCCGTCCTTCACATCGGTGACTTCACAGGTAACGATCGCACCCTTGCGCAGTTCGCCCGAGGTTGCGGCTTCACCGATCGAGTCACGCGACAGCTGCTTGATGCCGAGCGAGATACGCTCCTTCTCGATGTCGACATCGAGAACCTGCGCCTGAACCATGTCGCCACGGTTGTACTCTTCGATGACCTGCTCGCCAGGACGGTTCCAGTCGAGATCCGACAGGTGAACCATGCCGTCGACGTCGCCCTCGAGGCCAATGAACAGGCCGAACTCGGTCTTGTTCTTGACTTCGCCTTCGACGATCGCACCAGCCGGGTGGTTGCGTGCGAACGCTTCCCATGGGTTCTCGAGCGTCTGCTTGAGGCCCAGCGAGATGCGGCGCTTCTGCGGGTCGACTTCCAGAACGACCACGTCGACTTCCTGAGTCGTCGACAGGATCTTGCCCGGATGGACGTTCTTCTTGGTCCACGACATTTCGGAAACGTGGATGAGGCCTTCGATGCCCGGCTCCAGCTCGACAAATGCACCATAGTCCGTGATGTTGGTCACGGTGCCGGTGATCTTCTTGCCGATCGGGAACTTGGTGCCGATGTCCTGCCACGGATCCGACTCGAGCTGCTTCATGCCGAGCGAGATGCGGTGGGTTTCCTGGTTGATGCGGATGATCTGCACCTTGACCGTCTGACCGATGTTGAGGATTTCGGTCGGATGGTTGACGCGGCGCCATGCCATGTCGGTGACGTGCAGCAGACCGTCGATGCCGCCGAGGTCAACGAACGCACCGTAGTCGGTGATGTTCTTGACGACGCCTTCAACGACCTGACCTTCTTCGAGGTTCTGGACGATTTCCGAACGCTGCTCGGCACGGCTCTCTTCGAGCACGGTGCGGCGCGACACGACGATGTTGCCACGACGGCGATCCATCTTGAGGATCTCGAAGGGCTGTGCGTTGTGCATCAGCGGGGTGACGTCGCGGATCGGACGGATGTCGACCTGCGAACGCGGCAGGAAGGCAACTGCGCCATCCAGATCGACGGTGAAGCCACCCTTGACCTGGTTGAAGATGACGCCTTCGACGCGCTCACCAGCGTTGAACTTGGCTTCGAGACGGACCCAGCTTTCCTCGCGGCGAGCCTTCTCGCGCGACAGCATGGCTTCGCCCAGCGCGTTTTCGATGCGCTCGACGTAAATTTCGACTTCGTCACCCGCCTTGAGTTCCTTGGCCTGAGCGCCGAACTCCTTGAGCGGAACACGACCTTCTACCTTCAGGCCGACGTCGATGATCGCCATGTCTTTTTCGATGGCGGTGATGAGGCCCTTGACGACCGAACCTTCAGCGGAATGCTCGGCCGAGAACGACTCGTCGAGAAGGCTGGCGAAATCGTCACGGGTTGGGTTGGATTGCGACATAGATGCTCCTGAAATGCCCTGACCGTTGCCGGTCCTCCGGGCGCGCGCCGTGGTTTGCGTTTCGAAAGGTCCGCCTCACATCGCGATCCGAGCTTCGGATCGACCGCCCTTTCGGGCAATTCCGGCGCATGACAATGCTGGCGGGCCGGTGCAAGTCCTTGGCACAAAAGCGCCGTACTCTGCTTCCCGAAGCGGGAAAAGTGTACGTCGCTCGATGCTGCAGGTCTTATTTCCGGGAAGCCATGGCCGTTTCGACCAGCGTTTTCGCTGCCTGGAAGGCCGTCTCTATATCCATTTCGCTCGTATCGAGCAAGTGCGCGTCGTTGGCAGGACGCAGAGGCGAATCAGCGCGGCCCATGTCGCGCGCATCACGCTTTTCGATGTCGGCCAGAATCTGCGCAAATTCGGCGCTGCCGCCACGCGCCTCGATCTCGGCGAGGCGGCGTTGCGCGCGCACCTGGGCGGTGGCAGTGACATAGAGCTTCACGTCCGCATCCGGGCACACGACGGTGCCGATATCGCGACCGTCGAGCACGGCGCCGGGGAGGGTGCGGGCAAATTCACGCTGCTTTTCAACCAGCGCCTGGCGCACAGCCGGAATGACGGCGACTTGCGACGCTGCTTCGCCAATCGCGTGCTGGGACAGGATCTCGCGATCCATCTCGCCCAGATCGAGCTGGCGCGCCGCGGTCTCGGCTGCCGACGCGTTCTGCAATGGCAGGCCATAGGTGAGCATGCGGTGGGCGACGGCGCGGTAGGTCAGGCCGGTGTCGAGCAGATTGAGATGGAAATGGTCGGCCAGCCGGCGCGCCATGGTGCCCTTGCCCGCGCCAGCGGGGCCGTCAATGGCGATGATGAACGGGTCGGACATCGGCAATCCTATACGGAGCGCATCAGGCCGCCGTCGATGCGGATGTTCTGGCCGGTGATGTAGGAGGATTTTTCGGAGGCGAGAAAGAGGACGAGGTCGGCGACTTCGTCGGCCTTGCCATAGCGCTGCATCGGCACCGCGTCGCGCCGCGCCTCGACTTCCGGCAGGCTGTCGATCCAGCCCGGCAGGACATTGTTCATGCGCACGCTGCGCGCGGCGTAATTGTCGGCGAAGAGCTTGGTGTAGGCGGACAGACCGGCACGGGCGACGGCGGAGGTCGGGAACATCGCGCTCGGCTCATCGATCCAGGCGGTCGAGATGTTGACGATCGAACCGCTGTTTTGGGCGATCATCACCGGGGCGACGTGGCGGACCGCACGCACGACATTCATGAAATAGACGTCGAGGCCTTCGTGCCACTGCGCGTCGGTGATGTCGAGCAGCGCGCCCTTGGGGCCGTGGCCGGCGCCGTTGACCAGCACGTCGATGCGGCCGAAACGATCCATCGTCATGTCGGTGAAGCGCTGCAAATCGTCCGGCGAAAGGTTGGAGCCGGTGAAGCCGAGGCCGCCAAGATCCTTGGCCAACGCCTCGCCCTTGCCGGACGAGGACATCACGGCAACGCTGTAACCGTTTTCAGCAAGCTTGCGCGCCGATGCGGCACCCATGCCGCTGCCGCCGCCGACGATCATTGCAACCTTGGTGTCAGTCATGGTCTCGCCTTTCGCGTATGCCTGTCGATGAGAGAGTAGGGGAATAGGCGGTTAAGGGAAGAGGGGAGTAGGCAGTAGGCAGGGGCTAGGAGATCAGCGCTCCGAGCCCTGTCATCAGACCCATGAACTCGGGGAAGCTGGTGGCGATCATCGTGCGGTCGTCGACGGTGACGGGGTGCTGGGTGGCAAGGCCCATGATGAGGAAGCTCATCGCGATGCGGTGATCGAGATGCGTGGCAACGGTGCCGCCGCCAAATCCCTTGCCATCGGGGCGACCGCGCACGGTCAGGCACGCCTCGCTCTCGGTGCAGTCGACGCCGTTGGCCTCAAGCCCTCGGGCGACGGCGGCGAGGCGGTCGCATTCCTTGACGCGCAGTTCCTCGATGCCATCCATCACCGTCTCGCCCTCGGCGAAGGCGGCGGCAACGGCGAGAATCGGATATTCGTCGATCATGAAGGGCGCGCGCGCAGGCGGCACGACAACGCCCTTGAGCTGCGAATGGCGCACGCGCAGATCCGCGACCTCTTCGCCGCCGGCATCGCGGCGGTTGAGGATCTCGATGCTGGCACCCATTTCCAGCAGCGTGTCGATGATGCCGGTGCGGGTCGGGTTCATCAGGACGTTCTCGATGGTCACGTCGGAACCGGGCACGATCAGGGCTGCGACCAGCGGGAAGGCGGCCGAGGACGGATCGCCGGGAACGGCGATGGTCTGGCCGCTCAGGCGCGGCTCGCCTTCGATGCGGATGTGGCGCACGCCTTGCGCGTCGGTCTCGATGTCGAGTGCAGCACCGAAGCCGGCCAGCATCTTTTCCGTGTGGTCGCGGGTCATGATCGGCTCGATCACGGTGGTGATGCCCGGCGTGTTGAGGGCAGCCAGCAGCACAGCCGATTTCACCTGCGCGGAGGCCATCGGCACGCGGTAGCTGATCGGCGCGGCGCGCCGCGGGCCATGCAACGTCAACGGCAGGCGATCCCCCGGCGCGGCATCGATGACCTGAACGCCCATCTCGCGCAGCGGGTTGAGCACGCGCGCCATCGGGCGGCTCTGCAACGAGGCGTCGCCGATGAAGGTGGTCTTCATGTCATAGGTGCCGACGAGGCCCATGGTCAGGCGCGAGCCGGTGCCGGCATTGCCGAAATCGAGCGGCGCCTGCGGCTCCAGAAGGCAGCCATTGCCGACGCCGTCGATGACCCACTCATTACCGGCGCGGGTGATCTTCGCACCCATGGCCACCATGGCATCGCCGGTGCGCATGACGTCCTCGCCTTCCAGCAGCCCGGTGATGCGCGTCTGGCCCGCAGCAAGGCCGCCAAACATGAAGGCACGGTGCGAAATCGACTTGTCGCCCGGCACACGAATGCTGCCGGTCAGCGTTTCGGAACGTGAAGCTGTGGAGGGATTGGGCAAAGCGTACGAATTCATGAGAAAATTCCGGTCTGGCGCAACGTCGTGGTGGCGTTTTTGTTGCGGCGTCGTACCATGCGACCTGCGTTCGGTCATCCCCTGGACACGGGTCAGGACTGAAAAGCGCTTTTCATGCGCGCTGCACATGCGCGGGCGCGAGTTGTGGGCAGGAGGCGGGCGACGCGGATATAGGCTTTGACAGTGGGTCGACTTGCAGTTAAGGGACCGCAATTCTGATGAGAGCGTCAGGGGCTGCCGGCCTTGGCAGGCAAGATCCCCCATCCACGGACCGACGTGCAGATCGGTCTCATCGCAAGCAGAAAATTATGAGGCAGCACGTGGCTAACCCCGATCTCGGCACCAAACGCATCTGCCCCGAAACGGGCCGCAAATTCTACGATCTCAACAAGGATCCGATTGTCTCTCCCTATACGGGCCAGAGCTATCCACGTTCCTTCTTCGACATCACCACCAAGATGTCCGTCGTCGCAGACGAGGAAGACGAAGAAGAGAAGGAAGTCGATCTGGAGGATGAGGGCGCCGAGCTGGTGTCTCTTGAAGACGCCGACGACGAAGCGAAGGGCGAAGAGATTCCGCTCGACGATGACGATGACGATGTCGACCTTGGCGACGACGATGACGACACCTTCCTGGCCGATGACGAGGACGATGAGGACGACGTCACCGGCATGATCAGCGTCGGCGACGACGACGACGAAGGTTAATTGAAGAAACACCTCGAAAGAGGCTTGATCTTAGAGGCGGCCAGGGTTAGAAGCCGCCTCTAACACCGGTGCAGCACCCCAGCCGCATCGGTCTGATGGGGCCATAGCTCAGCTGGGAGAGCGCCTGCATGGCATGCAGGAGGTCAGCGGTTCGATCCCGCTTGGCTCCACCAAATTCTACCCTCCCTGTTACGACCCGATTTGATCCGCCAGAACCATGAATTGTGCCGTATGGCGCGCCTTTCCGCGCGGCGTGCAAGGCCTTCTGGCATAAGCCGACAAAATATCGATAAATTGCATGGCAGGCATGCAGGAATGTTGGTTGTCCGAATCGGCCCGTCTGGGTAGGAAGCAGTCACTGACGTTCTACCTCCTCCCAGAACGTCGGTATCGAATGCGGCGAACCTCCTCCCTTGCCGCATTGCAGATTAGACCCGCTGCACCTCCTCCCGCAGCGGGTCTTATCATTTCTGCACCCTATAGCCGGCAGATGCGGCTTTCCTTACAAATTGCTGTACCGGTTTGCGATGAAGCTTCAGGCAATCGTCGTCGTCAATGCGCCGAGATTTTCGATCTCGACGACGCAGACATCGCCGCGCTCCAGCGCGCCGACCCCGGCAGGCGTGCCGGTATAGACGAGGTCGCCTGGCTGAAGGCGGATCGAGGCCGACAAGATCGCGATGATTTCCGGCACCGACCAGATCAATTCCGAAAGATCGCCGCTCTGGCGCAGGCTGCCATTGACCGAGAGGCGGATGAAGCCCTGTGAAGGATGGCCAATGGTTGCGACGGGGATGACCGGGCCGCAAATGGCGGAATTGTCAAAACCCTTGCCCCAATCCCATGGCCGCCCCGCCTTCTTGGCTTCGGCCTGGCGGTCGCGCCGTGTCAGATCGTTGCCAATGGCGTAGCCCCAGACATGGGCAAGCGCGTCGGCGGCATGGATATCAGCACCACCGCGCCCGATGGCAACGACCAGTTCTGCTTCATGATGAAGGTCATCCGTGTCCGGCGGGTAGGGGATCGTGGCGCCGTCGTCGACCAGCGCATCAGCCGGCTTGGTAAAGAAAAACGGCGGCTCGCGGTTCGGATCGCCGCCCATCTCATGTGCGTGGGCGGCATAGTTGCGCCCGACACAGAAGATGCGTCGCACCGGGAATCGGGATGTGGAGCCGGCTGTCGCGACGGATGGAACCGGAGGCGGGGCAAAAACGTAGTCCATGAAACTTTTCCTGTAAGCCTGTCGATAGCCAATTGGACGCGTTTTCGCGGCGCGCGCAAGGGGGCCGCAGCCGGGCCGAAAATCCGGGGCAGCCCGGCTGCATGGCTGCCATGCGAGGGAGGTTGTTGACGCGGTCTTGTGCAGGAGAGCATCATTCAAGGCACCTGCCAGAGTTGCATGCGGAGGAACGATCCATGTCAAAAGCGGAAATAGGCCTCATCGGGCTCGGTGTCATGGGCTCGAACCTTGCCCTGAACATTGCCGAGAAGGGCTACCCGGTCGCCGTCTATAATCGCACGACATCGCGCACCGGCGCTTTTTTCGAAAACGCCCATGGCCTGCGTGAAAATGTCGTTCCCTGCTCAACGCTGGAAGAGCTGGTTGCGCAGATCAAGCCGCCGCGCCCGATCATTCTGATGGTGCAGGCCGGCAAGGCGGTGGACGAGCAGATCGCCGCGCTGCGCGGGCTGCTGTCGAAGGACGACATCATCATCGACGCTGGCAACGCCAATTTTCGCGACACGATCCGCCGTTTTGAGGAAATGGCGGGATCGGGCCTCACCTTCATCGGCATGGGCGTTTCCGGCGGCGAGGAGGGCGCGCGCCACGGCCCCTCGATCATGGTCGGCGGCAAGCAGGAAGCCTATCAGCGGGTCGAAAAGATTCTGACCTCGATTGCCGCGCGCTTCGAGGGCGAGCCGTGTTGCGCCTGGCTCGGCGAGGGTGGCGCGGGCCACTTCGTCAAGACGATCCACAACGGCATCGAATATGCCGACATGCAGATGATCGCTGAGATCTACGGCATCCTGCGTGACGGATTCGGCATGGAAGCGGGCGACATCGGTGCACTTTTTGCCAAGTGGAACGAAGGCCGGCTCAATTCCTATCTGGTGGAAATCACTGCTGAAGTGTTGAAGACCCAGGACGCGGACACGATGCGTCCGATCGTGGATGTGATTCTCGATCGAGCCGGGCAGAAGGGCACCGGACGCTGGTCGGCGATCGAAGCGCAAATGATGGGCGTGCCGGCAACGGCGATCGAATCGGCGGTGGCAGCACGCAGCCTTTCGGCGGAAAAGACGCTGCGGCGCGCAGCCTCGGCAGCCTATGGCAAGCCCAACAAGCCGGACGCGACGACACCTGACGCCGCCTTTATCGACGATCTGGAGCTGGCATTGTTTGCCGGCAAAATAGCAGCCTATGCGCAAGGTTTCGCCGTGATGGGAGAAGCCTCGGCGGAGTTCAAATGGAACCTGCCAATGCCGACGATCGCGCGCATCTGGCGCGCTGGCTGCATCATCCGTTCGCAGTTCCTCGGCACCCTGGCCCAGTCGTTCGAAGCCGATGCGGAGGCAGAAAACCTGCTGCTGATCAAGGATTTCGTCGGCATGATGCAGGAAGCACAGCCCTCCTTGCGGCGCATCGTGGCGCATGCGGCGCTCGGCGGGCTGCCGGTGCCGGCATTGTCGGCGGCGCTCGGTTATTTCGACTCGTTCCGTCAGGCGCGCGGCACCGCTAACCTGATCCAGGCGCAACGCGACTTCTTTGGCGCCCATGGGTTTGAGCGCATCGACCGGGAAGGCGAAGATTTCCACGGGCCGTGGGCGCTGGTTTCCTGACGGGCTGAACGATTTGCGGGTCTTGGGGGTGCGTCCTTCGAGGCTCGCTGACGCGCGCACCTCAGGATGAGGATGGTAGCGCGCGATAAACTGTTGCTGCGCCTGCCCATTACCTATTCCCTTACTCCCTTCTTCCCCTATTCCCGCAGCCACCTCTCCTGCGCTATGTTCGCTCCTGAATGCTGATGGCGTGAAAGGATATGGTATGAGCTGGCATCCTGCGGACGACCGCTACGAGACGATGCGGTACAACCGGTGCGGGCGCTCCGGATTGAAACTGCCGGCGATCTCGCTGGGCCTGTGGCACAATTTCGGCCATGACCGGCCGCACCAGCTCAAGCGCGATCTGTGCCGCCGCGCCTTCGACCTCGGCATCACCCATTTCGATCTTGCCAACAATTATGGCCCACCGCCCGGCTCTGCCGAAGAAGCGTTCGGCGAGATCTTGCGCACCGACTTTGCCGGTTATCGCGACCAGCTGATCATTTCGTCGAAGGCCGGCTACGACATGTGGCCGGGGCCGTATGGCGAATGGGGGAGCCGCAAATATCTGCTCGCCTCGCTCGACCAAAGCCTCAAGCGGCTCGGCGTCGACTATGTCGACATCTTCTATTCGCATCGTTTCGATCCCGAAACGCCGCTGGAAGAGACGATGATGGCGCTCGATCAGGCGGTGCGCTCGGGCAAGGCGCTTTATGTCGGGCTGTCGTCCTACAATTCGAAGCGCACCCGCGAGGCTGCCGAAATTCTCAAGCAGCTGGGCACGCCCTGCCTGATCCACCAGCCGTCCTATTCAATGCTCAATCGCTGGGTCGAGGAAGACGGCCTGCTCGACACGCTGGACAATCTGGGCATTGGCTCGATCGTGTTCTCGCCGCTGGCGCAGGGCATGCTGACCGACAAATATCTTGGTGGCATCCCCGAAGGCGCGCGCGCCGGACAGGGCAAGTCACTGCGCCCGACCCATATCAACGCCGAAAATCTCGGCAAGATTTCAGCCCTCAATGACATCGCCAAAAGCCGCGGCCAGACGCTGGCGCAGATGGCGCTGGCCTGGGTGCTGCGCGGCGGACGGGTGACGACGGCGCTGATCGGGGCGAGCCGCCCCGAGCAGATCGATGATTGCGTTGCGGCGCTGAAGAACCTTGATTTCACCGAGGCGGAGCTGGCGGAAATCGACACCTATGCCAAGGATGCCGGGATCAATCTGTGGGCGGCATCTGCCGAACGGCCCGGACCGCCGCGCAAGTAACAGCGCGGCCTTCACGGGTGAGGATGTTTTGGGAGGAACACATCACATGACCACTGCGCCAGCGACCATGAAGGGGCCGGGAATTTTCCTGGCCCAGTTTGTCGGCGATCAGGAACCGTTCAACTCGCTGCCGTCGATCGCGGCCTGGGCGGCAGGGCACGGCTACAAGGGCATCCAGTTGCCCAGCGGCGAGCCGAAGCTGTTCGATCTCGAGCGGGCGGCAGAGTCGAAGGATTATTGCGACGAGATCAAGGGCGTGTGCGCTGAGGCGGGCGTCGAGATCACTGAACTGTCATGCCATTTGCAGGGGCAGCTGGTGGCAGTGCATCCGGCCTATGACGCGCAGTTCGATGCCTTCGCCCCGGCGCATCTGCACGGCAACCCCAAGGCACGGCAGGAATGGGCGGTCGATCAGGTCAAGAAGGTGGCGCGCGCCTCACGCAATCTCGCACTGCCAGGGGCGGTCGGCTTTACCGGCGCGCTGGCGTTTCCCTATCTTTATCCGTGGCCGCAGCGCCCGGCAGGGCTGGTAGAAGAGGCCTTCGCCGAGCTTGGCCGACGCTGGAAGCCGATCCTCGAAATCTATGAAGAGTGCGGCTGCGATCTCGGCTTTGAAATCCATCCCGGCGAAGACGTTTTCGATGGCGCGACCTTCGAGATGTTCCTCGACGCGGTCGGCGGGCACAAGCGCTGCATGATCAATTACGATCCGTCGCACTTCCTGTTGCAGCAGCTCGACTATCTTGCCTTCATCGACATCTATCATGAACGGATTTCGGCGTTTCACGTCAAGGACGCCGAGTTCAACCCGACCGGCAGGCAGGGCGTTTATTCCGGCTATCAGGGCTGGACCGAGCGCGCGGGTCGCTTCCGTTCGCTGGGCGATGGGCAGGTCGATTTTTCCGGCATCTTTTCCAAGCTGGCGCAGTATGGCTACGACCGCTGGGCGGTGCTGGAATGGGAATGCTGTCTGAAGCACCCGGAGCAGGGGGCCGCGGAGGGCGCACCGTTCATCGATGCCCACATCATTCAGGTGACTGACAAGGCGTTTGACGACTTTGCCGGTGGCAGCACGGATCGCGCGGCGTTGCGCAGGATGATGGGAATCGCCTGACCGATGACGACCGGACAAGTGCTGCCGCTGTGTCGAAACACTCGACTTTGCGGCGCGCACGGGTTAGGGGGCGCTGAGATCAACGAGGCTGCGCCATGACTTCTCCGACACTCATCGCTCCATCCGTGCTGTCTGCCGATTTCTCGCGACTTGGCGAGGAAGTGGAGGCGGTGGTTGCCGCTGGCGCCGACTGGATCCATCTCGACGTGATGGACGGACATTTCGTGCCGAACATCACCTTCGGGCCGCAGATCATCAAGTCGATCCGGGGCCGCACCGACAAGATCTTCGACTGCCATCTGATGATCACGCCTGCCGATCCGTATCTGGCGGCATTCGCCGATGCTGGCTGTGACATCATCACGGTGCATGCCGAAGCCGGCCCGCATCTCGACCGCTCGCTGCAGGCGATCCGTGCGCTGGGCAAGAAGGCGGGCGTGTCGCTCAACCCGTCGACGCCGGAATCGGTGATCGAATATGTGCTCGACCGGCTCGATCTGGTGCTCTTGATGACGGTCAATCCCGGCTTTGGCGGCCAGGCCTTCATTCCGTCGGTGGTCGAGAAGGTGCGCCGGGTCAAGGCGATGATCGGCGACCGTCCGATCGACATCCAGATTGACGGCGGTGTGACGCCGGAAACCGCGCCGTTGGTCGCCGCAGCAGGCGCCAACGTGCTGGTTGCAGGCTCGGCGGTGTTCAAGGGCGGCTCGACCGAGGCCTATGCCAGGAACATCACGGCGATCCGCAACGCTGCCGATCTTGCCACCGGCAGCGCTGTCTGATCGACGCGCGTCAGACCGAATAGCCGATCCGAAGGCCGCCCCAGTGGCGGCCTTTGACGTAGATCGGCGCCGACACGTCCTTCATCAGCATGAAATTGCCGCCGCCCATGTCGCGCCGATAGGTCTGCAGCAGGAAGGGGCGGGTGTTGCGCCCGGCACCAAGGCCGGTGCGGTCGGTGAACATGCGCCGGTTGCGGCAATGGGCAAGGTTCCACGCCGGATCGTCGCCCTGCGGCTGCGAATAGACCAGATTATGCGTTGGAATATAGCCGTTGCGGTCGATCGACACGCAGAATACGACGCGCGAATTCATGTCCAGCACCGGCTCCTGAACGGGCGGCAGGCAGGCGTCGGTGAAGGCCGTGAAGCGGGTCAGCACCTGCTGCGGGTTCGAGCCCGGCACCGGGCGATAATTTTCATCGAACAGCTCGCTCATGCCGATCCGGCCCGCGTCGACCGCAGCTTCGAAGATCGCCGAGATTTCGGCAGACCGCGCCTTGCACATTTCAATCAGTGGCGTGTCCGGGGTCTCGATGTCGGAACTGGCAATGAAGAGGATGAAATCCTCCGAGATGTCGAGGATGGCCTGTGATCGCTCGGCGGCGGAAGCAAGCTTGGCGTCGGATTCCTTCGTCATGCGGACAATGGAATGGAGGTGTTCGCGAACCTTGTCGCTGGCCTCGATATTCTTGCGCACCGGGTCTGCCATCTGGTCGATATTGTCGGCGAGATGCTCGACGGTCGTGACCAGCGACTGGATCGTGCGGGTGGATTCACTGGCGCGTGCGGAGGCCTCGATCGCCGCCTCGGCGGTCGACACGTTGGTCTGAGCCGTGGCGCTGAGCTCGGTCAATGTGCCCTGCAGTGCGACGAGACTTGATTCATTGCGCTTGGCGGCACTGCCAATCTGGTCGGCGAGCGCCTTGATCGCGGTGCCGATGACGGCAAAGCCCTTGCCGGCCGTGCCAAGCCGCGCCGCTTCGATCGAGGCGTTGATGGCGACCAGCTGGGTTTCGCGAGCGATTTCGTTGATCGATGCGCTGACATCGCTCACCAGCTTGATGGTTTCGGTGACGCGATCCAGCGCCGCGGAAAATCCCATCACGCCGTCGCTGAGCGAGCGCATGTTGCTGACCGCATCATCGAGCGTTCCGGCCACCGCATCAGCGCTTGCCGACAGGATCGAACGCGTCTGCGAGGCGGAAGTGCCCACTTCTTCCATGGACGCGGCAAGGCGCGAATTTGCCTCGCCGGTCTCGCGTGCCGAACGCACGACGTCGCGCAAGGTCTCGATCTGGTTGCGGCCAAGATGGCCGAGATCGTCAATGATGCCGACAATATCGGCGATCTCGATGCCGAGTCTGCTGGCGCGTTCCCCGATCGCGCTCATGTCGACATCATGATGGTGTGGAGCGTCGTCTTCGGCGACGGCGCGCAGCGGTACAATGTTCATCCGGTTCTCCCCCCACGGATCTTGGGGGGAGAGAATTGATGCATCAGCTTAATTTCGCGTTAACTAAAATAGTCTTCGCAGCTGCAGTCGAGCCAAGGATTTCCCTGCATCTTGCTGAAATATTGCTAGTGCGCTTCGTCCCAGTTTCTTGCAGCGCGCGCATCGACATGCAGCGGAACCTTCATGGCAACGGCGGGCATGGCCGCGTTTTCCATGACGGTGCGGATCACCGGGATCGCGGCTTCCACTTCCAATTCCGGCGCTTCGAAGATCAGTTCGTCGTGAACCTGCAGCAGCATCTGCGTCTGCGTCAGGCCAGCGCTTTGCAGCGCATCTTCGATCCGCGTCATGGCACGGCGGATGATGTCGGCGGCTGAACCCTGAATCGGCGCATTGATCGCGGCGCGCTCGTTGAAAGCGCGGATCGACGGGTTGGAGGCGCGGATTTCGGGATAGTTGACGCAGCGGCCAAAGATCGTCTCGACATAGCCGTTCTCGCGCGCCGCCGCCTTGGTGGCTTCCATATAATCGCGGATGCCGGGGAAGCGCTCGAAATACTTCTTGATGTAGGCGCCGGCTTCCTCGCGCGGGATCGACAGCTGGTTGGCAAGGCCGAAGGCCGAAATGCCATAGATGATGCCGAAATTGATCGCCTTGGCGCGGCGGCGCACTTCGCCGGGCATGTTTTCGAGCGGCACGCCGAACATTTCCGACGCTGTCATCGTGTGGATGTCGATGCCGTCGGCAAAGGCCTGACGCAATTGCGGAATGTCGGCGATGTGAGCGAGCACGCGCAGCTCGATCTGGCTGTAGTCGGCCGAAATCAGCAGATTGCCCGGCTCGGCGATGAAGGCGGTGCGGATCTTGCGCCCTTCAGCGGTGCGAACAGGAATGTTCTGCAGGTTCGGATCGGATGAGGACAGGCGGCCGGTCGTCGTCGCAGCCATCGCATAGGAAGTGTGGACCCGATGGGTCTGCGGGTTGATAAAACCGGGCAGCGCGTCGGTATAGGTCGATTTCAGCTTGGTCAGCTGGCGCCAGTCGACAATCTTGCGCGGCATTTCGTGCCCTTCGGCGGCCAGTTCCTCAAGGATCTGGGCCGAGGTTGCCCATTGGCCGGTCTTGGTCTTGGTGCCGCCCGGAATGCCGAGCTTGTCGAACAGAATTTCGCCCAGCTGCTTGGGTGAGCCGACATTGAACTTCTCGCCCGCAAGCGTCTGGATCTCGTCTTCGAGCGCTGCCGCGCCTTGCGCCAGATCACCGGAAAGACGGCTGAGGATCTGCCGGTCAATCGAGATGCCGCGCTGTTCCATGCGGGCAAGCACTGGCGTCAGCGGACGCTCAAGGCGCTCATAGACCGAAACGAGGCCGTCTTGCGCGAGACGCGGCTTGAACACCCGCCACAGGCGCAGGACGATCTCGGCGTCTTCGGCGCCATAGGCGGTGGCTTTGTCGATCTCGACCATGTCGAAGCTGACCGCGCTCTTGCCCGAGCCGCAGACATCCTTCAGCGTCATCGGCGTGTAGTCGAGCCAGCGCTGCGCCAGAGAATCGATGCTGTGGCTGGCGGCCATGCCGGCGTCGAGCGCATAGGACATCAGCATCGTGTCGTCGAACGGGGCAATGTCGATGCCATGGCGCTGCATGACGACGAGGTCGAACTTCAGGTCCTGCGCGATCTTGAGGACGGCGCGGTCTTCCAGAAGCGTGCGCAGCTCCGCCAAAGCCTCGCGCACGGGGATCTGACCTTCGACGGTCCCGCCGCCCAGAAGATCGCCAGCGCCCGATTTGTGCGCCAGCGGCACATAGGCCGCCTTGCCTGGCTCAAGCGCCAGCGAGAAACCGGCAAGCTCGGCGCGCATCGGATCGAGCGAGGTGGTCTGGGTGTTGAAAGCAACCAGGCCGGTGTCGCGCGCGGCGGCGATCCATGCGCGCAAGGTGGCGATGTCGCGGATGGCGATAGCGGCGGCGGGATCGATGGCGCTTGCGCGCGCCTCGGTCTTGCGGAACGCGACAAGGTCGGCCGGCGTCATCACGCCGGGCGCATTTTGCGCTGGTGCGCTGGCGGCTGCCGCGTCGGGTGCTGAAGCAGACGGAGCAACGTCGAGGTCCGGGCCATGGGCTTCAGCGACAGAAGCCACGGCGACATGGGCTGCCTCGATCTGCGCGGCGTCGGTACCGGTGACGTCGGCGACGCGGCGCGTCAGCGTGGTGAACTCCATCGCCTTGAGGAAGGAGATCAGCTTTGGCCCGTTCGGCGGCTGGAGCGTCATCGTGTCGAGCGGGTCGATGTCGACGATGTCGTTCTTCAGGCGCACCAGCTCGCGCGACAGAAGCGCCTTGTCGCGGTTTTCGATCAGCGTTTCGCGGCGCTTGTTCTGCTTGATCTCGGAGGCGCGGGCGAGCAGCGTGTCGAGGTCGCCATATTCCTCCAGAAGCTGGGCGGCGGTCTTCTGGCCGATGCCCGGAACGCCCGGAATGTTGTCGACCGAGTCGCCCATCAGCGCCTGCAGGTCGATCATTTTCTCCGGCGGCACGCCCCATTTCTCGATGACTTCGGGGACGTTGATCTCCTTGTCCTTCATCGGGTCGTAAAGCGACACCGAACCATTGACGAGCTGCATCAGATCCTTGTCCGAGGAAATGATGGTCGTCTCGCCGCCAGCCTCCGTGGCAAGGCGCGCATAGGTGGCGATGATGTCGTCGGCTTCATAGCCTTCCATCTCGATGCAAGGCAGGTCGAAGGCGCGGGTCGCCTCGCGGATCAGCCCGAATTGCGGGATCAGATCCTCGGGCGGGGCCGAACGGTTGGCCTTGTATTCGGGATAAAGATCCTTGCGGAAGGTCTGCGACGAATAGTCGAAGATCACCGCGAAATGGGTCGGGGGCTCGCCGACATCGGTGTCGCGCGCATTCTGCATCAGCTTCCACAGCATGTTGCAGAAGCCGGCAACGGCACCGACCGGCAGGCCGTCGCTCTTGCGCGTCAGCGGCGGGAGGGCGTGATAGGCGCGGAAGATGTAGCCCGAGCCGTCAACGAGGAAGAGATGATCGCCATTTTTCATGCGGCAGGGGTAGCGCGCGGGGTCATTTCTGTCCATCTCTAAGCGCGGCTTTGCAGTGAGTTCCTGCCATGCAAGGGCATCACGACGATGTTACAGAATGGTAATGTTGAGAGCCCTTGAAACGCCACTTTCACACACCAAATTCTGATGTATCGGCAATTATAGCCGAGTCCGGTCCAAGGCTCGTCCCCCGCCTCACCGGACACAGCGGGAGCCTCATCCCCCTCTCCGGGCTCCCGCAATTGTTTGAGTAAAGGCCGCTGTGGTATCCCCCTCCGCCACAGCGGCTCTTTTTTGCCTGCCGCACGGCTCGTTCCCCACATTGAATATTCAGCTTCGACGGCGTGCAGGCTCACGCTGGCCGAAAAGATTGTTGATGCTGCCAGCGGCTGAATGGCGGCTGGGGGCTTTCCGCAGCCAATCGGCGGCGATAGGGTCACGGCAAATCATCGAAAGGCTAGCTGATGTCTGTTGTTTCTCCTGTTCTTGATCAAATCGATGCCAATCTCGACGCAAGTCTGGAGCGTTTGTTTGCGTTGCTGCGGATTCAGTCGATTTCGACCGACCCGGCCTATGCCGGTCAGTGCCGGAATGCGGCGCAGTGGCTGGTGGATGACCTGACCTCGATCGGGTTCGAGGCCAGCGTGCGCGACACGAGCGGGCATCCGATGGTGGTGGCGCATCATGACGGGCCGGAG
Source organism: Aquamicrobium aerolatum DSM 21857 (assembly GCF_900113935.1). Taxonomy (GTDB): domain Bacteria; phylum Pseudomonadota; class Alphaproteobacteria; order Rhizobiales; family Rhizobiaceae; genus Aerobium; species Aerobium aerolatum. Next base: position 100,476 of record NZ_FORF01000011.1, read on the forward strand.
GGATCACCGCATGTCTTGTTTTATGGCCATTACGACGTTCAGCCGGTCGACCCGCTGGAATTGTGGACCGACGATCCGTTCGCCCCGAGCCTCAAGGAAGTCGAGCCGGGCCGCAAGGTGATTTTCGGGCGTGGCGCGTCGGACGACAAGGGACAGCTCATGCTGTTCGTCGAGGCCTGCCGGGCGTGGAAACAGGTGCATGGCTCGCTGCCGTGCAAGATCACGCTTTTGTTCGAGGGCGAGGAAGAATCCGGCTCGCCGTCGCTGAAGCCGTTCCTTGAAGCCAATGCGGATGAGCTGAAGGCCGATTTCGCGCTGGTCTGCGACACCGGCATGTGGGACCGCACGACGCCATCGATCGACACCTCGCTGCGCGGGCTGGTCGGCGAGGAAATCACAATCAAGGCGGCAAACCGCGACCTGCATTCGGGCATGTATGGCGGGGCAGCAGCCAACCCGATCCGTATCCTGACGAAGATTCTCGGCGCGGTGCATGACGACACGGGCCGCGTCACCATTCCGGGCTTTTACGACGGGGTCGAGGAAACGCCGTCGCAGATCAAGCAGTCCTGGGATGCGCTCGGCCAGACGGTCGAGGGTTTTCTCGGGCCGATCGGCTTGTCCGAATTGTCGGGTGAAAAGGGCCGCTCCCTGCTGGAGCTGGTGTGGGCGCGCCCGACGGCAGAGTTCAACGGCATCAATGGCGGCTATACCGGCAAGGGTTTCAAAACCGTGATTGCGGCGGAAGCGTCGGCGAAAGTGTCGTTCCGGCTGGTGCACAAGCAGGATCCGGACAAGATCCGCGCCGCGTTCCGCAAATTTGTCGAGGAACGTATTCCGGGCGATTGCTCGGTCGAGTTCCTGCGCCATGGCGGCTCGCCGGCGATCCAGCTGGCCTATGATTCGCCTGTCATTACCAAGGCCAAGGCGGCGTTGTCGGATGAGTGGGACAAGCCGGCTGTGCTCACGGGCAGCGGCGGCTCGATCCCGATTGTTGGCGATTTCCGTACTTTCCTTGGCATGGAATCGCTTCTGGTCGGCTTTGCGCTGGCGGACGATTGCATTCACTCGCCAAACGAGAAATACGACCTCAATTCGTTCCACAAGGGACAGAGAAGCTGGGCGCGCATTCTTGCCGCGCTGACGGCATGAGTGCGAAGGGCAATCCGATGACAATCCGTTTCCACAAGGGCGACCTGCCTGACCTGTCCAACTACGATGTCGATACGGTGGCAATCGACACCGAGACGCTCGGGCTCAACCCGCTGCGTGACCGGTTGTGCGTGGTGCAGATTTCGCCCGGCGACGGCACGGCGGACGTCATTCAGATTGCTGCCGGCCAGAAGCAGGCGCCGAACCTGGTGGCTCTGCTGGAAAACCCGGCCATCACCAAGCTGTACCATTTCGGTCGCTTCGATCTGGCGGTGTTGTATCACGCCTTCGGCGTCACGCAGCAGCCGGTCTATTGCACCAAGATCGCCTCACGGCTGGTGCGCACCTATACGGACCGCCACGGGCTGAAGGATCTGTGCAACGAGCTGATCGGGGTCAGCATTTCCAAGCAGCAGCAATCTTCGGACTGGGCCGCAGAGACGCTGAGCCCGGAGCAACTCGAATATGCCGCATCCGATGTTCTTTACCTGCATCAGCTGCGCGACAAGCTCAACGAGCGACTCGCGCGGGACGGACGCGCGCAGGAAGCGCAAAAGTGCTTCGAGTTCCTGCCGACGCGGGCCAAGCTCGATCTGATGGGCTGGGACGAACAGGACATCTTTGCCCATTCGTGATGGGTTCGCGATGCTATCGAAAAGGCCCGGAGCTTGCATGCTCCGGGCCTTTTTTCATTCGGCGGCGGTGCCGGCGAGCTGGGCTTTGGCCGGTGGCCGGTCGAGATAGGCCCAGTCGGGCCGTTCGAACAGGAAGCGGCCATAGCCGGTCCACTGGATCAGCAGATAGAGGATCGCCGGTCCGGCGACGGCGGCCATGGTGACCAGCAGCGACACAACGCCAATGTCACTGATCAGGCCGGACTTGATCAGCACGACACGGCTGACCGCCATCGGTACGAAGAAGGCCAGATAGATCACGATGGAATGGAGGCCGAGCCAGGTCAGCCAGCCGGTCCATGGCAGGCTGGTGACCAAAGTCGACACCAGCACGATTGCCATCGCGCCGGCAACGCCCAGCGCCAGCGACACGAGCGGCAAAGCGGCGATGCCCTGGCTGTAGCGGCCGATGGCGTCGGCATCGAGCAGATATTGCAGCGAGGCTGGCGCCGGCGTGAACACGAACAGCGCATTGACCAGCGCCCAGACGGCGAGCAGTGCCAGCGTCTTGCCACGGTTGGCGCTGGCCCATTCGGCGAAATCGAAGATACGGCTGGCAAGCGCATAACCGGCGTAGAAATAGACGAACCGGGCGCAGAATTCGTCGATCACCAGCCAGCCGGTGTGGACCGGCAGGATTTCCAGAACCGCTGCGCCACCCAGCACCAGCCAGACCGGCAGGTTCTTCATCAGACGTGTCAGGATGAAGAACAGCGGCAAGAGATAGACGAACCACAGCGTGCCGAAGGGCTGGATATAGGCCCAGAGATAATCCCGCACCACCGCGCCGACGCCTTCTTCAAGCGCTGTTGCAGGTGATTTGAACACGAACTGGATGGTGAGCCAGAGCACGTAGAAATAGACGAAATGGACAACCTTGCGATCGAGATAACGCAGCCACGGGCGGTCGATCACCAGGCCCAAAAACAGGCCGGAGATGAGGAAGAAGTCAGGCATGCGGAACGGGCGTGCAAACGACACGACCGTGTGCATGAAGCCTTCGCCGTCCATTGCGTTGCCGACGCCAAGCGTCGAATGCATCATCACCACGAAGATGATGCAGATCCCCTTGGCCGTGTCGACCCAGTCGACGCGTGTACGCGTATTCGTCATCGGCAGATCCCCAAATCGCCCTGCAGTCGCTTATCTGAATCCGATACTGGCAGAAGAAGCCGACAGAACCGTTAAATCGACACCGATCACGCAATTGTCATCGCAGGGTCGATCCTCGCAAAGACGTTGCGCGGGTCAAGATGACTTTGGAAAAGCGATCTATTTGACGGCATTGATTGCGGCCCGGCCCCGTTCATACTGGTTTCAGCGGCACAGAACTGCTGCGCCACGTACTGAAAGGAGGCGTCATGATGCAGAAAATGGTGACCCGCTTTTCCAATTTTCTGGAATGGGTGTTTGCGCCGCACCAGCCGGAAGAGATCACGCGCGCGACAACGCCGGACGAGGCGGCCCAGCGCTTTTCCCGCGAGGAAGCTTATTATTGGCTGATGCACGCGCATTGGTGAGGAGCCGACGCAAGGGCTGTTTTGGGTGGTGCAGCGCGACGTGTGGACGGGGTCGCACATAGAAATATTCGTCGGCAATGAAATTCGTGATCGACAAAGTCTACAGATTTTATAGACTAAGGAGATGGACGGAGAATTCGATGTCGTATTCTGACACTAACAGAGCAAGCCGCCAGCAGTTGCGCAACAGCGCCAAAGCAGCGGTTTCCGCACCGGCGCCAGCAAGCGCGCTGACCTATCTCGTCTTCACCTTGTCGGTCGGCTTCATGATCGCGGTGGTATTCGGGGTTCTTGCCTGAACGGATGACGGGCAGGCGGTGCCTCTGACCAGAACAGGCGCTCTTTGCGCCGGCTGATCTATCCCGACGGGAGCGAAAGATCGCTTTCTTTTGCATCGCGCATCTGGGCCAGACTGCGATGGTCGAGGATCTCGGCGATGGCGCGGCGCACATCCATCATCATCCGGCGGACCTGGCAGCTGGCTTCGTCGCAATCGTGGCAGCGCTCATAGCGCGTGGCGCTGGCGCAGGAGATCGGCGCCAGCGGACCGTCAAGAACGCGTACCACGTCGCCGATCCAGATCTCATCGGGATGGCGCGCAAGACGATAGCCGCCATCCTTGCCCTTGCGGCTCTGCACGAACCCGGCATTGCGCAATTCGCCGAGAATCGCGTCGAGGAATTTTTTCGGGATGCTGTTGGTGGTGGCGATATCGTTGACCAGAGCAAGCTGTCCCTGCGGCAGGTGCGACAGATGGATCAGCGCTTTGAGCCCGTATTTGCCTTTTCTGGTCAGCATATTTGCCCGACGCCTTCTGCGTAGTCCGATGAATGCATGAGATCGCACGCCCGAACCGATCATGCGGCAGAGGCGTTAAAAAGGCGCTTCAGCGCTTCTTGCGTTTGCGTCCGTAGATTTCGAACCGGTGGTGCACGATCTCGTAGCCGAGACGGTGCGCGATCTCGTTCTGGAGTTCCTCGATCTTGTCGGACTGGAACTCGATGACGTCGCCGGTGTCGATGTCGATGAGATGATCATGATGCTCGCCGACGGCGGGCTCGAACCGTGATGGCCCGCCGGCAAAGGCGTGACGGTGGATCGCGCCGATCCCTTCAAGCAGTTTCATCGTGCGGTAGACCGTCGACAGGGAGATGCCGCTGTCGATGGCGACGGCGCGTTGGAAGATCTCCATCGCGTCCGGGTGGTCGCCCATATCGGCCAGAATGCCGAGGATGACGCGGCGCGGACGGGTGATGCGCACCCCTGCCTCACGCAAGGCTGCCTCGTAATCGGTAGTGTGAATCTCTGGCTCGTTCATGGGGTCGACTATGCGTCAGCACGCGCTGCGATGCAAAGCAGGGTGGGCTCCTCATGTCGATGATCCAGAACCTTCTCTGGCGCAAGACGGCCAAAAGACAGATCGCAGATGCAGTTGCAAATGATTTGCAACTGCATTGACAGCGAGGCGACGCAACGATAGACAGGCTGTACCGTTGATGATTTTGATATTTCCTGCCCCGGAGTTTTCATGCTTGTTCGTTCGTTGATTGCCGCGATTGCGTTGTGCGCCGGACTGTTGCCCGCCGCTGCCGCCGAGAAGATGAAGGTGGTGACGACATTCACCGTGATCGCCGATATTGCCCGCAACGTTGCCGGTGATGCGGCGGACGTCGAATCGATCACAAGGCCCAATGCCGAGATCCACGAATATTCGCCGACACCGGGCGATCTGTTGCGCGCGCAGGATGCCGATCTGGTGCTCTATAACGGCCTTAACCTGGAGCTGTGGTTCGAGCGCTTCTTCCGCAATCTGCGCGACGTTCCAAGTGTGGTCGTCACCGAGGGGGTGGAGCCGATGGGCATTTCAGAAGGCCCCTATAGCGGCAAGCCGAACCCGCATGCCTGGATGTCGCCCGCCAACGCGCTGATCTATGTCGAGAATATCCGCGCTGCCTTTGCCGAGCGCGACCCCGCCAACGCCGAGATCTATGCAGCCAATGCCAAGGCCTACCAAGCGCAGATCGAAGCGACCGCCGCACCGATCCGCGAGCGTCTGGGTGCGATTCCGGAGCAACATCGCTGGCTGGTGACCAGCGAAGGCGCATTCTCCTATCTCGCTCGCGATTTCGGGCTGAAGGAACTCTATCTGTGGCCGATCAATGCCGACGCGCAAGGAACGCCGCAACAGATCAAGAAAGTGATCGACCTGGTGCGTGAATATAAGATCCCCGCCGTGTTCAGTGAAAGCACGGTGTCGGCCGACCCGGCGCAACAGGTGGCGCGGGAGACCGGATCGCAATATGGCGGCGTGCTCTATGTCGATTCGCTTTCCGATGAGACCGGACCGGTGCCTACCTATCTCGACCTGTTGCGGGTGACGACCGAAACCATCGCTGCCGGGCTTGCAAAATGAATCAGGCAGATACCAAGCCGACCGTTGCCGCCGAGGGTGCAGGTCTGGACGTGCGCAACGTTACCGCGACCTATCGCAGTGGTAACACCGCGCTGCATGATGCCTCGTTCTCGATCCCGCGTGGTACGATCACCGCGCTGGTCGGCGTCAACGGTTCGGGCAAATCGACATTGTTCAAGTCGATCATGGGCTTCGTGCCTTTGGCGCGCGGCTCGGTGTCGATCCTCGGTCAGCCGGCCGCACAGGCGCTGAAGCGCAATCTGGTCGCCTATGTGCCGCAGGCCGAGGAGGTCGACTGGAACTTCCCGATCCTCGTCGAAGACGTGGTGATGATGGGCCGGTATGGCCACATGAACTTCCTGCGCATGCCGGCACGGCGTGATCGCGAAATGGTCGATGAAGCGCTGGCGCGGGTCAATATGAGCGACTTTCGCAAGCGCCAGATCGGCGAGCTTTCGGGCGGGCAGAAAAAGCGCGTGTTCCTGGCGCGAGCGCTGGCGCAGGAAGGACAGGTCATCCTTCTCGACGAACCCTTCACCGGCGTTGACGTGAAAACCGAAGAAGCGATCATCACGCTTTTGGGTCAGTTGCGCGAAGAGGGGCGGGTGATGCTGGTCTCGACCCATAATCTGGGCTCCGTGCCGGAGTTTTGCGACCGGGCGGTGCTTCTCAACCGCACGGTGCTGGCATCGGGCCTGACAGCAGACACTTTCACCCGTGAAAACCTTGAAAAGGCGTTTGGCGGTGTGCTGCGCCATTTTGTGCTCGGCGGCACAGATCTGCACGACGACGCCGATGGGCGCGAGGTGACCGTCATCTCCGACGACGAACGTCCGTTCGTGCTTTATGGCGACAAGCCGCATTCGACGAGCGGGCCTGCCGGGCAAGAGGAGAACAGGCAGTGACGCTGCTGCTGGAACCTTTCTCCTATGGCTACATGGTCAACGCCATGTGGGTGTCCGCGCTGGTCGGGGCGGTCTGTGCTTTCCTGTCGGCCTATCTGATGCTCAAAGGCTGGTCGCTGATCGGCGATGCGCTGTCCCACGCGATCGTCCCCGGCGTGGCCGGTGCCTATATGCTCGGCCTGCCATTTGCGATCGGCGCTTTCTTTTCCGGCGGGCTGGCGGCAGCTGCGATGCTGTTTTTGAGCCAGCAGACGAAGCTGCGCGAAGATACCGTGATCGGCCTGATCTTCACCTCCTTTTTCGGCCTCGGCCTGTTCATGATCTCGTTGTCGCCCGTGTCGGTGAACATCCAGACCATCGTGCTGGGCAACATCCTTGCGGTGACCCCTTCGGACACGCTGCAACTGGTGATCATCGCCGGGGTGTCGCTGGCGATCCTGATCGTCAAATGGAAGGATCTGATGGTGGTGTTCTTTGACGAGAATCATGCGCGCACCATCGGCCTCAACCCGAACTTCCTGCGCGTGCTGTTCTTCACCCTGTTGTCGGCATCGACGGTTGCGGCGTTGCAGACGGTGGGAGCGTTTCTGGTGATCGCGCTGGTGGTAACGCCCGGCGCGACCGCCTATCTTCTGACCGACCGGTTTCCGCGCCTGATCATCGTTTCCGTCGCGATCGGCACGGTGACGAGCTTCATCGGCGCTTATGCCAGCTATTTCATCAACGGCGCGACCGGCGGCATCATCGTGGTGTTGCAGACGCTGATCTTCCTGGCGGCCTTTGTGTTTGCGCCCAAGCACGGGATGCTGGCCGCCCGAAGGCAGGCGCGCAAGGCGCTGGAGATTGCGTCATGATCGACACGCTGACCTTGCCATTCCAGTTTGCGTTCATGCAGCAGGCCTTCGTCATCGCCATGCTGGTGGCGCTGCCAATGGGGCTGTTGTCGCCGTTCCTGGTGCTCAAGGGCTGGTCGCTGATGGGTGACGCCATCAGCCATGCGGTGCTGCCCGGCGTGGTGCTGGCCTATCTGATCGGCCTGCCGCTGGCGGCGGGGGCGTTTGTCGCCGGCATGTTCTGTGCGCTCGCCGTCGGCTATCTGAAGGAGAACAGCCGCGTCAAGGAAGACACGGTGATGGGCGTCGTGTTTTCCGGCATGTTCGGACTTGGCATCGTGCTGTTCTCGATGATCGAGAGTGATCTGCACCTGCTGCATGTACTGTTCGGCGATATGCTGGGGGTGACCTGGGGTGATGTCGCCCAGACCGGTCTGATCGCGCTGATGGCGGCGGGGTTCGTGCTCCTGCTGCGGCGCGACCTGCTGCTGGCAGCGTTCGACGCGCAGCATGCGCGCGCCATCGGCCTGCCGGTACGCTTTCTCCACTATGGACTGCTGGCTACCCTGTCGCTGACGATTGTCGGCGCGCTGACGGCGGTGGGGATTATCCTTGCCATCGCGCTGCTGATCGCACCGGGAGCGATCGCCTTTCTGCTGACCCGCCGCTTTGAAGCGATGCTGGCGCTGTCGGCGGCGATCGCCACCGTCAGCGCCTTTGTCGGGGTCTATCTGTCGTTCTTCATCGACAGTGCACCCGCGCCGACAATCGTCGTCCTGATGGCAGTGCTTTTCATCGGCGCGTTGCTGTGGACCAAGACGCGCAGCCTCAGCCTCGCGGCGGAACGTTGAGGCCAACCTGGCTGGCCGGGCGCTCCATGCAGCGCTCGAGCCATGCCAGGACGTTCGGAAAGTTCTTGAAGCCCAGCAATTCGTCCGCCTCGTAGAACACGCGCGCGGTGCGCACCCACGGGAAGATGGCGATGTCGGCGATGGTGTAGTCGTCGTCCATGATGAACTGACGCCCTTCCAGGCGCTTTTCGAGCACGCCGAGAAGACGGGTCGCCTCCTTGGTGTAGCGCTCGAGCGGGCGCTTGTCCTCGATCTCCTTGCCGGCAAATTTGTAGAAGAAGCCGAGCTGGCCGAACATCGGGCCGATGCCTCCCATCTGGAAGAACACCCACTGGATCGCCTCGAACCGCCGCGCCGGGTCGGCTGGCAGAAGCTTGCCGGTCTTCTCGGCGAGATAGACGAGGATCGCGCCGGACTCGAACAATGCCAGCGGCTTGCCGCCCGGACCGTCCGGATCGAGGATCGCCGGGATCTTGCCATTCGGGTTCAGCGACAGGAACTCGTCGGTCCAGGTCTCGTCCTTGCCGATGTGAACGCTGTGGGCCTCATAGGGCAGCCCGATTTCTTCCAGAGCGATCGACACTTTCACGCCATTGGGGGTGGGGAAGTAATAGAGCTGCAACTTTGCCGGATCGGCGGCGGGCCAGCGCTGGGTGATCGCAAAAGCGGACAGATCGGTCATGTTACCTCGCAGGAAAAAGGCCGCGCAGGCGGCCGGAAGCTATGTCTCTCACATAGCTATCGGAGTTTTATCTGCAAGGCTGGGTTTCAGATGGACCAGGATGAAATGAGGATTCCCCATCGCTGTGCGATGTTCTAGCGTGTCGGCATCGGAGGAATTGTTCATGATCTATGTGATTGCCACGCTGACCATCAGGCCAGGTTCGCTGGAGGCGCTGCGCGAACCCGCAGCCGCCTGTATCGAAGCGACGCGCAAGGAGGATGGCTGCATCTCTTACGAGCTGTTTTCGAGCGTCATCGACCCTGAAAAGCTGGTGTTCGTGGAAAAATGGGAGACACGCGGGGCGCTGACGGCGCATTCCAAGACCGAACACCTGTTGGCTTGGCGCGAAGCCAGCAAGCCGCATGTGATCGAGCGACACATCGAGATCGTGCATCCGGACGAGGTCGAGAATTACTGACGGGCAAGCGCCCTTGGCAGCAACCACGCATAGGGGGAATCGAACATGTGCAAGGCAATTGGGTCGCCCGGTTCGCGCCTGACGCGCGTCACCTGGATGCTGGAAGAACTCGGCCAGCAATATGAGATCGTCAAGACAAAGCAACACACACCGGAAATGCTGCGCTACAGCGCCTCGGGCAAGGGGCCGGTGCTGGACGATGACGGTGTGGTCGTGACCGATTCAGCGGCGATCTGCGCCTATCTCGCCGACAAGCACCCGGAAAAACGCATGGGTGCGGAAAACCTCGCCGAACGCGCGCATCTCAACGCCTGGCTGTTCTTTGCCCAGTCGGAACTGGAAGCGCCGCTGTGGAACAAGCTGAAGCATCGCATGCTGTTGTCGGCAGAAGAGCGGGTCGATGTCGGCCCGTGGACAAGCGCCGAGTTCACGCGTGAGATCCATTCGCTCGATGCGCGGCTCGGTGATCGCGAGTTTGCGATGGGCGACCGGTTTACCGCTGCCGACGTGATTCTCGGCCATTGCGGCCAGTGGGCGCGCGGCGCGCGCTTCGAGATCGATTCGCCGCGTGTGAACGCCTATTTCGACCGGGTGCTCGCGCGTCCGGCGCTGGCGCGCGCCAAGGCGCGTGAGCAGGCCGCGTAAAGGCTGCCAGTCCCGCGCCGTCTCAATTGGCGGCGGCGAGGGATGCCTTTGGCAGGTACATTTCGATCAGCTCTTCCATATGGGCGTTGCGGGCACGTGCGGTTTCGCCGCCCATCACCACGGCGACGATGCGCCGTCCGCCGCGCCCGGCGGAGGTGGCCAGGTTGAAGCCGGAGGCGCGGATGTAGCCGGTCTTCAGCCCGTCGACGCCGTCAACCCGCCCGAGCAGGTCGTTGTGGCCGCGGATGATTTTGCCGGCATAGGAAAATTCGCGATTGCTGAAATAGTGGTAGTGCTGCGGGAAGCGCTTGCGCAGAGCCGTCGACAGCACCGCCATGTCGCGCGCCGATGTGCGCTGATCGGCGTCGGGCAGGCCCGAGGCGTTGCGGAAGGTGGTCGAATTCATGCCGAGCTGGCGCGCCTTGGCGGTCATCATTTCGGCAAAACGCGCTTCGCTGTCGCCGAGATATTCGGCCACGACGGTGGCGACATCGTTGGCAGAGCGGACACACAGGGCCAGGATCGCGGTCTGCACATCGATATGCTGACCGGGGCGCAGGCCAAGTCTGGATGGCGGTTTGCTGGCGGCAAAGGCGGTGACCGGCAGTTGCGCCGTCGGATCGACGCGGCCGGTTTCGAGCGCCTCGAACAGCATGTACAGCGTCATCATCTTGGTCAGCGACGCCGGATAGCGTAATTCGCGCGAATTGCGGTCGAACAAGACCTTGCCGGTGTTGGCGTCGACGACGATGGCGGCATATTTGTCGGAGGACAGCGGCGCGACTGATTCAAGCGCCGATTGGGTCGAGCAGGCAGACAGGAAAGCTGCCACAAGGACAAGCGTGAGGCCGCGCGCGACATGCGAGGCGATGCGAGAAAAGGCCAACAAATATTCACCCCGATTGAGCCGACGACCACGCCCGAATCTGACGGATGATGCCTCAGCGCCCTGTCGGCCGCAATCCCGCCAGCAATGGCGAGCCGTAGACCGGCATTGCTGGCGCGGCAAGGGGAAAGGATGCGGCGCGACGGAATTTCGCCGCGCCGAAAAGGATCAGGCCGTTGGCTGTTTGGTCTTGCGCAGGTAAGGCAGGATCGTCTCGTAGGAGCCGAAACGCTTGACCGCGTCTTCGTTGGACACGGCGGCGGTGATGATGACGTCGTCGCCCTGCTTCCAGTTGGCAGGCGTTGCCACCTGATGCTTGCTGGTCAGCTGGATCGAGTCGATGGCGCGCAGGATCTCGTCGAAGTTGCGGCCCGTGGTCATCGGGTAGGTCAGCATCAGCTTGATCTTCTTGTCGGGGCCGATGACGTAGACATTGCGCACGGTGGCGTTGTCGGCAGGCGTGCGGCCTTCCGAGGAATCGCCGGCAGCGGCAGGCAGCATGTCATAGAGCTTGGCGACCTTGAGATCTTTGTCGCCGATCAGCGGATAGTCGACGCTGAAGCCGGTGGCGGTCCTGATGTCGTCCTTCCAGCGCGCATGATCTTCGACCGGATCGACGGAAATGCCGATCAGCTTGACGCCGCGCTTGGTGAATTCGTCTGCGAGGCCGGCCATGGTGCCAAGTTCGGTGGTGCAGACCGGGGTGAAGTTCTTAGGATGCGAGACGAACACGCCCCAGCTGTCGCCCAGCCATTCGTGGAAATTGATCGTGCCCTGCGTGGTTTCGGCGGTGAAATCGGGTGCTGTATCGTTGATGCGAAGGCCCATCTGGCTCTCCCTTCTGTATGACGCCGGGTCGCCCTGCCTCAAAAGATGCAGCAGCGACCTGAAATTGAGCGGCACCGGAATATCGCGATGCACTTTCTGCAATATAGGTACTGAGGCCGCATATTTCCTCTCCCTGCGATCTAATATGGCTGGCGGAAATAGAACTTCAATCTACGCTGATGCGAGGATGTGGAACAATAGTCTGATGCGCCTAAGATGAACTCGACAAGCCGCTCGCAATCTGCAGTTCGCGACGTGCGCGCAGATGTTGCTTGAGGGCGGCGAGTTCCGCGGCGCTCCAGGCCGGTGGCTGCGTGACTTCGATCCACGGTTCGACATGGTGTTCGGGCGCGTAGACGTGGCCATGGCCCATCGGCGTGGTGGTCGCCAGCGCCATGTCGAGGCCCAGCTGCAAAACGCTGACGATCGGGAACCACACCAGTGAGGGTGAGACGTCCGGACCGCGTGGAAATTCCATCCATGCCGGTTCGCGATAGGGCGCGGTGCGGTCGAAGAAGACGATCGGGTCGCTGGCATATTGCAGATAGACGATGCGCATCGGCCCCCAGCTGGCGGTGCGCGAGGCCGCCCCGCCGAACTGGTTGGCGAAACGGATCGCCGAGCCGTCGCGGAAATGTGGCAGCCATGCCGGCGAGCCCTCTTCGCGCCGCGCGGTGGCCGAGCGCCATGCCTGGGTCGAAAAGGGCGGGCCGCTCCACAATGCGCCGTGGAACGGATCGCCGATCATGTCGTAGATCTCGACTGAGCGGCTGGAGTTGAGCGCGCCGAGGCTGAGGCCGTAGAGATAGAGGCGCGGCCGCTGATCGTGCGGCAATTTCGTCCAATACTGATAGACCGTATTGAACAACGCTTCGGCGGTTTCCGCGCCATAGGCGGGCTCGATCAGCAGCGAGAGCCAGCTGGCGAGATAGGAATATTGCACCGCCACCGTGGCGACGTCGCCATGATGGAGATACTCCAGCGTGTCCACGGCTGAGGGGTCGAGCCAGCCGGTGCCGGTCGGGGTGGCGACCACGAGAACCGAACGCTCGAAAGCGCCGACGCGCTTGAGTTCTTCCAGCGCCAGCGCAGCGCGCTCGTTGGCTGTGGGGGCGGAGTTGAGCCCGGCGAAGACGCGCAGCGGCTCCAGCGCCGGCTTGCCGGTGAAGGCGGAAATTTCCGTTGCACTTGGCCCAGTGGCGACATAATCGCGCCCGGCGCGGCCCAACGCTTCCCAATCGAGGAGTGAAGCGGGGCTGCCGGTCTTCATCGGATCGGTCGGGCGCGCAATGTTGGATTCGATGCGGGCATCGAGATTCTGGAACGCGCGGTCAGCGGCGCGGATCGCCGACTGGAACAGGATGCCGTCGACGGCAGTCCAGACCAGGCTGACCAGAATGGCAATGCCGATGACATTGGAGACACGGCGCGGGATGTGTTTTTGCAGCCAGAGAGACAGGTGGTCAAACAGGAAATTGAACAGGCGCGCCAGTCCGAGAAGGACCAGAAACACCAGCGCGGCGATCAGCCCGACTTCGAGCGGGCGGCTGCCTTCGACCGGCTGCATCCCCATCAGGAGGCGGACCGAATCCTGCCACTCCGAGGCTTTCCACAACACGACCAGAACGACGGCGGCGCAGAACGCAGATGCAATGCCGAGCGCCCAGCGTCTGACCCGTGCCGACGGTGCGGGCATTTCGAGATAATGCCAGACCCAGCGGGCGAAGACGCCGACCAGATAGCCGGAGGCAAAGGAAAAGCCCGACAAGGCGCCCTGCAACTGGAAGCTGCGCGGCAGGAGGCTGGGCGTCAACGAGGCGGCAAAAAACAGCGTGCCGACAAGCAGGCCGATGGTGCAGAGAGATTTGCTCAGCCTGACGAGATAGGTCTGCACGATGGCACCGTCCGGGTTGGGCGCGTGCTTGCTGGGGGAGGGAGGAACGCGCGGCAGGCAAGATTAGCTGCCCGCCGCCACTGCACGCAAGTGTTTGTGTTGCAGGCGCTGTCGCCTATTTGTCCTTGCGCTTTTGCTTGAACGGCTTGGCGCCGTCAGGCTTCGGCCCTTTTTTCGCCCATGGCTTGCTCTCGCCCGAACCCCAATCCTTCTTCGGGTAGGAGGGGCGATCGCCGCGCGGCGCGCCATCGAACTTCTTCGACTTGTAGGGCTTCTTGCCGGCTGGCGGCTTGGCGGAATAGGAACTGCGGCCAAGCTCTGGCGCACCTTGCAGGCGCTCGAGCAGGATACCGTTCTGCAATTCGCGGTCCGGCCCGACAGCATCGAGGAAGGCGTCGGCGGCACCGGCAGCAATCTGGATGAAGGTCTCGTCCTGCTGCATCTTGATCGCGCCGATCTCGTTCTTGGTGATCTTGCCGACGCGGCACAGCATCGGGATGATCCAGCGCGGCTCGGCGCTCTGGCGGCGACCCGCCGACAGCGAGAACCAGACGCTGTCGCCGAATTCGTCGCGCGAGCGGGCGGGGCCGGCATCGCCGTCGCGCTCTTCGCGGCGACCGGTCGGGGCGGCGAAGGCCTGCAATTCGATCAGATCTTCGGGCGCGGATTTGCCGGCGCGCGCCATGCGCACCAGCGCGGCGGCAACTTTCTGCGCGCCGTGCTTGTCGAGCAGCGTTGCGGCAAAGTCGGCCTCGTCATCAACGATGGCCTCGTCGAAGATCGGATTGGCCAGCAGACGCTCATTGTCGCGGCGGATGATCTCTTCGGCTGACGGCGGACGCGCCCATTCGGCATGGATGCGCGCGTTCTGCAACAGGCGGTCGGCGCGGCGGCGCGCGCTTGACGGGATCACCAGAACGCTGACGCCCTTGCGCCCGGCACGCCCGGTGCGGCCCGAACGGTGCAGCAGCGTTTCAGGGTTGGACGGAAGGTCGGCATGCACCACCAGTTCAAGATTGGGCAGGTCGATGCCGCGCGCAGCGACGTCGGTGGCGATGCAGACTTTCGCGCGACCATCGCGCAAGGCCTGCAAGGCATGGGTGCGCTCGTTCTGGCTCAGCTCACCCGACATCGCGACGACGGAAAAGCCGCGATTGTTGAAGCGCGCGGTCAGATGGTTGACGGCGGCGCGGGTCGAGCAGAACACCAGCGCGTTCTTGGCATCGTAATAGCGCAGGACGTTGATGATGGCGTTCTCGCGGTCGCTCGGAGCAACGGTGAGGGCGCGATATTCGATGTCGCCATGCTGTTCGCGCTCGGCCTTGGTGGTGATGCGCACGGCATCGCGCTGGTAGCTCTTGGCAAGACGCGCAATGGAGCTTGGCACGGTGGCCGAGAACATCAGCGTGCGGCGGTCTTCCGGCGCGTTTTCAAGGATGAATTCGAGATCTTCGCGGAAGCCGAGGTCGAGCATCTCGTCGGCTTCGTCGAGGATCACGGCGCGCATCTGGCTCATGTCGAGGCCGCCACGGGTGATGTGGTCGCGCAGACGGCCCGGCGTGCCGACGACGATGTGAGCGCCCTGTTCGAGCGCGCGGCGTTCCTTGCGCATGTCCATGCCGCCAACGCAGGAGGCAATCCATGCACCGGTCGGGGCGTAAAGCCAATCGAGTTCGCGCTTGACCTGGATCGCCAGTTCGCGCGTCGGCGCGATGACGAGGGCGAGCGGCACGCCGGCTTGCGGGAAGCGGTCGGCACCGTCAAGCAGCGTCGGGGCGACGGCGAGGCCGAACGCAACCGTCTTGCCGGAGCCGGTCTGTGCGGAAACCAGAAGATCGCTGTCGCCCAGTTCTGGGTCGATCACGGATTGCTGGACGGGGGTGAGTTCTTCGTAGCCCTTGGCTGCCAATGCGCTGGCCAGCGCTGGAACCACGCCCTGGAACTTCGTCATGTCGATGTCTTTCGGAGTTGCGGCAGCCGGGACGCGTCCGCGGTGCACGGTGCCGCCCAATTGTCGCAGCAGCATCTTGGTTCTTGTTTTTAAGTGCTATCGGGCGTGATGTACAGGCCGCCCCGAAGCCGGGATAGTGCCGCACATAGAGCATCGGAGCGAAAAGTGAAATGCACTTTTCGCATTACACCAATGCGCGGGCACTGAACAGCTGCCTCAGTCCTCGCGCACCTGGTAGTCCTTGATCGCTGCAAAGCGGATGTCCTTCCAGCGTTCGGCTTCATAGTTGAGGCCGAATTCGTGCTGCGCCAGGAACACCGGATCGTCGTCGAGATCGCGGGCGATGTCGCCGCGATGGGACTCGATGAAGCGCTCCAGTTCCTGACGGCTGTCGGCGGAAATCCAGCGGCAGACCGAAAACCGCGCCATCTCGAAATCGACCGGCAAGCCGTACTCGATCTGCAGGCGTTCCTTCAGAACGTCGAGCTGCAGCGCGCCGACGACGCCGACGATGGCGGGTGAGCCGTCTTCCGGCGTGAACAGCTGGACGACGCCTTCCTCGGCCATCTGCTGCAGCGCTTCGCGCAGCTTCTTGGCCTTCATCGGATCGCCGAGGCGCACACGGCGCAGAATTTCCGGCGCGAAGTTGGGAACGCCACGGAAGAGAATGTCCTCGCCCTCGGTCAGCGTGTCCCCGATGCGCAGCGTGCCGTGGTTGGGAATGCCGACGACGTCGCCGGCATAGGCCTCGTCGGCGGTGACGCGCGAACGGGCAAAGAAGAACTGCGGCGCTGACAGCGCCATCGGCTTGCCGGTGCGCACCAGCTTGGCCTTCATGCCGCGCTGAAGCGTGCCCGAGCAGACCCGCACGAACGCGATGCGGTCGCGATGGTTGGGGTCCATGTTGGCCTGGATCTTGAAGACGAAGGAGGTCATTTTCTCTTCCGTCGCCTCGACCTTGCGGGTGTCGGCTTCTTGACCACGCGGCGGCGGCGCCCAGTCGCCCAGAGCTTCGATCAGGTCGCGCACGCCGTAATTGCGCAGCGCGGAACCGAAGAACACCGGCGTGAGGTGGCCTTCGCGAAATGCCTCCATGTCGAACGGACGGCAGGCCTCGCGCGCCAGTTCCAGTTCCTCGATGAAGGTCTCGCGCTCGTTCTGCGGCAGCAGGCCGGCGGCCCAGTTGGAATCGGGACCGGAAACCTTGGTGCGCTCCAGCTCGGAATCGGCGCGGCGGATGGCGTTGTCGGCGAGGTGATAGGTGCCGGCAAAGCTCTTGCCCTGACCGATCGGCCAGGTGATCGGCGCGGTGTCGAGCGCCAGCTTCTGCTCGATCTCGTCGAGGATCTCGTAGACGTTACGCGCGTCACGATCCATCTTGTTGACGAAGGTGACGATCGGGATGTCGCGCATGCGGCAGACTTCGAACAGCTTCAGCGTTCGCGGCTCGATACCGCGCGCGGCATCGATGACCATGACCGCACTATCGACCGCCGATAGCGTCCGATAGGTATCGTCGGCGAAGTCTTCGTGACCCGGCGTGTCGAGGAGATTGTAGACATTGTCGCCATACTCGAACGTCATCACCGAGGTGACGACGGAGATGCCGCGCTCGCGCTCGATCTTCATCCAGTCGGAGCGGGTCTGGATCTTGTCCTTCTTCGCCTTGACCTCGCCGGCAAGCTGGATCGCGCCGCCGAACAGCAGCAGCTTTTCGGTCAGCGTCGTCTTGCCCGCGTCGGGGTGGGCGATGATAGCAAATGTCCGGCGGCGGGAAACCGCCTGCGCAATCGTCTCGGCCATGCGATGAAATCCTGTGAGATGGCCGGCTTATAACCAGATGCGCGCCGCATGTCGAACCGGAATTGCCAACGTTGTGCCGAGGCTCCGGTCACACTGCCAGAGCGTGCACGGGCGCGGCCATCGGCTCGAACGAGGCAACGGCGACGCTGTCCTGTGTGGCGGTGATGAAGCTGCCGGGTGGGACTGCCTGCCATTCCGGGCCGTCGCGGTCGAACGGTTCCGACACCAGACAGCGCCCCAGCCGATTGCGGAACGTGCCGGCGTAAAGCGTGGGCGCGTGGCTCATGGTCGAGTAGCGCACGGCGTAAAGCCGCTCGCCATCGGAGAAGGCTGCGGTCAGCTTGAGTGCGGGATCGGCATCGGCCCGGTCGGCTGCCGCCAGCACGCGCGCGACGGCGCGGGCGGCGGCACCATGCGGATCGTGGTCGAGACCTTCGGCGAGCATCAAAAGGAAGATCAGCTCCGAATCGGTGGTGCCATGCATCTGTGCGTAAATGTCGTCGGGCAGGCTGTCGACGAGGCGGCGGCGGATCAGCGGGAAGCAGCCGATCTGGCCGTTGTGCATGAACGACCAGCGCCCGGAGACGAACGGATGGCAATTGTTGCGGTTGGTGGCGCCGCCGGTCGAGGCGCGCACATGGGCAAGAAACAGACCCGAGCGGATCTGGCGGCACAGGCTTTTCAGGTTGCAGTCGGACCAGGCGGGCAGGACATCGCGGTAGCGTCCCGGCTCGGCGCGGTCGCCATACCAGGCAATGCCGAAGCCGTCGCCATTGGTGGCGGTCTTGGCTTCCAGCGCATGGTGGCTTTGCGCAATCAGCGATTGCCGGGGCGCGGTGACGATCTCTTCCAGAAATACCGGTTCGCCAAGATAAGCGGCCCATCTGCACATGATCGCGTCCTCACTTTGTGCGCGCTGTGGATGTTCCAGTATTTGATTAAAAACGCAAGAAAAGGTGAATGCGGTGATGCGATTGCATGGACACGAATAATGCCTGATAGCAGTGATCCGTGAATTGACCCTGACGAATGCGCCAGCCATAGCAGAACCATGACCGAGCATCTTTCAGTTTCCATGCCCGCTTTGGGCATTGTTCGACTTGCGCATGCCGACGGCCTTGCGCTTCCTGCCTATGAGACTGCTGGCGCGGCCGGCATAGATCTGCGCGCCGCCGTTCCGGAATCGGAAAGGCTGGTTCTGAAGGCGGGGGAGCGCGCTCTGGTGCCGACCGGCCTGATCTTCGAGATCCCGCAGGGCTATGAAGGACAGGTGCGGCCACGCTCGGGCCTGGCGTTCAAGAACGGCGTAACCTGCCTCAACACGCCCGGCACGATCGACAGCGATTATCGCGGCGAGGTGAAGGTTCTGCTGATCAATCACGGCGATGCAGATTTCGTGATCGAACGGGGTATGCGCGTCGCCCAGATGGTGCTGGCTCCGGTTGTCCAGCTGGCGGTGGAAGAGCGCAACCTTGCTGGCGTCACTGCGCGCGGCGAAGGCGGCTTTGGCTCGACGGGGACGGCTTGATCATGACGGCGACACAGCCACCGAAGCTGGTGATTTTCGACTGCGACGGTGTTTTGGTGAACACCGAAGAGCGCGCCAACCGCGTTTTGGCGCAGTGGTTGAGCGAGACCGGCCTGCCGGTGACCTATGAGGACTGCCGCCGGATCTATTCAGGGCGCAGCATGAAGAGCGTGCAGGCCGAGATAGAAACGCAGGGGCACCAGCTCGGCTTCAATCTGATGGAGCGCTGGTACGGCTCGCTCGATATGATTTTCGGAACGGATGTCGAGGCGATCCCGCATGTCGAGACCGTGCTGGACGATCTGCGCGCGCGCAATGTGCCGTGGTGCGTTGCCTCATCCGCCAAACTGGAAAAGATGCACCTGACGCTCGGTGTGACCGGACTGATCGCGCATTTTGGCGATGTGCTCTACAGCGCCACCATGGTGGAAAACGGCAAGCCGGCCCCGGATTTGTTCCTGCATGCGGCGCGCGAGATGGGCTTTGCGCCGGAAGAATGCGTTGTGATCGAGGACAGCGTGCCGGGAACGGTGGCGGGGATCGCCGCAGGCATGAAGGTCTATTCCTATTTCGCCGATCCGTTGTCCAACAAGGATCAGCTGGCGGCGGCAGGCGGCGTCCTGTTCGACGACATGCGCGCCTTGCCGGGGCTGATGTTCGGCTGAGGCGAGATACGGCTGGACCAAGAAACCAGGGCAGCGTGCGCGCTGTTGCCGGAGCCGGTTTCGTGCAAGAGATTTCGCCATTCTTGGAGACGTCGACATCATGACCCTTGCAGGCTTTCTTACCTATGCCGGTGCGCTGGCGATTGCGGCGGCGATTCCGGGGCCGGGCATCGTGGCGATTGTGGCGCGGGCGCTGGGGTC
The DNA here is from genome assembly GCF_900113935.1 of Aquamicrobium aerolatum DSM 21857. GTDB lineage: Bacteria > Pseudomonadota > Alphaproteobacteria > Rhizobiales > Rhizobiaceae > Aerobium > Aerobium aerolatum. The sequence continues at coordinate 120,367 of NZ_FORF01000011.1, forward strand.
TGGGTTTCGCTCGTCGGTGTTCATGGCGTTCGGGCTGATACTCGGCGACCTGACCTATCTGACCGCGGTGATCAGTGGTCTGGCATTGCTCGCGCAAACCTTCGGGACGGCGTTTCTCGTTATCAAATGGGCCGGCGTTGCCTATCTCGCCTGGCTGGCCTGGACGTTCTGGTCGAGCGGGATCACGGCGGAAAAGGTCAATGCGGAGCAATCGCGCGACGGCGCTTTCGCCAGCCTGTTGTCGGGCCTGCTGGTGACGCTCGGCAACCCCAAGGTGATGGTGTTCTATGTCGCCATCACGCCGACGATCATTGATATTGCAACGATTTCTCTTGCCGATTACGGCGTGCTGATGGCGATCACGACGATGGTTCTGCTGGTGGTGCTGGTGCCATATCTGATGCTCGCTGCGAAAGCGCGCTGGTTTCTGGCGACCCCACGGGCGCTGAAGGCGCTGAACCGATCGGCGGCAATGATCATGGCGGGTGCAGCGGCGGCGATCGCATTCCGGCAGTAAAGCTGACTGATTTGACATTTTCGGTTTGGCTTTTGCTGCATAGCCTCTAAAACTTAGGCATCGACCGATGGTGAGGGAGGGTGTTCACCGTCGGTCAGTGGCTCTACAGGGAGGAATTGCATGAAACATATTGCCAGGAATCTTGTCGCCGCTGGTGCCGTGGCGCTGTCATTCGGTCTGTCTTCAGGCGCGGCCAAGGCGCAGGAATTCATCAACGTACTGACGGGGGGAACCTCGGGCGTCTATTATCCGCTCGGCGTCGCGCTGTCGGAAATCTACGGCCAGCATATTCCCGGCGCACGCGCGCAGGTGCAGGCGACCAAGGCGTCGGTGGAAAATCTCAATCTGCTGCAGGCAGGGCGCGGCGAAATCGGCTTCACGCTGGGCGACTCGCTCAAGGAGGCCTGGGCCGGCAACAAGGAAGCGGGCTTTCCCGGCAAGCTCGACAAGCTGCGCGGCATCGCCGCGATCTACCCCAATTTCGTCCAGATCGTCGCATCAAAAGAATCCGGCATCACCTCGCTGGAGCAATTGAAGGGCAAGAGCTTGTCGGTCGGCGCACCCGCATCGGGTACCGAGCTGAATGCACGCGCGATCTTCGCGGCGGCCGGGCTGACCTATGCCGATCTCGGCAAGCTGGAATATCTGCCATTTGCGGAATCCGTCGAGCTGATGAAGAACCGCCAGCTCGATTCGACGCTGCAATCGGCGGGTCTCGGCGTTGCCTCGCTGCGCGATCTGGCCACTTCGGTGCCGATTAACGTCGTTGCCGTGTCGCCAGAGATCGTCGAGAAGATCGGCGCGCCGTTCATTGCCGAAACGATTCCGGCGGGAACCTATGAGGGCCAGACCGAAGACGTGCCGACAGCCGCCGTCGGCAATTTCCTCGTCAGCCATGAAGGCGTGTCGGAGGAGACCGCCTATCAGATGACCAAGCTGATGTATGAGAACCTCGACAAGATGGCGGCGTCGCACTCGGCGGCCAAGGCAATCGACGTCAACAAGGCGCTCGATGGCATGCCGGTGCCGCTGCATCCGGGTGCAGAGCGCTACTATCGCGAGATCGGCGTTCTGAAATAAACGGCACGCACTAGAATGCGGCTGCGCGGGAGAAGGGGGCGCAGCCGCACCTCAAAGCGAGAGAATCCGGGAGGAAACATGACCGAGGCCAACACCGCGATGGCGCAGCACGAGCAGGAGGTGCCGCACACAGCGGAAGAGCCGATCGAAGGCCTGCCGCCGGGATTTGGAACCGGGTTTCTGGGCCGGGCGGCATTCTGGATCGCGGTTGCGTTTTCGCTGTTTCAACTGTGGACCGCCGCTTATGGCACACTGCCGAGCCAGGCCGTCCGCGCCATGCATGTCGGCTTCCTGCTGCTGCTCGGATTTGCGCTGGTCGGCAATCTCGTCGCGCGCACATCGGTCGGACAGGCCTGGTTCTGGGCTCTCGGCATTCTCGGCTTTCTCACCGGCATCTATCAATGGGTCAATTATGTCCCGCTGATCCAGCGTTCCGGCTTCCTCACGACCACCGATCTGATCGTCGGCACCATCACCATCATTCTGGTGTTTGAAGGCGCGCGTCGCCTGATGGGGCTGCCGCTGACGATCATTGCCGGGCTGTTTCTGGCCTATTGTTTCTTCGGTCAATATCTGCCCGCGCCGTTCATTCACCGCGGCTATCCGGCCGAGATGATCATCGAGCATTTCGGCTTTGGCACCGAAGGCATCTACGGCACGCCGGTTTATGTCTCGGCGGCCTATATCTTTATTTTCGTGGTGTTTGCCGCCTTTCTGGAACGCGCCGGAATGCTGGCGCTGTTCAACGATTTCGCGCTCGGTTTCGTCGGTGCATGGCGCGGCGGCCCGGCGCAGGTCAGCGTGCTGTCCTCGGCGCTGATGGGGACGATCTCTGGCTCCGGCGTCGCCAATGTGGTGGCATCCGGCCAGTTCACCATTCCGCTGATGAAGCGCTTCGGTTTCCGCCCCGCCTTTGCCGGCGGCGTCGAGGCAACTTCGTCGATGGGCGGCCAGATCATGCCGCCGGTGATGGGCGCGGTGGCCTTCATCATGGCTGAAACGCTCAACGTGCCTTACGTCGACGTCGTCAAGGCGGCGCTGATTCCGGCGGCGCTCTATTTCGGCGTCTGCTTCTGGATGGTGCATCTGGAGGCCGGCAAGGCCGGGCTCGGCGGGCTCGACAAGGCCAGCCTGCCCGACCCGTGGGCGGCGTTGCGCAAGCACTGGCCGCTGGTGCTGCCGCTCGGCGTATTGGTCTATCTGCTGTTTGCCGGCTACACGCCTATCTTCGCCGGCACGATGGGACTGGCGCTGGTGGTGGTGCTGATCCTTGGCACGCCGCTTGCCGCCCTGATCGGGCCGTTCGCATTCCGCATGGTGTTCTGGATTGCGCTCGGCCTCGCCGCAGCCTCGTTCATGAAATATGGCATCAACATTCTCGCCGGCGTGATCGCGGCGCTGGTGCTGGCCTGCGTCTTCTTCAAGGGTGGGCGCGAGACGCTCGGCATCTGTCGCGATTCGCTGGCCGAAGGGGCCAAGAACGCGCTGCCCGTCGGTATTGCCTGCGCCATTGTCGGCATCGTCATCGGCACCCTGACGCTGACCGGCATTGCCTCCACCTTCATCGGTACGATCATCCGCATCGGCGAGAACAATCTGTTCCTGTCGCTGGTGCTGACCATGATCACCTGTCTGGTGCTGGGGATGGGGATTCCGACGATCCCGAACTACATCATCACCTCGTCGCTGGCCGGACCGGCACTGCTGGAACTGGGCGTGCCGCTGCTGGTCAGCCACATGTTCGTGTTCTATTTCGGCATCATGGCCGACCTGACGCCGCCGGTGGCGCTGGCCTGTTTTGCCGCCGCGCCAATGGCGAAAGCGTCGGGGCTGAAAATCTCGCTGCAAGCCACCAAGCTGGCGACTGCCGGCTTCATCGTGCCGTTCATGGCGGTCTATACGCCGGCTTTGATGCTGCAGGATGCCGGGCCAATGGCGGAAGCCTGGGGCTATCCGGTGGAGGTCGTCTACATCGTGTTCAAGGCCTGTTTCGGCATCGCGCTGTGGGGCATGGCGGTGGTCGGGTTCCTCGTCGGCCGGGCGCTGTGGTGGGAACGGCTGCTCGCGTTTGCCGCGGGGGTCTCGATGATCCTTTATCTGCCCTACACGGATGAAATCGGCTTTGCGATGGGCGTGGCGGTGGTGGCACTGCATTGGATGCGCGTGCGCCGCCGTAAAACCAGCGTCGAAGTGGCCTGATGGCGCTGTGCGTGTTGGCGGGCGGCAAACTTGCGATGCTGGCCGCATCCGCCTTCACGCTGGCCTGGACGCATTCGATTGAAAAGACCGCGTGGGAGGAAGACTGGCAGGTGATACCTGCCGGTCTTCAGCTGGTCGAAGCGCGGGTGAAAGGCTCGGGCGCCGGCATGGAGCCGCCGCCGGACGCGCGTCTCGAGGATGGCTGGTTCGTCTGGAAGCCGGATATGCCCGCGCAAGACAGGCTGACGCTCGCGGCATCAGGCGCGACCGGGGCTGGCTGGACGCTCTGCGCAGCGGGGGAGTGCCTGTCGCTGGGCGAAGACGCAAGCGCGCCGGTGACGGTTCAGCTGTGCGGAGGCTGAGGTTTTCGCCGGAACGATCAGCGAAAGCTGGCTGACGGCTCAAGGCGCTTGGCGCGCGCGCATGCAGGTCCGGGTCCACGCATATAGTGGCGCTCCGGGCGATAGCTGGGCGCGATGAACTCACGTATCCCGAGGATGGTTTTCTTGATGTGAGCCAATAACTTCATGACCGTTGACCCTGTCCGCCGGATGTCCCTTCCGAACTGACGCCATCCTACCGCTGATCCATGAATAAGCGGTGAACGTGTTGTTAATATCTTGCCGTTTGCGGCCCGTGGCGTGGCTGAAATGCGGGTGATTCGCGGCATTTTCGCGATTTGCGCCGATGCGTGCGGTGCTGTGCCTTTGCGGCCACAGCGCGCAACGGGCCAAAGTCAATTTTGACGCTTGCCTCGTTGCAAATATGGCTATGGTGGCGCCGTGACGAATTTGGGAGGTGAAGATGGCTGCAGTGCCGCCGGTATGCGATTTCGGCTGGAAGGGAATTGATGCGATCCTGCCTGGCACCGATGGCAATGAGCATCAATTGTCAGAGCATGTCGGACCGGGTGGATTGGTGGTGGCGTTCATCTGCAACCACTGTCCCTATGTGAAGGCCGTGATCGGCCGCATCGTGCGCGACGCCAACGACCTGCGCGGCCATGGTGTCGGCTTTGTTGCAATCAATTCCAACGACGCCGCCGCTTACCCGCAGGATTCGTTCGAGGCGATGAAGGAATTTGCCCGCGCGCATCGCATGTCGTTTCCTTATCTGCACGATGAGAGCCAGGCGATTGCGCGCGCCTATGGCGCAGCGTGCACGCCGGACTTCTTCGGCTTCAACGCCAATATGAAGCTGCAATATCGCGGCCGTCTCGACGCTTCGCGTCGCGAGGAAGGGTCGCCGGACCTGCGCCGCGATCTCTATGAGGCGATGGTGGGAATTTCACGCAGCGGCGAGGGGCCGCGCGACCAGATTGCGTCCATCGGCTGTTCGATCAAATGGAAGGACGGGGTCGAGTAAGACGCTGGCGCTGTTGAACGTGCGGCTGTGGCGCTGTGGGACGACACGCAGTGCAGCCATGGTGTCGCCCTGCGGCACGGAGATATGATGATGAATGCAACGCTCAACAGCGGGATTGACAGCCGCTATGCCTGGATACGGCTGGTCATCTCGGTGTTGATCGCCACGATCGGTAGTGTCGGCATGTGGTCGGTCGTCGTGGTGCTGCCTGCGGTGCAGGCGGAATTTGCGGTTGATCGCAGCGTTGCCTCGCTGCCTTACACGATGACGATGGTCGGTTTTGCCGTGGGCAATGTCTGGCTCGGGCGCATTGTCGATCGTGCCGGCATTTTCCTGCCGTTGGCGGGTGTCGCAGTGGCCTTGTTGGTTGGCTATGTCGGCGCGGCGATGGCGCCGTCGATCTGGCTGTTTGCGCTGTTGCAGGCGGTTATCGGCTTTGGGGCATCGGCAACCTTCGGACCGCTGATCGCCGATTTGTCGCACTGGTTTCGCAAGCGTCGCGGGGTGGCGGTAGCGGCGGCGGCCAGCGGTAATTATCTCGCCGGTGCGATCTGGCCGCTGGCGATGCAACTCACGTTGGCTGACGAAGGTTGGCGCTTCACCTATGCCGCGATCGGCATCTTCTGCATCGTGACGATGGTACCGCTGGCGCTATTGTTGCGCCGCCGCGCTCCGACGATGATTGCGGCGTCGGATGGCGCGCAGAAACCTGCCGGACAGCGCAGCGTCGACCTGTCGCCGCGCGCGCTGCAATGGCTGCTGGCAATCGCAGGCGTTGGTTGCTGCGTCGCCATGGCGATGCCGCAGGTGCATATCGTTGCCTATTGCGTGGATTTGGGATTCGGCGTGGCGCGCGGCGCGGAAATGCTGTCGCTGATGCTCGTCGGCGGCATCGTCAGCCGGCTCGCATCGGGGTTTCTGGCCGACTATATCGGCGGCGTCAAAACGCTGCTGATCGGCACCGTGCTGCAATGTCTGGCGTTGCTTGCCTATATCCCGTTTGACGGGCTGGCCTCGCTCTACATCGTCTCGCTGGTGTTCGGCCTGTCGCAGGGCGGCATCGTGCCCAGCTACGCGATCATCGTGCGCGAATATCTGCCGGCACATGAGGCCGGACAGCGCGTCGGGATCGTGATCATGGCAACGATTGTCGGCATGGCGCTGGGCGGCTGGCTGTCGGGCTGGATCTATGACCTGACCGGTTCCTACGCCGCCGCGTTCTGGAACGGCATTGCGTGGAACGTGCTCAACATCGCGATCATGCTCTTCATCCTGATGCGCGGGCGTGCACCTGCAGCACTGCGTGCGTGACGCGGCGCGTCAGAACGCCTTGAAGGTCAGCGTCGTCAACGACCGCATGATGCCGGGAACGTTGGCGACGTTGTCATTGATGAATTTGCCGATGTCGACATCGTCCTCGATGTAGATCTTCATCAGGAGGTCGTAATCGCCGCTGGTAGAGTAGAGCTCCGATGCGACCTCGCGCTTGAACAGTTCGTCTGCGACGTCATAGGTCCGGCCTGGCGAAACCTGCAGCTGCACGAAAACGGCTCTCATGATGTGTGCTCCGAAAATGGGGTTGCGCCTGTATAGGGGCTCTCGAGGCTGGTGTCTTGGCCCTAGCCTGTCAACAATGTTTGCGTCAGGGCGTGGGTGGGGTCGATCAGGCCGTCGAGGATGTTGAAATGGTGGCGGTCGGGTTGTTCGACGATCAGCGTCGTTGCACCCAGTCCGGTCCAGATATTGGCGAGAAGGGCGTTCTGGCGGACGAACTCCGAGCGTTCGGCGGCACCGACCCAGCAGGCGATGCGCGCGCCTTGCTTCGGTTCCAGCAAGACGGGGCTTTCGTTGTTTGCTTCCTCTGCGTCGATGCCGAGCACGGCATAGATCGTGGTGGCCATAAGGGGGCGCAGATCGTGCAGGCCGGAGACGGAGACGACGTTGAGGATGCGCGCACTGGTCGAAGGGCTGAGCGGCGAGGTGGTGCAGATCATCCGCGACACCAGATGGCCGCCGGCGGAATGGCCGATGAGGCGGATCGGGCCGTCGATCTCAGCCGCGGCAGCGTCGATGGCCGCACCGATTTCTTTGACGATGCCGCCGATGCGGATGTCGGGGCACAGCGTATAGGATGGGATCGCGACGGCATGGCCCTGTGCCACCGCGCCGGCAGCCAGATGCGACCAGTAGCTCTTGTCGAGCGCCATCCAGAAGCCGCCATGGACGAACACTACCAGCCCTTTTGGCGTGCCTTCGGGCAGGAAAAGATCGAAGCGGTTGCGGGGCTGGTCGCCATAGACAAGGTCGAGCCGGGCGCGGTTTTGCGCCTGCATCGCGGCGCGGAACGTGGCGGCCGGCTCCACCCAGGCGGCGGGCCAGCGGTCGCCATGCGGGATATTGATGCCGTTGGAATAGGCGTCGTTCCAGTCTGCGATGCGGTGATAGATCATGATTTCCGGCTCCCCCGATGACGGCGTTTTGTCGCGCGACGGGAGCATTCTGTCCAGTCCGGAAAAATACTTCAACCTTGAAAGTTTATGCTTGAAGGATGGGGCGATTGGTGCAATCCTCGATCAAATAACAAGAACGGGGAATGCGACGGATGAAAGTTGCTGTGCTCGGCGGCGGTCCCGCTGGCTTGTATTTCGCCATCTCGATGAAGCTGCGTGATGCGGCGCATGAGGTGGTGGTGTTCGAGCGCAACAAGCCGGACGATACGTTCGGTTGGGGCGTCGTTCTGTCCGACGAAACCCTCGACAATCTGGCCGAAAACGACGCCAAGAGCGCGGCGGCGATCCGCGAGCATTTTGCCTATTGGGACGACATTGCCGTCATACACAAGGGCGTGCGCACTTTGTCGACCGGGCATGGCTTCTGCGGCATTGGCCGGATGCGGCTGCTGGTGCTGCTGCAGGAGCGGGCGCGTGAACTCGGCGTTGATCTGCGCTTCCAGACCGAGGTGGACGACACCGAAAAGCTGATGGCGGAGTACGATCTGGTGATCGCCGCGGATGGCCTCAACTCGCGCACCCGCAGCAAGTTTGCCGAACATTTCCACCCCGATGTCGACACGCGCAAGTGCAAGTTCGTCTGGCTCGGCACCAAGCAGAAATTCGACGGCGCATTCACCTTCATTTTCGAGAAGACCGAGCATGGCTGGGTCTGGGCACACGCCTACCAATTCGATCCGGAGACCGCGACCTTCATCGTCGAATGCACGCAGGAGACGTGGGAAAAGTTCGGCTTTGGCGAGATGAGCCAGCAGGAATCGATCGCCGTATGCGAACGGATCTTCAAGGATCATCTCGACGGTCACGCGCTGATGACCAATGCCAACCATATTCGCGGCTCGGCCTGGATCAACTTCCCGCGCGTGCTGTGCGAGCGCTGGTCCTACAAGAACCTGGCGCTGATGGGCGATGCGGCGGCGACGGCGCATTTCTCCATCGGCTCCGGCACCAAGCTGGCGCTGGAATCGGCGATTGCGATGGCCGATTATCTCCATTCGGAGCCGACGCTGGAGGCGGCGTTCACGAAATATGAGGACGCGCGGCGGCTCGAAGTCCTGCGGCTGCAATCGGCGGCGCGCAACTCGATGGAGTGGTTCGAGGAAGTCGAACGCTATCTCGATCTCGACCCGGTGCAGTTCAACTATTCGCTTCTGACCCGCTCGCAGCGCATCAGCCACGAAAATCTGCGGCTGCGCGATGCGCAATGGCTCGGCGGGGCGGAGGAATGGTTCCAGTCGCAGGCAGGCGCGAACGGCAAGGCCAGCCGCGCGCCGATGTTTGCGCCCTATAAATTGCGCGAGATGGAGCTGAAGAACCGCGTCGTCGTCTCGCCGATGGCGCAATATAAGGCGGTCGACGGCACCCCGACCGACTGGCATTTCGTCCATTATGCCGAGCGCGCCAAGGGCGGTGCAGGCATGGTCACGGTCGAGATGACCTGCGTGTCGCCGGAAGGGCGGATCACGCCGGGCTGCCCCGGCTTCTACAAGCCGGAACACGAGGTGGCGTGGAAGCGGATCGTCGATTTCGTTCATGCCGAGACGGACGCCAAGATCTGTGCGCAGATCGGCCATGCCGGCGCGAAGGGCTCGACGCAGGTCGGCTGGGAAGAGGGCGACGCGCCGCTGAAACAGGACAATTGGCCGTTGCTGTCAGCGTCCGAAACGCCGTGGTCGCCGCAGAACCAGACGCCGAAGGCGATGACGCGCGCCGACATGGATAGGGTGCGTGACCAGTTTGTCAGCGCTACCGAAATGGCGCAGCGTTGTGGCTTCGACATGATCGAACTGCACATGGCGCATGGCTATCTCTTGTCGTCGTTCATCTCGCCGGTGACCAATCTGCGCACCGACGACTATGGCGGCTCGCTGGAAAACCGGATGCGCTATCCGCTGGAAGTGTTCCACGCGGTGCGCGCCGTGTGGCCCAAGGAAAAACCGATCTCGGTGCGTATCTCGGCCAATGACTGGGTTGGCGACGAGGGCGTCACGCCGCAGGAGGCGGTCGAGATCGCGCGCATCTTGCAGGCGGCGGGCGTCGATATTTGCGACGTGTCGGCGGGGCAGACCTCGATCCGCGCCAAGCCGGTCTATGGCCGCATGTTCCAGACGCCGTTCTCCGACCGTATCCGCAACGAGACCGGGATGGCGACGATGGCGGTTGGCAATATCTACGAGCCGGACCATGTCAATTCGATCCTGATGGCAGGGCGGGCTGATCTCGTCTGCCTGGCGCGGCCGCATCTGGCCGATCCGTACTGGACGTTGCATGCAGCCGCACAACTTGGCGACAAGGGCGTGACCTGGCCGAGCCCTTACTGGCCCGGTCGCGACCAGCTTTACCGCCTCGCCGAGCGCGGGCCGGAACAAATGACAGGAAAGGTGTGATGGCGTTGAATTTCAGGCATGCGCTGGTGACCGGCGGCGGCAGTGGCATCGGAAAGGCCATTGCCGAAGCCTTGGCACAGGCGGGTGTCACCGTGACGATCTGCGGCAGGCGCGTCGAAGCGCTCAACGCAGTGGCCGAAGGCAACCCGAATATTCATGTGCAGGTGGCTGACGTCACTGACGAGGATTCTGTCACGCAGCTTTATGAGCGCGCGCAGGCCGCGCGCGGCCCGTTCGATATTGTCATTGCCAACGCCGGCATGGCGGTCAGCGCACCGGCGGGCAAGACCAGCCTCGATTTGTGGCAGCAGACCATGAACGTCAATCTGACGGGCGCGTTTCTCAGCGTCCGTCCGGCTGTGGACACGATGCGAAAAGCCGGAGGGGGCCGCATCGTGTTCATCGCTTCCATCGCGGGGCTGAAAGGCGCACCTTACATCTCGGCCTATGTGGCGTCGAAACATGGCGTCGTTGGTCTGACCCGCGCGCTCGCCGCCGAGCTGGCGCATACCGAGATAACGGTGAATGCGATCTGCCCCGGCTATGTCGAAACGCCGATGCTGGAGCGCACGGTCGCCAATATCGTCGCCAAGACCGGCCGCGACGAAGACAGCGCGCGCGCTGCGGTCACCAAGGACAACCCGCAAGGACGCATCATCACCCCGCAGGAAGTCGCCGACACTGTGCTGTGGCTGTGTGGTGACGGCGCGCGTTCGGTGACCGGGCAGGCGATTGCGATGGCGGGAGGCGAGGCGTGATGGATGCGATGACGCCGCCGCTCGTGGCCCATAAGGATCGGTTGCGGCTGTGGATCCGGCTGCTGCGCGCCGCGCGCGTGGTCGAAGGCGAATTGCGCGAGCGGCTGAAGACGCAGTTCGAGATGACGCTGCCGCGTTTCGACGTGATGTCGGCTTTGTATCGCGAGCGCGATGGCATGCTGATGAGCGACCTGTCGCGGTTTCTGCTGGTGTCGAACGGCAATGTCACCGGCATCGTCGACCGGCTGGTGTCGGACGGATTTGTGGTGCGCTCCAATCGCGAGGGCGACAGGCGCACGTCGATCGTCCGGCTGACGGAAGCCGGGGAAATCCGCTTTGCCGAAATGGCAAGCGCACATGAAAACTGGATCGAGGAACTGCTCAAGGACATCAGCGAAGAGGACGCACGGCGTCTGTCGTCGATGTTGAAGGCGTTCCGCAGCAATTGGGAGGCAGAACATTGACCAAGATGGCCGGGCTGAAGCCGAAGCATTTTCTGTGGCGGGTCGAGGGCCGGGTCGGCATCGTCCAGCTTGACCGTCCCGAGCGCAAGAACCCGCTGACCTTCGAGTCCTATGCCGAGTTGCGCGATACGTTCCGCGACCTCGTCTATGCCGACGATATCGACATCATCGTGTTCCTGCCCAATGGCGGCAATTTTTGCTCCGGCGGCGATGTGCATGACATTATCGGCCCGCTGGTCGGCATGGACATGAAGGAATTGCTGGCGTTTACCCGCATGACCGGCGATCTGGTCAAGGCGATGCTGAATTGCGGCAAGCCGATCATCTCGGCGGTCGATGGGGTCGCGGTCGGCGCGGGCGCGATCATCACCATGGCGTCCGACATTCGTCTGGCAACGCCCGAAGCCAAGACCGGTTTCCTGTTTACCCGCGTCGGGCTGGCCGGCTGCGACATGGGCGCATGCGCGATGCTGCCGCGCATCATCGGGCAGGGCCGTGCGGCGGAACTGCTCTATACCGGCCGCACCATGAGTGCGCAGGAAGGCGAACGCTGGGGCTATTATAACCGCCTCGTCGACGCCGCAGAGCTGGAAGCCGAAGCGCTCAAGCTGGCGCAGCAGCTGGCAGCAGGGCCGACTTTCGCCCATGGCATCACCAAGACGCAGATCAACCAGGAATGGTCGATGAGCCTGGAACAGGCGATCGAGGCCGAGGCGCAGGCGCAGGCGATCTGCATGCAGACCAAGGATTTCGAGCGCGCCTATCGTGCGTTCGTCGCCAAGGAACGTCCGGTGTTTGAGGGGAATTGACGATGGCGAACGCCTTTTTTCCCTCCCCCTTGAGGGGAGGGTGCCGAGCGAAGCGAGGTGGGTGGGGTCGGTCGATGCCGCGCGCTGCCGCCATGACCCCGCCCGTCCAATCGCTTTTGGCGATTGTCCACCCTCCCCTCAAGGGGGAGGGATACCATGACTGACCGCTCCTTCCTCAACTGGCCTTTCTTCGAGCAGCGCCATCGCGACCATGCCGAACGGCTGGAAGCGTGGTGTCAGGAGAACCTGCCGGTCGATCACAGCGACATCGACGCCGCCTGCCGCAAGCTGGTGGCGATGCTGGGCGAGGCCGGGTTCCTGAAACCCACGGCGGTCGACCCCGCCGATCCGCAGCCGCTCGACGTGCGCATGTTGTGCATCACGCGCGAGACGCTAGCGCGCCATGACGGGCTCGCCGATTTCGCCTTTGCCATGCAGGGACTTGGCACCGGCGCGATCAGCCTGTTCGGCACGCCGGAACAACAGAAATGGCTCGACAAGACCCGCGCCGGTAAAGCGCTGTCGGCGTTTGCCCTGTCAGAGCCAAGGTCAGGGTCCGACGTCGCCAACATGGAAATGACGGCGACGCGCGATGGCGACGACTACGTGCTGTCAGGCGAGAAAACCTGGATTTCCAACGGCGGCATCGCCGATGTCTATTGCGTGTTTGCCCGGACCGGGGAAGCGCCGGGTGCCAGGGGCATCTCGGCCTTTATCGTGCCGGCGGATTCGCCCGGTCTCATCATTGCCGAGCGCATCGACGTGGTTGCCCCGCACCCGCTCGCACGCCTTTCTTTTAACGACGTTCGTGTCCCGGCTTCGGCGCTGATCGGCAAGGCCGGCGACGGCTTCAAGCTGGCCATGTCGGTGCTTGACGTGTTCCGCTCGACAGTGGGCGCGGCCGCGCTTGGCTTTGCCCGTCGCGCACTGGATGAAAGCGTTTCGCGCGTGCGCGAGCGCGAATTGTTCGGCGCGCCTTTGTTCGATCTGCAGATGGTGCAGGGCCATATTGCCGACATGGCGCTCGACGTCGACGCCGCCGCGCTGCTGATCTACCGCGCCGCCTGGACCAAGGATGAAGGGGCGCCCCGCGTGACCCGCGAAGCGGCGATGGCAAAACTCTATGCAACCGACCGGGCCCAGAAGGTCATCGACAAGGCGGTGCAGCTGCATGGCGGCGATGGTGTGCGCAGGGGTCACATCATCGAAAGCCTTTATCGGGAAATCCGCGCATTGCGCATCTACGAGGGCGCGTCAGACGTCCAGAAGGTGGTGATTGCGCGGCAAACAATGGGAGGATGAGCCCATGCTGGGGCCATCAGCGCACGTCGACAGTTTTACACGCGACAACCTGCCGCCATTCGACCAATGGCCGGACATCAATCTTGATGGCTTCCAATATCCGGAGCACCTGAACTGCGCCGTCGAGCTGACGGACCGGCTGGTGGAAAAGGGATTGGGCGACCACACCGCGCTGATCGGCAATGGCCGCCGGCGCACCTATAAGGAACTGTCCGACTGGACCAACCGGCTCGCCCATGCGCTGGTCGAGGATTACGGGGTCAAGCCGGGCAACCGGGTGCTGATCCGCTCGGCCAACAACCCGGCGATGGTGGCGTGCTGGCTGGCCGCGACCAAAGCCGGCGCGGTCGTGGTCAACACCATGCCGATGCTGCGGGCGGGCGAACTCGCCAAGGTCGTCGACAAGGCGGAAATCCAGCTCGCGCTCTGCGACACGCGTCTGATGGACGAATTGGTTGCTTGCGCCAAGGACAGCCGTTTCCTCAAGCAGGTCGTCGGCTTTGACGGCACCGCCAATCACGATGCCGAGCTTGACCGGGTGGCGCTCGACAAGGCGGTGACCTTCGACGCAGTGAAGACCGGGCGCGACGATGTCTGCCTGCTCGGCTTTACGTCCGGCACCACCGGCGTTCCCAAGGCGACGATGCATTTTCACCGCGACGTGCTGATCATTGCCGACGCCTATGCCAAGGAAGTGCTGGGGGTGACACCAGACGACGTGTTCGTTGGCTCGCCGCCACTTGCCTTCACCTTCGGGCTGGGTGGCCTGGCGGTTTTCCCACTGCGCTTCGGCGCGGCCGCGACGCTGCTCGAAAGCGCCACGCCGCCGAATATGATCGAGATCATCGAGAAATATAAGGCAACGATCTGTTTCACCGCGCCGACCGCCTATCGCGCCATGCTGAAGGCGCTGGACGAAGGCGCGGATTTGTCATCGCTGCGCGTTGCCGTCTCAGCGGGCGAGACGCTGCCCGCGCCGGTGTTTGAGGAATGGGTCGCCAAGACCGGCAAGCCGATCCTCGACGGTATCGGCGCGACCGAGATGCTGCATATCTTCATCTCCAACCATTTCGACGATATGCAGGCTGCTTCGACCGGGCGTCCGTTGCGCGGCTATGAAGCGCGGATCGTCGATGACGAGATGAATGAGAAGCCGCGCGGCGAGGTCGGCAAGCTTGCGGTGCGCGGACCGGTCGGCTGCCGCTACATGGCCGATGATCGCCAGATGCAATATGTGCGCGACGGCTGGAACCTGACCGGCGATGCCTTCTGGCAGGACGAGGAGGGGCGGTTCCATTTTGCTGCCCGTTCCGACGACATGATCGTGTCTGCAGGCTACAATATTGCCGGGCCGGAAGTGGAAGCGGCGCTCCTGTCACATGAATCGGTGCTGGAATGCGCCGTGATCGGTGCGCCGGATGTCGAGCGCGGCCAGATCGTCGAGGCATTCGTGGTGCTGGTCGATGGCGCCAAGGCTGATGACGCCACGGTGCTCCTGTTGCAGAACCATGTGAAAGCGACGATTGCACCGTTCAAATATCCACGCTCGGTGAAGTTCGTGACCGCCCTGCCACGGACACAGACGGGCAAGATCCAGCGCTTTCGCCTGCGTGAGGAAGACGCGTCATGACCATCGCCGAAAACCCGGAGACGCATGGCGCGGAAACCGATTTCCGCCAACGCATGTCATATGCCGACTATCTGCATCTGGAAAAGATCCTCGATGCGCAGGAGACATTGTCGTCGTCGCCCGATGAACTGCTGTTCATCATCCAGCACCAGACGTCCGAATTGTGGATGAAGCTGGCGATCCACGAACTGGGCGCGGCGATCTCTGCGATCCAGCGCGACGATCTGCGCCCGGCCTTCAAGATGCTGACGCGCGTGTCACGCATCTTCGAGCAGTTGAACAGCGCCTGGGACGTGCTGCGCACGATGACGCCGAGCGAATATACCCGTTTTCGCGACGATCTGGCCCAGTCTTCGGGGTTCCAGTCGTGGCAGTATCGCGCCATCGAGTTCCTCGCCGGCAACCGCAATCTGGCAATGATGAAGCCGCATGAGCACCGACCTGAACTGGTGGCGCGGCTCGAGGCGATCCTTGCGCAGCGCAGCCTCTACGACGAGACGCTGGCGCTTCTGGCGCGCAACGGTTTCGACATTGGCGAAGATGCAAGCCGGGGCGACTGGCGCACCACGCGCGCACCCAATGACGCGGTGCTCGCCGCCTGGCAGACGGTCTATCGCGAACCTGAAAAGCATTGGGCGCTTTATGAACTGGCGGAAAAGCTGGTCGATTTCGAGGACTATTTCCGGCGCTGGCGTTTCAACCATGTCACGACGGTTGAGCGCATCATCGGCCTGAAGCGGGGCACCGGCGGAACGGCTGGGGTGTCCTATCTGCGGCGGATGCTGGAGGTCGAGCTGTTCCCCGAACTGTGGAAGGTGCGCACGGAACTGTGAATTTCTGGTCGTCCTTTGCAGAGGGGAGGCGACCCAAGAACAAAAACACTGCAACAGTCTGGTATTGAACCAAAAACCTGTTCATCGTGAAACGGCCCATAAGGGTCCAGTTTAATGGGAGTTGAGGAATGAAGAGATTGATAGCTGCCAGCCTTGCCGCGCTCGCTCTGGGCGTGTCGGCTGTGTCGGCCGAGCCAGTGAAGGTCGGCCTGATTACAACGCTTTCAGGCGGCGGTGCCGGTCTCGGCGTCGACGCGCGTGACGGCCTGATGCTGGCGCTGAAGAACGCCGGCGATGCAGCCAAGGACATCACGGTGGTGACCGAAGACGACGGTCAGAAGCCGGAACTTGCCGTGCAGATCGCCGACAAGATGATCCAGTCGGATCAGGTCGACATTCTCACCGGCATCATCTGGTCGAACCTTGCCATGGCTGTCGTGCCAAGCGCCGTTGCGCAGGGCAAGTTCTACCTGTCGGTCAACGCCGGACCTTCGCCGCTGGCTGGCCCGCAGTGCAACGAGAATTATTTCAACGTTGCCTACCAGAACGACAATTTCCATGAAGCGATGGGCCAGTACGCCAACGAGACGTACAAGAACACCATCATCATGGCGCCAAACTATCCCGCCGGCACCGACTCGCTCACCGGCTTCAAGCGCTACTACAAGAACACGCTTGCCGGCGAGATCTACACCCAGGTTGGCCAGACCGACTACGCCGCCGAAATCGCACAGATCCGCGCATCGGGCGCAGATTCGCTGTTCATCTTCCTGCCAGGCGGCATGGGCATTGCGTTCATGAAGCAGTACGCGCAGTCAGGCGTCGACATCCCGGTGATCGGACCTGGCTTCTCGTTCAGCCAGGACGTTTTGCCGGCTATCGGCGATGGCGCAATCGGCGTGAAGAACTCGGCTTCCTGGGCCAAGGATCTCGACAACGCCGCTTCCAAGAAGTTCGTCGAGACCTTCCAGGCCGAATATGGCCGTCTGCCTTCGATCTATGCCGCACAGGCCTATGACACCGGCAGCCTGATCGTCTCCGCTGCCAACAAGGCCAGCGTCAAGGACGCGGCTGCGTTCCGCGCGGCGCTCAAGGCCGCCGATTTCGAGTCGGTGCGCGGCAAGTTCTCCTTCAACACCAACAACCACCCGATTCAGGACATCTATGTCCGTGAGGTGGTGAAGGAAGGCGACGTGCTGACCAACAAGATCATCGCCACGGCGTTTACCGACCATGGCGATGCCTATGCCGAGCAGTGCTCGCTAAAGTAGGTCTCGCATGAACGCTTCCGCCTCTCCTTCGGGGAGGGGCGGAAGACATGTCACTGTCATTGACCGTCGCGGCGCGCACCAGCGGGCGCGCGCCCGATGATTCTCGCAACGCCGGAAGCTTGAGTTCGCCTCGTGCAAATAGCGCTCTTCATCGAACAGATCCTCAACGGGCTGCAGCTCGGCGTGATGCTGTTTCTCATGGCCGCAGGGCTGACGCTGATCTTCGGCGTCATGGGGCTGATCAACCTCGCCCATGGCTCGCTCTACATGGTCGGCGCGTTCGCCTGCGCGGCCGTGGCGGCGGCAACCGGTTCGTTCTGGCTCGGGCTCGCGGCAAGCCTTGCGGCAGCTGCGGCGGCGGGCGCGATTATGGAAGTGCTGGTCATTCGCCGGCTCTATGACCGTGACCATCTCGATCAGGTGCTGGCGACCTTTGCGCTGATCCTCGTCTTTTCCGAAGCGACGCGCTGGCTGTTCGGCTCGTTTCCGCTCTATCTCGACATTCCGCCGCTGTTGCAGGGCACGGTGCCGCTGCCGGGCGGGTCGCGCTACCAGCTCTATCGCCTCGCCATCATCGGTGTCGGCATCGCGGTCGCCGTCGGCATGTATCTGCTCATCACCAAGACGCGGCTTGGCATGCGCATTCGCGCCGGCCAGTCGGACCGCGACATGATCGGCGCGCTGGGGGTGGACATTCGCCTGCTTTATACGGTCGTGTTCGCGTTCGGCGCGGCGCTGGCCGGATTTGCCGGGGCGCTAGTGGGCGCGTTGCAATCGGTGCAGGTTGGCATGGGCGAGCCGGTGCTGATCCTTGCTTTCGTTGTCATCGTCATCGGCGGCATCGGCTCGATCAAGGGCGCGCTTGTCGGCGCTATTCTGGTCGGCGTCACCGACACGCTGGGGCGTTTCCTGCTGCCGCAATTGTTCGGGCTGATGATGCCGCCGTCGCAGGCGGGGCTGGTCGGCGGCGCGCTTGCCTCGATGCTGATCTACATCGTCATGGCCGTCATTCTCGCCGTGCGTCCGCAGGGCCTGTTCCCGGCGATGAAGGGGTGAGGCGATGACGATCTCCCGTGAAACCATCATCAACATCGTGCTGGCGCTGCTGCTGCTGGCAATCCCCTATGCCGCGATCCAGTTCGGCAATCCGTTTTACGTGACGCTGGCGACGCGGATGGCGATCCTCGGCCTTGCCGCTGTCGGTCTCAACATCGCGCTCGGCTTTGGCGGCCTCGTCTCGTTCGGCCATGCCGCGTTCTTCGGTATCGGCGGCTATGTTGCCGGAATCCTTGCCAGCCACTCTCTCTCCGGCGCGCCGCTGAATTTCGGTGTGTTCAGCGTGCCGGGCACCAATCAGATGCCGGTGATCTGGCTGGTGGCGTTGGTGGCGGGCGGCTTGCTGGCTGCGGCGATCGGCGCAATCAGCCTGCGCACCTCCGGCGTCTATTTCATCATGATCACGCTCGCCTTCGCGCAGATGACCTATTATTTCGCGATTTCCTGGCCTGCCTATGGCGGCGAGGATGGGCTGTCGATCCTGGTGCGCAATCAGTTTCCCGGCGTCAACACGATGGTGCCGCTCAACTATTTTCTCGTCTGCTATGGCGTGTTGATGGTGGGGCTGCTTGTGTCGGCACTGATCCGCGATTCGCGCTTTGGTGCGGCCTTGCAGGCGGCGCGGCAAAACGAAGTGCGGGTTGCCTCGGTCGGGATCACGCCGTTCCGCATCCGTCTCGTTGCCTTCGTGATCTCGGGCATGATCACGGCGCTGGCCGGGGCGCTTTATGCCGACCTCAACCGCTTCGTCAGCCCCTCGATGCTGTCCTGGCACATGTCGGGCGAATTCATCGTGCTGATTATTCTCGGTGGCGTCGGTCGTCTCTATGGCCCGGTGGCCGGGGCGATGTTGTTCGTGATGTTCGAGTTCCTGCTCGGCGGCATGACAGAACGCTGGCAGTTCTTCCTCGGCTTGATCCTCCTGGGCGTGGTGCTGTTTGCACGCGGTGGCCTGATCGGCCTGATTGCAGGGAAGCCGCGTCATGGCTGAAACGATTCTCGAACTTCGTAATCTGTGCAAGAGCTTCGGCGCGCTGAAGGCGACCGACGATGTCAGCCTCGATCTGCGGGTGGGTGAAATCCACGCGTTGATCGGCCCGAACGGGGCCGGCAAGTCGACCCTGATCCACCAGATCGCCGGAACATTGACGCCCGATACCGGCACGATCGAGTTTCTTGGCCGGCCGATCAGCCAGCTTGGCGTTGCCGAGCGGGCGCGGTTGGGGCTGGGGCGCTCGTTCCAGGTGTCGTCGCTGGCGTCGGAATTTTCCGCGCTGCGCAATGTCATGCTGGCGGTGCAGTCGCGGCAGGGGTCGAGCTTCCGCTTCTTCAAGCCGGTGATGCGCGACCGTTCGCTGGTCGAGCCGGCAATGGCGGCGCTGGCGCGGGTCGGGCTGAAGGACCGCGCTGACATTCCGGCAGCGGAACTGTCGCATGGCGAACGCCGCCAGCTTGAAATCGCCATTGCGCTGGCGCTGGGCTCGCGCGCATTCCTGCTCGACGAGCCGATGGCGGGAATGGGGCCGGAAGGCTCGCGCCAGTTCACCGGCTTTCTCGACGCGCTGCGCCAGGAAGCGCCGATCCTGCTGGTCGAGCACGACATGGATGCGGTGTTTGCGCTGGCCGACCGGATTTCGGTGCTGGTCTATGGCCGCATCATTGCGTCGGGCACGGTGGAGGAAATCCGCCACAACCCCGAAGTGCGCCGCGCCTATCTGGGAGATCCGCAATGAGCCTGCTGCAGATAAGGGGGCTTGAGACCTTTTACGGTGCCAGCCAGGCGCTGTTCGGCGTCGATCTCGACATCGCCGAGGGCGAGGTCGTGGCGCTGATGGGGCGCAATGGCATGGGCAAGACCACCACCATCGGCTCGGTGATGGCGCTGACGCCGGCGCGCAAGGGTGAGATCCGCTTTGCTGGAAAGACGATCCAGACACTCAAGCCGCATGTGATTGCGCGGCTCGGTCTGGGGCTGGTGCCGGAAGGGCGGCGCTGCTTTCCCAATCTGACCGTATTCGAAAATCTGGTCGCCGCGGCCCGGCCCGGTCGCTGGACGCTGGCGGAAATACACCGGCTGTTTCCGCGCCTTGAAGAACGGCGCGATCAGCTGGCGCGCTCGCTGTCGGGCGGCGAGCAGCAGATGCTGGCGATCGGCCGCGCCTTGATGACAAATCCCAGCCTGCTCATCCTTGATGAAGCAACCGAAGGGCTGGCCCCGGTGATCCGCCACGATATCTGGGCGGTAATCCGGACCTTGAAGCAGGAAGGCCAGTCGATCCTGATCGTCGACAAGACGCTGGCCGAACTCTTGCCCTGTGCCGACCGGTGTTTCGTGCTCGAAAAAGGCACCACCGTGTGGACAGGCAACCCGACCGACCTGACTCCCGAATTGCAGGATCGTTTTCTCGGCGTCTGACGCCGTCCGTCAAGGCGGGCCATGCGCCGCCAGTGAAGAGGATCTATCCCATGAGCGAACAAAGAACCCCGCACGAAGTGCTGCACCCGGCGAACTGGAAGAAGGCGTCCGGCTATGCCAACGGCATGCTGGCGCAAGGCCGCACCGTCTGGGTTGGCGGCCAGATCGGCTGGAATGGCGATCAGGTGTTTGAAACCAGCGACTTTGGCGAACAGACGCGCCAGGCGCTGGCGAATATCGTCGCGGTGCTGCACGAAGCGGGCGGACGCCCCGAGCACATCGTGCGCCTGACCTGGTATGTCACCGACAAGCAGGAATATCTCGCCAGCCTCAAGGGCATTGGCGATGCCTATCGTTCGGTGCTGGGACGTCACTTCCCGGCGATGACCATGGTGCAGGTGGCCGATCTGATCGAGGACGAAGCCAAGGTCGAGATCGAAGCCACCGCCGTTATCCCGGACTAAGGTCAGTCCGGATCGACCACCCGGTCGACCAGGCCTTCCAGCGCGGTGATCATCATCGCGATGTCCTGTGGCCGCGACAGACGGTGATCGCCATCGCGAATGAGCGACACGGTGACATCGTCTGCCGGCAGGTGCTCGACCAGCTTCAGCGCATGCTGGTAGGGCACATCCGGATCTTCCATCCCGTGCATGATGTAGACCGGGCAGTGCGTGTCGATCAGCCCGGTCATCACCCGGTTCTGCTCCCCATCTTCAAACAGCGCGCGCGTGTAGATGTTGGGTTCGGGCGAATATTCGGAGTGCTCTTCCAGAAAGCCGCGCTCCATCAATTCGGCGCGTTGTTCCGGCGTCAGCACGGGTTCCATCAGTTCGGCGGTGAAGTCGGGTGCGGGGGCCAGCAGCAGCAGGCCGGCGACATGGTCGCCTTCGCCCGCCTTGTGCAGTTCCTGGATCATGCGCAGCGCAATCCAGCCGCCCATCGATGAGCCGACGAGAATTTGCGGCCCGACGGTGCGCTGGCGCAGCACCGCAAGGCTTTGCGCCAGCCACAGCGAGATCGTCCCGTCGCGAAATTCTCCGCCGGACTCGCCATGGCCGGAATAGTCGTGGCGGGTGAAGGCCTGGCCGGTTTCTTCGGCCCATGTGTCGAGCGCAACGGCCTTGGTGCCGCCCATGTCGGAACGGTAACCGCCGAGCCACATCACACCCGGCGTTGCTCCATTGCGATGGCGCACAGCGATGCGATCGTCTGCAACGTTCAGATATTCAAGTTCCCCGGCATTCATGGACAGTCCTTCCGATCATCCCTACATAGTGAATGGTGTGCATTTTTGCTGCGGTGCAGCGGTTAATGAAACCGAACTGCCACATTGCAGGAGTTTGTCGCGTTCCGCGTGATTTCTTCAGCGTCCTGTGCTATTGACGGTCGCGGCGAGCGCGCGCAGATCTGTGTGCGACCCACACTATAACCAATCGATATCAACGATTCGAGGAGTTTACGACCATTCGCAGACCATTCAAAGCTACGGCGCCCGTAAAGGAAGGCCCGCGCTCAAATCTGGAGATTCGAGTCCCCAAGGTTCAGCTCATCGACGCAGAGGGCACGAATCGCGGCATCGTCTCGATCAATGACGCGCTGCTTTTGGCGGAAGAAGCCGGAATGGACCTTGTGGAGATCGTTCCGCATGCGGAACCGCCCGTCTGCAAGATCACCGATCTTGGCAAGATGAAATATCAGAGCCAGAAGAAAGCAGCCGAAGCGCGCAAGCGTCAGAAGACCATCGAGATCAAGGAGATCAAGATGCGTCCGAACATCGACGACCACGACTATGAAACCAAGATGAAGGCCGCGCGCCGGTTCTTCGACGATGGTGACAAGGTAAAGGTGACTTTGCGATTCCGTGGCCGCGAAATGGCGCATATGGAACTCGGCATGAAGTTGCTCAACCGGGTGCGCGAAGAGACAACCGAGATTGCCAAGGTGGAAGCCGAGCCGAAGCTCGAAGGCCGCCAGATGATGATGGTGCTCGCGCCACGCGCGTGAGCGTCGAAACCAGCATAGCTGTTGCGCTTTGACGGAGTCCCCGTTATACAGCGCGCGTTAAAGAGCCGCCCGGCAGGGCATGCCGGGGCGGTTTCTTATGCTTTTCGGGCTTTGGTCGGCCCGAGGCAGACATTGCCTTCTCGCGAAGGCGCATAGAAAGGATAAGCAAAATGCCCAAGATGAAGACCAAGTCATCCGCCAAGAAGCGGTTCAAGATTACCGGTACAGGCAAGGTGAAAGCCGCTGCTGCCGGCAAGCGCCACGGCATGATCAAGCGCTCCAACAAGTTCATTCGCGATGCTCGCGGCACCATGGTTCTCGCAGAGCCAGATGCCCGGAAAGTCGTCAAGAATTACCTGCCTAACGGCGGCGGCATCTAAGCCGGTTGGAACCTGAGTTTTAAGGAGATCATGACATGGCACGCGTAAAGAGAGGCGTTACCGCCCACGCAAAGCACAAGAAGGTTCTGAGCGCAGCTAAGGGCTTCTACGGCCGCCGCAAGAACACCATCCGCATCGCCAAGCAGGCAGTCGAGAAGTCGCTGCAATATGCTTATCGCGATCGCAAGAATCGCAAGCGCAATTTCCGTGCGCTCTGGATCCAGCGTATCAACGCCGCTGTGCGCGAGCACGGCCTGACCTACGCTCGCTTCATCGATGGTCTGAACAAGGCGAACATCGAGATCGACCGCAAGGTTCTGTCCGATATGGCGATCCATGAGCCGCAGGCATTTGCTGTTCTGGTCGAAAAGTCGAAGGCTGCTCTCGAGTACCTGAAGGACACGACCCCGAACGCATTTGAGAGCGCTGTCGCCTAAGCCAGCGCTTCCCAAGCTTCGACATCTGATTTGGGAAACCCGCGCTGGCAGGCTGGCGCGGGTTTTTCTTTGATCCCTGGCAACGTCTGTGAAGTGAATCCGATATGAGCGAACAAAACGCGCAACTGGCTGCACTGGAAGCCACCCTGCTTTCCGACATTGCCGCGGCAGGTGACGAGGCCGCCATCGAGGCGGTACGGGTCGCTGCCCTTGGCAAGAAGGGCTCGATCTCCGAAAAGCTGAAGACGCTGGGCGCGATGAGTGCCGAAGAGCGCCAGGTGATGGGCCCGGCGATCAATGGCCTGCGCGACCGTGTCGGCACCGCGCTTGCCGCCCGCAAGAGCGATCTGCGCGACGCCGCCATCGAGGCGCGCCTGGTGTCGGAAAAGCTCGACGTGACGCTGCCGGTGCGCCAGAGCCCGGCTGAACGCGGCCGTATCCATCCGATCAGCCAGGTGATCGACGAGATCACCGCGATTTTCGGCGATCTCGGCTTTGCCATCGCCGAAGGCCCGGATGTCGAGACCGACCATTACAATTTCACCGCGCTGAATTTTCCGGAAGGCCATCCAGCGCGCGAGATGCACGACACGTTCTTCTTCGAGCCGAACGAGGCAGGCGAGCGCAAATTGTTGCGCACCCACACCTCGCCGGTGCAGATCCGTACGATGGAGGCACAGCAGCCGCCGATCCGCATTGTTATTCCCGGCAAGACCTATCGGCAGGATTCCGACGCCACCCATTCGCCGATGTTCCATCAGGTTGAGGGACTGGTGATCGACAAGAGCGCCAATGTCGCCAACATGAAGTGGGTGCTGGAAGAGTTCTGCAAGGCGTTTTTCGAAGTCGACAGCGTGAAGATGCGGTTCCGCCCGTCATTCTTCCCGTTCACTGAGCCGTCGATGGAAGTCGACATCCAGTGCGACCGTTCGCGGCCGGGCGAGGTGCGCTTTGGCGAGGGCAATGACTGGCTTGAGATTCTGGGTTGCGGGATGGTGCATCCCAACGTGCTGCGCCATGGCGGGCTCGATCCGGAAATCTATCAGGGCTTTGCCTGGGGCATGGGGATCGACCGGATCGCGATGCTGAAATATGGCATGCCGGATCTGCGCGCCTTCTTCGACGCCGATGTACGCTGGCTGCAGCATTACGGCTTCCGTCCGCTCGACCTGCCAACCCTGTTCGGGGGGCTGAGCCAGTGAGTGACGCGCCGCATGGTGGCGCCTGCCGCTGCGGGCTGATCTCGGCGGAGATGCGTGCGCAGCCGATGCTGCGCCTCTACTGCCACTGCCGCGACTGCCGCAAGCAGACCGGCGCGCCGATGATGGCGTTCGTCGTGTTCAACGACAGTGACGTTACCTGGTTTGGCACGCCGAAGACATTTCGCTCCGGCGGCGTCGAACGGTCGTTCTGCGAGCATTGCGGCAGCCAGATCGGCTACCGCGACGACCAATTGCCCGGCGAGATCTATCTGGCGCTCGGTTTCATGGATGAACCGGAACGCTACCCGCCGTCCTTCCACGCCTTCGACAAACGAAGGCTGCCCTTTATTCACCTTGCCGACGAGTTGCCACGCCACGACGGCTTCTCCACCCAGCGCTAGAGCGAGCGGACCGAGACATGAAATTCACTCTTTCCTGGCTTAAGGATCATTTGGACACCGATGCGTCGCTCGACGAGATCGTCGAGAAGCTGACGATGATCGGTCTTGAAGTCGAAAGCGTCGACGACAAGGCGGTGCTGAAGCCGTTCGTGATCGCCAAGGTGCTGAGCGCAGAGCAGCATCCCGATGCCGACCGGCTGCGGGTGCTGTCGGTCGACACCGGCACGGGCGATCCGGTGCAGGTTGTGTGCGGTGCGCCCAACGCCCGTGCTGGCCTGATCGGCGCTTTCGCCGCGCCCGGCACCTATGTCCCCGGCATCGACGTGACCTTGTCGATCGGCAAGATTCGTGGTGTCGAAAGCCACGGCATGATGTGCTCGGAGCGCGAGCTGGAGCTGTCGGACGAGCACAATGGCATCATCGAATTGCCCGAAGACGCGCCGGTGGGCGTCAGCTATGCGACATGGGCCAAGCTTGATGACGCGGTGATCGAGATCAACCTGACGCCGAACCGCCCGGACGCCACCAGCGTTCACGGTATTGCGCGCGATCTGGCAGCAGCCGGGCTCGGCACGCTGAAGAACGATGCGGTCGCGCCGGTCAAGGGTGAGGGCGCGTGCCCGATCAAGGTGACGATCGAGGCACCCGATCTGTGCCCCGGTTTTGCGGTGCGGCTGGTCAAGGGCGTCAAGAACGGCCCGTCGCCGAAATGGATGCAGCAGCGTCTGATCGCCATCGGCCTGCGCCCGATCAATGCGCTGGTCGACATCACCAACTATCTGACCTTCGACCGTGGCCGCCCGCTGCACGTCTATGACGCCAAGAAGGTGGTCGGCGACATCGTCGTGCGCCGTGCCCATGACGGTGAGACTCTGGTGGCGCTCGACGGGCGCACTTACACGCTGAATTCGCAGATGTGCACCATCGCCGATGCGGAAGGTGCTGATTCCATCGCTGGCGTGATGGGTGGCGAGCATACCGGCAGCGATGAGGACACCACCGACGTGCTGATCGAATCGGCGCTGTGGGAGCCGCTCAACGTCGCGCGCACCGGGCGTGCGCTCGGCATCATCACGGATGCGCGCTATCGTTTCGAGCGTGGCGTCGACCCCGAATTCATGGTTCCGGGGCTGGATCTGGCAACGCAGATGGTGCTCGATCTGTGCGGCGGCACGCCGGGTGAGGCGCAGGTGGTTGGCTATGCCGGTCATCAGCCCAAGGTGGTGACGTTCCCGTTTGCGGAAGTGAAGCGCCTGACCGGCATTGAGGTGTCAGCCGATGAAAGCCGTGCGATCCTGACACGTCTCGGCTTCACGCCGAAGGGTGACGGCGAAGTCATCGAGGTGACGGTGCCGTCATGGCGTCCGGACGTCGATGGCAAGGCCGACATTGTCGAAGAAGTGATGCGTATTCATGGCGTCGACAACATCGCGCCGCAGCCGCTGACCTCGCACGACGCCGTCAATGGCCGCATCCTGACCCAGTTGCAGATCCGCACCCGCAATGCGCGCCGTGCGCTGGCCGTGCGCGGCATGATGGAGGCTGTCACCTGGTCGTTCATTCCGGCCAAGCACGCCGAATTGTTCGGCGGTGGCGCGACAGCGCTGAAACTGTCGAACCCGATTGCCGCCGACATGTCCGACATGCGCCCATCGCTGTTGCCGGGGCTGATTTCGGCGGCGCAACGCAATGCCGACCGCGGCTTTGCCGATGTGGCGCTGTTCGAAGTGTCGGGCACCTATGAAGGCGACACGCCGGATAAGCAGCGCCGCGTTGCTGGCGGCGTGCGTCGTGGCACGGCGAAGCTTGACGGGCAGGGCCGCCACTGGGCCGGCAATGCGGCTTCAGTGAATGTCTACGACGTCAAGGCCGATGCGCTGGCCGCGCTTGAGGCTGCCGGTGCGCCGGTCGAGCGCCTGCAGATCGAGGCCGGCGGGCCGGCCTGGTATCATCCGGGCCGCTCGGGCACGATCAAGCTCGGGCCGAAAGTCGTGCTCGGCACGTTCGGCGAGTTCCATCCGAAGACGCTGGAAGCGCTCGACGTGTCGGGCCCGCTGTGCGGCTTTGAAGTGTTCATCGACGCGATCCCGGAAGCCAAGGCCAAGCCGACGCGCACCAAGCCGAAGCTGGAACTGTCGCCATTCCAGGCGGTGCGCCGCGACTTCGCCTTCGTCGTCGACAAGGCGGTCGAGGTTGCATCGCTGACCCGCGCTGCCGGGTCGGTCGACAAGAAGCTGATCACCGATGTGCGCGTGTTCGACATCTTCGAAGGCGCTTCTGTTGGCGCGGACAAGAAGTCGGTCGCCATCGAAGTGGCGATCCAGCCGTTGGAACGCACGCTGACTGACGAGGATTTCGAGACCCTGGCCAGGAAGATTGTCGACAACGTCGCGAAGCAGACCGGCGGTGTGTTGCGCGGTTGAGTTCAGCACTTTGCGATTTGAGGAAGGGCGTCGCCGAAGCGGCGCCCTTTTCTTTTGACGGAGCTGGTCGTACCGTCTGAGCGGATTGGCCTTGCGAGGAGACGCAGATGTTTCGCTGGGGTGTGTTGTCGACGGCAAAGATCGCGCAGGTGCATGTCATTCCGGCGATCCTGACGTCCAGCAATGGTGTGCTGTCGGCGGTTGCCAGTCGCGACCTCGCCCGAGCGCAGGCTCTGGCCCAGCAATGCGGCGCGCCGCATGCGTTCGGCACCTACGAGGAGTTGCTGGCGTCGGATGCGGTCGACGCGGTCTACATTCCGCTGCCGACATCGCAGCATGTCGAATGGGCAATCAGAGTGGCGGATGCCGGCAAGCATGTGCTGGTGGAAAAGCCGCTGGCACTGAAGGCGTCAGACATTGCCGCGGTGATTGCCGCGCGCGACCGCAACAAGGTGCTGGTGTCGGAAGCCTTCATGGTGACCTATCACCCGCAATGGCGCAAGGTGCGCGATCTGGTGCAGGCGGGCGCGATCGGTCAGTTGCGTCAGGTGCAGGGCGCGTTTTCCTATTACAATGTCGATCCGGAGAATATGCGCAATCAGCCCGAACTGGGCGGCGGCGCGTTGCCCGATATCGGCGTCTATCCGACGGTGGTGACGCGGTTTGTCACCGATAGGGAGCCGCTGCGGGTGCAGGCGAGCGTCGAGCGCGACCCGAATTTCGGTACGGATCGTTTCGCCAGCGTGCGCGCCGATTTCGGCACGTTCGAGCTATCGTTCTATGTCGCGACCCAGTTGGCGGCGCGCCAGGTGATGGTGTTTCACGGCAACGAAGGCTTTATCGAGGTCGAAGCGCCGTTCAATGCCGGCGTCTATGGCGATCCTATTGTGCGTGTTCACGACCGCAGCCACACGCAGGCGCAAGTTTTCCGATTTCCCGCCGCCCATCAATATCGGTTTCAGGTCGAAGCCTTTGCCCGTGCCGCGCGAGGTGAGGCAACCACCGTGTTCACGCTCGAGGATTCGGTGCGCAACCAGAAGCTGATCGATGCAGTGTATCGGGCAGGGGACAAGGATGGCGGCTGGGAAGCTGTTGAGGCTGGCGTGACAAATTGAGTTTCGCGATTCCCTGTTTGCCGGAAACTTGCGTTTCGGTCGGGCAAGACGGGTGCGGTCGGGGCCAAAGGCCGATGGCACGCTTGCAACCCGCATGGCTACCTGACAAGGGAGGCAAGCTGCTTTCTGATCCAACATCTGTGACGTACTAGACATCACGGGGCCAGCGAGCGGTGACCAGTTCGAAAAGCTCGTTCAGGTCGATTGGGCACCACAATGGAGAGGGATGCGTTTTGTTCACGACGGCCGATTTGATCGATGAAGATGAGAGCCTTCCGTCTTGCGCGCTGCAGTTCCGCAGGCTGGGGAAGCGTGCAAGAATTTCCGGCAGGATCGCCACAGTGTCCTGTTTTGAGGACAACGCACTGATAAAGCAGATGCTTACCAAGCCAGGGAATAATCAGGTCTTGGTCGTCGATGGACAGGCTTCACTGCGATGCGCCTTGATTGGTGACGTGATCGCCGGACTTGGTGCCGCCAATGGCTGGAGCGGCGTGATCATCAATGGCGCTGCCCGTGATGCCGATCTGCTGGACGAGATGGATTTTCATGTGAAAGTGCTCGGCACTAATCCAGCAAAATCTTCGAAGACAGCCAAGGGAACGGTCAACCAGCCGGTCGCTTTCGGTGGCGTCTTGTTCCAGCCGGGCCATTTCCTCTACAGCGACAACGACGGGATCCTTGTTTCTGAGCGTTCGATGACCTGATTTCGGAAAATAGGGCAATAGTTCTTTTCCGATATCAGACATTCCATTGAGCTCGCCAGGCGTCATATCTAGCCTCACCAATTTCAGGGAGACTTGTATGAAGCTTGGATATTTTACGATGCCGATGCACCCGGCAGAACGCGCGTGGGTCGACACGCTTCGCGAAGACCGCGAAGCGGTCATCCTGGCGGACCAATTGGGCTTTCACGACGCTTTCATCGGCGAACACCTGTCAGATGTGCACGAGAACATCACCAGCAGCATGCTGTTTCTGGCGTCGCTCGTCTCGGACACCAAATCCATCAAGCTGGCGACAGGCACGTCCAACCTGTCGCAGTCTCACCCTGTCCTCATCGCTGCCCATGCAGCAATGCTGGATCACATGTCGAATGGAAGGCTGATATTGGGTATCAGCCCGGGGGCTCTCACCACGGACGCCGAGGCTCTTGGTATCTTGGATGAAGACCGCAACAAGATGTTCGAAGAAGCCATCGACGTCATCCTGGCTATCTGGGAACGCGATGCGCCCTACGACATCGACTTCCCCGACAACCGCTACAAGGTTTCAACGGCACGAACCGCCGCGATGGAACTCGGTGTTGGTCAGTTGCCAAAGCCCCTTCAGCAGCCTCGTCCCGAAATCGTCGGAACTGTGCTGGCGCCTTACTCCAAGGGTGTCATTGCCATGGGCAAACGCGATTTTCATCCATTGTCCGCCAACTTCCTCCTGCCAAAATGGGTCAAGACCCATTGGCCGAACTACGTGGAAGGCAAGGAGTCGGTCGGGCAGAAGGCAGATACCGCCGATTGGCGCGTGGCGCGCACGATCTTTGTCGCCGATGATGAAAACACTGCACGCAGCTACGGTCGCGACGACGCAAACAGCCCCTATCGCTTCTACTACGAACAGATCCGCAAGAAGCTTATCCGTAGCCAGCGCCTCTTTGTGTTCAAGAGCGAGCGTGAACAGTCAGACGAGTCGGTGACATACGACTACATGATGGACAATCTGATGATCCACGGCACCGTGAACTCGGTCGTTGATCAGATCCTTGCGCTGCGTGAAGAAGTCGGCGATTTCGGCGAGATCGTCTATGCCGGATTGGACTGGGCGGATGCAGACCTTGCCAAGCGTTCGATGCAGCTGATGGCTGAAGAGGTGATGCCGCGCGTGAACGCCGCGATTTCTGCCTAAGCGTTTGCTTCAGGCTGAGTTCGTCTCTCTTGCAACGCCAGATCACACTCAATGTGTTCTGGCGTTGTTGTTGTCCGTTTGTCAGGGCAACTTCGTGATTTCAATCAGAAAATCGAG
Source organism: Aquamicrobium aerolatum DSM 21857 (assembly GCF_900113935.1). GTDB lineage: Bacteria > Pseudomonadota > Alphaproteobacteria > Rhizobiales > Rhizobiaceae > Aerobium > Aerobium aerolatum. The sequence goes on from NZ_FORF01000011.1 coordinate 150,948, forward strand.
AAACGCCCTCACCTTCTGTGGGACGTGACGATTGGCGGAATAAAGTATCGAGACCGACATTCCCTGGTCGGCCCAATCATCCAGCAACGAGACCACGGAACCTTGTTCCAGGTCTTTCCGCATCAGCCACCATGTTCCCTGAACGATCCCAAGACCCGAGACTGCGGCCTCGCGCAGCGCGTCACCGCTATTGATGGTGCAGTTGCCTGAAACCCGGACGACGAAGCGGCGCTTGTCCGGATGCAGGAAAGACCATTCGGGTCCAAATCTGCCGACAATGCAATTGTGATGCGACAGGTCATCTGGGGTTTGCGGCCATCCGTGTCGCTCCAGATAGGCTGGCGATGCGACCGTGACCTGACTGCCGCGCGTCAGCACGCGGGTGTTGAGGCGGGAATCGCTGATCTCGCCCGTCCTCACCGCGATATCGAAACCCTCCGCAATCATATCGACCGCTGCGTCGCTGAAATGAACGTCTACCTCGATCTCGGGATGAGCCTCAAGGAAACGAGGCAGCTGAGGTATGACGGTAACGCGACCGAACGAAAATGGCAGGACAACGCGGATGCGTCCTTTCGGAGCAGCTATTCCAGTTTGCAGTGCAGCTTCTGCATCTTCCAGCTCGGCGAGAATACGGATGCAGCGTTCATAAAATTTCTGACCGTAATCGGTAATGTTGATGCGCCTGGTTGTTCGATTGAACAACTGGACACCCAGCTCATCTTCCAGTCGCGATATTGTTTTTGTGACGGCAGAAACTGAAAGATCGAGCGTTTCAGCTGCCGCCGTGAAACCACCGTGCTCTGCCACCCGCACGAAGACCGATATCGCCATGAATTTGTTCATTGCTGATCATTTCGGAAATTTTAGAAAGAAGCAATTTCGTATTTCAGACTTCATAGCAATGCAAGCTTTCCGATAAACTCGTGTCAGATCTTAAAGGAGACGACATGAGCCGCCCTGCCGTAGCTGTTGATTATGATCACGACGGGATCTGCCAGGCAGAATTCCGGAAAGCGATGAGCAACTTCCCGACCGGGGTGGCTGTCCTCACTGCAGCCGAGAACGGCACACGCTATGGCATGACAGTCAACTCACTGACTTCTGTGTCGCTGACGCCTAGCCTGCTGCTCGTTTGCCCCAAAAAGGGAAGTTCAACTGGCGAAGCCCTGAAGCGGACGGGGCGTTTTGCCGTGAACATTCTGTCGGCGGACCAGGAAGATTTGTGCAAGCGCTTCGCTGGTGAACATGCGCCCCGCTTCGAGGGACTGGAGGAGGTTGAGGAACGCGATGCGTTGCCCTTGCTGCCAAACAGTCTCGTACATCTCATCTGCGAAGTTCATGCCGTTCATCCTGCCGGCGACCACGACATTGTCGTTGGCAGAGTGACGCAAGGACAAGTTGCCGCCGGCGACCCGCTACTTTTCCATCAGGGCTCGCTGACGCATCACCGAAGGGAATCAGCCTAGAAATGACTGAGCTCAACTATATCACTGAGGGCAACCCAAGCGGCCCGGCGCTTGTTCTTGCACACGGTCTGGCGACCGATTGCCAGATGTGGGCTGACGCTGCTGGTCATCTCGGCGAATATTTCCGGATCATCCGCTACGATTCCCGCGGTCATGGGCGCACGCCGGCGGGTGCGGTTGGGTTTACCCTGGAGGATCTCGCTCAAGACGTGATCCGCCTCCTGGATATCTTGCAAATTGAAAGCGCGGCATTTGCTGGTCTTTCGATGGGTGGCATGGTGGGCATGACGCTCGCACTCAGTGGCAGTGATCGCATTTCCAGCCTTATTGTCTGCAATGCGAGGGGGGATGCGCCTGAGGCATATCGCAACTCGTGGGATGACAGGATCGCCAAAGTGCGCGCTAACGGCGTTGCAGCGATCGCTGATGCAACCATCAATCGCTGGTTTACCAGTGAGTTTCTCGGCGATCCGGCCAAGGTTGCGAAGGTTCGTGAGATGATGCTGCGTACCAGCGTTGATGGCTACTGCTTCTCGGCTGCCGCGCTGAAAGCCCTGAATTGCACGCCCCGCCTGCCAAGCATGAGCATACCCGCGATGTTTTTGACAGGCGCTGAGGATGTCGGCGCTCCGGTTGAAACCATGCGTGAAATGCATCGTCTGACACCCGGCTCGCGGTTCGAAGTCATCAGCGGTGCGGGGCATATTTCGGCACTGGAACAGCCTTTGAAGGTCGCCGAGGCGATCCTGTCGTTTCACAAGGAACTGTAAATTGGCACGAATTACGCTTGTCACATCCAAGGAAGGTCTGGAGGGGCGGCAGCTCGAGGTTTTCAACAGTATCGCGGGAAGCAGGCCCAACGGTGTGCGAGGCCCGCATGCCGTGCTTCTCAACAATCCTGATCTTGCCGGCACAGTTGAAGCACTCGGGCGATACGTTCGGTTCGAGTGCAGTGTCCCGCAACGGTGGCGTGAACTTGCTATTCTGGCTATCTCCGTTCACTGGAAAACACGCTATGAATGGTACGCCCATTCAGCCATTGCGCTCTCCCTGGGGATCAGCGACCACGTGCAGCGTGCGCTCGCGGCCGGGGCAGAACCTGAGTTCGAGAACGAAGATGATGCGCTGGTTTTTTTCTACGTAAAGCAGACATTGCAGGGCCAGGATCTCGAGCCCGACCCATTTGCGAAGCTGCAGGCACTGCTCACGCCGAACGGTATTCTCGATCTCGCGGCTTTGGTTGGTTATTACACGATGCTGGCTTTCATCCTGAATACGTTTCAGGTCGAGCCTCCCGTTGGCACGGTTCCCTGGTAGGCGCGGATTGTTGCCAAAATGGAAAGAGCAAATTCTCCTTTTTGATATTTTCGACGGGAAGAGGTTGAGCTAGGCTCAGGACCCATTGATTTAGAGGAATGGGTGTGATTCAGACGGGCGTATAGGAGCCTGACTGATGAGCAATTTGTTTTGGCTGACGGACGAGCAAATGGCTCGTCTTCGGCCCTATTTTCCCAAGAGCCATGGTCGCCAGCGCGTTGATGATCGACGCGTTCTGAGCGGCATCATCTTCGTCAACCGCAACGGGCTCAGGTGGTGCGATGCGCCGAAGGAATATGGCCCGGCGAAGACGCTTTATAACCGCTGGAAACGCTGGGGCGACAAAGGCATCTTTATCCAGATGATGGAAGGCCTGGCTGTGCCTGAAGCTGCAGAGCACAAGAC
>NZ_FORF01000012.1 GCF_900113935.1 Aquamicrobium aerolatum DSM 21857
TCGCGATTGATGCGAGGCTTCTTGCCGCGAACCCAGCCGAACATGCAGGGCTCATGCGCCCATAGCATCACCGAGCGGGTCAGCACCGGGCGGGACTTGGCCCAGATGATCTGCTGGTGATGCAGGACGTCAAACTTGTCCCAGACATTTTCCAGCATGCGTTGCCTGCGTGAAGCGTGCCAGCAATACCAAGCGACGTTCTCCTCGATGGCATGGTCGATCGCCACCCGGCAGAAGGCTTCGTAAAACTCAGGGCCCTGACTGGAATCATCCCAGTGCGGCTGCTCGATGTAGTCTTCCGACCAATCCTTGTTGGCAATTTTCTTCGCCCGCTTTGAGGCGTTCTTCTTGGTCGGATGGTTGGTGCCGTCATAATCGACGAGATAGGGCGGATCGGTCGCGAACAATGCCGCCCGCTCGCCATTCATCAGGCGGGTCACATCATCCGGGTCTGTGCTGTCACCGCAGAGCAAGCGATGATCGCCGAGCAGCCACAGATCGCCGCGTCGGGTGACCGGCGTTGCCGGCACTTCCGGAATGGCGTCATCCTCGGTCAGCCCGTCCTGTTCGTTGCTGCTGCCGTAAAGCAGGTCCTGCAATTCGTCGTCATCAAAGCCGGTCAGGCCGAGATCAAAGCCTGCCTCCTGTAGATCGGAGAGTTCCAACCCCAGCAGATCCTCGTCCCAGCCAGCATTCATGGCGATGCGGTTGTCGGCCAGCACCAGCGCCCGGCGCTGCGTCTCCGACAGGCCCGTCAGCACGATGGCCGGCACTGTCTCCATGCCGAGCTTGCGCGCAGCCAGCACCCTTCCGTGGCCGGCGATCAACGTACCGTCCTCGGCAATCAGCACCGGATTGGTAAAACCGAATGCGCGGATCGAGCCGGCGATCTCGGCGATCTGCGCGTCAGAATGCGTGCGCGCATTGCGGGCGTACGGCACCAGCGCATCGAGCGGCCGGTATTCGACGGCAAGCTGGCGATCGCCGTGAATGGCGTCGATGGTGGCAGGATCAGCCATTTGCATTTTTCGTATCCAACAAAATCAACATCTTGGTCGCGTACCCCCCCCCCATCGCCATTTTGGCCACGGATGAGTTCTTGGTGGCGCGCGGTCATGTCATTGAAATCGTTAGAGATTTAGACTCCCCCGGGGGCTATGAGCAGCGTTTCGTATTGCCGAAACCGCCATCCTTTGCTGCCGTCTTCCGGCCGTGGCAGGAAGCACACAGCGCCTGCCAGCGACTGCGGTCCCAAAACACCGTCTCGTCACCGCCATGCGGATCGATGTGATCGACGACGTTCGCCGGGCGTATCAGATCATGTCGCTGGCACTCCACGCACAGCGGATGCTGGTGCAGGAATGCAGCGCGTTCGGTGCGCCAGCGCTTCGAGCGATAGAGCGCGCGGGCTTCTGGATTGCGTCGCCGTGCATAGTCCTGGTCACGCTCACGTTTCTCACGCCGTCCAACAGGACGGTGGATCGGTGGACAAACGGCCATGATGCTGATCTCAATGATAGAAATGATGGTGCTGGAAACGAAAAACGCCTGCGAGGATTACTGCCGTCGCGGCGCGCTACTCTCGCAAGCATAGCCAGAATATACCCCAAATCAGCAGGTTTTGTCTTGCTGCGGTATGTCCGGCGGACATTCTTCGCACGACTACGATCGATGCAGTGTCAACCCAAATGGAGATATTGCCGTCATTTCGGGTCAAACCAAAAGCAGTTGTCTGCAAGATGCATTTAGTGGGAATTTTGGGTTACCTGGTTACAAAACCACAAAAATTCAGACCGAATCGAAGGCAGATGACACTCTCTCCACTTGCAAGACGGATCACCTACGTCGTCGTTTTTGAAATATTCGCGATAGCTTTTGCAACCATGCTTCTTGCGACCCTCAGCGGAGGCGAGGCGCAGGGCTCGCTGCCGGTTGCTGTTGCAAGCTCCGTTGCTGCGGTTGTCTGGAACTTTATTTACAACACGCTCTTTGAGAGGTGGGAGCGAATCCGCAGAATTCAGACCCGTTCCCTTGGCTTGCGTGCAGTCCATGCCGCTGGTTTCGAATTCGGCCTGATTGCCATACTGATCCCGCTATTCATGTTCTGGTACCAGGTGGGACCGTTCGATGCACTTGTGATGCAAGTGGCACTATTGATATTTTTCCTGGTCTTCACCTTCGTGTTCACGTTGATATTTGATTACGTAGTGCCGATTAAACGGGAGGGTTGAACCGCACCCCATCGCTTGCATCTTAAAGCAGCGCTGTAGCCGAAAAGTCCTTCATTCGTTCGATCACATAACGCCGTGACCGCTTCCTCGGCATCGGCTGCCGGTTGAGATTCATGGCGATGATGCACAACCCGAAGAGCCAGCGCTCATTGGCTGCGGAGCGCTGCAAGCCGACCTTCCAACAGATTGCTTTCCATGGTGCGTTGTGGGCGCGCAGCCAGACAATCCCGCCATCGATTGGATCCAAGCCGATTGTCCATGTCAGCGTTTCTTCCATGCGTGAAATCACAGCAGGCGATGGTGGTGGCAACGACGTTTGTCGTGGCGCTTGGCCCACGAGGTCGCCGAACTCATAGCTGTGACGAGGCCACGTATTAAAATATCCCTGTCGCCGTGGCGCAGGCAATCGCTGCAGCACGGCAGCAGCTTCAGCGAGGCGCTCCTCGACCAGCCTGGGTGTCCAGATCAGGTCGCTGCCATCGCGGCTGCGGGGTCGGTCAAAACGGCAGTTCATCGCCATGCTCCCACCAGTAATTGTCGGCAGTGATCGTGCGTGTCGGCACAACCTTGGCGCCGGGCCATTCCTCCTTGATCGCCATCACCGTCGGCATGGCCTCGATCAGGCGGGCGATCTCGGACAGCATGTAGACTTTCATGGCGCGGTCCTGCGGATCGACAGCGGCAGCACTATCCTCGTCCTGGACGATCGCCGCCACCGTGCCATCGGAAAGTGCAACCTCCCAGACGGCAGGATGGATCGGCTCCGCACCCAGCCTGTCTGCTTCTTGATCCAGAAACTGCCAAGCTGTCACCATACGCTCTATCTCGTGGAGCGCATCCTGGTTGCGTCCCTCGCGCAGCGCCATCGAGACCTTGCGGTGTTGTGAATAGAACCGTTTTGCCAGATCATCTGGCACCAGTGCTGGCAGACGGCACGCACCCCATTTGCGTTCCATATCGCGCGCCAGCGCATCGAGCTTGTGCAACGCTGCCATCATGTCGACGACAATCTCGGATTTGGGCTTGGTCGCCAGCCTCGCATTGTTGAAATCATAGGCCATGAACAAACTCCTTCTCGCGTGACCCCTTTGAAGGCCGCGGAGCCGAAGCGCAGCGGCCTTCTTTAGAAGAGGTCAGACTTCCGTAAACCTCCGTAAATGAAATCAATGGCTTAGCACCTCCTTCTCCGTAACTTCCGTAGTGACTTCCGGATAATGATTTCAATGGCTTAGCTGGCATAGTTCCGTAACCTCCGTGCAACCTCCGTAACTCTCAATCGAGCCATTCGAGCACCTTCAGGCCGCGCTTCTTGGTGTCGGAATCACACATCTCGACGGCGACGATGGCGTTGTCGATCCAGCTGATCAGCAGGGTCTCGATGACCTTGCCAGGCAGATCGAATTGCTGGCCGAGCGCCCGTGGCGCATATCGCCCGGACGCTTTTGACTGGGGTGCCATCGAGAACGGATGTTTCGCCTTCCAGGCCTCGTCGACTGCTTTCAGGATGGCCTTGCAGGTTGTACGTGGTGGCAGAAAATCATCCGTTTGCGCCTGCTTCTCCATGGGCAGCACGACGCATGTGGTGACGGTGTCACCGTCATCGTCGACACCGAGCGCGACTGGATCAAGCTTGAAGGCAAACTCCTCGCCCCCCGGCAGGTCACGCTGCTTGGTCACTTTGGCGAGACGCGTTTCCATCTCGTCGACTGAGACCTCGATTTCGGTATCGGTCGCAGCCCTGAGCGATGAATGACCACGTGCGCCCTTGGCCGCATCCTTGCCGGTATGGTGGACGATCATGATATGGGCGCCGGTGGCATGACGGATGCGATCGATATTCTTGATGAACGCTGTCATGTCGACCGGACCGTTTTCGTCGCCACCGGCGATAACGCGCGACAGCGTGTCGATCACTATCAATTTAAGGGGCGCGCGTTTTTCAACTTCCTCGGCAAGCTTGATGACACGCTCGGTGTCGGCATCCGGATTGAGAAGATCCAGACCAGCACGGCGCAGCGCAAAGGGTACGTCCACGACGCCGCTGGTCTTTCTGAGGCCGACAATACGGTTTGCAATGCCATTGCCACCCTCGGCAGCAAGATAAAGGACCGACCCGCCTGCAACGCGCTGAGCACGCCAGGAATGATCGATCGCAACATGGTAGGCGATATCAAGGGCAAAGAAGGTCTTGCCAGAATTTGATGGGCCGTAGACGACCGACATGGCACCGAGATCAAGGACGTCCTTGACGATATAGGGCGTGCTTATGACCGGACTGATATCGTCGAACCATTCCAGTTCGGCCGAGAGGTCGACTGAAGGTGATGTTTGTTCCCATATGACCCTGTGGGATCCAGTTGGCTTTTCCTTCGCCGCCGCTGCAACCTTGGTGTCCCACTGCCGCATGGCGTAAGCCCACTTTTCCCGGAAAGCAGAAAGGCCGCGCCCTTCGTTCTCGAGCGTGTTTCCAGCCTCCCGCGGACGCACCTTGCGCTCATAGACTGCATAAACCTCAAGCAGCTTCTGCTCGACTTCGGGACTGGTTGGCGGTATCGGGCATTCGCGATACCAGTCGACGATTGCTGCCCAGACCATGTCGCGCATATAGGCATCGCGGCCATCAACGATGTGCCCCCAGGCATCAGTGATCTGGTGTGGTGATGCCTGGGGATCCGCCGCCGTCGTCTCGGCGCGTGGAGGTGATGATGATGACAATGCCGATGGCTGGGCTGGCGCAGCCGCCAGTGGCAGCGCCTCCGTTGCCCCGACCTTGTCCAGCAGCCACGCAGGCGCTTCGGCCAGCTCCGTGTCGAAGGGCGAGAAGGTCCAGAGATATTGCTTGCCGTTCTGATGGCGCGACGGCGGGGCTATGACAAACCCGCCTTCAGCCCGCACATCGATGCCGGCGATCGTCTCCTGCGCATTCCTGATGGAAAGATGCGCGGGATAACGAAAATAGATGTGCTGGCCACCGCCGCCGGTGCGGGCGCGCCACGTTTCAGGATCGCAGCCAAGTTCGTTGTCGGCAACCCAATGATTCCAAGTCGCGGAACCGGAGACACTGCCCTTTTCATCAAGGTCGACGACCAGCAGCTTCCAGCCATCGCCGAGTGAGGCAGCACCGGTCAGGAACCCCATGCGGTAATTGGCGCGATGTTCACCGTCGTCGCCATACCAGCGATCATGAACGGTCTGCGGAATGCCAGTCTGGAACTCACGCCATTTGCCGACCGGGATCTTTTCCCGGCCAGCAGCAGGGATCACCGCAAGGCTCAGCGCCCGATAGCTGTCGGCCCATTGGCAGGCGCTTGCAAAATCATCTGGCAATTCTACGGTCATCTACGCGCCCCATGTCCAAGCTCATTGTTTCGTGGTGGTGCCGGGGATCGGAAGGTGGCCGCCTCCCGATCCCCTCGACGCTCATCCGAAGTCCGGAACCGGGGCGCGGGCGCCGGACGCAGGCGGCGTCATCTGGGTTGAGCCGGTCGCAGCCGGACGGCTCGTGCCGGAAGACACAGGGGTGGATGCCGGCATTGCTGCACGCGGCTTGGGCGATGCCTTGTGCTCGTCCAATTCTGCGGGGCGATCCTTCCAGTCGAGAATCTCGAACACCGGCACGGCGCGATTGCCATGCTTGGTCTTTTCCTTGATGAACTCGCTCAAGCGCACCACCGGAACCTTGCCTTGCTGCCATTCAGGGGCGGCAATGCTCGTCTCATAGATGCGCTCCAGCGCGCCGACCACGCCGATTGCCGTTGAGCAAATCTCGTGGCAGCCAAGACCGCCCGGCAGATAGACCACCACCTGCACACCCTGCTTGTGCTTTTCGGAAGGGCGGTCAGGCAATGGATCGCCAATCGCGACCAGACGCTTGTCGGGGCCACGATCGGTAAATTCAACCCAGCCCACCTGGAGCGTGGACCAATCCATCAGGCAAACGAGGTCATCGACCACTTCGAGGCCGCGTTCGCTGCCATCCCATGTCGATCGCTCGACGCCGCCGTCCTTGCCGTTGATGCGGATGGAGGGGAGGAAATCCTTGCTGCTTCCAATGCTTAATCCAAAACCAGTAGTCATGTTGTCAGTCTTTCTGCGCTCTGCGCTTTGTGCCGGCATCTGGCCGCCTGCTGGCCCATCCCGTGATCGGGGATTTCAGACGCCGAACACCTCGAACGCGTGTTGACGCGCACGTGGGTCGGCGAGATAAAAACTGTCAGTGTCGACGGTGATCAGGCTCGCCAGCTCGTGTGGATCGGTGGAGATGGCGAGGAAGTTTTGCAGCGAATGCGCCATGCGAGTCAGCGCCGCGACATGGGCTGATGCGTTCTCGAGCTGATAAAGTGCTGACTTTTTCGAGGTGACGTAGGCAACACCGCCGCTCATGTTCGATCCGGCGCCGATATAGCTGGCGACCTGCCTTGCATGGGATGTCCGGATTGTTAACGGCAGGGCGTGGCTGGTTTTCAGATCGATGATCAGCCCGTGTGCGTCATATTCGGCATCCGTGAAGCCGAGCACCGGGACGGCAATGCCATCCATGCGCCATTCCTTGCGCACCTGTGTACGATCGGGTTTGCCCCATGGTCCGAGCAGTTCGATCCCGCGCTCGACCATGCCAGCGAGGCTGTCACGCTCCTTGTCCCGGCGCGGATCAGACGAAAGCGCGGTCCGCTCGGTGAAAACAGCATTGGCGGTGTCGATCGCCTCTTTGAGCGAGGCACCCATCAGGCCAGCGATGACACCAGCTTCGACGGCGGTACCACGATGGGCAGCAGCCCCAACTGGAGCGCGATGGCCGAGCAGACGCTCCATCACATAAATGCCTGGAGCTGCAGCCCACAAATTAAGCTGGCTGACCGAGATGTGGTCGAGGCCGTGAGGCGCAAAGGGGTTGCTCATATCGTCCTCCCGTCGTCACCATCAGCGATGACGGTGGATCCTGGAGGCATGCGATCTGCTGACGCCTCGCCGACGATGCCGGAATGCTGAAGAAACCAGAGGCCGATCAGGGCTGCTTCTGCCCGGTTGTGATCTCGCTTGCGAGCAAAGCGATGTGACTGATCCGGCCAGGTCTGAATGGCAAGAGCCCGGATATCTTCGGCTTGCTTGGCCTTGGCGCCGATGTCGCGCTTCCAGATCGCAGGGCGGATAAAACTTGTCGGGATCTTGAGTGCCGCAAGGGCGCCTTCAAAGCTGCCTGAGGCACGACCGAAGCGGAATGTCGAGGTTAGGCCCTGTTTCGGCATTGCCGCGACATCCTCGACAACCGCATGGCTGATCCGAAACTGGCCCAGAATGTCGGCGAAGGTGATCAGGTTCAGACGCTTGTTGGCGCCTTCACCGATCACCGGGATTTCGGTTGCCAGCAGCAGACGACGCTGACAATCCAGAATGGCAATGCCGTTGTTGAGGCCCGGGTCGATGGCAAGAATAGCCATGATCAGCGCTCCGACCTGGCATTGATTGCAGCATCGACTGCACAACCAGACCCGATCCCACCAGCCTCGCGAGCCAGATTATAGAGGCGGCGCAGGGCAAACAGGCGATCGCCAGCGGCGTTGTAAGCCTGTTCGGCCTTGACGATGGCGAAGGCCACCTCATCGAGGGTCGCCACCTCTAACGGGCGCACTGAACTTGCCAGCTGGTCCGGAGCGAGGACGCAGATCGAGCTTGGCAAACCATCAAGACCGTAATGGCGTTTGCGCAAATTGTTCAGCTTGGAGGTGGCAAACATCGAAGGCTCCTTTCAGGACCGGGACTGGCGAAGCGAAATATTGGGATTGGCGAGGCCGCCAGTTTCGTCATGCTGGGCAAGGACGCTGAGCAAGCTTGCGTGCATCTTTTTCGGGCGCGCACGGGCAATCGCCAGATAGGCGAACCGATCAGTGGCAAGGCGGCGCTGCACGAGATGGACGAGGCTGTGTTCAAAAGCCCACCAGGCACGGCGGCCAACACGAACCAGTTCCTTGCGCTCATGCTCAAGGAGATCGCTACTGGCGCGCACGGTGTCGATTGCGAGGAACCCGCTATGGTACTGAATGGTAGTGCCGGGTGCTGACTGGCCGATCCAGGCGCAGAACTGCGCCTCGGTTAGCAGCAGCTGGGCGGCGGTGAATTTATGGGAGATCTTGTTCATATTGATTAGTACTCACCGAGCTTCAAAACCGTCTCACGCAGGCTCCACGCCATGGGCGAGAAGCGTCAGGCGGATATCTTTCAGGCGGCGGTACAGGGTGGCGCGGGCGCCATGGCCAGAAGCGGCAAGTTGATCGATGCTCGAGCCGACAAGGGCTACGCAAAGATGCTGATCATCGGGCTGAAGCTGCGCTAACCCGACATCGAGGCTGGTGTTGGTAATGGCCTGATCCTCGACATCAAAAGACTGGCCAAACAGCGCGCCCAATCCCTGTTCTTGCGAAAACAGATCGCCGACGACCGCGTTGTCATCACCGGCAAGCGGGGTATCCAGCGACAGAGGTGTTCGGCCATAAAGCTGGCGCTCGCGCCACACGGCGCGATCGATGCGGGTGGAACGGTGGCTGGCGACCAGCTGAGCGTAAGCCTCAAGCGGGCTGCGAGTGTGGTCGAAGGTGGGAATCCTTGCGATCAGGTCGAGCAACAGCTCCTGGCGCAGATCATCAAGATCCTGCATAGGCAGGCCGAGCCGATGGCGTGTGCGACGTGCAACGCGGTCAGCAACATGCTGGAGGGTAGAAAGATCAGCGGGAGAGATTGGGCAGCGCATCGGTAGGACCTCGATTCATCGTTTTTGATGAGCCGAAGGTCGTCGATTATGACTGGAGAAGCCTCTTTGGAACCTTCCCCGAAGCTTCCAGAAACCTGCCAGTGGGGAGGAGGAGGATTAGACGATACTGATATTTTCTTGCTGGATATCGAGCCTATATCCGATGCGGCGTTTGGAGATAATGAGCTTTCTCCCATGCTCGCGTGGCATGCCAGCTGCCGACGTCAGAGCACTGCGGAGATTGCTGATAACCTTTTCCAGCTGCTCAGAAGCAACTTCCTCTTTGCCTTTGGCTTTAGGCAAGCAATGGTGAAGCAAGTCGCGATTGACAAAGCCGGCCTCATTGGCTGCCTCGTTGCTTAGGGCGACGAGAACGCTGAATTCACGCGAAGTCAAGCTAACGTCAGCACCATGAAAACATACTCGATGACCACCGGTGTCGATAAAAAGCTCCGGCTCGTCGATCGACAAGCCCTCGGGTGTGCGCAGCAGATGCAGAACAAGTGGTTCTGCAGCGCTCTCATCGAGATGTGCATCAATTGACAAGATCTCGATCTGGGTTGCCCGCAGCAAGCGGATCACATTGCCGGGCAAATTGCGTTCAGTTGGCGTCAGAATAACAATTGCGCCTTCATCGGCATGTCCCCGGATCGTATAGGCAAGATCGAGCGCATTCTTCGGGCGTAGCGCGCGCACCATAAAATATTGACGCCGCCTGCTACCGCTGCCGACCGCCCCGATCCGCATGGCAAAGGGGCCAAGCACTTCCACAGGTGGTCCTTCGATCCCATTAGCCTTACGGATTTGCCGGCAAACGGCAGTCATATTGATTTCGAACTGGCGTAGATCATCTGGGGTGAGCGCATCAGCATTGCCTGTTCCATCTGCACAAAATCCCCAGACGCGGCCGCCGATGGTTTCGAACATGATGCCATCGGCGTCCGACAATTGCGCCTCTTCAGTCAGCAATCCGAGATTCAGGAAACGCAGAAAAACGGCCGCGTCTGCAGTCTTCTGATCATTTCCATCCAGGCGACCGATCGGGTGGCGGTCACTCCGCTGCAATAGCAGCCGTGTCAGCTTGACGAGGGAGGCGGATGCCATTGCGTGTCAAAAGCTCCATGATTGCGTCTTCCAGTGTGCGGTCCGAGATCGTGGCGGTGTGCGGCGGGTTGATCCTCACGGTGACCGGGAAATTGTCTTCGTTGATGACGAATTGGAACACCAGCCTCATCGAAACGACTTGAACCTCGGACAGGTTGAGATCCGGTGCTATCTCGTGCAGTTGCGCTATCGCATCATGGTTGTCTTTGCAGGTTAAAGTCCAAGGTGAGTAATGCCGGCGGCCATTGAGTACATATTCGCCGTCGTCGACCACAATTTGCTGAACCTTGACGTCCTGGACACGCTCGTCCCAATCGTAACGGAAGCGAAAGTCCGCACCTTGATCCCGAACCGGCTGCAATGTGTAAAGCTGCTCATTCTCCCGCTTTTTGAAGAAATCGGCGTCGCCTAGCATATGCTCTGCAAATAGCGCGGCGAGCTGGCGCTGGTCACCGAGTGTCTTCGCCATAATACCTGCCCAGCCGGACAGCGCATGCTGTCTTCGGCAATTTCGCGCCAGGCTCGAGTTTGCTCCTCCCCATCTTCCTCGACATTCGCCATGGTGGCATTGTTGCCGTGAGCCACCATAATGCGAACTTCCTCGCCTTCATCATACCAGCTGACCCGACAATAACGCCCTTGGTAGCGCTCCGAAAAATAGGCGGAAGCCGCGTTCTGGAACGCCTCACGTGCTTCTGAACTATCATGGCGGGAAGGAGTACCAGCCGTGCCATGGAATTCCAGAATCTTGCTGCCAAAGAAAAAGGCGGCAACCTTGCGGGTTTGATCGAATATTTCCTGGTGGTCGAGGAAAGCTCTGAGCGCGATGTGCCGCGGCGTAAGATGGCGGCCATCATTTTCGTCTTTCAGTTCCTCGTCAGGTATCAACTTGATCCCGGCCGCCTCGGCGCGTTCGTGGAGAAGCCGCGCTCCTGTTGGGTTGGAAAGCATCATGATGCGATGAAGTGCATCGAGTAATTTCTTGGGGAATGTTTCATCGGCCCCACGGAATATTTCGTAGATCTCCTCCCGTCGTTCACGGTCCTCCTCAGGCAAGTCAGCCCATTTAAGCTTCTCGGCAGCATCGAATTTGTCGATCAGTCGCTTCAGAAGTTCAAGATCAACCGTTTTGACGAATTCTCGGCTGACGAATTTCTTGATGCTCTTCTTCATGGTGCACCCTATTTTATTTTGTTCCCATTATGTTCTTTATCAAAACCTCAACAACGAGTCGAATCGGTGAGACGGTTTGACGTGGTGCTGAGTACTTGACTGGGGATAACCGTTGAGGGTGGGTCCCCATGAATATTCCAAATCCATTGCCACCAGAGCGCATGAAATCCACCGAACGTCATGCCGAACTGTGCCAGCTGCTTGCACGCGGCATCATTCGACTGCGTCAGCGCGAAGGTGCTCATCCTGTTGAAGATAATGGAGAAAGTTGCCTTCACTTCACGCCCGACCGATGCCGTCATGCAACTCCAACTCACCGGAGAATTTGATGACGACGCATGATCCTATTCCCGCGCGCCTGGTGGCGCTGAAGACGGCCACAACGCCGGAACTGAAGAAGCAGTGGCGCGATCTGTTCGACAGCGAACCGCCCGCTTTTAATCGGCGCTATCTCGAAAGCAGGCTGGCCTATCGGATTCAGGAGTTGGCCTATGGCGGGCTGAAACCCTCGACAATCGAGCGGCTTGAAGCTTTGGGTGAACAGCTTGATGGCGGCAACTTGATGGTACGTCGCAACCGTGCTGACGACCGACCGATTGTCGGTACCCGCTTGATCCGCGAATGGCAGGGTGTCGAGCACACCGTTACTGTGCTGGCCGATGGTTTTGAATGGCAGGGACGCCCTTACAAAAGCCTGTCCTCGGTCGCCCGCGCCATCACCGGCACGCGCTGGAATGGCTGGATTTTCTTCGGCCTGAAAAACCACAGGAGCCGGACATGACGAAACCTGCCATTCGCAAGCTTCGCTGCGCCATCTACACCAGAAAATCCTCCGAGGAAGGGCTGGAGCAGGAGTTCAACAGCCTCGATGCGCAGCGCGAGGCCTGCGAAGCCTATATTGCCAGCCAGCGCTCCGAGGGCTGGGTACTGGTGCGTGATCAGTACGATGACGGTGGTATTTCCGGCGGCACGCTGGAACGCCCGGCACTGAAACAGCTGCTGGCCGATATCGAGGATGGACTGGTCGACGTGGTGGTCGTTTATAAGATCGACCGCCTGTCGCGCTCCTTGATGGATTTTTCCAAGCTGGTCGAGGTGTTTGACAGAAATGGCGTCACCTTCGTCTCCGTCACCCAGTCGTTCAACACCACCACCTTGATGGGCAGGCTGACGCTGAACATCTTGCTGTCCTTTGCCCAGTTTGAACGCGAGGTCACGGCCGAGCGCATTCGTGATAAGTTTGCCGCCAGTCGCAAGAAAGGCATGTGGATGGGCGGTGTTGTTCCGCTGGGTTATCGGGTGGAAAGCCGCAAGCTGGTAATCGAGGAAACCGAGGCTGCCACGGTGCGCATGATCTTCGAGCGGTTTGTAAGCATTGGCTCGGCAACGGTTTTGGCAAAAGCTCTGGCTGCCGAGAATGTTCGCACCCGCCGGGGCAAACTGGTCGACAAGGGTGTTCTCTACAAGCTCCTGAACAACCGGGTCTATATCGGTGAGGCCGTGCACAAGGGCAAAAGTTATCCCGGTGAGCACAAACCGATCATCGATCGTGCTCTTTGGGACAAGGTTCGTGCCATTCTTCAGACCAGCCCACGCAAACGCGCCAGCAACACGCGGGCGCAGACGCCGGCCCTATTGAAAGGTCTGATTTTTGGTCCTGACGGCGCTGCATTCTCGCCGACCCACACAAAGAAGGGCGACAAGCTTTATCGCTATTATGTCAGCCAATCGGTGCTGAAACGCGGGGCCGATGCCTGTCCGATCGCTCGTGTGCCGGCCGCAGAGGTGGAGAACGCCGTCATTGATCAACTGCGTGGACTTCTACGAGCACCGGAAATTATCATCGGCACATGGCGTGCGGCTCGGTCGGAAATTGAAGACCTGCCAGAGGCCGAGGTTCGCGATGCGCTGGAGCGGCTCGATCCGATCTGGGACGAACTGTTTCCAGCGGAGCAGGCCCGCATTGTTCAGCTTCTGGTCGAGCGGGTTGATCTTGCCACTGACGGCCTTTCCATCCGCCTGTGCACGCTAGGGTTGGCCGGCCTTGTTGCGGATCTTGGCACCATAGGGTCGGATCGGAAAAACTCTGACAACAGGAAGGCAGCATGAGTATAACAGCTTCCGTCACCAGTGATCACGACACCATCACCGTGCATGTGCCGCTCACGTTCAACAAGCGCGGTGGGCGCAAGCAGATCGTCCTGCCCGATGGCACATCGTCATGGGCGCTGCCACGTGCTCGTGTCGACAACACCATGGTGAAAGCCATCGCCCGTGGCTTCCGCTGGCGCAAGCTGCTGGAAACCGGCGTTCACACCACAGTTGAGGACATTGCCCGAGCCGAGAAAATCAGCTCCTCCTATGTCAGCCGCGTCCTACGCCTGACCCTGCTGGCGCCTTCAATCGTCGAGGCGATCCTCGATGGCAGACAGGGGCGGGATATCACGCTGGCGACGCTGATGAAGCCATTTCCACTGGAGTGGGAGAGGCAGTCGGCATCGCTTTGTATGCTGTAATTCCGGACGTTCTCAGCCAAACAGGTTTGGGACGTGCCCACCGTGACGGTATCTGCTGCTGGCATGTTGCGATCTTTACAGCCCTGTATCGCGTTGCCTAGATTACCAGCTGGTAGAGGGGCGATATGAACCATACAAATACGGCCAATGCTGATTCGAGCATTTTTGACAGTCTCACCGAACTGATCCTGAACTTGGCTCCCGATGACGGTTCCTCCATCGGTAACGGGGCCATGCTGGCTCTGCTGCGAGAGCACATACCCGACCTTACCGAGGACGACTATATCACTGCGCGCGATGCACTGATCGATGAGGATGTGCTCGGGCGTGGCAAGGGACGAGGCGGGTCGATTTTTCGCGTTACCGACGATCTGGGCGATGAGGATGGCGACCTGGACGAGGATGAGGGCGACGAGGACGATGGGTTCGAACTGACCCATACCGAAGAGGCCGCGCCGCGAATGCCCCGGACCAAAGCCGGGAAGAAGGTCGCGCGCAGGCCGGACGGGCCGGTGCAGGTGCTGTCCTACCGCCACGGAGAGACGCGGGTGAACAACCCCGAGGTCGGGATGGTGCATGCCGGCACCGATCCGGATGGGGACAAGACGGTCTGGGCCTACGACCCGCATCTCGACCCGGTGCTGAATTTCGACTCTGCGCGGGCGGGGATCGAACGGCTCATCGACGAGGCGCTGGCCAGCGGTGATCTCGAAAAGATGCGCGACGCGCTTCAGGAACTGAAGCGGCTGCAGGCACCCTATCTCAACTGGACGGGCAAGGCGGAGCGGACGAGCGTCGCGGTCGATACCGTCTCGCTGCATGTCCACGAACGGGTGGACCCGGCGACGATCCTTGCCAATGCGGCGAAGCGGCTGACAGGGAAGGATGCCGCGACGCAATGGCGGCAGCCGGACCTGTTCGCAGCGCCGTTCGAGAACCTGCCGCTGCGCCAGGCGCTGGATTTCTACCACCACGAAAAGGGCTGGTCGAACCGACTGGTGGCGGGCGACAGCCTCTTGGTGATGAACTCGCTCCTGACCAAGGAGAGCATGGGCGGCAAGGTGCAGATGATCTACATCGACCCGCCCTACGGCATCAAATACGGGTCGAACTTCCAGCCCTTCACGAACAAGCGCGACGTCAAGGACCGCTCGGACGACGACCTGACCCAGGAACCCGAGATGATCAAGGCGTTCCGGGACACCTGGGAACTCGGCATCCACTCCTACCTCACCTATCTGCGTGACCGGCTGATGCTGGCGCGGGAATTGCTGACCGAGAGCGGATCGGTGTTCGTGCAGATCTCGGATGAGAACCTGCATTACATCCGCTCAATGATGGAAGAAATTTTCGGTATGGATCGCTTCGTTGCGATTGTGCCATTTCGGAAGAAGCTGATGCCCTTGGGGGCAAAGACGCTTGAACAAATGTCCGATTTCTTGATCTGGTTTTGCAAAGACCCGTCAAAAATCAAGTATCGTCATATTTACCGAGAAACCTTGCCCGATGCAAAAGGCCGCTGGACTGGGACGGTTGATGACAGGGGGAACTTACGACGGCTCACAAAAGAGCAGCGTCAAGAGCTTAGAGATGGCATTGCTCCAAAGAACATCTTCGGCACGATCTCACAATGGGCACCATCGTTTTCTGAAGAAGGTGTATTCTCATTTGAACTTCATGGCGAAACCTACAAGCCGACGGGTGGGCAGTGCTGGGTTGCCTCGCCCGAAAAGATGGACCGCCTGCGATTTGCAAATCGGCTGTTCGTCGAAGGAGATTTCCCGCGGTTCGTCAGTCCGCATACTGACTACCCCTACGCAAAAATCACCAGTCCTTGGCATGACACTGCCCCAGCGTCAGGCAAAACTTACGTTGTGCAGACCAATGAAAACGTAATCGAGCGGTGCATGGTCATGTGCACCGACCCCGGCGATCTGGTGCTCGATCCCACCTGCGGCTCCGGCACCACAGCCTTCGTCGCCGAGAAATGGGGGCGGCGCTGGATCACCTGCGACACCTCTCGCGTGGCGATCACGCTGGCCAAGCAGCGGCTGATGACCGCCAGCTTCGACTACTACGCGCTGCGCTATCCGCACGAGGGGCTGGGGGGCGGATTCGACTATGAAACCGTCCCGCACATCACGCTGAAAAGCATCGCCAACAACCCCGACATCGACACGATCTATGACGAGGACCACCCGAAGATCGCAGCGGCGCTGGAGGGCCTCAACGCAGCACTGAGCGCCGCCCCGCCGAAGCCGCTCAAGCCCACGCAGGGCGTGCGCAAGGGCAAGCCGGTGGACTTCGCCAAGGGCGACACCCTGCACGAATGGGAGGTGCCCTTCGACTGGCCGGACGATTGGCCCGAGGCCGCGCGCGCGCCTTTCGACACCTTCCACGCCGCCCGTCAGGCGATGCAGCGCCGCATGGATCAAAGCATCAGCGACCATGCCGAGCAGGAGACGCTTTACGACAAGCCCCGCATCGACAAATCCAAGCTGCGCATCTGCGGGCCCTTTTCGGTCGAGGCGGTGCCCGCGCCGACCGTCCTGTCGCTGGACGAAAGCATCCCGCCGCAAGAGGCCGACGAGACCGTCGCCCGCTCCGGCGAGACATCTCGCCAGGCGCTCTGGCGCGACGAACTCCTGAAAACCGGCGTGCGCGGCAAGGGCGGCGCGATGCTGCGCTTCGCCGAGTTCGAGACGCTGCCGGGGCTGAAGCACATCCACGCCAGCGGATCGCTGACTGATTCGGGCGAGCGTGTCGTCGTCAGCTTCGGCCCCGAGCACGCGGCGCTGGAGCAGAGGCAGGTGGAACTGGCGCTGACCGAGGCCGAGACCCTGCGCCCGTCGCCGAAATTCATCCTGTTCTGCGCCTTCACCTTCGACCCGGAGGCCGCGAAGGACATCGACGAGGTGAACTGGCCCGGCGTCACGCTGCTGAAGGCGCAGATGAACACCGACCTTCTGACCGAGGATCTGAAGAAGGGCCGCAGCTCGAACCAGTCCTTCTGGCTGATGGGCCAGCCCGATGTGGACCTGCGCAAGCGCAAGGACGGGCTGTGGGAGGTTCAGGTCAACGGCTTCGACTATTTCGATCCGCGCAAGGGCGATCTGGTCTCGGGCGGCACCAGGCAGATCGCGATGTGGTCGCTGGACGTGGACTATGACAACCGATCCCTGATGCCGCATCAGGTGTTCTTCCCCATGGCGGATGCCAAGGGCGGCTGGAACCGCCTGCGCAAGACCGTGCGGGCCGAACTGGACGAGGACCTGCTGGAGCAGTTCCACGGCACCGTCTCGCTGCCCTTCGAGGCGGGAGAGAACCGCCGGATCGCGGTCAAGATCGTCGATGATCGCGGGATCGAGTCGCTCAAGATCATGTCGCTGGAGGGATAAGCCCATGTCCCTCATCATCAATTCTCCCTTCGTCTGCCCGGCGCAGCATTGGGTCGAGGCCAAGGGCGGCAATCTGGAGATCAAGCCAGAACGGCGGCCTGCGAGCTATGAGGTTTTCGACGCGCGCAACAACACTAAGCGCACCGAGGTGCTTGATCTGGTGAACACGATCCGCACCCGCGTGGATCAGTGGCGCGACGACGGTTGGCCCGGCGTGACCATCGTTACCCGCAAGCTGCTGGAGCACTGGCACGACCGTGAGGCGCGGCAGCATCCATTCTATTTCTGCCAGCTCGAGGCCATCGAGACGCTGATATGGTGGGTCGAAGGCGCCGAGGCCTACAAGCAGGGCATCGCGATCCCCGGCGATGGCGGTGTGTGGGAAAGGCTCTGCAACAAGATGGCGACGGGCGCGGGCAAGACCACGGTGATGGCGATGATCATCACCTGGCAGGTGCTGAATGCGCTGACCTATCCGAAGCGGAACAAGGATTTCAGCCGCGCCGTGTTCATCGTGGCACCGGGGCTGACCGTGAAGGAACGGCTGCAGGTGCTGCTGCCCAGCGAGGGCAGCTACTATGACGAGTTCAACCTTTGCCCGTCCGAGGCCCTGCGCCAGAAGCTGAACCAGGCTGAGGTGCTGATCGAGAACTGGCACACGCTGATGCCGCTGAAGGAAGCGGAGCGATCCGTGGTGAAGAAGGGGCGCGAGTCCGACGAGGCCTTCACGCGGCGCGTGCTGGGCAAGCTGGCGGCGCACAAGGATATCATCGTCATCAACGACGAGGCGCACCACGCCTATCGCAAACCGCCCGAGGTGAAGATCAGCAAGAAGCATGCCGAGGAGCATGGCATCGACCTCGACGAGGCGACGCGCTGGATCGAAGGCCTCGACCGCATCCACAAAACCCGGCGCATCCAGCGCTGCTTCGACCTGTCGGCCACGCCTTTCGCGCCGACTGGCAAGAAGAGCACCGATACGGCGCTGTTCGACTGGATCATCTCGGATTTCGGCCTGAACGACGCGATCGAGGCCGGGCTGGTGAAGACACCGCGCGTGGTCGTCCGCGACGATGCGGTTCCGGATGCGAAGACGCTGCGTTCAAAGCTCTACCACATCTACCGCGACCCGACCGTTTCCGAAGACCTGAACCGCAAGGCCGAAGCGCACGAGGCGCTGCCAAAGCTGGTCCAGGACGCGTATACGTTGCTCGGTGCCGACTGGCGGGAAACCCGGGCGCAATGGCAGGAGGCCGGGCATCATTCTCCGCCGGTCATGCTGACGGTCTGCAACCGCACCGAAACCGCAGCCCGCATCGAGACCTATTTCAACAAGGGCGATGCGCACTGGCCCGAATTGCACGCACCGACCCGAACGCTCCGGGTCGATTCCAAGGTGCTGGGGAAGGCTGAGATCGGCGAGACCGCGACCTCCGACAAGGATTACGAGGCGCGGCTGAAGGCAATCATCGACGCTGCGACCATCCCCGAGACCCGCCGCCAACAGTTCCGCGCCCTGAAGAAGGAAGAACTGCTGCGCGAAATCGTGGACAATGTCGGGAAGCGGGGAGCGGCCGGACAAGACCTGCAGAACGTCATATCGGTCGCGATGCTGTCGGAGGGATGGGACGCCAAGAACGTCACGCACATCATGGGTCTCCGCGCCTTCACATCCCAGCTACTCTGCGAACAGGTCGTCGGGCGAGGATTGCGTAGGGTGTCCTACGACACTGACGAGAATGGCCTGTTCCTGCCCGAATACGTCAACGTCTTCGGTGTGCCGCTTTCCATTTCGGAAACAGGCGAAGGCGGGGAGGCTCCGCCGCCTCCCAAGCCGACCACGCAGATCGAAGTCGTGCCCGAGCGGGCCCATCTGGAACTTCGCTGGCCGAACGTGCTGCGGGTTGAAACGGTCGTGAGACCGCAACTTGCCATGGACTGGGGCAAGGTAGCGCCGCTTGTGCTCGACCCTGCCAGCACGCCAATCAGCGCGGAATTGGCTCCGGCGCTCGGCGGCGCGACGGACATGGGCAAGGTGACCGCCATCGACCTCGAGAAGCTGCCAGACGGCTTCCGTCTGCAACGCCTCGTCTTTCAGGCTACCCGGAAGGCATTTGCCGAACTCAGCCACGGTTTTTCGGGCACCCACGAATATCTGGCGGCGCAGCTCGTCAGGATCGTCGAGGCGTTCCTCAACTCCGATCGTCTCGATATCCCGTCGTTGTTTCACTCCGACCCGCTTCGGCGGCGGATTCTGATCGCGCTCAACATCGATCTGGTAGTCCAGCATGTGCTGAGCAACGTGACGGAGCAGAACACGGAACGCCTGACGCCCGTTTTCGACGAGGAAAACCCGATCGGTGCAACCGGGTTGATGCGCACCTGGTACACGGCCAAGCCGTGCTTCCCAACCATCAAGTCGCACATCAGCCACCTCGTTGGCGACTCATCGTGGGAGGGTCACGCGGCAAATGTCTTCGAGGGGCGGGGTGATGTCGTTGCCTATGCGAAGAACGATCATCTGGGCTTCCAGATTCAGTATATGTGGGCTGGTTCACGCCGTCGGTATGTTCCCGATTTCCTCGTCCGGCTCTCTGGCGGCAAGACGCTCGCCCTCGAAATAAAGGGGGTAGACAGCCCTCAAAACAGGGCCAAGCGGGACGCGCTGAACGAATGGGTCAGCGCGATCAACGGCACTGGAGGATTCGGGCAGTGGGCCTGGGATGTAGCGTTCAGGCCGAGCGACCTGCAGGATATTGTAACGAAGCA
This sequence comes from Aquamicrobium aerolatum DSM 21857, assembly GCF_900113935.1. Classification (GTDB taxonomy): domain Bacteria; phylum Pseudomonadota; class Alphaproteobacteria; order Rhizobiales; family Rhizobiaceae; genus Aerobium; species Aerobium aerolatum. Next base: position 19,937 of record NZ_FORF01000012.1, read on the forward strand.
CGCGAACGTCGCCATGGCAGAACCGGCATGATGACGTCATACCGCCGCCGTGCGAGCGAGGTTTGATTCTGCCTTCTCCAGATGTGTCGCAGGGCCTCGGTAGCCGGAAAGTTCGACCCGAGTTCTTTCTCCCACCGCTGTCCACCACAAAAGTACGGACAAAGCGAGCAAAATAACTATGCATTTACAGTAACTTATGATTCCGCACCAAATCCGCGCAGTCAGGAGGTTTGGAGAATGTTGGCGGAGAGAGAACGAAATCAGCGATTCGGGCAGGTAGCTCAGTCAACAGCTTTGGCCCGATAACCCGCAGTTCCGCGCTATTCCAGTCGCAGAATACGAATCAGAGAATGATTACAATAGGTTGAGTGGCGGAGGGAGTGGGATTCGAACCCACGGAGACATCACTGCCTCGCCGGTTTTCAAGACCGGTGCCTTAAACCGCTCGGCCATCCCTCCGACCTTGTGTTGCGAGCAAATCGACTGGATGTTTGATCCTGATTTTTGCTGCGAACGCGATTTACGTGTGAGCCTTTACAGTGCCGGGGTTCGATGCGTCAACAAGTAACGCGGATTGCTGGCAGTTGATCTGTGAAGAGCGCCGATGACATCGAGCCACCGAAGGCAATCGCGGGCTGTCCATTCTTGCTGAAGCGATTTTCTGGCGTGTTCTAGGATGCGCCGGGCGTTCGTCGCTCATCACGCCGGAGCAAACAGCTCCCAAATTGCGGATGCCCAAATCGAAATAGCGATGACCGACATGATCAGAACTGCTGCAGACCCGCAATCCTTCGCGACCTTGATTTCCGGCCGAAAGTCGCGACTGACCGCGTTGCAGACCTGCTCGATGGCCGTGTTGATGATTTCGACTAACATGATCGCGAGCACTGAACCGACAAGAGCAACAAACCAGATCAGGCTCTTGGCAAGGTAGCAGGCGAGGGGGATGGAGACTATCAGCAGCGTCGCTTCAAGCCGGAATGCTTGTTCATGGCGCAGCGTATAGCCTATGCCAGCGCATGAATGCCGGGTGGCGTTTAGAAGTCGCTGAAATGTGCCGGTCATAAAATTCAAGGCCATCCCCTGATGAAACGGCGCGGCCATTGGCCCTGAAAAGTTACCGCATGCTGTCAAATTCATGCAGATTTGGACATTTCGTGCAGATTGACCGTCTCTAGTGCCCAGTCGCTTATCTGTCTACCGCACACGAGCCAAGGGCACCAATACTCCCAACGACAGGAGGAAAATTGTCGTGTCTGCGCCTTGGTGCGAACACGATTTAACAAGGTCGAATCGCAGGCTGCCATCAATCTGCCCGGATACGGCCACATTCAGTTAACATACCGATAAGGAATTCATGTGCAGTTATAGCATTCTGCTCAGGGTGATAATTTTGCCTGGGTGAAAAAGCGTTGCCAGCCGCAGCGCGCCGAAACTGCAAATTTGTTGCGTACGCGGGCTTGGACCGGGGACTTGAGACGTATGAGTTCTAAGACAGCTGTGTCACTGGGGCGGGGCGCTTCCGTTCTCGCTTTTGTCCTTTCTGCCGCCACGTTGTCTGCGTGTTCGCCAGTCTCGAATGTCGGAACCAAGCCGACCAGAAGCAAAGAGTACTTTGCTGAATCGGAATATGGCGTGAAAGCAAGCCCGCGGGTCAGCAATGCTCGCTCCGGCCTGCCTCGCGGCGGTGGTCGCGATCAGGTGGGCAAACCCTACAAGGTTCGCGGCAAGTGGTATCACCCGAAGGAAGATCCTTCCTATCGCAATTCCGGTCTCGCCTCGTGGTATGGTGATGCGTTTCATGGTCGCTTGACGGCCAACGGCGAAATTTACGATATGACGCACCTGACGGCCGCGCATCCGACGATGCCGCTGCCAAGTTATGCGCGTGTCACGAACCGCGCCAATGGTGCATCTGTGATTGTGCGGGTGAACGACCGTGGACCTTTCGCGGAAGGGCGGGTGATCGATCTGTCGCGCAAGGCTGCGGAGCTTCTCGATTATACGAGCAACGGACTGGCCAAAGTCGACGTTGAGTATGTTGGAAGAGCACCGCTTCACGGGCAGGATGACCGCTATCTTCTTGCCTCTTACAAGCCAGCTGGAAAAGCTCCGGACCCATCAGACGGGATGGCTTCGGGTGTAATGATAGCGATGAACGGGCCGACACCGACCCCTTCGCTGGCGGCAGCGCGTATTTTTCCGGGTCAGAGTGGTGCTGGCCCGCTTGGTTCGACCAGCCACGATGTGGTTCTGCCTGAATTCGGCCCGATCGCCCCACAGCGGCCAGGTGTCAGTCTCGCCAGCCTGGAGACGGATGGCGCATCGTCCATCACTGCGCTGGGCTACGCGGACGATCGGGTAAATCGGGCGGCACAAATTGTGTCTGATTTTGCCGAGGGTAGCAGGGATTCGTCCCGTCTGATCGAGGCGCTGAATCAGCGCTATGCGGCTACTGCTTCCACCGCGCGCACGTCGCCTGAATATGTCGCCGTCGGTACATATCCAGATCAGCTCTCGGCAGAGACCATGGCCCGCGCGCTCACCTCGGTTGGGCAGGTTGTGATCGAGACGGATCCGAACAGCTCTGGCTTTTCACTGCGTCTGAACCCGAATGGCCGGGCCGAGGTCGACGAAATGCTCCGGACCGCATGGGCTGCTGGTGCTACGGACGCCATGACGGTACGCGACTGACCTCTTGATCGATGAAGGGAGCAGTTGCTACTTTCAATCTCGGCTTTGACCGGCGGTTGGCAAGGGGCATGGATGTACTTTCTTTCTTCAATCCTCAGGGTTGGATCATCGTTTGCGCTGGGCCTGGCCATCTTGTCGGCGGCCAGCGCGCAGTCTTTCGACACTAGTGCGAAACAGGCATTTGTTGTCGATCAGCAGACTGGCACGCTGCTTTTCACCAAGGATGCTGACAAGCTGTTTCCGCCAGCTTCATTGGCGAAGATGATGACCATGGAAGTGGTTTTTCATGCCATCAAGTCAGGCAAGCTTTCTTTCGACGATGAATTTCGCGTGTCGGAAAACGCCTGGAGAACGGGCGGCGCTCCGTCGCGCACGTCAACAATGTTCGCGGAATTGGGCTCCTCCATTCGCCTGGAAGACCTCATACAAGGCGTGATCGTCCAATCGGCAAACGATGGGTGTATCATCATCGCCGAGGGGATGGCGGGCTCGGAAGAGGGCTTTGTTCAGTTGATGAACGAACGCGCTCGCGAGATCGGGCTATCCCGCTCGGTATTCAGGAATTCCACCGGCCTGCCAGCAGAAGGCCAGTTCGTGACGGCGCGCGAACTGGTGCAGCTGGCCAATCATTTGTGGCGGGAATATCCAGAGTTCTACAAATTTTATTCCCAGCGTGAATTCACCTGGAACAAGATTCTTCAGCGCAACCGCAATCCACTTCTGGCGATGGATATCGGCGCCGATGGCCTCAAGACCGGTTTTACCGAAGAATCCGGCTACGCCATTGTCGGCAGTGCAGAGCGCGACGGACGACGTGTCTTTCTCGCACTGAGCGGCATGGAAAGTGATCGCCAGCGAGCTGACGAAGCACGCAAGGTTCTGGATTGGAGCATGCGGGCTTTTGAAAGACAGGAGATATTCGCCGCTGGAGAGATCGTCGGTGAAGCCAAAACTTACGGGGGCGAGAAGGGGTCGGTTGGACTTCGCGCTCAAGGTCCGGTCGGCGTCCTGATCCCCTCGGCCAATCGCGACCGCCTTATCGCGCGGATCGTTTATGATGGCCCTGTCCTGGCTCCTGTCGAGGAGGGCGCGCCGATAGGAAAATTACGTGTCTGGGTTGGGGAAACGCTGACGCAGGAGACCCCTCTATTTGCGGCAGAAAGCGTCGGTGTAGGTACGATTCATCAACGGGCGCTGGATGCGGTCGAAGAGCTGGCTATAGGCTGGCTGCGCTAGGAGCGTCACCCGAATGTGAGAGCGTGTCTCGGAAGAAGGACATGCGTCACTACAGCAACTTAAAGCGTGTGAAGCGAATTCGAGAGGCCGCGACACGCTTTAGGGTCGGGGCGAGTGCGATTGCGGCATGGATAAATTTCTTCGCTTCGCCTATGTCTGACTGACAATCGATTGTCGCAGGTATTTGGCTTGACGCGCGGAACATTCATTACATTCGAAGGCGGCGAGGGGGCAGGCAAGTCCACTCAGATTATCCAGCTCGCCGAGATGCTGCGTAAACAGGGCCGCACGGTTATTGTCACGCGGGAACCTGGAGGCTCTCCGGGAGCCGAAGCGATCCGGCACGTTTTGCTTTCCGGTGCTGCCGAGCCCTTCGGTCCGGCGATGGAAGCCATTCTGTTTGCGGCTGCGCGTTCGGATCATGTTGAGCAGGTTATCCGCCCAGCGGTCGAGCGGGGGGACGTTGTTCTCTGCGACCGCTTCATGGATTCCAGCCGCGTCTATCAGGGCGTCACCGGCAACCTGCCGCGCGACTTCATGGAGAGTCTCGAAGCGGTGACGGTCAACGCCCTGTTGCCCGACCTGACGATCATTCTGGATGTGGATCCGGAAGAAGGGTTGCGTCGTGCCACCGCTCGTCGGGGCGACGAAACGGCTGATCGCTATGAAAAGGAAACGCTGGAAGTGCATCGGCGGCGGCGCAAGGCATTTCTAGATATCGCCAAAGCGGAACCTGATCGCTGCGTCGTGATCGATGCGACCCAATCGCCGAAGAAGGTGTCCAAGCAAATCGCTTCGATCGTGACGGACCGTATCCAACAGGTCGGCGGGGCCGGGAAGGGGACCGCCGCATGAGCTTTGAGCGGCTTGCGCCGGAGCAGTTTGACACGATCCCCGATATCGCCGAGCCTGCAGAAAATCCTGTCCTGGTCGGCCATGAGGAGGCTGTTGCCCATGTTGCGGAAGCTTATCAGGCTGGACGACTGCATCATGCGCTTCTTTTGTCCGGGCCTCCCGGAATAGGCAAGGCCACCTTTGCCTTTCATCTGGCGCGCCATCTTCTCGCAAATCCCGATCATGAACATGCGCCAGACCGGTTCCGTCCGCTAGAGCCTTCGTCATCTGTTTTCAGACAGGTCGCTCAGGGCGCGCATCCCGGCGTTCTGCATCTCACGCGCCCTGTGAATGACAAGACCAAGGCTTTCAAGTCGGTCGTCACGGTCGACGAGATCCGCAAGGTCAATCGCTTTCTGGCGATGACGTCGCATGATGGCAGCTACCGTGTTGCTATTGTCGACCCAGCCGACGATATGAACACGAATGCCGCCAATGCGCTGTTGAAGACGCTGGAGGAGCCGCCTGCGCGAACCCTCTTCATCCTGATCTCGCACACGCTTGGCAGTCTGCTGCCGACCATTCGGTCACGCTGCCAGTCGATCAAGTTGAAGCCGCTGGCGGATCATGAAGTGCTGAAAGTGCTGTCTCATCTGGATGCGGCACTTCCGGATGACGCGACAAGCCAGAACGCTCTCATCGGCCGGGCAGGGGGAAGCGTTCGTGAAGCGTTGTTGCTGACGCAATTCGGCGGCCTCGATATTGCCGACGCGATCGCAAGAACGGTCAGCGCACCGGAGTTCAACGTCACCGATGCGCTGAAGGTGGCGGAAGCGATGAGCGGCCGCGACAGCGCGGTGCAGTTTGAAATTTTCAACCAGACAGCCCTCGACATCGTTGCAGGCTGGGCGCGATCGGCCGCTGTTGAACAGAACGTAGATGCAGCAGCGCGTTTTTCGGAGCTTTGGCAGGATTGCGGACGCATTATGGCCGAGGCCGATGCTTATAACCTCGATAAAAAGCAGCACGTAAACGGGTTGCTGCGCCGAATGTGGCTGTCGACGCACAGTTGAACCACGTCGCAGGTAGCCAGACGTTTTACGATGCGCTATCTCACCCGCAAGCCATTCAAATGCCGGAAGAGCTCACCTCTCATGTCACGCGACCGTTTTTACATCACCACAGCCATTTCCTATCCCAACGGTAAGCCGCATATCGGCCATGCCTATGAGCTGATCGCGACGGACGCGCTTGCGCGTTTCCAGCGCCTCGACGGGAAGGACGTGATGTTCCTGACCGGTACGGACGAGCATGGCATCAAGATGCTGCAGACGGCGCGCAAGGAAGGCATCACGCCGCGTGAACTGGCCGACCGGAACTCAGACCAGTTCAAGCGCATGACGCAGGTTCTGAACGCCTCGAATGATGACTTCATTCGCACGAGTGAGGAGCGCCATTACAAGGCCTCACAGGCGATCTGGAAGGCGATGGAGGCGAACGGCGACATCTACAAGGGTGGTTACGCCGGCTGGTACTCGGTGCGCGACGAAGCCTACTATGGCGAAGAAGAAACAGAAGTCCGCGAGGATGGTGTCCGCTACGGTCCGCAGGGTTCGCCTGTCGAATGGGTCGAGGAAGAAAGCTACTTCTTCCGTCTGTCAGCTTATGGCGACCGTCTTCTGGCGCTTTATGAAGAGCAACCTGGCTTTGTCGGCCCGGTCGAGCGCCGCAACGAGGTCGTTAGCTTCATCAAGTCCGGCCTGAAGGATCTGTCGGTCTCGCGCACGACATTCGACTGGGGCATTCCCGTTCCGGGCGATGAACGCCACGTGATGTATGTCTGGGTCGACGCCTTGACAAACTACATCACTGCAGCCGGCTATCCCGATGAAAATGCTGACCTTTGGAAATATTGGCCGGCCGATGTTCATGTCATCGGCAAGGACATCACGCGCTTCCACGCCATCTATTGGCCAGCATTCCTGATGTCGGCTGGCATCCCGTTGCCCAAGCGCGTTTTCAGCCACGGCTTCCTGTTCAACCGCGGCGAGAAGATGTCGAAGTCGGTCGGCAACGTGATCGATCCGTTTTCGATGGTAGAAAATTACGGCCTCGATCAGGTGCGCTATTTCCTGCTGCGTGAAGTGCCGTTTGGCCAGGATGGCAGCTATAGCCACGAAGCGATCGTCAATCGCACCAATGCCGATCTCACCAACGATCTCGGCAACCTTGCTCAACGTTCGCTGTCGATGATCGCCAAGAACTGCGGCGGCGTGGTGCCCCAGAAGGGCACCTTGCTCGATGTTGATCTGGCGATCCTCCAGCAGGCCGAGGAGGCGCTGGCGACTTCTCGCGAGGCGATGAAAACACAGGCGATCCATGTCGCCTTGGCTTCCGTTTTTGCCGTCGTGGCGGAAGCAAATCGCTATTTTGCAGGGCAGGAGCCTTGGGCGCTGAAGAAAAGCGACCCTGCCCGTATGGAAACTGTCCTGTGGACGACGGCTGAAGTCGTGCGCCGCGTTTCAATTCAGTGCCAGCCCTACATGCCTGAATCATCGTCAAAACTGCTGGATCTGCTGGCGGTTTCTGCCGATGCGCGAAGCTTCTCGCATGTCAACGGCAACGAATTGACGTCCGGCACCCCACTTCCTGCGCCGCAAGGCGTGTTTCCACGCTATGTCGAACAGGAAACAGCGGACTGACGGTCAAAGATGCTGATTGATAGCCACTGCCATCTGGATTTTCCCGATTTTGTCGAGGAGCGCGACGCGATTGTCGCACGCGCCCTTGATGCCGGGGTAAGCCGGATGGTCACGATATGCACGCATGTGCGGCGTTTTTCGCAGATCGCGGCAATTGCCGAGGCCTATGAGCACGTCTATTGCTCGGTAGGCACGCATCCACATAATGCCGGCGAAGAGCTTGACGTTACGACACAAGACCTCGTGAGTCTGGCGCAGCACCCCAAGGTCGTCGCGATCGGCGAGGCGGGTCTGGACTATTATTACGACCGCGCGCCACGTGAGGCGCAGGCACAGGGATTGCGACGCCATATCGCCGCGGCTCGAGAAACCGGACTTCCGCTGGTGATCCACGCGCGCGATGCTGACGACGACATGATTGCAATTCTTGAAGATGAAACGGGGAAGGGTGCCTTCCCCTTCGTGCTTCATTGCTTCTCATCCGGGCTTGGTTTGGCGCAAGCTGGCCTTGCGCTCGGGGGCTACGTCTCGTTTTCCGGCATTCTCACATTCAAGCGATCAGAAGAACTGCGTGAAATTGCACGTCAGATACCACTTGATCGCTTGCTGGTTGAAACGGATGCGCCTTTTCTGGCGCCGCAACCATATCGCGGCAAGCGGAACGAACCATCCTATGTCGTTGAAACCGCATATACTTTAGCCGAAACCGTTGGCGTTTCGCGTGAGCAGATAGCCACGGTCACTACGGACAATTTCTTCCGTCTTTTCTCCAAAATGCCGAATCCGGCTGCGCATGGCTGACCGGCTGCGCCTTACGATCACGGGATGCGGGTCGTCGCCAGGCGTCCCTCGAATCATGGGTGATTGGGGAAATTGTGATCCATCAAATCCGAAGAACCGTCGCACACGGGCGGCGGCGATCGTAGAGCGCATTTCGGATACGGGAGTTACGCGCGTCGCAATCGACACTGGTCCAGATTTCCGGCAGCAAATGCTGGCTGCCAACGTCGATCGCCTCGATGCTGTCGTTTATACACATGCACACGCAGACCACATTCACGGCATTGACGACCTGCGTGGCTATTTTCTGGCGCAACGCAAGCTCATCGACGTTTACGCCGACAAGCCGACACTTGAGCGCATCGACGCAGCGTTCGGCTATTGCTTCGCCACGCCACCCGGCAGCAGCTATCCACCGATTGTCAGGGCAATCACGATTGCGCATGATGTGCCGTTTTCGGTTGACGGTCCCGGCGGACCGATCATTTTTGAACCGCTGACGCAGATGCATGGCGACATCCTGTCTCTCGGATTCCGGATCGGTAATCTGGCGTACTGCTCAGACGTAAGTGCGTTTCCGGAAGAAACCGCTGCGCGGCTTCACGATCTCGACGTGCTGATCGTGGACGCATTGCAGTATCGCGAGCATCCCAGTCATTTTTCTTTGGCACAGGCTTTGGACTGGATCGAGCGCCTGAAACCACGTCGTGCCGTGTTGACCCATATGCATATTCCGCTGGACTACGACACGGTCATGGCCGAAACGCCTGAACATGTGGAGCCAGCCTATGATGGGATGGTGATTGAACTTCCTTTTGCAAGCGATTGATTTCGTTGCGGTGGAGCGTACGGAATGGTCTTCCTGAGGCCTCTGCTCATATCAGTAAGTTCCATAATCTATCTTATGCAATAATCTGGTGTTTTCCGGACGGCTCTCGTAACGCCGCCTGTTTGATGAAATCCCCGCCACACTGTACCGGGGATTTCGAGAGTTCACCGCGTATCTGGAACTTTATTCTGCGGCTTGTGCGTAGCCTTCCGGCGTATAGTTCAGGATTGGCGCCAGCCAGCGTTCGGCATCAACGACATCCATCTTCTTTCGCACTGCATAATCCTCGACCTGGTCGCGTTCGACCTTGGCGACGCCAAAGTAGTAACTTTCAGGATGCGACAGATACAGCCCGGACACAGAAGATCCCGGCCACATCGCCATGCTCTCTGTCAGCCCGACACCGATCTGGTTCTCAGCGTCCAGCAGCCTGAACAATGTGACCTTCTCCGTATGATCGGGCTGCGCCGGATAGCCGGGTGCCGGCCGTATACCCTTGTATGGCTCGTTGATGAGATCTTCAGCGCTAAACGCCTCCTCCGCAGCGTAGCCCCAAAGATCCTTGCGGACTATTTCGTGCATGCGCTCGGCAAAGGCTTCGGCAAAACGATCTGCCAGCGCCTTCACCAATATGGACGAGTAATCGTCATTTGCCCGCTCGAAACGCTCCGCGATTGCGACTTCCTCGATACCAGCCGTCACGACGAACCCGCCTACGTAGTCCGCCTTGCCGCTTTCGGCGGGGGCGACGAAATCTGCCAGTGCCAGATTGGGCTTTCCTTCACGGCGCGGCAGCTGCTGGCGCAACGTGTGCAACGTTGCAAGCTCTTCCTGTCGCCCCTCGCCGGTGAATAGCCGGATATCGTCTTCAACCGCATTGGCTGGCCAAAATCCGACGACAGCTTTGGGCGCGAACCATTTCTCATCGATGATCTTCTTGAGCATCGCCTGCGCGTCCTCAAAGAGCTGTCGGGCTGCCTGGCCCTGCCTTTCATCATCAAGAATAGTTGGATAGCGCCCCTTCAGCTCCCAGGTCTGGAAAAACGGTGTCCAGTCGATATAGCCTGCGAGTTCCGCGAGATCCCATGTCTGAAATGTTCGCGTACCGGTGAATGACGGCTTTGGCGGGGTGTAGTTGCTCCAGTCGATCTTGTAGGCGTTGGCGCGCGCTTTGGCCAAGGGAAGGCGCTGTTTTTCGCGCTCTGAACGCTCATGCGCCTCCGTGACTTTCCTATATTCGGTGCGAAGTTCCTCCAGATAGTCCGGTTTCTGCTCTTCCGACAAAAGTGCCGAAACAACACCGACGGCACGGCTGGCATCGTTGACATGGACCGCCTGCCCGCGTTCATAGCGTGGATGAATTTTGACGGCGGTATGAACCCGGCTGGTCGTCGCCCCGCCGATCAGAAGCGGAATGTCGAAACCATCCCGTTCCATTTCCGCGGCAACATGCGCCATTTCGTCAAGCGACGGCGTAATCAGTCCCGACAGCCCGATGATGTCGACTTTTTCGGCCTTGGCGGTTTCCAGGATTTTCGTCGCCGGCACCATCACGCCCAGATCGATGATCTCGTAGTTGTTGCAGGCCAACACAACGCCGACAATATTCTTCCCGATATCGTGCACATCGCCTTTCACGGTGGCCATCAGGATCTTGCCAGCGCTCTGGCGTGCTTCACCGCCGCCTGCCAGCTTTTCTTCTTCCATGTAAGGAAGCAGCACCGCGACGGCTTGTTTCATGACGCGCGCGGATTTGACCACCTGAGGAAGGAACATCTTGCCGGAACCGAAAAGATCTCCGACGACGTTCATTCCCGCCATCAGCGGTCCTTCGATGACGTGTAGCGGTCGCTCGGCGTTCAGGCGCGCGTCTTCCGTGTCTTGCTCGATGAACTCCGTGATGCCGTTGACAAGCGCGTGCTCCAACCGCTTCTCAACCGGCCATTCCCGCCAGGCCAGGTCGCGCTCCTTGGCTTCCTTGCCACCTGCCCCCTTGTAGCGTTCCGCCAGTTCGAGCAGCCGCTCGGTGGCTGTGCCGCCAGTCTTGGGCGTTCGGTTGAGAACGACGTCTTCGCATGCTTCGCGCAGCTCCGGATCGATGGATTCGTAGACGGCCAACTGGCCCGCATTGACAATGCCCATATCCATGCCGACCTGAATTGCATGGTAGAGGAATACAGCGTGCATTGCTTCGCGCACCGGTTCGTTGCCGCGAAACGAAAAGGACAGGTTCGATACGCCACCCGAAACATGGACATGCGGCAATGTCGCAATGATGTCGCGCGTCGCATCAATGAAATCGACGCCGTAATTGTCATGCTCTTCAATCCCGGTTGCCACAGCAAACACATTCGGATCGAAGATGATGTCTTCCGGTGAGAACCCGGCTTTCTCGGTCAGCAACTTGTAGGCGCGGGTACAGATTTCGACCTTGCGCGCATGCGTGTCGGCCTGCCCCTGCTCGTCGAACGCCATGACCACGACGGCCGCGCCATACATCCGGCACAGACGAGCGTGATCAAGAAAGGCCTCCTCGCCTTCTTTCATCGAGATCGAGTTGACGATCGGCTTGCCTTGGACGCATTTCAGGCCGGCTTCGATGATGTCCCACTTCGATGAGTCGATCATGACCGGTACGCGCGCGATGTCCGGCTCGGTTGCGATCAGGTTCAAATACTCGACCATCGCCCGCTGAGAGTCGATCAGTCCCTCATCCATGTTGATGTCGATGATCTGCGCGCCATTCGCGACTTGGTCACGTGCGACGTCGAGCGCAGCGGAAAAGTCGCCTGCCGTGATCAGTTTCCTGAACTTTGCCGAGCCGGTAACATTGGTGCGCTCGCCCACATTGACGAACGGAATGTCCTTCGTCAGCGTGAATGGCTCAAGGCCAGAAAGCCGCATCTGTGGTTTTGACGTCACCACCGAACGAGGCTTGTGACGTGAAACGGCATCAGCAATGGCGCGGATGTGCTCCGGTGTGGAGCCGCAACATCCGCCAACGATATTGACCAGCCCCTCCCTCGCAAACTCCTCGATTTGACCGGCCATGAACTCTGCCGTCTCGTCATATTTTCCGAAAGCGTTCGGCAGGCCGGCGTTGGGATAGGCACAGGTAAGGGTGTCGGCAACGCTGGCGATCTCGGCGATGTGCGGCCGCATGGCGGCAGCGCCCAGCGCGCAGTTCAGTCCGACTGAAAATGGCTTTGCATGGCGGATGGAATGCCAGAAGGCAGTTGGCGTCTGACCTGTGAGCGTGCGGCCCGAAAGATCCGTGATCGTGCCGGAAATCATCACCGGCAGGCGAACGCCCTTCTCAATGAAGATCTCTTCGGTCGCGAAGATCGCCGCCTTGGCATTGAGTGTGTCGAAGATCGTCTCGATCAGGACCATATCCGCGCCGCCATCGATCAGGCCACGCAATTGCTCGGCATAGGCAAGCCGCAAATCGTCAAATGTGACCGCGCGATAGCCGGGATTGTTGACGTCTGGTGAGATCGACGCGGTGCGGTTTGTCGGTCCCAGCGCGCCGGCAACGAAACGGCGGCGTCCATCCTGCTGTTGCGCGCGGATCATTGCGCGCTTTGCCAGCCGTGCGCCATCTCGGTTCAGCTCATAGACGAACTCTTCCATGCCGTAGTCGGCTTGTGCGATCGTCGTGGATGAAAACGTGTTGGTCTCCACGATGTCGGCGCCGGCCATGGCATAGTTGTATTGAATCTCCTCGATCAGTTTGGGCTGCGTGAGAATCAGGAGATCGTTGTTGCCTTGCTGATGGCAAGCGCACCCGCCGAACCGATCACCCCGGAAGTGGTCCTCGCCAAGCCCGAGATCCTGGATCTGCGTCCCCATCGCCCCATCAAGAATCAAAATGCGTTCACGCGCAGCTTCGGCAAGCGCTGCGAAAACATCAGATCCGTCCGACTTGGGAGTAACGGGACCGAGAATCTCATCGATAGAGGACATGAATGGACTTTCTGTGGGATTTCTCCAGCAGAATTCACATAAAGATATCCTTATGTCAACATTTCATGTGACTTGTCGGATGTTTCCTGTCGCCTGCGCATGCGTCCCAAACCCTTCCAGCCAATTGCGAAACGCAACGAATGCCTCGATCTCTAGGCTGTGTGCTGGAAAGATGAGGGAGTAAGGCGAGCTCACGACCAATCTCCGCTCCGAGGCCATGATCAGGCGCCCTGCCGCTATTTCCGGCTCGACAAGCACCTCAGGCACCAATGCGACGCCGAGTGCCGAAATCGCTGCCCCGATTACCATGTCGAAATGCTCGAAGCGTGGTCCGCGCAGAATGGAGCGAGGGTCATTGCCGGCATCCCTGAACCAATCCAGCCAAAGACTGGGGCGCGTCGTTTGTTGTAGCAAAGGGAAGCGTGACAGCTCTTCGTCGCTCGGAAGGTGCTGCCCGCCTAGCAGATCCGGTGAAATTGCGACCACCAGCCGCTCTTCCATCAGCGGCAGCAATTCGGTGTTGGCTGGCCGCAGATTGCTTCTCTGGATCGCCGCATCAAAAGGCTCGTTGTCGAAGTCAATCGCTTCAAGGCGGGATACAATGTCGAAGGTGACATCCGGAGCGATCAATCGAAATTCACGCAACCTTGGAATGAGCCAGCGCGAGGCAAATGTTGGCAGCACCGCCAGGCGCAGCACTTCGCTCTGGCCGCCGAAAGCCATCACTCCCACCGCTGCCTGGTTCAGTTCATGCAAAATTCGTTCGGCGTCGCGCCGAAACGCCCTGCCCGCGTCTGACAATACGAGCCTCTGCTTCACCCTGCGGAAAAGCAACACGCCGAGCCGATCTTCAAGTGTTCCCAGTGAGCGACTGACGGCGCTTTGTGTCAGGTTCAGTTCGTCAGCCGCGCGTGTGGTGGAACCTGTGCGGGCGCAGGCGGCGAAGGCATGAAGCTCGCCAATCGTAGGGATATGAGTATCGCGCATGAAACTTTTCTAATTATGAGCAATCCTCATTACCATGACAGCATTGCTCGTTGGAAACCAGCCGTCGACCGTGGTATGCGGAACGCCATCTAGTGCAACAAACCTGCAACATACCTGGAGGGACCGCATGGCCGCCGAAAAACGTGACTGGAAGCCCAAGGAACGCCCTGACCTTTCCACCTTCAACTGGGAAGACCCGTTTCTCTTCAACGACCAGTTGACCGAAGAAGAGCGGATGATCCGCGACACGGCTGCAACCTTCGGCACCGATGTGTTGCTGCCACGCGTGGAAAAGGCTTACCTCGACGAGACGGCCGATCCGGAAATCTTCCGCGAGATGGGTGCTCTTGGACTTCTCGGCGTCACTGTTCCTGAGCAGTATGGCGGCCTTGGTGGCTCCTATGTCGCCTACGGTCTGGTTGCCCGCGAAGTCGAGCGCATCGATTCCGGCTACCGTTCGATGATGAGCGTGCAATCCTCCCTCGTCATGTACCCGATCTACGCCTATGGCTCGGAAGAGCAGCGCATGAAGTATCTGCCGAAGCTCGCCTCGGGCGAGTATATCGGTTGCTTCGGCCTGACCGAGCCGGATGCAGGCTCCGATCCGGGCGGCATGAAGACCCGCGCGGTCAAGACCGAGAACGGCTATCGCCTGACCGGTTCGAAGATGTGGATCTCCAACGCGCCGATCGCCGACGTCTTCGTCGTCTGGGCGAAATCGGAAGCCCATGGCGGCAAGATCCGCGGCTTCGTGCTCGACAAGGACATGAAGGGCCTGTCGGCACCGAAGATCGGCGGCAAGCTTTCGCTGCGGGCATCAATCACCGGTGAAATCGTGCTCGACAATGTCGAAGTCGGCGAAGACGCCCTGCTCCCGTTCGTTGAAGGCCTCAAGGGGCCATTCGGCTGCCTCAACCGCGCTCGCTACGGAATTTCCTGGGGCGTCATGGGCGCTGCGGAAGATTGCTGGCTGCGCGCCCGCCAGTACGGCATGGATCGCAAGCAGTTCGACAAGCCGCTTGCTGGCACCCAGCTGTTCCAGAAGAAGCTCGCCGACATGCAGACGGAAATCGCGCTCGGCCTGCAGGCTTCGCTGCGCGTCGGTCGCCTGATGGACGAGGGCCGCGCGGCACCGGAGATGGTTTCGATCGTCAAGCGCAACAATTGCGGCAAGGCGCTCGACATTGCACGCCAGGCGCGTGACATGCACGGCGGCAACGGCATTCAGATCGAGTACCACGTGATGCGCCACGCGGCCAACCTTGAGACCGTCAACACCTATGAAGGCACGCACGATGTGCACGCGCTGATCCTGGGCCGCGCCCAGACAGGCCTACAGGCGTTCTTCTGATAGCGAACCGGGCGGCGTAGACATCGCCGCCGTCACGCATTACCTCTCGGGGCGAAAATGTCGTCCCGAGAGTCCCATATGAAGCCTTCCAGAGATATTTCGCGCCTGATCGAGATCATGGCAGCGCTGCGCGACCGCGACACTGGTTGCCCGTGGGACATCGAACAGGACTTCAAGTCCATCGCCCCCTACACCATTGAAGAGGCCTATGAAGTTGCCGATGCGATCCAGCGCGGCGACCGTGACGACCTTCGCGATGAACTGGGCGACCTTTTGTTGCAGGTCGTTTATCATGCCCGCATGGCCGAGGAAGAAGGCTCTTTCTCATTTGGCGACGTTGTAGAGGCTGTCACCAGAAAGATGATCCGTCGTCACCCCCATGTGTTCGGGGATGAAGATGCGCGCAGCGCTGGCATGGCCAAGGGGATGTGGGAGATCATCAAGGCGGAGGAGCGGGCGGAAAAGCATGCTGCTCGCATTGCCCGCGGCCTGCCGCCAGAAGACCATGGCGCCGGCTATCTGGACGGGATACCGCTGGTGCAACCTGCCCTCACCCGAGCGCTGAAAATTCAGCAAAAGGCGGCGCGGGTCGGTTTCGACTGGAAAGAAGCCGCGCCGATTCTCGACAAGATCGAAGAGGAAATCTCCGAGTTACGCGAGGCCATCGCGTCCAGTGATACGCTGCACGTTGCCGAAGAATACGGCGACACGCTCTTTGCGCTGGTCAACTTCGGACGTCATCTTGAACTTGACCCGGAAGAAGCGCTGCGTCGCACCAACGACAAGTTCCGCGATCGCTTCCATTACATCGAAACGAAGCTTGCCGCGCAGGGCCGCGCATTGGGTAGCGCGACCCTCGATGAGATGGAAGAGCTGTGGCAGGAAGCCAAGACCGGCATTCTGAAAGATCGTGACGCGCTTTAGCCCGCGTTCTTGCCGAACCGCTCAACGATCTCCTCGCGCACCGCTTCGGTCACACGCAGAGACAGGTCGATGCCGCCGTCGTCGCGGTCGGCGCGGGCCAGCACCGAGCTGTTGCGATAGAGCCAGTCGATTTCGCCGGCACGTGCCGCATCGAGCGAAACATTCATCGTCACGAGGCTTCCGGCAATCCGCTCTTCGATCAGGGTCGCCAGACGATCAACGCCCTCGCCCGACATCGCGGAGATCGCTGCCGGATGACGCGCGCCGGGCTCACCTTCGGCAAGGTTGTCTCGCGCGGACGCGTCCAGAAGATCAACTTTGTTCCAGACTTCCAGCACACGGCGTTCGTCGCTCGCATCAACGCCCAGATCGTGGAGAATGCGCTCGACATCTTCTGATTGCGCGACTGTATCCGGGTCCGAAATGTCTCGCAGGTGGATGATCAGGTCGGCTTCCACCACCTCTTCCAGCGTCGCACGAAATGCCGCGACGAGATGTGTCGGCAGGTCCGAGATGAATCCCACCGTGTCCGACAGGATGATCATCGTGCCATGTGGCAGGCGCACGCGGCGCAATGTCGGGTCGAGCGTTGCAAACAACATGTCCTCGGCCATCACCTCGGCGCCGGTCATGCGGTTGAACAGCGTTGATTTGCCAGCGTTCGTATATCCGACAATTGCGACAATCGGATAAGGCACCTTGCGGCGCTTGGAGCGGTGGAGATCCCGTGTGCGGCGGACCGTTTCCAGCTCCCGCTTCAGTTTGACGATCTTGTCCTGCAACGCACGGCGGTCGGCTTCGATCTGGGTTTCGCCCGGACCGCCGAGAAAGCCTGCACCGCCGCGCTGACGCTCAAGGTGAGTCCAGCTGCGAACAAGTCGGCCCTTCTGGTAGTTTAGATGCGCCAGTTCGACCTGCAGCGTGCCTTCACGCGTGCGGGCGCGTCGGCCGAAAATTTCAAGAATGATCCCCGTGCGGTCCAGCACCTTGGCGTCGAGCGCCTTTTCGAGGTTGCGCTGCTGGACCGGTGTCAGGGGATGGTCGACGAAGACCAGCTCTGCCGAGGTCTCTTCGACGAGCGCAGCAAGCTCTTCAAGCTTCCCGCTTCCCAGCAAGGTCGCCGGACGAGGATCGTTGACCATCACGATCTCGCTGTGAACCGTCTCCAGGTCGATCGCGCCTGCCAGGCCGATGGCCTCATCAAGGCGCGCCTGCGGCGAACGCAGCGGCTTTGGACGGGTTTGGCTCGCTTCCTCGGCGACCTGCCGCGGCAACCGTGTCAGGACCGGCACGATGATGATCGCGCGCGCGGTCGCTTCCGGACGCAATTCAGCGCCCTCCGCTCCTTCGGAGCGGTGGCGCTTTGGCGTGGACTTCTTGTCTTGTGTCAATCAGGCGTCCCGGCCGCCATCTTCACCGTCAAACATCTGGACCGGCTGGCTCGGCATGATGGTCGAGATGGCATGCTTGTAGACGAGCTGCGAATGTCCGTCCCGGCGCAGAAGTACGCAGAAATTGTCAAACGAAGTGACGACACCGGTCAGCTTCACGCCGTTGATCAGAAAAATTGTAAGTGGATTCTTGCTCTTACGAACAGAATTAAGGAAAACATCCTGCAGATTTTGCGTCCGTTCCGCCATTGTTCTTATCTTTCGCCGATCCCCAACGGTGCGCCAGTCATTGCGCCCGATTGGGTGTGCTCTGTCAAGCGCACATCCAAAAATTCGCCCACCATCATCGGCACGCGCACGATCTCTTTCGGCCCTTTCACCATCGCGGTTATCAGGCCGGGGTCTTTTCCGCAACTTCAAAAAAGGCCTCACGTAACGACAGGGTCACGGAACCCGGATGCCCGTTCGCCACGCTGACGCCATCGATTTCCACCACCGGCATGACCACCGTTGTTGCTGCGGTAATGAAAGCTTCTTTTGCCTGCTTGGCTTCATCGACGCTAAAGCCGCGCTCGTCAACCATAAGTCCCAGCTTTGATGCGACATCCATTACCGTTGAACGGGTGACGCCGCGCAATATGCCAGCCTCGGCCGGTCGCGTGACCAGCTTGCCGTCAGCAGTCACGATCCACGCATTTGTGGCTGCCCCTTCCTTGACCGTTCCATCAGGGTCGACGAACCAGGCCTCAGCTGCGCCTGCTTCTCTTGCCTTCTGGCGCGCGAGCACGTTTGGCAGCAGTCCAATGGTCTTGATGTCCACACGGTCCCAGCGGTTTTCAGCCACCGTGATAACTTTGATCCCGCGTTCGGCCCGGAGTGCCGACGCCGATGGGTCCGTCCGCTTTGCCGTCACGACAAGCGCAGGCTTCACAGCCGTTGTCGGAAAGAAGTGGTCGCGCGGAGCAACGCCGCGTGTGACCTGAACATAGACAAGCCCGTTCTCGACGCGGTTGCGTCGCACCACTTCGCGCATCACCATCTCGACAGCACGGCGCGCTATCGGCCAGCCGATCTGCAATTCCCTCAGTGAGCGATCGAGACGTTCGAGATGGCGCGTACGGTCCATGAGATTTCCGCGCGCAACCTCGCAAACTTCATAGACGCCATCGGCGAACTGGTAGCCGCGATCTTCAATATGCACACTCGCAGTCGCGTGCGGCACATAACGCCCGTTCACATAGGCAATGCGTGGCATGGATTTCCCTCAGGTAAAAAAGACGTGTGATCAGACACCGAGTGACTTCAGCTTGCGATGAAGGGCCGAGCGTTCCATGCCGATAAATTCCGCTGTGCGTGAAATATTGCCACCAAAGCGGTTGATCTGCGCGAGAAGATATTCCTTCTCAAACTGCTCGCGGGCTTCTCGCAACGGCAATGCCATGATGTGTTGATCCGACTGGTTGGGCGTGCGTGGCATCACGTCGCCGATTTCCTGCGGCAGAAGGTCAGCCGTGATCGGGCTGTCGACATCATCCCCTCGCGCCAGAATCATGAGGCGCTCAATGTTGTTTTTCAGCTGGCGTACATTGCCTGGCCAGTTATGTGCCTGCAGCACGGCCAGCGCGTCGACGCCCATCCGTCGCATCCGGATGCCAGCCTGCGCCGCCATCTGGCGCATGAAGTGATCGACGAGGTAAGGGATATCCTCGCGCCGCTCTGAGAGCGGCGGCACCTGCACCGGCACCACTGCCAACCGGTGGTATAGGTCTTCGCGGAAACGCCCTTCCCCGATCAAGGTTTCGATATTCTGCGAGGTGGACGAAATGATGCGCACATCGACCTTCACTCTTTGCGAACCGCCGACCCGCTCGAATTGCTGGTCCACCAGCACCCGCAAGATTTTCGCCTGCGTCTCGCGCGGCATGTCAGAAACTTCGTCGATGTAAAGAATACCGCGATGCGCCTCTTCCAGCGCACCAACCTTGCGCTGGCCATCGCTGTTGGCTTCAGTGCCAAACAGCTCCATTTCCATGCGTTCCGGAGTGATTGAAGCGGCGTTGAGGGTGACGAACGGTCCGCTTTTTCGTGGCGAAAGGGCGTGAATGGCGCGTGCCGCGAGTTCCTTGCCGGAACCTGATGGGCCGGTCATCATGATACGACTGTTGGTCGGCGCCACACGCTCGATCGTCTGCCGCAATTGCGTCATCGCGGCCGACATACCGATCAGATCAAACGTCTCGCCACTGCGCTTGCGCAAGTCGGACAATTCGCGACGAAGCTTTGAAGTTTCCAGAGCCCGCTCTGCGATAAGGATCAGCCGGTCGGCCTTGAAAGGCTTTTCAATGAAATCGTATGCGCCACGACGGATGGCAGATACCGCGGTTTCGATCGTGCCATGCCCAGAGATCATGACGACTGGCAGGTTGGGGTGAAGCTTCTTGATCTCATCCAGCAAAGCGAGGCCGTCCAGCCGGGATCCCTGCATCCAGATGTCGAGAAATATCAGACGTGGAACTCGCAGAGAGATCGCCGCGAGCGCGCTGTCTGCATCATGCGCGGTACGCGTTTCGTGCCCCTCATCCGACAGAATGCCAGCTACCAGCTCGCGAATGTCGTCTTCGTCGTCAACGATCAGAATATCAGACGCCATTTTCAACCTTCTTCAACTGTCTCTATGGCCGTGCCGCCATCCACCGCCGGCAGCACAATCCTTACCAATGCCCCGCGCCCGCCGAAAAACGCCTCCGGCGCGTCATGGAGTTCGAGTCGCCCTCCATGGTCCTCGACAATCTTCTTGACGATAGCGAGGCCAAGCCCTGTCCCCTTTTCGCGGGTCGTCATATAGGGCTCCAGCAGTCGCTGGCGGTTTTCACGTGGCAGGCCCTTGCCGTTGTCGATGACCTCGACACAGATCTCATTGCCGATCCGCCGCGATGTAATCCTGATAACTCCGCCCACGCCCTCTGCGCGCGGAGCAGCATCGATCCCTTCTGCGGCATTCTTGATCAGGTTGCCGAACGCCTGGCTCAGCAGCCTCGTGTCAAATGTGCCCATCAGTTTCTGGGTGCCGAAATCGCGTTCAAAGGTTATGTCCGGCCTGCTGACTTCCACGAGGAACGATGCCTCATGCAGTCCTTCGCGAAGATCGACAACCTTCATGTCCGGTTTTGGCATGCGCGCGAAAGCCGAAAACTCGTCGACCATCCTGCCAATATCGCCAACCTGACGGATAATGGTTTCAGTGCACTGGTCGAACACCGCCTTGTCTTCGACGATGACCTTCCCAAACCGACGACGGATTCGTTCGGCGGATAGCTGGATCGGCGTGAGCGGGTTCTTGATTTCGTGAGCGATGCGGCGCGCAACGTCCGCCCAGGCTGACGACCTTTGCGCCGACACCAGGTCGGTAATATCGTCAACCGTCACGACATAGGAGGTTTGCCGATCGGTTGCGCCATCTTCTTCGATGGTCACCTGGATATCGAATGTTCGTTCCGCGCCACCGCGATAGAACTGGACTTGCTCACGATAAACCGGCTTGTCAAATTCGAGCGCATTGACGAACACACTTCCCACGTGGGGCAGAACTTCAACCAGACTTTTGCCCAGCACTGCGTCTGAACGGATCAGCAGCATTTTTTCTGTCGAACGGTTGATGATTGAAATCGTCCCGTCACGCTCGACGCCAATCACCCCTGCTGTCACGCCAGCAAGAACCGCCTCGGAAAAACGGCGTCTCTCGTCAATGACGTCCTTGGCGTCGAGAATTTCATTGCGCTGCGACTGCAGCTGCAGGATCATCTTGTTGAAGGTATCGCCCAGCGAAGCGACGTCGCCGTCCGACTGCCGGATCGGAACCGCAACATTCAGATTGCCGGTAGCCACCTCATCGGCCGCACTGATCAATTGCCGGATCGGTCGCACAAGCCGGTCCGCAACCGCAATTCCGGTCCAGATGGCCGACAAGACGACCATCAGCGTGACGCCCAGATAGATCAGTGCGAACGCGATCTGCGTTGATACGCGATTGTTCTCCAGCGACTTGTACTCGTCAGTGTTCGCACGCACGATTTGGCGCGCGCGAATGACTTCCGGGTCGACGGTACGGATCGTATAAAGATAGGCGTCGTCGATTTCCTGCAGTTTTACAACAGCCCCCACAATGCTGCGGTTATTGGGCGGGATCAGGACCGGCAGACCGTCCTTCGCGGTCTGTATGACCTCCAGATACGGGGCTGGCATCGGAAAGACCGCACTGGTCTCTGCCTGCATGATCAGCGAGCCATCGGAACGCACAATCGCTGCATGATCGAGTTCGCGAGCCTGCGCCTGCCGGCTGAGAAGCACACGAAAGCCCGTACGGTCGAGCGTGTACAAAGTCCGGTTGGAATCGAGGTCGAACGCCATCGAAACCGTCGTCCCCTGCAGGTTACGGGCGTTCTCGTTGACATAGGCCTCGGCGATCGACATCGACGAGTTGATGATGACCTTGGTGCGAATTTCGAACCAGCGATCCAGCCCGAGCTCAAGCGTCACCGATGCCACGATTGCCACCAGAATTGCCGGAATCGCAGCGACCAGCGAAAACAGGGTGACAATGCGCACATGCAGCCGCGAAGCGGCCTTGCCATGCCTGCGGGCCGTCACGATGCGATGGACTTCGCGGGCAATCAGCCCTGTCAGCAACAGAATGAATGCAGCGTTGATGCCGATCAGCACCAGCGTCGTGGTCTCATTCGGTGTGATGGGGGTGAGGCCGAGCAGCACGACAAAGGAAAGCGCTGACGTCAGCAACGCCCCAACGATCGCCGCAATGCCCTGCAAAGCGAGCAATCGCCGCCCGTCCGCGCTACGCGGATGCCCCACCTCTGCCTCGCTCATGACGGGTGTCTGCAACGCCATTCGAATTCCATCAAGCCTCTCTTGCGTGGCACCTATGCAACGCATTGTGGCAATTGTGCAACGGAGTTCGCGCGGTGGGTAGTCCTATTTGCCAGTCCACACCAAAATTGCGTCAATCGGACTATCTGGATGCGCGATATACGCTCACGCCCAATTCTCTGATCTTCTTGCGCAGGGTGTTGCGGTTGAGGCCAAGCAGTTCCGCGGCCTTGATCTGATTGCCGCGTGTGGCGGTCATCGCGGCCAGAACCAATGGATATTCTACTTCCGCCAGCACGCGCTGATAAAGGCCCGGGGGTGGCAACTCGCCGTCAAACCCCGCGAAATAACGCTGCAGCTGAATCTCCACAGCTTGTGAAATGGTGATGTCGTCTGGAGCTCCGCCTGAGAGGGCAGCAGGCGAAGATGCTTCTTGCGTATGCAGTTCCGCTTCAACGATCTCGGCGCTGATCTCGTCCTGCGGATAGAGCGCCGCCAGTCGCCGCACCAGATTTTCCAGCTCGCGCACATTTCCCGGCCATGGGTGACGCTTCATGAGTTCCATGGCTTTGGATGCAATGTGTTTGGCTTGCAGCCCTTCCTTCTCTCCCTGCCTGAAAAAATGGCGGACCAGGTCCGGCACGTCTTCGGAGCGTTCGCGCAATGGCGGCAGGCGCAGTGGCACGACATTCAGGCGGTAGAACAGGTCTTCGCGAAACAGGCCCTGATTGATCAGGTGGCGCAGATCCTTGTTGGTTGCAGCCACGATGCGCACATCGGTGCGAATCGGCGTTCGTCCGCCAACGGTCATGTATTCGCCCTGCTGCAGCACACGCAAAAGTCGTGTCTGCGCTTCCATGGGCATGTCCCCGATTTCATCGAGAAAGAGAGTTCCTCCGTCGGCCTGCTCGAATCTGCCCGCCGAACGATGCTGGGCACCCGTGAAAGCACCTTTCTCATGGCCGAAAAGATCAGACTCAATCAGATCGCGTGGAATCGCCGCCATGTTGATGGCGACAAACGGCCCATTTCGACGCCGGCCATATTCGTGCAGCGCACGGGCGACGAGTTCCTTTCCGGTTCCTGATTCTCCAGTAATCATCACCGTCAGGTCAGTCTGCATCAGCCGCGCCAGCACGCGGTAGATGTCCTGCATCGCCGCCGAACGTCCGACCAGCGGCATCGGCTCCGGTACCTCTTCGCTGCGCATTTCGCGACCGCTCGACTTCGGTTCCGAAAGTGCGCGATTGACGATGGTGATCAGTTCGGTCAGGTCGAACGGCTTTGGCAGATATTCGTAAGCGCCGGTTTCGGAAGCCCGAATTGCCGTCATGAACGTGTTTTGCGCGCTCATCACGATAACCGGCAGCTCTGGCCTTGCCTTGCGCATGCGCGGCAGCAGGTCGAAAGCGTTCTCGTCCGGCATCACCACGTCAGTGATGACGACATCGCCCTCGCCGGCAGAAACCCAGCGCCACAGCGTCGCGGCATTGGACGCGGCCCTCACCTCGTGCCCCGCCCGCGACAACGCTTGGCTCAGGACCGTGCGGACCGAGGCGTCATCGTCGGCGATGAGAACGGTTCCGCTGATGGTCATTCGCTGGGCTCCTTTTCAAAGTTGTGGTTGGCCTCACGCGGTTCTTTCCAGCTCGGCATGAGGATCCTGAAGGTGGTTCCATGCGTCGACGACTCGCACTCGATGACACCGCCGTGCTCGCCCACAATCTTCGCGACCAGCGCAAGCCCGAGGCCTGAGCCGTTCTGCTTTGTGGTGATGAACGGGTCGAATAGGATCGGCACGAGGTCGTCCGCGACGCCCGTCCCGCTGTCATGGACGCAAAACTCCAGTGGCAGCGACACGCGGTCACTGGAGCCGGGCACGGAAACACGCATGCCAGGACGAAACGCGGTTGAAAGAGAAATCTGACCGTTGGGATCGCCGCCGATCGCCTCGGCGGCGTTTTTCACCAGGTTGAGGAAAACTTGTATCAGCTGGTCGCGATTGGCCAGCACGGGTGGCAGCGAAGGGTCGTAGTCCTCAACGAAACGGATCTTGCTTGCGAACCCGTTTTGCGCGATCGCCTTCACATGGTCGAGCACAATGTGGATATTCACCGGCTGGCGGTCGATGGGCCGTTCATCCGAAAACACCTCCATGCGGTCGACCAGCGACACGATACGATCGGTCTCGTCGGTGATAAGGCGTGTCAGAGCGCGGTCTTCATCGGAAACCGCCGTTTCCAGCAGCTGCGCTGCACCACGGATCCCCGACAGCGGGTTTTTGATCTCATGAGCCAGCATCATCGCCAGCCCGGTCACGGAGCGCGCGGCGCCGCGATGGTTCAGCTGACGCTCGATCTTGTCGGCCATCGACCGCTCCTGAAACATCACCACGACGTTCCCCGGAATTTCAACCACCGGTGCCACATAGAGATCGACCATCCGTTCGGCCCCAAGGCGCGGCGAGGAAATGTCTACCCGGTACTCGTGAAATGGAGCGCGGCGCTCGCGCACCTGTTCTACGAGGGTAATCAGCGGGCTGTCATAGGGGACAAACCGCTCCAGGCCATCCCGCGCCAGCATCACCGCGCTTGAGCGGAAGAAGTCCTCCGCATCCGCGTTTGCGAACACGATCTTGCCGTCAGGGTCGACCATGATAACCGGGTGCCGGATCGTGTTAAGCACGATCGAAGCAAGGTCAGTGGCGGCATCTGGCTTGTTCATTGTGGGATAGTCTTTGCCGGTTCGCGTTCCAGGAAGACGCTGCGCAAAGTGTCAATGACTTGCTGCGTTTCAAGCGACGTCATGATGGTTCGACGTCGTTCGTCGTCCACGTCAGATGCATGGCGATCGAGGTACCATCCGAGATGCTTGCGGGCCGCCCGCAGACCTTGCTGAGTGCCGTAAAGCTTCAGCATGTCCTCGTAGTGCGATGTAATATATTTGAAAATATCAATTCCGGTGAGTGGGATATCTGGCCCCTGCACCCCCGCAGCCTCGGCCGCAATCGCACCGGCCAGCCACGGCGCACCATAATGACTACGACCGACCATGACCGCGTCGGCGCCGGACTGCTCCAGAATGCCGACGGCATCCGCAAGGTCGGCGACGTCGCCATTCGCGACAACGGGAATACTGACCGCCTCCTTCACATGACGGATCGCCGACCAGTCGGCCCGCCCCTTGTAGAACTGGCAACGCGTGCGGCCATGGATCGTAACCATGGAAACACCCGCCTCTTGCGCCCGACGCGCGATTGATGGCGCATTCAGATCGTCATCGTCCCAACCAAGGCGCATCTTGACCGTGACCGGAACATCAACCGCCCCGATGACGGCCTCGATCAGGGTCAGGGCATGATCCGGCTCGCGCATCAGGGCCGAGCCGCAATAGCCGCCAGTCACCTTCTTGGCCGGACAGCCCATATTGATATCGATGACGTCGGCACCCTGGTCGACTGCGATGCGGGCACCCTCCGCCATCCACCGCCCTTCGCGTCCAGCCAACTGAACCACATGGATCGGCACGTCAGGACGCTGAATGCGAAGTTGTGAGTTCCGGCTCCCCTTCGCCAGCTCACCACTGGCAACCATTTCGGACACAACCAGCCCCGCACCGTGGCGCACGGCACGTTGCCTGAAGGGTTCGTCGGTAATTCCGGAAAGTGGAGCGAGGAACACGCGGTTCCCGATCAAATTATGACCGAGCCGCAGAGGTGTCGCTAGGGTGGCGACAGAAGACATGCACAAAAACCAAGCAGTGAAGATGATTGCTTATTAACTAAACAGATTCATGCTGCGGCGCAATGTGAGAATTGCTGCCTTCGCGGAAATCAGAATAAATCTGGCCTTGAGACCCTTCGGCCTCTAGAGGGTAGGCAGGGCGCTAGCCAGCGGGGCACGCGCTGATAACGGCAAAACACGCAAGAACGGCGAATCCATGACGTCAGGCAAAATCGGGGTTGTTATTGTCGCTGCCGGACGTGGCGAGCGCGCTGGACAGTCTGCCGAGGGACCAAAACAGTACCGTTCCATCGGCGGCGAACCCGTCATCCGACGCACGCTGCGCGCATTTGCAGGCCATCCTGCGATCTCGGACATCGTCGTTGCAATCCATGCTGACGACGCGACGCAGTTCGACCGTGCCGCAGGCGATCTTCGGCCCCGCATGCGCACTGTTGTCGGTGGCGGTACCCGACAAGAATCGACCCTGCATGCCCTTGCCGCCCTCGCCGACAGCGACCTGGATTTCGTCCTCATACACGACGGCGTGCGGCCTTTTGTAGATGGCAGCCTGATTGATCGGGTTATCGCTGGCGTCGATCAAGGGCGAGGCAGCCTGCCTGCCCTGCCCGTCTCGGACACCTTGAAGAACGCCAGCGCTGACAGGATTGTTATCGGTACAACCGATCGGGCCGGTCTTTTTGCTGCCCAGACACCGCAGGGTTTTCCGTTCGCCGCTATTCTCGAAGCGCATCAGCGGGCAGCGGAAGCCGGGCGGGACGATTTCACCGATGACGCCGCCATTGCCGAATGGGCGAAAATTCCTGTCCGGATCGTGGACGGAAACGCGGACAATACTAAAATCACTTGGGCAAAGGATCTCGAAATGGCCAACCTGCGTCTCGCACAGTCAGCATCTTTCCCGGATGTGCGCACCGGCAATGGCTACGATGTGCACGCATTCGAGCCTGGCGACGGCGTCATCCTGTGCGGGCACAAAATTCCTTTCGACAAGAAGCTCAGCGGCCATTCGGACGCTGATGTCGGCCTCCATGCCTTGACCGACGCGCTGCTTGCAACCTGCGGTGCAGGCGACATCGGCACGCACTTCCCTCCGTCGGACATGAAATGGAAAGACGCTGCCTCGCATATTTTCGTCGAGGAAGCGGTGCGCATCGTCCGTTCAAAGGGCGGACGCATTGCCAACGCCGACATCACTTTGATCTGCGAAGCCCCGAAAATCGGCCCTCACCGCGAAGCTATGACCGAAAGTCTGGCAAAGATGCTCGGAATTTCGAAAGAGCGCATCTCGGTCAAGGCGACGACCAATGAGCGCCTTGGCTTCGTGGGGCGTGAAGAGGGCATCGCCGCAATCGTTACCGCGAGCGTCGTCTACCCCGGAGAACTGCCAGAATGAGCGAAACCGTCGACCTTACGCGCCGGCTCCTGGAAATCTGCAAGCGTCACGGCACCTTGGTCGCGACAGCCGAATCCTGCACCGGCGGCATGATCGTCTCGCTGATGACCGATTTGCCCGGTTCATCCTCGATGGTCGACCGTGGCTTCGTTACCTATTCCAATGAGGCCAAGATGGAAATGCTCGGCGTGCGCAAGGAAACGCTCGACGAGCATGGCGCGGTTTCCGAGCAGACCGCGCTGGAGATGGCTAGCGGCGCGCTTGAGCGCTCGAATGCCGGCCTCGCCATATCGGTTACCGGCATTGCTGGCCCGGATGGCGGCAGTGCGGAGAAACCTGTCGGTCTCGTCTGGTTCGGCCTGGCAATGCACGGGCGTCGGCCGGTCGCTGAACGGCGGATCTTTGAGAATCTCGGTCGCGATTATGTCCGTCGCCAGACCGTCCACCACGCTGTGACGATGGCGCTCGCCGCGCTTGAGGAAGGCCGTACAGCCTAGGCGCTTTGCCCGTAGATCGCGTCGGCGCGCTTTTCGAACGCGTCGGTGAACATGCGAAAGGCGCGGTCGAACATCGCGCCCATCAGCGCGCCCAGAACGCGGCTCTTGAACTCGTAATCGATGAAGAAGTGGACGGTCGTCACCCCCTCGCCTGCGGGTTCGAATCGCCAGATATTGCTCAGATATTTGAACGGGCCATCGACATATTTGACGACGATCTGGTTTTGGGCTGGCTTCAGCACAACCTGGCTGGTGAACGTCTCACGGATCGCCTTGTAGCCGACGGTCATGTCGGCCACCAGCAACGTCAGGTCGCCGCGCTCGCGGCGAGTGCGAATGCTCAGCGCCTCGCACATTGGCAGAAATTCCGGATAGCGCTCGATGTCCGCGACCAACGCGAACATCTTTTCGGGCGAATGCTTTATGACACGCGTCGTTTCAAACTGCGGCATGTGGGAAACGCTACGCTTTCCCTGCCAGCTTCTTTTCGCGGTTTGCGCGAAGACGGGCAAAATCGTCACCTGCATGGTGCGACGAACGTGTCAGCGGGCTCGAAGCCACCATCAGGAAGCCCTTCGTATAGGCAATCGTCTCATAGGACTTGAACTCGTCGGGCGTTACGAACGCCTTGACCGGATGATGCTTGCGCGAAGGCGCGAGGTACTGGCCAAGCGTGATGAAGTCGACATCGGCGACACGCAGGTCGTCCATCAACTGCAGCACTTCGTTACGCTCCTCGCCGAGCCCGAGCATGATGCCGGACTTGGTGAAGATCGTCGGGTCAAGTTCCTTCACCCGCTGGAGAAGCCGGATCGAGTGGAAATAGCGCGCGCCGGGGCGAACCGTCAGATAGTTCGACGCGACGGTTTCCAGGTTGTGGTTGAACACGTCGGGCCGCGCCGCGACCACGATCTCAAGAGCGTTCGCCTTGTCCTTGCGCAGAAAGTCCGGCGTTAGGATTTCGATCGTCGTCGCGGGAGAGCTTTCGCGGATCGCGTGGATCACGTCCGCAAAATGCTGCGCACCGCCATCGGCAAGATCATCCCGGTCAACCGAGGTGATCACCACATGGCTGAGTGCCATCTGCTTGACCGCCTTGGCCACATTTGCCGGCTCGTTCGCATCAAGCGCGGTCGGCACACCGGTGGCGACGTTGCAGAACGCGCAGGCACGGGTGCAGATTTCACCCATGATCATGAAGGTCGCGTGCTTCTTGTCCCAGCACTCGCCGATATTCGGGCAGCCGGCTTCCTGGCACACCGTCACCAGATTGTTGTTCTGCACGATATCGCGGGTTTCGAGAAACCCCTTCGACACCGGTGCCTTGACGCGAATCCACTCCGGCTTGCGCAGCACCTCCTGATCGGGCCGGTGGGCCTTCTCCGGGTGGCGCGGGCGGGGCTTGTCGACAAGGTTGAGTACGGTGACCATTCAGCTAGTGTCCTTCTGGTGCCGCCGATATAGGCAATTCGGGCGGCAAATGAAACCGCCCTCACGCCTTACATGTTCAGCACGCGTCCGTAGGCGTCGAGCACGCTTTCCTTCATCGCTTCCGAGAGTGTCGGATGCGGGAAGATCGTATGCATCAGTTCTTCTTCGGTGGTTTCCAGGTTCATAGCGATCACGAAGCCCTGAATGAGTTCGGTCACCTCTGGGCCCACCATGTGCGCGCCGAGCAACTCGCCGGTCTTCTTGTCGAAGATCGTCTTGACCAGACCCTGATCGTCACCGAGCGCGACGGCCTTGCCATTGGCGATAAACTGGAAGCGACCGACGCGGATGTCGCGGCCAGCTTCCTTCGCCTTAGCTTCCGTGAGCCCCACAGAGGCCACCTGCGGATGGCAATAGGTGCAGCCCGGAACGCGGGACTTGTCCAGCGGATGAACGTTGAGCCCTGCGATCTTTTCCACGCAGATGACAGCCTCATGCTCGGCCTTGTGCGCCAGCATCGGCGGACCTGCGACGTCGCCGATCGCGTAGACGCCAGCAACATTCGTGCGGCAATATTCGTCGATGGCAATCGCGCCGCGATCGAGCTTCACGCCGATGGCCTCGAGGCCAAGGTTTTCGGAGTTACACTGAACGCCGACGGCCGAAATCATCCGGTCTGCAGTGATCTTCTCGACCGAACCGTCCTTCTTCTCGACATGCGCAGTAACCGAATTGGCCGACTTTTCGACCTTCGTTACCTTCGCCTCGAGGATGAACTTCATTCCCTGCTTTTCGAGACGCTTCTGGGCGAACTTGGAGATTTCCGCGTCTTCCACCGGCATGATCTGCGGCATCAGTTCGACAACGGTGACGTCGACGCCCATCGTGCGATAGAACGAAGCGAACTCGATGCCGATGGCGCCCGATCCCATCACCAGCAGTGATTTGGGCATTTCCGGCGGCACCATTGCCTCGAAATAGGTCCAGATTAGCTTGCCGTCCGGCTCGAAGCCCGGCAGTGCGCGTGGGCGTGCGCCGGTGGCAACGATGATGTGCTTGGCCGAGTAGGTGCCCTCACCCTTGGCGTTCTTCGGTGCTGGCGCCTGCGGCTGCATGATCGTCTTGGTGGTCTTGCTGACGACGATCTCGTTGGGCTTGGTGAATTTGGCCTCGCCCCAGATGATGTCGACCTTGTTCTTCTTCATCAGCATGCCGACGCCGCCATTCATGCGCTCGGCAATGCCACGCGAACGTGCAACGATAGCCTTCAGGTCCGGCTTCGCGCCGGAGATGTCGATGCCATACGCCTTGCCTTCATTGGCAAGGTGCATCACTTCGGCAGAGCGCAACAGCGCTTTGGTCGGAATGCAGCCCCAGTTGGAGCAGATTCCAGCCAGATGCTCGCGTTCGACAATCGCCGTCTTCAGGCCCAGCTGTGCGGCGCGAATGGCTGCAATATAGCCGCCGGGGCCAGCACCGATGATGATGACGTCGTAACTGGTATCGGCCACAGGGCTCTCCTCGTCAAATTCCCAGCATCATCCGCACGATGGGCTCGAGCCCCTTGCCGATGGCACGTGTGTTGTTTTCGTCAAGATGGACACCGTCGATCGGCGAGGTTTGCGCAACCGAACCGGCGTCAAAGAAGCCGCAGCCTTCAGCGTCGGCAAGATCGGAATACAGGCTTGCCAGCATCTTGGAATGCTCGATGCCACCGGCAAACATGGCTGCGAACTCGAAGTTCGCGGTTTCGCACAGCGCCGGGGGTGCCACGATCAGCACCTCCGGCGGTTCTGTGGTGCGGTCGCGCGTCGCGTTCAGCCGTACGATTTCGACAAGGCGGCGCATCCCCTGCATCGCGGCAAGCGCGGTCCCCGCGATTGCCGGTTTCATGTCGTTCGACCCGAGCATCAGAATGACGAGATCGAGCGGCGCGTGCGTGTACAGGCTCGTTGGCAGGATGCGAACGCCGTTACGGTCGCAGGCCGCCAGATGCTCGTCAAAACCTGTCGTGCGACCGCGCAGTCCGTCCGTAATCACCTGCACTTCGGGACCAAGCGCCTTCTGCAGCACATTGGGCCAGCGAACTTCGAACGGATGACGTTCGCCGGTCGCCGGGGCGCTTCCCCACGTGATGCTGTCGCCGTAGCAGAGGATTGTCTTCATGTGCGCGTGCCTTCCGCGTGATGCCGACTTAGCGCAAATTGCGCAGACCGAGAGCCACGAAAAGGAACAGAACTCCATTGGAGATCAGTTCAACCCCAAGCAGAATACCAAGGATGCTCGCGGCGGACGCTGGGAAATCGGCCAGGATCATGACGCCCAAAACGAGCGAAACGAGCCCTGAAAACAAGACCCACCCCCAACCGGTCACCGGGCGCAGCGAAAACGAGTACATGATTTTCACGACGCCGGTTGCGATGAAGAGCACCGCGACCAGAAGTGTCAGCGAGATCATGCCGGCAAGCGGATTGAAGATCAGCGAGCCGCCAACGATCAGTGACAAAAGACCGAACAGAAGCGCCCAGATGAAGCCGCCCCATCCCTGCACCTGAAACGCCTGAAATATCTGGACGATACCCAGCAGGGCAAAGACCCAGCCTGCCATCATGGTGGCGGCAAGAGTTGCCGCAAACGGATTAAACAGCGCGAGAACGCCACCGATCAGCGAGATGACGGCAAGCACCGCCATCCAGATCCAGGATTTTCTCATTCCTTCTTCATGCACGGTCATGGTCATGGCATCTGCCTCCACGTCAAAAGCCGGACACTATTGACCGGCTTTCCATACTCCGTGCGCCCCGTCGGGACGCAAAACTGCATGGCAACACCGGAAGCCGTTTCCGGCTCCCGGCAAAATCTATCACACCAGCATGCTGAGCGGGTTTTCAATGGTCCGCTTGAACGCAGCCAGCATTTCGGCTCCGAGCGCGCCGTCCACCGCACGGTGGTCGGTCGACAGCGTCACCGACATCACGTTGGCGACCACGACCGCGCCGTCCTTCACCACGGCCCGCTGCTCACCTGCGCCAACCGCCAGAATTGTGGCATGCGGCGGGTTGATGACGGCGGCGAAGTCCTTGATGCCGAACATGCCGAGGTTCGAAACGGCCGTCGTGCCGCCCTGATACTCTTCCGGCTTGAGCTTGCGATTGCGCGCGCGAACCGCCAGATCCTTCATCTCGTTCGAGATGGTGGAGAGCGTCTTTTCCTCGGCCTTGCGGATGATCGGGGTGATCAGGCCGCCGGGGATCGACACCGCAACGCCGACATCGGCGTGCTTGTGCTTCAGCATGCCCGCATCCGTCCACGAAACATTCGCGTCCGGAACCGCCTTCAGCGCAACGGCCATCGCCTTGATGACCATGTCATTGACGGAAAGCTTGTAGGCAGGCGTTTCGCCCTTCTCTGTCTTCACCACCGGAGCGGCATCGTTGAGCTGCTTGCGCAGCGCCAGCAGCGCATCGATCTCGCAATCGATGGTGAGGTAGAAGTGCGGAACCGTGCTCTTGGCTTCCACCAGGCGACGCGCAATCGTCTTGCGCATGTTGTCGTGCGGGATCAGCTCGTAGCTGTCAGGCTCGAACAGCTTGAGAACAGCATCATCGGACATCGCCTTTGGCGCTGGTGCTGCTGTATCCGCAGCCTTGCCAGCGGCAGCTGCCTTCGGCGCAACGCCGCCAGCGATCGCTGCATCCACGTCAGCCTTGATCACCCGGCCCTTGGGCCCGGTGCCGGAGATGGCCGTGATCTCGACGCCAGCGTCCTTGGCGACGCGACGCGCCAGAGGAGAGGCGAAAACGCGCTCCCCGGATGCTGCAGGGGCCGCAGCCACCGTGGCCGGAGCGGGCGCTGCCGCTGTTGGCTGAACCGCCGGAGCGGGTGCCGCAGCCTCGGCCTTGGCAGGTTCTGCCTTGGCTTCGGCCGGCTTCCCGGCCGCAGCGCTCGCCACGTCCTCGCTGTCTTCGGCGAGGATTGCGATCACTGCGTTGACTTTCACGCCTTCCGTTCCCGCCGCAACGAGAATCTTCGCGACGGTGCCTTCATCGACGGATTCGACTTCCATCGTCGCCTTGTCGGTTTCGATTTCGGCGATCACATCGCCGGGCGAAACCTTGTCGCCTTCCTTGACCAGCCACTTTGCGAGGTTGCCCTCCTCCATGGTCGGTGACAGCGCAGGCATGGTGATTTCAATCGGCATGGCGGCGCCCCCCTTAGCTGCGGTAAGTGACGGCTTTGACCGCTTCAACCACCTCGGCCACGCTTGGCAGAGCCAGCTTTTCGAGGTTGGCCGCATACGGCATCGGCACGTCCTTGCCCGCAATGGTGATCACAGGCGCATCAAGATAGTCGAAAATCTCGCGCTGCACGCGGTTGGCGATGAAATCGCCGACCGAAGACTGCGGGAAGCCTTCTTCCACCACGACGAGGCGGTTGGTCTTGCGAACCGATGCCATGATCGTGTCGAAATCGAGCGGACGAATAGTGCGCAGATCGATGATCTCGACGTCGAGCCCCATGGCGCGCAGCTCGGCTTCAGCCTTGACCGCGTAGACCATGCCGATGCCGAAGGAAACCAGCGTGACGTCCTTGCCCTGCTTGTGGATGCGCGCCTTGCCAATCGGCAGCACGAAGTCATCCATCTTCGGCACGTCGAAGGTCTGGCCGTACAGGATTTCGTTTTCAAGGAAGATGATCGGGTTCGGGTCGCGGATCGCCGCCTTCAGCAAGCCCTTCGCATCGGCTGCTGAATAAGGCATGACGACCTTGAGGCCCGGAATGTGGCCGTACCACGCCGCATAGCACTGCGAGTGCTGGGCTGCGACGCGTGCAGCAGCGCCGTTAGGGCCACGGAACACGATCGGAGCGCCCATCTGGCCGCCTGCCATGTAAAGCGTCTTGGCTGCCGAGTTCACGATCTGGTCGATCGCCTGCATGGCGAAGTTGAACGTCATGAATTCGACGATCGGCTTCAGTCCTGCAAACGATGCACCGATGCCAACGCCGGCAAAGCCATGCTCGGTGATCGGCGTATCGACCACGCGGCGCGGGCCGAATTCCTGCAGCAAGCCTTGCGTGATCTTGTAGGCGCCCTGATATTCCGCGACCTCTTCGCCCATGACGAAAACGTCTTCGTCGCGGCGCATTTCTTCGGCCATGGCGTCGCGCAGCGCTTCACGAACGGTCGTCGGGACCATTTCGGTGCCAGCCGGAATATCCGGGTCAGCTGCTGCTTCGAATTTCGGCGCGGCAGGAACCGGGGCCGGCGTGCTTGCAGGTGCAGCTTCCTGAGCCGCAGCCTTCGGCGCTGCGTCAGGTTCTGCAGGCTTCGCCGCTGGCGCAGCGTCGGCGCTTTCGCCTTCCTGCAGTAGAACTGCGATCGGCGTATTCACCTTCACGCCTTCGGTGCCTTCAGCCACGAGGATCTTGCCCAGCGTGCCTTCATCGACGGCTTCGACTTCCATCGTTGCCTTGTCGGTTTCAATCTCGGCGATGACGTCGCCTGGCGACACGGCGTCGCCTTCCTTCTTCAGCCATTTCGAAAGGTTGCCCTCTTCCATCGTCGGGGAGAGAGCGGGCATCAGGATTTCAATCGGCATGATCGGCCTTCTCCCTTAGATGAGCACGTCGGTGTAGAGCTCGGACGGATCCGGCTCCGGGTCGGTCTGGGCGAAATCGGCCGAGTCTGCGACGATATCGCGGACTTCCTTGTCGATCGCCTTCAGATCGTCTTCCGTGGCCCACTTCGAATCCAGCAAGCGCGCCTTGACCTGCTCGATCGGGTCGTGCTCGGAGCGCATCTTCTGCACTTCGTCCTTCGAACGGTACTTCGCCGGGTCGGACATCGAGTGACCGCGATAGCGGTAGGTTTCCATCTCGAGGATGATTGGGCCATTGCCCTCACGGCACCACTCGACCGCAAGGTCGCTGGCGCTCTTGACGGCGCGCACGTCCATGCCATCGACCTGGATGCCCGGAATGCGGAAGGAAACACCGCGCTGCGAGAAATTGGTCTCGGCCGACGAACGGGTCACGGCAGTGCCCATGGCGTAACGGTTGTTCTCGATCACGTAGATCACCGGAAGCTTCCACAGCGATGCCATGTTGAAGCTCTCGTAGACCTGGCCCTGGTTGGCCGCGCCGTCGCCGAAATAGGTCAGCGAAACGCTGTCATTGCCGCGGTACTTGTTGGCGAAGGCCAGACCGGTGCCGAGCGGAACCTGCGCACCGACGATGCCGTGGCCGCCGTAAAAGTTCTTCTCTTTCGAGAACATGTGCATGGAGCCGCCCTTGCCGCGGGAGTAGCCTCCGCGACGGCCGGTCAGCTCGGCCATGACGCCGCGCGGGTCCATGTCCATTGCCAGCATGTGGCCGTGATCGCGATAGGCGGTGATCATCTGATCGCCTTCCTTGATCGCCATGGCCATGCCGGTCACCACTGCTTCCTGACCGATATAGAGGTGGCAGAAACCGCCAATGAAGCCCATGCCATAGAGCTGGCCTGCCTTCTCCTCGAAACGGCGGATCAGCAGCATGTCACGATATGCCTTGAGATCCTGCTCCTTGGTGAAGCTGGCTGGCGGCGGCGTTTTCAGTGCTGGCTGGGCTTTGCCATCCGCCCGGGATCTGGCGGATGTTTTCCTGGCGTTTGTCGCCATAGGTCGCTCCCTTTCGTAAAGTCTCTTCGCGGACAGA
Source organism: Aquamicrobium aerolatum DSM 21857 (assembly GCF_900113935.1). GTDB lineage: Bacteria > Pseudomonadota > Alphaproteobacteria > Rhizobiales > Rhizobiaceae > Aerobium > Aerobium aerolatum. The sequence continues at coordinate 56,275 of NZ_FORF01000012.1, forward strand.
GAAGCGCACCCGCTCCCCCCGATTGACTGAAAGGCTAGCACGGCGCAGCGCGTTTCGCCATGCAGAAAATGCATAGCTGACATGCGTGTAACCGATTAAAATTAAAGAACAAATCAACGATTAACCGACTTCAGGTTAATCGCAGATCGCCCTACTTCCGCATGATGATAACTTCATCCGGAAGAGCGAGGCTGAGACTACGCCGCGCATATTCGTCCAGCATGTCCCTCTCGATGGTTCCGTCTTGAAGCAGAGCGACCCGCTTCTCCAGCTTGATACGCTGACCACGAACCTTGTCGAGCGACTGCTCCAGCACGGCCACACGCTCCTGCAGCCGATGCTTGGAGTATATGCCATATTCGCCATGGTAGGCATGAAAACCGAAATAGGGAAGAACGAGCGCGGCAATGGCCGGGACGATCAACGCGCCGGTATTTCTTTTCTTGTGCTGACGTGTCCACATGGCGAAACTAACTCAAATACAATTCGCCCACTTCGCACGATTATGTTTAAGGGGCGGTTACCATCGCAACCGCCCCTCTCAAATCATCAGCCCTTCAGGATGCCCTTCCCGGCATACCGGGCGCTCCGGCCCAGCTCCTCCTCGATGCGAAGAAGCTGGTTGTACTTGGCCGTCCGGTCAGACCGCGCCAGCGAGCCGGTCTTGATCTGACCGCAGTTGGTCGCAACTGCGAGGTCGGCAATGGTCGAATCTTCCGTCTCACCCGAACGATGCGACATGACGGCGGTGTAGGCAGCCTTATGCGCCGTCTCGACCGCGTCGAGCGTCTCGGTCAGCGTGCCGATCTGGTTGACCTTGACCAGAATCGAGTTGGCGACGCCCATGCGGATGCCGTCGCGCAGGCGCGCGGAGTTGGTCACGAACAGATCGTCGCCGACGAGCTGAACGTTGTCGCCAACCAGCTCGGTCAGATACTTCCAGCCGTCCCAGTCATCTTCGGACATGCCATCTTCGATGGAGATGATCGGGTAGTCCGCTGACAGCTTGGCGAGGTACTCGGCCTGCGCCTTCGGATCGCGGGTCTGATTCTCGCCTTCGTAGACGTAGTTGCCATCCTTGAAGAACTCGGTTGCCGCGCAGTCGAGCGCAATCGAGACGTCTTCGCCCGGCTTGAAGCCGGCCTTTTCGATAGACGCCATGACGAAATCGAGTGCGGCAGTCGCGCTCAGAAGGTTCGGGGCGAATCCGCCTTCGTCACCCACATTGGTGTTGTGGCCAGCATCCTTCAGACCCTTCTTGAGCGTGTGGAAAATTTCCGCACCCCAACGCAGCCCCTCGCGGAAGGAATCCGCGCCGACCGGCATGATCATGAATTCCTGGAAGTCGATCGGATTGTCAGCGTGGGCGCCGCCGTTGATGATGTTCATCATCGGCACAGGCAGGACGTGAGCGCTGGCGCCGCCGACATAGCGATAGAGCGGCAAGGCTGTTGCCTGGGCAGCAGCCTTGGCCACAGCAAGCGAGACGCCGAGAATGGCGTTGGCACCCAGACGGCTCTTGTTGGCAGTGCCATCAAGTTCGATCAGGGTCTGATCGATCTGGATCTGGTTTTCCGCCTCAAGACCGCCGATGGCCTCGTAGATTTCACCATTGACGGCATCGACGGCGTTCTTGACGCCCTTGCCGAGATAGCGTGCACCGCCATCGCGAAGCTCAACCGCTTCATGCGCACCGGTGGATGCACCCGACGGGACAGCGGCGCGACCAAGCGAACCGTCTTCGAGCATGACGTCTACTTCGACGGTCGGATTGCCCCGGCTGTCGAGAATTTCGCGACCGATAATATCGATAATGGCTGTCATGGAAGCGCCCTTGTAATTGGAGGATGGCAGGTGCCGTCCTCTTAGACCAAACGGCGTCGCCGACGCAATCAGCAGCAAGTGGTCAGACGACCAAACAGCAGCTTCAGACAGTTTCAATTCTACCGCAGGGTTGGCAGAGGGTGAATATCACCGGAGGCTGGACGAGATGCAGCCCAGCCTCCACGCCAAGCTCCAGCTCAGATCCAATATGGTGGAACCTTGTAGTAGGTGTAGGCATCGTCGCGGACGCGCGTGCCGTCGCCGGTCAGGTCGCTGATGTCATGGACGGGTGCCGCTTCAAGCTGCTCCTTGCTGAATGGCACCACATAGCCATTGTGGCCTGGATCGTAGTCCAGCGATGCCCATGGCACGGCATGGTATTTCTCACCGATGCCAAGGAAGCCGCCAAAGCCGATGACCGCGAACATGATGTTGTTCGACATCTTGTCGAGCATCACATTCTCGATGCTGCCGATATGGCGTCCTTCAGTGTTGTAAACCTCGGTGCCGATGACGCGCGAGGCCTGAATCGCTGACGTGTGTCCGGAAGGTGTTGTCATGACCTGGCTCCTCTGTTTTTCGCCCCGTGGTCATTTAATGTGCCACGGAGCGTGAGGTTCCCGGATACGCAGGCAAGATAGTTCGTAGCAGATCAGCCGCGCTTGGCGATCCGGTCGAACTCCATCAGGGTTTCGAGGAGACGCGGCATGTCCTTCAGCGGCACCATATTGGGGCCATCGGATGGCGCGTTGTCGGGGTCCTGATGCGTCTCGATGAAGACGCCGGCAACGCCGACGGAAACGGCGGCACGCGCCAGGGTCTCGACGAAGCGACGGTCACCGCCGGACGAGCCGCCCTGCCCGCCTGGCTGCTGAACCGAATGGGTCGCATCGAAAATCACCGGAGCGCCGAACTCGGCCATGATCGGCAGCGCGCGCATGTCGGACACGAGCGTGTTGTAGCCAAACGACGCGCCGCGCTCGGTGACCATCACGTTGGCATTGCCAGAAGCGACCACCTTGGCGACGACGTTTTTCATGTCCCAGGGAGCAAGGAACTGGCCCTTCTTGACGTTGACGATCTTGCCGGTGTTGGCGGCGGCAATCAGAAGGTCGGTCTGGCGCGACAGGAAGGCAGGGATCTGCAGGATGTCGACCACTTCGGCAACGATGGCGCACTGCTCTTCATTGTGCACGTCGGTGAGCAGCGGAAGGTTCAGGTCTCGACGAAGATCGGCAAAGATCGGCAGGGCGGCTTCAAGCCCCGCGCCACGCTTGCCCGACAGGGACGTGCGGTTGGCCTTGTCGAAAGACGTCTTGTAGACGAGCCCGATGCCCAGCGAGGCGCACATCTCTTTCAGCGCACCGGCGATATCGAAGGCGTGCTGGCGGGTTTCCAGCTGGCACGGGCCTGCAATCAGCGACAGCGGCAGCGTGTTGGAGAAGGTGACATCACCGGCGGTGACGGCTGGATTTGGCTGCGTCATGACGCTGTTTCCTCAAAAGCAAAGAATGCACCCTGGCCGGGGGCAGGTGGAACGATGATCAGGTTCGATAGGTGGGAATAGTCGACGCCTGTCGCATCAAGCGCCTGCGCCGTTTGAGCGAGGCTGCGCGAGGCGAAAACGATACCCGCAAGCTCAAGGCTGCCGCCTTTGACGGGCGCGGTACGAAAACGCGTTGCCATGGCGCTGGGCGTCAGGACGCCGATCTCGGCATTGCCCGTCTGCACCAGCAATTCGCCATTGCCGGTTTGCGGATGCCGATTGGCCAGGGCGGCAAGGAAGGTGTCAAAGCTGCGCGGCGAAGGAGCGACAGCGACGATCCGCGAAAGACCCTGCACCGCATTGACGTGCACGGCGAGCGCACCACGGCCACCCGAAGGCGCGTCGACGCGTTCGCAGGTGAAGAAAAAGGTGTCTTGCAGATCGGCCGGGGCGGTGAAGGCCAGCCGGAACGAGACTGTTCGCGCCACGCCTTCCGCGTCGCGGTAGGCCCGTGAGAAATCGAGACGCGGCCCAGCTGACAATCCGGCTGCAACGAACTCCGCATGATCGGCATCAGCGTCGTCAGAGGCCATCACGATGGAAGAGAAGCCTTCCTCGCCGCGATTGGTGCGGAAGGCACGGTCACGCGCAACGAACACGTTGCCGTCAGCGCAGGCAGCGTCCGCCAGCGCCTGATCATGGACCGCCAGGCTCTCAAGAAAAGTGTCGTCCGCGAAATAGACGCACGCATTGGCGGTGCCGAAGGGGTGAACGCCATCGGGCGCAACCGTGAAGCCGAGTGCGTCCAGCCTTGCGCGAGCCACATCGAGATCGGCAGTCGGCAGGACGAGATGGTCAATCGATCTGGGCGTCATGAGCGGGTCTTAGAATGAACGCGGATGCATCGCAAGGGTCGCACGCTGGGCCAAGCCACCAGAGACCGTTGCCACGCCCCGATTTCGGTCTGGCTATTGAGGTGGGAAGACAGGCGGCCGATTGGTCGCTGTGTCTGTTGTAGTACGTGCAACCTTACGGCCGCCCGCCCGGCACTCTCAGCACACCCGTCTGCCTACTAAGTGGAAATCTACTCGGCAAAGCCGCCGCTATCCAGTTGCGACGCAAGGTCATACCGCGCCTGATCCCGGGACGGTCGCCCGACCGGGATGGGGAAACTCTTGGGCACACTGCCCCGGTGACGACGTCCACGTTAGACGCCAACCGAAGAGCCGGCTCCCTCCGCTGACCACCGTCATGACCGGCGTTCCCGTAAGAAGAGCTGCAGGAAGTATCACCGCAGGAAAGATGGGGTGGATGAAAAGAAAAGGGCACCGGCCAAAATGGTCGATGCCCTTTGAAATTTCAGGATGGCTGCATCAGGCGGCGGGCGTCTCCGCATCGCCCACACCCGCAGCTTTCGCCGCTTCCTGCGCCTCGCGCTTGGCCTGCTCGCGAGCGCGCGACCGCTCGATGCGGCGGCACAGGATGATCGAGATCTCGTAAAGAAGGATCGTCGGCAGCGCGAGGCCGATCTGGCTGACCGGATCTGGCGGTGTAATGACGGCGGCAACCACGAACGCAAGGACGATTGCCCATTTGCGCTTGTCGGCCAGAGCCTGGGCCGACAAAAGCCCCACCCGAGCGAGCAGCGTGGTGACAACCGGCAGCTGGAACACCAGACCAAAGGCCAGGACCAGCGTCATGATCAGGCTGAGATATTCCGACACACGGGGAAGAAGCGAAATCTGGATTTCCTGCTCTGGCCCGACCTGCTGCATCGCGAGGAAGAACCACATCACCATCGGCGTGAAGAAGAAGTAGACCATCGCCGCACCCATCAGGAACAGGATGGGCGACGCGATCAGGAATGGCAGAAACGCCATGCGTTCATTGGTGTAGAGGCCCGGCGCGACGAACTTGTAAATCTGTGTCGCGATCATCGGGAACGCCAGAATCAGGCCGCCAAACATGCCGAGCTTGATCTGCGTGAAGAAAAATTCCTGCGGCGCCGTGTAGATCAGGTCGACGCGTGTGTCGCCCATGCCGGCCCAGACGGTCGCCCACTGAAACGGCAGGACGAGAAAGTTGAAGATCTGCTTGGCGAAATAGAAGCAGATGAGAAAGGCGACAAAAAAGCCACCAAGCGCCCAGATCAGCCTGCTGCGCAGCTCGATAAGGTGATCGAGCAGCGGTGCGGACGACTTGTCGATCTCGTCGACTTCGGGTTTGCTCACGCTACGTCTCCGCCTGTCTTCTTGCTGGATGCACGCGGCTTTGGCGCGGCTTTTGGCTTGGCAACCGCCTTGTCTTTCGGTGCAGCAGCGGCTTTGGCGCGAGGCGTTGCTGTCACCTTGGACTTGGTGTCTGCCGGAGCTTTCTTTGCGGCCCTGGCAGGCTTTGCTGCCAAGGAAGGCGCTGCAGTGGCATTGCCAGGGATCGGCGCAGGGCCGACCTTGGCCGGCTCCACCGGAGCCGCAGGTGCATCAGCCGATGCAACCTCAGGGTCGGGAGCGGGCTCGGCCTTTGGCTGCATTGCCGCATCCAGACCTGCCCGCACATCCTTTGCCGCCTGCTCCATGGGCGCGAGCGCCTTGCGGATCTCGTTCTTGGGGTTGAGCGCGCGAACGTCGTCGGCGACCTTCTTCAGATCGTCGAGTTCGGCTTCCTTGAGAGCCTCGTCAAATTGCTTGCGAAAATCGTTCGCCATGACGCGCAACTTGCTGGTCGTCTTGCCGAACGTACGCAGCATGCCGGGCAGCTCTTTGGGACCGACAACCACGATTATGACAATCGCGATCACCAGCATTTCGCCCCAGCCGATGTCTAACATCGCTTCTCAACTCCAAGGCAGACAGATCAGACACGCTCGCGTGCGTTTCAGGAGGGCTTGCTCGCCTTGTCCTTGGACTGGACGACCGCTTCATCGGTGCGGTGCTCGACGGTCTTTGCCGCCTCCGCCTCGTCCTCGTCGCTCATGCCCTTCTTGAAGCTCTTGATGCCCTTGGCCATATCGCCCATCAGCTCCGGAATCTTGCCACGTCCGAACAGAAGCAGGACGACAACCAGGACGATGAGCCAGTGCCAGATCGAGAAAGTACCCATTTCAATCTCTTTCGAATGTTTCCCGCAGTCGTTTTGCCACGACTCCGATTGTTGACTTATGCGCTTTCGCCTGTCTTTTCAAACACAAGCACATCGGATGGTCTTACCGTGAGCCAAATTTCCCGATGATGAGAGGACAAAGCGCCGCATCTGACGCGCGCGCGTATATTTTTCTCCACCCCCGGAACTGCCAGCTCGAGCAATTCCACAACCCCCAAGAAACGGCGTGATACCACTCTCGCGGGGATTTCGCCATGCGTATCGGAGACATCGAATGCCGACAGACGCATGGCAACCGACGCAAGAGAGCCATTTGTGACGGCTGGAGCCGGAAACCGACCGAGCGGCGTTTCAGCATGACCATCGGTCACGCGGGCAGTGAAGACGTTCAGTTCCGAGAAAAAGCCAGCCGCGAACAGGGTTGCGGGATTGTTGTACAATTCATGGCCTGTCGCCAACTGAACCAGCCTGCCCTCGTTGAGCAACGCGATCCTGTCCGCCATTCGCATGGCTTCTTCAGCATCATGCGTGACGACTATGGCCGTAGCGCGGCTTTGACGCAAAATCGATAAAGTGTCGGCACGGACAGAGTCCTTCAGCCGCGAATCAAGACCGGAAAATGGCTCATCCATCAGCAGTACCGCAGGCCTTGGCGCGATGGCACGCGCCAGTGCGACACGCTGCTGCTGCCCGCCAGAAAGGATATTCGGAAAGGCGTTGGCATATTGCGCGAGCCCAACACGTTCCAGCGATATCATCGCTTCCCGGCGCGCTTCTTCCTTTGAAAGCGCCGTCAGGCCGAAGCGGACATTGTCGAGAATGCTCAGATGCGGAAACAGGGCATAGTCCTGAAAGACCAGTCCAACGGAGCGCTGCTCTGGCGGGAGAAACACGTCCGGACCGGAGATCTTGCGCTCGTTGAGAAAGACCGCACCACTGGTCTGGCGTTCAATGCCGGCGGCGATGCGCAGAAGCGTCGTCTTACCCGAGCCGGATGGGCCAAGAAGACAAAGCACCTCCCCCGGTTCCGCCGCGAGAGAAATATCGCGCAATGTCGGCAGGCCGGGTCTGAATTCGTGTCCAACGCGGTCGAACGACAGCCGAGCGGCAAAAGAGACGCCTGCGGTGACCGTCGTGGCCGAGCCTACTGCCATTACTTCATTGCCTCCAAATTCCTTGCCGCGGTTTCAAAGCGCATCGCGATCTTCCGGATTCGCTTGCGGGCCTGAAACCCTTGTAGTCGCGCATATCTTCATCCTGAGACCGGTTTTCACGTTCGGGAGACATGCTTTAGCTGCTGTAACAGGCCCGACGCAACAAGCATTGGCTGTTCGTCATCAATCGTCGTTGATGCGGGGGGTGAGCAAGCCGAGCTCCTCAAGATCGATGTCGGTCAGCGGTTCCTCGTCATCGCCGAACAGATCAGGATCGGCAGGTGGCTGAGGCATGACGAAACTCGACGGCATGCGCGACGATAAAAGCCCGGCACCTTTCAACTCGTCCATTCCCGGCAGATCGCGGATCTCTTCAAGTCCGAAATGGTCGAGGAAAGTGTCGGTCGTGCCATAGGTGACAGGGCGGCCCGGTGTGCGGCGCCTGCCCCGCATCCGTATCCAGGCACTTTCCATCAATGTGTCGATGGTGCCCTTGGACGTCTCCACGCCGCGTATCTCTTCGATCTCGGCGCGGGTGACAGGTTGATGATAGGCAATGATCGCCAGAACTTCGAGGGCGGCGCGCGAAAGCTTCTTCTGCTGGACGGAATCGCGGCTCATCAGGAACGCCAGATCGCCCGCCGTGCGAAATGCCCAGGCATCGGCGACCCTGACAAGGTTCACGCCCCGCCGCTCATACTGCCGCTGAATTTCAGCCATCACGGCATCGACATCGACGCCATCGGGCAGGCGTTGCGCGAGAGCCTTCCGCGAAACGGGCTCGGCAGCGGCGAAGACGATAGCTTCAGCCATCCGCACAGCTTCCATCATGTCGAACGCAGGGGTGTCGACGCCGGTGTCTTCGCTGTCAGCCCCATCGAGCACGAAGGGCACCACATTTGCGCCGCTCTCACTCATGGATCGTCTCTGCCTCACGCGATGCCGGACGCAGATAGATGGGCGCGAACGCCTTGTCCTGACGCACCTCCAGCTTGCCCTCCCTGACAAGCTCCAGACTGGCGGCAAACGAGCTGGCAATCGCCGTGACACGGTCTTCGGGTGACGAAATATAGCGCAGCAGGAACATGTCGAGCGCGGTCCAGTCGCCAACATCACCGATGAGGCGCGACAACACTTCCCGAGCGTCCTTGAGGGACCACACGCCACGTCTGGCGATGTGAACATTGGTCACAGCCTGGCGCTGGCGCAGCGAAGCATAGGCGGTGAGAAGATCGTAGAGCGAGGCGGAGTATTCGTTGTGACGCTCGACAATGACCGTTTCCGGCATGCCGCGCGCGAAGACGTCACGTCCCAGGCGGTTGCGGTTGACGAGCCGCGCTGCGGCGTCACGCATCGCCTCAAGACGGCGCAGACGGAACTGCAGCACCGCCGCCATCTCTTCGCCGCTCTGCTCACCATCGGCAGTCGGACGCGGAATGAGCAGGCGGGATTTGAAATAGGCCAGCCATGCCGCCATTACGAGATAGTCGGCGGCCAGTTCCAGCCGGAGGCGCTGTGCGCGATCGATGAAGGCAATATATTGCTCGACCAGCGCAAGCACGGAAATACGCGACAGATCGACCTTCTGGGCCCGTGCAAGATGCAACAAAAGGTCGAGCGGGCCTTCGAAGCCTTCGACATCGACGACGAGCGAGGGCTCCGACAGGCCGCGTTCCTCATCGGAACCGTCCCACAGCGCGTCCATTGGCGTGGACTTTGCGTCGGATGCTGCGTTCAAGCTGATGTCCTTAGGCGACAGCCTCCATCAGAGAGGCGAATTCGTTCCTGACCTGTACTTCATCTGCGTCGTCGCGCATGCCGAGCCCGATGACTGCCTTCTGGGCCCGCTCAAGCGCCCTGCCCGACAGCACCGGCGCGCGCGCCGCAACAGCGCGCATTTCGTCCATCAGGCCATTGCAATGAAGAACGACATCGCATCCGGCTGCAAGGATCGCATCCGTTCGCGAGGCGAAATCCCCAGAAAGCGCCTTCATCGAGACGTCATCGCTCATCAAAAGGCCGTCAAAGCCCAGTTCTCCCCGAATGATGTGATCCACGGCGTGACGCGATGTGGTGGCCGGATTGTCCTTGTCGATGGCAGTGTAGACCACATGGGCGGTCATCGCCATCGGGGCATCGGCCAGCGCCGCAAAGGGCGGAAAGTCATGCGCGCGCAGTTCGTCAAGCGAAGCTTCCACCACGGGGAGATGATGGTGGCTGTCGGCGAAAGCCCTGCCATGGCCCGGAATGTGCTTGATGACCGGCAGGACGCCGCCATCCTGCAGCCCCTGCATCGCGGCCCTGCCCATCGCCGCAACGATGGCAGGCGTCTTGCCGTATGCACGGTTGCCGATCACGTCGTGGGCACCCTCAACGGGCACGTCGAGAACCGGCAGGCAGTCCGCATTGATGCCGTAGGACAAGAGATCGAAGGCGTGCAGCCGCGACATCAGCCATGCGGCGCGCAAGCCAGCCTCACGGTCGTGCTGATAGAGCGCACCGAGCGCGGCGCCGGACGGATAGTCCGGAGCCATCGGCGGACGAAGGCGCTGAACCCGGCCACCTTCCTGATCGATAAAGATCGGGGCGTCAGGCTGGCCGACGCAATCGCGCATTTCTGCCGCAAGATCGCGCAACTGGTCAGGCTCGGCGATGTTTCGGGCAAAGACAATAAAGCCCCATGGACGTTCGCCACGGAAGAAGGCTTTTTCATCTTCTGTCAGAGACAGGCCGGAACTACCGAGAATAAGTGCTTTGGATGCTGATTCGCTCATCTGCTCATCTTAGCCTGTAGACGGAATTTTCGCATCTCGTGATGCGACAGGACCGCCCTGCCAGCAAAGGCAGCAGCGGTCCTGAAGAACGAGTGCTTCTCATAGGATAACGCGATCAGCGCGACACGAAGCAGCTGCCGCCAGCCGACTTGTAGCGGGTGCAGAGCTGGATCGCTTCGTCGCGGCTCGCCGCCGGAATCCTGACACGGTAATAGGTGCCCATGCCCTGAATGTCGGCGCGAACGATGTTGACACCACGCCCCTGCAACACGCTGCCATAACGACGCGCCAGATCCTGATAGGCGGCCTGAGCGCCCTCGGCAGTCGGCTGCGATGCAACCTGCATCGACCATTCGCTGGTGGCTCCCGAAACAGGCGCAGCTGCAGCTGGTGCGGAAACCGGCGTTGCTGGTGCCTGCTGCTGGACCGGAGCCGGGGATGGCGCGGCGGCGGGTGCCTGCGCAACGCTGGTTTGCGGTGCAACGCGAGGCGTCGGGACAACCGAAACGCTTTCCGGTGTGTTGACGACCGGGCCATCATCCTGAGACGCAGCCTGATCCATGCCCGGAACTTCACCCAGCGGGGGAACCGGAGTAGTTGGCTGACCAAGCACCGTTTCCTGCGGTTGCTGGACAACGGGTTCAGATACTTCAGGCGCGATTTCCTCACGCGGAACCATCGTGCCATCCGGACGCACGACCATGGTGCGCACACGGCGCGGCGCGACTGCGGCCAGATCTTCGGGTGTTCCCGCAACGCCCGGCTCGGCTTCCGGCAGAATACGGTCCTCGGACTTGGCAAGGCCTTCGATCGTGTCTTCGCCGTCCACGCCGGAGCTGAACGAAGGCGGCAGAATCTCCGCGTCTTCGACCTGAGCCGTCACGTCGATCGGCTCTTCCGTATTGGCAATCAGGCGCTCCTGGCCGGGAGCCGCCGTCGGCCCACCTTCCGTCACGCGCTGATAGACCTGGCTGTCCTGATTGGGAACCGTCGCGCCACCTGGATTTTCCGGGCGAACCTTCATCGGATCGTTATCGGCACGGACAATCGCAGGGCTATCCGAACCGCCCCCAAACAGCGACATCGCGTAGAGACCCGCGCCACCGACGACAGCGACACCGAGAACCGCTGCCGCGATCATCACACCACGACGATGCGACGGTGGCGAAGCGCGGTCCTCATAAGAGGCCATGCCGATCGCCTGCTCCAGATCGGTCTCATAGTCGAAACCGTCGTCAGCAAGCGCCGTGTTTGGCGTCCACTGTCCCGAATCCTGGGTGGCGTCGTCCTGCTGCTGGTCCGCGAAGCTATTGCTGCCAGCGCCGCCCGCATAGGCATGGGACGCAGCTGCGGCAGTCACCGCCGCGGCAGCAGCCGGAACCGCCGCTGCGCTCCAGCTTGCAGGCTCTTCTGCAGCGGGATCTGCGGCATGTCCGCCAAACGCTTGCGAGATTTCGCTCTCAAGATCGTCGAAAAGCAGAGGCTCTTCGTCGCCATAATCAGCTTCAGGGATTTCGAGGTCGTCGAACAGCGGCTGAACGGCCTCGACCACGTCGACAGTCTCGATCTCCGGCATTTCCTCACGTGTCGCCGCATGGGCCGGGAATGCCGCGTAAGAGGCGGCAGCGCTCATCGTCGGCTGCTCCGGCTGAAGCTCCGGAAAGGCCGAGGGCGCGCTGGCTGCCGCCGGATAGGCGGAGCCGCTTGCAAAAGCGGTGTCGCGTTGATCTGCCGACGAGCTCCACGAAGGCGAAGTAGCGGTCGCGTAGGATGGCGTTACCTCACTTGCAGCGTAGGAGAACGCCGGCTCCGGCTCGGTAACCTCACCCAAGTCAGGTTCGAAATCAGCCTCGAAGAAATTGGCGAACTCGTCATCAAGAGACGATTCAACTTCGGGCTCGACATGAGACGCTGCCGGAACTGGCGCCGGCTCGAACGAGATTGGCTCGCCGACTGGCTCGGGCTCTTCCATTGCCGGAACATCAAAGTCGAAATCGCTTTCGTCGAGAGCGAACGGCTCGACATCTTCGACAACAGGCTCGTTTACCGGTTCAAAGGCAGGAGCTGGCGCATCCACCGCCTCGCGATAAGGCTCTTCGGCGCGCGGCGAAATGAAATTAGCGCGGCCATAGGTGTTGGTCGGCGCGCTGAATGCCGGCTCGGTCCTAACTGCTGGAATGATTGAATCTTCGGCCAGCAACGCCGCCAGTTCGTCTTCCAGCGTGTCGGGTTCTTCGACAGGGACCGGAGCAACCACAGGCTCAGGCTCCCATGTGGAAGCCTCAATTTCAGCCACCGGCTCCTCTTGCCACGACACAGTCTCGGCCTCGGCAACGGGCGCAACTTCATAGGTTGGTTCCGCGCTCGTCATTTCGCCCTGCAGGGCGCGTGCAAGCTCGGCATCGAGATCAAATTCGCCAGTTGCGGGCTCGGGCTGTTCCGACAAGGGCTGCGTTGCGACAGCCTCGACAGGGTCGGGCTCCCATGCGGGCACGGACGTTTCTTCAACCGCCGCAACTGCATCCCATGACTGCGCCGCCATCGCAGGCTCGGCCGCATAGTCTGGCTCGACTTCATAGGCAGGCTCGGCGGCCACGTTCATTTCCGCAGCGAGCGCAAGACCAAGATCGGCGTCGAGGTCAATTTCGGCCTCCACCGGATCATCCGAATAGGATTCCAGCTGCGGAGAAACATCAGCGACGACGACTTCAGGCTCATGATAGGCGGTTGCTTGCGCCTCGATGGAGAAAGTCGGCTCTTCCGGCGCAAAATCCTCAACCTCTGACGGAAGATTGAATGCTTCGAACTCAGCCTCCAGCAATTCCTCAACGCGAAGATCGATTTCGTCCCGCGCATCTGCCTGCGCAGGCTCATAGGCCGACGAAGCATAGTCGGGCTCAGGCTCAACCGCAGGAGCGTAGGCTGTCTGCTGATATGCGGTCGACTGATCTGAATAGCTGGTTTCGTAGCGCGCGGAGACGGGCTCTGGCGCTGCATAGGATTGCGGCGACGACGATGTGACCTCAACGGATGCCTGCGGCTGGTCGAACTCATCGAATTCGAAATCGCCCATCAGCTCTTTTTCAAGATCGATATCGAAGTCGCCCGCAAACGAATCGCGCTCGACCGCCGTCGGGCTGACAGCGGACGCTTGCTGCGCGGCGCTGCCCGCCTCGCCACGCGGGTCATGCCCCATGATTCTGGTCAGTTCAGCAAACGGATCGTTTTCAGCAAAGCCAAAATCGTCACGTCGGGTCTGATTGTTGTCTGCCATGGTATTTTTCCCGCACTCACACTCGGTCGGACGCCGGCGACGTCACATAGGTTCGGCCCTACCAGCGTATTGTGGGTAAAAGGTGACAGGAATCACGCGTAGTTTAGCGCATCTCGGCTGGAGCATCAGCCCCGACCAGCGCCAACCCAGACGACAATACGTCCGAAACGGCCTGCACCAAACCCAGTCTGGCGTGGGTCAATTCTGGCTCGTTAACCTTAATAAAGCGTAAGTCGTGGTTCTCAGATCCCCGGTTCCAGTGCGAATGGAAGGTCTGCGCGAGATCGTACAGGTAGAACGCCAGACGATGCGGCTCCATCGACTGCGCAGCCGACTCAATAAGGCGCGGATATTCAGCCAGCTTGCGAATGATCGACAGCTCGCCCTCATCCGTGAGCAAGTGCGCCGCTGCCTTCATCGCCGAACGTGGCACGCTGGAGCTGCCCAACTGCTCGTTGGCCTGGCGGAATACTGAATGGCAACGGGCCGACGCGTACTGGACGTAGAAGACCGGGTTGTCCTTCGACTGCTCGGTCACCTTCGCGAAGTCGAAATCAAGCGGCTCGGTGCTCTTGCGATAGAGCATCATGAAGCGGATCGGGTCGCGCCCCACTTCGTCAACGACGTCGCGCAGGGTGACGAACTCGCCTGAACGCTTCGACATGCGCACCGGCTCGCCATCGCGGAACAGCTTGACCAGATTGCAAAGCAGAATAGTGACGTCGACAGCGCCGCCCGACAGAGCCTTGCCCAGCGCTTCCATGCGCTTGACATAGCCGCCGTGGTCAGCGCCGAGAATGAAGATCAGCTGCTCGAAATCGCGCTCGATCTTGTCCTTCATGTAGGCAACGTCGGCGGCGAAATAGGTGTAGGCCCCGTCAGACTTCATCAGCGGGCGGTCCATGTCGTCGCCAACATCGGTGGACCGGAACAGGGTCTGCTCGCGGTCTTCCCAGTCGTCGCTCTTCTCACCCTTCGGAGGCGGCAGCTTGCCCTTGTAGACATGGCCCTTGAGGGTCAGATCGTTGATAGCCGTGCGAATGGCGCTGGCGTTGTTGGCATGGAGCGTGCGCTCGGAGAAAAACACCTCGTGGCGAACATTGAGCGCGGCCAGATCCTCGCGGATCATCGCCATCATCGCGTCGATGGTGCGATCCTTGATCAGCGCCATGGCCTCTTCTTCAGGCATGGACAACAGCTTGGTGCCGAACTCGTCGGCCAGCGCCTTGCCAACCGGCACGAGGTAATCGCCGGGATAGAGGCCGGCCGGGATCTCGCCGATCTGTTCGCCCAGCGCTTCGCGGTAGCGCAGCATCACCGAACGCGACAAAACGTCGATCTGCGCGCCGGCGTCGTTGATGTAATATTCCTTGGTGACGTCGTAGCCGGCAAAACCCATGATATTGGCCAGCGCGTCGCCGACAACGGCGCCACGGCAATGGCCGACATGCATCGGGCCAGTCGGGTTGGCCGAAACGTACTCGACGTTGACCTTCTTGTTACCGCCAACCGTCGAATGACCATAATTTTCAGCGGCTTCTAGCATATCGCCAAGGCGGGCCTGCCAGAAACCGTCGGCCAGCCGCAGATTGACGAAGCCGGGCCCGGCAATCTCGACAGCGGCCACATCGGGATCGGAACGCAACGCCGCGGCCAGCTGCTCTGCGAGCGCGCGCGGATTTTGCCCGACGGACTTCGCCAAAACCATTGCCGCATTGGTCGCAAGGTCGCCATGGCTCGGATCGCGCGGCGGCTCGACGGCGACTCGGGTCAGATCAAGCTCTCCGCCCGCCTGTGGGACCAGGCCCAGCGTGCCGATTGCCTGCTCGATGCGCGACGCGAACTGCGCGAAAATATTCATGGTTGTTAATCCGATGGGGTTTGAAACCGCCCGAAAGGCCGCCAATTCGGCGCTGAACTAACCCAATTCGGGAGTCCGGTCAAACAGGCGGCGGTGTTCTTTCACCGCATAAGTGTCGGTCATGCCTGCAATGAAGTCTCCGACATCGCGCGCCTTGATGCGCTCGTCTGCACGATCCAGGCCTTCGCGCCAGCCTTCCGGCATGTCGCGCGGATTGGCAAAATAGCGCCCGAAAAGATCGCGGACGATCTGATCCGCGTTGCGTCGAACAGCCATGACATCCGGGTGGCGGTAGAGATTGGCGTAGAGAAACGCCTTCAGCTCCTTCTCGAGCGCAGCCATTTCATCCGAGAATGTGACGATGGTCTGTCCGGCATCGTGTACATCCTGCAAGGAGTTGGGCGCGAGCGCGGCAAGATTCGCACGCGAGTTGGTAATTACGTCCTCGACCATGGCAGTGATCTGCCTGCGCATCAGCTCATGGCCGGTGCGGACCGGATCGAGCGCCGGATAGCGCTCTCGGACCTGCGCAAGTATGCCGCCGGGAAGCGCGACATCCTCCAGCATGTCGAGCGTCAGAAGGCCGGAGCGCAAGCCATCATCAATGTCGTGGGTATTGTAGGCGATATCGTCGGCTATCGCCGCTGCCTGAGCTTCGATAGAGGCGAATTTTCCCAATTCGAGGTCAAACAGGCTGGAAAAGTTGAGAATCGTGGCGGGAACCGGGTCTTTCAACGCCCTGCCCTCGGAATCAACCAGCGGCCCATTGTGCTTGACCAGCCCCTCCAAGGTCTCCCAACTGAGATTGAGGCCGTCAAATTCGGCGTAGCGGCGCTCGACGCGCGTGACGATGCGCAGCGACTGGGCATTGTGATCGAACCCACCCCACGGCGCCATCATCTCGTCCAGCGCGTCCTCGCCAGTGTGACCGAACGGCGTGTGGCCGAAATCGTGCACAAGCGCGATGGCTTCGGCCAAATCCTCATCGACGCTGAGAGCGCGGGCCAATGCGCGCGCGATCTGCGACACCTCGATCGTATGGGTCAGGCGGGTGCGATAGTGATCGCCCTCATGAGCGATGAAGACCTGCGTCTTGTGCTTGAGGCGACGAAAAGCGGTGGAATGGATGATGCGGTCGCGGTCGCGCTGAAACGGCGTGCGGGTTGGGCTTTCAGGCTCCGGATAGAACCGACCACGGCTTCGGGACGGATCGCAGGCGTAGACTGCGCGCGGTCGATAGCCGAAGCCGATTCCGTCAAACGATGATGTCAGTTCCGTCACGTGAGGTCGGCCCCAAGATGTGCGGGCGTTGACTTGCCCCTGTCCACTTCATACCTATTGGATGAATGAGAAGGCAAGGTGACCGCCATGGGCGTCGATGCAAAGAATGACATGAAAACCGTCCAGCTGAGCGACGCTGCTGCCAAGCGGATCAAGGAGATCATCGCCAAGCAGCCTGACAAGATTGCGTTGCGCGTTTCGGTCGAAGGCGGCGGGTGTTCCGGGTTTTCCTATCAGATGGATCTGGTCGATAACCGCAACGACGACGACGTCGTCATCGAGAACGATGGCGCGTCGGTGTTCATCGACGATCTGTCGCTGGTTTATATGGGCGGATCAATCATCGATTTCGTCGACGATCTGATGGGCCAGTCCTTCCAGATCCGTAACCCCAACGCAGTTGCCTCGTGCGGTTGCGGAACGTCGTTCTCGATCTGATGAAAATCGTTACCTGGAATATTAACGGGGTCAAAGCCCGTATCGACGTGTTGCTGCACTGGCTTGAAGAGAGCCAGCCCGACATCGTGTGCCTGCAGGAAATCAAGTCCGTTGACGAAGGGTTTCCACGCCTCGAGATCGAAGCGATGGGATATCACATCGAAACACATGGCCAGAAAGGCTTCAACGGCGTCGCGATCCTATCCAAACTGCGATTTGACGAGGTCAATCGCGGCCTGCCCGGCGATGACGAAGACGAGCAGGCACGCTTCATCGAGGGCGTGATCTCCACGGATGGTGGTGTTTTACGCGTCGTCTCGCTCTACCTGCCCAACGGCAACCCGATCACTGAAGATCGCAAGTTTGGTTACAAGCTGCGCTGGATGGAGCGCCTCGAGCGCTGGGCGGCCGAGCGGCTGGCGCTGGAAGAACCGCTGGTGCTGGCCGGCGATTACAACGTCATCCCGCAGCCGATCGACGCACGGCAGCCGGAGCTTTGGGTGAACGACGCCCTCTATCAGCCAGAGAGCCGCGGCGCGTTGCGTCGCCTTGAATATCTCGGCTTCACCGAGGCGATTCGCACGGTGAGCGACGAGCAGATGTTCACGTTCTGGGATTATCAGGCGGGTGCGTGGCAGAAGAACAACGGCATCCGCATCGACCATCTGCTGCTGTCGCCGGAAGCCGCGAATCGTCTCGCTTCAGCCTCGATCGAAAAGCATGTGCGCGGCTGGGAAAAGCCGTCGGATCACGTGCCGGTGGCAGCGGAATTAGCTTTTAATTGAATGGGTTATGAAATCTTCTGCGCGTGATGGTCGAGTTCACGCGCAGGTGCCTGCTGTCCATCAAGCGACCACCTGACGAGTCTCGTTCCAGCAGAAATCAGTGGCCCTTGGCGATGATATCCTGGGCCAGCGCGATGGCGGTACGCCGGTCGCTTTCCTGAGCGAGCGCAAAAGCCTCTTCCTGCATGCCGCGTATCCACGGCTTGTCGCCCTTTTCCGCACGCTCGAGTGCTGCGGTCATCATGGCAAGACCGCGAACAGCGCGGCCGCTCTGGAACAGGAGGTTGCCAAGCAACGCCTGCGCTCCGGTGTGGCCCTTTTCGGCCGCTAGTTGGAGCCAGTTGCCGGCAAGCTGCACGCTTGCCTTGCCGCCAGCATCGCCCTGAAGGAACATCTTGCCGAGTTCGAATTGGGCCGACGGGTTGCCGAGATTGGCAGCTGTCCGCAGATAGTCCTGTGCGGTCTGCGGATCTGCGTGAATTGGGGTGCCGGGAATGCCTGTGCGCACATAGCCCGACAGCGCAACCAGCGCGTCGGCCACGTAGTTCTGCTCACGCGAACCGGGCTCAACGTCCTGCGAGGCGATCTCCTGGAAGAAACGGAACGCCTGATAATCGTTCTGGGCAACCCCGTCGCCTTCGGCATACATGCGTGCCAGCTTCCAGCGCGCGCCGATCTGTCCATTGTCAGCGGCATAGCGGTAGGCCTCGACCGCCTGCTCCTTCTGCCCGCTCTGGTAAGCGGAAAAGCCGAGACGAAAGGCCGCCCAAGGGTCGCGCTGCTTTTCGTTGGGATTACCAATAACCGACTGGTCGAGCGCGTGAGCGCTCTCGGCTGCAACTCCGAGCGCCCCTATGGCGACGGTGCAGACCAGACCAGTTCTAAGAAACTCCGAGATACTCATGATCCTGCGCTTCTCTCGCCCTGACCAGAGATGTCGTCATGAATCCGGATGCCATCGTCCGCCCGGTGGCGAAAAATATGTGGCAAACCCGAAGACATCACAGCGTTCATCTCAATCCTTGCCGCGGACGCCAGCGGCCTCTCTGTTTGGTTCGGCGCTCTCCGGCACCTTTGTTGTGTATACGAGGTAGCGACCTGTTTATGGCGGGAAGTGGGCACCCCCTCGATGCCGGGCACCATAGCCCAACTGATGTATAGAAAGTGTTGCTGAAACAGCACAAATGACAACGCCCGTGACTGGCACGGGCGTTGGGCAGATTTAGATACTGGCAGGGAAGCTGTGCCTATTCAGGCAGAATGCGTACCGCGCCCTTGTCAGCGCTGGACGCAAAGGCTGCATAGGCCTTCAACGCCGTC
Organism: Aquamicrobium aerolatum DSM 21857; assembly: GCF_900113935.1. GTDB lineage: Bacteria > Pseudomonadota > Alphaproteobacteria > Rhizobiales > Rhizobiaceae > Aerobium > Aerobium aerolatum. The sequence continues at coordinate 75,571 of NZ_FORF01000012.1, forward strand.
GTCACATTGCGCTTGCGCGGGGCAGCCGGCTTCCAGCCCAGCTTGTCCTGCTCGGCGCGGCGACGTGTGAGTTCTTCATCCGAGACCCGCAGATTGATCGTGCGGTTGGGGATGTCGATGTCGATCATGTCGCCATTGTGTACAAGACCGATCGCACCGCCCTGCGCCGCCTCAGGAGACGCGTGGCCGATCGACAGACCGGACGTGCCGCCGGAGAAGCGTCCATCAGTGAGCAGCGCGCAGGACGCGCCCAGCCCCTTCGACTTCAGATAGCTGGTCGGATAGAGCATCTCCTGCATGCCCGGACCGCCCTTCGGGCCTTCATAGCGAATGACAACGACGTCGCCAGCCTTCACCTCATTGCCGAGAATGCCCTTCACGGCGGCATCCTGGCTCTCGTAGACGATGGCAGGACCAGAGAAGACGAGAATCGACTCGTCGACGCCAGCGGTCTTCACCACGCAACCGTCGAGCGCGATGTTGCCTTCAAGGATTGCCAGACCGCCATCCTTCGAGAACGGATGCTCCACGGAGCGGATGACGCCATTTTCACCATCAGTGTCCAGCTCGTCCCAGCGGGCCTGCTGGCTGAACGCGGTCTGAGTCGGAACGCCACCCGGCGCCGCCTTGAAGAAATTATGGACGCTTTCGCTCTTCGTGCGGGTGATGTCCCAGCGGTCGATGGCGTCGCCCAATGTCGGAGCGTGAACCGTGGGAGTGTCACGGTGGATCAAACCACCGCGATCCAGTTCGCCAAGAATACGCATGATGCCGCCGGCGCGATGGACGTCTTCCATGTGCACGTCCGCCTTGGCGGGAGCGACCTTGGAAAGACACGGCACATTGCGCGACAGGGCATCAATATCCGCCATGGTGAATTCGATTTCACCTTCATGTGCCGCCGCCAGAATGTGCAACACGGTGTTTGTGGAGCCACCCATGGCGATATCGAGCGACATAGCGTTTTCAAATGCGCGCTTGTTGGCGACATTGCGCGGCAGCACGCTGTCGTCGTCCTGCTCATAGTAACGCTGGGCGATGTCGACGATCAGATGGCCGGCCTCGACGAACAGGCGGCGACGGTCGGCATGGGTTGCCAGCGTCGAGCCGTTACCGGGCAGCGACAGGCCAAGCGCTTCGGTCAGGCAGTTCATCGAATTGGCGGTGAACATGCCAGAGCACGAGCCGCAGGTCGGGCACGCCGAGCGCTCGATGGTGGCGACATCTTCATCGGACATGGTGTCATCGGCAGCTGCAACCATCGCGTCAACGAGATCGAGTGCCTGGGTGCGACCATGCAGGATCGCCTTGCCTGCTTCCATCGGACCGCCGGAAACAAACACCGACGGGATATTGAGACGCATGGCGGCATTGAGCATGCCGGGAGTGATCTTGTCGCAATTGGAAATGCAGACCATGGCGTCAGCGCAATGCGCGTTGACCATGTATTCGACCGAGTCCGCGATGATTTCGCGCGAGGGCAACGAATAAAGCATGCCGTCATGGCCCATCGCGATCCCATCATCGACCGCAATGGTATTGAATTCCTTCGCCACGCCACCCGCCGCCTCGATCTCCCGCGCGACGAGCTGGCCCAGATCCTTGAGGTGGACGTGGCCCGGCACGAACTGGGTAAACGAGTTAACCACCGCGATAATCGGCTTGCCGAAATCGCCATCCTTCATGCCTGTTGCGCGCCAGAGGCCGCGCGCCCCTGCCATGTTGCGACCGTGTGTGGTGGTTCTGGAGCGATAAGGAGGCATAGCGATTCCAGTCTCTTTCTCAGCTGAGGCGTGCTGACACCAGACGGTCCGCTACGTCAGCCCTTGTTATCTATATGCCTGCCGAAACCTCGTGCTGAGCCGGCGGCATTCCTGCCTACAGAATACCGGAACTGATCAAAAAAAGAAATGGACCGTACCGGCGGGTACTCCCCCGATACGGCCCATTCATTCGTCCGTCAATAGTCTCTTGACGTCAGGTCAGGCGCTACCTGCCTCGCCTTCGCTACCCTTGGCTTCGACTTTGTCAGCGTCCGAAGCTTCGGTCTCTTCCTTGATCAGGATCGAGGCGATGACGGAGCCGACAATCAGCAAGCCGACCACGCCGAGCGAAATCGCGGATGGGAGCTTGTACCAATGCTGAACCAGCATCTTGGCGCCAACGAAGATCAGCACCAGGGACAGACCGTGCTTGAGGAAGCGGAATTCGCGCATCATGCCCGAAAGCACAAAGAACAGGGCACGCAAGCCCATGATCGCGAACACGTTAGACGAGAAGACGATGAACGGATCATTCGAAATCGCCAGAACTGCCGGGATCGAATCGACCGCGAACACGAGGTCCGTGATCTCAACCGTTACCAGCACGAGGAACAACGGTGTCATGAACAGGACGCCATTGCGTCTCGTCAGGAACTTGGAGCCTTCATATTCCTCGGTGACGCGTCCGGTTGAACGCAGCCATTTCACGACGCGGCTATTGCCGGGGTCTGCCATTTCGTCGTCCGACGTCATCATCTTGTAGCCGGAGACCAGCAGCACGACGCCAAGAAGTGCGCCGACCCACCAGAACTGATCGACTAGCTTGACGCCAGGGACGATCAACGAAAGCCGCATGATGATTGCGCCGACGATGCCGTAGAACAGCACGCGGTATTGCGCCTCTTCGGGCACTTTGAAGTAGGCGAAAATCAACGCCATCACGAAAATATTGTCGAGAGACAGGGCCTGCTCGACAAGATAACCGGTCAGGAACTCAGAGCCGCGATCAGCGCCTTCAAAATAGAAGATCGAAGCTGCAAAAAGCATTGCCAGCGAAACGTAGCCGCCAACGGTCAGTAGCGCCTCGCGGGTGGAAATGACGTGGTCCTTTCGATGAAGGACGAACAAGTCAAAAAACAGGATCAGGGCGACGAACGCCAAGAATCCGGGCCAAAGCCATTCATGGTCAAACATGGTGAGAGTTTTCGGTAGCGCTGCGTTGGCGCGGCGTCGATCGGTCCGACATCACAGGCGACGCCTCGCCTGCCAGAGGGGCCCGGCCCGGGTGACAACCCCAAAATGAGGCACGTCCGGCACGATTTCAAGTAAAATCGCGCAAATATCAGCAGTATTCGCGAAACTTGATCCTGCAAAGACGTTCGGCAGGCTGGAACCCTCGCATAGAATTGAAAAACCCGGTCCAGCGATTTGCCAGACCGGGTTGCGTTCAAATAGCCCGCAGAGCGAACAAAATTAGAAGCCGAGCTTGTAGCCCAGGTTGAAGGCGTAGGCCCAATTTGCGCCAACCGCGTTGTTTTGTCCTGCCGGGTAGCGAGTCTCCGAAGCAGAGGTCAGGTAGGTAAAACCAAGACCGCCACGGAACTCACCGCCGATATTATCCTTCACCGAGCCGCCCAGAGAGAACGTCCAGGTATCGCTCGAGAGATCCCAGCCTGTACCAACGCCCTGATCCCAGCTTATGGCTGCCAGACCGGAAACACGCTCGTTGAAGGCGTGTCCGATACCACCCGAGACAGTCCAGCCATCTTTCCAGTTATAGGTGTCAGGCACAGCGCCTGTCAGCGGCGTTGTGACAACCAGAGCGCGCTGCACGCTCCAGTCGGTCCATTTGACCGAACCGAATGCAAGCCAGCCCGGCGCGATGCCGCTCTGAACCTTCAGTTCAACGCTTTGAGGAAGATTTCCAGTGCCGGTAGCAGCAACTGTCTGCGGACCACCTGCCATCGCAGGCAACCCAAGCGTAAAGTTGCCGTTCGCGCCATAGGATGTGCCGGAGCGGTACATCAACTGCGTGCGGAAAGCGATATCGGGAATTTCATACGCAACACCAAGACGGTAGCCGTAGTCCGTTCCGTTCAGACGCAGACCTGCGTCCACCAGCACGGGAACCGGCGCGCCGACCATTGGGCCGATATCGGCCAGCTGGGTGCGCTTGTAGTTGAACTGTTCGACGAAGCCGCCGCCAAGCAGGTGCAGATTTCCGCTGCCAACCTGGAAATTGACGGAGCATGTGAGCGCATATTCATCAACGCCCATGTTCTCGACCAGCTTGCCAGCCGTCGTCCGTCCTTCATAATTCGTGTCGCCGCCATGAGCCTGCACGTAGGTGCCAGCACAGGCAAGCTGATCCGCCAGCCTCGCCTTCACTGCGACGGAAGGCACAGTGTAACTCGACGTATAACTCTTGCCGACGAGAGCCGGGTCAGAGTGTACGGTAAACTTACGCGTCGGCACGACATGCGTCACACCAGCCCGCAGATCGAAATTGCTTTTCTCAAAAAGAATATCCGTATCTGCAGAACCGCGAGAAAAACCTCCGGCATGTGCAGTCGCCCCCGCCAACAGCACAATGCTGCCCGCGACGATTGCGAGAACTGGTTTCGATGTCATCTAGATCTCCCTCCAATGCCTGTGTTTCAAGGCACTCCAACCTGAAGTCTGCATGCAAAAAGAAAAAATGTGAAGACCCCTCACTGTTTTGAGGAACCCGCCATCGCAATTCATTGAGTTATCAAGCAAACAACGTCAAGCCGCCCGCAAATCTTGGTGCTCGCCAATAAAAAAGGCCGCTCAATGTGCGGCCTTTCAAGTTCTTGCTGCGACTCAGGTCAGCCTGCGTCGCGTACCCGCGTCAGCGCAGTCTCAAGTCGTGACTTCGCTTCCGTCAGCTCCGCCAGCTTCTCACGCTCGGCCTCCACAATTTCCTCTGCTGCCTTGGCAACGAAATTCGGGTTGGAAAGCTTTTTCTCGATACGCCCACGCTCGTCGGCATTTTTCGCCAGTTCTTTCGAAAGACGTGCCTCTTCCGCCTTAAGATCGATCAATGCACCGAGTGGCAGGCAGGCCGTCGCCTCGCCAATGACCAGCTGGGCTGAACCCTTCGGCGCACCAGAATCGAACCCGACCTCTGCCACGCGCGCCAGACGCTGAATTGCCGGCTGATGGCGGGCGACACGCTCGCGCGTTTCAGAATTGGCGCCAACCATAACCAGCGGCGCGGTCGCCGACGGTGGAACGTTCATTTCAGAACGGACCGACCGAATGCCGGAAACCAGCTCGACCAGCCAATTGAGCTCAGCGGCCGCCTCGGCGTCCTCGAAATCAGGCGTCGGCCATGCCGCGTGGCACAAGAGCGTTTCGCGCGCTGGTCCATCGCCAACTGTCTGCTGCCACAACTCTTCGGTCATGAACGGCATCATTGGATGGAGCAGCTTGTAGATCTCATCCAGCACATAGGCCATGCACGCGCGGCTTTCAGCCTTTGCGGCTTCGTCCTCACCGTTGAAGACAGGCTTGAGCAGTTCGACATACCAGTCACAGAACAGGTTCCAGACAAAGCGATAGGCTGCTGCCGACGCTTCGTTGAACCGGTAGTTCGAGATGCCATCCGAAATTGCCTTCGCCGTCCGCGTCAATTCGGTGAGAATCCAGCGATTGAGCATCAGCTTGGCGTCTTCCGGCTGGAAATCCGGGTCGCGCTTGACGCCGTTCATCTCGCCGAAACGCGTTGCGTTCCACAGCTTCGTGCCGAAGTTGCGGTAGCCGGCGACACGCGCGGGATCGAGTTTCACGTCACGCCCCTGCGCCGCCATGATCGCCAGCGTGAAGCGCAGCGCGTCAGCGCCGTACTCGTCGATGAGGTCGAGCGGGTCGATGACGTTGCCCTTCGACTTTGACATCTTGGCGCCGCTCTTGTCGCGCACGAGTGCGTGGACATAGACGGTGTGGAATGGCTCTTCCTTCATGAAATGAAGGCCCATCATCATCATCCGGGCGACCCAGAAGAAGATGATGTCGAACCCGGTGACCAGAACGTCGGTCTGGTAATAAGTTTCGAGCTCCTTGGTCTGGTTCGGCCAGCCAAGCGTCGAGAACGGCCACAGAGCCGACGAGAACCAGGTGTCGAGCACGTCTTCGTCGCGCGTCAGGATCTTGCCCGGTTCGTAGTTCTCGAGCTGGTCCTTGACCCAGTCACGCCACGGCGTATCGACGGCGAGATAGTATTCGACCGCCTGGTCGAGCGCTTCCTGTTCGGACTTGGCGACAAAAACATGGCCGTCCGGGCCGTACCAGGCGGGAATCTGGTGACCCCACCACAGCTGGCGCGAAATGCACCAGGGCTGGATGTTTTCCATCCATTCGAAATAGGTCTTTTCCCAATTTTTCGGGACAAAGTTGGTCCGGCCCTCGCGAACACTTGCGATTGCGGGCTTCGCCAGGGTCTTGGCGTCGACATACCACTGGTCGGTCAGATAGGGCTCAATCGGAACGCCGCCACGGTCGCCATGCGGAACCATGTGCTTGTGCGGCTCGATCTTGTCGAGGAAACCACCCTCGTCCATGATCTGGACGACGAGCTTGCGTGCCTCGAACCGGTCCATGCCATGCAACTGAGTCCAGATGCCCTGACGCATCTCAGTGACTTCAACGCCCTCAAGAAAATCGTCGTTCTCGAGAATGTTGATCGTCGCATCCGGATTGAGAATGTTGATCATGCGCAGATCATGGCGTTTGCCGACGTCAAAATCGTTGAAGTCGTGCGCCGGGGTCATCTTGACCGCACCGGTGCCTTTTTCCGGGTCGGAGTACTCATCAGCGACGATGACAACGCGGCGGCCGACAATCGGCAGAACAACGTGCTTGCCGACGAGATGGGTGTAGCGCTCATCCTCAGGGTGAACGGCAACACCGGTATCACCGAGCATCGTCTCCGGGCGCGTCGTGGCGACGACGATATAGGTCGACGCATCTTCCGGGTCGTAGGTCTTGCCTTCGATCGGATAGCGGAAATGCCAGAGGCTGCCGCTGGTCTCGACCTGCTCGACCTCAAGGTCGGAAATCGCCGTCAGGAATTTTGGATCCCAGTTGACCAGGCGCTTGTCCTTGTAGATCAGCCCTTCGCGATACAGAGTGACGAAGACTTCCAGGACAGCTTCCGACAGACCTTCGTCCATGGTGAAGCGCTCGCGCGACCAGTCGCAGGACGCCCCAAGCCGCTTCAGCTGGTTGAAGATGATGCCGCCCGACTCGCCCTTCCACTCCCAGACCTTGTCGATGAATTCGGCGCGGGTCAGGTCGCGGCGGTGGATATTTTGCGCAGCAAGCTGGCGCTCAACCACCATCTGCGTCGCGATGCCGGCATGGTCCATGCCCGGCTGCCACAGCACGTTCTTTCCGCGCATGCGCTCGAACCGGACCATGATGTCCTGAAGTGTGTTGTTGAGCGCATGGCCCATATGCAGCGAACCCGTGACGTTCGGCGGCGGGATCACGATCGTGAATGCTTCAGCGCCCGGCTTGGAGCCGGCACCGGCAGCGAATGCGTCACCATCTTCCCACGACTTTGCAATCCTGGGTTCGACGGCTTTGGAGTCATAGGTCTTGTCGAGCATGAAATTGGTCCGCCAGTTCAGGAAAAGGATTGAAGCGGTGTAAACCGGATGGACCGGTGCGAGTCAACTGTGAGCCAGCCTGCCGGCTCCACGCAACGAAAAACGCCGCCCCTGCAGGCGGCGTTCAGAAAAGGCAGCAAATGCCCCGTCAGCTACCGCGCGCGACGCGTTCGATTTCCTCGCGCACCAGCTTCTCGACCAGATTGGGCAAATTGTTGTCGAGCCATTCCTGCAGCATGGGGCGCAGCATCTCTTCTGCCATCTCGTCGAACGAGCGGCGGCGGCTTGCTGCGAATGCGTCAGACAGCTCTCCGAAAGCGGCGGCGACCTGACGCGCCGGCTGCTCGGAGATCAAGGAGGTGCGCAATTCTTCCTTCACGCTGGCTTCCGCAGCGACCACAAACGCGCTGGTTTCTACCGGCTGCGCTGGCTTGTCCAAGGCGGGAGCCAGGCTCTCCTCGACCTGCGCGCGCGCGGGTTCCGGGTCAGCGTGCAGAGTGTGTACATCGGCGACGGGCTGCATTACCGGCTCAAACGACACCTCGGCAGCTTTCCGGGCCACCGGTGAGTCTACGACAGGCGGGGTGTGAACGACGGTCGGCTCGTCCAATTCAAGACGAAAAGCCGCCACTTCGCTGGCCGCGTCCGTTTGCGTGTTCGCAGCGGTCACCTCAAAGTCACCGCGCTGGTCGGCCTCCTCAGACGGAGCCCCAACCGCATCGCTGTCCTCGATGATCCTGCGGATCGAGGCCAGTATCTCTTCCATCGAAGGTTCGCGCTGTGCGCTGCCTGCCTGTGCCATATTCAAATACGCCGCTCATCTTGATCCGACTACCGGCTTTGCCCATCCCTTGAACAGTCACCGAATCACGGACAAGCCTAGACGACGCATCGGGGCGCGAGAATCCCCCCGCTGAAGATGGTGTGGTTTTCACACAGATTTGACGGCTGGAAGCAGAAAACCCGGCTTGCGCGCCGGGTTCAGACGGTAGACTGACCGCCAGGGCAGATAAATGCAGCCAAAAGTTCACGCTCTGGAGGCCCCAAAAAAGAGGCGGCCGACGGCCGCCCCTAGATGGCAATGATCTACCGGTTACTGCGGCAGCTGGTCGTCCACGCCTTCGACGTAGAAGTTCAGGCCAAGCAGGAAGCCGTCTTCGGCCACTTCACCGTCAGCCAGCCACTGCGTGCCGTCCTGCTTGTTGATCGGGCCGGTGTAAGGATTGAATTCACCAGACTTGATCTTGGCTTCGGTCTCTTCAGCCAGCTTCTTCACGTCGTCCGGCATGTTGGTGTAAGGCGCCATCACAACGTGGCCTTCCTTCATGCCACCCCAGACGTCCTGCTGCTCCCAGGTTCCGTCCATCACCTTGCCGATGCGCTCGATGTAGTACGGACCCCAGTCGTCGATGATCGACGTCAGCTGCGTCTCCGGACCGAACTTGATCATGTCGGTCGCCTGGCCAAACGCCTTGATGCCGCGCTCGGATGCAACCTGGATCGGGGCAGTGGAGTCGGTGTGCTGGGTGATGATGTCGACGCCCTGGTCGATCAGCGCCTTGGCAGCGTCAGCTTCCTTGCCGGCGTCGAACCAGGTGTTTGCCCACACGACCTTGACCTTGAAGTCTGGGTTGACTGACTGCGCGCCGAGAACAAAGGCATTGATGCCCATGACGACTTCAGGGATCGGGAACGACGCGATGTAGCCGGCAACGCCCTTCTCGGACAAGCTGGCAGCGATCACACCCTGCACGTAACGGCCTTCGTGGAACTTCGAGTTATAGGTCGCAACGTTGGGGTGTTCGCGCTTGTAGCCCGTGGCGTGCTCGAACTTGATGTCCGGGAAGCGCCCTGCAATCTTGTTGGTGGCGTCCATGAAGCCAAACGAGGTCGCGAAGATGATGTCGCAGCCCGAGCGAGCGAAACGCTCGATGGCGCGCTCTGCGTCAGCACCTTCCGGAACGCTCTCCAGATAAGCGGTTTCCAGCTTGTCGCCAAAATGCTTCTGGGCGTCGAGCAGGCCCTGATGGTGCTGGTAGGAATAGCCGAAGTCACCGATGGGACCGACATAGATGAAGCAGGCTTTGGTCTTGTCCTGTGCGCTTGCGGCACCGGGGAGCAAGATTGCGGCCGAGGCAGCCAAAGCCAGAAGGTATTTTTTCATGACAACCATCCTTTGAAATTGCAGTTCACGATGAGGCTTACGAGTAGCTTACCGATCGGGAACAAACGGCTGCCCTAGCGAAGCCGGTGTGTTCACCATTGTCAGTCTCTTGTTGCGCGAGATTAGTACGAGAACGATGATCGTCGCCAGATAGGGCAACGCAGAAAGCAGTTGAGAAGGTATCGGCCATCCCAACGCCTGGGCGTGAAGCTGGCCGATGGAAACCGCGCCGAAAAGATAAGCTCCGGCGAGCACGCGTCCCGGCCGCCAGGAAGCAAATACCACGAGCGCCAGCGCGATCCAGCCACGCCCCGCGCTCATTCCTTCGACCCACTGAGGAACGTAAACAAGGGCCAGATAGCCGCCTGCAAGACCTGCGCATGCGCCGCCGAACATGATGGCCATATAGCGGATCGCGATGACCCGGATGCCGAGAGCGTGCGCAGACGCATGATTGTCGCCGACCGAACGAAGTGTCAGTCCGGCCTTGGTGTAGAACAGGAACCAGCTCACCCCAATGGTCAGGGCAATTGAAATGTAGAAAATCGGATCCTGACCGAACAACAGCCGTCCCACATATGGGAGTTCGCTGAGATAGGGGACGTTCACAGTCCCCATCTTCACGCCGGGAAGTCCGACAAAGCTCTCTCCGATCATGCCTGACAGGCCAAGCCCCAACAGGGTCAGGGCAAGCCCGGTCGCGACCTGATTGGTAACCAGCGTCAGCGTCAGGAAGCCAAAGAGTAGCGAGAACAACGCGCCCACGACAATAGCTGCGAGAACCCCCAGCCAGGGAGAACCGGTCATGTAGGCGACACTGAAACCAGTGACCGCACCCATGATCATCATGCCCTCAACGCCGAGGTTGAGGACACCGGAGCGCTCGACGACCAGCTCTCCCATTGCAGCGATGAGCAAGGGCGTCGCTGCGGTCGCAATCGTAATGACGATGGCCTCAAACATTTGGCACCTGTGCTGCTGCCAAACTCGCGGTGGCCGCCTTCGATTTAACAAACCGGATCTGGTAGTGAATGAGAGTGTCGCAAGCCAGGACGAAGAAGAGGATCATCCCCTGGAAGGCACGAACGACCTTGTCGGAGAGGCCGACAGAAATCTGCGCAGCCTCGCCACCAAGATAGGTCAACGCCAGCACGAGCCCGGCGGCAACAATCCCCAACGGGTTCAATCGCCCAAGAAACGCAACGATGATCGCGGTAAATCCGTATCCGGGAGAGATGGCCGGACGCAATTGGCCGATAGCTCCTGACACTTCAGAAATACCTGCCAAACCCGCCATGGCGCCTGACACGGCGAATGCAAACAAAGTCATCTTGCCAGCCGAGAAACCGGCGAAACGCCCTGCCCGCGGACTTTGTCCGAGTACCTTGATTTCAAAGCCCTTGAGCGTTTTCGACAAGACGAACCAAAGCACGATCGCTGCGATGATTGCAAAGACGAAACCCCAATGCGCGCGGCCCGAAGCCGGCAGGATTTCCGGCAAGATCGCGTAGCTGTGGAAGGTCCGCGTTTCGGGGAAATTCATCCCTGCCGGGTTCCGCCACGGTCCGCGCACCAGCCAATCAAGGAATAGCTGAGCGACGTAGACGAGCATCAGACTGGTGAGAATTTCGTTGGTATTGAAGCGAACCTTCAAGATGCCGGGGATAGACGCGTAAGCGGCTCCGCCAATCATTCCCATGATCAGCATCAACGGCAGCACGAACCAGAACTGAAAGTCGGGAAACATGACCGGAAGCACTGAGCCAACAACCGCACCGATCACAAACTGGCCTTCAGCGCCGATATTCCAGTTGTTCGACAGGAAGCAAACCGACAGACCGACCGCGATCAGAATGAGTGGCGCTGCCTTGATGGCGAGTTCGTGCAGCGACCAAACCTCCATCAACGGCTCTACGAAATAATAGTAGAGGGTCGTTGCTGGATTCTTGCCGAGGGCTGCAAATAGGATCGCCCCTGCGATGATGGTCAGCCCAAATGCAATGAATGGCGACAAGGCACTGAAAGCCCTGGACTGCTGCGGGCGTTTGACGAGTTCGAGGCGCATCAGGCGGCGTCTCCTTTGGATTCGGTTGCCGTCTGTGAGCCGCCCATCAAGAGGCCGATGCGCTCCAGCGTCATCTCGGCAGCAGGTAGCGGTGAGGAGAGTTGGCCGTCATGCATGACGGCAATGCGGTCCGATACCTCAAACAACTCGTCGAGATCCTGGCTGATCACCAGCACTGCGGAGCCCCCCCGAGCAAGATCGATGAGCGCCTGTCGAATCCGGGCTGCAGCGCCAGCGTCCACACCCCAGGTCGGCTGGTTCACGATGATCACCGATGGTTGGCGATCAAGCTCGCGGCCGATGATGAATTTTTGCAGATTACCACCAGAAAGAGACGCCGCCTCGGGGTCTTCCGCGCTCTTGCGCACGTCCATCTCCGAAACGATCCGCTTGGAGGCTTCCGCAATCGCCGATGTGCGAACCATGCCGAATTTGCCCAGAAATGCTTTTGTGTCGGTCTTGAAACGCGACAATAAGAGGTTTTCGGACAGTTTCATGCGCGGGGCCGCACCGTGACCCAGTCGCTCTTCGGGTACAAAAGCCGCTCCCATCAGGCGACGTTCGGAAATTCCGAGCTTGCCGACGGGATTACCACGGATGCGGATCACGTCCGGGCTCTCCTGAGTGACCTCCCCCGAAATCGCCTCGAAGAACTCGCCCTGTCCGTTGCCAGCAACACCTGCAATGCCAAGCACTTCTCCGGCTTTCATGGTGAGCCAGATATTCTTGAGCGCAACAGAAAACGGGCCTGCGGGCTTTCGTGAGAGGCCACAAATGCTCAAAAGTTCCGTCGCATCGGCAATCGCGGCGGGTGGCCTCGTCGCCGTGATCACCTCCGACCCCACCATCATCCGGGCGAGAGACGCGGCGGTTTCCTGACGCGGGTCACAATGGCCCACGACCTTGCCATGACGAAGAACGGTGGCGCGATCGCAAAGCCGCTTCACCTCCTCCAGTCGATGAGAAATGTAGAGGATTGATTTGCCCTCAGAGCGAAGGCGCTCAAGAGTTTCAAACAATTTGTCGGCTTCTTGCGGCGTCAGCACAGAAGTCGGTTCATCAAGGATGATGAGTTCCGGTTCCTGCAGGAGGCAGCGGATGATCTCAATGCGCTGTCGTTCACCCACCGAGAGGTCGCCGACGAGCGCAAACGGATCGAGCGGCAGCCCGTAAGCCTTCGACAATCCGTGCGCTTTTTCCGCGATTGCAAGGATGGACGTGTCGTCATCCAGCGACAGCATGATGTTTTCAGCGGCGGTCAGCGCCTCGAACAAAGAGAAATGCTGGAACACCATGCCGATGCCAAGCTTGCGAGCCTGGCCGGGGTTGGAAATCGTTACGCCCTGTCCGTTCCAGAAAATTTCGCCGCTCGCGGGCTCAAGGGAGCCGAACAGCATTTTGACCAGCGTGGACTTGCCTGCCCCATTCTCGCCGAGAAGTGCGTGAATTTCACCCTTGCCGATCGTCAGGTCTATCGAGTCGCAGGCCTTCAACTGTCCAAAGACTTTGGTCAGGCCCTTCACCTCCAATAGAGGTGTGCCGTCGACTGCGCGCGTTTGGCTCACAGTGCCTCCCAGTTCATTCTGTCGGTCCCCGGTTTGCTCCGGGTAATTTTTGTTCCCGGCTCATCGTAGGCCTCTGCCGTCCCGCTCGCAAATCACTGCGAATTTTGAAAGTGATTCAACATTTTCAGCAAGGATGCACAAGTGGGAGAAACAAGTTCTAGGCTATCAATCATAGCTGGAACTGCTGTCTGCACGGCTTCCAAGGCTGCATGGGCCCGCACCGTGTCAGTCAAGCTACATCTTTCGGACCAGCGTCTATGGAATCCAGGCCTGCCGCCTTGTGGCGTCTGAGTACCTTACCCACGCCGGATTGGCCGCAGACAGCTTCTCCTGGCTTGTTGTCCAGGAGCCGCCCTTCGTGGATGTGAACAGAGTTCTTCGTCTTAGCCTTTTCTCAGGCCGAGACGTGGGAAGAGCTGCATGATGCCCCCGATGAAGAACAGGTAGATGCCCGTAACGCCAACGCCGATCTGTACGAGGCTCATCGCATTCATGTCCTGAAGCAACGCGACTGCACCCAACACGCACCAGGACAGGAAAACTGCCAGATTCAGTGTGCGAAGCCGTTTCACACGAACGGGGTGGAGGAAGTTCATCGGTACGAATGAAAGGATCGCCGCGATGACGACCACCGCAAAAGATGCGTACTCTCCGGGTGCGATCACAAAGAGCGTAAAAACCAGCATGTTCCAGACGACAGGGAACCCCTTGAAGAAGTTTTCCTTCGTCTTCATCCCCGTATCGGCATAGTAGATCGCGCTCGAAACAACGATGATTGCGGCTGAAACGAACGAAAGTCCCTCACCCATGAAACCGCTTTGATAAAGGGCGAATGCGGGTATCAGGACGTAGGTGACATAGTCGATGATATTATCGAGGAGCTCGCCCGACCAGGTCGGCAGGACTTCCTTGACATCGAGCTTACGCGCGATTGGTCCGTCGATCCCGTCGACGAACAGCGCCAACCCTAGCCACAGAAACATCGCCGTCCACTGCTTCTCAGCTGCAGCGACAAGCGACAGAAAAGCAAGAAACGAGCCGGACGCCGTCAGCAAGTGCACCGAGAAGGCGCGAGCCTGAGGCCAGGTCACCTTCTTCTTGGGCCGCGGTATGCGATCCGAAAGCTTTTTCTTCAATGGAGCGTTTTCGTTCACGGTCTCGTCCATCGCCCATCCACCACAGCTCTGCCGCTCCGTAATGACCAAAGATAGCTTCGCTGACCGATCTTTGTGTGCGGTCTATTTTTCGCGCGTTCCCTGCGGCCGCAGGAACAGACCCTACTCGCACGCTGGCGGACCGTACAAGCCATACTCGACATTCCGCGGCGTCGAAATTGGAATTTCCACGAAAGCTTTGCACAATTGCCGGAGCCTATCCTTCAGAAACTCCGACACAAGCCGCGCAATGATGGCAATTCGACACGTTGATCTGACCGGCAGGTGGGCACTATATGCTCTCAAATGACTGGAGCAGACATGATCATCGAGAGCGATATCGTCGTTGCCGGGACCGGTCCGGCTGGACTTCTTGCGGCGCTTGCAATTTCGCGGAACGGATTTCGCGTCGCGCTGGTGGGGCCTGATGTCAATCTGGGTGACGGCCGAACCACGGCGCTGATGAAACCACAGCTGGACTTTCTCGACAGCCTTGGGCTCCTCGAAGACATTCGCACGGATTCTGCTCCACTGAAGACGATGCGCATTGTGGACGGCACCAGCCGCCTTTTGCGAAGCCCCACCGTGAACTTTCGCGCGACGGAAATCGGTCAAGACTATTTCGGCCTGAATATACCGAACCGGCACATGTTGCGTGTGCTTGCCCGAGCGCTCGAGGATTCGGAAATTGTCCGGGTAAATGGGCTTGTCAAAGAATGGTCTTCCGCACCCGAACATGTCGAAGCGGAGCTTCTGGACGGAACAGTTGTGCGTGCCAGGCTGGCGGTAGCGGCCGACGGAAGAAACTCTCCGGCCCGCGATTCTGTCGGTATCAAGGTTAGATCGACGCCATCGCAACAGTCTGCGCTGGTTCTGAACTTCCAGCATACGCGATCCCATCAAGACACATCGTGTGAATTCCACACGGAACATGGCCCGTTCACGCAGGTTCCGCTGCCGGGCCAGCGCTCCAGCCTGGTATGGGTCAACCGGCCGCACCGGGCGCAGGAGCTCGCGCGCCTCGACGAATCAGCTCTGTCACGCCTGATCGAAGACCGAATGCAATCCATGCTTGGCCGCGTCACAGTCGAGTCGGGAAGCCAAGTATTTCCTCTATCTTCCGCGCTGCCGCAACGCTTCGCCAAGGATCGAGTGGCGCTGATCGGCGAGGCCGCGCATGTATTTCCGCCCATCGGCGCGCAAGGTCTCAATCTAGGGATCCGCGACATCGAGGGACTGATCGAGATCATCACGCGCCATCCGGTGGATCCGGGCGCAGAAGATGTGCTGGCCGCTTACGATCGAGCACGCCGACCCGACATTGTAGCGCGATCTTCCGCGGTCAATTTGCTCAATCGGTCGCTGCTGTCAGACATGCTCCCCACGCAGATGGCGCGTGCGCTCGGCCTGTCAATGCTTGAGGCGACACCGCCGCTGCGTGCGCTATTCATGCGCGAAGGGCTGCGTACCGGAAGCGGCATCGGCAGCTTGTTCCGGAGCTGAATTTCGAGCCCCTTCTCTTTCATCGCAGCAACTAAACTACATAGTCTGTTGTCTTATATGGCTTTTACGCGAACGCTTGGTGCTTCTAGAATTGTTTTATCGAAACAAGTCGCGCGGCAAAGCGCCCGAAGTGATGAGATAAAGCAATGCGGTTAGCGTGAACACGGAAAGCGCCGTGGTGATCACGACGCTGGCCGACGCGCGCTCCACCCAGACGTCATATTGCTGTGCAAGCACGTAGACATTAGCGGCGGCTGGCAAGGCGGCGAGCATCACCGCAGAGTAAAGCCATACATCCGGAAAGTCGCCAATAAGGCTGAGAACAACGTAGCAGAGAGCCGGATGAACGATCAGTTTCAGCCCGGCGATTACTCCAAGCTCCGCGGGAACGCGTTTGAGCGGACGCAGTGCCAGCGTCACACCCATCGCAAAAAGTGCGCAGGGCGCTGCTGCCTGGGCCAGAAGCTCCAGCAAGCGATCAAGCGCCTGCGGCGGCTCGAACCGCATCACCGCCGCCAAGATGCCCAGCATCGTGGACAGGATGAGAGGATGAAGAACGATGCGCCGAACGGCGCGGAACGCGACAACCCCGATTGGTTCTTCGGCTCGACCTGAAAACGCCATCATGAGCGGCGTGACGGCAAAGTGAAACACGTTCTCTGCGCACACAATCAGCGCAACCGGCACCGCCGCCGATGGCCCGAAAACCAGTATGGCCAAAGCGGGCCCCATATAGCCGATATTGCCATATGCGGCAGACAGCCCCTTGATGGTGCTTTCGGCCAGATTGCTGCTTGTGAAGATCAGGGAGCCGAAGCACATCAGGCCGAAGATCACGAATGTCGAAAATACGGAGCCAATCACGAATGTCCATTCGGACAACTGGTCGACCGGCGTACGCGATACGAGTTGAAAAAACAGGGCCGGCAGCGCTGCATAGATGATGAACGTATTCATCCACCCCAGCGCCTCGAGCGGTTGGCGGGTCTGGCGTGCAAAGAACGCGCCGAGAAGGATCAACCCGAAGAAGGGCAGCACCAGCCCGAGCACGTCAGCCATATATCCTCCCGCGCGGTTCTTCCGCGCCGCGTCGAGCCAAACTATTGGCTGACAGACTGCATCAAACCATCAGCTTCCAAACTGCTGGAATTGTGCGATGCTATACACATCAGCGCACGTCAAGGTACAGGCTATGGGTGAAGTCAAAGTTGCCAGGTTCAGGATCGGCCAGGTCGTCCGGCATCGGTTGTTCCCTTTTCGGGGGGTGATCTTCGATGTTGACCCGGAGTTTGCGAACACGGAAGACTGGTACAATGCCATCCCGGCGGAAGTCCGGCCTGCTCGCGACCAGCCATATTATCACCTCCTGGCCGAAAACCAGGAAACTGAATATGTGGCATATGTGTCCGAACAGAACCTGCTCGACGACAGTTCAGGAGAGCCGGTGCGTCATCCCCAGCTGGCTGAATTCTTCGACAAGACCAGCGATGGGCATTACGCTCCGAAGGGCCGGCCTGCGCACTAAAACGCGTCGCGATCTTTTAGCTATGACTTGAGGTCATAAAAAAACGGGCCATTGAGGCCCGTTTTTTTGTTTGCTCAAGCGAGGATCAATTGCCCTGCTTGGCGCGCTCTTGCTCTTCCTTGAGCTTCTGCGCGAAATCATCGGTGTTGCGATCGACGAATTCCTGAAGGCGACGCTGGCGATCTTCGATGTCGGACTGCTGGAGCGGCTCACCATCAAAAGCAGTCGTGAAGCCGGCAAGCGTCACCTTGATCGGGTTGGCCTGGTTCTGGAAGTTGACCGAAGTCAGCGTCAGTTCCGATCCACGCTTGAACGAGGCGATCAGATTGTCCGTCAGCTGGCCTTCAGCGATGCAGCGGTCAGGAAGGCAGATCATGTAGTCGATCTTCTGCGTCTGTCCGCCATCGATCTGCATGCCGATACCGGGAGGAACAAGACGACCGGTCGGAACCGTGATCTGGAAAATGCGGCGGTTGGTCTTGCCCTTGACCTCGATCATGCTGATGCCGGTCAGGAAATGTCCCGAATCTGCGAACAGGATATTCTGCACGTTGCAGATGTCGATGTCTTCCTGCTTGCTGCAGACCTTGTACCAGCCCTCAGGCATGTTCTGCTGCTGCTGTTGAGCATGGGACGGCGCAACTGCGCTCATCGCAATGCCGAACACGCCGGCGGCCAGAAGGGAAAGTCGGGTCGCATTGGTCTTGCGGCGATTCATTGGGTCCGTTTCCTCTTAGAACGTGGGCTGCGGCACTGCCTGCAATCGGCCCGCTAGTGCTGGTGAATTGCGGCGACAGCATGACTCCAAGCGCCTGTTACACCGTGGCTGCTGGCAAATCCAGACCCGCTCTTCAATTTACTGGGATCGTCCAAGGGATTCCGGCACAGAAAGCAAACTGCTAGGGTGCGCCGAATCGCCCTTCCCGAGACATCGCGCCGGAGTTTCATGATGCGACTGTCGTTGCTTGCCGTTCTTGCTGCCATGTTTGCGGTACCAGCGGGCCCCATTGCCGCCCAGAACGGACCCTCGCATGCCATTGCCATGCACGGAGAGGCGGCCCTGCCCGCCGACTTCGCGCATCTCCCCTACGCCAACCCCAACGCGCCGAAGGGCGGACGGATTGATTATGCGTGGCAGGGCTCGTTCGACAGTCTCAACCCGTTCATCGTTCAAGGCGATGGCGCCCGCGGGCTGTTCGACCAGTATTTTGGCAACAACGTCTTCGAAACGCTGCTCATGCGGTCGCGCGATGAAGCATTCACGCTCTATCCGCTGATTGCCGATAGTGTCGAGACCGATGACGAGCGCAGCTTTATCGCGTTCACCATCAATCCCCTCGCCCGCTTTTCCGACGGCCAGCCGATCACGCCTGAAGACGTCGTGTTCTCGATGGAATTGCTGCTGGAGAAAGGGCGCCCAAACTACCAGAACTGGATCAAGGCGGTTGAAAAAACCGAGATCGTCGGTCAAAACGGTATCCGCTTCACCATGAAGCCCGACGCCGGGCGCGAGTTGCCGTTGCTGTTGTCGCAACTGCCGATCCTGCCCAAACATGCGATCGACGCGGAAAATTTCCACCGCTCGTCGCTCAAGCCCATGATCGGCTCTGGTCCTTACGTGATCGAGAGCGTGCGCCCTGGCGAAGTGGTCGTCCTGAAGCGCAACCCGGATTATTGGGCGAAAGATATCCCAACCAAACGCGGTTTCGACAATTATGACGAAATCCGCATCAATTACATGCGCGACGACAACACGATCTTTGAATCGTTCAAGCGAGGCCTGACCTCGCTCCACGCAGAGACGGACACGGGCCGCTGGGCAACCGGCTACGATTTTCCCGCCTTCCGCGACGGACGTGTCCTACGTGAAGAATTTGAAACGCGACTGCCGTCGGGAATGTATGGCTATGTCATGAACACGCGTCGCGAAATGTTCGCGGACAGGACAGTACGGCAATCCTTGGCGGGGCTTCTGGATTTTGAGTGGGCTAACCGCAATCTCTACAATGACGCCTATAAACGAATCCGCAGCTATTATGACGGGTCCGATTTGTCGTCGTTCGGCTTTCCTGCAAGCGACGCCGAACGAGAACTGCTGGCGCCCTTTCCTGACGCCGTCCTTCCCGAGATTATGAACGGGACATATCAACTGCCGGTTTCTGACGGCTCCGGCCGCGATCGGGAGTTTTTGCGTCTTGGCCTGGAGGGACTTCAGTCGGCAGGTTACCGGATGGAAGACGGCAAGCTCGTCGACAAGAATGGCAAGCAGCTGAGCTTCGAAATCTTGCTCAATGGACCGGCCGGCCAGTCGCTGGCGATGTCGTGGACCCGTACCCTGAGCCGCCTGGGCATTGTCGCCAATATGCGTATCGTTGACTCGGCCCAATATTTTCAGCGCCAGCGCACCTACGATTTTGACGTCATGTTGATGAACTATACGTCGTCGCTGTCACCGGGTGCCGAACAACTGGCGCGCTGGGGGTCGGCTACACGCGATCTCGACGGAACCTATAACTTTGCAGGCGTAGCGGACCCTGCGGTGGATGCGCTGATCGACAGGCTTCTCAATGCGCGAAGCCAGGATGAGTTCGTCACTGCCGTTCGCGCTTATGATCGCGTGCTCATGAGCGGTGCTTACGTGGTGCCGCTATACAATCCGCTGACAAATAGTTGGATTGCGCACTGGAAACAGTACAAACGCCCCGATGTGACTCCTATTTATGGACCTCAGTTCCAGACCTGGTGGTACGAGGCCGACTGAGCCTCTGCAGGAGAAAAATTATGAGCGAGCGCACCAGCATAACCATAGACGTGATCTCGGATGTCGCATGTCCATGGTGCTTTCTCGGCATGAAACGTCTTGAACACGCCGTTGAACTGGCGTCCGACGTTGACGTGCAAATTCGTTGGCGGCCGTACCAGCTTGACCCGTCGATCCCCAAGGAAGGATTGCCACGCCGCAAATACATGCTGGACAAGTTCGGCGACGAATCCAGGCTGACGGCAGCGCACGAACGGCTGACGATGCTGGGCGAGGTTGAGGGCATCCGCTTCAATTTCGATGCCATGCAGGTTTCCGCCAACACTTTGGACGCGCATCGCCTCATTCGCTGGGGCGGGTCGCCAAAATCACCGCCCGGCGCACAGGCGCAGGTCGTCAAGCGCCTGTTCGAGATGAATTTCGAAGAGGCACGAGATATCGGAGCGCGCGATGTGCTGACGGAGGCTGCCGCCGACGCTGGCATGGACGCCAATCTCGTGGAGGCCCTGCTGTCGTCTCACGCCGACGTTGAGTCGCTTCAAAACGAGATTGCCGCTGCAAGCCAGATGGGCGTGACTGGCGTTCCATGTTTCCTGCTCGAAGGGAAATACGCCGTCATGGGCGCCCAGGAAGCAGAAGTCCTCGCCGACGCCATCAAGCAAGTGGCAGCAGCCAAGGAACGCGGCGAACTCGATCAGCCACAAGCGAATTAGGCAAACTCGTTACGAAAGACCCGAAGTCTGTTAAGGCTTCGGGCCATTCTTCATGCCTTTTCGGCAATTCTCGCCAATTGCGTCATCACGACAGCAGAACCGGCGAGGCGCTTTTGCGCGCTCGGCCAGTCCCGCATCAGCACAATGCTGTGGTCCGGCCTGATCTTGGCCAACGAACCCTGCTCGCTGATGAATTTCACCAGACCGGCAGGTTCCGGGAACGTCTTGTTGCGGAAGTGCAGGACGATTCCCTTCGGGCCGGCGTCGA
Source organism: Aquamicrobium aerolatum DSM 21857 (assembly GCF_900113935.1). Classification (GTDB taxonomy): domain Bacteria; phylum Pseudomonadota; class Alphaproteobacteria; order Rhizobiales; family Rhizobiaceae; genus Aerobium; species Aerobium aerolatum. Next base: position 96,685 of record NZ_FORF01000012.1, read on the forward strand.
GCTTTTCAACCTGGGCCTTGCGGCACAGCGCCTTGATGAACACGATCTTCAGCAGGTGATCGACTTCTTCCGGCATCGGGCCAAACCGATCGATGAATTCTGCGCCGAAGCCGTCGATCTCTTCTGTCGTCTCCAGTTCCGAGAGGCGACGATAGAGAGCAAGGCGCAGCTGGAGGTCGGGAACGTAGGATTCCGGGATCATCACAGCAGTGCCAATGGTGATCTGCGGCGACCAGCTGCCGTCTCCAGCCTCCGCATCCCCCTTCATCTCAGCGACTGCTTCTTCCAGCATCTGCTGATAGAGCTCGAAGCCGACCTCCTTGATGTGACCGGATTGCTCATCCCCCAAAAGGTTGCCCGCGCCGCGTATATCGAGGTCATGGCTCGCCAGCTGGAAGCCTGCACCGAGCGTGTCGAGAGATTGCAGAACCTTCAACCGCCGCTCGGCGAGTTTCGTCATCATCTTCTTGGCGGGCAATGTGAACAGGGCATAGGCCCGCAACTTCGAACGCCCAACCCGACCGCGCAGCTGATACAGCTGTGATAGTCCGAACATATCCGCACGGTGCACGATCATCGTGTTTGCGGTCGGGATATCCAGACCTGACTCCACGATGGTCGTCGACAGCAGCACGTCATATTGGCCGTCGTAGAAGGCATTCATGATGTCGTCGAGTTCGGTGGCGGCCAGCTGACCGTGGGCGGTCGCCACTTTTAGCTCGGGCACCTGCTCCGCCAGAAACTGCTTGATTTCCGCCAGATCGGCGATGCGCGGCACCACATAAAAGCTCTGCCCGCCACGATAGCGCTCGCGCAGAAGCGTCTCGCGCACCACCAGCGGATCGAACGGCGAGATGAACGTGCGCACGGCCATCCGGTCTACCGGTGGCGTGGTAATCAGGGACAATTCCCGCACGCCCGTCAGCGCAAGCTGCAAGGTGCGCGGGATAGGCGTCGCGGACAGCGTCAAGACGTGAACGTCGGTTTTCAGCTCCTTGAGCCGTTCCTTGTGCTTGACGCCGAAATGCTGCTCCTCGTCGATGATCAGCAGCCCAAGGTTCTTGAAGCTGACGGCAGAACCAAGCAGCGCATGTGTTCCGACCACAATGTCGACGGTTCCCTCGGCCATGCCCTTCTTAGTTTCGTTCAGTTCCTTGGCCGTCACCAGCCGCGATGCCTGACGAACATTGATTGGCAGCCCGGCAAAACGCTGACTGAAAGTGCGGAAATGCTGACGTGCCAACAACGTGGTTGGCACCACCACCGCCACCTGAAAGCCTTCCATGGCGGCGAGGAACGCAGCGCGAAGTGCAACCTCCGTCTTGCCGAAACCGACGTCACCGCAAATGAGTCGGTCCATCGGCCTTCCAGCGGCAAGATCGTCGGCCACCGCGTCAATCGCGTTCTGCTGGTCCTCGGTCTCGTCGTAAGGAAAGCGCGCCGCGAATTCACCGTAGACGCCGTCTGGCGGCATGATAACAGGAGCTGGACGCATCTGCCGCTCGGCCGCAATCGCGATCAGCTGGCCAGCCATCTCCAGCAGGCGGCGCTTGAGCTTGGCTTTGCGCGATTGCCACGCCACGCCGCCGAGCTTGTCGAGGGCGATCTCGGCAGAATCCGAGCCAAAACGCGACAAAAGCTCAATATTTTCTACCGGCAGGAACAGCCGGTCGTCGCCGGCATAGACCAGTTCAAGGCAATCGTGCGGCGCGCCAGCGGCTTCGATCGTGCGCAGTCCGACGAATCGTCCGATGCCGTGATCGGCGTGAACCACGACATCGCCAGCCGACAATGCCGACACTTCCGCAATGAAATCAGAAGCTTTCTTGCGTTTTTTACCACGACGGATGAGACGATCGCCGAGAATATCCTGCTCGGCGACGATGACCATGTCAGCGGTCTGGAACCCGGCTTCCAACGGAAGCACGGCAAGGCTCGCCTCTCCGGCCTTCAGCTTCGCAACTTCATCGAGCGACGCGACGTTCTTCAGATTTCCGAGACCATGCTCAACCAGCACCTGCGAGAGGCGGTCGAGAGAACCTTCGCTCCACCCGGCGACGATCACCCGGCGACCAGCTGCGCGCAGGTCCGCGATGTAGTTCACCGCATGTTCGAACACATTCGCATTGGGATCGGCGCGTTCTTCAGCAAAGCTGCGTCCGGCAGAAGCTCCGGCGTGGCGCAGCGCCCTGCCACTTGTTTCGGGAACCTCAAACGGGGTCAGTTCGGCGTAGACGCGCTCGGCAGCAAGCTTTTCGACCTCTTCTGTCGAAAGGTACAAGTGATTGGGCGCAACCGGCTTGTAGGGCACAGAATCGGCAAACGATCCTGCCTGCTGGCGCGTGCGCGCTTCATAGTGGTCAACGATCAGCGCGTGACGCTCACCAAGAGCTTCCTTTGCGAGATAATCGAAAATGATTGGAGCATCAGGCAGATAGTCGAAAATCGTCTCCAGTCGCTCGTAAAAGAGCGGCAGCCAGTGCTCCATGCCTGCAAAGCGACGCCCTTCGCTGATCGCCGCATACAGCGCATCGTCACGTTGAGGCGCGCCAAACGCCTCGATATAGGCACGGCGAAAGCGCGAAATCGATTCGGGCGTCAGTGAAACTTCGCTCATCGGCTTGAGCGAGAACTGCTGGCGCTGACCCGTCGTGCGCTGTGTCGCGACCTCAAAGGCGCGGACCGATTCCAGCGTGTCGCCAAAGAAGTCGAGGCGCAGCGGCTCGCCGCCTGGAGCATAGACGTCGAGAATGCCACCGCGCACAGCGAACTCGCCAACGTCACGCACCGTGGGCACGCGCTCAAAGCCAGCAGTATCGAGCCGACCGGCCAGAACGTTCATGTCGATCTGATTGCCGGGCTTGGCAACGATGGCCTGCGCTGCCATCTCATCGGCCGGTGGCATCCGCTGCAGCAGGGCGTTGGCACTGACCAGAACGACGGCGCGGTGCGGCTTGTCGCGCAGGGCGACCATGGCGGCCATCGCATCCAGACGGCGGGCCGCCGCATCGGCGCCCGGAGACACGCGGTCGTAAGGCAGGCAGTCCCACGCCGGCAGTTCTAGCACCGGCAGGCCAGGCGATACGAAGGCGAGCGTTTCCGCGATTGCCGGCAACCGCTGGCCGTCGCGGACGACGAATATCAGCGGTTTGTCACCAAGGTCTGCCGCGACAGCGGCGAGCGCGAACGCTTCATAACCGTCTGCCACGCTGTCGATAGTGGCTGCGCCGGTTGCGGGCAGGCGAATGGGCTGGATCAGTTTCATCTGCGATCAGACGTTGACGCTACTGCGATAGGACAGGATCTTGGCAAAGATGGGGGTATCATGACGCGCGGGAACCGAAGTTTCTCCAGTCACCCATTTCAGGATGTCGGCATCGGACTCAGCCATGAAATCCTCGTAGATCGAAAGCTCGTCGTCAGTCAGCCGATCAATCTCCGCATCCACGAATGAGCCGAGAATGAGGTCGACTTCGCGCATGCCGCGATGCCAGGAACGGAAGAATGCCTTGCGGCGGCGAGTGTCGAGGTCCGCGCTGGACCGCAATGTTCCGGTCATAAACAAAAACCCTTGTGGATGAAGTCGGCATATAGCGGGTGTCGGCGGCAATGTCAGCCTTTGCGGACACACTCTCCCGACATAAGCTTGGCGTCATGCGCCCTTCTCTTCTCGATCCCCTTTTCGCTCCTGCCACGACCCTCGACGGCATCGGCCCGAAAGTGTCGGCGCTGCTTGCCAAAGTTTTGCCCTTCGACACGACAGGTCGGGAAGTGCGGGTCGGCGATCTGCTGTTCGTCCTGCCACATACGATGATTGACAGGCGCAAGCGCTATCCCATCGCTGAAGCGCCAGAAAACGCAGTGGTCACGCTGGAGGTCAGCATCGACTATCACCAGCCCGCGCCACAGGGAAATCGCTCCGCTCCGTATCGCATCTTTGCCCATGACGATTCCGGCGAGATCGCGCTGACCTTCTTCCGAGCCAAGGGGGACTGGCTGACCAAGGCTGTGCCGGAAGGCGCACGCATGATCGTCTCGGGCCGTATCGAGTGGTTCAACGGGCGGGCGTCGATGGTTCATCCCGACCATATGGTGCCCGCCGACAGGGCCGGCGATCTGCCTGCCGTGGAACCGGTCTATCCGCTCACGGCAGGTCTGTCGTCGAAAGTACTGCGAAAGGCGGTTGCCGCCTCTGTCAATCGCCTGCCCGAGCTTCCTGAGTGGCTGGACCCGACACTGATGACCCGCCATTCGTTTCCTTCGATCCGCATGGCGCTCCACCGCGTGAACACACCTGACGATCCACTCGACATCAATCCTGACAGTGCAGCGTGGCGACGGTTGGCATATGACGAGCTTTTGGCGGGGCAACTTGCGCTGGCGCTGGTGCGCGCCCGTGTTCGGCGCAATGCAGGCCGCGCGCTGACAGGCGACGGCCGGATCGAGAAGCAGGTCCGTGCAGCGCTGCCCTACTCGCTCACACACTCTCAGGAGCAGGCGCTCGTCGAAATTCATGGCGATCTTGAATTGCCAAAGCGGATGCTGCGGCTATTGCAGGGAGATGTCGGGGCTGGAAAGACCGTAGTTGCGCTGCTGACTGCGGCGCGTGCTGCTGAGGCTGGCGGACAGACGGCTCTGATGGCGCCCACCGAAATACTTGCTCGCCAGCATCTGGCAACCATTGCGCCACTGGCCGCGAAAGCCGGATTGCGGGCCGCCGTTCTCACCGGACGCGAAAAGGGACGCGAACGCACCGAGATCCTGCGTGCGGTGGCCGCCGGGGAAATCGACATCCTCATCGGCACCCATGCCCTGTTCCAAGACACCGTGGTGTTTCATGACCTGGTGCTGGCGATCGTCGACGAACAACATCGCTTCGGGGTCCATCAGCGGCTGGCAATTTCCGCGAAAGGCGACGCCGTCGACATGCTGGTGATGACGGCGACACCGATTCCGCGGACGCTGGTGTTGACCGCCTTCGGCGACATGGATGTATCGCGCCTGACGGAAAAGCCGGCAGGTCGTCGTCCTATCCAGACCGTCACATTGCCGATGGAGCGGCTACCGGACCTGGTCCAGCGAATCCGAAGCGCCGTCGGCGACGGGCAGAAAGTCTACTGGATTTGTCCGCTTGTCGAAGAATCAGAAGAGATCAAGCTGATGTCAGCCGAAGATCGGCACGCATCGCTAGCATCTGTTTTTGGCAAATCCGTCGGTCTCATCCACGGGCGAATGAACGGCGGCGACAAGGATGAGGCGATGCGCGCCTTCAAGGATGGCGACACGCGCATCTTGGTCGGCACCACCGTTGTGGAGGTGGGAGTCGATGTTCCTGACGCGACGATCATCGTCATCGAACACGCGGAACGCTTCGGGCTTGCACAGTTGCATCAGTTGCGCGGACGGGTCGGGCGCGGCGACAAGGCGTCAACCTGTGTGCTGCTCTACAAGGAACCGCTGGGGTTGGTCGCAAAACAGCGCCTGTCGGTGATGCGAGAGACGGAAGATGGCTTCAGGATCTCCGAAGAAGATCTGAAGCTGCGCGGCGAAGGCGAGCTTCTTGGCACCCGCCAGTCCGGCACACCCGGATTTCGTGTTGCACAAGTGGAGCGACACGGCGACCTCCTGGAAATCGCCCGCGACGATGCGAGGTTGATTCTCGAACGCGACCCCGAATTGTCATCGCCACGCGGTCAAGCGCTGCGCGTGCTGCTCTATCTCTACGGGCGCGACGATTCGATCCGCTTGCTGCGCGCCGGCTGAAGTCAGCCGAGCGTTCCCAGTACGGGGAACGTTTCGAGCAGCCAAAACGATGCCGCCTGGATGCCGCCGGTGAGGAAGAGAACACCGGCAATGACCAGAAGCGCGCCCATGATTCGTTCAACCTTGCCCAGATGGAGGCGGAAGCGCTGCAGAAAACGCATGAATGCGCCGGAAAACAACGCTGCCAGCAGAAATGGTATCCCGAGCCCAAGCGAATATGCAGCCAGCAGCAGCGCGCCGTCGCTGACAGTGGCGCTGCCACCGGCCAGGGTAAGAATCGGACCAAGGACCGGGCCGATGCAGGGCGTCCAGCCAAATGCGAAGGCCAGGCCCATTACATAAGCGGCGGCGGCGCTCGCAGGCTTGCCGCCCGGCTGGAAACGCGCTTCGCGCGACAACAGCGGTATGCGCAAGATGCCAAGAAAATTCAGTCCCATCAGGATGATGAGCACGCCGGCGACCATTGCCAGCTCCTGCTGCCACATCCGCAGCAATCCGCCGATCGTCGAGGCACCCGCGCCCAGCGCCGTGAACACGGTGGAAAAACCAAGCACAAACGCAACAGATGCTGTCATCAACGCCAGCCGTGGCGCCGTGCCAACTACCGCCGCTGTCCCGTCACCCTGCTTGATCAGGCCAGGATCGCGACGGAAATCATCCATGGAGACGCCAGCCATATAGCACAGATAGGGCGGCACGAGCGGAAGCACGCAAGGCGAGAGGAAAGAGAGCGCCCCTGCTCCGATCGCGCTGATATAACTGACATCAATCGCCATTGCTTCCCGCCAATTCCAATCTTTCAGTCTGCCGCACCTATAGCCGCACGGTCGCGATGAGGCCAAATCACTAGTCTGTGGCTAACCGTCGCTGAGTTAGCCACAGAAAGCTCACTTTTACCGGTTGACCGAAGAAATCTGGCTCCCTATGTTCCGGCCACTTTCGAAGCAGATCAATCGCTTCCGTGATCGCGTAGCTCAGTCGGTAGAGCATTCGACTTTTAATCGAATGGTCGTGGGTTCGAGTCCCACCGCGATCACCATCCCTCCACTCCCCATGGGCGAGCCTCGCTTCCTTTAATTTTGCTGGCATGACATTCCGGCATTCATTAATGGGAACATTCGGCACGCGTGGCCGTTTTAGAGCAAATAGGGCAACGTTTGCTCTATGCGCTGATCCAAGGGAGATCGAGCATGATCAAGATTATTTCCAGTGTGTGCGCTGCGGCCATGCTGACACTGCCCTTCGCTACGGGCGTGATGGCCATGCCGAAAGCGGCTCCTTCGTCGGTATCGCCAATTATTTTGGCTCAGTCATCGTCGCCGGGTGGTGACGGACAGAGCGGACAGCCACGGATACGTCGTGACTGGGATGGCGGACGAGATCGCGGCGAATGGCGCGACCGTGGTGAGTGGCGTGATCGTGGCGAATGGCGCGACCGCCGCGACTGGCGAGACGCCCGGGATCGACCACGCGGTGAAGCCTATTACCGGGGCTATCGGGGCTATCGAGATCCAAGGCCGGGATACCGCAGACACGGTGATTTTTGGTTCCCGCCTGCAGCCTTCATAGCTGGCGCTATTCTGGGCGGAGCGATGACGGCCCAGGAGCCGCCAATCCGCTATCGTCCGCGCGGCAACGATCACGTCAGCTGGTGCTATAATCGCTACAAGTCGTATCGCGCTTCGGACAATACTTTCCAGCCCTACAATGGCCCGCGCCGACAGTGCCAGTCGCCTTACGGCTGATTTAACTGTCATGGAGACCTGAAAGGCCTGCCATCGTGCAGGCCTTTTTTTCATGAGGAGAGCCCACAAAAATCAGTCATGCATCACCTTAAGAGCCAAGATTAATTGACTGATATACATGATGTTTTCGAGGCTCACCGTCAAAGGGGCGGCAAGTCACCTGCATCCCAGGCTGCAGTGATCACCTGCGCACGGGTCGCAAAACACCCGGCCTCGATGGCGGCACGAATGTCGGCCATCAGACTCTGATAATAGGCAAGATTGTTCCAGGTCAGCAGCATGCCGCCGAGCGCCTCGCCTGACTTGACCAGATGATGGAGATAGGCGCGCGAATAGTCGCGCGCAGCGGGGCAGTCGCTCTCTTCATCGAGCGGGCGGTGATCTTCGGCATGACGCGCATTGCGCAGATTGACCTTGCCGCGGCGTGTGTAGGCGAGACCATGGCGACCAGCGCGCGTCGGCATCACGCAATCGAACATGTCGATGCCCCGCGCCACCGATTTCAGCATGTCGTCGGGCGTGCCGACCCCCATCAGATAGCGCGGCTTGTCGTGCGGCAACACAGGACAGGTCACGTCCAGCATCTCCAGCATGACCTCCTGCGGCTCCCCGACGGCAAGGCCACCGACAGCGTAGCCCTTCAGGTCCATCGCCTTCAGCGCCTCCGCCGAGCGCTCGCGCAAGGCTGCGTTGTCACCACCCTGAACGATGCCGAACATGGCCTTGCCGCGCTGGTCGCCGAAAGCCACCTTGCAGCGCTCGGCCCAGCGCAGCGACAGTTCCATCGCGCGGGCCATGTCCTTTTCCGTGGTCGGCAACGCGACGCATTCGTCCAGCTGCATCTGGATGTCGGAATCAAGCAGACCCTGAATTTCAATCGAACGTTCCGGCGACATTTCGTATTTCGCGCCGTCGATATGCGAACGGAAGGTGACGCCCTGCTCATTTAGCTTGCGCAGTTTTGCCAGCGACATCACCTGAAAGCCGCCGGAATCAGTCAGGATCGGTCCCGACCAGCCGCCGAATTCGTGCAGGCCGCCCAGCCGCGCCACCCGCTCGGCGCCGGGGCGCAGCATCAGATGATACGTGTTGCCCAGAATGATGTCGGCACCGAGGTCGCGAACCTGGTCCATATACATCGCCTTGACCGTCCCACCGGTGCCGACTGGCATGAAGGCCGGCGTGCGAATGGTGCCGCGCGGCATCGAGATCTCGCCACGGCGCGCCTTGCCGTCCGTCGCCAGCAGCTTGAAGGTAAAGTTTTCGCTCAACTTTCATTCCTGAACAAAAGGCTGGAATCGCCATAGGAATAGAAGCGATAGTTGCTGTCTATCGCGTGCTTGTAGGCGGCGTGCATCGTCTCAAGGCCGCTGAATGCCGACACCAGCATGAACAGCGTGGAGCGCGGCAGATGAAAATTCGTCATCAGAATGTCAGCGGTGCGGAAACGGTGGCCAGGCGTGATGAAGATATCGGTCGAGCCGGACCAGGCACGGAATGTGCCGTCGTCGGCGACCGAACTCTCCATCAGGCGCAGAGACGTCGTACCGACCGAGATAATCCGACCGCCTCGCGCCTTGACGCCGTTGAGCGCGGCAGCGGTTTCCTCGCTGACATGGCCGATCTCGGCATGCATGCGATGGTCTGTTGTGTCATCGACCTTCATCGGCAGGAAAGTTCCCGCCCCGACATGAAGCGTCACGAAATGGCGTTCGACGCCTGCCGCGTCGAGCGCCGCCATCAGTTCCGGGGTAAAATGCAGCCCGGCGGTCGGCGCAGCAACTGCCCCTTCCTCCCGCGCAAAAATCGTCTGATAGTCGCTGCGGTCGCGCGCATCTTCGGCGCGCTTGCCGGCAATGTAGGGCGGCAGCGGAATCTTGCCGACTGCGTGGAGTGCCTCGTCAAGAACTGGTCCGGAAAGGTCGAAGGCCAGCGTCACTTCGCCCGCTTCGCCCTTTTCGGCAACGGTCGCGTCCAGTGTACCGAGAAAGCAGGAGTTGCCATCATGGCCGAACTGGATGCGGTCGCCCACTGCGAGGCGCTTTGCCGGGCGCATGAACGCCTTCCAACGGTCGGGCGCGGTGCGCATATGCAGTGTCGCGTCGACCTGCGCGACCGAACCCTCGCGGCGACGCAGACCGGTTAGCTGAGCTGGAATGACTTTGGTATCGTTAAAAACAAGCGCATCCCCCCGCCGCAGCAGCGACGGGAGGTCGAAGACAACCTTATCCTCGAATGACTGATCGGGCTTTACGACGAGCAGACGCGCAGCGTGCCGGGGCTCTGCCGGGCGTACTGCGATCCGCTCATCGGGGAGCTCAAAATCAAAGAGATCGACGCGCACGGTGCGCTCCGTCCGTGTCGCGTTTCAGGATCATACGTCAGCAGCAACACGCATGGTGACGATGGAATCGGGATCGCGCACCGGCTCGCCGCGCTTGATCTTGTCGACGTTTTCCATGCCTTCGATGACCTGACCCCAAACCGTGTATTGGCGGTTCAGGAACGCTGCGTCCTCGAAGCAGATGAAGAACTGCGAGTTGGCCGAGTTCGGGTTCTGCGCACGCGCCATCGAGCAGGTGCCGCGCGAATGGTTCATGTTCGAGAACTCAGCCTTCAGGTCAGGCTTGTCCGAACCACCCATGCCGGTGCCGGTCGGATCGCCCGTCTGCGCCATGAAGCCTTCGATGACGCGGTGAAACACGATGCCATCATAGAAGTTTGCACGCGCCAGTTCCTTGATACGGGCAACGTGGCCTGGGGCAAGGTCAGGGAACAGTTCGATGACCACCTTGCCCTTGGTGGTTTCCATGATGATCGTGTTTTCCGGGTCCTTGATCTCGGCCATGCGAGGTCCTTCCTAAGTAGTTGAATTATTTATCAGTTAGCATCCGCGGCAATGCGCGCGGAGATGATGCGATCCGGGTCGGTGACAGCGCCGCTCTGCGGCTGCCCCTTCTTGATGTTGTCAACCAGTTCCATCCCGCTCTCGACATTGCCGACAATGGTGTACTGGCCATCAAGGAACGCACCCGGTGCGAACATGATGAAAAACTGCGAATTGGCGGAGTTCGGATCCTGCGCCCGCGCCATGCCGACGGTGCCGCGCGCAAAGGTTTCCTTGGAGAACTCTGCCTCGATATTACCCAGCGACGAGCCACCGGTGCCGGCGCGCTGGCTGCTGTAACCATCGGTCATGTCGCCATATTGCACGTCGCCGGTCTGGGCCATGAAGCCCTCAATGACACGGTGGAACGCAACATTGTCATATTCGCCGCCACGGACGAGCGTCTTGATCTGCTCGACATGTTTTGGAGCAAGGTCAGGACGCAGGGCGATTGTCACATCGCCGTCCTTCAGCTTGAGGATCATGGTGTTTTCGGGTTCAGCTGCCACGGCTGCGCTGGCGGCCAAAAGCCCGACGGACAAAACCAGCGACGAGGCAATTTTCAGAAACTGCATGAAGAACTCCCGGTTCTCAATTCTTGAACTTCGACACCAACGCGTTCGCCACATTGGCTGGAACGAACGGGTGAATGTTGCCACCCATGGAAGCTATCTGGCGCACGAGTGTGGCAGTAATAGAACGTACAGCCGGGCTTGCCGGCAGAAAAACCGTATGAAGCTGCGGCGCCATAGTGCCGTTCATGCCGGCCATCTGCATTTCATAGTCAAGATCGGTGCCATCGCGCAGCCCGCGGATCAGCAGAGTCGCCTCATGCTCTCGGGCAACATCGACCAGCAAGCCTTTGAATGAAACGATCTTCAGCCGTTGCGCATCCGCGCCATAGGCTGCTTTCGCCCATTCGCTGATGAGCGCAACACGTTCTTCGAACGTGAAAAGCGGCTGCTTGGACGCCTGGATGCCGATACCTATGACCACCTGGTCTGCAAGCGCCAACGCACCCGCAAGCACGTCTGCGTGACCATTTGTCATCGGGTCAAAGGACCCTGCATAGAATGCGATGCGTTGCTTCATAGCGGGCTTCTAGCTGGCATGGAACTTAAACGCAATCAGATCAGCACATTGTACGGAGATGAACCTGTGATGAACGCCACCCTCAGCGCAGGTTCAACCGTTGCGACTAAAATCACAACGAATATGAAACGAAAGTCTGTTTCGTTCGTTGATAGAGGACGAAGGAGTGACGGGAATGATGATCTACCTGCTTGCTGCTACCATGACACTGGCGATGCTGATCGCCACTGCTTTCGGCCTTCACAACGAAGCGCAGAACGCCCGCCTGGAACGGCAGCGCCGGGATACCCAGCGCTACCGTATGGGCTGACCTAATCCTCCAGTGAGGCGGGCGGCGTTGTTCCCTGCACGTCGCCTGCCTCTTCTTCCTCATCGTTCTGTGGCTCGGAAATACGCTCCACGGAAACGACCTTTTCTCCCGCAGCCGTATTGAAGATTGTGACGCCCTTAGTGGCGCGGCTGGCAATGCGAATGCCAGACACCGGCACGCGGATCACCTGACCACCATCTGTAACCAGCATGATCTGATCGTCGTTCCCAATTGGGAAGCCGGCAACCAGCTGCCCGATCTCAGCAACCTTCGAGACGTCGGTGGCGCGGATACCCTTACCGCCACGTCCGGTCAGACGGAAGTCGTAGGACGACGAACGCTTGCCGTAGCCAAACTCGGTCAGCGTAAGAACGAACTCTTCACGAGCCTTCAGTTCCTCATACCGCTCTGTCGGCAGTGTCGTCTCTTCGCCGATATCCTCGTTGGTGAGCGCAACGTCTTCTTCCTCGCCGTCGCCTGCAATCAAGCGTCGCTCGCTTGTTGCCTGCTTGAGATAGGCAGCGCGCTCGGCTGGCGTTGCGTCGACATTGTGCAGGATCGCCATCGAGATGGCCCGCTCGGACTCGCTCAACGAGATACCCCGAACACCCAGCGAGTCACGCCCCTTGAAGACGCGAACGTCGGTCGTCGGGAAGCGAATGCACTGGCCAGAATCGGCAATCAGCAGAACGTCGTCGAACTCGGTACAGGTCTCGACTGCGAGGATGGCGTCACCCTCCTCATCGAACTTCATCGCAATCTTGCCATTGCGATTGACCTGCACGAAGTCGGACAACTTGTTGCGACGTACCGTGCCACGAGTCGTTGCGAACATGACGTCGAGTTCGCCCCAGCTGCCTTCATCCTCCGGCAGCGGAAGGATAGCCGTGATGCGGTCACCTTCTTCCAGCGACAGGATATTGCGCAGGAACTTGCCACGGGACTGCGGCGTGCCAATCGGCAGGCGCCACACCTTCTCCTTGTAGACGATGCCGCGCGAGGAGAAGAACAGGATCGGCGTATGCGTGTTGGCCACGAACAGACGCGTGACGAAATCCTCGTCCTTCGTCGACATGCCCGACCGGCCCTTGCCGCCACGTGCCTGCGCTCGGTAGATCGAGAGCGGCACCCGCTTGATGTAACCCTCATGCGTTACGGTGACGACCATATCCTCGCGCTGGATGAGGTCTTCGTCATCCATCTCAGCGCCGCCATCGGTCAGCTCCGTGCGACGTGGCGTTCCGAACTCGTCACGTACAGCGGCCAACTCGTCCTTGACGATCTGCTGGATCCGAGCGCGCGAAGAGAGGATGTCGAGATAGTCTGTGATCTCGGCACCGATGGTGTTGAGTTCATCGGCAATCTCGTCGCGACCAAGCGCAGTCAAACGCTGCAGGCGCAGTTCGAGGATCGCGCGGGCCTGCTCCTCGGAGAGGTTGTAGGTGCCGTCGTCGTTGATCCGGTGACGCGGATCGTCAATGAGCAAAATCAGCGACTCGACGTCAGCGGCAGGCCAACGACGCTCCATCAATTGCTCGCGCGCGGTCTGAGGATCAGGCGCATGACGGATAAGCTTGATAACCTCGTCGATATTGGCAACTGCGATCGCCAGTCCCACCAGGACGTGGGCGCGGTCGCGCACCTTGCGAAGCAGATACTTGGTACGACGACTGATGACCTCCTCGCGGAAAGCCACGAACGCGCGCAGCATGTCGAGCAGCGCCATCGTCTCGGGCTTGCCGCCATTCAGCGCAACCACGTTCGCGCCGAACGACGTCTGGAGCGGCGTATAGCGATAGAGCTGGTTGAGGATCACATCCGCATTGGCGTCGCGCTTGAGCTCGACGACCACACGGTAACCCTGACGGTCACTTTCATCGCGGATGTCAGAGATGCCCTCGATGCGCTTGTCGCGCACCAGTTCGGCCATCTTCTCGATCATCGTCGCCTTGTTCACCTGATAGGGAACTTCGGTGATGATGATCGCTTCGCGATCGTTGCGGATCTCTTCGACATGCACGCGGCCGCGCATGATGATCGAGCCGCGCCCGGTCGAATAGGCATTGTAGATGCCCGAACGGCCCAGAACGATACCGCCGGTCGGGAAGTCCGGACCGGGAATGATCTCCATGATCTGCGGCAGCTCGATCGCGGGATTGTCGATCAGAGCGATACAGGCGTTGACCACTTCGGACAGGTTGTGCGGCGGGATGTTGGTGGCCATGCCAACCGCGATACCGCCCGCACCATTGACCAGCAGATTCGGAAACCGAGCCGGCAGAACCTTGGGCTCACTGCCAGAAGAGTCGTAGGTCTCCTGGAAGTCGACAGTGTCCTTGTCGATATCTTCAAGAAGCTCATGGGCAACCTTGGTCAGGCGCGCTTCAGTGTAGCGCATCGCCGCTGGCGGATCACCATCGATCGAACCGAAGTTACCCTGCCCGTCGATCAGCTGCACGCGCAAGGACCAATCCTGCGCCATGCGGACCAACGCGTCGTAAATCGAGGCATCGCCGTGCGGGTGGTATTTACCCATCACGTCTGCGACGGGGCGCGCCGACTTCACATATTTGCGGTTCCAGTGGTAGCCGCTCTCGTGGGAGGCATAGAGGATGCGCCGGTGGACCGGCTTGAGGCCGTCACGAACATCCGGGAGCGCACGACTCACGATCACGCTCATGGCGTAGTCGAGATAGGAGCGCTGCATCTCCTCAATGATTGAGATCGGCTCGATGCCCTCGGGAAGACCCTGGGGGCCGCTCGGCGTTGTCTGGTCAGTCAATTGAGATCACGATCATACTTTAGAATCACTGTTCCCTTATATAGGAACAGAGCCCGCATTTCCAAATTTGGCGGGACGATTTCCAAAGCCAATTTTCTTTGATAGTTCAAATGTTTAAATCACGCGATGCTTGGCGAGGCGTCGTGACGCAACCGCTTGATCAGTGCAATCGCCATTTCAGTCGACAATTCGCCGAATCGCCGACCTTGCGCGTATCTATGAGTTGCTTGAGAACGCGATCTGGAAAACAATCGCCGGCGCCTGCTACGCGGGAGCAGAGCTGCCAGGGAGGGGTGCAGTGCCTAGCTTCGATCTTATCTTCAACGCATTCGTGACGATTTTGGTCACCATCGACCCACCCGGTCTTGCGCCGCTGTTTCTGGCGCTGACTGGCGGCATGAACCGCTCCGAACGCATGCAGGTGGCGATACGCGCATCGGTCATCGCGTTGATCGTTCTAGCGGTATTTGCAGTTGCAGGTAATGCGATTCTTCAGATGTTTGGGATCACGCTGCCCGCATTTCGCGTCGCGGGCGGTCTGCTGCTGTTCTACATCGCCTTCGAGATGATTTTCGAGCGCCGCCAGGAGCGCAAGGAAAAGAGCGCAGACAAGGCAATCACCCGTGACCATATCCGCAACATTGCAGCCTTCCCCCTCGCAATCCCGTTGATGGCCGGCCCAGGCGCGATCTCTGCCACAGTCCTGCTTTCCGGCTCATTCCAGACAGCAGTGGGCCATCTCCTGCTGGTGGGAATCATTGCCGCCTGTATTGCAATCAACTGGATCATGTTTGCTGCGGCGGAGCGTGTTGATCACTTCCTCGGCGAAACCGGTCGGTCGATCCTGACACGCCTTCTCGGCGTGATCCTGGCAGCGCTGGCAGTCCAGTTTGTAGCTGACGGCATCAGGGCCTTGATACTGGCGTAAAACTCGCTCGGCGCCGTCATCAGCGCCGAGCCTTCCCACCACCGGCTGCGTGAGCTTATTCCTGTGCGGGGGCAGGCTGCTGCCCTGCCGCCTCTGTAATATGCGTATTGATCTTCTGCGCCAGATCTGGGTCAGTCTGGGCCGCTTCGATGATCTGGTTGTATTCTTCGATGTTGATGCCGCCGGCTCCATTGACGGCTTCCACCATCTCCTGCCCTGCCTCTTTTTGCAGCGTCTGGCGATCCGAATCCGACTTGGCCGCTTCGATTTTTGGCTTGTAGGTCTGCGAAACCTTTGTGACGCCTAGAAACGCGACTGCGAAGGACTTCAGCTTTCCATCATCGACGGCAGCCGCCGGCGCGGCGCTCTCTGCCTGAGGCACCGGGGACGCGGCTTCCTGAGCGGCGGAGATGCTCGCCATTGTACCAAGACCGAGCGTTGCGGTAGCCAGGCCGGCGATGAGTTTGTTTCTGAATTTCATGGTCTTTCCTCTTTTTGTCCTTGGATGGACGGAAAGACTGTCGTCAGCCACGCCGCGTCAGACATAGTTCCCTGCGGGGTCGAGTTGTCCATCGCCGGCGTCGCCAGACAGCCAGGCACCAGACAAACGGCGCAACCGGCCCTGAGTGTGTCCCGATCAAGGGGAAAACGTGGCGCATTCTCACTTTGGCGCTGCGGACGAGACAAAACTTGAAGAGAGGCTGGCGATCCTCGACGCAGCTCGCGCTCAGTCGAACTGGCGATAAACCGGGATCATCAAGCGAAAGCTGCTCTGGCTGCTGCCATCTGTGTCATGGGGATATTCTTCGCGGCGCTCACAGATCGCGGAACTTGCGGTGTAGCCATGCGCGCGCAGCCAATCGGCCATTGCCAAATAGCGGTCTTCGACCAAGCCATCCGTCGGCCCATGCCACACCGAAACCAGATCCATCTCAGGAGCGTCGAAAAAGACGAAATCCGAAGGGATCTCTGGAGCCTCTCCGAGGTCGACGCCAATGAAATAAGAACAGCTGCCTGGCGCTTGACGCAAAATACCAACAAGTGGACTTTTCCAGATGCTGGTGCGCGTCGCCGAGAAGGCGGCGACACGCGCGATTGTTGGCTCAAGATCAAGCCTGTCGGGCAGATGACCCACGCCGCGCCACCACAAGCCGGCAAGCCTGTGCGCGGGGCGACTGGTGACCGAAAATTCAGCCGCCTGGCCAGCCGCCTCGCACAGAACACACATCAGAACGGGATTTCGTCGTCCAGATCGCGACCGTAGCCGCCACCACCGCCACCGCCACCGCGTCCGCCACGGTCATCGGACGGAGAGGACTGGCCGAAGTCCGAACCACCGCGTCCGCCACCATAGGAACTGCCGCCGCGATCCGAAATCTGACCGCCACCGCCCTCGCCCCGCGAGTCCAGCATCTGCAGTTCGCCACGGAACTTCTGCAGCACGATCTCAGTCGTGTAACGATCCTGACCGTTCTGATCCTGCCATTTGCGGGTCTGAAGCGCGCCTTCAAGGTACACCTTCATACCCTTCTTCAGGTACTGCTCGGCAACCTTGGCCAGATTGTCGTTAAAGATGACGACGCTGTGCCATTCTGTCTTCTCGCGACGCTCGCCACTTCCCTTGTCGCGCCAGGACTCGGACGTCGCAATCCGCAGATTGACGACCGGATCTCCTGAATTCAGGCGCCTGATTTCCGGATCGGCACCAAGATTGCCGACCAGAATGACCTTGTTGACGCTACCAGCCATTACACACTCCTGCGCTTGTCCGAAATTCTATCCGGCGACTACACGACTGAATGGCCGCCAGCCAGCTTTTGAATCGTCTTTATGAGCGCGCCCACAAGCTATTCAGTTCGTTCTTATTATGTTCTCGCCGAACGCACTGTCAAGAATGGTAATTTGGCGCGTTATTTCGTCAGAATATCTTCCTCGACACCCTTCAGCATTCGCATTCAGATATCCGCACTATCTTCCAGCGTTCGCTCAGCAATACCGTGCGACATGTTCACGGCATATTCCAGCACAAGATCATCTTCGTCATCAAGATATGTGCGACCGAAACGGGTCTGCCGGTTCCATGCATTGATAGCGTCGAGCTGAGCAGGCTCGTCCCAATAGGCCCAGAACTGGATATTGCGGCACTTTTTACCGTTGTTGCAGTCGAAGAAGAACACTTCGTACGTCTTGCCGTTCATGCGGCCACTGATCGCGGGATCGCCGTCGGAATGAGTGCCCAGCCGCGCAATCCCGAAGCCTTTGAGGAGTTCCGCGATGCGCTCCGGCTCAGTGGCGTAGATCATCTCCTGAGCTTGCACCGCCGACGAAGCAAGCACAGAAGCTGCTAGAAAGCCGCCGACAAACGTCCCGATCGCTGCGCGCATGTGCGATCCCCTTCACCAAAACTATTCCGGAAACGCCTTATTAGGCCTTCCCGGCTGATGCCTCAATGCGCATCACTGCGGATCCGACGTTATCCCCTTCGGCCCTTTGCAAGCGTGGCATTCTTGCCATAACGGTGTCAGGATCGCGTTCGCTCTCTGTTCTTTTCAGTTGCCCTTGGCGTGAGAATGCGTGAAAAGCCAAGAGTTTGCCACCGGTGTCTCGACGGGCACCTTTTCAAGCACCATATGGGCGAATGCTGGTAACAGCTTTCCACGAATTGCAAGCAGGGCAGCGGCGAGCCATGGCGGATCACAAATACATTTCCATTCGCGGTGCACGCGAGCACAACCTGAAGAACATCGACATCGACCTGCCTCGCGACAAGCTGATTGTCATGACGGGCGTTTCCGGGTCGGGAAAGTCGTCGCTCGCGTTCGACACGATCTATGCGGAAGGCCAGCGCCGCTATGTCGAAAGCCTGTCGGCCTACGCCCGCCAGTTCCTCGAGATGATGCAGAAACCGGACGTCGACCAGATCGACGGCCTTTCGCCCGCTATCGCCATTGAACAGAAAACCACCTCGAAGAACCCGCGCTCCACTGTCGGCACGGTCACCGAGATTTATGACTATATGCGCCTGCTGTTTGCGCGGGCCGGTATCCCCTACTCACCGGCGACCGGGTTGCCGATCGAGAGCCAGACGGTCAGCCAGATGGTGGATCGTGTACTCGAGCTTGAGGAGGGCACACGGCTTTACATCACCGCGCCGATCGTGCGTGGGCGCAAGGGTGAGTACAAGAAGGAACTGGCCGAACTTCAGAAAAAGGGGTTCCAGCGCGTCAAGGTAGACGGCGTCTTCTACGAAATCGCCGATGTCCCTGCGCTCGACAAGAAGTACAAGCACGACATCGATGTCGTGGTGGACCGTGTCGTGGTTCGGCCTGATCTGGCGTCGCGGCTTTCGGATTCGATTGAGACGGCCCTGAAACTTGCTGAAGGACTGGCAATCGCGGAATTTGCCGAAAAGCCCCTGCCCGCGGATCAGACTGGCGCCAGCGCGATCAACAAGTCGAAGAACGACACCCATGAGCGGATCCTGTTCTCCGAAAAATTTGCCTGTCCGGTCTCCGGCTTCACCATTCCTGAGATCGAGCCGCGCCTTTTCTCGTTCAACAATCCGTTCGGCGCCTGCCCGACCTGCGACGGGCTTGGCACGCAGCGCGCGATCGATCCGACGCTCGTGGTGCCTGAAGCCCATGTATCTCTGCGTGAAGGCGCGGTTGCACCATGGGCAAAATCAACGTCGCCCTATTACCGCCAGACCCTCGAAGGTCTCGGTGCGGTCTACGGATTCAGCATCGGCGATCGGTGGCGCGACCTTTCGGACGAAGCCCAGAATGCGATCCTGCATGGCACAGGCGATCGCAAGATCGAGTTCAACTATGACGACGGCTTGCGCTCCTACAAGACCACCAAGACGTTCGAAGGCGTAGTGACCAATCTGGCGCGGCGCTGGAAGGAGACCGAATCTGCATGGATGCGCGAGGAGATCGAGCGGTTCATGTCGTCGACTCCCTGCCCGGCCTGCGCCGGCTACCGCCTGAAGCCGGAAGCGCTCGCCGTGAAGGTGGGCGGTCTGCATATCGGTGAAGTAACGGATATGTCGATCCGCAAGGCCTCGGCCTGGTTCTCAACCATTCAAGATATGCTGAGTGAAAAGCAGAACGAAATCGCCGCGCGAATCCTCAAGGAAATCCGCGAGCGGCTGCGTTTTCTCAACGATGTCGGGCTGGATTATCTGACGCTTGCGCGCAATTCCGGCACCCTTTCGGGTGGTGAGAGCCAGCGTATCCGGCTTGCTTCGCAAATCGGCTCCGGCCTCACGGGCGTGCTTTATGTGCTTGATGAGCCCTCCATCGGCTTGCATCAGCGCGACAACGAGCGCTTGCTGGAGACGCTGAAGCATCTGCGTGATCTCGGCAACACGGTGGTCGTGGTCGAACACGATGAAGAAGCGGTGCTCACCGCCGATTATGTTGTCGATATCGGTCCCGCTGCCGGCGTCCATGGCGGCGAAGTGATCGCACAGGGCACCCCGGCCGAAGTGATGGCCAACCCAAAATCCCTGACGGGCCAATATCTTTCCGGCGAGATGGGCATTGCGGTGCCTGCGGAGCGCCGTCCAGGTACCAAGGGCAAGAAAATCAAGGTTGTCGGCGCACGCGGCAACAATCTGAAAAATGTGACGGCTGGCTTTCCGCTGGGCACTTTCACGTGCGTCACCGGCGTATCCGGCGGCGGCAAGTCCACGTTCCTGATTGAAACGCTGTTCAAGGCCGCATCGCGCCGGATCATGGGGTCACGCGAGCACCCTGCCGATCATGACCGGATTGAAGGGCTCGAATTCCTCGACAAGGTCATCGACATCGACCAGAGCCCCATCGGGCGCACGCCGCGCTCCAATCCTGCCACCTATACCGGCGCTTTCACGCCGATCCGCGACTGGTTCGCGGGGCTGCCCGAGGCGAAGGCACGCGGCTACCAGCCGGGCCGTTTCTCGTTTAACATCAAGGGTGGGCGCTGCGAGGCATGTCAGGGCGACGGCGTCATCAAGATCGAGATGCACTTCCTGCCCGACGTCTACGTCACTTGCGATGTCTGTCACGGCAAGCGCTACAACCGCGAAACGCTCGAGGTTTTGTTCAAGGGACGCTCCATCGCCGATGTTCTCGACATGACCGTGGAAGAGGGCGTCGAGTTCTTTGCCGCTGTTCCGGTCGTCCGGGACAAGCTTGAGACACTGAAAAAGGTGGGGCTTGGCTACATCAAACTCGGCCAGCAGGCCACGACCCTCTCTGGCGGTGAGGCGCAGCGCGTCAAGCTGGCCAAGGAACTGTCGCGCAAGGCGACGGGTAAGACACTTTACATCCTTGATGAGCCGACCACCGGCCTGCATTTCCACGACGTCGCCAAGCTACTCGAACTGCTTCAGGAACTGGTCGACCAAGGCAACACAGTTGTCGTGATCGAGCACAACCTTGAGGTCATCAAGACCGCCGACTGGCTGATCGACATCGGTCCCAATGGCGGTGACGGCGGTGGCGAACTGGTCGCTGCGGGAACGCCGGAAGCGATTGCGGCCGAGCCGCGCAGTCACACCGGCAAGTTCCTGAAGGATTTGCTGGAGAAAAGACCCGGCCAGCGCCGCGTCGCAGCTGAATAGAGGTTAGCCATGAGCAAGTCGGGGACCATCAGGGCGGGAATGGGCGGCTGGACCTTCGAACCGTGGGAGGGAACCTTCTACCCCGACAAGCTGGCCAAGACGAAACAGCTTCGACACGCCGCAAGTCAGGTCAAAACGATCGAGGTCAACGGCACCTATTATTCGACATTCAAGCCTGAAACCTTCGCCAAATGGGCGGCGGATGCTCCAGAAGATTTCGTTTTTTCACTGAAGGCAACGCGATATTCGACCAACCGCAAGGTGCTCGCCGAAGCCGGGGAGTCGGTCCAGCGTTTCCTCGGATCGGGAATTTCAGAGTTGGGCGACAAGCTCGGTCCCATCGTCTGGCAATTCGCGCACACCAAGAAGTTCGAGCCGGACGATTTTGAAGGGTTCGTCCAACTGCTCCCCTCGCATCAGGACGGCGTAGAGCTTCGTCATGCGCTTGAGGTGAGACATGGCAGTTTCGCCTGTCCCGAATTCGTCGCCATGGCCAAGAAATATGGCGCTGCCATCGTCTATGCGCATCACGAAAAGTATCCGGAAATTGCCGATCTGACAGGTGATTTCGTATACGCACGCCTCCAGCGCGGCAGCGATGACAACCCGGACTGCTACACTGATACAGAACTGGACGGCTGGGCGAAACGGGCGGACATCTGGGCTAAGGGAGGTCAACCTGATGATCTGCCTTATGCAAATCCTGCATCCAAGGCAGCCTTGAATCCGCGGGATGTGTTTGTCTATTTCATCTCCGAAGGAAAGAGCCGCGCCCCATTCGGCGCTATGGCTCTGCAACAGCGCGTGGACGCGACCTAAACCCATTGTTTTCAAGCAATTCCGAACGCAAAACCGCTTCGCACTTTTCCTGAAATTGCTCTAGGCGAACAACTCACAGAGCAATGGCGGAAGAAGTCCCGGCAGATCCTCGGCTATGAGGCCCGGACCGAAACGGCTCGCGGCCTCGGCGTGCAGCCACACTCCTGCGCAGGCGGCGTCGAATTGCTCCATTCCCTGCGCGGCGAGCCCGGCGATCAAGCCCGCCAGCACGTCGCCTGACCCTGCGGTCGCCAGATATGGGGTGCCGTTGCTGTTTCTCACCACGCGCCCATCTGGTGCCGCGATGATCGTATCCGGCCCCTTGTCAACAATCACACTCTCACTGAGCCGGGCTGCAGCCACAGCTTTCTGCGCCTTGGAGAGCACCTCATCGGCAGCCAAATCGGGAAACAGCCGCGCAAACTCGCCTTCGTGCGGCGTCAGCACAACGTGCGCTCTTGTCCTTGCCACCGCGTCAAAGAGTTCTGACGGATCGTCGCGGAATGCCGACAAAGCATCGGCATCCAACACCAGCGTCACGCTCGGCAGCGTCTCGAGCAAGCCGACCACCATCTGGCTAAGTGACCGATCCAATCCATAGCCGGGCCCGATGACGACCGCGTTTGGCTGACGATGACGAAACAGGGCCCGCATTTCCGCTACCGTGTCGACGCAGGCCAGCATGATCGAGGTAAGATGCGAAGCGTTCGCGATCAAAGCCTCCGCTGGAGACAGAACCGTGACTGCCCCTGCCCCAACCCGAGCAGCCGCCATCGCCGATAGCCGTCCCGCCCCTGACGACGTGAGACCTCCAGAGAAGACAGCCACCGCGCCACGGGAGTATTTGTGCTGATCACCCTTTGGCGCAGGCAACTGCCATCGATCTGGTCCGTTGACCACCACATGCTGTGTCGCCCGCATCGGGTGTTTGCCCATCATCTGTGCGCGTTGCATAATTTTTCACCACGTATCACAGTGCAGCATAGGAAGTTCTGCGGCAAGGCAGGCAGACGACAGCTGTTTTCATCGAGAAACGACCGCCTTTGACCCGTTCGCGCATGAAATCAAAAAATTTTTGCATGAAATTCAAACTGGCACACTTCATGCTTTCTATTTGTCGAAGCGGAACAGTTCTATCCGTCTTTATCTTACTGGAGGCCATCACCGCATGAAAAAGATCGAGGCGATCATCAAGCCTTTCAAGCTGGACGAAGTGAAGGAAGCCCTTCAGGAAGTCGGGTTGCAGGGTATCACCGTCACCGAAGCAAAGGGTTTCGGCCGACAGAAGGGCCACACCGAGCTCTACCGGGGCGCTGAGTACGTCGTCGACTTTCTTCCGAAGGTGAAGATCGAGGTTGTCATCGCTGATGAAAGCGTCGAGGCCGCAATCGAGGCGATCCGCAAGGCGGCACAAACCGGGCGCATCGGCGACGGCAAGATCTTCGTTTCCAACATCGAGGAAGTGGTGCGTATTCGTACCGGTGAGACGGGCATCGACGCTATCTGACCGGGAACGACAGTTCCCTCCCCAA
This sequence comes from Aquamicrobium aerolatum DSM 21857, assembly GCF_900113935.1. GTDB lineage: Bacteria > Pseudomonadota > Alphaproteobacteria > Rhizobiales > Rhizobiaceae > Aerobium > Aerobium aerolatum. Next base: position 120,151 of record NZ_FORF01000012.1, read on the forward strand.
ATTTTGCAATGTCATCACAGGAAAACAATCAATGACGACCGCAAGCGATATCATGAAGCAGATTTCGGATAACGACGTTAAGTTCGTCGACCTGCGCTTCACTGATCCCAAGGGCAAGTGGCAGCATGTGACGATGGATGTCGTTGCGGTTGACGAAGACATGTTTGCAGACGGCGTGATGTTCGATGGTTCGTCGATTGGCGGCTGGAAGGCCATCAATGAGTCCGACATGGTTCTGATGCCAGACCCAGAGACCGCGCATATGGACCCGTTCTTCGCGCAGTCGACCATGGTCATTGTCTGCGACATCCTCGACCCGGTGTCGGGCGAAGCCTACAACCGCGACCCGCGTGGCATCGCCAAGAAGGCTGAGGCCTATCTGCGCGCGGAAGGCATCGGCGACACCGTATTCGTCGGCCCGGAAGCCGAGTTCTTCGTGTTCGACGACGTCAAGTACAAGGCCGACCCCTATAACACTGGCTTCAAGGTCGATTCATCCGAGCTGCCTTCGAACGACGACACCGACTACGAGACCGGTAACCTCGGCCACCGTCCACGCGTCAAGGGCGGTTACTTCCCCGTCCCGCCGATCGACAGCCTCCAGGACATGCGCTCCGAGATGCTGACGGTCCTGTCCGAGATGGGCGTCGTGGTCGAAAAGCACCATCATGAGGTGGCAGCAGCACAGCACGAACTGGGCACCAAGTTCGACACCCTTCTGCGCAACGCCGACAAGATGCAGATCTACAAGTACGCCGTGCATCAGGTCGCCAATGCCTATGGCAAGACTGCGACCTTCATGCCGAAGCCGATCTTCGGTGACAACGGTTCCGGTATGCACGTCCACCTGTCGATCTGGAAAGACGGCAAGCCGACATTCGCTGGAAACGAATATGCTGGGCTGTCGGAGTCCTGCCTGTTCTTCATCGGCGGCATCATCAAACACGCCAAGGCGCTGAACGCCTTCACCAACCCGTCGACCAACTCCTACAAGCGTCTGGTCCCGGGCTATGAGGCTCCGGTGCTGCTAGCCTACTCGGCGCGCAACCGTTCGGCGTCCTGCCGTATCCCGTTCGGCTCCAACCCGAAGGCAAAGCGCGTTGAAGTGCGCTTCCCCGATCCAACGGCAAACCCGTACTTTGCCTTTGCCGCGCTGCTGATGGCCGGCCTCGACGGCATCAAGAACAAGATCCATCCCGGCCAGGCGATGGACAAGGATCTTTACGACCTGCCATCGAAGGAGCTGAAGAAGATCCCGACTGTCTGCGCCTCGCTGCGTGAAGCACTGCAGTCGCTCGACAAGGATCGCGGCTTCCTGAAGGCTGGCGGCGTATTCGATGACGACCAGATCGACTCGTATATCGAGCTCAAGATGGCCGAGGTGATGCGCTATGAAATGACGCCTCACCCAGTCGAGTACGACATGTACTATTCGGTCTGACCTTAGCGTCAGACAACAAAAAAGGGCCGGAGCATTGTTGCTCCGGCCCTTTCCGATTTCAGCGTCAGGCCTTTATGGCGTCCGCCAATGCGACGGCCGCGTCGAAGTCCTTGCGTCGCGCAATGCGGCGAGCCGTCGCCTCTGCATCTTCGCCCCAGTGTTCGTTGGTCCAGTCCTCATCGACATGGGCAATCTTCCAACCCTCATCGGGGGTGATCGCACCGGCTTCGACTGCCAGCGCTATCAGCGCTGAACCAGTCAGCGAAGTCATGAGGTGTATTGATGACAGACGAAACGCGTCCTCGCGCTGCTTCAGCCATATGCCGACTGCAGTGACGGCTTCGCGGGGCTGTGCCACATGCATGATGCCCTCACCCAAGATGAACCGTGCGCCCAGAGTGGTCTGCGCCCAGTCCAGGATCGGATCCCACGCATCGGCCTGCCGCTGAACCAACTCTTGAGGCGCGTCGGCGCGATAGCAAACGAGATCGGAACCTGAAAAACGCATCACATCTTCCAGGACAGCCTGAAGGTCCGTCGCGACACCATCAATCGCGGTATTGACCAGGCGAACCACCGGCATGCTCACCGGATTGATCGTTTCTTGCTGGGCGTCGAACTCAGCTGCGAGCAATTCGGCAGCGGGCTGGGTCGGCACGGCGAGCAGCGCCTTGCCGGGTGTGCGAACCGGCTTCCCATCCAGCTGCACCGAAAATCCGTCGTCGACCTGCGTGACCGTCACGTCCTTGTAGAAGCGCTTCGGCAGTGGCTGGCGCATCTGAATCTGGGCCCGTTTCACCGGGTCAGGATCGGAAAGATAGCGCCCCGCCTCAATGTCTTCGAGCTGATCTCGCATCACACACCTTCAATCACAAGAAACCAGCGCCGCGCCCTAGCGTCGAACCGGACGGTTCACGACCAGAATGCCGGCGGCTATCAGCAACAACGCAGCCCAGATACGAACGGACAGCGGTTCGTTCAACAGCAGCCAGCCAGAAAGAACACCGAATGCGGGCGTCAGAAAGGCGAAGCTGGAAAGGCCGGATGCGGGATAAACGCGCATCAGCCAGAACCAAAGAACATAGGTGAACGCGACGACGAAAACTGCCTGATAGAGAAACGCAGCTGTTGCAAGTGTGCTGACGTCGCGCAAAAGCGGCCCTGCAAGCGGCACGAACGGCACCAGAATGACCGCGGACACCAGCAACTGATAAAGCAGCGTCTTCTCTGCGCTCGCGCTGGTCAACTTCGATCGCTTGATGACAAGGATCGTTGCGGCCCAGAACATACCCGCTACCAGGCACATCAGATCGCCGATCAGGCCGTCCGGACCGGGCGCACTCAGCTTGTCGGAAAACACGAGGCAAACACCAGCAAAAGCCAGTGCAACCCCGACGGTCTTCTGAACTGTCAAACGTTCGCCGAGCAGGAAGTGTGCACCAACCAGCACCCAGAACGGCATGGTGTTGACCATCAGCGTTCCGCGCGCGGCGGTGGTGTAATCAAGACCCGCGAAGATCAGTGCAAATTCAAAACCGAACAGCGCACCGACGATGATACCCGAGACCAGCGTCCCGTCACGCTCGAACAGCGGAATACGTCGCCACAGGCACCACAAGAATACGAGCGCCCCGCCGACCAGCGAGCGGGCGACGGTCAGCAGGATCGGATTGTACCCCGAGTTGGCGACCTTGATCGCCACCTGGTTCAGGCCCCAGCTCAGGGTGATGAAGACCATCATCCCGACCGCCAGTGAATCGATTGCCGCCCTGGGCTGCGCTCCTCGCTGGACCCGCGTCAATTATCTTCACCTGCGCTGGCTTCTTCGAAACCCAGCAGGTTCCAGCTTTGACGCATATGCGGAGGCATTGGTGCGGTCACATCAATCACCCCGTGTTTCGGATGCGGAATCACAATTCGACGCGCCAGAAGGTGCAGTCGGTTCTGCATTCCACCCGGAAAATCCCAGTTGGTGTCGGCTTCAAAATATTTCGGATCACCGATGATCGGGCACCCCAGATGCGCAGCATGAACACGCAGCTGGTGCGTACGGCCGGTGTGAGGCTCCATCTCAAGCCAGGACAGGTTCTGGCCAGCCTGCTCGACGACGCGATAGTAGGAGACCGCGTGATCGGCCCCCTTCTCGCCATGCGCAGCCACGCGCATGCGATCGCCATCCGGCGTCTGTTCCTTGACCAGCCATGTCGAAATCTTGTCTTCCCGCTTGCGCGGAACGCCCTTGACCAACGCCCAATAGTATTTCCTGGCGTCACGGCCACGAAACGCTTCGGCGAGTTTCATGGCAGCAAGGCGGCTGCGCGCAACAACGAGGACGCCTGCTGTATCGCGGTCCAGTCGATGCACGAGCCTTGGCTTCTCGCCCTTCTTGTTGCGAAACGCTTCCAGCATATCGTCGATATGGCGCACAACGCCGGAACCGCCCTGCACCGCCAGACCGGCTGGCTTGTTGAAGACGTAGACCGACTCATCTTCGTAGAGCAGCATCTTCTTGAGAACTTCGCCGTCGTCCTGTCCGCGCATCGTGCGCGCAGTGACGGGAGCATCTCCCTTCCGATCGACTTCCAGCGGCGGCACGCGGATGATCTGTCCGGCTTCCAGGCGCGTATCTGCCTTGGCCCGGCTGCCGCTCACGCGCACCTGCCCCGACCGAAGCAATTTCTGGAGATGGCCAAAGCCAAGTCCCGGATAGTGAACCTTGAACCAACGATCGAGCCGCATGCTCGCTTCGTCAGCTTCAACAGTGATTTGTTCTACGCCTGCCATGTCTCGCCAATCTCTATCTCGCGCGTGCGAGATAGCATCACGCAAGCGTTCTTGCGAGCCACATTCCCAAGAACAGGGCCGCAATCGACATTATCACGCTCCCGGCAACGTAAACTAACGCCAGAATGAAGTCTCCCCGCTGGTACAGCTCGGCTGCATCCAGAGAAAACGCGGAGAACGTTGTGAAGCCACCGAGAATACCGGTCGCGATGAACAATCGCAATTCGGGCGATCCACCCCATCGCCGCGCCAGAATCTCGACAAACAACCCCATGAGAAGTGCGCCGAGAACGTTTACCCCCAGCGTCGCCCATGGAAAGCCAGGTCCGAAAAGTCGCAAGCTGCCGACATTTGCAAGATGTCTCAACGACGCACCAACCGCACCCCCAAGCGCGACGAGGAGCAACTGTCCGATCACGACTGACGCTCTCGCCGCAGCCGCGACCAATAATCAAGCCGCTTTCGGATTTCGCGCTCGAAACCGCGATCTGGCGGATCGTAGAAGTTTTGCCGCCCTATTGCCTCCGGGAAATAGTCCTGTCCCGAAAACGCATCCGGCATGTCGTGGTCATACTGATAGGTCGCGCCGTAGCCCTCAGACTTCATCAACTTGGTCGGCGCGTTGAGAATGTGCTTGGGCGGCATCAGTGAGCCGTTTTCCTTGGCCACACGCATCGCTGCCTTGTAGGCGGTGTAGACGGCGTTGGATTTGGGCGCGGTCGCCAGATAGACGCAAGCTTGGGCCAGTGCCAATTCACCTTCCGGCGAACCTAGATAGTCGTAAGCGTCCTTCGCTGCATTCGCGATGCCAAGCGCCTGCGGGTCGGCAAGGCCGATATCTTCAACCGCCATCCGGACCAGCCTGCGGCCGATATAAAGCGGATCCTCGCCTGCATCGAACATCCGGCAAAGATAATAGAGGGCGGCATCCGGGTCGGAGCCACGAACCGCTTTGTGCAGCGCAGAGATCAGATTGTAGTGGCCATCCTGGCTCTTGTCGTAAATGGGCGCGCGGCGCTGCACGACGTTCTGCAGCGTCTCGGCGTTGAACACCTCGCCCTCGCCCGCCGCACGCCACGCTTCCTCGGCAAGCGTCAGGGCCGCACGGCCGTCACCATCCGCCATCCGCAGAAGTACCGCCCTGGCCTCGTCATCAATCGGTAGCGGACGTCCCTCGGCTTCTTCGGCACGTTGCAGCAACGCCGCGATACTTTCAGGCGAATGGGCGTGAAAGGTGAGAACGCGTGCACGCGACAGAAGCGCCGCGTTTAGTTCAAACGAAGGATTCTCCGTGGTTGCTCCGACCAGAACCACAGTGCCGTCTTCCATGACCGGAAGGAATGAATCCTGCTGGGCACGGTTGAACCGGTGGATCTCATCGACAAACAACAGCGTCTGACGTCCGCTCGCACGGCGCATGCGCGCCGTTTCAAATACCTTCTTGAGATCCGCGACGCCGGAAAAAATCGCGGAGATCTGCTCGAATGCGAGATCCGTCTCGCCAGCAAGAAGTCGTGCCACGGTTGTCTTGCCAGTTCCGGGTGGCCCCCAGAAAATCATCGACCCAAGCGACCCCGAGCGGATCATGCGCGTCAGGACGCCATCTTCCCCCGTCAGATGATCCTGGCCGACAACCATTCCGAGCGCCTGCGGCCTTAGCCGGTCCGCAAGCGGACGGCCTGTCTGCAGAGATTTCGCGTCGGAGGAAAACAGATCGCCCATGGTCAATCAGTAACGCAACACTTGGTTCATCACCTGGCCGCCACGGTCGATGGTAAATCTCCACCAACGGGAGTCGCTACCGGCAACTTCACGCAGTTTTTCTGCGGTGTCGATTTCTACACCATTCACTTCCATCACGATATCGCGTGGTCGCAAGCCAAACCGCGCTGCAGGCGAAGACCGGTCGACATCAATAACGGCAACACCACGCGCGTCGCCGCGCAGATTCAGCCGCTGTGCCAGTCGAGGAGACATCGCTGCGACCTTGGCGCCGGCAAACGGGCTTCGACCGTCGATGATGATCTCGACATTCGATGCGCCTTCAGGCGCTCGCGCCAACTCGATTTCCAGCTGCCGTTCTCTGCCTTGGCTTAAAACCGTGAGCGTCGCCGCGCTGCCAATAGGCTGCGTTGCAAGACGATACCCAAGTGCATCCGGATGTTCGATCGGTGCGCCATTCATGGCCAGCACAACATCTCCCGGTCGCAACCCCGCCTTTGCGGAAGGGCCATCGCTCATGACCGACTTGACCAAGGCACCCGTTGGCCGCGTCATCCCCAACGCCTCCGCGATCTGCGGGCTGACGTTTTCGAACGTCGCGCCAACAAACGGTCGTTCAAAATAGTCGCGCCCATCTCGCGCAGCCTGAACAACGGCCTGCACCATATTTGAAGGAATCGCAAAACCGATGCCGATCGATCCGCCGGACTGGCTATAGATCGCCGTGTTGATGCCGATCACCTGCCCCGCCATGTTGATGAGGCCACCGCCAGAATTGCCAGGGTTGATCGCCGCGTCGGTCTGGATGAAGAAGCCGAAATCGTTCACACCGATGTGGGTGCGGGCCAGCGCGGAGATAATACCACTGGTCGTCGTCTGACCGACGCCAAACGGATTACCGATGGCCAGGACAAGGTCGCCAACCTCGAGCGCATCGGAATCGCCAAGAGGGGCACTGGGAAAGGGTTCGGCGCCGTCGATCTTGAGAATCGCGAGATCAAGAGATTCGTCCTTAAGCAGGATCTTGCTGGTGAACTCCCGCCCGTCAGACGTCGCAACACGCACTTCCGTCGCGCCGCGGATCACGTGATAGTTGGTCACCACATAGCCCTGCGGATCAACGATCACGCCCGAGCCAAGCGACGACTGGACACGCGGCGGCATCGTCTGGCGGCCAAAAAATCGCTCGAAGAATGGATCGTCTGCGAAGGGAGAGCGCACCGCCATTGTCTGCGAGGCATAGACGTTTACAACCGCCGGCCCGACGGCCTTCACCAGCGGGGCATAAGACAGCTGCACCTCTTGCTGGCCAAAAGGCACCCGGCGGTCGCCTTGCGACTGCTGTTGCGTCGCACCCAGCCACTCACTCAGCGCGTCGCCGAGCCCGCGCGCACTGTCTTGCGCGACTGCGGGAGCAACTGCACCCCAAGCTATCGCAAGGCTGCAAATACCAGAGACAAACAGCGACCGAATCGATGATGGCATGGCGTTTCCTTCCTTTGCAGACCGGATGCCATTTTCACCGCGATTGTGCAAAATAAATGTCCCTTATCGTCCGTGCCGCACTTTCCGCACGACAACAAAAAAGGGGCCACAAAGGCCCCTTCTTTCAATCCAAGGCTAAAAGCCTGAATTATGCTGCTTCAGCTTCGTTGCCTTCAGCCTCGACGCGTGCGCGATCGACGGCGCCCTTGGCAGCGGTGTCGCGCTCGACGAACTCGATCACAGCCATAGCTGCGTTGTCGCCGTGGCGGAAGCCAGCCTTCATGATACGCAGGTAGCCGCCGTTACGGGTGGCGTAGCGTGGAGCGATGATGTCGAACAGACGCTTTGCAGCAGCTTCCGAACCGATGGCGGAAGCAGCCTGACGGCGTGCGTGCAGGTCGCCGCGCTTGCCGAGCGTAACCAGCTTTTCGACGATCGGGCGAAGTTCCTTCGCCTTTGGCAGGGTCGTGGTGATCTGCTCGTGCTCAATCAGCGAAGCTGCCATGTTCGAAAACAGCGCCTTACGGTGGCTGGCAGTGCGGTTGAGACGGCGACCGGATTTTCCGTGGCGCATTGGCCTTCTCCATTTCTAGTAGAGGCGCTAAGCCTCTTGTTCCTTCAGCGGCAAGATCTGGTCCGAAAAGCTTCGCGGCTTTTCGGGATCAAGCTCAGTACTGGTCTTCATAGCGTTTTGCGAGATCTTCGATGTTCTCTGGTGGCCAGTCCTGTACCTCCATGCCGAGGTGCAGGCCCATAGCGGCCAGAACTTCCTTGATCTCGTTGAGCGACTTGCGGCCGAAGTTCGGCGTGCGCAGCATCTCGGCTTCCGTCTTCTGGATCAGATCGCCGATGTAGACGATGTTGTCGTTCTTCAGGCAGTTTGCCGAACGGACCGACAGTTCAAGCTCGTCTACCTTCTTGAGCAACGCCGGGTTGAACGCGAGCTCTGTCACCTGTTCCGAAGCGACTTCCTTCTGCGGCTCGTCGAAGTTGACGAACAGCCCAAGCTGGTCCTGGAGGATGCGCGCAGCAAACGCCACTGCATCTTCGCCACTTACGGCACCATTGGTCTCAATGGTCATGGTTAGCTTGTCATAGTCGAGAACCTGGCCCTCACGGGTGTTTTCGACCTTGTAGGAAACCTTCTTCACCGGCGAGTAAAGGCTGTCGACCGGGATAAGCCCAATCGGAGCATCTTCAGCGCGGTTGCGGTCAGCAGGGACGTAGCCCTTGCCTGTGTCGACCGTGAACTCCATGCGGATCTCGGCACCATCGTCGAGGGTGCAAAGAACGTGGTCCGGGTTCAGGATCTCGACATCGCCAACAGTCTGGATGTCGCCAGCCGTAACGACTGCCGGGCCCTGCTTGCGCACAACCATGCGCTTCGGACCTTCGCCTTCCATGCGGATAGCGATTTCCTTGATGTTGAGCACGATGTCGGTGACGTCTTCACGAACACCAGCGATCGAGGAGAACTCATGGAGCACGCCATCGATCTGCACTGCGGTCACAGCTGCACCGCGCAGCGAGGACAGCAGAACGCGACGCAGCGCATTACCGAGAGTGAGGCCATAGCCACGCTCGAGCGGTTCGGCGACCAGCGTGGTCAGCGTCTTGCTCTTCGACGTGAACTCGATCTTGTTCGGCTTGATCAGCTCTTGCCAATTTTTCTGAATCATTCAGGTCTTCCCTTCCGTTTCCCGCCACCATCCAATCGTGGCAAGCAAATCTGGAAACCGGAGAGGAGCGCCTTGGCGCTCATCCGGTACTAGCGACACTGGTTAGACGCGGCGCTTCTTGCGCGGACGGCAACCGTTGTGCGGGATCGGCGTCACGTCACGGATAGAAGTGATCGTGAAGCCAGCAGCCTGCAGCGCGCGAAGTGCCGACTCACGGCCCGAACCGGGTCCGCAAACCTCAACTTCAAGCGTACGCATGCCGTGCTCGGCTGCCTTCTTGGCGCAATCTTCTGCCGCGATCTGTGCAGCAAATGGGGTCGACTTACGCGAACCCTTGAAACCCTGCGCACCAGCGGACGACCAGGCAATCGTGTTGCCCTGTGCGTCGGTGATGGTGATCAGCGTGTTGTTGAAGGTCGAGTTGACGTGCGCCACACCCGTGGAGATATTTTTACGTTCGCGACGGCGAACCCGACCGGCATCTTTAGCCATGATAATCCTTTCAACGATATCTACGCCGCCGTAATTCCAGCGGCTACACCTTCAAACGCCGAACAGAGGCGCATACGCACCCCTGCCCGCTGTTTGAAAATTACTTCTTCTTGCCGGCGATTGCCTTGGCAGGACCCTTACGCGTGCGCGCATTGGTATGCGTGCGCTGGCCGCGAACCGGGAGCGAACGACGGTGACGCAGGCCGCGGTAGCAGCCAAGGTCCATCAGACGCTTGATGTTCATCGAGACTTCACGACGCAGGTCACCTTCAACCTGGTAGTCGCGGTCAATCGCTTCACGAATCTGAAGCACTTCGGCGTCGGTGAGCTGATTCACACGACGATCGAGTGGGATACCGACCTTCTCAACGATCTCAGCCGCAAACTTCGGGCCGATGCCGTGGATGTACTGCAGCGCAATGATCACGCGCTTGTTGGTCGGAATGTTAACGCCGGCTATACGTGCCATCTTCGTCTCCATTTGGCGCCGGCTGTGCCGGCTTTGGTTATTGTTTCCCGCGTCCGGTGGAGGCCGGCCCTTGCGAGGTCTGGGTATAAAATACGCCGCTCAACCCCGATGGGCGAACGGCGAGTCGTTACCTGAAGACGCGCCGCTTTAGTTCATAAAGCGGCGCTAGTCAACATTTGTTAGCAATTCTTCAGGAAACGCGTTCCGGTTGACCGACCAGTCGATCGATCTGCGCGGTCACGTCGTCAATCGGCGCCATGCCATCGACCTGCCGCAGCTGGTCATTGGCGTAGTAGTAACCGGTCAACGGTGCGGTCTTCTTGTAGTACTCACGCAGGCGCTCTTCGAACACCTCTGGGTTGTCGTCCTTGCGCACCGGCTGTCCGGCAGCCTTGGCTTCTTCGGCGCGCTTGACGATCCGGCTCACGAGGATCTTGTCGTCGACGACGAGCTCAATCGCCATGTCGAGCAGTGTCCCGCGTTCCGCCAGCATGTCGTGGACCGCGTCTGCCTGCGCGAGGGTGCGCGGGTAGCCGTCGAGAATAAAGCCACGCACGCAGTCGTCCTGGTCAATACGCTCCGCCACGATTGCGTTGACGATCTCATCGGAGACCAGTTCACCCGCATCCATGACAGCCTTGGCGCGCTTGCCGACTTCAGTTCCCTGGGCAACCGCTTCTCTCAACATGTCCCCTGTTGAGAGCTGCGGGATACCGTATTTCTGAACCAGCCTTTGCGCCTGTGTCCCTTTACCCGCGCCGGGCGGTCCGAGCAGTATAAGCCTCATCGTCCCCTCTTTCCTCCGCGCAACTTCGACTTCTTGATCAAGCCTTCGTACTGATGCGCGATCAAATGCCCCTGCACCTGCGCAACCGTATCCAGCGTTACACTGACGACGATCAGCAGCGATGTTCCGCCAAGATAGAAAGGAACGCCTGCAGCCGAAATCAGAAATTCGGGGATGAGACAAACAACCACAAGGTAGAGCGCTCCGACAACGGTGATGCGCGTCAGGACGTAGTCGATGTACTCGGCAGTCCGCTCACCCGGACGGTATCCGGGGATGAAGCCCGAATGCTTCTTCAGCTGATCGGCGGTGTCCTTCGGGTTGAACACGATTGCCGTGTAGAAGAACGCGAAGAACACGATCATGCTGCCATACAGCACCATGTACAGCGGCTGGCCATGCCCGACAGACGCCAGGATCGAATTGGCCCACGCCGGCAGCGTCGTCGTGTCTGAGAAGCCAGCCAGTGTTGCCGGCAGCAACAGCAGCGAAGATGCGAAAATGGCGGGGATGACACCGGCGGTGTTGAGCTTCAGCGGCAAGTGCGACGTGTCGCCCTGGAACATCCGGTTGCCAACCTGGCGCTTGGGATACTGGATCAGCAGACGACGCTGCGCACGCTCGAAGAACACGATCACAGCGATCAGGCCGAGCGCCAGAACGAGAATCGCGAGAATCAAGCCCGTGGAAAGCGCACCGGTACGACCCAGTTCCAGCGTGCCGCCGACAGCGGTCGGGAGACCGGCCACGATGCCCGCAAAGATGATCAGCGAAATACCATTGCCGATACCGCGCGCGGTAATCTGCTCGCCAAGCCACATCAGGAACATGGTGCCACCAACGAGGGTGATCACAGCAGACGCACGGAAGAACCAGCCCGGATCGGTAACGATCTGATTGCCAGTCTCAAGACCGACCGCAATGCCGTAGGCCTGGACGGTCGCAAGCAGCACCGTGCCGTAGCGCGTGTACTGATTGATGACCTTGCGGCCCTGCTCGCCTTCCTTCTTCAGCTGCTCGAGCGTCGGAACGATCGACGTCATCAGCTGCATGATGATGGAGGCGGAAATGTAAGGCATGATGCCAAGTGCAAAAATCGCCATGCGCTCAACAGCGCCACCCGCGAACATGTTGAACATGCCCAGGACGCCGCCGGATTGCTGCTGGAACGCCTGAGCAAATGCATCGGGGTTGATCCCCGGCATCGGAATGTATGTGCCCAGACGGTACACAAGAAGCGCGCCCAGTGTGAACCAGATGCGTTTCTTGAGTTCCTCAGCCTTGGCGAAGGCTGAAAAATTCAGATTGGAAGCTAGCTGTTCCGCTGCCGATGCCATGAAAAAATTCTCCGCTTCGTCACGCAAAGGAAGCCCGTCACGGCGGGCAGCGTGTCGCCGAGCCAACGAAATAGGCTCCAGACGGCAAAGATGCAAGCGGCGGCTTGCTCATGAGCACGTCGATTGAACAATTATCAACCGAACCGCAACACGAGCAAGCCGCCGCTTGTGAATTAACCGATTACTCGGCTGCGACTGCTTCCGGAAGCTTCACAGAGCCACCGGCCTTCTCGACCTGCTCGATAGCAGGCTTGGAAGCACCAGCAACGTCAAAGCTCACCTTGGCCTTCAGTTCGCCGCCGCCCAGAAGGCGGACGCCGTCCTTGGCGCGACGAATCACGCCAGCCTTGATCAGTGCTTCAGCGTTGATGGCTTCCTTGGCATCGAGCTTGCCGGCGTCGATTGCTGTCTGCACACGGCCAAGCGACACTTCCACGAAATTCTTCGAGAAGATGTTCTTGAAGCCACGCTTCGGCAGACGGCGGTAGATCGGCATCTGGCCGCCTTCGAAGCCGTTGATGCTCACGCCAGAACGCGACTTCTGGCCCTTGACACCGCGACCACCGGTCTTGCCGAGGCCGGATCCGATGCCACGACCGACGCGCTTGCGCGACTTGGTGGCGCCGTCGGCGTCACGCAGTTCGTTCAGTTTCATTGTCTCGCTCCTGCGATCTTACGCCTCGTCCACGATGCGGACGAGGTGCTGCACTCTGGCGATCATGCCGCGTACGGAAGGCGTATCTTCCAGCGTCGAGCGACGGTGCATCTTGTTGAGACCCAGACCGATCAGCGTTGCGCGCTGTTCTACCGGCCGGCGGATTGGGCTACCGATCTGTTCAACGGTAACCGTCTTGCCCTTTGTGTTGGCCATTGATCGCTATCCTTATTCGTCGGACGCTACGGCTGCGCCACGGCGCGCCTGCAGGGTCGAGTACTTGATACCGCGCTGAGCTGCGATGTCCTTCGGATGCGCCTGAGCCTTCAGTGCGTCGAAAGTTGCGCGGACCATGTTGTACGGGTTCGACGAACCCATGGACTTTGCAACAACGTCCTGAACGCCGAGCGTCTCGAACACTGCACGCATCGGGCCACCGGCGATGATACCGGTACCTGCCTTGGCAGCGCGAAGCAGAACGCGTCCTGCGCCGTGACGACCAGCAATGTCGTGATGAAGCGTACGGCCATCGCGCAGCGGCACGAACACCAGATCGCGCTTTGCGCTTTCGGTTGCCTTGCGGATTGCCTCCGGCACTTCACGAGCCTTGCCGTGACCGAAGCCAACGCGACCCTTCTGGTCGCCGACGACGACGAGTGCGGCGAAGCCGAAGCGACGACCACCCTTCACCACCTTGGCGACGCGATTGATGTGTACGAGCTTATCAACGAAACCGTCGTCGCGCTCTTCGCGGTCACGATTACGATCGCGGCCGCCTTCCCTACGTTCCTGTGCCATTGCCCTGGTCCTTATTTTTTTCCGGTAGCACGGGTTGCTGGATGCTCAAGCCTCATTTTCGGCTCAAGCGGCTAAAAGACTGGCCTGCATCCTTTCGGAAACCGAACCAGTCTTGATAGGTCTGAGAACAAAAAAGACCGACAGCTGCATAGCTGCCGGTCGCTCATGCCCTTAGAAGCTGAGGCCACCCTCACGAGCGGCTTCTGCAAGCGCTTTCACACGGCCGTGATAGATGTACGGTCCACGATCGAACACAACTTCCTTCACGCCCGCCTTGACGGCGCGCTCGGAGAGCAGCTTGCCGACAGCAGCAGCTGCTGCCTGGTCCGCACCGGTCTTCAGGCCGCCCTTGAGGTCAGCCTCAAGGGTCGAAGCAGCAGCAAGCGTCACGCCGCGCGAATCGTCAATGATCTGCGCGTAGATGTGCTTGGATGAACGGAATACCGACAAACGGGGACGATCGCCGGCAACCTTCTTGAGCTGACGACGAACACGCGCCGCGCGGCGCTGAATGCTTTCTTTGGAGGCCATAGCCAAATTCCCTGCCTTGTAAAACGGGGGTGGCCATATGCGGTAAGTCCTGCTTCCCGCGACCACGCCCCGTGGCTGTATATATTACTTCTTCTTGCCTTCTTTGCGGATGATCCGCTCGCCGGCATACTTCACGCCCTTGCCCTTGTAGGGCTCCGGCTCACGGTAACGACGGATCTCGGCGGCAACCTGCCCCACGACCTGCTTGTCGATACCGCTGATGACGATTTCGGTCGGCTTCGGAACCGCGATCGTGATTCCTTCAGGCGCCTGATAGACGACATCATGGCTGAAGCCAAGTGCCAGCTGCAGGTCCTTGCCCTGAAGTGCTGCACGATAGCCAACGCCGCTGATCTCGAGCTTGCGCTCAAAACCGTCCTTGACGCCGACCAGGATGTTTTCGATCTGCGAGCGGCTCATGCCCCACTTCGAACGTGCATCCTTGGAATCATCGCGCGGCTGAACCGAGATTTCGCCGTCATCGAGCGTAACCAGAACTTCGTCATTGACGACGAACTTCATTTCGCCCTTTGGGCCCTTCGCTGTCACGGTCTGGCCGTTCACCGTAGCGGTGACGCCCTGAGGTACCGGAAGCGGTCTTTTACCAATACGAGACATGGTCTGTGACCTCGTTCTTTCTTGTTCTGTCAGCCGGCTCTATCAGAATACCTGGCAGAGCACTTCGCCGCCCACATTCTGCTCACGAGCCTGGTGATCTGCCATCACGCCCTTCGGCGTCGACAGGATCGAAATACCAAGGCCGTTCGCTACGGACGGAATCGACTTGACCGAAACATAGACACGACGGCCTGGCTTCGAGACGCGCGAGATTTCGCGGATCACTGGGCGACCTTCGTAGTACTTCAGCTCGATTTCCAGCTCGGACTTGCCGTTCTCAAAATCCACCTTGGCGTAGTCACGGATGTAACCTTCAGCCTTGAGAACGTCGAGAACGCGCACGCGCAGGTTCGAAGCAGGCGTTGAAACCTTGTTCTTCTTGCGGCCGTAAGCGTTACGGATACGTGTCAGCATATCGCCGATAGGATCACTCAAAGACATTTGTAGTTCTCCTTACCAGCTGGACTTCACGAGGCCCGGCACCAGGCCGTTGTTGCCCAGTTCACGAAGCGCGATACGGCTCATCTTGAGCTTGCGGTAGTAACCACGCGGGCGACCGGTGACTTCACAACGGTTGCGGATGCGGACTTTCGCCGAATTGCGCGGAAGAGCGGCAAGCTTGAGCTGTGCACGAAAACGCTCTTCAATCGAATTCGACTGATCCATGATGGTAGCCTTCAAGGCCGCGCGCTTGGCCGCATAGCGGTCCACGAGCTTACGGCGCTTGTTATTCTTTTCGACTGAGCTGGTCTTTGCCATTTCAGAATCCTTTATTCGCTGCCGTTACTGCCGGAAAGGGAAGTTGAAGGCCTTGAGCAGAGCCCGTGCCTCGTCGTCCGTCTTTGCAGTCGTACAAACGATGATGTCCATTCCCCAGACCTGATCGACCTTGTCGTAATTGATCTCGGGGAACACGATGTGCTCCTTGATGCCCATGGCAAAGTTGCCACGACCATCGAAGCTCTTCGCGTTCAGGCCACGGAAGTCGCGAACGCGCGGCAGCGCGATCGTCACCAGGCGATCCACGAAGTCGAACATGCGATCCTTGCGAAGGGTGACCTTTGCGCCGATCGGCATGTGTTCACGGACCTTGAAGCCCGCAATAGAGTTGCGTGCATGGGTAATCACGGCCTTCTGGCCAGCGATCAGCGCCAGGTTCTCCGAAGCCACGGTTGGCTTCTTGGAGTCAGCTGTCGCCTCACCCACACCCATGTTGATCACAATCTTGTCGAGACGCGGGATCTGCATCTCGTTGGCGTACTGGAACTGCTCCTGCATCGCCTGACGGATCGTTTCTTTATAAAGCTTCTTGAGCCGCGGCTCGTACTTTTGGTCAGCCATTGATGACTTCTCCCGAGCGCTTAGCGACGCGAACCTTCTTGCCGTCGCGAACTTCGAAACCAACGCGGGTTGGCGTCTTGCCATCCTTCGGGTCGGCTACAGCGAGGTTGGACAGGTGGATCGGCGCTTCCTTACGGATCAGGCCGCCTTCCTGCGTCTGCGACTGGCGCTGGTGGCGCACAATAACGTTGATGCCCCGAACGATTGCCTTGTCGAGCTTTGGCATGACGCTCAGAACTTCACCGGTGCGGCCCTTGTCCTTGCCGGCGAGGATGACGACTGTGTCGCCCTTGCGAATCTTATTCATATCACCGGCTCCTTACAGCACTTCAGGCGCGAGCGAGATGATCTTCATGTGGCTCTTTGCGCGAAGTTCGCGCGGAACCGGTCCGAAGATACGCGTGCCGATAGGCTCTTTCTTATTGTCGACGAGAACTGCCGCGTTCTTGTCAAAACGGATCACGCTGCCGTCCGGGCGACGGATGTCCTTGGCGGTGCGCACGACAACCGCCTTCATCACATCACCCTTCTTTACGCGGCCGCGCGGAATGGCTTCCTTGATCGAGACGACGATGATGTCGCCGACCGAGGCATACTTCCGCTTCGAGCCGCCCAGCACCTTGATGCACATGACACGACGCGCGCCGGAATTATCCGCGACGTCGAGGTTTGTTTGCATCTGAATCATGACTGGCCGCCTTCTTCATTAGTTATGCGGCGGGGTTCTAGCCCGCCTGGCTGTCAAAATGGTTAACCGGCTTTCGCCGCGAGCGCCTGGGTCTGGTTTTCGATGACCACCCAACGCTTGTCTTTCGAAATTGGGGCAGATTCCTGAATGAAGACAAAATCGCCCACCTTGCAGGCGTTGGTCTCGTCATGCGCCTTGTAGCGCTTGCTCTGACGAACAACCTTCTTCATCACCGGATGGGTGAAGCGGCGTTCGATCTTGACGACGACGGTCTTGTCGTTCTTGTCGCTGACGACGGTGCCCTGCATGATGCGCTTCGGCATAGTCTTCGTCCTTAAGCCTTCTTGGCAGCGGACTTTTCCGCTGCAATCGTCTTGATACGCGCGATATCCTTGCGGACCTGCTTTACGCGCGCGGTTTTCTCAAGCTGACCGGTTGCCTTCTGAAAACGAAGGTTGAACTGTTCCTTCTTCAAGGAAGCCAGATCGTCGTTCAGCTCGTCGAGGGTCTTTGCCCTCACGTCGGAGGCTTTCATATCAAGTCCTTCCTTATTCAGCGATACGCTGCACGAAGCGCGTACGCACCGAAAGCTTCGCCGCACCGAGGCGGAGCGCTTCACGAGCGATCTCCTCGGACACACCGTCGATTTCGAACATGATACGGCCCGGCTTGATACGGGCTGCCCAGTAGTCGACAGCACCCTTACCTTTACCCATGCGAACTTCAGTGGGTTTCGAGGTGACGGGCAGATCCGGGAAAATACGGATCCACACGCGCCCCTGACGCTTCATCTGACGAGTGATCGCACGGCGGGCCGCTTCGATTTCACGTGCCGTGACTCGATTCGGTTCCAGGGCTTTAAGGCCGAAGCCGCCGAAGTTCAAGTCTGTTCCGCCTTTAGCGGCGCCGTGGATCCGGCCCTTGAACTGCTTGCGGAACTTTGTGCGCTTTGGCTGCAGCATCGTTCTTCTCCAAAATTCCTATGCTTATCAGGCGTTCTCGCGACGACGCTGACCTGACGGCTGATCGCCTTCAATCGCCCGGCGCTCGGAGGCCATCGGATCGTGCTCGAGGATTTCGCCCTTGAAAATCCAGACTTTTACGCCGCAAATGCCGTAAGCGGTCTGTGCTTCAGCGGTCCCGTAGTCGACATCCGCACGCAAAGTGTGCAGCGGAACGCGGCCTTCACGGTACCATTCCATGCGAGCAATTTCCGCGCCGCCGAGACGGCCACCGCAGTTGATGCGGATGCCTTCGGCGCCAAGACGCATTGCGGACTGCACCGCGCGCTTCATGGCGCGACGGAATGCCACACGGCGCTCGAGCTGCTGGGCGATCGACTGAGCGACCAGCTTGGCGTCGGTTTCAGGCTTGCGCACTTCAACGATGTTGAGGTGAGTCTCAGCCTTGGTCATCTCGGTGAGCTTCTTGCGAAGCTTCTCGATGTCCGCGCCCTTCTTGCCGATGATCAGGCCAGGACGTGCTGCGTGGATGGTCACGCGGCACTTCTTGTGCGGGCGTTCGATCACGATCTTGGAGATCGCAGCCTGCTTCAGTTCCTTCTCGAGATACTTGCGGATCTCGAGATCTTCGTGGAGCAGCTTGCCGTACTCGCCGGTGTTCGCGTACCAACGCGAATCCCAGGTGCGGTTGATGCCGAGACGCAGGCCGATCGGATTGATTTTCTGACCCATTATGCGGCCTCCTTCTCTTCGACTTCGCGCACGACGATCGTCAGGTGAGCGAAGGGCTTCTCGATCCGCGATGCGCGGCCACGACCACGTGCGTGGAAGCGCTTCATCACGATCGACTTGCCGACATAGGCCTCGGCCACGATCAGGGCGTCAACGTCGAGGTCATGATTGTTCTCTGCGTTGGCGATCGCCGACTCGAGCGTCTTCAGGACGGTGCCGGCAATACGCTTGCGGGAGAATTCAAGATCAGCGAGTGCGGTGCCGACCTTCTTGCCGCGGATCATCGCAGCAACCAGGTTCAGCTTCTGCGGGCTGACGCGGATCGTACGCAGGACGGCGCGAGCCTCATTGTCGGCGAGCCTGCGCGGAGCTTTGGCCTTGCCCATGTTACTTCCTCTTAGATTTCTTGTCCGCACCGTGGCCGTAGTAGGTACGGCTTGGCGAGAATTCACCAAACTTATGGCCGATCATTTCCTCGGTCACGCTGACCGGAATGTGCTTCTGACCATTATAGACACCGAAGGTGAGGCCCACGAACTGTGGCAGGATGGTGGAGCGACGGCTCCACATCTTGATAACCTCGTTGCGGCCGCCTTCGCGAACTTTCTCTGCCTTCTTGAGCAGATAGCCGTCGACGAACGGGCCTTTCCAGATTGAACGGGTCACGTGTTACACCCTTCCCTTAGCTCTTGCGCTGATGGCGCGAGCGCATGATGAATTTGTCGGTCGCCTTGTTGGACCGGGTCCGCTTGCCCTTGGTGGGCTTGCCCCATGGGGTGACCGGATGACGGCCACCGGAGGTGCGACCTTCACCACCACCATGCGGGTGATCAACGGGGTTCATGGACACACCACGGTTGTGCGGAACCTTACCGCGCCAGCGTGTACGACCTGCCTTACCGTCGTTGATGTTTGCGTGTTCCGGATTGGAAACCGCACCAACGGTTGCAATGCAAGAACCATGAACGATGCGCTGCTCACCGGAGTTGAGACGCAGGATCGCATTGCCCTGATCGCGACCGACCAGCTGTGCGTATGCACCAGCCGAGCGTGCAATCTGACCGCCCTTGCCTGGCTTCATCTCCACATTGTGGATGATGGTGCCGACTGGCATGGACGAGAGCGGCATCGCATTGCCTGGCTTCACGTCGACGCTTTCACCAGCCACGACCTTGTCACCGGCAGCGAGGCGCTGCGGAGCCAGGATGTAGGACAGGTCACCGTCTTCGTACTTGATCAGCGCAATGAACGCCGTACGGTTCGGGTCGTACTCAAGACGCTCAACCGTGCCGACGACGTCAAACTTGCGACGCTTGAAGTCGATGATGCGGTATGAGCGCTTGTGACCGCCACCGATGAAGCGTGCGGTGATGCGACCGTAGTTGTTACGACCGCCCTTCTTGTTCAGGCCTTCGGTCAATGCCTTGACCGGCTTGCCCTTATGCAGACCGGAACGGTCGACGATCACGAGCTGGCGTGTGCCAGGCGTAATCGGGTTAAAGTGTTTCAATGCCATCGTTCCGTTCCTTACAGTCCGGTCGAGACGTCGATCGACTGACCTTCGGCCAGGGTCACGACTGCCTTCTTCACGTCGCTCTGCTTCCCGATGGTGCCGCGGAACCGCTTCACCTTCCCCTTGCGAAGGAGCGTGTTAACGGCAGTCACCTTGACGCCAAAAAGCGCTTCGACAGCTGCCTTGATCTGCGGCTTCGTCGCCTTGCGAGCAACGTTGAAAACCACCTGGTTGAATTCGGAAGCCATGGTCGACTTCTCGGTGATCGCCGGGGAGACGATCACGTCATAGTGGCGAAGATCAGTCATTTGAACCGCTCCTCAAGAGCTTCGACTGCGGCCTTGGAGAGCACCAAGGTGCCGCGGCGCAGAATGTCGTAGACGTTGATGCCCTGGACCGGAAGAACGTCGATGTTCGGAATGTTCGACGCGGCGTTCTTGAAGTTCTGGTCCAGTTCTGCGCCACCGATGACCAGTGCGTTCGTCAGGCCGAGCTTTGCGAAGTCAGCAATCAGAATCTTGGTCTTGGCTTCGCTCAGCGCCAGCTCATCAACGATGATGAGGTTGGACGCCTTCAGCTTTGCCGACAGCGCGTGCTTAAGGCCGAGAGCGCGAACCTTCTTCGGAAGGTCATGCTCGTGGCTGCGAACGACCGGGCCGTGCGCCTTGCCACCGCCGCGGAACTGCGGTGCACGAGCCGACGAGTGACGAGCGCGGCCCGTACCCTTCTGCTTGTACATCTTCGCGCCGGTGCGGGCGATTTCTGCGCGACCCTTGGTCTTGTGCGTGCCCTGCTGCTTCTTGGCGAGCTGCCAGCGCACGACGCGCTGCAGGATGTCTTCGCGTGGATCGAGGCCGAAGATCTCATCCGAGAGCTTCACCTCGCCGGCGCTTTCGCCCGACAGAGTGGTGATCTTGATGTCCATTATTCAGCTCCCTCAGACGCGGCAGCTTCAGTCTTGCCAGCGCGGATACCTGCAGGCTTCGGCGCGTTCTCCGGCAGAGGAGCCTTCACAGCGTCGCGAACGTAGATCCAAGCACCCTTGGAACCCGGCACCGCGCCGCGAATGAGGATGAGGCCACGATCCGCATCGGTGGAGACGATCTCCAGATTCTGCGTCGTCACGCGGGTAGCACCCATGTGACCAGCCATCTTCTTGCCCTTGAACACCTTGCCCGGATCCTGGCGCTGACCAGTCGAACCATGCGAGCGGTGTGATACCGAGTTACCGTGCGAAGCGCGGCCACCACCGAAGTTGTGACGCTTCATGACGCCCTGGAAACCCTTACCGATCGTCGTGCCCGTCACGTCGACCTTCTGGCCGGCGACGTAATGCTCGGCGGTGATTTCCACACCGACTTCGATCAGGTTGTCAGGCGACACGCGGAACTCCGCAACCTTCGCCTTTGGCTCCACCGATGCAACGGCGAAATGGCCGCGCAACGACTTGGACGTATTCTTTACCTTGGCGAGGCCGACGCCCAACTGGACGGCGGTGTAGCCATTCTTTTCCTGGGTGCGCTGAGCGACGACCTGGCAGTTCTCCATACGGAGGACCGTGACTGGCACGTGCTCACCAGCGTCGTTGTAGACGCGCGTCATCCCGATTTTCTGTGCGATAACACCTGAACGCATCGGTTGTGTTCCTTCAGAGTTCCCGGTAGGGGGCAACGCCCCTTCCCGCCTCTCTTTTCCTTCAGAGGAGCCTTCGTTTTACCGAGGGCTCGTGTGGGCTCCCTAGAGCTTGATCTCGACGTCGACACCGGCAGCGAGGTCGAGCTTCATCAGCGCGTCCACGGTCTGCGGGGTCGGGTCAACGATATCGAGCAAGCGCTTGTGGGTGCGCATCTCGAACTGCTCGCGGCTCTTCTTATCGATGTGCGGCGAGCGGTTGACCGTGAATTTCTCGATCCGCGTCGGGAGCGGGATTGGTCCGCGAACGTTTGCTCCGGTCCGTTTGGCTGTCGACACGATCTCGCGCGTCGACGCATCAAGCACCCGGTGGTCAAACGCTTTAAGGCGAATGCGGATGTTCTGTCCGTTCATGCGTCAATTCCTTCAGTCTTCCGCGAGCGCGGGCTGTACCGCGCCCGCGACAGACCCGTTGATCTTCTTATGCAGTGATGCTTGCGACGATACCGGCGCCGACGGTGCGGCCGCCTTCACGGATAGCAAAGCGCAGCTTCTCTTCCATGGCGATCGGAACGATCAGCGTCACGTCAACCGTGATGTTGTCGCCCGGCATCACCATTTCCGTGCCTTCCGGCAGCGTCACGATGCCCGTCACGTCCGTCGTACGGAAGTAGAACTGCGGACGGTAGTTGGTGAAGAATGGCGTGTGACGGCCACCCTCTTCCTTCGTCAGGATGTAGGCTTCTGCAACAAACTTGGTGTGCGGCTTGACCGAACCTGGCTTGCACAGAACCTGACCGCGCTCAACGTCTTCACGGCCAACGCCACGAACCAGAGCACCGATGTTGTCGCCAGCCTGGCCCTGATCGAGCAGCTTGCGGAACATTTCAACGCCGGTCACGGTCGTCTTCGACGTGTCGCGGATGCCGACGATCTCGACTTCCTCGCCAACCTTGACGATGCCGCGCTCAACACGACCGGTCACAACCGTACCACGGCCCGAGATCGAGAACACGTCTTCGATCGGCATCAGGAACGGAAGGTCAACCGGACGCTCTGGCGTCGGGATGTATTCGTCAACTGCAGCCATCAGCTTGCGGATTGCGTCTTCACCGATCTCCTTGTTGGAGTCTTCAAGCGCAGCCAGAGCCGAACCGGCAACAATCGGAATATCGTCGCCTGGGAACTCGTACGACGACAGCAGCTCGCGAACTTCCAGCTCGACCAGCTCGAGAAGCTCCGGATCGTCAACCTGGTCGACCTTGTTCAGGAACACCACGATCGCCGGAACGCCAACCTGACGGGCGAGCAGGATGTGCTCGCGGGTCTGCGGCATCGGGCCGTCAGCAGCCGAAACAACCAGGATCGCGCCGTCCATCTGAGCGGCACCGGTGATCATGTTCTTCACATAGTCAGCGTGACCGGGGCAGTCGACGTGCGCGTAGTGACGGTTCGGCGTCTCATACTCAACGTGCGACGTCGAGATCGTGATGCCGCGGGCCTTCTCTTCAGGCGCGGCGTCGATCTGCTCATACGCCTTGAACTCGCCGAAGAACTTCGTGATCGCAGCCGTCGTCGACGTCTTGCCGTGGTCAACGTGACCAATCGTACCGATGTTCACATGCGGCTTGTTACGCTCAAATTTACCTTTGGCCAT
>NZ_FORF01000001.1 GCF_900113935.1 Aquamicrobium aerolatum DSM 21857
CTTCCATCATCTGGATAAAGATGCCTTTGTCGCCCCAGCGTTTCCAGCGGTTATAAAGCGTCTTCGCCGGGCCATATTCCTTCGGCGCATCGCACCACCTGAGCCCGTTGCGGTTGACGAAGATGATGCCGCTCAGAACGCGTCGATCATCAACGCGCTGGCGACCATGGCTCTTGGGAAAATAGGGCCGAAGACGAGCCATTTGCTCGTCCGTCAGCCAAAACAAATTGCTCATCAGTCAGGCTCCTATACGCCCGTCTGAATCACACCCATTCCTCTAAATCAATGGGTCCTGAGCCTAGACGGCCCTATGACCTTTGGGCGGGTAGCCTTGGACATACGCCATAGGCTCCCCGACCATAGGGTCGAGGATCGTGGTGCCGTCACGGCCGGCACCAACCGCTAGTCAGGGGTTACTAAGCCCCAGAGCAGCGCGTCTGCTCCGCGTCTATTCTTATCCGACCCACGCGGGAATGTCTTTGCCTAATCATTGCGGCAGACAATGACGCGCTGAAAAGCCTCATCTTTTGACCATCGGACCTTCCTTATTGGGGTGCCGCCAGCGCATAGGCGCAAATGCGGCACGCTACGCGCCGCCGGTCCCTCGCCATGGTTCGCCACAGACCGCTGCCGCTCCCGGCAGTTCAACTGGAGGTGATCCATGCCCAACCCGATTGCGGGCCTGCCGCCGCGCCTGTTGCGCACCAAGGAAGCCGCGCGCTTCCTCGGCATATCCATCCGCACCCTTGAGAAACATCGCACCTACGGAACGGGCCCGACCTATCGCAAGGTCGGGGGCCGTGTCCTCTACACCGTCCGCGATCTGGAAGACTGGAGCGCGGGCGGCGAACGCAAATCCACCCGCGACAAGACAGCAGGCACCGTCTTTCCGGCGCGTCCGCTCACCCCCGAAGAACGGGGCGACCGCTAGATGCTGCGCGAGGACGGGCACGACCCCGCGCAGCCGGCCGAGGATAGCGAGCGCAGCCGCCTAGACCCCTTCGTGGTCGCAACGGGCGACGCGCCGCCGCGTGACCAGCGCGACTTGATGGAGCGGCCATTCTTCTCGCTTGCGAAGACACCGCGCACCAAACCGATTCTCTACAAGGCCGCCGACATAGAGGTGCAAGTGTTCGGGATGCCCGAGCACGGGATGGCGACCATTTGGGACGCCGATTTGCTGATATGGGCGGCCTCGCAGATCGTCGCGGCCGAGAATGACGGCCTCGCCACGTCGCGCTTCGTCCGCTTCACGCCCTACCATCTGTTGCGCGCCATCGGACGCCCGACCGGCAATCATCAATACCGCCTCCTGAAAGCTGCGCTGGCGCGGCTGCAATCCACCGTCATCGCCACCACGATCCGCAACGGCCCGCATTGGCGTCGCCGGCAATTCTCATGGATCAACGAGTGGGAGGAAATGACGACGCGCGCCGGCCGCGTCGAGGGCATGGAGTTCGTCCTGCCCGAATGGTTCTACAACAGCGTCATTGATCGCTCGCTGGTCCTGACCATCGACCCAGCTTATTTCCGGCTGACTGGAGGCATCGAGCGATGGCTTTACCGCGTCGCCAGAAAGCACGCCGGGCACCAGCGCCACGGCTGGATTTTCGAGGTCGCGCACCTTCATCAGAAATCCGGCAGCCTCGCCCGGCCGTCCGACTTCGCGCTTGACCTGCGCCGCATCGCGGCCCGTCAGCAACTCCCCGGCTACCGCCTCCAGATCGAGCGAGAGGACGGCCGCGAGTTGCTGCGCATCCGCCCCGAAAACTCATCAACAGGCACTGTTGATAACCCTGTTAATGCCATCGGCAGATCAGGCGCACGGGGTATCGGCACATCAGGCGCATCACTATCGGCAGATCAGGCGCACGAACCGCAGCTAACGCTTTGGCCTGAAAAGCGGAATCCGACCGCTAACTTATCTAACAGAGAATCTAACTCTTTTTCTTTGACGCGCGCGCAGGCGAAGCGTGGTGCCGGTTCTGCCGGGAACGGCGAGCCATGACGCACGCTGTTGACGCAGCGCACGCGCGCAACCCCACCAGCACATCGCCGGAGACGCACAATGACCCGTCGCGCCCATCGCAGCGCGCACGGCCGTCCGCTGCCGGACGGGCCTGCGCCCTTCACCACATTGGTCGAGCTGACTTTCGAGAAACGCCGCATCGAGCATTGGATCAGGTTCGGCCGCAAGAGCTATGAACAGATCATCGACCGCCGCCGCAGCGTCGTCGGCTTCGCGTCGGGCAGCGTCTTTGCCTTCGTGCGATGGGCGAAAGGCGACCATGGCACAGTCGTTTCCCGCATCGACATTGTGCGCGCCATCGGTCGCGGCGAGCCGTTCCAGACATTGCCCTTCGTCCGCCCCGGTGGCGAAATCCTGTTGCGCCTCGATAGCTGGTCCAAGGTGCAGCGCGGGCTTGCCGCCATCGACGCCGTGGAATCGCTCGGCCTCGATCCGGCCGACGCTGCACCGGAACACTGGCGGCACGTCCACAACCGTTTGACCGCCAATCTGGAGCCGCACGCCTACACGCCCGAGCGACATGCCGAGTGGCTTCACCGCCGAAGGATCGAGCCATGACGCGCCGCCGCACCCTCACGGTGACGGCGCTCGCCGTCCTCGGCATCGCCGCCGCCAGCGCCGTCGATTGGCCTTTGAGGCTCATCTGGAACGCCACGGCCAGCGCGCCCATCGGCTTCTACACCGTCGAGCCGGCCGACGCGCTCGACGTGCCCGAGCTGGTCGCCGTCATGCTGCCCGAACCGCTCGCCGCCTCCATGGTCGAGCGCGGCTATATCGCGCGCGGCGTCCCGCTCTTGAAGCGCGTCTTGGGCCTGCCGGGGCAGCAGGTTTGCCGCTTGCGATCCACGATCACGATGAACGGGATCGAGATGGGCGAGGCGCTGGAGCGTGACAGCCTCAGCCGCGATCTGCCCGTCTGGCAGGGCTGCCGTGTCATCGGCGACGGCCAGCTTTTCCTCATGAATTGGGAAGTCCGCGACAGCCTCGACGGCCGCTATTTCGGACCCATCCCCGCAGCTTCCGTCATCGGCCGAGCGGTCCCGCTCTGGACCGATGAGGAAGGCGTCGGCCGCTACGAGTGGCGCGCGCCGACGCACTGAAACCATCCCCGAAAGCCAATCACAGGAGATTTTCCATGGCAGAAATAGGCACCTTCACCCGCACCGAAATCGGCTATGCCGGAGAGCTTCATTCGTTCGGCCTCCACGAAAAGCTGTTCATCGTCCCGGCCAAGCCGAGCGACATGAAAAACGCGCCCGACTATCGCCTGCGCCTCGATAGCGAGGACGGCCCGGACGCTGGCCCCGCATGGAAAGACTCCAGCGAAAATGCCGGCGACTTCGTGTCGATGAGACTGGAGGGACCGATCTTCCCGTTCCCGATCCGCGCCAAGCTGTTCCAGTCCAACGACGATCTTTCGGTCTGGACGCTGCGTTGGAAACACCCCCGGAAAGTCGAGGACGAGGAATGACGGCCGCGCGCGTCCGGCCCGCCATCCGGTTCAAGATCGTCATCCCTTTGTTCGCGGAAAAGCCGTCTCATCCCTTCGTCCCGCTCTGCGACCAGACGGCCGGCGCGCATAGCGAAGGTCAGGGGCGGCCATCGGCCGGCGCTTGCGCCTTGCCCTTGACCGCAGCGAGCACGCTGGCAGGCTGGTGTCGAAGCGGAGACAGGACTGCATGGCATTATGCCGTGCTGATACTGGCCGGTGCGCTTTCCGTTTGCGCCGGATCGGGCGTCGCGGTCGCGCAATCCGCGCCCGTCGAGCGCCCGGCCGCCGCCCATCCCTATGCGGCTCACATCGCCGAGGCGTCGCAGCGTTTCGGCATACCTGAGCATTGGATCGTCGCGGTGCTACGCGCCGAGAGCGCGGGCGACGTGCGCGCGGTCTCAACGGCCGGCGCGACGGGATTGATGCAGGTGATGCCCGACACATGGGCGGGCCTGCGCGTCCGCTACGGCCTCGGCCGCGATCCCTACGACCCGCGCGACAACATCCTCGCAGGCACGGCCTACCTGCGCGAAATGTTAGACCGCTACGGCAATGTTGCGGCGATGCTGGCGGCGTACAATGCCGGCCCCGGCCGATACGATGAATATCTAGCGACCGGCCGGACCCTGCCGGCCGAGACGCGGGCCTATATCGCCGCGCTCGCGCCGATCCTCGGCGGCGCGACTTCAACCGAAGCGCCGTCATCGGCACCGCCACCGCCGCCAGATTGGCGCGAAGCACCGCTGTTCGTTATGCATCCGGGCGATGCACGGGCTGTCGCCGCGCCGCCGTCCGACGCACGATCCGGCGACGGCCGCGCGACCGTTCCGGCGCGCGATGCCGTCGATGCAAAGTCGCAGGGCGACGGCATTTTCGTCGCCGACGCAAGCGGTTCGGAAACGCCATGAGGGCGACGTTTCCGCGCTCGGCGGCACTCATTCCGGTGTCCAGTCAGGCAGGTTTTTGCCCGGCTGGATTCCCGGCAGGAGGGGCAGAAAAGGCAGAAAGGGCGGAGGGCAAGATTAAAGAAGACGGCACCATATGGGGCCGCTTCTGGAAATTGTTGTTGTCTGCACACTGGTTAGGTGGCCGGTTCCGGCACCATGGTTTTGAGGGGCCGCGTGCCGCGATTTTGCGCAAAGCCTTGGCTTTGCAGGGTTTCGAGCGGCACCATAGGCGCAGATCGGCCGTTTTTCGGCGGTTTGGGCTGGAGTCGTGCCCTTGAGCGCCGACGACGAAAACCGCTTCCGTCCGAAGCCCGGCCGCATCCGATCCGACACGCCGAAGGCCGGCAAGACCAAGAGCTTTTTCACGCAGGTCAGGAAGATCACCCGCCAGCATCAGGCGGCAGCCTCACGCGATCCTTCCATGCCGTCATCCGCGCGCCCGTCATCGCCGGGGCGGTCTCGCGCCATGGCCGCCAGCGGCAAGGGCGTGAAGCGCGGCCGGGGCGCGAGCTTCGTGCGCGCCCGGAACATATCCGGCAACTGGCATCATCGCCAGCCGGGCAGCCGCCGCGTGATCGTCAAGCAGCGCAGCGTCCGGGCCGCATGGAAGGGCGGCCGTGCCCGCGCGCATCTGCGCTATGTCCAGCGTGACGGAACCTCGCGCGACGGCGAACGCGGCCAGCTCTATTCGGCGCATGAAGACCGCGCCGATGGCGACGCCTTCCTTGATCGTGGTCAGGATGACCGCCATCAATTCAGATTCATCGTCTCGCCCGAGGATGGCGCGGAGCTGTCGGACCTCACGGCCTACACCCGCGATTTCATGAAACAGGTGGAAGGCGACCTCGGCACGAAGCTGGATTGGG
This sequence comes from Aquamicrobium aerolatum DSM 21857, assembly GCF_900113935.1. Taxonomy (GTDB): domain Bacteria; phylum Pseudomonadota; class Alphaproteobacteria; order Rhizobiales; family Rhizobiaceae; genus Aerobium; species Aerobium aerolatum. The sequence continues at coordinate 5,335 of NZ_FORF01000001.1, forward strand.
TTGCCGTCAATCACTACAACACCGGCCATCCCCATGTGCATGTCATCGTCAACGGCCGCGATGATACGGGCGGGGATCTAGTCATCAACGGCGACTATCTCGCCAACGGCCTGCGCGAGCGCGCCAGCGAGCTTGCCAGTCTGGAACTCGGCCCCGTTACCGAGATTGAGCAGACCCGCAAGCTGTCCGCCGAAATCGACCAGGACCGTTTCGCCCGCATCGATCGCGCCATGGCCGAGGAAGCCGATGCCCGTTTCGTCGACCTGCGCCACGAGCCGGCAGCGCCGAGGCGGCAGTTCGAGCGAACGCTACGCCTGCGCAGGCTCGCCAAGCTGGAGAAGATGGGGCTGGCGACCGAGCACGCGCCCGGTGTTTGGGAATTGAGCAAGGACATGGAACCGGTCTTGCGCGAGTTGGGCGAGCGGGGCGACATTATCCGCACCATGCACAAGGCGCTTGGGCCGCAGGGCGGCGAACGCGATCCCATGAGCTTCCAAATCCATGACGGAGCGCCCGAGACGCCCATCGTCGGCCGCGTCGTGGACAAGCACCTGTCCGACGAGCTGGGCGAGAACCTGACAATCGTGGTGGACGGGATCGACGGCCGCACACACCACATTGCCGGCATCGCGCCCGAGCGGCTGGAGGACGCCCGCATCGGCAGTGTCGTCCAGATCGGCCCGGCCGAGGCGGCAGCCCGACCGTCCGACCGCAGCATCACCGCCATCGCCGAGGACGGCATCTATCGGCCGAGCCGTCATCTGGAGCAGGCGAAATTCGAGGGCCGCGTTCCCGGCGGCGACTATGAGGGCTATATCGATGCCCATGTCCGGCGGCTGGAGGCGCTGCGCCGGGCCGGCATCGTCGAGCGCATCGACGCCGACCAATGGCGCATCCCAGATGATCTGGTCAGCCACGCGGCTGATTACGATGCCGGCCGCGACCGGCAGGCCAGCGTTCGCGTGCTTTCCCCGGTTGATCTGCAAAGGCAGATACGTTCGGACGGCGCGACATGGCTGGACCGGCGATTGGTCCATGGCGAAACGGCCGACCTTGCGCCGACCGGCTTCGGGCAACAGGTCCGCGAAGCCATGGACCAGCGCCGCGAGCATCATATCGAACAGCGCGACGCTACGCGCAACAGGGACGGCCGCATCTTCTACCGGCGCAATCTTCTCGCCACCCTGCGCGAGCGGGAAGTTGCGCGCGCCGGTGCGGAGATGGCCGAGGGCAAGGCGCTGCCGTTCCGCGCCGCCAAGGATGGTGAGAGTGTCAGCGGCAAGTTCACCGGGACTGTCCAGCTAACGAGCGGCAAGTTCGCCATCGTGGAAAAGAGCCACGAGTTCACCCTTGTCCCGTGGCGGCCGATCATCGACCGCCAGCTCGGCCGCGAGGTCGCGGGTATCATGCAGGGCGGTTCGGTGTCGTGGCAGTTAGGGCGGCAGCGGGGGTTGGGGCTATAGGAGCCAACGATACCGCATTGCAACGCAACAAATAATTCGATAAGAGCTGCTATTCAATTTCGTAATCGTGGAGCCATCAGCATGGGAAATTCCAAGTCAGCAGACAAGTAAGCCGCAACATCAGAATTGTTGTTGCGGCGCTCTGTAAGACCAATCCCATCTGATTGCTGACGAGCAGACGCTGCCCGGTATCCTTAATCGAGCGGTTGATTCGTCATGACCACCACACGCCCCGCGTGGGCCTATACGCTGCCGGCAGCCTTGCTGCTTATGGCTCCCTTCGACATCCTCGCGTCGCTGGCGATGGATATTTATCTTCCAGTCGTTCCGGCGATGCCGGGCGTCCTGAACACGACTCCATCCATAATCCAACTCACGTTGAGCTTCTACATGGTGATGCTCGGTGTGGGCCAAGTGATCTTTGGGCCACTCTCCGATCGCGTCGGGCGACGGCCGATCCTGCTTGTAGGCGCAACGGCTTTCGTTGCTGCGTCTCTGGGAGCGGCTTGTTCTTCAACTGCATTAGCCTTTGTTGCGTTTCGTCTGGTTCAAGCAGTTGGAGCATCGGCCATGCTGGTGGCCACCTTCGCGACCGTGCGCGACGTATATGCCAATCGTCCCGAAGGTGCCGTCATCTACGGCCTTTTCAGTTCGATGCTGGCGTTCGTGCCTGCGCTCGGCCCTATAGCCGGTGCGCTGATCGGCGAGTTTTGGGGATGGCAGGCGATCTTCATCACACTGGCTGCACTGGCTTCGCTCGCACTCTTAAACGCCAGTTTCAGGTGGCATGAAACCCGACCGTTGGATCAGGCCAGAACGCAACGATCTGTTTTGCCGATCTTCGCGAGTCCGGCCTTTTGGGTTTACACAGGCGGATTTAGTGCCGGCATGGGCACATTCTTCGTTTTCTTCTCGACAGCCCCCCGTGTTCTCATAGGCCAAGCCGGCTATTCCGAGATCGGATTTAGCTTGGCCTTCGCGACTGTCGCGCTGGTCATGGTCACGACAACCCGCTTCGCAAAGTCCTTCGTTGCCAAATGGGGTATCGCGGGATGCGTAGCGCGCGGGATGGCGTTGCTCGTTTCCGGCGCGATCCTGTTGGGGATCGGCCAACTTTTCGGATCGCCGTCATTTTTCAGCTTCATCCTGCCGATGTGGGTTGTCGCGGTCGGCATTGTCTTCACGGTGTCCGTTACCGCCAACGGCGCACTTGCGCAGTTCGACGACATCGCTGGATCAGCGGTTGCGTTCTACTTCTGCATCCAAAGCCTGATAGTCAGTATCGTCGGGACATTGGCGGTGACGCTGTTAAACGGCGATACAGCGTGGCCCGTGATTTGTTACGCCACGGCAATGGCAGTGCTGGTGTCGTTGGGGCTGGCGCTCCTTCGATCCCGTGATGCTGCCACCGAGAAGTCGCCAGTCGTCTAGCCGACGACTGGAAGCAAGCCCGCTCCGATGCGGCGCAATAATCATCGAAACCTTGTGAATGGCGGTATCCTGTCCGGCAAGATACCGCTCATTTCCCTTGTCCCGTGGCGGCCGGTCATCGACCGCCAGCTCGGCCGTGAGGTCATCGGCATCGTGCAAAGCGGATCGGTGTCGTGGCAGTTGGGGCGGCAAAGGGGCATAAGCCTCTAATCTGTTGTAGATGAACGCAGCCGCTCGAAACCAGCGATGAGGCTGTCGAGTCCGAAGTTGAACGCAGCATCCATGCCGTCTGTTTCCAACTCGTGAAACAGATCGTGCAGGAAGGACGACGGTGCTTGCTCGGACACATCTGGCCTGTCCGGAACTCTCTCATCGGCATCAGATGCCTGCTGCTCGAGAACGGAACCGACCACATAGTGACTGACCGCCCGGAGCGCCCAAACAGCGTGCTTCGGACCAAAGCCCGCCGCGCAGAGAAAGCGTATTTGTGTCTCGGCAGCGCCAAAATTCGGTTCTGTCGGTCGAGTGCCGGCATGGATGCGCGCCCCGTCGCGATAATAGAGCAACGCCGTTCTGAAACTCTGGGCGTTCTCTTTCAGGAATAGCCGCCAGTCTTCGTTCTCTTCGGGTAGCGAGCGGGTGTGGCGTTCCGTCAGCATTGCCTCGGCCAGTGCGTCAAGCAGCGCGCGCTTGTTCTGGAAATGCCAGTAAAGCGCAGGCTGCTGAACCTTGAGGCGTTCAGCGAGCTTTCGCGTCGTCAGGTTGTCCATGCCAACCTCGTTCAGCAGCTCCAGCGCCGCTGCGATCACGGTGCCCTTGTCCAGTTTGGTCATTCACGTTCCTTCGCCAACGCTTGACAATTTATCACCGATAAGTTCTATGTCCATGTCCTTATCATTGATAAAGTCGCTCGCATTGAGCGGCGCTGGAGTTTCAGGTGCGCAGCTCTGCCATCATCGCCCTGCTGATCGTCAGTCTCGACGCCATGGGACTCGGCCTCATCATGCCGGTCCTTCCGACGCTTCTGCGCGAGCTTGTGCCGGCGGAGCAGGTCGCTGGTCACTATGGTGCTTTGCTGTCACTCTATGCGTTGATGCAGGTCATCTTCGCGCCCGTGCTTGGACAATTTTCAGATGCTTACGGTCGGCGTCCGGTGCTTCTGGCTTCCCTTGCGGGGGCCGCAGTCGATTACACGATTATGGCATCAGCGCCGGTCTTATGGGTGCTCTATATCGGCCGGCTCGTCTCCGGCATCACGGGCGCAACCGGAGCTGTAGCTGCCTCAACCATTGCGGATTCGACGGGGGAAGGTTCTCGCGCACGCTGGTTCGGCTACATGGGGGCCTGTTATGGGGCAGGCATGATTGCCGGGCCAGCACTTGGTGGTATGCTCGGTGGTATTTCTGCCCATGCTCCGTTTATCGCCGCTGCCCTTCTCAACGGCTTCGCGTTCCTGCTAGCCTGCATTTTCCTCAGGGAGACTCGTCGCGGCGATGGCGAGACCGGAAAGCCGGTTCGCATCAAACCATTCGTTCTGTTCCGGCTGGATGATGCATTGCGCGGGCTAGTGGCCCTTTTCGCAGTTTTCTTCATTATTCAACTGATCGGCCAGGTCCCTGCGGCCCTATGGGTCATATATGGCGAGGATCGTTTTCAGTGGAACACCACGACCGTTGGCTTGTCGCTCGCGGCGTTTGGAGCAACACACGCGATTTTTCAGGCGTTTGTTACCGGCCCTCTTTCAAGCCGGCTTGGAGAACGGCGCACGCTACTGTTTGGCATGGCTGCGGATGCGACTGGCTTCATTCTTCTGGCTTTTGCCACGCAGGGATGGATGGTGTTCCCGATTTTGTTGCTGCTTGCCGCCGGAGGTGTTGGCATGCCGGCCTTGCAGGCAATGCTTTCAAACAATGTCAGCAGTAACAAGCAAGGAGCTTTACAGGGAACGCTTACAAGCCTCACCAATCTAAGCTCTATCGCGGGACCGCTTGGCTTCACGGCACTCTATTCTGCCACCGTAGGAGCATGGAACGGTTGGGTTTGGATTTTCGGCGCGATCCTCTATTTAATATGTCTGCCAATACTACGCAGACCTTTCGCAACTTCATTGTGATTGAGTCATGGCGAATTGGTATGCGTAGACTTACGAGAAATGACGGATTAAATCCGTTGAGCAATCATCTCCTTTCGGGGCGAGTGCCAATGATGACCTTAGTTCACACTCTCGCTGTCGCCGAATATCTCAACTTCCGTCACGCCGCCAATGCGCTCGGCGTTGCACAGTCCAGCGTCAGCGCCCGCGTGAAGGCACTGGAAGAAGACCTCGGCATCCTCTTGTTCGAGCGTCATGCACGCGGCGTTCGGCTGACCGAGGCCGGACGCCATTTCGTCGAGCGGATAGCCGTAGGTATTGACCAACTCGACCATGCGGTGAAAACCGCCGGCATGGCGGCAGCCGGAGAAAGCGGCCGGCTTCGTATCGGTATCCATGCCCTGATTCCGCATAGCTTCCTCGCAAAGCTGATCGGCCAATACCGCAAGGATCACCCCGATGTTGAAGTCGAGATCGCCGAAGGCCCGGCCCGTGAAGCGGTGGTGCAGCTTCGCGCCGGCAGGTTGGACGTGGCGTTCGTCGCGGGCACGCCCCAACCACCCGACTGCCATTCCCGTCGCACATGGACCGAACCGCTCTTGGCGGTGCTACCGGAACGGCATCCGCTCGCCAAGCGGTCAGCCGTCACATGGCCCGATCTGGCAGGCGAGACGTTCCTTGTCCGGCATGGCGGCACTGGACCGCAGGTTCATAGCCATATCATGCTACGCCATGCCGAGCGCTGGCCTGCGCCGTCGATCCTGCGCTTCGACGTGGGGCGTGGCACCCTTTTGTCCTTGGTCGGACAGGGCTTCGGCATCACCATCGTCGGCGCGGCCACGGCGCTGTTGCCGACAAACGGCATTGTCTTCTTGCCCTTCGCCGACGAGCCGGAGCCGGTCGCCTTCTCGGCTGTCTGGTCGCCGTCCAACCGCAGCGCGGCGCTTCGTAACCTGCTCAGCCTCGCCAACGACATGGGCCGGCAGGTCTGCACGAATTCAGTACTGCCACGGATAGCGAGGGCGTGAGCCGAAGTGGTCGCGGAAGCACCGTCCGGGACTGTTATTGCCATCGCCGGAAAGCGACACTTGCATTAACGCCGCCAAAGCCGAATCCGTTGGAAATGGCATGTTCCATGAGAACAGGCCGTGCAGATTGGCGAACCAGATCGATACCTACGGCAATAGGATCGGGGCTCTCCAAATTTCTCGTTGGGGGAGCGATTTGATCCCGTAAGGCGAGTATCGTGAAGATCGCCTCAATGCCGCCAGCGGCACCGAGTAAGTGCCCCGTCGCTGACTTCGTGGCGCTTACAGCTACATCATGATCGCCAAAAACGGATTTTATCGCGGCTATTTCTCCTCGATCCCCTACGGGGGTGGAGGTTGAATGAGCGTTCAGATGTTGAACATCGTTGGGCTTCAAACCGGCACTTTGTAGCGCGATTTTCATTGCACGGGCCGCGCCTCGACCGTCCTCTGGACCGGCAGTCACATGGTGTGCATCAGCGCTTGTGCCGTATCCTACCAATTCGGCTATGGGTTTGGCACCCCGAGCAAGGGCATGTTCCAATTCTTCTATGACGATCAGACCCGCCCCTTCGGACATTACGAAACCATCGCGCTCGGTGTCGAACGGCCTTGACGCCATTTCAGGTGTAGTATTGTAGCCGGTAGATAGTGCTCGCGCGGCAGCAAATGCCCCGAGACTAACCTTGTCAATGCACGCTTCTGCTCCACCGCACAGAGCGATATCGGCTTCGTTGGAGCGTATCAGCCGCGCGGCGTCTCCGATGGCCTGAACGCTCGCAGCGCAGGCGGTTACAGGCGTGCCAATTGGGCCTGTAAATCCATGCCTGATGGTAACGTGTCCTGCTGCAAGGTTGGCAAGAAACGACGGCACGGTAAACGGTGAGAGCCTCCGTGCTCCCCGTGTATCCGTTATGCGAACTGCCGAAGCGATAGCAGGAAACCCGCCTATACCAGAGGCGATAATTGTCGCCGTGCGCTCACGTTCGTAGTCGCTCGTGGGATGCCATCCTGCCGTTTCAAGAGCCTCCTTCGCGGCCGCAAGTGCAAACAGAATGAAGCGATCCATTTTTCGTTGATCCTTTGTGTCAACGATTAAATCTGGATCAAAACCGGCTTCGGAATCTTCAATCAGGCTGGGAACGATTCCCCCGATTTTCACCGGTAGATCATTGGAGATTTCATCAGGCAAATTCCTGATTCCCGATTTCCCGTCGAGGAGTCTTTTCCAGCTTATTTCAGTGCCAGAACCAAGGGGGCCAACTAAACCCATGCCGGTTACAACAATTCGGCGCATTGGATTATTCCGTTTCTTTTTCTGAGCTTATTCGCTTCATGCGATTTATGACGCGCATCGTTTCCTCTGTTGCGGCGGGGCCTGCCAGAAGAACGGTGTTTTCGGGAGTGATTGCTTCTCCTGTATTCGCGTCGATGATAACGGCGGTCCTCTCCTGTCCGGTTTTCTTGTCACCAAGGCGCATGGCTATTTCATTGGGCGCAAGGTTCCGGTTCCCCCATGCGAACAGGGCGATTGCTACCGGATAGAAATCTCGCCCCTTGTCGGTAAGGACGTATTCAAATCGAGGCGGATGATCATTGTATCGTTGCCTTTCAAACAGTCCTTCCGCCGTGAGATGCTTCAATCGCCTCGCCAAAATGTTCGCGGAAATACCGAGATTCTTCTCGAATTCATCGAATTTGCTAAGCCCTTGGAAGGCGTCTCGCAGGATCAGGATGCTCCACCAGTCACCGACGCTTTCCAGCGCTCGGGCTGCGGGACACTCGAATGACAGAAAGCTTGTTCGTTGCATGACACATCCATAATGGTGTAACTTCCATCATGCAAGTCACTTATGCGCAGTAGGCGACATAGTAGGAGGGGTAATCCAATGCGTCATTCTAAGGGAGCCAAGCACCTGCGTCTGCTACGGCGTGGAACAAAGCACTGTAGTGGCATTTGAGCGATGCGGCGGCGATCAGCACCGATGGATGGTTGCCCATGGGGTATGCCGACCACGCTCGGATCGCGTATCCCCCTCGCATCGCTGATCCAGACACTCGCCGTCGCCGAATATCTGAACTTCCGCCACGCCGCCAATGCGCTCGGCGTGGCGCAATCCAGCGTCAGCGCCCGCGTGAAGGCGCTGGAAGAAGACCTTGGTATCCTTCTGTTCGAGCGTCACGCGCGCGGCGTCCGACTGACCGAGGCCGGACACCACTTCGTCGAGCGGATAGCGGCCGGCGTCGATCAACTGGACCATGCAGTGAAGACCGCCGGCATGGCGGCAGCGGGAGAAAGCGGCCGGCTTCGTATCGGTATCCATGCCCTGATCCCGCACAGCTTCCTCGCAAAGCTGATCGGCCAATACCGCGAGGACCATCCCGGCGTTGAAGTCGAGATGACGGAAGGGACAGCTCGCGAAGCGGTGATGCAGCTTCGCGCCGACCGGCTGGACGTGGTGTTTGTCGCGGGCACGCCCGAGCTGCCAGACTGCCACACCCACCCGATCTGGACCGAACAGTTGGTTGCCGTGCTGCCGGATGGGCATCCACTCGCCGGGCAGTCGGCCGTCACATGGGCCGATCTGGCCGGCGAGACGTTTCTTGTCCGGCATGGCGGCACAGGTCCGCAGGTTCATAGCCATATCGTGCTGCGCCATGCCGGGCGCTGGCCCGCGCCGTCAATCCTGCGCTTCGACGTGGGGCGTGGCGCGCTGCTGTCCATGGTCGGACAGGGCTTCGGCATCACCATCGTCGGAGCAGCTACGGCGCTGCTGCCCACGTCCGGCATCGTCTTCCTGCCTTTCGCCGATGAGCCAGAGCCGGTTGCGTTCACCGCCGTCTGGTCGCCGTTCAATCGCAGCGCCACCCTGAAAAACCTGCTCAACCTTGCAAACAATATGAGGCGTTGCGGCGATTCGCCCGGCCAGTTGCGCAGCGGCGATCACCCGGCCGGATGGCGGTGAACGCAACCCGTCCTATTTGCCGCCGATAGTATCCGGTAGCCCTCCCGCACCCCCTTTCCTGTTGCCTGTCCGGTTTTGCCTACTCTCTGATCGGCTCCGTTTCTTTTGCCGACTGGAGCCTGCATTGCGCGGAGGCCGAATCCTTTGGGGTCAAATCGCTGTCGTCTTCACCATCGTTCTGGTGATGGTGTGGGCAGCGACGCAATGGACGGCGTTCCGCCTCCGCTTCCAGCTCCAGCTTGGCAATCCGTGGTTCGAGCTGGCGGGCTGGCCGGTCTATTATCCGCCGGCCTTCTTCTGGTGGTGGTTTTCGTTTGACGCCTATGCGCCCGCAATCTTCGTCGAAGGTGCCATCATCGCGGCGTCCGGCGGTTTCATCGCCATCGCCGCCGCCATCCTCATGTCGATCATCCGGGCACGGGAGGCGCGCAACGTCGCCACCTATGGTTCGGCGCGATGGGCGGAGGATCGCGAAATCCGCGCCGCCGGTCTGCTCGGCCCCGATGGCGTGGTGCTCGGCAGATACGACCGGCACTATCTGCGCCATGACGGGCCGGAGCATGTGTTGTGCTTCGCCCCGACTCGCAGCGGCAAAGGTGTCGGGCTGGTGGTACCGACGCTGCTGACATGGCCGGGAAGCTGCATTGTCCACGACATCAAGGGCGAGAACTGGACTCTGACGGCCGGCTTTCGCGCCCAGCATGGCCGCGTCCTGCTGTTCGATCCCACGAACGCCAGATCGTCCGCCTACAATCCGCTGCTCGAAGTGCGGCAGGGGGAATGGGAAGTCCGCGACGTGCAGAACATCGCGGATATTCTGGTCGATCCCGAAGGCAGTCTCGACAAGCGCAACCATTGGGAAAAGACCAGCCATTCGCTGCTGGTCGGCGCGATCCTGCATGTTCTCTATGCGGAGAAGGACAAGACCTTGGCGGGCGTCGCCAACTTCCTGTCCGATCCCCGCCGTCCGGTCGAGGCGACCTTGCGCGCCATGATGGATACGCCGCATCTCGGCGAGGCGGGCGTTCATCCCGTCATCGCGTCGTCGGCCCGCGAGCTGTTGAACAAATCCGAGAACGAACGGTCGGGCGTGCTCTCCACCGCCATGTCGTTTCTCGGCCTCTACCGCGATCCCGTGGTGGCGCGGGTGACGGCGCGATGCGACTGGCGCATTGCCGATCTGGTCGGCAGCCGCCAGCCCGTCACGCTCTACCTTGTCGTGCCGCCGTCCGACATAAACCGCACAAAGCCGCTTATCCGCCTGATCCTCAACCAGATCGGCAGGCGGTTGACCGAGGAATTGACCACCTCCGGCAAGCGCCATCGGCTGCTATTGATGCTGGACGAGTTTCCGGCGCTCGGCCGGCTCGATTTCTTTGAATCGGCGCTCGCCTTCATGGCGGGCTACGGAATCAAAGGCTTCCTGATCGCGCAGAGCCTCAACCAGATCGAGCGCGCCTATGGCCCGAACAACGCGATCCTCGACAACTGCCACGTCCGCGTCAGCTTCGCCACGAACGACGAAAGGACGGCGAAGCGTGTTTCAGACGCATTAGGCACGGCGACCGAGCTGCGCGACTCCACCAACTACGCAGGGCACCGCCTAGCCCCGTGGTTAGGTCACTTGATGGTGTCGCGGCAGGAGACGGCCCGGCCGCTGCTCACGCCGGGCGAAATCATGCAGCTTCCACCCACCGACGAAATCGTCATGGTCGCGGGCACGCCGCCGATCCGCGCCATCAAGGCGCGCTATTTCGAGGATGCGCGATTGCAGGAACGCATCCTGACCCCGCCCGATCTGGTCGCCGCTCCGCTGGCGCCCAGCCCATCCGCCGATGATTGGTCCGGCCGCGTGGTCGCGGCGGAAAGCCGTTCCGCGACGTGCGGAAGCGAGGCCGAAGGCGATCCGGCCAATGCGGGCATCCGCCGCGAGCCGGAATTGCCCGAGCATGAGGAAATCGTCGCCCCGCCGCCATCCCCCGAACAGGAGTTCGAGTTTCTGGACGACGAGCCGGACGTTGACGCGGCCAAGGCCCGTGCCATGCGCCAGCGCATGAGGATGGTGGCGCGGCAGGTGGCGATGAACCCCGATGATGGAATCGACCTTTGAGGATACGCCCATGGCAACCAGAACCCGCCTGAATCTCTATTTCGACCCCGCGCTCATTCCACAGATCGAGGCGATGGCGCTGCGCCGCTCGGTGGCGCTGCGCCGCAATGTCTCGAAATCCGCCATCGTTGAGGCGGCGGTCATGTCCTACCTGTCCGGCGATTCCGCCGACCAGCTTGAAGCCGCCATGTCGCGCCGCTTGGACAAGCTCGGCCGCCAGATCGACACGCTCGACCTAGATCTCGCCGTCCTTGGCGAGGCGGTCGCGCAGTTCATCCATTTCTGGATGACCCTCACGCCGCCGCTTACGGGAGCCGCACAATCCGCTGCCCGCGCCAAAGGCGCGGAGCGCTTTGAGGGCTTCATGCAGAATCTCGGACGGCGTCTGGCGACGGGCGACAGGTTCCTCAAAGAGCTGTCGCGTGACCTCGACTCACTTCCCGACGATCCGTTGCCGGACGAGTCCGAGAGCAACGGCGATCAAGAATAAGTATTCGGACCCATCCTATTTACCGCCGTTCGCCGCCGATCACCGCACGCAGCTAGATACTTGTTGAACCGGCCAGATTTCGGCCTCTCTTAATCGACCCCGATCCGGGGATGGCCTGTCGCGTCCCCGCAAGAAGCCGGGGCCGACATGACCACCAACCACCAAAGACCGGAAGCCATTGCGCGCGGCGCACGCATGTTGCGCACCGCGCTCGGCCCCGCCATTGCCCGGCTGCTCGAAGACCCGGCCGTGGTCGAGGTGATGTTGAACCCGGACGGGCGGTTGTGGATCGACCGCCTGTCCGAAGGGCTTTCCGATACGGGCGAGCGCCTGTCCGCCGCCGATGGCGAACGCATCGTTCGGCTGGTCGCGCATCATGTCGGCGCGGAGGTTCATGCCCGCAGCCCGCGCATCTCGGCCGAGCTGCCGGAGTCTGGCGAAAGATTCGAGGGCCTGCTGCCACCCGTGGTCGCCGCCCCGACCTTCGCCATCCGCAAGCCCGCCGTCGCCGTGTTCAGCCTCGACGACTATGTGGCGGCGGGGATCATGTCCACCGATCAGGCCGCGACGTTACGCGCGGCCGTTTCCTCCCGCGCAAATATCCTCGTGGCGGGCGGCACCAGCACCGGCAAGACCACGCTGACCAATGCGCTGCTCGCCGAGGTGGCGAAGACGGCGGATCGCGTCGTCATCATCGAGGATACGCGCGAGCTGCAATGCGCCGCGCCCAATCTAGTGGCGATGCGGACGAAAGACGGCGTGGCGACGCTTTCCGATCTGGTGCGTTCCTCGCTGCGCCTGCGCCCCGACCGCATCCCCATCGGCGAGGTGCGCGGATCGGAAGCCCTCGACCTCCTGAAAGCGTGGGGAACGGGACACCCCGGCGGCATCGGCACCATCCATGCAGGCACCGGCATCGGTGCGCTCCGTCGCCTTGAACAGCTCATCCAAGAGGCTGTCGTCACCGTCCCGCGCGCCCTGATCGCCGAGACAATCGACCTTGTTGCTGTCCTTTCCGGGCGCGGTTCCGCGCGCCGGCTTGCCGAGCTTGCCCGCGTCGAAGGGCTGGGGCCGGACGGCGACTACCGCATCACCCCCGCAATCCAAACCAGCACAGGAGAATCTTCATGATCCGCACGATTTCGCGCGGCTATCGCTTCGCCGCGACCGCCGCATCCACCCTTGCTATCAGCTTCATGCTCGCCCCGGCCGCCCATGCGTCGGGATCGTCGATGCCGTGGGAGCAACCGCTTCAGCAAATCCTTCAGTCCATTGAGGGACCCGTCGCAAAAATTATCGCGGTGATAATTATCATCGCCACCGGCCTGACCCTCGCGTTCGGGGACACCAGCGGCGGCTTTCGCCGTCTGATCCAGATCGTGTTCGGCCTGTCGATTGCTTTCGCCGCGTCGAGCTTCTTCCTGTCGTTCTTCTCGTTCGGCGGCGGGGCGCTCGTTTGATGGCCGTCGCGTTCGAGCAACTGGACGCCGTGCCGGGCTTCACGGTCCCGGTTCACCGGGCGCTGACCGAACATATCCTGCTCGGCGGCGCTCCGCGCGCCATCGCCATCATGAACGGAACGCTGGCCGGAGCCGTGGGCCTCGGCCTGCGCCTCTGGCTGATCGGCATCGCCATCTGGGCAATCGGCCACTTCGCGGCCGTATGGGCGGCAAAGCGCGATCCCCTCTTTGTCGAGGTCGGGCGGCGGCATCTCCGCATCCCCGGTCATTTGGCGGTTTGAGGGTGCAGCCATGATGAACCTTTCCGAATTCCGCCGCACCGCCGCGCGCCTCTCTGATTATCTGCCATGGGCCGCGCTGGTCGGTCAGGGCGTTGTGCTCAACAAGGACGGCAGTTTCCAGAGGACGGCGAAGTTTCGCGGTCCCGATCTGGATTCCGCCGTCGCGGCCGAGCTAGTCGCCGTCGCCGGCCGCATCAACAATGCCGTGCGCCGCCTCGGCTCCGGCTGGAGCATCTTCGTCGAGGCGCAGCGTAGCGAAGCCGCCACCTATCCCGACAGCACCTTTCCCGATCCCGCGTCGGCGCTGGTCGATGCCGAGCGTAAGGCCGGTTTCGAGGAAGCGGGCGCGCATTTCGTGTCCGGCTACTTCCTCACCTTCCTCTGGCTGCCCCCGGCCGAGGAAGCCGCCCGCACTGAGGCATGGCTCTACGAGGGCCGGGAGAAAACGGGGGTGGACCCGTGGGAAGTCCTGCGCGGCTTCATCGACCGCACCGACCGCGTGCTGGCCTTGCTTGACGGCTTCATGCCCGAGTGCCGTTGGATGGATGACGGCGCGACGCTGACCTATCTCCATTCCACCATCTCGACCAACCGGCATCGTGTGCGCGTGCCCGAGGTGCCCATGCACCTCGACGCGCTGCTCGCCGACCAGCCCTTGACCGGCGGGCTGGAGCCGCGCCTTGGCGACGCGCATCTGCGCGTGCTGACCATCGTGGGATTCCCGACCGCGACGACGCCGGGCCTGCTCGACGAAATGAACCGGCTGCCGTTCCCATATCGGTGGAGCACCCGCGCGATCCTGCTCGACAAGACCGATGCAACCCGGCTGCTGACCCGCATCCGTCGCCAATGGTTCGCCAAGCGCAAGAGCGTCGCCGCGATCTTGAAAGAGGTCATGACAAACGAGGCGTCCGCGCTTGTGGACACCGACGCCGCCAACAAGGCGCTCGACGCCGACATGGCGTTGCAGGAGCTTGGGGCGGACGTGGCGGGCATGGCCTACGTCACGGCGACCGTCACCGTATGGGATGCCGACCCGCGCCTTGCCGACGAGAAGCTGCGCCTGGTCGAGAAGATCGTTCAGGGCCGCGACTTCACCGCCATGCCCGAGAGCGTCAACGCGGTTGATGCATGGCTCGGCAGCCTGCCCGGACACGCCTACGCGAATGTCCGTCAGCCGCCCATCAGCACTTTGAATCTCGCCCACATGATCCCGCTATCGGCGGTGTGGGCGGGGCCGGAACGGGACGAGCATTTCGGTGCGCCCCCTTTGCTCTTTGGAAAGACCGAAGGCTCAACCCCGTTCCGGCTAAGCCTCCATGTCGGCGACGTAGGCCATACCCTTGTCGTCGGCCCCACTGGCGCGGGCAAATCCGTGCTGCTCGCCCTCATGGCCTTACAGTTCCGGCGCTATGAGGCCAGCCAAGTCTTTGCCTTCGACTTCGGCGGTTCGATCCGCGCCGCATCGCTCGCCATGGGCGGCGACTGGCACGATTTGGGCGGCGGCCTCACGGAAGGGGCCGAGACGTCCGTTTCGCTCCAGCCGCTTGCCCGCATCCACGATACCTATGAACGCGCATGGGCGGCGGACTGGATCGCCGCCATCCTCATGCGCGAGGGGCTAACCATCACGCCCGAGGTCAAAGAGTATCTTTGGACGGCGCTGACTTCGCTGGCCTCGGCCCCCGTCGAGGAACGCACCATCACCGGCCTTGCCGTGCTGCTGCAATCCAACGATCTGAAACAGGCGCTCCGGCCGTTCTGCGTCGGTGGGGCCTATGGCCGGTTACTCGACGCCGAGACAGAGCATTTGGGATCGGCGGACGTGCAGGCGTTCGAGATCGAGGGGCTGGTCGGGACCGGCGCGGCTCCGGCCGTGCTCGCCTACCTGTTCCATCGGATCGGCGACCGGCTCGACGGGCGGCCGACGCTTCTCATCATCGATGAAGGCTGGCTCGCGCTGGACGACGAGGGTTTCGCCGGCCAGCTCCGCGAATGGTTGAAAACGCTGCGCAAGAAGAACGCCAGCGTCATCTTCGCCACGCAAAGCCTGTCCGACATTGACGGGAGCAACATCGCGCCCGCCATCATCGAGAGCTGCCCGACGCGGCTCTTGCTGCCGAACGAGCGCGCCATCGAGCCGCAGATCACGGCCATCTATCGCCGCTTCGGCCTCAATGACAGGCAGATCGAAATCCTCGCAAGGGCCACGCCCAAGCGGGATTATTACTGCCAAAGCCGCAGGGGCAATCGCCTGTTCGAGCTTGGCCTGTCCGAAGTCGGCCTCGCGCTCTGCGCCGCATCCGCCAAATCCGACCAGACGCTCATCGCGCAGATTGTCGCCGAACACGGCCGCGATGGCTTCCTCGCCGCATGGCTACAGGCGCGCGGCGTCGATTGGGCTGCCGACCTGATCCCGAACCTCACCAATCTCGCCGACCGACCGGAATCCGCCGCGCCGGCCGCGCCGGATATCCACCCCACACAGGAGATTCTTCCATGACCTATTCCAAGATCGTCGGGGCCTCGGCCCTCGCGCTGGCGCTCGCCGTGCCCGTCGCGTTGTCGCCTATGCTGGCAAGCCCGGCCCATGCGCAATTCGGTTTCGGCCGCATCGTCTATGACCCGTCCAACTATGCGCAGAACGTGCTCACGGCAGCGCGCACTCTGGAGCAGATCAACAACCAGATCACCAGCCTCCAGAACGAGGCGCAAATGCTCATCAATCAGGCCCGCAATCTGGCGAGCCTGCCGTATTCCTCGCTCCAGCAGCTCCAGCAGAACGTCCAGCGCACGCAGCAGCTTCTCGGCCAAGCGCAGAACATCGCGTTCGAGGTCGGGCAGATCGACCAAGCGTTCCAGCAGCAATATGGCAACGTCTCGCTTTCGGCGACCGAAGCCCAGCTTGTCGCCGATGCGCGCGGCCGCTGGGAGAATACCGTTGGCGGCTTGCAGGACGCGATGCGCGTTCAGGCGGGTGCGGTCGGCAACATCGACAGCAACCGCGCCGAGATGGCCGCGCTTGTCGGCCAGAGTCAGGGCGCGACCGGGGCATTGCAGGCGACGCAGGCCGGCAACCAGCTTCTCGCGCTCCAGTCGCAGCAGCTTTCCGACCTAATCGCGGTCATCTCGGCAAACGGCCGCGCCGACGCGCTGACCGAGGCAGAGCGCGCGACCGCCGCCGAGCAGGGCCGCATCCAGCGCGAACGGTTCCTGACGCCGGGCAGCGGATACCAGCCCGGCAACGCGCAGATGTTCAACGGCAACAACTGACGGGAGGCTCGCCATGGACGGCAAGATGCTGGCCCGGCTCGGGGCCGTGGTGTTCATCGCCATCGCCGTCACGGCGACCGCAATCGACATGGCGCGGAAGGACGAACCTTCCGTGCTACCCCCGGCGTCGGCCTTCCAGCCACCGGCCGATCCCCTGCGCGAAACCCTGCGCCGTTGCCAGCAGCTCGGCGAGGCGGCGGCGAGTGACACCGACTGCCTCGCCGCATGGGCTGAATCCCGCGACCGCTTCCTCGGCCGTGACCGCAGCGAGGCGCGCTGACCATGGGCAACACGGGCGTCATCGACAATTTTCTCGGCGTATTCACCTCCTACATCGACAGCGGTTTCGGGCTGCTCGGCGGCGAGGTCGCCTTCATCGCCACGACGCTCATCGTCATCGACGTGACGCTTGCCGCGCTCTTTTGGGCATGGGGCGCGGATGACGACATTATCGCGCGGCTGGTCAAGAAGACCCTGTTTGTCGGTGTCTTCGCCTACATCATTTCAAACTGGAACAACCTCGCCCGCATCGTCTTCGAGAGCTTCGCCGGCCTCGGCCTCATGGCGTCGGGTACCGGCTTTTCCGTTTCCGATCTGATGCGGCCGGGCCGCGTGGCGCAGACCGGCCTTGATGCCGGCCGGCCGCTGCTCGATTCCATTTCCGACCTGATGGGCTGGATCGCCTTCTTCGAGAATTTCATTCAGATCGCGTGCCTGCTGTTCGCGTGGGCGCTTGTGGTGCTCGCGTTTTTCATTTTGGCGATCCAACTTTTCGTGACGCTGATCGAGTTCAAGCTGACCACGCTGGCCGGCTTCGTGCTGATCCCCTTCGGCCTGTTCGGCAAGACCGCGTTCATGGCCGAGAAGGTTTTGGGCAACGTGGTGTCGTCCGGCATCAAGGTCTTGGTGCTCGCCGTCATCATCGGCATAGGCAGCACCTTGTTTTCGCAATTCACGGCCGGTTTCGGCGGGGCAACCCCGACCATCGACGAGGCCATGGCGATTGTGCTTGCCGCGCTGTCTCTGCTCGGCCTCGGCATCTTCGGTCCCGGTATCGCCAACGGCATCGTCTCTGGCGGCCCGCAACTCGGCGCGGGCGCAGCCGTGGGAACCGGCCTTGCGGTCGCAGGTGCAGGCGTCGCCGCTGGCGGCGGGGCCATGCTCGCCGCCAAAGGTGGTGCTGCTGCCCTGTCCGGTGGAGCCGCGGCCGTTCGGGGAGGCGCGACCGCCGCGGGCGCGGCGACCGCTGCCTATAACCTCGGCTCGCTCGGCCAGACCGGAGCGGCGGGCGTTGCCTCCGGCCTCGGCGGTGTCGCCCGAGCGGCAGGCTCGGCCGCCGTCTCGCCGCTCAAGCGCGCAGCCTCCAGCGCAACATCCCAAGCAAGCGAAAGCGTCAAGTCCAGCTTCTCCGCTGGCGCAAAGGCCGGCTTCGGCGCGACTGGCGGCAGCTCGACCATGAGCACGGTCGGCGGCGCGAGCGCCGCCCCGGCCGCCGCGCCGCCGACTTCCCCCGATGGTCCCCCGGCTTGGGCGCAGCGGATGCAGCGCCGGCAGGCCCTCAACCACGGCACCGCCATGACAGCCCATGCCGTCCGCTCCGGCGACAGCCACGGCTCCGGTTCCTCCGTCAACCTTTCCGAAAGTGACCGCTCATGAGCATCTTCAAACGACCCGCAACTCATTACGGCAAATCACCCGAACCCGAGACGCCCTACCAGAAGGCCGCGCAGGCGTGGGACGAGCGCATCGGCTCTGCCCGCGTGCAGGCAAGGAACTGGCGGCTCATGGCCTTCGGCTCCCTGATCCTTTCGGCCGGCTTCGCCTCGGCGCTGGTCTGGCAGTCGGCGCGCGGGACCGTGGTGCCTTGGGTTGTTCAGGTCGATAATCTCGGGCAGGCGCAGACCGTCGCGCCGGCCCTAGCCGACTATCGCCCGACTGACCCGCAAATCGCTTTCCACCTCGGCCGCTTCATCGAGCAGGTCCGCGCGATCCCGGCCGATGCGATCATTGTCCGCCAGAATTGGCTTCGGGCTTATGAGTGGACCACGGATCGAGGCGCGGCTGCCTTGAACGACTACGCCCGCGCCAACGACCCGTTCACCCGCGTCGGCCGTCAGCAGGTCGCCGTCGAGGTCTCGAGCGTCATCCGCGCGTCCCCCAACAGCTTCCGAGTGGCGTGGACCGAACGCCATTTCGAGAACGGCCAACTCTCCACGACCGAACGCTGGACCGCGATCCTGACCATCGTGATTCAGCCGCCTCGCAATGCCGAGCGCCTGCGCGCCAATCCGCTCGGAATCTACGTCAACGCAATTTCGTGGTCGCGGGAGATGAGCCAATGAAAACTTCAGCTTGCATCAATCACCTCGCTGATCTTTCCCTCGGAGATCATGAAAAACGAGGTGCCCGTCATCTCGATCTCCTGCCCGGCCTTCCAGCCATTGGGCAGGTCGGTCTTGACCTTGGCGCGATAGCCGATGCGCACGGCTGCACGGTCGTCTATCGCGATACAGTCGAGGATCGTCTGTTCTCTTTCAGCAAACAACTGGACGCCCTGTTCCGCCAGCGCACGGAATGCCTCGATCCCGTGCGTTTCGTTCGTCGTCTCTCCGTTCGATCTGTTGATAAACCGAACGTCGCCCGACAGGCAGTCGAGCATCGCCTGAACATTCATCCTGTTGTAGGCGTCGATATACCGGGCAACAATCGTCGGCACAGAATCCATTCTGTCGATTCCTCCTTACTGATCCTGAAGTCGCTAACCTATGCGATTTTTGCGACGGCGTTTGCAATTACTTTGGCAGGCTGCGCGACCAACCGGACACCGCAATTCAGCTACGATGCCAGCGTTCCGCCGCTGCCGACCGTGCAGGCGGCGGCAACCGACAACACGCCCCGGCCGCTGCATGTGCCCCCGGCATGGACCGTGGCGCGCGGCGGCACCGCCGCAGGCACACCGACCGGCCGCGTCGAGAACGCAAATGCCGCCGCCCGCGTCGAGCCGCGCCGGGAAGGCTACTACAACGCCATCCAGATTTATCCGTGGTCGGAAGGCGCGCTCTATCAGGTCTATGCCGCAGTCGGGCAGATCACGACCATTGCGCTGGAGCCAGGCGAGAGCCTGACAGGCGCGGGGCCGATCGCGGCCGGCGATACGACAAGGTGGATTATCGGCGACACAGAGAGCGGCAGCGGTGCAAACCGCCGTGTCCATATCCTCGTGAAGCCGACGCGCCCCGACATTTCCACCAACCTTGTCGTCACCACCGACCGGCGCACTTACATGCTCGAGCTGCGCGCGCGGGAATCGCTCTACATGCCGGCCGTGGCATGGGCCTATCCCGCACCGCCTGCCGGCCAGCGCCAGACCGTTCCGGCCGCACCCATCATTCCCGCCGAGGCAGCGCGGAACTATCGTTATGGGTTGCAGGTGCAGGGCGATAGCCCGCCATGGCGGCCGGTTTCCGTCTTCGATGACGGCAGGCGCGTTTATATCGTCTTCCCGGCTGGGATCGTGCAGGGCGAGATGCCGCCGATCTTCGTGCTTGGCGCGAACGGCGAGCCGCAGATCGTCAACAGCCGTGTCCACCAGAACGTCCTGATCGTTGACCGCCTGTTCGGCACGGCCGAACTGCGCCTTGGTTCTGGCAACCGCCAGCAGACGGTCAGGATCGTCCGCACCAACCCGACGCAGGCCGCAGCCCAGCCGGCCAGCGCGACCACGGGAGGATCGTCCTCATGAGCGATACCGATACCGCCGCACCCATGCGCCTGCGCGCTGAATCGCCCCGCGTCACCCGCCTGTCCCGCAAAATGCTGGCAGGCGTCGGAGCCGTCGCGCTTCTCGGCTTCGGCGGGGCGCTGATCTACGCGCTCCAGACCCGCGACGGAGGGCCGGACGGCGGCGAACTTTACTCGACCAACAACCGGCAAACCGCCGATGGGCTGGCGGGCCTGCCGAGCGACTATAGCGGCCCGGTGCTCGGTCCCGCGCTGCCGGGCGACCTTGGCCGCCCGATCCTTGACGCGCAGAACAGGGGCCAGCCAGTCGCGCCGCCCGTCATGACGACGCCCGCCGTCGATCCCGAGGAAGAACGCCGCAGGGCCGAGGAAGAAGCCGCGCGCTTGAGCAACGTCTTTTTCCAGTCCGGCCCGCGCACGGTAGCGCCAGCCGGCACGGCCATGCCCGGCCTTGCCGGTCTTGGCCTCGGCGGGCAGCCCGCGACACAGGATCGCCACGCGGCGTTTCTCAACGGGCCGGTGGACCGGCAGACCGTCGCCCCGGATCGCGTTGTGCCGCCAGCATCGCCCTATATCCTTCAGGCCGGGGCCGTGATCCCGGCCGCGCTCATCACCGGCATCCGTTCCGACCTTCCGGGCCAGATCACCGCGCAGGTGACGGAGAACGTCTATGACAGCCCGACCGGCTCGCTGCTCCTGATCCCGCAGGGCACCCGCATCATAGGCCAATACGATGACGGCGTGACCTTCGGCCAGCGCAGGGTGCTCTTGGTGTGGAACCGCCTGATCCTGCCGGGCGGCCGCTCCATCGTTCTGGAGCGCCTGCCGGGCGCGGACGCCAGCGGCTATGCCGGCCTTGAGGACGGTGTTGATTACCATTGGTGGGATCTAATGAAGGCCGCAGGGCTATCCACGCTGCTTGCAGTCGGCTCGGAGCTGGCCACGAGCGACGAGGACCGGCTGATCCGCGCCATCCGCGACGGGGCGCAGGATACCGTCAATCAGGCCGGCCAGCAGATCGTCCAGCGCCAGTTGCAGGTTGCGCCGACGCTCACCATCCGGCCGGGCTTTCCGGTCAGGATCATCGTCACCCGCGATCTTGTGTTCGAGCCGGCAGGAGGTTGACCATGACGAAACTGAAACTCGGCCCGCTGCCCGACGACAAGCCTGTCAAGGTGACGGTGGAACTGCCCGCGCCGCTTCACCGCGATCTGATCGCCTATGCCGAGGTGCTGGCCCGCGAGAGCGGCCAGCCCGTTGCCGATCCCGCCAAGCTCATCGTTCCGATGCTTCAACACTTCATCGCCACGGATCGCGGTTTCGCCAAGGCGCGGCGAGCCTCCAGCTAACCCCATTCCGGCAGGGGTGCCGCCAGCGCATAGGCGCAAATGCGGCACGCTACAGGCCGCCGACTGCCCTCCATGGTTCGCTTAATTCCGGGGCCAATAGCGCCCCGGAATCCGCCAGAACCAAGGAGGATTCCATGTGCGCAGAGCGCCGCCGCGCCCGCAAAGGGCGACCGCGACAGTCGATCCCCGAACCACTTCCCGACGATCTGTTCGACTACGCCGACGATCCTACGCCGGACGACCGGACGCGAGCCGGCAACACGCCACTTCTCGGCCCGGACGGCCAGAGGATGCGCGTTACCGACGATTGGCCGGAGGACATTCCCGTTACCGAGGCCGAGATTGACGTGTTCGAGCGCTGGTTCGGCGATGTGTTCGACGAACTCTTGAACCCGGGAAAGCCGGATGACAGCTTGCAATTCCTATCTCAAACTGATAGGAAAAAGGCATGAGCGCGGATCGTGATCCGGGCCTCGACACGCTTCTGGACCTCGACGGACAGATGCTCTTTGTCGATCCAGAGGGCGGCCATTGGGTGAAGTTCGTCGTCACCCGCGTTCCGGCATCCCCGGAGAAGCCGCACGGCCTCGATTATTCGCTCACGCTTCACGGGCCTTCGGGCGAACGACTGGTCGGCTTCGACAATGCCCACCCGGTCGGCCGGGGCAGGCGCGGCGAGCCGATGGACCATCGGCACCGCTTTCAGACCGTGAAGCCTTACGCCTACGAGGATGCGGCCACGCTGCTGGCCGACTTCTGGCAGACCGTGGACGCGGTATTGAAGGAACGAGGTGCCCTATGACCACATTGAAAGTCGGGATTGCCGACTATGAAGAAATGAAGGCCCGCACCATGCGGATCGCGCGCGGCGAGGAAAAACCTGCGCCCAGCGATCCGAAGGTGTGGTTCACCTCGACCGAATCCTTTGCCAAGGTGCTGTCGGCCGGCAACCGCGAACTGCTGCGCATCATCGCCGAGAAAGCCCCGGCATCGCTGGAGGAACTGGCGGAAATCACCGGCCGGGCCGGCTCCAACCTGTCACGCACCCTGAAAACCATGGAGAGCTATGGCCTTGTGCGGTTTGAACCGGGGCATGGACGCAAACTCGCGCCCAAGGTGGTGCATGACCGGGTGGAGCTGGCGTTGCCCCTGATCGACCGCCCCAAGGCGAAGAAAGCTATGGGAGGCCAAGCATGAACAAGCACAGCCCAACCACTACCGCCCGTGCCGCCCTCTATCTGCGCGTCTCGACTGCCCGGCAGGCCGAGCATGACATTTCCA
This sequence comes from Aquamicrobium aerolatum DSM 21857, assembly GCF_900113935.1. Taxonomy (GTDB): domain Bacteria; phylum Pseudomonadota; class Alphaproteobacteria; order Rhizobiales; family Rhizobiaceae; genus Aerobium; species Aerobium aerolatum. The sequence goes on from NZ_FORF01000001.1 coordinate 28,300, forward strand.
TTCCCGACCAGAAGCGGCAGGGCGAAGCCTATTGCGAGCAACGCGGCCTGCAACTGGTGGAGACGTTCATCGAAGCAGGCGCAACCGCCACCAACGACAAACGCCCCGAGTTTCAACGAATGATCGAAGCGGGCACGACCAAGCCCGCGCCCTTCGATATTGTCGTGGTCCACTCGTTCAGCCGGTTCTTCCGCGATCACTTCGAGATGGAGTTCTACGTTAGAAAGCTGGCGAAGAACGGCGTCAAGCTGGTGTCCATCACGCAGGAGATGGGCGACGATCCCATGCACCAGATGATGCGGCAGATCATGGCGCTGTTCGACGAATACCAGTCGAAGGAGAACGCCAAGCACGTCCTGCGCGCCATGAATGAGAACGCCCGGCAAGGCTTCTGGAACGGCGCACGGCCGCCTATCGGCTATCGCATCGTCGCAGCCGAGCAGCGGGGATCGAAGATCAAGAAGAAGCTGGAGATCGACCCGCTGCACGCCGACACCGTGCGGCTGATCTATCGCCTGTTCCTCGAAGGAGACGGCACGTCCGGCGCGATGGGCGTAAAGGCCATCGCCACCTATCTCAACGAGCGCCGCTTCTTCACCCGCGACGGAGGGCGTTGGGGATTGGCGCAAATCCACGCCATCCTGACCCGCACCACCTATATCGGCGAGCACAGGTTCAACACCCGCTCGCATAAGGACCGGGAGAAGAAGCCGGAGAGCGAGGTCGCTATCATGGCGGTGCCGCCCCTAATCGAGCGCGAGACGTTCGACGCGGTGCAAGCCCGCCTCAAGTCCCGCAATCCCATGGTGACGCCTGCACGTGTCTCCAGCGGCCCGACGCTCCTGACCGGCATTTGCTTCTGCGCCAAGTGCGGGGGAGCGATGACCCTTCGCACCGGCCAAGGCAGCACGGGCGCGACATACCGCTACTATACCTGCTCGACCAAGGCCCGGCAGGGCAAGACCGGCTGCAAGGGTCGCACAATCCCCATGGACAAGCTGGACCATACGGTCGCCGATTATATCGGGGACCGCCTGCTCCTGCCCAAGCGGTTGGAAACCGTCCTTGCCAGCGTCATCGACCGCCGACAGGAACGCACCGAACGCCGCCGCGAGCATCTTGCCGAGCTTCAAAGGCGAATCACGGAAGCCGACCAGCGGCTCGGCCGTCTCTTTGACGCCATCGAAGCCGGCATGGTGGACAAGGACGACGCCATGGCAAAGGAACGCATGGTGAGCCTCAAGGCATTGCGGGATCAAGCCGCCGCCGACGCGGAGCGCACGCAGCTCGCGCTCGATAGTTCAGGCAATCAGGGCGTCACCCCCGATATGCTCAAGGGGTTTGCCCGCAAAGCCCGTGAACGGATCAAGCTCAACGATGGCGGCTACCGCCGCGACCATCTACGCGCGCTGGCGCAGCGTGTCGAGGTTGCCGACGACGAGGTTCGCATCATGGGATCGAAGTCGGAACTGCTGCGAACGTTGGTCGCCGCTTCAAGCGTAGAAACGGCGGCGTTCGGCGTTCATAGTTCTGTTCTGAAATGGCGCGCCCGAAAGGATTCGAACCTCTGACCCCCAGATTCGTAGTCTGGTGCTCTATCCAGCTGAGCTACGGGCGCGTGCCATGCCGATTTCTCGGCGGAGCCGGTGATCACTGCTAGGTGGCCCGGCGTTGTGGGCGTTACCTATCTACTCATTTCGCCAATTGCAAGCGGGATTTCGCAAAACTTTCAAAGAGATTTCATGCGGGCCTGCGAAACGTGCCGCGGGCACTGTGGATATCCACAGGCTGGTCGGGAATTGCGATCTCGAACACGGTGCGCCCGCCGTCGCGCTTTCCCGCCAGCTTGATCGTGCCGCCATGGGCGCGCACCAGTTCGTGCGCGATGGCAAGGCCAAGGCCGGTGCCGCCGCTGCGGGCCGCGCCGCGAAACGCGCTGAACAGGTTCTCACGCGCCTTGGGCGGCAGGCCGGGGCCGGTATCCTCGACAAAGATGCGGCACACGCTGCCTTCGCGCTCGCCATGGATCGCGAGGCGTTTGACCACGACATTATCCGCGTCGGCCGCCATCGCCTGTACCGAATTGCGGGCGAGGTTGGAAAGAACGCGGAAAATCTGCTCCGAATCGGCGTCGATCTCGACTTCCGAATCGACTGCGTTGACGAACTCGATGTCGGAATCAGGTGCCAGTCCGAGAAAATCCTCCACCTCTTCGACCAGAAGGCGTAGGCGCAGGCGGCGGCGGGCGGGCGGCGCTTCCTGTGTGCGGCCATAGGCCAGCACTCCCTCGGTGTAGGAGGCGGCGCGGTCGATCGCGCGCACCAGGCGTGGCGCGAGGCTTTGCGCCAGCGGGTCCTTCACCGTCGCCAGCCGGTCGGAAATCAGCTGCGCGGCGGCGAGGGTGTTGCGCATGTCGTGGTTGATCTTGGAAACGGCAAGGCCGAGATCGGCCAGATGTTTCTGCTCGGAGAGCGTGCGTTGCAGTTGCGACTGCATGGCGGCAAGTTCGCGTTCGGCGACGCCGATCTCGTCATCACGATGGGCGTCCGGGCGGATGATTCGCGTCGGGTCGTCCGGTGCCTCGGCAAAATCGAGCATGGAGCGCGTCATCACCCGCACGGGCCGTATCATGATCCGGTTGATCGCGTAGTACACCAGCCATGCGGTCACCAGCGACAGGATGAGTGCCAGCACAGCGACATTGCGAGCATAGCCGAGCATCGACTTGCGCAGATTGCCATCGCCCATCACCAGTTCGAACTCGCGTTCGTGGTCGCCGACGGCGCCAAACACGCGCAGCGTCCGTTCGCCGCCGAAGAACAGCGTGTCGAGCGCGTCGGTCAGCGCTTCGAGAGGGGGTGTGTCGTCGAGGTTGATGTGATCGTCGACGGCGGGAGGCATCTGCGATACCGCCAGCAACTGCGAGACGCCCTGCGAGCGCACCGCAACGGCTTCGGCGCCGAGCGAGATCAGCACATCATCCTGCACCTGCTGCGACAGGCTGCCGGGGGCGCTCTCGACCAGCACGATGCCGACGGCGGCGGCAGTGGCCAGCCGTTCGTCAAGCCAGCGCAGCCGGTACTCGGCCACCGATGGCAGGAAGATCAGCACTTCGGCCAGCATCACGAACAGGATCGTCAGCAGCAGAAGCTTGGTCGACAGCCCACGCGACAGCGGCACCTGCTCATCGGTGCGCTCTTGCCCGCCAGCATCATCAAGGGTCGGCCGCACGATGGTCCCGCTCCAGAAATGGCTGTCCCCGCCCGAAAAAATGGCAGTCCAAGCCTTGTCAGATCTTGCAAATAGGAATTTGCGGCAATTTTGCGAGGAATTGAGGTTGAAAAGCGGCGCGGCGCAAAGACAAGGCACCTTTTCGCCGGCAACACAGAAGTATCTTCTCTACTAAGGCCTTGGTGCGCGGATGAAAATTCTTGTCTGTCCACACTTGTGCCGCCTATGGTGGACCAACGAGATGTAATTGTCCGGACGGGGAGGAGTTTTCATGTCCATGGCACTGACAGGTGTTTATCGCGCGCTCATGGCTGTGGCCGTATCGCTCTTTGTCGGGGGCGCCGCGTTGGCGCAGGAAAAGACGCCGCAGGATCCGCGCCTGCACACGCCGGGCAAGTTGACGGTCGCCACCAGCGATCCTGCCTATCCGCCATGGGTGATCAACAATGCGCCGGAAAGCGGCGAAGGCTTCGAGAGCGCGCTGGTCTATGCGTTGGCCAAGGAGCTCGGCTTCGAAAAGGACGATGTCGTCTGGGTCCGCGAGACCTTCGAGCAGGCGATCGCGCCGGGCAAGAAGAACTATGATTTCGGCATCCAGCAGATTTCGGTGACGGAAGCGCGGGCGCAGATCGCGACCTTCTCGCAGGTCTATTATCAGCCCGACAAGGCGCTGGTGGCGCTGCCGGGCGGTCCCGCTGACGATGCGTCCACCTTCGATGAGTTGCGTAAGCTGCGCTGGGGCGTCGCGCTCGGCACCACCGACCTGACCTATGTCGAGAACATTCTCGGCGTGAAGAACGCGGCGGTCTATGACGATCAGGTCGGCGTCTTCCAGGCGCTGCAGGCACGCCAGATCGACGCGACGGTGGTCGCCGTTCCCACCGCGCTCTATCTGACCGCGGTGCAGGTTCCGGATGCCTCGATCGTCGCGCTTCTGCCGGGCGATGAGAACGATCTTGGCCACGGGCTGATCTTCCAGCAGGGCAATCCGATCGTCGGCTGGATCGATGAGGGGCTGATGGGCGTCGTCGGCAAGGGCGTGGTGGACGATCTGGTCTACCAATATCTTGTCGCCGACCCCAATGTGAAGGTCATCAACGAATGAGGCCCGATGCCGCGTCGCCGGCATTCGTCGGCGCGGCAGAGGAGGCGCTCACAGACAGCCCGCCACCGCCGCCCGCGCGGCGCAGGACCAGTCTGCGCGACCAGATCGTGCCGATATTCACCAGTCTTGCCAGCGTCGCTCTGTTTTTCGGGGTGATCGCCTATGTGGTCACCTCTGCCCCGGAGTGGCCGCGCATCAAGCGGCAGTTCTTCAGCCTCGATGCGATGATCGAGGCGTTTCCTGCGGTGCTGCGCGGCTTCTGGATCAACATCCAGGTATGGCTGATCGCGCTGGTGGCGATTGCCCTTTGGGCGATGGTGCTGGCGCTGGCGCGTTCGCTGCGGGGGCCGTGGTTCGCGCCGCTGCGCATTTTTGCGATTGTCTATGTCGACGTGTTCCGCGGCCTGCCGGCCTTGCTGCTGGTGCTGCTGTTCGGTTTCGGCATTCCGGCGCTGAACCTTCCGGGGCTGCCGTCCAGCGGCCTGTTCTGGGGCACGGTGGCGATGATCCTGTGCTACGCCGCCTATGCTTCCGAAGTGTATCGCGCCGGCATCGAGGCGGTGCATGACGGGCAGCGCATGGCGGCCAAGTCGCTCGGCCTGACTCAATGGCAGGCGATGCGCTACACGATCTTGCCGCAGGCGATCCGCAATGTGCTGCCGGCGCTCCTCAATCTGACGGTCGCCTTGCAGAAGGACGTCGCGCTGCTGTCGGTGATTGGCGTGCGCGATGCGGTGCGCGAGGCGCAGATCTACACCGCGCAGACTTTCAACTATTCGTCGCTGATTGCAGCCGCTGTCCTGTTCATGCTGGCAACCGTGCCGATGGCGCGCCTCACTGATTACATCTCGCGGCGCGATCGCTTGCGTCGTCTTCAGGGGGCTGCGTGATGGAAGATCGCGTTTCCATCGATTCTGTCACCAAATATTACGGCAGCAAGCTGGTGCTCGACCGGGTGAGCCTTTCCGTCAGGCGTCACGAGGTGGTCTGTCTCATTGGCGCGTCGGGGTCGGGCAAGTCGACGTTGCTGCGCTGCATCAACCGGCTGGTCGAATACGACCATGGCGTGATTCGGCTCGATGGCGTTGCGACCGAGGATCCGTCCTTTGGCAAGGTCGGGCTCTACCGGCGCATCGGCATCGTCTTTCAGGCCTATAATCTGTTTCCGCACATGAATGTGCTCGACAACATCACGCTGGCGCCGCGCCGGGTGCATGGTGTGGCGCGCCGCGCGGCGGAGGACAAGGCGCGCGAGCTGCTGGCCGGCTTCGGCATGAGCGAGCATGCCCTGTCTTATCCAGAGCAATTGTCCGGCGGGCAGCAGCAGCGCGTCGCCATCGTGCGTGCGCTTGCCACCAATCCGCAGGTGCTGCTGCTCGATGAGGTGACGGCGGCGCTCGACCCGGAGCTGATCGGCGAAGTGCTGCGCATTGTCCGACAGCTCAAGGATGACGGCATGACGATGGTGATCGTCACCCACGAGATGGGCTTTGCACGCGAGGTGGCGGATCGGGTGTGTTTCCTTGAAGGCGGACGCATCGTCGAACAGGATGCACCGTCGCGTCTGTTCGCCAGCCCGCAAAACCCGCGCACCCAGAAATTTCTTCAGCGCATCATCGAGGCCGGGCGGTTATAGAGCGGGCTGCATTGAGGCGGCTGTGAGAAGGGCTGACGCAAAGCGAGCTCTCATTGACTCGCCCTGCGCATCCACCTATAAGCCCGGCCACGCTCGGGCCTTCGGTTTCGGCGCAGCTTGATGCTGTTCAGAAACGAAGCGGGCGAACGCTCCTGCTCATAAAGAGTCAGATCTAAGAAGGGCCGCACACCGCGGTATTAAACAAATGAAGCGCACCTACCAACCTTCCAAGCTTGTTCGCAAGCGTCGTCACGGTTTCCGTGCCCGTATGGCCACCAATGGCGGCCGTGCAGTGATTGCCGCACGCCGCTCGCGCGGTCGCAAGCGGCTGTCCGCTTAAAGCCCGGAAGGCCGGAACCTTGTCGGACCGGCCCACCGGTAGAATTCCCGGGCGCTTGAAAAAGCGCTCGGAATTCCTGGCCGTGCGACGCGGAGAAAAGCGTCGTGGACGGCTTTTTCTGCTTGAAGTGCTTGATCGTGCAGATGGCGATGCGCCCCGCGTCGGGTTCACCGTCACCAAGAAAGTGGGCAATGCGGTGGTCAGAAACCGCGTCCGCCGACGGCTGAAAGAAGCCACGCGCGTTCATGCCGCTGATGACATGACGACGGGCAGCGACTATGTGATCGTCGGGCGACGCGAAGTGCTGAATGCCTCCTTTGACGATCTGAAGCGGGAACTGTCCCGCAGAATACGTGGCTCGCGGTAAGGGTACCGATGGAAAACAATCGTAATTTCTTCATCACGATCGCGCTTTCCGTGCTGATCCTCGTGCTTTGGCAGGTGTTCTACATGAACCCGCGCGTCGAAGCACAGCGTGAGGTCGCCCGCATCGAAGCCGAGCGTAACCAGGTTGCTCAGGAAGCCGTCACGCCGCAAGCCGGCGGTGGCGCAGCGGATATTCCCGGTGCCGCGCCTTCGGATAGCGCCGCCTCCGTGCCGGGCGCAGCGCTTGGCGGGCCACTTGGCCCGACCCGTGATGTCGCGCTGGCTGCGAGCAATCGCATCGCTGTCGACACGCCGCGTCTGAGCGGTTCGATCAATCTCGTTGGCGGTCATATCGACGATATCCTGTTGAAGGACTACCGCACGACGGTTGAGCCGAATTCGCCCAATATCGAATTGCTGCATCCGGCCTCGATGGCCGATGGCTATTATGCCGAAGTCGGCTTTGTCGGCAGCGAGTCGACGGGAGAGGTTCCCGGTCCGGCCACGGTCTGGTCCGTCGAGGGCGAACAGACCCTGACCCCGGCAACGCCCGTGACCTTGACCTATACCAATGACAAGGGCCTGACCTTCACGCGCACCATCGCGGTCGACAACAATTACATGTTCACCGTGTCCGACGCGGTGGCCAATGCCGGCAGCGCGCCGGTCACCTTGTCGAACTATGGCCGTATCGCGCGTATTGGCCAGCCGCATACCGACGGCTTCTTCATCTTGCATGAAGGCCTGATCGGCGTCACCGGCACTGAAGGGCTGCAGGAGATCAAATATTCCGATCTCGCCGAAAAGCGCCAGATTCAGCCGGGCAAGTCGCAGGATGGCTGGATTGGCGTCACCGACAAATACTGGGCCGTCGCCATCGTGCCGTCGAGCGCGCAGCCGTTCCAGCCGCGCTATGCCTATTTCGATGATGGACGCACCCGCTATCAGGCCGACTTCCTGACCGATCCGCTGGTGGTCGAGCCGGGCCAGTCGCGCACGGTCGAGACGCTGGTTTTCGCTGGCGCCAAGGAAACCGCCCGCATCGACGCCTATCAGGACGAGCGCAACATCCGCCAGTTCGACCTTCTGATCGACTGGGGCTGGTTCTATTTCATCACCAAGCCGATGTTCTATCTCATCGACTTCCTGTTCAAGATGCTGGGCAATTTCGGCCTTGCCATCCTTGCGACCACGGTTGTCGTGAAGGCCATCTTCTTCCCGCTCGCCAACAAGTCGTACAAGTCGATGGCGAACATGAAGAAGGTGCAGCCCAAGCTGCTTGAAATCCGCGAGAAATACGCGGACGACAAGATGAAGCAGCAGCAGGCGATGATGGAGCTGTACAAGACCGAGAAGATCAATCCGCTCGCAGGTTGCTGGCCGATCCTGATCCAGATCCCCGTGTTCTTCGCGCTCTACAAGGTTCTCTACGTCACCATCGAAATGCGCCACGCGCCGTTCTTTGGCTGGATCAGGGATCTGTCCGCGCCGGATCCGACCTCGCTGTTCAACCTGTTCGGTCTTCTGCCGTATGACGTGCCGTCCTTCCTGATGATCGGTGTCTGGCCAATCATCATGGGCATCACGATGTTCCTGCAGATGCGCATGAACCCGACACCGCCCGATCCGACGCAGGCCATGATCTTCAACTGGATGCCGGTGATCTTCACCTTCATGCTGGCGACGTTCCCGGCCGGTCTGGTGATCTACTGGGCGTGGAACAACACGCTGTCGATCACCCAGCAGGGCATCATCATGAAGCGTCAGGGCGCCAAGATCGAATTGTGGGACAACCTCGTCGGCCTGTTCAAGCGCAAGCCCAAGGCAGCCGAATAGGCGCAGCGGGAAATACATTGACAGAAGGCCCGGACGACGGGCCTTCTTTGTGTCTGCTGTTGGGTGTGCGCCCTAAAGGACGCAGCCGGCAGCACAATAATTCAGGGACGAAACCGATGACAGATGTGACCACTCCCGTACTCAGCGAAACCGCGCGTGGTCTCTTCAACCATCCGTGGGTGTTCATCCGTGGCGTGCCGTCGCTTAAATTCCTGCCGCCAGAAGGGCCAGCCGAGATCGCCTTTGCCGGCCGCTCCAATGTCGGCAAGTCGTCGCTGATCAACGCGCTGGTGGGCAAGAAGGGGCTTGCGCGCACGTCCAACACGCCGGGCCGCACGCAGGAACTGAACTACTTCGTCCCGGATGGCTATTCCGGCGAGAAGGGCGACCTGCCGCCAATGGCGCTGGTCGACATGCCCGGCTATGGCTATGCGCAGGCGCCCAAGGAACAGGTGGAGGCCTGGACCAAGCTGGTGTTTGATTATCTGAAGGGCCGCGTCACGCTCAAGCGCGTCTATGTGCTGATCGATTCGCGCCACGGCATCAAGAAGAACGACGAGGACGTCCTTGCCCTGCTCGACAAGGCTGCCGTGTCCTACCAGATCGTCCTGACCAAGCTGGACAAGATCAAGGCTGCTGGCGTGCCGCGGCTGATGGCTGAGACCGCCGAGAAGATCAAGAAGCGTCCGGCGGCGTTCCCGCAGATCCTGGCGACGTCTTCCGAGAAAGCGGAAGGTCTCGACGAATTGCGCAACGCTATTGCGCTGGTCGTCAACGGCGGTTGAAAACCGCTTCGCGCCACCATTACCTAGCGTAAAGTTTGTGGCGCAAGCCATGTGCTTGGCATACGATTGCGTTGCCTGTGGGGAAATTGCGTCCGAAGGCGCAGACAGGCGGCGCGGAGCCGCGAGGTTTCGCTTCTTGGAGGAGGGGAACCTATGGCTTCAATCGGAACTTACGTCATCTACATCATCATGGCGTGCGCGGTTGCCGGTGCCATCGCATCGATCCGCAACGCTGAAGAAGGGCTCGGCAAGGAATTCCGCGAAGGCATCTATGCCATCGGGCCGATCTTCATTCCGGTCGCCGGCATCATGGCGTCGATTCCATATCTGTCGGAATTTGTCCGGGTGCTGGTTGGCCCGCTCTTTTCCGCCATCGGCGCCGATCCTGCGATTGCCGCCACCACCATCATTGCCGTCGACATGGGCGGCTATCAGCTTGCCGACGCCCTGGCGCAGACCCGTGACGGCTGGATCATGGCCTCTGTGGTCGGCTACATGGCCGGCGCGACGATCATCTTCTCGATTCCCGTCGGTCTGGCGATGCTGCAAAAGAGCGACCACAAATATATGGCGCTCGGAATCATGTCCGGCATCTTGAGCGTTCCGATTGGCGTGTTCATCACCTGCGCGCTGCTCGCCATCTCGGGCATGGATGTGCGCCCCGCCATCGCCACCGCAGATCCGGAAACGATGCATGCCATCGGGCTGGGCTTTGGCACCATCATCATCAATCTCTTGCCGCTGATCGTGTTCTGTGGCGCCATCGCGCTCGGCCTGCGCTTCATCCCGGATGCCATGATCACCGGCTTTCTCTGGTTCGGTCGCATCATGTATGCCGGCATCACGCTGGTTCTGGTGTTCTCGATCGTCGAATATTTCACCGGCTTCTTCTCCAACGTCATCGGCGGCTGGGGCTTTGACCCGATCATCGCCGACGAGGCGGACCAGTTCCGCGCCCTCGAAATCGCCGGCTATATCGGCATCATGCTCGCCGGCGCGTTTCCGATGGTCTACCTTCTGACCAAATATCTTGCCGGCCCGATGGAAGCGTTGGGCAACAGGATCGGGGTCGAAGCGCAGGGCGCAGCCGGACTGCTGGCGGCTTGCGCCAACATTCTGGCGATGTTCCGCCTGATCGCCGGGATGCGTCCGAAAGACAAGGTGCTCGCCATCGCGTTCGCCGTCTGCGCCGCGTTCATGTTCGGCGATCACCTCGCTTTCGCCGCCAATTTCCAGCCGACAACGATCCTGCCATTGCTTCTGGGCAAGATTGGCGGCGGCATGGCTGGCTTTGCCATCGCATTGTGGCTGTCGGTGCCAAAGGCGGAACAGCTGGCCGCCAGCGAGCCGGATATGGCCATCGTGCAACCGGCGATTGCCTGACACAGCAAGGGGGACAGTCTGACCGGACTGCCCCCCTTTTCTTTCCAAATGCTCGAAAGCTCGGATCAGGCCTTCACGCGCTCTGCCTTCGGGTCGTAGAGCGGCTCCATGTGCAGCGTTGCCGCAACAGTTTCCATCGCCACCACCAGCTTATAGGTGCCGGAGTGGAGGAACGCGTCGCTGACGCCGCCATCATGGCGGACATAGCCGTAGCCGATGTTCTTTCCGACCGTGTAACCATAGCCGCCCGAGGTGAGATAGCCGACCGGCACGCCATCGCGCAGGATCGTTTCGCGTCCGACCAGCACCACGTTAGGGTCATCAACGGTGAAGCCGGCAAACCTCTTGGCCGGCTGCTGGCCGATTGCCGCCTGCGCCGCCTTGCGCCCGAGGAAGTCCGTGTCCTTCTTCAGCTTCACCGCCCAGCCGAGTCCCGCTTCAAACGGTGTATCGTTGGGCGTGATGTCCGAGCCCCAGGCGCGATAGCCCTTTTCGAGACGCAGCGATTCCAACGCGCGATAGCCAACCGGGCGGATGTCATAGGGCTTGCCCGCCTGCATCAGCGCGTCGAACACGTCGCCGGTGGCATTGATCGGGATATGCAGTTCCCAGCCAAGCTCGCCGACATAGGTGACGCGCAGCGCCCGCACGAGATGGCCGGCAATGTCGATCTCGCGCACATGGCCAAACGGGAACGCAACGTTCGACACATCCGCCGCCGTCACCTTCTCCAGCACCCGCCGCGCCTCCGGTCCCATCAATGACAACGTGCCGAACTGTTCCGTCACATCGCTTAGCGTTGCATCGAGGCCGGCGTCGATATGGTCGGCGATCCAGCCAAGATCGTGGGTACGGAAGCCGGTGCCGGTAACGATGTAGAACAGATCGTCCGCCAGCCGCGCCACGGTCAGGTCGGATTCGATGCCGCCGCGCGTGTTGAGCAGCTGCGTATAGGTGAGGCGGCCCGCTGGCTTTGCCACGTCGTTGGCGCAGATCCAGTCGAGCGCCTTTTGCGCATCCTTGCCGCGCAGTTGATATTTGGCGAAGGACGACTGGTCGAACACGCCGACCTTGTCGCGCACATGCGCATGCTCGCGCCCGACCGCGTCGAACCAGTTCTGCCGTCCCATCGAATAGACATCCTTGCCGCCGCCCTCTGGCGCAAACCAGTTGGGCCGCTCCCAGCCGAGCTTGGAGCCGAACACCGCGCCATGCGCCTTCAGCCGCTCATAGAGCGGCGAGACGATGGCCGGGCGACCGCTGTCATATTCTTCATGCGGATAGCCGATCGTGTAGTGCTTGCCATAGGCTTCCAGCGTGCGCTCGCGCACCCAGTCGCGGTCGCGATGCAGGCCGGAGAAGCGGCGAATATCGACGGTCCACAGATCGAGCGGCGCTTCGCCATCGACCGCCCATTGCGCCAGCACCCAGCCTGCGCCACCGCCCGACGCGATGCCGAACGCGTTAAAGCCCGCGCCGACGAACATGTTGGCGCATTCCGGCGCCGAGCCGAGGATGAAATTGCCGTCGGGGGTAAAGCTCTCGGGGCCGTTGATCATCTGCTTGACCCCGACATTCTCCAGTTCGGGAATGCGGATCATCGCCTGTGTCATGTGCTGTTCGAAATGGTCGAAATCGTCGTCGAATAGGCGAAATTCCCATTCGTCCGGAACGTCGCCCCCGGCAAGGCCGGTTGTCCAGGCCTGCGGGTTCGGCTCATAGCCGCCCATCACCAGTCCGCCGACTTCCTCCTTGAAATAGATGCGCCGGTCGGGATCGCGGATCGTCGGCGCGTCGCTTGCCAGTCCCGCTACCTTCTCGGTGATGATGTATTGATGCTTGACCGGTTGCAGCGGCACGTTGATGCCAGCCATCGCGCCGACCTGCCGCGCCCATTGGCCGGCGCAGTTGATCACCGTGTCGCAGGCGATGTCGCCTTGCGTCGTCTTCACCTTGACGATGCGGCTGCCATCCATCTCGAAGCCGGTGACGCGCACCCCTTCAACGATTTTCGCGCCATGCATGCGCGCGCCCTTCGCCAGCGATTGGGTGATGTCGGACGGGCTTGCCTGTCCGTCGGTCGGCAGCCATGACGCGCCGACGAGGTCCGACACGTCCATCAGCGGCCACATCCGTTTCACTTCTGCCGGCGAGATCAGCTGCATGTCCATGCCAAAGCTTTTGGCGGTGGTCGCCAGCCGCTTGAATTCGGTCCAGCGGTCCTGATTGGTTGCCAGCCGCAGGCAGCCGGTCATCTTCCAGCCGGTCGCAAGGCCAGTCTCGGCCTCCAGCCCCTTGTAGAGATCGACCGAATACTTCAGCACCCGGGTGATCGAGGCCGACGAGCGCAGCTGGCCGACCAGCCCTGCCGCATGCCAGGTCGAGCCGGAGGTCAGCTGGCCCTGTTCGAGCAGCAGCACGTCGGCCTTGTGATCCTTCGCCAGATGGTATGCGGTGGAGCAGCCGATGATGCCGCCGCCGATGACGACGTAGTGCGCGTGGGTTGGCAGCGCCATGGTCAGGCCTTTCCGTAGCTGGTGCGATAGGCATCGAGCATGGCGTCGAGCCGTTCCAGGTTTTCATCCGCATAGGCGACGAAATCGACGCCGGGCGTGTTGAGATGCAGTTCGGAGACCATGCTCCACATCGCCTCGCGCAGCAGCGAGGCGCATTGCATCGCGGCCATCGACTTGCGCAGCGCCGGAGTCGGCGTGGCATCGAAATAGATCCCCAGCAGTTCCTCGGTCTCTTCCGGCGAAAAGCCTGCATTGGACGACAGGCCCGCCAGATCAAACATTGCGGTCGAAAACCCGGCATATTCGAAATCGATCAGCCAGAGCCGGTCGCCGGTATCCAGCAGGTTTGCCGGCAACAGGTCATTATGGCCGAACACGATGGGCAGCGGCAGCTGTGCCTTCTCCAGTTCATCGGCGAGTTCCAGATAGATGCCAAGTTCGGGCACCTTGCGGCTGTTGCCTGCTTCCAGCGTGCGGGCATAGTCGCGGATGACGTGGAACACCCAGAACATGAAGCCTGCGCCCGACACATGAGCGGCCATCGTGTCGTGGTAGTCGCGCATGATCCTGGCGACGCGCGGCAAGTTCTCGCGCACATCTTCCGGCGTGAATGTCCGGGCGCCGAGATGCGCGCTGACCATGACGCCGGGGCGGTAATATTCCAGCGCCGGGGCAAAGCCTGCCTCATGGGCGGCGCGTGCGGTCATCGCCTCGCGCTCGCGGCAGACATGATGAAACGGGTAGTCGCTGCCGAAACGCACCACGTGGCGTCCGGCATCGTCGACCACAAGGAAATTCTCGTTGGACAGCCCGCCATGTAGGGGCTCGACCGTGATCGCGCCCTGCCACAGCGGCAGCGCGCGAATGCGACCCGCAGTTGTTTCGGTCAATTCTTGCATCTCCTCCCAGCGTGCAAAAGAGAAGACTAAGCTGAACTTTCTGCCGGTGCTAGCGCATGTCTGACGAAAATGGGGACCGGATTGAAGCTTCAGGTGTCAGGCATGAACTTTTCGCGGCACCGAAAGCTGTCCTGCCTCGCGGTTCTGGGGCTGGTGACGCATCCTGCAGTCGGTTGTTTAGGGTTTTCTAAAAAACACGTGCAAGCGCCGCCGTTTGGTGAGATATTTCCTTCACCTCTATGAAGGGAGGGGAACAAATGCCAAGGTTGTCGAACTATTATTTCGGAACTGCCATCCTGTTCCTGATTGCCGGCATCATGGTCGGCCTGCACATGTCGATGACGCAGAATTACACATCCACCGGTGCGCATGCTCACATCAACCTTCTGGGCTGGGTGACCATGTCGCTGTTCGGCATTTATCTCGCACTCAATCCCGCCAAGGCCGCATGGGGTTTGGCGCGGATTCAGTATTACGTCTATGTGCTTGGCGTGCTGGTGCTGACGTGCAGCCTGTATCTGTTGCTGAACGGTTATCAGCAGATGGAGCCGGTTGTCGCCATCTCGTCGCTGGTTGCCTTTCTGGGCGTGCTTTTGTTCGCGGTCATCATTTTCCGCCGCGCCTGAAAGCCTGTCATGCGCCTGTCACATGCCGCGCGTATTACAACCAGGAACCGAACACCCAGCCAATGACCGCGGATGAACCGGCAGCGGCAGGGAAATCGGGAGAAGGTCGGGCTCACCCGGCCTTTTTTCTTTTTTTCAAAGCAATCCCAGCAAAAGTGCGAAGCGGTTTTGCGTTCGGGATTGCGTAGAAACAAGGAACCGCAGCAATCCCAGCAAAAGTGCGCAGCGGTTTTGCGTTCGGGATTGCTTGGGAAAGGGAACCGGAACAATCCCAGCAAAAGTGCGAAGCGGTTTTGCGTTCGGGATTGCGTAGAAACAAAGAACTGAAGCAATCCCAGCAAAAGTGCGAAGCGGTTTTCGTCTGGGGTTGCGTAAAACCTATGCTGTCGCGTGCTCTTCGGCGGGGCGTCGGATCGAAGCGCCGGCTTCCGCCACGATGGGCCGCAGCCCTTCGCCGCCGGCATCCAGCACCTCGAAGAACTGCCGGCGCATGCGTGGCTCCCAAAACTTGTTGATGTGTTCGGCAATCCCGGCAACCCCTTCCGCATGCGGCTTGGATTCGAAGAAGACGCCGATCTGATTGGCCATGCGAATGATCTTGGCATGGCGATCCTGGCTGTGCGCCTCTTCTTGCTGCACGTCATCAACTCCGATTTTCAGTCGTTCCGGGTGGGTAAACACGTCGAATTCGTCGCCGCGCACCAGCGCGACCAGCGTCATGCCCGACATTTGCGCCGTGCGCACGGCCAAAGCCGTCGGGGCGGAAACGGCAACGATGAACGGCGAGCCGATGGCCGCCGCCTTCTGCACCATCTCGACCGACACGCGCGAGGTCACGATCACCGCGCCGCTGCCGCCGTCGATGCCGGCCTTGGCGAGTGCGCCCGCAAGCTTGTCGAGCGCGTTGTGGCGGCCGACATCCTCGCGCGCTGCAACGATGCCCTTGCCGGGAATGTAGAAGCCGGCGGCGTGCACCGCGCCGGTCTGGGCGTGAAATGGCTGCTGGCGCGACAATTGCCGCACTGCGCCGGTGATGTCGTCTTCATTGAGCGTCAGCGTCGAGGCGCGCACGTCGCTGGCGCTGCGCATCGCCTCATCGATCGACTCGATGCCGCACAGCCCGCATCCGACCGGACCTGCCAGCCGCCTGCGCCGCGCCTGAAACCGCGTGTTGGCGCTGTCCTTGAGGCGGATCTGGATATCCACCCCGGACTCAACATCCTCCACGTTCACCGAGGCGATCTCGTCGAGATGCGAAATGATCCCCTCGGTCAGCGAGAAGCCGAGCGCGAAATCGTCAAAGTCGGCGGGGCTTGCCATCATCACCGCATGCGTCGTGCCGGCATAGGACAGCGCCACCGGCGTTTCTTCCGGCACGTTGCGGTCGGCCCGGCTGGTGCCGTCCTTGCGGTGGGCGATGCGCGAGGCGGTGCTGATCGGCGGGCGGCTCATGGCGTCAGTTTCCTTCATGCCGACCCGCTGTACCGCATCATTCTGCGGCCTCCAGCGGCTTGGCGATCACGCGCGAGCGGCGCGACAGGTCTTCATATTCTTCCTGCCATTCCGATGGCCCGTTGGACGGAGCCACCTGCACCGCCGTCACCTTGTATTCCGGGCAGTTGGTCGCCCAGTCGGAGAAGTCGGTGGTGATGACATTCGCCTGCGTGTCGGGGTGGTGGAAGGTGGTGTAGACCACGCCCGGCGCCACGCGGTCGGTGATCAGCGCGCGCAGCGAGGTCGATCCGGCGCGCGAGGCAACCCGCACCCAGTCCTCATTGCGGATGCCGCGCTGTTCGGCGTCGTGCGGGTGGATTTCCAGCCGGTCTTCTTCATGCCAGGCATTGTTGCCGGTGCGCCGCGTCTGCGCGCCGACATTGTACTGCGACAGGATGCGACCCGTCGTCAAAAGCAGCGGGAAGCGCGGGCCGGTCTTCTCGTCGGTGGCGACATATTCGGTGCGGATGAACTTGCCCTTGCCGCGCACGAAGCCGTCAATATGCATGATCGGCGTGCCCATCGGCGTCTTCTCGTTGCACGGCCATTGCACCGAGCCGACCCGCTCGAGGAAGTCGAAGGAGACACCGGCAAAGCTCGGCGTCGTCTGCGAGATCTCGTCCATGATCTGCGACGGGTGGGTGTAGTTCCAGTCGAGGCCGAGTGCGCGGGCCAGCGCCTGCGTCGCCTCCCAGTCGGCATAGCGCGCCTTCGGCTCCAGAACTTTGCGCACCAGATTGATGCGGCGCTCGGCATTGGTGAAGGTGCCGTCCTTTTCGAGGAAGGTCGATCCCGGCAGGAACACATGCGCAAAGCGGGCTGTCTCGTTGAGGAACAGGTCGTGCACGACGACGCATTCCATCGCTGCCAGACCCGCCGAGACATGCCTGGTGTCCGGGTCCGACTGCAGGATGTCCTCACCCTGAATGTAGATGCCCTTGAACGAGCCTTCGACTGCCGCGTCGAGCATATTCGGAATGCGCAGGCCCGGCTCGTTGTCGAGCTTCACGCCCCACAGGCTTTCATAGATCTCGCGCACCGCGTCGCCGGAGATGTGGCGATAGCCCGGCAGTTCGTGCGGGAACGAGCCCATGTCGCACGAGCCCTGCACGTTGTTCTGGCCGCGCAGCGGGTTCACGCCGACGCCACGACGGCCGATATTGCCAGTCGCCATCGCCAGATTGGCAATCGCCATCACCGAGGTCGAGCCCTGGCTGTGTTCGGTCACGCCGAGGCCATAATAGATCGCGCCATTGCCGCCGGTGGCATAAAGGCGCGCCGCGCCACGGATCGTTTCGGGATCGACACCGGCATAGGCGCCAACCGTCTCCGGGCTGTTTTCCGGCATCGCCACGAACGACGCCCAGTCCTGGAATTCCGCCCAGTCGCAGCGCTCGCGAATGAAGGCTTCGTCGAACAGCCCCTCGGTCACGATCACATGCGCCAGTGCGGTCAGCACCGCGACATTGGTGCCCGGCTTCAGCGGCAGGTGGAAATCGGCTTCGACATGCGGCGTGCGCACCAGGTCGATGCGGCGCGGGTCGAGCACGATCAGGCGCGCGCCTTCGCGCAGCCGCTTCTTCATGCGCGAGCCGAACACCGGGTGTGCGTCGGTCGGGTTTGCACCGATCAGCAGAACGACATCGGTGTCTTCGATGGAATCGAAGTCCTGTGTGCCAGCCGAAGTGCCGAAGGCTTGCCCGAGGCCATAGCCGGTGGGCGAATGGCAGACGCGGGCGCAGGTGTCGACATTGTTGTTGCCGAAACCCTGCCGCACCAGCTTCTGCACGAGGTAGGTTTCCTCGTTGGTGCAGCGCGAGGACGTGATGCCGCCGACCGCGCCGCGACCATATTGGTACTGTATGCGGTGAAATTCGCTGGCGGTATATTCGAGGGCCTCTTCCCACGACACTTCGCGCCACGGATCGGTGATCTTCTGGCGGATCATCGGCTTGAGGATGCGGTCCTTGTGGGTGGCATAGCCATAGGCGAAGCGACCCTTGACGCAGGAATGACCGTGGTTTGCATCGCCGCCCTTGTAAGGCACCATCCGCACGACCTCGTCGCCCTTCACTTCGGCCTTGAACGAGCAGCCGACGCCGCAATAGGCGCAGGTCGTCACGGTCGAGCGTTCCGGCATGCCCAGTTCCAGCACGGACTTTTCGCGCAGCGCGTCGGTCGGGCAGGCCTGCACGCAGGCACCGCACGACACGCATTCGGACTCGATGAAGCTCTCGTTCATCGAGGCGACCATCCGGCTTTCGAAGCCGCGTCCCTCAATGGTCAGCGCGAAGGTGCCCTGCACGTCCTCGCAGGCGCGCACACAGCGCGAGCAGACGATGCACTGCGACGGATCATAGGTGAAATAGGGGTTGGATTCGTCGTGGGCGATATAGTCGATATTGAGCGAGCCGTTGCCGGGCGCGAGATGGTTGCGGCCATCGCTGCCATAGCGCAGATCGCCCAGCCCGACATCGCGCGCCACCTTGTCGAACTCGCTTGCGCCGGTGCCAGCCGTCTCGCCACGCCCGATGGCGTGGTCGGAAGCGTAAAGCTCCATCACGCCGCGCCGCACGGCGGTCAGCCGGTCCGACTGCGTCTTGACGACGATGCCCTCGGCGACCGGTGTGGTGCAGGACGCCGGCATGCCGTTGCGCCCTTCGATCTCCACCAGGCAGACCCGGCAGGAGCCGAACGCGTCGACCATGTCGGTCGCGCACAATTTGGGGATTTCCACCCCGGCTTCCATCGAGGCGCGCATGATCGAGGTGCCTTCGGGCACCGTCACGCTCTTGCCGTCAACGATCAGCGTGACCTGCTTTTCCGCCTTGGATTCAGGCGTTCCGTAATCGATTTCGTGGACCAGACCCATGGTTCAGGCTCCTGAGAAAGATATAGCGCACGAACGCGGCAGGATAAGGGGCGCAAGCTGGCTCATTCGGCTGCCTCCAGCGCCGCGCGCGGGCGGAAATCGTCGGGGAAATGCGTCAGTGCGCTCATCACCGGGTAGGGGATGAACCCGCCCAGCGCGCACAGCGAGCCGAACTTCATCGTTTTGCAGAGGTCGGTAACCAGTTCGATCTGCGCTTCGGGCTCGATGCCCTGCGCCAGCCTGTCGAGCGTCTCCATGCCGCGCACCGAGCCGATGCGGCAGGGCGTGCACTTGCCACAGCTTTCGACGGCGCAGAACTCCATCGCAAAGCGCGCCTGCTTGAGCATGTCGGCGCTGTCGTCGAACACGGTGATCCCGGCGTGGCCGATCAGCCCGTCCTTGGCGGCAAAGGCTTCATAGTCGAACGGCGTGTCGAACAGATCGCGCGGGAAGTAGGCGCCCAGCGGTCCGCCCACCTGCACGGCTTTCACCGGGCGCCCGCTGAACGTGCCGCCGCCGATCTCATCGACGAGCTCGCCAAGCGTCATGCCGAAGGCCGCTTCAAACAGGCCGCCATGCTTCACATTGCCGGCAATCTGGATCGGGATCGTACCGCGCGAGCGGCCCATGCCGAAATCCTTGTAATAGGCCGCGCCCTTGTCGAGGATCACCGGCACCGAGGCCAGCGAGATGACATTGTTGATCACCGTCGGCTTGCCGAACAGGCCTTCAATCGCTGGTAGCGGCGGCTTGGCGCGCACCACGCCGCGCTTGCCTTCAAGGCTGTTGAGCAGCGAGGTTTCTTCGCCGCAGACATAAGCACCCGCGCCCGCGCGGATTTCCATGTCGAAGGCATGGGCCGAACCCATCACGCTGGTCCCGAGGATGCCGGCGCGCCGGGCGATCTCGACGGCACGGTTCATCGTCGCGATGGCGTGCGGATATTCCGAGCGCAGATAGACAAAGCCCTTGGTCGCGCCCGTGGCGATACCGGCAATCGTCATGCCCTCGATCAGCACGAAGGGGTCACCCTCCATGATCATCCGGTCGGAGAAGGTCGCCGAGTCGCCTTCATCGGCATTGCAGACGATGTATTTCTGGTCGCTTTGCGTGCCCAGCACCGTGTTCCACTTGATGCCGGTCGGAAAGCCTGCGCCACCGCGTCCGCGCAAGCCGGACTCGGTCACGGTCGCCACGATGTCGGCGGGCGCCATGCTGGCCGCTTTTTCCAGCCCGACGAGGCCGCCATGGGCGCGATAATCGTCGAGCGACAGCGGGTCGGTGATGCCGCAGCGTGCAAAGGTCAGGCGCGTCTGGCGGGCAAGGAAGGGGATTTCCTCGACCCTGCCGAGCGACAGGCGGTGAGCGCCGCCGTTGAGGAACCCGGCATCGAACAGCGCGCCGACATCGCGCGCCATCACCGGGCCATAGCCGATGCGGCCTGTCGGTGTTTCCACCTCGACCATCGGCTCCAGCCAGTAGAGCCCGCGCGAACCGTTGCGCACGATCTGCGCGTCGATGCCGCGCGCGGCCAGTTCCTGGGCGATGGCTTTTGCCACCTTGTCTGCACCCAGCGCCAGCGCGCCGGAATCTGCGGGAACGTAAATCTTCGTGGTCATGCCCGCACCTCGGCAACAATCTCGTCGGCCTTGGCGGCGTCCAGCCGTCCGATCACTTCGCCGTCCAGCATCGCGGAGGGCGCGCAGGCGCACAGGCCGAGGCAGTAGACCGGCTCCAGCGTCACCGCGCCGTCAAGCGTCGTCTGGTGGAAGTCGATGCCGAGCAGGCGCTTGATCCGCTCCGCCACCGCGTCCGATCCCATCGACTGACACGCTTCGGCGCGGCACAGCTTGAGCACATGCCGTCCCGCCGGAGCCTTTCGAAAATCGTGATAGAAGCTGGCGACGCCATGCACTTCGGCGCGCGACAGGTTCAGCGCGTGGGCGATGACCGTCAGAGATTCCTGTGGCAGATAGCCGAAATCGGCCTGAACCTCATGAAGAATGGGAAGCAGCGGGCCTTCGAGGCCGGCGAGCCGCTCTACGATCTCCGCCGTCCGTGCCGAGACTTCGGTACCTTGCGCCTGCACCATGCGGCAGCGCCCTCCCTGCATACATACTCAACGTTCCTCTATGAGATACTGCGCATCCGCACGAGAAAATCAATAAAGCTGCGCCGTTGATTGATAGAAGAACCCTATCAAGCGCGAGCGATGTATACAGTTGAACTGTTCGGTCGGCTATTTGCTCTGGAAGGCTTTTGCCAGCCGCTGCGCCTCCTCAAGCAGTGCGGCGACCAGCGGGGTGCGCGGCTCGCGCGCCGCCACCACCAGCCCGACGCTGTGCGAGGCGTCCGGCCCGACAATCGGGATCGCCCGGATCGGCTCGGCAAAGCCGAATGTTTCGGCCAGGTTCAGCGGCATGATTGACGACCATTTGCCGGTGCGGATATGCGAGAACAGCACGATCATCGAGTTCGATTCCAGCGTCGGTCGCGCCGATGCGCCCGCTTCCGCCAGATGATGATCGATGATGCGCCGGTTCTGCATGTCCGGTGTCAACAGACACAGCGGCCGTTCGGCGACTTCCGACCAGGTGACCTGCTCGCGTTCCGAAAGCGGCGTGCCTGCCGCCGTGATCAGCTGATAACGCTCGGCATAAAGCGGCACTGACAACACCCGCCCCAGCGGCTCGTTGTCGAGATAGGTGATGCCGGCATCAATGTCGAAATTGCCCAGCAGCGACAGCACTTCAATTGAGGTGCGCGACAGGATGGTGAACGACACGCCCGGATGGCGCTCGCGAAATGGCGTCGTCAGAAGCGGCGTCATCGCCAGCGCGGTCGGAATCGCGGCAATGCGCAGCCGTCCCGACAAGCCGCGCCGTGCCGCGTGCATTTCCTCGCGCATGGTGCGCGTGTCGTTGGTGATCCGCCGCGCCCAGACCAGCACCTGCTCGCCTTCCGGCGTCAGCGCCTGAAAGCGCGAGCCGCGCAGCACCAGCATCACGCCAAGCTGGTCTTCCAGCTGCTTGATCCCCGCCGACAGCGTCGGCTGGGTGATGCCCAGTTCCTCGGCTGCCTTGCCGAAGTGCCGCGTGCGCGCCAGCGCCATGAAGAATTCGAGCTTGTCGATCATGGCGGCAAGCCTAGCCGAGGCGCGTGCGCCACGCCAGCAGGGCAGTCACCTGAAAGTGCCTGCTTGTCCTTTTTGCTGCATCGCGTCATCAGGTCCGCAAGGCGTCCTCCCGCGCCTGCAAATCTGAAATGAAGAAGTGAATTGCAATGAAACTCAACATCATCATCGGCAGCACGCGTCCGGGCCGCATCGGTCCCAAGGTTGCAGCGTGGGCCGAAACCTTCGCCCGCGAGCACGGCAAGTTTGACGCCAATCTGGTCGATCTGGCCGATTTCGCCCTGCCGGTCTATGACGAGCCCAAGCATCCGCGCATGCAGGATTATGCGCATGACCATACGAAGAAATGGGCTGCGTCCGTCGATTCCGCCGACGCCTACCTGTTCGTGACGCCGGAATACAACTATTTCCCGCCGGCTTCGCTCATCAACGCCCTGAGCTATCTGAGCCATGAATGGGCCTACAAGCCCGCGGCAGTCGTCAGCTATGGCGGGATTTCGGGCGGTCTGCGGGCCGCGCAGGAACTGAGACTGATGCTGACCACGCTGAAGATCATGCCGATCCCGGAGGGCGTGCCGGTGCCGATGGTGTTCGGCATGCTGAACCCCGAAACCGGCTTCACGCCGACTGAACCGGTTGTGGACGGCACCCGCCTGGTGCTGGACGAATTGCACAAATGGGCTGACGCACTGACGGCGCTGCGCCAGTAGTCAGCTTCGCTGGAGGCCGGGCGTCGCAGGGCCCGGCCTTCCGTGACGTGGAATAGCTGGCCTGCGACGCTGGCAGACTTGGTTCGCGCGCCAAACTGGACTATCTCAGATGCAGCCAACGGCTTGAGCCCAAGGGGTAGTGCTTAAAGATGTCAGTTACCAAAGACGCCGTCATTGAAACGCTGAAGACCATCAAGGGGCCCGATTTTGAAGGCGATCTCGTATCGCTCGGGCTGGTCTCGGATATTTTCATAGCCAACAACAAGGTTTTCTTCTCGATCACCGTGCCAGCGGATCGCGCCCAGGCGCTTGAGCCGCTGCGTGCCGCCGCCGAACGTGCGGTCAAGGCAATTCCCGGTGTCGAAGGCGCGGTCGTCGCGCTTACCGCGGAAAAGAAGGGCGGCGGCATGGAATCTGCCCCGCCGCGCCCCGCACCTGCGCCACGTCCCGCCGCTGCCGCGCGTCCGGCTGCGCCGCTTGCGCCAGCAGGTCGCCAGCAGGGCAAGGCCGGCGTTCCGGGTGTCGGTGCCATTATTGCCGTTGCGTCCGGCAAGGGCGGCGTCGGCAAGTCGACCACGGCGGTCAATCTCGCGCTTGGTCTTTCCACGCTCGGCCTCAAGGTCGGCGTGCTCGACGCCGATATTTACGGCCCGTCGATGCCGCGTCTGCTCGGCATTTCCGGTCGTCCCGAAACGGTTGACGGTAAGGTTCTCAAGCCGATGCAGAACTACGGCATCAAGGTGATGTCGATGGGCTTCCTCGTCGAAGAGGAAACGCCGATGATCTGGCGTGGACCGATGGTGATGTCGGCTTTGTCGCAGCTTCTGCGCGAAGTCGAATGGGCGCCGCTCGACGTGCTCGTGCTCGACATGCCGCCCGGCACCGGCGATGCCCAGCTTACCGTCGCCCAGCAGGTGCCGCTCGCCGGCGCCGTGATCGTCTCGACGCCACAGGACATGGCGCTGATCGACGCACGCAAGGGCATCAACATGTTCAAGAAGGTCGACATCCCGCTGCTCGGCATCGTCGAGAACATGAGCTACTTCCTCGCCCCCGACACCGGCGCGCGCTACGACATTTTCGGCCATGGCGGTGCCCGCCGCGAGGCCGAGCGTCTCGGCGTGCCGTTCCTGGGCGAAGTGCCGCTGACGATGGATGTGCGCGAAAGCTCCGACGGTGGCCGCCCGGTCGTTGCCTGCGATCCCGAAGGCGCACAGGCGAAGATCTACCGCGCCATCGCCGCCAAGGTCTGGGAGCGTGTTCAGGTCGAGCAGCAGGCAGCCAAAGCCGCCGCGCCAACGATTGTGTTTGAGTAGAGGGAAGGGGAGTAGGGAGTTAGGGGAGTAGGGAAAATACCTGCTGCCTGTTCCCTTACTCCCTTTTTCCCCTATTCCCCTAACTCCGGAGGAACCCCGCTTGACCGAAACGCCCGTCATCTTCGAACGCCGCGACTTCTATGCTGTCATCACGCTTAACCGCCCGGATCGCCTGAACTCGCTCAATGAAGCGATGCATCTGGCCCTGCGCGCCGCACTGGAAGAGTGCGAGGCGGATCCAGATTGCGGCGCGATCATCCTGACGGGGGCAGGGCGGGGCTTTTGCGCCGGGCAGGATCTGGCCGGTCGCGATCCGACCTTGCAGGGCGAAAGCCCGGACCTCGGCAGCACCCTGCAGACCTATTACAACCCGCTGGTGCGCAAGCTGCGCGCCATGCCCAAGCCGGTGATCTGTGCGGTCAACGGCGTTGCAGCGGGTGCCGGGGCCAACATCGCATTGTCCTGCGACATCGTTCTGGCCGCCCATTCGGCGAAATTCATTCAGGCCTTTTCCAAGATCGGCCTCATCCCCGATGCGGGGGGCACTTACTGGCTGACGCGTCATCTGGGTGAGGCGCGCGCCAAGGCGCTGGCGCTCACCGCCGCGCCGCTGTCGGCGGAAGATGCCGCCAATTGGGGTCTTATCTGGAAGGCGGTTGCCGATGAGCAGCTGATGGCTGAGGCCGTCGCCCTTGCCGAAGGCTTCGCCAATGGTCCGACGCGTGCGTATGGACTTACCAAGCAGGCGATTCAGGCAGCCTCGACCAATTCGCTCGAAGAGCAGCTCGACCTTGAACGCTCGCTGCAGCAGCAATGCGGCTGGTCCGACGACTACAAGGAAGGCGTGCTGGCGTTTCTGGAAAAGCGTCCTGCCGATTTTCGCGGTGCACGCAAGAAGCAGTAGCGTAAGTTTTCACTTACCGAAACCCAGTGACGGGAAACCGCATCATGACGCGTCGCAACTCTTCTCTCGGTTTCCTTGGCCGGTTCGGGCGCTCTGCCGATCTGCGCGCCCTCGATGCCGCCTTGCGTGCTGTCGATATCCATCCGGCAATGGTGCCGGATGGCGCAAAGCTGACCATCGTCAATCTGATGAAGGACCAGTGGCCCGATCAGGAGCCGCCGCAAAGCGCCTATCCGCCGGTGGCGCAGCTGTTCGGTTTCTGCATCGTCGGGCCGGACGAGTTCGCCCGCGCCAATGGCCCCGATGCCACGGCTGAGGCTGAACGGCGTCTCGACAGGGCACTTGAGCGCGAAGAAAGCTTCGACGCCCAGCTCGTGCTGCTGGCGCTGCATTCAAAGCTCGTCAGCCCCAAGCTGGTCGAGCTTTACGGTCTCAGCGCCTCCAGCGAGGATTGAGAAGATCAGCCAGGCAGCGTGCTACTTATGCCGCCGCGCGTCGTTGCACCGCCTGTGCCAGCTCCCGAATTCCCGGCTCGATATTGTTGAGCGTGATCGACGAGAAGCCGAGCCGCAGGAAATGGCCGTTCTGCTGCGGCTGATCGAAGAAGCGCGCGCCTTGCTCGATCAGCACGCCCCGTGCTGCCGCCGCTTGCGCGATGGCCGCGCCATTGGTGCCGCGTTGGCCGCGCAGCCAGATCGAGGTTCCGCCCGGCGTGTCGGTAATGTGCCATTCCGGCATCTGCGCCTCGATCGCTTGCGTCAGCCGCTTGCGCCGCTCGGCAAAGGCCGTTGAAAGCCGGCGCACCAGCGCTTCATGATGGCCCAGCGACAGGAACAGCGCCACGGCGCGCTGGTTGTTGGCGGGCGGATGGCGCAGCATGAAGCGGCGCAGGGCCCGCAACTCCGCGATCAGCCCCGCCGAAGCAACGATGTAGCCAAGCCGCAGGCCCGGTGCGAGCGTCTTCGACAGCGAGCCGACATAGATCACGCGTCCCGCGCGGTCCTGTCCGCGCAGCGCCTGCTGCGGTGCGTCATCGACCAGCTGGCTGTCATAGCCATCCTCGATGATCAGCCGGTCATGCTTCTCGGCATCGTCGAGAATCTGCTGGCGACGTTCCTGCGACAGCGGCACCATCGTCGGGCAGTGGTGGTTGGGCGTGACGAACACGAAGTCGCTGTCACGCGGGATTGCCGAAGGGTCGATGCCTTCCTGGTCCACCGGCACGGGCGTCACTTCAGCGCCGGCAAGCCGGAAGATCGAGCGCGCATCGGGATAGCCGGGGTCTTCCATCGCCACCTTGGTGTCGCGTCCCATCAACAGCGTCGCCAGCATGTAGAGCGCGTGCTGCGCGCCCAGCGTCACGATGATCTCGTCCGGATTGGCGAAGATGCCGCGCCGGGGCAACAGCCGCGCCTGGATCTGTTCGATCAGCAGCGGGTCGTCGCGGTCCACCATGTCGGCGGCCCAGTTGCGGATTTCCAGCACCGCCAGCGCCATGCGGTTGCACTCGCGCCATTCGGCGGTCGGAAACAGCGACGGGTCGAACTGGCCGTAGACAAACGGGTAGGACGCCTTGATCCAGTTCTCGTGCTTGCGCGGTTCGGGCATTTCGGACGGCGCCATCTTGCGCCGCGCCTTCCAGTCGATCGTGTCCTGTTTTTCCTTGATCCCCGGCTCGCGGATGCGCCCCGGCGTTGCCAGCACTTCCGGGTTCACGAAGTGCCCGCGCCGTTCCTTGGCGACGAGAAAGCCCTGATCGACCAATTGCTGGAACGCCAGCACCACCGTCCCGCGCGCCACGCCAAGCTTCTGCGCCAGAATCCGGCACGAGGGCAGCGGCATCGAGGCCGCGATCTGCCGGTCGAGGATGGCAGCGACGATTGCCTGACGGATCTGTGCCTGAAGGGTCTGCCCGGAATCGGTCGAAATTCGAAACAGCCCGGACCAGATAGCCGGATCGGTACGTGATGACATGCAATGCTCCCCAACTGCACCGGATCCACTGGGCTGCGGTTCTGGCTCAACGCATTGAAGACTGGTCCAATGATTTGCACCAGTGAAATAAATTGATCGTACCAATGCGCATCACTGATACGTGCGATTTGCGCCAGAACCGTGCCTTGGCCGTCTGTTTTGACAATTGTCGCTTGAACCCTGACGCTCTCGGGGCATATGAGTTGCGGCACCTTCTGCTGGTTTGCGGAGATTGATATGGGCACCAAGAATTTCGACGCAGCTCTTGCCGCGCTCAAGGCTCACCGGGAACAGCAGGGTGATTTCGACCTGCGCGCGGCGTTCGCTGCCAATGGCAATCGTTTCGAGGCGTTTTCTGCCCGGCAGGACGACCTGCTGTTCGATTTCTCCAAATGCGCTCTGACCAGCGAAACGCTGACGCTGTTGCACACGCTTGCCATCGCGGCAGGTGTGGAAACGCGTCGCGCCGCGATGTTTTCCGGCGGCAGGATCAACAACACCGAGGACCGTGCGGTGCTGCATGTCGCCTTGCGCGCGCAGCAAGGTGAGCGCGTGATGCTCGACGGCCATGATGTCGCCGAAGACGTGCACGCCGTGCTTGCGGCGATGGCGGACTTTGCCGAAGGCATCCGCAGCGGCGATCTGACCGGCGCCACCGGCAAGCCGATCACTGATGTCGTCAATATCGGCATCGGCGGCTCCGATCTCGGCCCGGCGATGGCGACGCTCGCTCTGGCGCCCTATCATGACGGGCCGCGCACGCATTTTGTCTCCAATATCGACGGCGCGCATATCGCCGACACGCTGAAGGGTCTTAGCGCCGAGACCACCCTGTTCATCATCGCGTCCAAGACCTTCACTACCATCGAGACGATGACCAATGCTGCCACCGCGCGGCGCTGGGTCGCCGAGAGGCTTGGCGAGGAAGCTGTCGGCCATCACTTTGCCGCCGTTTCCACTGCGCTCGACAAGGTCGCCGCCTTCGGCATCGCTTCTGATCGCGTCTTCGGTTTCTGGGATTGGGTCGGCGGGCGCTATTCGGTGTGGTCGGCTGTTGGCCTGCCGGTCATGATCGCCGTCGGCGCGGACAATTTCCGTCAGTTCCTGGCCGGTGGCCACGCCATGGACCGGCATTTTTCCGACACGCCAGCCGCCCGCAACGTGCCGCTGCTGATGGGGTTGGTCGGCTATTGGAACCGCGTCGTGTGCGGCTATCCGACCCGCGCGGTGATCCCGTACGATCAGCGCCTTGCGCGCTTGCCGGCCTATCTGCAGCAGCTCGACATGGAGTCCAACGGCAAGGGCGTCACAATTGATGGCGCGCCGGTGGCAACGCCGACCGGGCCGGTGGTGTGGGGCGAGCCGGGCACCAACGGCCAGCACGCCTTCTTCCAGCTTCTCCATCAGGGCACCGACATTGTGCCGGTCGAGTTTCTCGTCGCCGCCAACGGCCACGAGGCGGATTTGCGCTTCCATCACGAATTGCTGCTCGCCAATTGTTTCGCGCAATCGGAAGCGCTGATGAAGGGGCGCACGCTCTATGAGGCGCGCGCGCAGATGCTGGCGAGGGGCATGTCTGCCGATGAGGCCGAACGCCTCGCACCGCACCGTGCGTTCCCCGGCAATCGTCCGTCGGTCACGCTGCTCTACCGGATGCTCGATCCCTATACGCTGGGGCGCTTGATCGCCCTTTACGAACATCGCGTCTTCGTTGAGGCGCAGCTATACGGCATCAATGCCTTCGACCAATGGGGCGTCGAACTGGGCAAGGAACTCGCCACCGGCCTCTTGCCTGTCGTGGAAGGCAGAGAGAATGCCGCAAACCGCGATGCCTCCACCGCAGGCCTCGTGGCACATATGCACGAACTTCGCGAAGGATAATCTGTTGGCCGAAATCAAGGGCATTCTGTTCGACAAGGATGGCACGCTTGTCGACTTTCATGCGACGTGGTTCGCTGCCGGCGACACCCTCGCCATGCGCGCAGCCGAAGGCAATCGCGAGCGCGCCAATTTATTGATGGAGCAGGCGGGGTTCGATTTCGAAACCCATCGCTATCTGCCCGATTCCGTGTTTGCCGCAGGCACCAACGCTGACATTGTCGAGTTGTGGTATCCCGAGCTCGACCTTGCGGCGCGAAACCTCATTCTCGCCGATTTCAACAGTTTCACCTCGTCGCAGGATGCGGCAACGCCGGTGCCGCTGGCAGGCTGCCGCGACACGCTTACGACGCTGCACGCGCGCGGCCTCAAGCTTGGCATCGCCACCAACGATTCCACCAGCGGGGCGGAGCGGACGTTGCTCGCCCTCGGCGTGGCGCAGATGTTCGAGGCGGCCTATGGCTATGACGCGGTCGCCAATCCGAAACCCGCGCCCGACACCGTCTATGCGTTCTGCGACCTGACCGGCCTCAAGCCGTCGCAACTCGCCATGGTCGGCGACAATCGTCACGATCTGGAAATGGCAAAGGCCGGCGGCGTCGGCCTTGCGGTTGCGGTCCTGTCCGGCACCGGCACCCGAGAATCGCTCACCCCGCTCGCCGACATCGTGCTCGACTCGATCAGCGATCTTCCGGCCTATCTGGCCGGGGCTTGAAACTGGCGTCATGAAAAAGCCCGCGCGAAGCGGGCCTTTTAAGTTGTCTCGTCGGATCAGCGCAGCTCGCGCCGCAGGATCTTGCCGACATTGGTTTTCGGCAGCTCGTTGCGGAATTCGACATGGCGCGGGCGCTTGTAGCCGGTCAGGTTGTCGCGGCAATAGTCGAGAATGTCCTTCTCGGTCAGCGCCATGTCCTTGCGCACCACGAACACCTTCGGCACTTCGCCCGACTTCTCGTCCGGCACGCCGACAGCTGCCACTTCCAGAATGCCCGGATGCATCGCCAGCACGTCCTCGATCTCGTTCGGATAAACGTTGAAGCCGGAGACGAGGATCATGTCCTTCTTGCGGTCGACGATCTTCACATAGCCCTTCTCGTCCATGAAGCCCATGTCGCCAGACTTGAAGTAGCCGTCTTCGGTCATCACCTTGGCGGTCTCGTCGGGGCGGTTCCAGTAGCCGGCCATCACCTGCGGGCCGCGGATGAGGATTTCACCGACATCACCCAGCGGCAGATCGTTGCCATCGTCGTCGCGGATCGCGACATCGGTGGACGGGATCGGCAGGCCGATGGTGCCGGAGAAGGATTCCGCGCTGAACAGGTTGGCGGTCGCCACCGGCGATGTTTCCGACAGGCCGTAGCCTTCCGAGATCATGTTGCCGGTCAGCTTGTGCCAGCGTTCGGCAACCGCGCGCTGCACCGCCATGCCGCCGCCAAAGGTCAGCATCAGCGGCTTGAAGTCGAGCTTCTGGAAGTCCTCATTGTTCAAAAGTGCATTGAACAGCGTGTTGAGGCCGGGGAAAACGTTGATCGGATGCTTCTGCAGATCCTTCACGAAGGCCGGAATATCGCGCGGATTGGCGATCAGCACGTTCTCCGCGCCTTGCTTCATGCCCATGAACGCGTTCACGGTCAGCGCGTAGATATGATAGAGCGGCAGCGGGCACACGAAGACGAGGCGCGTCGGGCGCTGGCGCTTGGTGAAGGCGGTTTCGAGCCATGCCTGGTTCTGGCTGGTATTGGCCAGGATGTTGCGATGGGTCAGCGTCGCGCCCTTGGAAACGCCCGTCGTTCCGCCGGTATATTGCAGGAAAGCCACGTCCTCCTGGCCGATATCGACCTTCTTGAACGTTCTTGAGCGGCCGTCCTTCAGCATGTCCTTGAAGCTGATATGGCCCGGCAGGTTCCAGTTCGGCACCATCTTCTTGACGCGACGCACCACCAGATTGACGACATGGCCCTTCAGCCCGAGCATGTCGCCCATGGCGGCCACGACGACGTGCCTGACCGGCGTGTTCTTGATGACGGTTTGCAGCGTGGTGGCGAAATTCTCCAGAATGAAGATCGCCTCCGCGCCGGAATCCTTCAGCTGGTGCTCCAGTTCGCGCGGCGTATAGAGCGGGTTGACGTTCACCACGGTGTAGCCGGCGCGCAAAACCGACATCAGCACCACCGGATATTGCAGCACGTTCGGCATCATGATCGCGACGCGCGCACCCTTCTGCAGGCCTTTCGACTGCAGCCAGGCCGCAACATGCAGCGAGGCTTCATCGAGCTGTGTGAAGGTCAGGCTCTTGCCCATCGAGGTGAAGGCGGGACGGGTCGAATATTTCGCACAGGCCTTGGTCAGCATCTCGGCCAGCGAATTGTCCTCGATCGGTCCGATCTCTGGTTTCACGACGCTTGGATAGCTGGAGAGCCAGGGTTTGGCAGCGTAAGGCGAGGCAGGAGTAGCAGTCACGGTTTCAGGCGCTTTCACGGCAGCTTTGGTCTTGGAGCTGTCAGTCGTTGGTGTTTTAGCCGCAGTTTTCGCCGCAGTTCTTGCTGGCTTGTCGGCTGTTGCTGCCTTGGCGGCGGGTTTGGCTGACGCCTTGTCGGCGGCGGGTTTCGAGGCGGTCTTGGCTGGAGCCTTTGGAGCAGCGGCAGCTTTGGTCGTGGCTTTCGCGGCCGGCGCGCTCTTGGCTGCAGCCGGCTTGGCGGTTTCTGCCTTCGGCGCGGCAGCGGCCTTTGTGGGAGCAGGCTTCGCCGGGGTGGCCTTTGCGCTGGCCTTCGCCACCGGTTTTGCCGCGGTCTTCGGCGCGCTCGCCTTTGCCGTCGCCGCTGCGGCCTTGGCAGGCGTCGCCTTTGGCTTTGGCGTGGTCTTTGTCTTGGCGGCGCTGTCCGCGCTTTTTGCTGCCGAGGCCTTCGAGGTGGCGGCCTTCGGGGTGGCGGCTGGTTTTGCCGCAGCCTTGCTGGCGGTCTTCACCGCTTCCGGCTTGGTGGTCGCTGGTGCGTCGGTCTTCGTCGAAGCTGCTTTTGCCGGTGTTTTCGCCACTTTGGTTTCCTCCTGAGTTGGGGGGTCTGCGGCGCGCCTGTCCGGCACGTCTCTTGCGTCTTCAAAGTCTGTCTGGCTCTGAAGACCGCCCCGCCTTATCTCGTCAACTATGGCGACAATTTCGAGCGGTGCAAGTCTTCAGCAGGCAGGATTGCGCTATTGGCCGTATCCTGGGTGGCTTTCCAGAAGTTCGACTTCCGCTGCGGTGCTTTCGCGGCCCAGCGCCTTGTTCCGGTGCGGGAAGCGACCGTATTTGGCGACCATGTCACGATGCTCGATGGCGAATTTCAGGCCGTTCTCGTTGCCGAGGCTACGGAACAGGTCGACGCATCTTTCCTGGTCCGCCATCACCTCGGAGTGCATGAGCGGCATGTACATGAACTGCTTTTCGGTGTCCGACAGCTGCCGGTCGAATTCCCGGTCGAGCGCGCGACGGGAAAGTCCGAGCGCCATGTCGTCGGTGCCGAACGCCGCCGGCGAGCCGCGATAGATGTTGCGCGGGAACTGGTCGAACAGGATGATCGCGGCCAGCGCCGTGCGAGCATCTTCCACGCTGTCGACGCGGAAGTTGCTGCGCATGTCCTGATAGAGCGGTTTGAAGCGCGTCTTGATCGTCTCGTCGAGCGTCTTGTCGCCGCCAAACCAGTCCTGTGCGGTCAGTTCCTTGAACCAGAAGTCCAAAACTTCATCGACCCATTTTTCGCTCATCGCGAACTCCTTCAGTTTACCTTCGAGATGTCCGGAACCGCGTTCAGGAGCATCTGGGTATATTCGGCCTGCGGGTTGTCGAAGATGTCGTCAACCTGACCCTGTTCCACCAATACACCCTTGCTCATGACACCCACATCATCGGCCATCTGGCGCACAACCGCGAGGTTGTGGCTGATCAGAAGATAGGTGAGGCCATACTCGTCTTGAAGGCTGCGCATCAGGTCGAGCACCTGCGCCTGCACCGACACGTCGAGCGCTGACGTCGGCTCGTCGCAGACGATGAATTCCGGCTGGCTCGACAGCGCGCGGGCAATGGCGATGCGCTGGCGCTGGCCGCCCGAAAATTCGTGCGGGAACTTGCGCATCGAGATCGGGTCGAGACGCACCTTTTCCAGAAGGTCCGCCACCCGCTCTTCGGCTTCGCGCTTGTTGGCGACCAGCTTCAGCGCCCGCATCGGCTCGGCGATGATGTCGCCGACGCGCCAGCGCGGGTTGAGGCTGGCATAGGGATCCTGGAAGATCATCTGCACCCGCTGGCGGCGCTGCTGGGTGCCCGAGCCACCGGCCCAGATGTCGTCGCCCTCGAGGAGCACCTGGCCGTTGGTTGGCTTGATCAGGCCGACGAGCATGCGCGCGCAGGTCGACTTGCCGGAACCCGATTCCCCGACCAGCCCGTAGGTCGAGCCCTTGCGGATGTTGAAGGAAACATCCTGCACTGCCTTGACGACGGTGCGCTTGGAGCCCTTCAGCATGCGGTCGAGCATGCCCGGCGACAGGTCGAAGTCGCGTGTCAGGTTCTTCACCTGCACCAGCGGCGTTGCTGCCGGCGGCACGTCGTGGCGGCGCGTCTCGTCCTTGATCGACGGGATCGAGTTGATCAGGTTGATCGTATACTCTTCCTGCGGACGCTTGATGATGTCGCCGACGGAGCCCGTCTCGACGATCTTGCCCTTGTTCATCACGATCATGCGGGTGGCCGTCTCGGCAATCACGCCCATGTCGTGCGTCACCAGCATCACGGCAGCACCCCGGCTTTCGCACAGCTGCTTCAAGACGCGGATGATCTGCGCCTGCACCGACACGTCGAGCGCCGAAGTCGGCTCGTCGGCGATGATGAGGTCGGGCTCCGCCGACAGCGCGAGCGCGATCACGACGCGCTGGCGCATGCCGCCCGAAAACTGGTGCGGATAGCTGTCGATGCGCGTTTCGGGGGAGGGGATGCCCGCCTCCGCCAAAAGGTCGATCGCCCGCTGACGCGCCTGCGCCTCGTTCATCGGCAGGTGGCGGCGGATCGTCTCGATCAGCTGTTCACCGATGGTGTAAAGCGGGTTCAGCGAGGTCAGCGGGTCCTGGAACACCATGCCGATGCGCTTGCCGCGCAGCTTGGCCATCTCGTCGGGGGGCAGATTGTCGATGCGCTGGCCGCTCAGATAGACCTCGCCGCTGGCAATGCGCCCCGGACGGTCGATCAGGCCGATGATGGCCGAGCCGGTCATCGACTTGCCGGCGCCGGACTCGCCCACCACGCCAAGGATTTCCCCCGGCATGATGTCGAACGAGACGCCGTTGACGGCGGTGAAGAGACCGCGTCGAAGTGGAAACTCCACCACGAGATTGCGGACTGAAACGATAGGTTCGCTCATCAGCGCAGCCTCGGATTCAGCGCATCGCGCAGCCAGTCGCCCAGAAGGTTCACGGCCAGCGCAAGCAGGATGAGGGTGATGGCGGGGAAGAACAGGATCCACCATTCGCCCGAGAACAGGAACTGCTGGCCGATGCGGATCAGAGTTCCCAGAGATGGCTGGGTTGGCGGAACGCCGACGCCGAGGAATGACAAGGTCGCCTCTTCGATGATCGCCAGCGCGAGGCCAATGGTCGCGATCACCAGCACCGGTGCCATCACGTTCGGCAGCACATGGCGCACGAGGATGAACAGCGGATGCACGCCCATGATGCGGGCGGCCGACACATAGTCCTTCTGCCGCTCCACCATCGTTGCGCCGCGAACGGTACGGGCGAACTGCGCCCAGTTCGACAGGCCGATGGCGATGATCAGAACCCAAAGGGCCATGTTTTCCTGCTTGCTCGGCGGAATGATGCCGCGCGCAATGCCGAAGATCAGCAGTGCAATCAGGATCGCCGGGAACGACAGCTGGATGTCGGCGACGCGCATGATCACCGCGTCCGTCTTGCCGCCGACATAGCCTGCGGTCAGGCCCAGCGAGATGCCGATCAGCATCGCGAAGGCCGTTGCCAGAACGCCGACGAACAGCGAGACGCGGCTGCCATAAAGAATGGTGGAAAAGACGTCGCGGCCCTGATGGTCGCTGCCCATCAGGAAGTAGTTGCCCATCATCGACTGCGAGTTGGGCGGCGTGAAGCCGTCCATCAGGTTGAGGCTCGACGGGTCGAACGGATTGTAGGGCGCAATCCACGGCGCAAGCAGCGCCGCGCCGATCAGCAGCACGGCGACGATGGCCGCCACGATGGTCACCGGCGAGCGCCGGAACGAAAAGAAGATGTCGGAGTCCCACATGCGATAGAGGCGCGATCTGGGTTTGGCGGCCGCCGGAGGGGCCAGGTTCGGTTGAGTTGTCATGGGGCTACTTTCCCGATCCGGACGCGTTGATCCGCAAGCGGGGATCGACTGCGTAGTAGAGGATGTCGACGATCAGGTTGATGACGACAAAGACGAAGGCGATGAACATCAGGTAGGCCGCCATCACCGGCACGTCGACGACCTGCACGGAGTTGATGAACAGCGAGCCGACGCCCGGCCATTGGAACACGGTTTCGGTGACGATCGAGAACGCGATCACCGAGCCCAGCTGCAGACCGGTGATGGTGATGACCGGCACCATCGTGTTCTTCAGCGCGTGGCCGAAATTGATCGCCCGGTTGGACAGGCCGCGGGCGCGCGCGAACTTGATATAGTCCTGGCGCAGCACTTCCAGCATTTCGGCACGCACCAGCCGCATGATCAGCGTGAGCTGGAACAGCGACAGGGTGATGGCCGGCAGGATCAGCGAGCGCAGCCCCGATTCCGTCAACAGGCCGGTCTTCCACCAGCCCAGATCGACCACCTGGCCGCGCCCGAATGAGGGCAGCCATTGCAGTTCGACGGCAAAGACATAGATCAGGCCGATACCGATCAGGAAGGTGGGCAGCGACACGCCGACCAGCGACAGCGTCATCACGACGCCGGTCAGGAAGCTGCGTGGCTTGAGCGCGGTGAACACGCCGAGCGACAGGCCGAACACCAGCGCGATCAGCGCCGAGGCGAAGGCCAGCTCGATGGTTGCGGGCAGGCGGCTCATGATCAGTTCCGTCACCGGCGTCTGCAACCGGTAGGAAATGCCGAATTCGCCCTGCAGCGCATTGCCGACGAAACGACCGAACTGGACGTAGAACGGATCGTTCAGGCCAAGGCGCTGGCGAAGATCTTCGAAGTCTTCCAGCCGCGAATCCTGTCCGAGCAGCGAAGCTACCGGGTCGCCGACATAGCGGAAGAGCATGAATGAGATGAGAGCGACGACGCCCATCACGACGATGGACTGCGCGAGCCGTCTCAGGATGAAGGCAAGCATGGTTTTATCCCCGTCTAGGCGTCTTGTTCGAAAACCCTACGAACAGCGCAAGCTGCACAAGCCACGGCTTCCGGCATGCGAAAGTCGGGCGCTGCGAGACTATGATTTCGGGATGCTAACGAAAAAGGCCCGCGCCGCAATGGCTGCGGCGCGGGCACTTGTTCTCGTCGGTTACTGTCCGATCGTGATGTTATACAGGCGCGGCTGGTTTTCCGGATGAACCGCCAGCGACAGGCCGTCCTTCATCGCATAGGCCAGCACCTGGTTGTGGATCGGCAGCAGGACGCGATCTTCCTGAACCTTCGCCCAGATCTCTGCAATCGTCGCGTTGCGCTTGTCGAGATCGACTTCGGTGCCCAGCGACTGGATCTTGGCGTCCAGTTCCTTGTTGGAGTAGCCGCTCGGGTTGTAGGCGCCGTAATGGCCTTCCTTCGAGTGGATAAGGTCGTTGAAGACATAAGCCGAGTCAAAGGTTGGAACACCCCAGCCGAGCAGGTAGAAGTCTGTCTCTTCGTTCTGGATCAGCGGCGAGTGCTGGGTGACCGGACGCGATGCCAGCGTCACCTTGATGCCGATCTGGCCGAGCATGCCGACAACGGCCTGGCTGATCGCCTCGTCGTTGATGTAGCGGTTGTTCGGGGTGTCGAGCGTGATGGTGAAGCCATCTGCGTAGCCGGCATCGGCGAGCAGCTTCTTGGCGCCTTCAATGTCAGCCTTTTCCGGATAGGCGTCGAGTTCTGGCGTCCAGCCATTGACGAAGGGCGGGTTGGCGACGCCGGTCGGCATCGACTGGCCGCGCATCACAACCTGCTTGATCGCGTTGCGGTCGATCGCAAGATGCATCGCTTCACGCACGCGCACGTCGCTGAGCGGGTTCTTGTCGGTGATGTTGGACGTCTTCAGCGGGGCTTCCGAGACGCGGTAGCCGAAATAGATGAAGCGGTTTTCCGGGCCGGTTTCGACCTTGAGGCCAGCGGTGTTGCTGAGGCGCTCGATGTCCTGCACCGGCACGTCCTGGACGAGATCGACTTCGCCCGACAGAAGCGCTGCCACGCGGGTCGCGTTGTCGGCGATCGGCAGGAAGATGATCTCGGTCACTGCCGGCTTGGTTTCAGCCCAGTGGTTTTCGTTGATCTTGAGCACCGAACGCACGTCCGGGTCACGCGATTCCAGAATGTAGGGGCCAGTGCCGTTGGCGTTGCGCACGGCATAGTTGTCATCGGCGGAGCCAGCTTCCTGAACCGTCACGGCGTTGTTCGCCTCGGTCCAGGTCTTGTCCATGATGAAGGTGTTGGTCAGGTTGTTCGGATAGAGCGGCGACGGGCCGGCCATCTTCACTTCGACGGTGTGGTCGTCCACAGCGGTGACGCTCTCGACCGATGCGTGCAGCTGCTTCATGTTCGACTTGTCCGAACGCGCGCGGTCGAGCGAGAACACGACGTCTTCTGCGGTGAAGTCCGCGCCATCGTGGAACTTGACGCCTTCGCGCAGCTTGAACACCCACACGTTCGGGTCGTCGGCCTTGACGCTCCAGTCGGTTGCCAGACGCGGGATCAGCGAGCCGTCGACTTCACGATCCACCAGCGTCTCGTAGATGTGGTGAGCAAATGTGTGCGTCACGCCCTGGTTCTGCGAGTGCGGGTCGAGCGTCAGCGAGTCCGAGTTGCGAGCCCAGCGAACCGTTTCGGCCGAAGCCGGCATGACAGCGGCGCCGATCGCAATGATGCTCGCAGTAAGAAGAAGTTTGCGCATAGTGGTTCCCAAACCTTATTGCTTGTTGTTGCGTTCCCCGTGAAGGCCTGAGCCCTGCCCACGATTGGGCAACACCTTAACGAGGGGGAGCGCGTTTGGAAAGCGCCCTTTTTACAGGCTGGGCGACGCCACTTTGTTGTTATCTAAGCAATTGATTTCATTGTCACAAACGGGAATTTTCTGTGGATTTCCGGGTGCCGGGATGCCGAATCCGAAGGGCCTCGAAATGCGAAATTTCTCCGCGTTGTTTCAATCTTGAAATATTGTTCGCCGAACAGGCCGTCGCGCGACATATTCCACCGGCAGCCTTGTGGACAAATTTGCCCACTACTTGGCTGGCAAGTGTCTTTGGCGTTTTTTTATCCGATTTGGGGTGTTCCGGCGCGTCTACTTGGCGCATTGCAGTAGATGGCGGTCGCGCCTCTGCGTGACCGGCCTTGCCCGCTCCGGGTGGTCAGTCCCGGACCATCTGACGCAGCCGGGCCACGACGTCGTCGAAAATCGTTTCGGGAAGATGCTGGAAGTCAAAAAGGGCGTTCGATCGGATGCCCTGCAATGCAAGATATGCGATCGTTGCGTCGGTCCGGTCGCGGGCCGAGGACTGGATGCGTTCCAGAAGCGCAGTGTGCTGCTTGCGGATCGGCTCGATGAATTCGGGGTTTTCGGCAAGGGCGGCGAGGAGTCCCGAAGGCGGCGGTCGCCCGAAGCTGCGTTCCTGCACGAACATCTCGACAACGGCTGCGCCGACATTGCCGCTCTGGCTGCTGCCAGTGCCGATCCTTGCCGCCAGCTCGGCTTCGAACTGTTCGATGAAGCGTTCGACCAGCGCTTCCAGCAGCTTGGCCTTGGTGGGGAAATGATAGAGCAGGCCGCCCTTGGAGACGCCCGCCCGCGCGGCAACCGCGTCCAGCGACATGTTCCCGGCGCCATTTACATGGGTCAGTTCTTCTGCAGCGCGAAGCAGGCGGCTGCGAACGGTTTCCTTGGGCATCCGGTCCAACTGGCGATCATCCTCCTTGACATAACCGTCCAGACGGTACAGTAACGTTCATCTAACAGCAACCCTGACGTGCTAGGTCTTTACCGAAGCGCCTCCGGGCCCTATGTTTTTTTACCCACTGCTGGGAATCTCGACCCATGATAAAGCGTTTTCTAATCGCCATCGTTCTGCTCGTGCTCGTGGCCGGCGGGGTGGTCGGCTTCAACATGTTCCGCGATCAGGCGATCGAGCAATTCTTTGCCAATATGCCGGTCCCGAACGTCACCGTCTCCGTCACCAAGGCTGAGCCGTCCACCTGGACCCCTTCCATCGAGGCGATTGGCACCGTCAATGCCGCGCGCGGCGTCGATCTGACCGTCGAGACGACGGGCATCGTGCGCAGCGTTGACTTTGAGGCAAACCAGATTGTCGAGGGCGGCGCCCTGCTGCTTCAGCTGGATGACGACATCCAGCAGGCGGATCTGGAAGTGGGCCGCACACAGGCCGAACTGGATCGCCAGAATCTGCGCCGCTCGCAGGAATTGCAGCAGCGCGGCGTCGGCTCCAGCGTCTCGCTTGAGGCGGCTCAGGCAGCTGCCTCGGTTTCGGCAGCTCAGGTTTCGCGCCTTGAATCGGTCACGGCCCAGAAAAAGCTGGTTGCCCCGTTCAAGGGCACCATCGGCATTCCGCGTGTCGATCCGGGCCAGTATGTCTCGCCCGGCACGATCATCGCGACGATCCAGGATCTGGAAACGATGCGCGCCGACTTTACCGTTCCCGAGCAGCAGCTGTCGTCGGTCAAGATCGGCCAGCGCGTGCGTCTTGGGGTTGGCGGCAGCGATTATCCGTTCACCGGCGAAGTCATCGGCATTGATCCCAAGGTCGACCCGGCCAGCCGTCTGGCTTCGGTGCGCGCGCGGATCGACAACACCGATGGCGCGCTGACGCCGGGCCAGTTCGTCGAGATCAAGCTCGACCTCGACGCCGAGGAAAACATCATCGCCCTGCCGCAGACCACCGTCGTCACCAGCCTTTATGGCGACTATGTCTATGTCGTGCGCGAGCGCGAAAAGCAGGAGGGCCAGGAAGAGGCGCAGCTGGAAGTCCGTCAGGTCTTCGTTCAGGTTGGTCGCCGCGCCGGAACGCTTGTCGAGATCGCATCGGGTGTTGCGGCGGGGGATCAGGTCGTCAATGCTGGCCAGAACCGTCTCAACAATGGCTCGCCGGTTGTCATCGACAACACGATCGACCCGTCGAAATCGCAGGCGGCAGCAAAATGAATTTCTCCGCTCTCTTCATTCGCCGGCCGGTCCTGTCGACCGTGCTGGCACTCCTGATCCTGCTTCTGGGATTTCAGGGTCTGTTCAACCTGCAGGTGCGTCAGTACCCGGAGGTTGAGGAAACCGTCATCACGATCACGACCGTATATCCGGGAGCCAGCGCCGAGCTGATCCAGGGCTTTATCACGTCGCCGATTTCGTCCGCCGTCTCGACCACCGAGAACGTCGACTATGTCACGTCGCAGAGCCGTCCGTCGGCCAGTGTCGTGACCGTCCAGATGCAGCTTGGCTCCAATCCGGACATCGCGCTGACCGAAGTCATGTCGAAGGTGCAGCAGGTGCGTGGCCGGCTTCCGTCCGACGCTGATGATCCGATCATCGTCAAGGGCACCGGCATGCAGTTCGCCACGATGTATCTGGCGATGCAGAACCCCAACATGACGCCCGAGCAGCTCACCGAATATATCGAGCGCGTCGTGCGTCCGCGTATGTCCACCATCGAGGGCGTTGCCGAGGTCCAGATCATGGGCGCGGCCAACTATTCGATGCGGGTGTGGATCGACCCGATCCGTCTTGCCGCGCATGGTCTGACCGCCACTGAAGTTCTGGCCGGCATCAACGCCTCCAACTTCCTTGCGGCGCCGGGCAAGACCCGCAACGAATATGTCACCTATTCGGTGAACATGGACTCCACGCTGCAGACCCCGGAAGCGTTCGGTGCCCTGCCGCTGCGCGCCAAGGGCGACGATGTCGTGCGTCTGCGTGACGTTGCCCAGGTGGAGCTTGCCGCCAAGAGCAGCGACATGGTGGTGAACTTCAACGGCCAGCCCGGCACGTTCATCGGTGTCTTCCCGACACCGTCGGCAAACCCGCTGACCACCGCTGCGGCCGTTCATGCCGAGCTGCCTGCAATTCAGGCGAGCCTGCCGGATGGCATGTCGATCACTGTCATGTTCGACGCGACGGAATCGATCAGCGCGTCGATCACCCAGGTGTTCAAGACCATCGCCGAGGCGGTTGTCATCGTTGTGCTGGTGATCCTGCTGTTCCTAGGCTCGTTCCGTTCGGTGCTGATGCCGATCATCACGATCCCGCTGTCGCTGATCGGCGTGTGTTTCGTTCTTCTCACCCTTGGCTATTCGATCAACCTGCTGTCGCTGCTGGCGATGGTGCTGGCGATCGGCCTCGTCGTCGACGACGCCATCGTCGTGGTCGAGAACATCCACCGTCACATCGAGGACGGCATGGCGCCGATGAAGGCGGCCTTTGTCGGCATGAAGGAGATCACCGGCCCGGTCATCGCCATGACGATCACGCTGGCAGCCGTTCTTGCGCCGCTGGCCTTTACCGGCGGCCTCACCGGCGCGCTGTTCCGCGAGTTCGCCCTGACGCTGGCGGGCGCAGTTGTCATCTCCGGTCTCGTCGCCTTGACGATCACCCCGATGATGTCGGCCCGTCTTCTCAAGCGTGGCAATCACAGCCGTTTTCAGATCATCGTCGACAGCACCTTCGAGAAGCTTGCCAATGGCTATGAGCGGCTCGTGTCGGGATCGCTGAAATATCGCCCGGTGACGCTGCTTGTCGTGCTTGTGCTGGTCGGACTTACCGGCTTCATGTTCGTCAAGACGTCGTCCGAGCTTGCGCCGGAAGAAGATGAAGGCGCGCTCTTCTCGCTGGTGACCGCGCCGCCTTACGCGACGACGGACTACACCCGCTCCTATACCGACCAGATGCGCGAGCTGACCAAGGACATCCCCGAGCTTGACGCGAATTTCTCGATCGTCGGTTTCGGCGGCCAGACCAATTCCGGCATCGCGCTGTGGGCGTTCAAGGACTGGTCGCAGCGTGAACGGTCGCAGAAGGAACTCCAGCAGGAGATCCAGCAGCGGCTGACGAAGATTGCCGGCGTGCAGGCACTGGTGTTCGCGCCGCCATCCCTTCCGGGTGCCGGTGGCGGCCTGCCGATCTCGCTGGTCATCCAGTCGACCGGCGATCCGAGCCAGGTCTTCGAGGTTGCCGACGAAATCCGCCAGAAGGCGCAGGCGTCGGGCCGCTTCCTGTTCGTGCAGAACTCGCTGTCGTTCGACGCCCAGCAGGTCACGGTCACGGTCGACCGCAACCGTGCTGCCGCGCTCAACCTGCCGGTTCGCGATGTCGGAAACACGCTCAGCCTGCTCGTCGGCGGTGCCGCCGTCGCGCAGTTCGAGCGCGATTCCAACAGCTACGACATCATCCTCCAGGTGCCGCAGGAATATCGTGACAACCCGGCGCGTCTGGGCGACTTCTTCGTGCGCAGCACCACCGGCCAGATGGTTCCGCTCTCTGCCGTCGTCGACATCACCACTGGTG
Organism: Aquamicrobium aerolatum DSM 21857; assembly: GCF_900113935.1. Taxonomy (GTDB): domain Bacteria; phylum Pseudomonadota; class Alphaproteobacteria; order Rhizobiales; family Rhizobiaceae; genus Aerobium; species Aerobium aerolatum. The sequence goes on from NZ_FORF01000001.1 coordinate 70,995, forward strand.
TTTCGGCGGCTGCCATCGAGCAGTTCAACCAGCTCAACTCGGCGACGATCTCGGCTCTGCCGATGATCGGCATCTCCACCGGCGACGGCCTTGCCGCGCTTGAGGAGATCGCGCGGCCGCTGCTGCCCGATGGGTTCTTTATCGACTATTCGGGCCAGTCGCGTCTGGAAGTTGCGCAGGGCAACACCATCCTGATCGCTTTCGCGCTTGCCGTCATCGTGATCTATCTGGTGCTGGCCGCTCAGTTCGAAAGCTTCCGTGATCCGCTCATCATCCTGATGACGGTGCCGCTGTCGATCTTCGGCGCGCTGTTGCCACTCAATCTTGGGCTGGCAACGCTCAACATCTACACGCAGGTCGGTCTGATTACGCTGATCGGCCTGATCACCAAGCACGGCATCCTGCTGGTGGAGTTCGCCAACCAGCAGCGTCACGAACACGGGCTCAACCGCTTCGAGGCCATCGTCGCTTCGGCCAAGGTGCGCCTGCGTCCGATCTTGATGACCACCGCCGCCATGGCGCTCGGCGTCGTGCCGCTGATCCTGGCGTCGGGTGCCGGCGCTGCCGCGCGTTACTCGATGGGTCTGGTGATCTTCACCGGTCTGATCATCGGAACGATGTTCACCCTGTTCGTGGTGCCGATGTTCTACACCTTCATCGCCAGCAAGAGCGTCCACCGCATCGTCGACGAGAACGGCGACGATCCGGCGCTGGCCGAACCGGCCCACTGATCGCTGACAAACAAAAAGGCCGGGAATTTCCCGGCCTTTTTCTTGAGCTAAAGCAATTCCAGCAAAACTTACGCGGCGGCGTAGCGTCCGCAATTGCGTCTAGACGTCCATCTTGAGTGCTGCAATGCCGATGCTGGCCGCTGCGGCCGCTGGCGCAGGAAATGCCAGCTGCTCTTCATTGCCACTAAAGTCTTCGTCTTCAATAACTTGCGGCGGTTCATGGCCTTCCGCTAGGGCAGATAGGTGATTTGCCATTGCAGCAAAGCTGTGGGCGGCGTCGATGTTGCGCTGGGCTGCCACGCGGGCGCCGTTCAGGGTGTGGCAGGCGACTTTGAGTGCCTCTTGCGGGTCGGCTGGCGCGGTCTGTTCGATGGTCGCCAGATCGTCTTCGATTCGCTGCGCCAGCTTCTCGGCGCGTTTGGCCAGTTGCTCTGCGGCGGCGGCGATGTCGCCGGCCTGCGCCGCCAGTCGGGCATCCGGCAAGGTGGATGCGGCGAGCCTTGCTTCGAGGTTTTCCATCGCCCGGTTGAAGTCGTCCTGATAGGGGCGGTAAAGCTCCGGCAGGTCGACGGTGATGCGCACCTTGTAGTCGCCGTCGGCCAGCCGGCTGATCCCCGCGCCCAGCAGGCGCGCCACGGCGGCGTGGATCTTGCCGGTGCGGCTGCGGTCGGCAACGGCAAGGCGGCTGCGCTCCAGCGCAGCGGCCAGCGGCGCGGTTTCCAGCGCGTTCGGCAGCACCGGAATGGCGGTTTCGGTGGCAAACAGGCGCTCGACATTGCGCGTCATCGGATCGAGCAGTTCATGCAGCGCGCGCCGCGAGGCAACCCATGTTGCCGCCGCCACACCAAACGGGGCCAGCAGGAACGGCGCGACGACCAGCACGGCGCGCGCCTCGCCTTCGGGCACAAGGCTCCAGGCCAGAAGGCCGATTGCCGAGGCGCTGGCGGTGGCAATCCCCGCAGCCAGCGCGGGGTGCGCGGCGGGAGCCATCCGGCGCCCGGTTCCATGCTGTTCATTCTGGTTCATGCTAGCCTTGCTGCGCCACGTCAAATGACATCACCTATAGGCAACCAAGCTTGCACGAAGTTTGCGCCGGCTCACTTCGTCGCGCCACGGTTGAACAATCGCTGGCGCTCGTCTATTTCCGCGCAGACTGATCGAAGGATGCCTCCATGACCAATGTTGCCTTGACGGGCCTTGCCCGTGACCTTGCACAAAGGGCTGCGGAAGGCCGCCCCGTTCGGATCGGGGTCGTGGGTTGCGGCGAGATGGGCACCGACATCGTCACGCAGGTGGCGCAGATGCAGGGCATCGAGGTCGCGGCCATCGTCGCGCGTCGCCCGCATCAGGCGCACGATGCGGTGCGCATCGCCCAGCGCGAGGCTGACAGCGCCGTAGAGGTCCAGACCGATTCGGCGATCAGCGCCCTCATCGAATCCGGCAAGACCGCCATCGTGCCGGATGCCGACCTGCTGATGAACAATGGCCTCATTGACGTCATCGTCGACGCCACCGGCAAGCCGGTCGCCGGTGCCGAGATCGGCCTCAAGGTGATCGAGCACGGCAAGCATCTGGTGATGATGAATGTCGAGGCGGACGTGACCGTCGGGGCCTATCTCAAGCAGATGGCCGACAAGATGGGCGTGGTCTACACCGTCGGCGCCGGAGACGAGCCGTCCTCCTGCATGGAACTGATCGAGTTCGTCACCGCGATGGGGCACACGGTCGTCGCCGCCGGCAAGGGCAAGAACAACCCGCTCAATCATGATGCGACTCCGGACGACTATCGCGAGGAAGCGATCCGCCGCAACATGAACCCACGCATGCTGGTCGAGTTCGTTGACGGGTCCAAGACCATGGTCGAGATGACCGCCATCGCCAACGCCACCGGCCTCGTGCCCGACCTTCCCGGCATGCACGGCCCCGCCGCCACGCTCGAGCAATTGCCCAAGGTTCTGTGCCCGGTCGAGGATGGCGGCATCCTGTCGCGCAAGGGCGTGGTCGATTATTCGGTCGGCAAGGGTGTTGCGCCGGGCGTGTTCGTCATTGCCGAGATGGCGCATCCGCGCCTGCGCGAGCGCATGAACGACCTGAAGCTGGGCGAGGGGCCGTACTTCACCTTCTTCCGCCCCTATCACCTCACCAGCCTTGAAGTGCCGCTGTCCTGCGCGCGCGCCGTCATGTATGGCAAGGCCGACATGGTGCCGCTGCAAAAGCCGGTCGCCGAAGTCTGCGCCGTTGCCAAGCGCGATCTTGCGCCCGGCGAGCGTCTCGACGCCATCGGCGAATACACCTACCGCTCATGGGCAATGTCGGTCGGCGATGCGCGCGCTGCCAATGCCGTGCCGTGTGGCCTGCTGGAAGGCGGCACTGTCACCGCGCCGATCGCCAAGGGTGAGCTGATCACCTATGCCAACGCGGCCCCGCAGCCGGATTCGCCGCTTGTCGCCCTGCGCCGCAAGCAGGATGAGATGGTCGCGGCGCTGGGCTGACCGCGCCTATTTGCCAAGCTCGATGGAACGCAGGCGGGCGGCTTCTACCGCGTCGCCGACCAGTTTCTTCAGCCGGTCTTCGCCCATCAGCACGTTCAGCGCCGCGGCGGTGGTGCCGTTCGGGCTCGTCACCTGCCGTCGCAGTTCGCCCGGCTCGTCGCTGCTTTGCGCGGCCAGCGAGGCTGCGCCATAAACCGTCTGCATCGCCAGAAGCTTTGCCGTCTCGCTTGGCAGCCCCGCCGCTTCCCCCGCTGCCGTCAGGCATTCGATGAAATGAAACACATAGGCCGGGCCTGAGCCGGAGACGGCGGTCACCGCGTCCATCTGTGCTTCGTCCTCAATCGTGGCCACAGCGCCGCTCACCGCCAGAAGGTCGCGCACATGGGCGTTGGTCGCGGTGTCGACATGGGCGTTGGCATAGACCACCATCATGCCCTTGCCGATCGCGGCGGGCGTGTTGGGCATGCAGCGCACGATCGCCGCCTCATCGCCAAGCAGCGCAGCGAAGGTCGCAACCGGCGTTCCGGCGGCCACGCTGATAAAGGTCGCGCTGTCGCTGAACCGCGCATAGGCTGGCACCACATCGAGGATCGACTGCGGCTTGACCGCAAACAGCACCAGCCGTGGCGCTTCCGCGTCGCTGATCGCGGCAGCGTCTTCATGGGCCTGCACGCCCAAAGCGGCGGCGCGTTCGCGCAGGGCCTGCGCCGGTTCGATCACGATCACGTCTTCAGGCTTGAGATGCCCGGCGGCAATCCAGCCTGCCAGCATCGCGTAGCCCATGTTGCCGCATCCCACCAGAACCAGTTCCGCCGCCATGTGTTATCTCCTGATTGCCGCCGTTCGCCGGTCGGTCGCATCATCTATGCATAGCGCGCGCATCCTCCATTGCAACCGTTTGCCACCGGCGCGAGCCTGGCGGTTAACGTTTTGTTTCCCATCCGCGTTTAGCTTGGCTTAACCATGGAACCGTCCGGTTCGTGCCGATTTGCATAGCCTGAGAGCCACCCGATGCCTCGCCTGGATGATCAGTTCACGCCGTCCCTTGCGCCTTCGCTTCCGGCGACGGCAAGTTCCGCGCGCCGCGCCATCATCGGTTTGACGCTGGCCGGGGCAGTGGCGGGAAGCCTTGTTGCGCTGGCCTGGCCTGCCACCTTCCGCGCCACCAGCGAGGTGATGCTCGCGCCCTCCGTCGCCGCTTTGCCCGATGCAACCTCAAGCGCACTCATCGACGGCCAATTGCGCGCGCTGCGCTCGGGGGCAGTTCTTCGCGCTGCGGTCGAGCAGCTCAATCTTGCCGCCGATGGCGAGTTCAACGGCAACGATGCCGGCCCCTTCGGCCTTGGCGGCACGCTTGCCAATATCGGCAGGCTGGTTGCCGGCGACGGGGCGATGATCGACGAACGCCGCCAGCGCGCCGTCGAGACGCTCGCAAGCCGCATCGACTTTGAGCGCATCGGCAATTCGCCGCTGGTGGCAATCTCGGTCCAGACGGCCGACCCGCAAAAGTCAGCTGACATCGCCAATGCGCTGTCCCAGCTGTTCGTGGCCGAAATCACCGGCTCGACCATCGCCACGCAAGCCCAGGCGAATCACGAAGCGCTCAAGGGCGAGCTTGTGGCTGCCGAGCGCGCCGTCGCCGCGTTTCGCACCGAAAACGGCCTGCTGGCCTCCGCCGAAGAGATCGACCTTCTCACCGAGCAGCTGGCTTCCGCCCGTGCGCGCACGGTTGCGCTCAACACGCAGATTGCCGCCGCGCGTGACCCAGGCATCGACCTGATGGCGACCGGCTCGATCACTCCTTCCGATGCAGCCGCGGGGAACGTCTCCGCGGTCGACGATGTGCGCCTGCGCGTCGCCGATCACAGGCAGCGCGTCGATGCCCTGTCGGCCCGCCTCGGCCCGCTTCATCCCGAACTGATCAGCGCCAAGGCCGAGCTGGACAGCGCCCAGCGCGAACTCGATGCCGAGACGCGTCGCCTTTCCTCGGCGCTGCAAGGCGAGCTTGCCGCCGCCGTGCGTCAGGAACAGGAATTTGCCGCCCGCGTGGCGCAGGTGAAGAGCCAGGGCGAGGGCGCCGACGACAAGCTGTCGATCCTGCGCGATCTTGAGCGCGTGGTCGAAGAGCGCCGCGCGGCGCTGGAGGCGGCCAGGAACGACACCGCTGCAGCCAGTTTCGCTGGCGACGGAACGCGCATCGTTGCGGCGGCAGACACGCCGTCGCAGGCGTCGGTTCCGCCCTTGCCGGTGCTGTCGCTCGCCGGCGCGCTTGCGGGGCTACTGTCGGGCCTCGGCCTGAGCGCATGGCGGCGTGAGCGCGACGAGGGCGAGCACGAAGACGCCTATCGCGTCGATGACGAAGCGCCGCAGGATTTTGACGAGCATCACCACTGGGACGAGGACGAGGGTCACCTGTCCGAAGCCGACACTCACCATAGCGAGGCACCCGAGATGTATTCCAATTCCCGCCGCAGCCGCCGCGACGAGCCTGCCCACTACGCGCAGCCTGAACCGGTCACGCAGGCCCATTGGGCGCCCCAGCACCCCGCACCACAGCCAATGGCGGCTCCCGCAGCCTGGCATCAGCCCCAGCAGGCTCCCGCCTACGCCCAGCCCTATCCGGGCCAGCAGCCTTATGCCCAGCCGCAGGCGCCGACGGTGGTTTATGTGCCGGTCGCCGTCCCCGCGTCGATGCACCAGCATCTGACACAGGAGCAGCTGGCGCTCCACGCCTTCATCGACCAGCGCACCGATGCCGCACTCGACGAAATTCGTCACAGCCTGCGCGCCTTGCGTGAAGCGATCGAGGATATCGCCGAGGATCGCTACTACAACTGATTGCGACCGACTGCCGCTCTGTCGCCTTTGCTGCCGCCATCGTCGCCTTCTGCGCTTGAATTGCGCTTCAGGGGATGGCACTTCCTGTGCAACGAATGCGGAGAGGGCAGATGGCTCAGCTAATTGACGGAAAGCAGATCGCCGAGACGGTTCTGGCGACGGTAACGCAGACGACCGGCGAACTGTCCGCGAGGGGCATCACACCCGGCCTCGCAGTGGTCATCGTCGGCGAGGATCCCGCCAGCCAGGTCTATGTCGCGTCGAAATCGCGCAAGGCCAAGGAATGTGGCTTTCATTCCGTCCAGCACACGCTGCCTGCCGATACCGATCAGGCGACCCTCGTCGCCCTCATCGAAACCCTCAACGCCGATCCTGCCATCCACGGCATCCTCGTGCAGCTGCCGCTGCCGGACCACATCGATTCCGGCGTCATCATCCAGACGATCTCGCCTGAAAAGGACGTTGACGGCTTCACCTTCGTCAATGTCGGTCGCCTTGGCACCGGCGAGATCGACAGCGCCTTCGTGCCCTGCACCCCATCGGGTGCGATGATCATGATCGAGCGGGCCCGTGGCCGCGACCTGTCCGGCCTCAACGCCGTCGTCGTCGGTCGCTCCAACATTGTCGGCAAGCCGATGGCCAACCTGCTTCTGGCCGCCAACTGCACCGTCACCATCGCCCATTCGCGCACGGCCAATCTGCCGGAACTGTGCCGCAGCGCCGACATCCTCGTTGCCGCGGTTGGCCGTCCGGAGATGATCAAGGGCGACTGGGTCAAGCCCGGCGCAACCGTCATCGACGTCGGCATCAACCGTATTCCGGCCCCGGAAAAGGGCGAGGGCAAGACGCGCCTTGTCGGTGATGTTGCCTATGACGAAGCCGAGAAAGTTGCCGGTGCAATCACCCCCGTTCCGGGCGGCGTTGGCCCGATGACGATTGCGCTCCTGATGGCCAACACCCTCGTCGCCGCCTGCCGCACCGCCGGCATCACCCCGCCGAGATTCTAGCGCCTGTCTCCCGAAAGTGGGAACCGGTTTCGGGCACAAGACATGCGCAAGAACAAGCACGTCTCCCGAAAGTGGGCACCGGTTTCGGGCACAAGACATGCGTCACCAAAAACACATGAAGCGTGTGCTGCGACGTCGGAAGAACGCGACACGCTTTAGCCCGCCCATCAATCCTTACGGAATATCAGCCTGCCGAGCCAGCCGGTCAGAAAGGCCAGCAGCACGGCGAAGATGCCGTAGGCGAGGCCGTTCGTCTGGGCGTAGCGATAGATGCTCTGTTCGAAACCGGCCTTGGTGATCACCAGCTGCGCCGAATTTTCCTTGATGAACGCGCCGTTCTTGAACAGGAAGGCGCGGGCGCGGTGGGTGCCCACCGGCACGTTCGGCGCCAGATGCAGCGAGGCGCGGAACAGGTTCTGCGACAGGAATTGCACGCCGCCGATGCGCTCGCTGTAAAGCCCGCTGGCGCGCTTGCGCTCGCGCAGCGCGGCGGTGAACTCGGTGATCGTCGCGGCATCGCCGTTGCGGTCATAGGGCGTCACCGTGACGTTCTCGCTGCCGAGCGCCATCTGGCGGTAGTTTTCCGGATAGGTGATGTCCTGCAGCGCGCGCGATGTGGCCAGCGAATAGGACACCGGCACGTTGAGGAAGGTTTCCGACTGGGTGTTGATCCACATGCCGAGCACGCGGGTTTTCTTGCGCACCACCACCGGGCGCGGCGGGCCTTCCAGCACCACGATCACATCATAGCGGCCCTGGCGGCTGACCAGCGGATCGGCATTGTCGAGCGCGCCGAAAATTGTCAGGTCCGCGCCGGAAAAGTCGGTGGTGATCGACACGCGGTCGGTGGAAAGACCGATCTGGATGTTTTCCTGCACCGGGTTTTCCGGCGCCTGCGCGTGCGCAGGGGCCGGGGCCGTCAGCATGAGGGCAAGGGCGGCGAGGGCGAGTGTCCTCATCCTCACAGCCCCGAAAGGGAAGAAAGCGAATAGGGCGAGCTTGGCGGCACGAACAGATCGAACCCCAGCCGCATCGCCACCGCCAGCACCAAAAGCGCCAGGAGGGCGCGCAATTGTTCGCCGCGCAGCTTCTGGCCCGCCCGCGCGCCATATTGCGCCCCGGCGACACCGCCGACCATCAACAGGAAGGCCAGCACGACGTCGACCGTCTGGTTGGTCGCCGAGTGGACGATGGTCGTGTAGGCGGCGGTGAAAATGATCTGGAACAGCGAGGTGCCGACAACCACATTGGTCGGCACCTTGAGCAGATAGATCAGCGCCGGAACCATGATGAAGCCGCCGCCCACGCCCATGATCGAGGCGAGGAAGCCAATGAACACGCCGATCACGATCACCGGAATGACGCTGACGAACAGCTTGGAGGTGCGGAACCGCATCTTCCAGGGCAGCCGGTGAATCCAGTTGTGCTGCGTTGCCTTGGGCGCTGTGCCGGGCAGGGTGCCTCTGGCCCGCTGGATCGCGCGCACGCTTTCCACCAGCATCAGCGCGCCGACAGTTCCCAGCAGCACGACGTAGAGCAGCGACACGAACAGGTCGAGTTGGCCGACGCTGCGCAGCAGCGAAAACACCCAGACGCCCACCGTCGAGCCGACGACGCCGCCTGCCAGCAGCACGGTTCCCAGCTTGAAGTCGATGGTGCCCTTCTTGAGATGCACCAATGCGCCTGAAACCGACGACGCGACCACCTGGTTCGCGCCGGTCGCCACGGCGATGGCTGGGGGAATGTTGTAGAAGATCAGCAGCGGCGTGATCAGAAACCCGCCGCCGACGCCGAACATGCCTGAAAGAAAGCCAACGGCAGCCCCCATGGCCAGTAGCATGACCATGTTGACGGACATTTCTGCGATCGGGAGATAGATGCCCACCGCCAAACTCGACTGCTCGTGACCTGACTCAGGAACCGTTCCATCACAACGTGGTCAGGACGGTCATTCGTTCTTGCGCCTGCGCCGGCGCGAAGTCAAACCGCAGGTTCCATTTAGCGCGGAAAACGGAAGCTTTTGCAACCGTTTGCGGCTTTCGGCTCCAGCGAACTGAAATTCCCCACCTGGTCGAAGGCTCAGCGCCGTTCCAGCAGCGCCTTGACCAGCGCTTCATCGACCTCGCCGGTCGCCAGCATGCCGTTGTCTTTCTGGAATGCGGCGATGGCAGCCACCGTCTTCTGCCCCATCAGGCCGTCCTCGGTGCCGGCTGCGTAGCCGTTCTTGTTGAGGATGTGCTGGATGTTGCGCACAGCCTGGGTCATGTCGACGCTGGCGGTGGTCGTGGTGTCCTCGCTCCAGCTTTCGGGGCTGGCGACGTCGTTGGCTTCCGCGCTCGGGGTCTTGGCGCGCCACAGCTCGACGGCGGCGCGGGCGGTCTCCAGCTGCTCGGGGCGCAATGCCTTGGCGACTTCGTCGCGCTTTTCAGCCGCGTCCTTGTCGCCGCTCTGCGCCACCAGCGCGAACCATTTGTAGGCTTCGCTCAGATTCTGCGTCAGGCCGACCCCCTTGGCCGACAGGATCGCCAGGTTGAACTGGCTGTCGGTGACGCCGAATTCGGCGGCTCTGGAGAACCAGCGCGCGGCGGATTCATTGTCGGTGGTGCCATCGGCGCCCATCGCAAACAGCACGGCAAGATTGTGCATCGCAGCTGCATTGCCCTGTTCGGCGGCGAGCTGGTACCAGGTCTTGGCCTGTGCGACGTCGCGTTCGACGCCGTTGCCCTTCTCATACATGTTGCCGATGCGGTACTGCGCCGGGGCCAGCCCCTGTTCGGCGGCCTGGCGGTAATAGTCGGCTGCAGCGCTCATGTTGACGTCGCCGCCGCGCCCTTCGGCATAGCGGTTGCCGATTTCGAACAGCGCCTTGGCGTCGCCGGCAGCAGCGGCTTCGCGCAGCGGCAATGGGCCTGCATCCAGCGGGATGGTTTCGGCCTGAACCTGCGGCGCTTCGACGGCAGGTGCGATCTCTTCAGTCGCCGCTGCGCTATCCTCGGTCGCCGTTTCCTCGACAGCCTGCGTTTCGATCGGGCTTGCCGCCTCGACATTCAGCCAGTCGGTGCTGGCAGCCTCGCTTGCCTGCACCGATGTTTCGGCCAGCGGCGGCACAGCGACGGGATCGGCGAAAGCTTCGGCGATTTCGGTTGCCGCTGGTTCGACGGCATCTGCGATCTCGACCTGGCCCTGTCCCATCAGGCCCTTGCCATATTGCAGCGCTGCCAGTGCCAGAAGCACGGCGGCAACGCCCATCAGCACCGGCTTGCGGCGGCCTTTCAGCGTGTTGAGAAGGCTGCCGGAGCCGCCCTTGGTTGCGGGCTCAGCGGCCTGTTTCTTCATGCCGCCGGCTTCGGCAGCGGCGGCCTGCGCGGCGCGGCGCGCGGCGGCGATGAAATCTGCCTTGGCAGCGTCCGCTTCCGCACCGCGACCCGACTGGCCGCGTTCGTCGCGCACACGGCGCATGATCGCGTTAAGGTCCGGCGCGCCGGAGCCCGGCTCCAGCGGACGGTTTGCCAGTTCTGGGTCGATCCGCACTTCCGGGTCGATTGCAGGCGCTGCGCTTGGTGCCGATGCGCCATCCGCCCCGCCCTGATCTGCGGCAGTGGCGGCCTTCTGTTCCGTCGCCTTGCGGCCTGCAAAAGCCCGGCTCAGCCCGCCGAGCATCGAGCGCCGCTTCTTGACGGTGCCATCGGCTTCCGCCTTCGTTGCGTCCAGCGCTGCGCCTTCGAGGTCGAGTTCAGCCTCGACGCCAAGCGAATCGAGCGTCACCGCATCGTCAGCCGGGGCAATCGAGGGCGTGTCCTTCATGCCGAAGGTGCGTTCGCGCGTTGCGGTCTGCAGTGTTTCGACCGCGCCGAGGCGGTCGACGATCTTCAGCAGCGTGTCGTGGATTGCCTCGAATGTCTTGCCATTGCGCTCGTCCGACTTGCGCGTCAGCGTTTCGAGCGACTTGAGGTCTTCGACCAGCCCGACCACCAGCAATCCTTCGCCGGTTCCCGGCTGGAATGCGCGCACGGCCTCTTCTGCCGCCTGGCGGGCGGCTTCCATCACGTCGTTGCGGCCCTCGGCGATTGACTGCTCGATCTGGTCGAGGCGCGGCAGCAGCTGCGCGGCTTCGGCGCTGGGCTGCGGCTGCGCGATATGGGCCGTCAGCCCGGCGATCTGCGCTTCAAGGCTGCGGATGAGGTTGGGGTCGACGCCGGCCTGCTGCGGCGCGGTTTCGATATGGCTGGAAATTGCGTCGAGCCGCGCTTCAAATTCGCGAATCGCGCGGTCGTCCTGCGCGGTGCTTTTCTGGTCGATGCGGGCGGCAAGCTCGGCAAAGCGCGCATCCATCGTCTCCAGCAGATAATTGTCCTGCGCCAGCGCGTCGTCCTGGCGCTGCTGCAAGGTCGCCGACAGCGACAGGAACCGGTCTTCGATGCCGCGGAACACATCGTCGATGTCGCCGGCCTGCGGCGTTTCGTCGAGCTTGCGCGAGATCTGTTCGATCTGCGCCGCCAGGCGGTCGATGGTGGCGCCGGGAATGTCGACGCGGTCGGCAATCTCGTCCATCCGCCGCGCCAGCACCTCGATCTGGACGCCCAGCGAATGCGAATTGTTGTCCTCGACCACCTTTTCGAGCTGACGCGCCATCATGGCGATGCGCTGCTCCAGCCGCTCGAACGGCTCGCCCTGCATCGACGAAACCGATGCGCTCACCGATGTCTCGATGGCGCGCGCGATTTCTTCGAGGCGGTCCTCGATGGTCGCCAGTGTTTCCGGCGCAATCCGGTCCTGCCGGTGGGCGATCCGCTCCACCGTGCCGCTCAGTGCGCGCATTTCGTCTTCCAGCGCCAGCATCGACACCGATGTCGGCAGCGCCTTCACCGCGTCGCCGATCTGCTCCAGCCGTGCCGACAGCGAATCGAGCGCGGCATGGCCCGCCGTGTCGTGGCGATCCTGCTGCAGATGGCTGGCAATGTCGCTCCAGCGCTGGTCAAGTTCGTCCCAGCGCCGGTCGAAGGCGCGCACCGTGTCTTCACGGGCCATCTGGCCCAGCGCGCGCTTCATGTCCTCCATCTCATCACGCAGAAGCGCGATCTGCCGGTCGCCCGGCTGGCCACTCATCTTGTGGATCATCGCGGCAAGGCGTTCGAATTCGACGCTCAGTTCGGCGACGTGGCTCGCCGGGGCTGCCGTGTGCAGCGCGTGCCGGATGTCTTCCTTTAGTCGGGCAAACTCTTCGCGCAGGCCCGCGCTCATCTGCTGGCGCAGCTCTGCGCGCAGGGTGTTCAATTCGTCGGCAACGGCACGTTCATTGAGCGCGCGTGTGCCGTAGGGCTCGCGCCGGTCGCCGGCGCTGCGCTCAAAGCGCGGGCGGCCACCTGTTGCGGCGCCCATTGATGCTGGCGCTGCGGCATAGGCCGCACGCCGTGGCGCGGCTGGCTCATAGGGCGGCGTATGCGACGTGGCGGAAGACAGGCGCTGGCTGCGGGTGCGCAAGCCAGCGGCTTCACTGCGCGGCTCGCGTGTCGGGCGCATTCTCTCCAGACGGCTTTCCAGTTCGTCCAGCGTGCTGCTCAGCTGCTCCAGCGAGGTGCTGGGGCGGCGTCTGCGACCTGCATTCATCGAATCAAGGTAGGACTGTCTGTTGTTCATCGAAGCGTCCGCCGCCGCATTGAGTGCCGAAGTGCCGGCTGTTTCTGCCTGGTCTGCCAAACGCCTTGCAGAGAGCGGCTTTGTTGCCTTGCGCGCTGTCTGGTCTGGCGTTGGGGGAAGAACCGTGCGCAACGAATTACATGGGTGACACGGGATACCGCCGCACACACCATTCCCCACACATGGTAAACAAGCCGTTAACCATCTTTTCGGGAGAGGCCGCTGCGGCAGGCGCAGTGCCCCTGCGTCAGGAATTCGCACTTGCAGCATTATTTTTATGGCACTATATGCCCGCCATCGAACGGGTCGGCGACGGCCCGTTTTTGATGTGAGTGTCCATTCACCGGAAAGCCTTCAACCTCCAAGGTTCTTCCACTTGGTGCCGTGCTTCGTATGGCGCCATGTACGCGGATATTGAAAATGATGAACATGGTTCCGGCCAGCGAAAGCCTGGCCAATGCTACCGAATTGTCGGATGCATATATTCGTATTGGTGACCTGGCGAAGCAGTTCGGCGTCACCCTGCGCACTCTGCGTTTCTATGAAGACAAGGGCCTCCTGACTCCCAAGCGGGAAGGCAACCAGCGTCTCTACAGCCAGCGCGACGTGACCCGGCTGCGCCTGATTACGCTTGGAACCAAGGTCGGTTTCTCCCTGCGTGAGATCAAGCAGGTCATGGATATGTACGATCCGAACGGCAGCAACACTCGGCAGCTGCGCTTTCTGCTTGAAAAGTCCGAACGTCAGATGGGCAAGCTGGAAAAGCAGCGCGCCGAGATCGACGAGGCGATTGACGAGCTCAGGAACAGCATGGACGGCTGGCGCGAGCTTCTGACCCAGCGTCAGGCCGCCTGATCGCCACCGATCCCGATCCTTCTGAAAAGCCCGCCTCGTGCGGGCTTTTTGTTTAAGCATGCCTCCCGAAAGTGGGAGCCGGTTTCGGGTCAAAGGCATGCGTGAAAACGAGCATGTCTCCCGAAAGTGGGAACCGGTTTCGGGATCAAGGCATGCATGAAAACGAGCATGCCTCCCGAACGTGGAGACCGGTTTCGGGTCAAAGGCATGCGTGAAAACGAGCATGTCTCCCGAAAGTGGGAACCGGTTTCTGGTTAGAGACATGCGTAAGAGCGAGCATGCCTCCCGACAGTGGGAACCGGTTTCGTGAGCAGCTAAAGCGCCAGGCGCGACTCTCAAAAGATCGCGACGCGATTCAGTGTGCGGCGGGCCTGCCGATCACCTCTGGCCAGCCACGCACCGCCCCACTTCCTAGCCTTGCTCCGTGTCACCGCGTCCGCGCGGCACTTCTGCCCCGACACGCTTCCCGCCTTGCCAGTTGCGAGCAACGCCCTTCCGTCGCATCAACGTCGCGTCCCGTCGTCATCCTCGGCTTCCCCCGGTGCATCCAGCCCCGCTCTTGCGCGAATTTTCACCTTCCGACTTCACAATTGACGTTTACGCAAACGTCAATTGTTGGTAATATGTGGCATCCTGGAACAACCGGCGGCATGATCCGGTCTGCTGCCTCACGCCTGCTGTCTGGAGGACATCCATGCCAATTTACAAGGCTCCCGTCGCCGATACCCTGTTCGTGCTCAATGATGTGCTCGGCTATGAGCGTTACGCCAACCTTCCCGGTTTTGCCGATGCCGGCCCCGACATGCTCGAAGCGATCCTTGGTGAAGCCGCGCGCGTCGCCGAAAATGTCATGCACCCGCTCAACCGCGTTGGCGACGAACAGGGCTGCGTCCGTCACGAAGACGGTTCTGTCACCACGCCGAAGGGCTTCAAGGAAGCCTATGACCAATATCGCGAAGGTGGCTGGATGAGCCTGTCGCTGCCGGCGGAATTCGGCGGACAGGGGCTGCCCTACACGATCCACTCCGCCGTCGGCGAGTACATGTCGTCGGCCAACATGGCGCTGATGATGTATCCGGGTCTGACGCAGGGCGCGATTGCCGCGATCCTGGTCCATGGCACCGACGAGCAGAAGCAGACCTATGTGCCGAAGATGACCGAAGGCGTCTGGACCGGCACGATGAACCTGACCGAGCCGCATTGCGGCACCGATCTTGGCCTGCTGCGCACCCGCGCCGTGCCGACCGGCACTGGTTCCTACAAGATTTCCGGCCAGAAGATTTTCATCTCGGCTGGCGACCACGACATGGCCGAGAACATCATCCATCTGGTGCTCGCCCGCATCGAGGGCGCGCCGGAAGGCACCAAGGGCATCTCGCTGTTCATCGTGCCGAAGTTCAAGCTCGATGCCGACGGTAATCCGGGCGAGAAGAACGGCGTTTCGTGCGGCTCCATCGAGGAGAAGATGGGCATTCACGGCAATTCGACCTGCGTCATGAATTATGACGATGCCGAGGGCTTCCTCATCGGTGCCGAAAATGGCGGCTTGCGCGCCATGTTCGTGATGATGAACGAGGCGCGTCTCGGCGTTGGCCTGCAGGGTCTGTCGATCAGCGAGATCGCCTATCAGAACGCCGTTGCCTACGCCAAGGAGCGCATCCAGGGCCGTTCGCTGTCCGGCCCGAAAGCGCCCGAGCTGAAGGCCGATCCGATCATCGTTCACCCCGACATCCGTCGCAACCTGATGAACATGAAGGCGATCAACGAGGCGGGTCGTGCGCTGCTGTTGTGGACCGCGCTTCAGGCTGACGTCACCCGTTCCTCGCCCGACGAGGCCGCTCGCCAGACGGCGGAAGACCACATGGGCCTGATGACCCCGATCATCAAGGGCGTCCTCACCGACAAGGGTTTTGACCACGCCGTGATGGCGCAGCAGGTCTTCGGCGGCCACGGCTATATTGAAGAGCACGGCATGAGCCAGTTCGTGCGCGATGCCCGCATCGCCATGATCTATGAGGGCGCCAACGGCATTCAGGCGCTCGATCTCGTTGGCCGCAAGCTGGCGATGAATGGCGGCCGCGCGGTGCAGACCTTCTTCAAGGAAGTCGGCGATTTCTGCGAGGAAAACCGCGCCAACGAGCAGATGGCTCCGTTCACCAAGGGCATTAAGAAGGGCCTCAACGATTTGCAGGCGGCAACCATGTGGCTGATGCAGAACGCGATGGCCAAGCCTGACAATGCCGGTGCCGCCTCGACCGACTACATGCACCTCTTCGGTCTGGTCGCGCTCGGCTATATGTGGGGCCGCATGGTCAAGACCGCGCAGGAAAAGATCGCCGCCGGCGAAACCGCGCCGCTCTACGAAGGCAAGCTGGTCACCGGCCGCTACTTCATGGACCGCATCATGCCCGAAACATCAGCCCATCTCGCCCGCATCTCGTCCGGCGCGGACTCGATGATGGCCCTCGACGCGGAAGCGTTTTGAGGTCTGGCACAGCCTGCTCCCTCCCCCTCGAGGGGAGGGTGGACATCCGCCGCAGGCGGATGGACGGGTGGGGTTATCTCCACCCGGCTCGACCTTCCTTTTTCCACGTCCCGCCCCGTCGTACCCACCCCACCCCGGCGCTTGCGCGCCGACCCTCCCCTCAAGGGGGAGGGAGATCCGGCGGCCTTTCCCTCCCCCTTGAGGGGAGGGTGGACAGCCGCCACAGGCGGATGGACGGGCGGGGTTGCGTCGGCAGCGCGTCAGCGCTTCTATGCTCCGGCTATCCGGGGAGGGGCGTTATCGTGCCGCGCACACGTGTCAGTGCCGAGATGCGTCACAAGGCACGCTCGTTGCGCAATCACGCGACGCGTGCGGAGACACTGTTATGGTACGAGCTTCGCGACCTTAAATCGCAAGGCATCAAGTTTCGTCGCCAATGCCCGATCGGGCCGTATATTGCCGATTTTGTCTGCCCGGCTGTTCGGTTTGTTTTGGAGATTGATGGTGACAGCCACGAGCGCGAGGAGGGCAAGCGGCATGACGCAAATCGCGACGCCTATTTGCGCTCGCTGGGGTATGAAGTTTTGAGAGTTGATGAGCCGGACGTGATTCACAGTGCCTGGCACGTCTCACAAATGGCAAAGAATAAAGTCGCGGCCCTCGTCAGCGACCCCACCCGACCGCTTCGCGGCCACCCTCCCCTCGAGGGGGCGGGAGAGGAGAGATCATGAGCACGAACCCAGCCACCATTCTCGATCTTCCGAAACCGGCATGGGCCGATGAAGAAGTCGCCATGCTCTACGACATGGCCACGCGCTTTCTCGAGGCCGAGATTGCGCCGCGCTATGAGGAGTTCGAGAAGGCCGAGATCT
The DNA here is from genome assembly GCF_900113935.1 of Aquamicrobium aerolatum DSM 21857. Taxonomy (GTDB): domain Bacteria; phylum Pseudomonadota; class Alphaproteobacteria; order Rhizobiales; family Rhizobiaceae; genus Aerobium; species Aerobium aerolatum. The sequence continues at coordinate 87,912 of NZ_FORF01000001.1, forward strand.
TCGACCGCGAGAGCTGGAAGAAGGCCGGTGAAAACGGCCTGCTCTGCGCCTCGATCCCCGAGGAATATGGCGGCTCGGGCGGCACCTTTGCCCATGAGAGCGCGATCATCGAGGCGATCAGCCATGTCGGCGTCGACGGGTTCGGCATCGCGCTGCACAATTCCATCGTCGCGCCCTACATCCTTCATTATGGCTCGGAAGAGCAGAAGAAGAAGTGGCTGCCGAAGATGGCCACCGGCGAACTGATCGGCGCCATCGCCATGACCGAGCCGGGCGCAGGTTCCGATCTTCAGGGCGTCAAGACTCGCGCCGAGAAGGACGGCAACCACTACCGCATCTCCGGCTCCAAGACCTTCATCACCAACGGCCAGCTCGCCAATCTCATCATCGTCGTCACCAAGACCGATCCGTCCGCCGGTGCCAAGGGCACGTCGCTGATCGTGGTCGAGACCGATGAGGTCGAGGGCTTCGAACGTGGCCGCAATCTCGACAAGGTCGGCCTCAAGTCCAACGACACGTCGGAACTGTTCTTCAACGACGTGCGCGTGCCGACCTCGAACCTGCTCGGCTCCGAGGAAGGGCAGGGCTTCATCCAGCTGATGCAGCAATTGCCGCAGGAACGGCTCCAGATTGGCACCACGGCGATTGCCGCCTGCGAAAAGGCGCTGGCGCTGACCATCGATTACGTCAAGGAGCGCAAGGCGTTCGGCAAGTCGATCCTCGAGTTCCAGAACACCCAGTTCAAGCTCGCGGAACTGAAGACCGAGGCCACCATCGGCCGCGTCTTCTACAATGACTGCGTCGCGCGTCATATCAATGGCGGCCTTGATCCCGTCACTGCTTCCATGGCCAAATACTGGCTGTCGGATTTGCAGGGCAAGATCATGGATGAATGCCTGCAATTGCACGGCGGCTATGGCTATATGAATGAATACCCGATTGCGCGCATGTGGCGTGACGCGCGGGTGCAGCGCATCTATGGCGGCACCAACGAGATCATGAAGCTGCTGATTGCGCGCAGCCTTTAGGAGCTGGAATGTCAACGCATATCGCGGAAGTGATCTGGCGCGCGCGCCCGGGCGATGAGTTCCTCGCCGGTCGCTATTCGCGTTCGCACGAGCTGCGCTTTGACGGTGGGGCGGTTGTCGCCGGCTCGCCGTCGCCCTCTGTCGTCCCGGCCCCCTGGTCGGACGCGGCGGGCGTGGACCCGGAGGAGATGTTCGTCGCCTCGCTGTCGTCCTGCCACATGCTGTGGTTTCTCGATTTCGCGCGCCGCGCCGGTGTCGAGATCCACGCCTATCACGACCTTGCCGAAGGCGTGATGGCAAAGAATGACGAGGGCCGCATCGCCATCACCCGCGTCGCACTCCGGCCCACCATCGACAGCGACGCCGATAGGGCGACGCTCGAAGACTTACATCACAAGGCGCACGAGGCCTGCTTCATCGCCAATTCGGTGAAGTGCGAGGTCGTCGTGGAGCCACAAACCCGTTCTGAAGGGAAGGAAGCAGATCATGTCTGATGCTTATGTCTATGACGCCGTGCGCACGCCGCGCGGCCGCGGCAAGAAGGATGGCTCGCTGCACGAGGTGCCGGCGGTGCGTCTGGCCGCCAAGGTTCTGGAAGCCGTGCGCGACCGCAACGGCCTCGACACCTCCCAGGTCGATGACATCATCTTCGGTTGCGTCGATCCGGTCGGTGAAGCCGGTTCCGTGATCCCGCGCTCGGCCTCGTTCGAGGCTGGTTACGATCAGCGCGCTCCGGGCATCCAGCTGTCGCGTTTCTGCGCCTCGGGCCTCGATGCCATCAATCTCGGCGCAGCCAAGATCGCCGGCGGTTCCGACGACATCGTCATCGCCGGCGGTGTTGAATCGATGTCGCGCGTCGGCATGGGCATGTCGGGCGGTGCCTGGTTCATGGACCCGTCGGTCGGCCTGCCGGGCTATTTCGTGCCGCAGGGCGTTTCCGCCGACCTGATCGCCACCAAATACGGCTTCTCGCGCGACGACGTCGACGCCTATTCGGTCGAAAGCCAGAAGCGCGCCGCCCATTCGTGGGAGCAGGGCTACTTCAAGAAGTCGGTCGTGCCGGTCAAGGACCAGAACGGCCTCGTCATCCTCGACCATGACGAGCACATGCGTCCCGGCACCGACATGCAGTCGCTGGCCTCGCTCAACCCGTCCTTCGTCATGCCCGGCGAGATGGGCGGCTTCAACGCCGTCGCCATCCAGCGCCACCCGGAAGTCGAAGCGATCAACCACGTCCACCATGCCGGCAATTCGTCGGGCATCGTTGACGGTGCTGCCGCCGTGCTGCTCGGCTCCAAGCGTGCCGGCGAGACGATGGGCCTCAAGCCACGCGCCCGCATCCGCGCCTTCACCAATATCGGTTCGGAACCGGCCATCATGCTGACCGGCCCGGTCGACGTGACCGAGAAGCTGCTTGAAAAAGCCAACATGAAGATCTCGGACATCGATCTGTTCGAGCTCAACGAAGCCTTCGCTTCGGTGGTGCTGCGCTACATGCAGGCGTTCGACATTCCGCACGACAAGATCAACGTCAATGGCGGCGCGATTGCCATGGGCCATCCGCTCGGCGCCACCGGCGCGATCATTCTCGGCACCGTGCTCGACGAACTGGAGCGCCGCAATCTCAACACCGCTCTCGTCACGCTGTGCATCGGCGCGGGCATGGGCACCGCGACGATCATCGAAAGGGTCTAGCACGGGGCTTTCCCTCCCCCTTGAGGGGAGGGTCGGCGCGTCAGCGCCGGGGTGGGGTCCTCGCGGCCACGCTCAACGTAATTTCAAAGGCCGTGCGCGGCATCGGGAAACCCCACCCGGTACGCTTCGCTCGCCACCCTCCCCTCAAGGGGGAGGGAAACCGCGGCCCCGCCGCAACCGTTTTCAAGGAGGAATTCTCCAATGACTGATTACAAGAACTTCACGGTCGAAACCGATGCAGACGGCATTGCGCTCGTCACCTGGGACATGAAGGACCGTTCGATGAACGTCTTCACCGAAGAGGTGATGGACGAACTCGACAAGATCATCGATCAGGTCGTCGCCGACGCGGCGGTCAAGGGTGCCGTCATCACCTCCGGCAAGGAGACCTTCTCCGGCGGTGCGGACCTGACCATGCTGCAAAAGATGCTGAGCGTCTTTGCTGCCGAGCAGGCCAAGGACGAAGACAAGGCGATCCAGCTTCTGTTCGACAATGCCGGTCGCATGAGCCAGCTGTTCCGCAAGCTGGAAACCTGCGGCAAGCCTTGGGTTTCCGCCATCAACGGCACCTGCATGGGCGGCGCATTCGAAATGTCGCTGGCCTGCCATGGTCGCGTCGCCGCAGATAGCGACAAGGTCAAGATGGCGCTGCCAGAGGTCAAGGTCGGCATCTTCCCCGGCGCCGGTGGCACCCAGCGCGTCCCGCGTCTGGCCGATCCGCAGTCGGCTCTGCAGATGCTCACTTCGGGTCAGAACCTGTCGCCGAAGAAGGCGAAGGGCATGAACCTGATCCACGAGATCGCAGCTCCGGACCAGCTGATCGAAACCGCCAAGGCGATGATCAAGAATGGTTTGAAGGCGGTTCAGCCGTGGGATGAAAAGGGCTTCAAGCTGCCCGGCGGTCCGGTCTATTCGGCAGCCGGTGCAAATCTGTGGCCGCCAGCAATCGCGATCCTGCGTCGCGAGACCTATGGCAATTATCCGGGCGCTGCGGCGATCCTGAAATGCGCCTATGAGGGCCTGCTGGTTCCGTTCGACACCGCCCTGCGCATCGAACAGCGCTACTTCACCCAGATCATGCGCTCGACCGAAGCCCGCATGATGATCCGCTCGCTGTTCGTCTCCTTGCAGGAGCTGAACAAGGGTGCGCGTCGTCCCGCTGGCGTGCCGGAGACGAAGTTCAAGAAGATCGGCGTTCTCGGCGCTGGCTTCATGGGCGCAGGCATTGCCTATGTCACGGCCAAGGCCGGTATCCCGGTCGTCCTGCTCGACCGCGACATGGCGTCGGCTGAAAAGGGCAAGGCCCATTCGGCTGGCCTGATGGACGGCGCGATCAAGAAGGGCCGCGCAACGGCAGAGCAGAAGGACCAGCTTCTGTCGCTGATTACGCCCACCGTCGACTACAAGGATCTTGAGGGCTGCGACCTCGTCGTTGAAGCCGTGTTCGAGGATTCCGAAGTCAAGAAGGGCGCGACCCAGCAGACCGAGGCGGTCATCGCTTCCGATGCGATCTTCGCTTCCAACACCTCGACCATCCCGATCTCGTCGCTGGCGCAGAACTCGTCGCGTCCGGCCAATTTCATCGGCATCCACTTCTTCTCGCCGGTCGACAAGATGATGCTGGTCGAGATCATTCTGGGCGAAAAGACCGAGGACAAGGCGATTGCCACCGCGATCGACTATGTCCGCGCGATCAAGAAGACCCCGATCGTCGTCAACGACACCCGTGGCTTCTACGTCAACCGCTGCGTGCTGAAATACATGGCCGAAGCGTTCCAGATGCTGATCGAGGGCGTTCCGGCGGCGATGATCGAAAACTCGGCGCGCATGGCCGGCATGCCGGTTGGCCCATTGGCGCTGACCGACGAAACCGCCATCGACCTTGCCCAGAAGATCATGAAGCAGACCATCCGCGATCTCGGCGAAGGCGCTGTCGCCGCCGATCAGTTCGCGCTGGTCAACACCATGGTCGACACCCATGGTCGCCATGGCCGCAAGAACGGCAAGGGCTTCTACGACTATCCGGAAAAGCCAGCCAAGAAGCATCTCTGGGCTGGCCTCAAGGATCTCTATAAGCAGCAGGACGCCGACAAGATTGATGTTGAGGAACTGAAGCAGCGGTTCCTCGTCACCATCGCTCTGGAAGCTTCCCGCGTGATGGAAGAGGGCATCGTCACCGATCCGCGTGAAGCCGATGTCGGCTCGATCCTCGCCTTCGGCTTTGCGCCCTACACCGGTGGCGCGCTCAGCTACATCGACGGTATGGGCGTCAAGCAGTTCGTCGAACTGGCCAATCGCCTCGAAGGCAAGTACGGCGCGCAGTTCAAGGCGCCTGCCTTGCTGATCGACATGGCCGCAAAGGGTGAGACGTTCTACGACCGTTTCAACCCGTATCCGAAGGCCGACAAGGCCGCCTGACCGGAGTTGTCACCCTCTCCCCCGCGGGGGAGGGTGATTTCCTGTCGTTGACACCGAAATGACGAAAACGCGCCGGTCTATTTGCGGCATTGTCCTTTACCGGCGCGTTTTTGGACTCGTTTTGCCACGCTTCGTCGCACAGAGTTCGCAAGTCATTGATTTTCAATCACATCTCAAAGGAAGCTGGAAAAACTCTTCCACCTTCCTTTGAAATGTGGATCACTTTCCACCGCGTTTGAAATCAAGGGGTTGAGCCTGAATGTATGTCTGGGGACGCCTTGCTCGCATGATGCTGACCGCCAAATCGCGCGGTCGCTATATGATGGGCGATGAGAGCAGGCTGAAGTTTCGTTGCCTGCCAACCGACATCGATTCCAACATGCATCTCAACAATGCGCGCTACATGATGCTCGCCGATGTTGGCCGCATCGACATCTTCTATCGCGCCGGCCTGATCGACCTCGCCCGCAAGAATGGCTGGGCTCCGATGATGGGTGGTTTGCAGACTGTTTTCGTTCGCGAAATCCGGCTCTGGAAGAAGTTCGAGGTCGTTTCCACCGTCGAAACCTGGGAAGACACGCAAGTCATCGGTCGCCATCGTTTCGTGCTTGAAGACGGTCGCACGGCGGCGTTGGTGATGACGACTGCCGGAATTTATGACTTCAAAAACAAGAGCTTCCTGCAAATCGACGATCTCGTCGCCCAGCTCGGCGCGTCCATCCGTCCGCGCGAACCGAGCGAGGAAGAGCGCATCTTCATGGCCTCTCACGGGCGTCTGCGCCAGCTCGCCAAGGGCTGAGTTCTGGACAGCCCGTATCGCATGTCTTACCTATTGAGAGAGGCATTTTTTCCTGTTTCGAAGGACGTCCGATGCTTTCGCATGAACAGGTTTGGGCTGCAATCGACGCATTGGCCGAGCGCCATGCCCTGTCCGTGTCGGGGCTCGCCCGCCGGGCAGGTCTCGATTCTACCGCTTTCAACAAGTCGAAACGCTATTCCGCCGATGGCCGTCCGCGCTGGCCCTCGACCGAATCGCTTGCCAAGATCCTCGAGGCGACCGGCGCTTCATTTAGCGAACTCATTGAATTGGTTGAAAATTCCCGCTCTGGCGTAGCGCAATCAACGCCCCGGCGCGCTTCCTCCACGCTGCCCATGATGGGCTTTGCGCAGGCCGGAACCGGTGGCTATTTCGACGACGCCGGTTTCCCGGTCGGGCAGGGTCTTGAGGAAATCGATGCACCTGCCGAGGCCGGCGAGGGCGCTTATGCGCTGAAGGTGTCGGGCGATTCCATGATGCCACTTTATCGCGATGGTGATATCCTGATCGTGCAGCCGGGGGCGAGCTTGCGCAAGGGCGACCGCGTGGTCGCCAGAACGCGTGGCGGTGAAATAATGGCCAAGGTGCTCGCAGCGCGCACGTCCGAAACGGTGACATTGATGTCGTTGAATCCGGTTTATCCGGATCGCGCCCTGCCGTTGGTCGAAATCGAGTGGATGGCAAGAATTGTCTGGGCAAGTCAATAGGTTAACCGCGCCCGTCGCGTTGCTGGCGCTCGGTGGAATCGCTGTCGCAGCCTTTTTATATACGGTTGCGGGCAATCGGATTCTCTCGCAATCGTCGGTCGTTGACGCTGGCGAGATGATCCTGGAAGTGCCGGAAATCGGAGAGCTGGATCTCGGCCCCGAAATCGTTGCGGAGACGGTCGTGCCCGTCATCCGTCCGGTCGCCCCCGACATTCTCGGCGCGCCGATCATCGAACCCGGCCAGTTCGAACGCGTCGAGGACCGCGATCCACTGAGCCCGATGGGACGTGCGACCGATCCGCGTGACCTGCCACCACAACCGACCGCGCTGCATCGTCCCGTCGTGACCGCCGCCGGCTCCTTCGAAGCGCAGGGCCACAAGGTGGTGCTCGGTGGTATCGAAGTCACTGATCCGCAACAACAATGTGGCGATAGCGGCAAGCAGTGGCCATGCGGCATCCACGCCCGGACGGCATTCCGAACCTGGCTGCGCGGCCGTGCGCTTTCGTGTGTGGTAACGCCTGTGCCGGTTCAGGAGGCGGTCGTCAGCGACTGCACCCTCGGCACTCACAATCCCGCTGAATGGCTGGTTTCCCAAGGTTGGGTCAAGGCTGCCGCCGATGGCCCCTATGCGAAGCTTGGGGCTCAGGCCGAAAAGGAAAGGCGAGGCCTGTTTGGACCCGCCCCCGATAGTTCAATTCCGTCCACTGCGTTGCCGCAGGTTCAATCAGGCAACTAGCTGACCGCTCAGCGCTTTTTCGATCAGGCCACGCGTGTTGTCGATGCCGTAAAGCGCCGCAAACGAGCCAAAACGCGGCCCGCGCTCCTGTCCGATCAGCACCTGATAGATCATCTGGAAGAAGGCGACCGAAACACCGGGTCCGCCTTCCGGGCTCTTCTTGCTATGGTCCTGATAACGCTCGATATTGCGTGCGACGTCGAGCGCGGCGTTCTGGATCGCCTCGCCATCGGCGTCTGCCGGAAGGGTGCCAAGCTTGTCCGACAGCGCCTTGAGCGCCTCCGTCTCGACCTCGTCGGCAGCACGGAACACCTTGGTTGGCCTGACGAAATCGTCGAAATAGCGGATCGCATAGCCAACCAGTCGGTCGAGTTCCGGATGGGTCTCCGGCGTCACGCCCTCAGCATGGCGCGAGATGAAGCCCCACAGTACCGCCTTGTCATGGGCGTTCGAGGCGCTGACCAGATTGAGCAGCAGCGCGAACGACACCGGCAGGTCGATCACCGGCGGGTTGCCATTGTGGATGTGATAGACCGGATTGCCCAGACGCTCCTTCCAGCCCTGCCGCTGATAGGCGGAGAGGAACTGGTAATATTCATCGACGGCGCGCGGAATGACGTCGAAATAGAGCTTCTTGGCCGTGCGCGGCTTCTGGAACATGTAGAGCGCAAGGCTTTCCGTCGGCGCGTAGGTCAGCCACTCGTCGATGGTCAAGCCGTTGCCCTTCGACTTGGAGATCTTCTCGCCGTTCTCGTCGAGGAACAATTCGTAGACGAAATGCTCCGGCGGACGCCCGCCGAGCGCCTTACAGATGGAATCGTACACGCCCATGTTCGGGCCGTGGTCCTTGCCGAACATTTCGAAATCGACGTTGAGTGCCGCCCAGCGCGCGCCGAAATCGGGCTTCCACTGCAGCTTCACATTGCCGCCAAGGATCGACTGGGTGACTTCCTCGCCGTCCGGATCGTCATAGGTGATGGTCGCGTTGACGGCATCGACCTTCTTGATCGGCACATAGAGAACCTGGCCGGTCTTGGGTGAGATCGGCAGGAACGGCGAATAGGTCGCGCGGCGCTCTTCGCCGAGCGTCGGCAGCATGATGTCCATGATGGCGTCATAGCGCTCGGCAACGCGGCGCAGGATCGGGTCGAACTTGCCCGACTTGTAAAATTCCGTCGCGCTTTCAAAGTCATAGTCGAAGCCGAACGTGTCGAGGAAGCGGCGCAACATGGCGTTGTTATGCGCGCCAAAGCTGGCATGCTCGCCGCCGAACGGGTTCGGCACGACGGTCAGCGGCTTGTGCAGATGCGGCTCGAGGAACGAACGGTCCGGCACGTTGTCCGGGATCTTGCGCATGCCGTCCATGTCGTCGGAGAACGACAGCAGGCGTGCGGGAACCTTGCCTTCGGTGAGGATGCGGAAGGCATGCAGCACCATCGTGGTGCGCGCCACTTCGCCGAATGTGCCGATATGCGGCAGGCCGGAGGGGCCATAGCCGGTCTCGAACAGGACGACCTGCGGCCAGTCCTTGCCCTCATACCGTTTGACGATCTTGCGAGCCTCCTCGAACGGCCATGCTTTGCTCTCCTGCGCGGCGGCGAGGATTTCAGGCGAAAGCGTGAGCGAGTTGGATCGCGTATCAGTCATTGAGGGCTTCCTGTGAGAGTTTGCGGGCACTGGGCCAGTGCGGGGCCAGCGCTCGCAAGCTCTAGGCTTGGTTTCGCAAAACGTCAATGTTTGCGCGGGTTTTACGTTGCGATGCGGCCTGTGCGCACCTATTTTCGGCCCAGTTCAAACGATGGAGAACCCCATGTCAAAACCTACACCGCAAGAAGCGCTCGTCTATCTGATGGTCATCATGTCGGCGGCCGACCGCGATATGGGAGACCGGGAGCTGGCGCGGATCGGTGCGATCATCCGCACGCTGCCGGTGTTTGAGGGGTTCCCGCAGGCCCGCACGCTTGAAGTGGCGCAGCAATGCCAGCAATTGCTTCAGGAAGAAGCCGGTCTTGGTGGCCTGCTGGCGTTGATCAGGTCGGCGCTAAGCGACGAGCTTCGCGAGACGGCCTATGCGCTCGCGGTTGAAGTTGCTGCTGCCGATATGTCGGTGAAGGAGGAGGAAACGCGCGTGCTCGATATCGTGCGGGATCAGTTTGCAATCGATCCGCTGGTGGTTGCGGCGATCGAAAGCTCGGCTGCCATCCGTCATCGCCGGGCAGCCTGACCGTATCCAGGGGCGCAGCGTCTCGTTCGGGGCGCTGCGCTCAGTAGAAGCTGATCGGAAAGTGACGCAGATAGAGTTCGGCGAAGGTGCCGTTGACCGTCAGGTCACGCAACGCATAGTCGAATGCCTCGGCAAGCAGGGCTTTCGTGTGCGGGACGGCGATGGCAAGGCCGGAGCCGAGAAATTCCGGCGCGATATAGGGGCCGCCGACGAAATGGCAGCAATCCTGCGAATTGCTTCCGGCCAGCCAGAAAGACAGGCGCATGCCGTCGCCGAATATGCCGTCGAGCTTGCCGCCACGCAGCCCCTCAAACAGCCATTCAGGCCGCGCGAAGGTCACCACCTGGGCATCGGGGAAGTAGGTGCGGAGCATGGCCTCATGGGCAGACCCGGCCAGAACGCCGATGCGCCGGCCCGCCACGGTGCTGTGCATCGGCTCGGCCAATGTTGACGAGCGCGGTACGGCGAAGCGGGCGGGGAAGCGCAGATAAGGACGTGAAAACGCATAGCCGGTGCGTGTTTCAGCTGTCACCGGCGTGCCGGCGATGAGAGCTTCGCCCTGACCGGAGCCGATCGCCTCTTCCAGTTCGTCCCATGGCAGTGCCTGAATCTGGCACAGGTCGGCAATCTGCAATTCACGACAGATGGCGCGGACCAGATCGACGTGAAAGCCGGTCAGTCGCCCTTCGGCATCCAGATAGTTGAATGGCGGAAAATCGACGGTCGTCAGGAAGCGCACCCGTTCGACCGATGACAGGTCGGGCCGCGAGAGCCGTTCCTTCTCGTCCCAGTAGTCCGGGATGGCTGGTTGCGCCAGCGCGGATATGACCCACGCTGACAGCGCCAGAGCGGACAGGACAGCGATTTTCAGCAGATCATTCATGGCGCGCCGGATTGCAGGGGGCTGGTCTTTTATTCGCGCCTGCCGCCGCCGTGTCAACCGCGACACGGGGCCGTAGGGTCCATCCAGGCGATGCGGCAAGGATGGATCAAATATAGCTGCAAGCAAAGCGACTCATCATGCTTAACGAAGTCTTGCCAGAAAAGATTATTGGAATAGACTTCAATTCGGGTGGGCTGGATAGATGAATAATCTCGTCAATTTTCGAATTGAACGTCCAGGCTTTGTTGTGTCGCGGCGGGCGTCGACCTGCCCTGCGATGAGAAACCCCGCACAGCTGATGCGGCGGCGATGGTAGCGCCGGCGCCACATCGCGAAAAATTCCCGCACGGACTGGCGGGTGTGGCGAGCGTGTGGCGCGGCGGACGGATGATGGCGCCGGCACGTCGCCCGGACCTGCGCGGATCGCGTGACATGCCGCGCAATGTGGATGCGATCCTGGCGGTCATGGTGCCATGGCAAGCCATACTCGATCGGCTCAATATCTCACGGGTGCAGGCCTATGACCTTGCCGAGCGTGCTTTGTCCAATGGCTCCAGTTTCCTGCAGGAATGGCTTGTCTCGGGTCTGAACGGCGATGTCGAGATCTATCGCGCGATTGCGGATTATCTCGGGCTGGGGTTCCTGCCGGAGATCGCGCCGGACCGGCTGGTGCTGAACGAGCGCCAGTGTCTCGATCTGCTGCGCCAGAGCGCGTCGCCACGGGTCGTGCCCTTGGCGCAGGCGGGCGGAAAGCTGCAATTTGCGCTGGTCGACGGCAATCTCGACATTTCTGCGCTGCGCGAACGCCTGACGCGCAATCCAGGGCTACGCCAGCGTCTGCATGTCGGGACACCTTCCATGTTGCGCCGGGCTCTGTTTGTGCGCTGTGAAGAGCGGCTGCTGGAAGATTCACGCCATTCGCTGTTTCGCAGCCGACCGGAATTGTCGGCGCGTCTGGTGGCGAATGGCTGGCAGGGGGCGATGGCGGCGACACTCGTGCTGGTCCTTGTCTGGGGCATGCTGGTTGCACCATGGGTGACGCTCGCTGCGCTCAATCTCATCGCTGCGCTGACGTTTTGCGCCTGTCTTCTGTTGCGGTTGTTTGCGGTCAAGGGTGCCGGGCCTCTCGATCTTGCGCCGCTGCCACCGCCCCAACGCGCGCAGATGCCGGTCTATTCGGTGCTGGTAGCGCTGCGCAAGGAGCGCGCGGTGCTGCCGCAATTGCTGGTGGCGCTCGGCCAACTGCAATGGTCGCGCACCCGGCTGGAGATCAAGCTGGTGTGCGAGTGTGACGACGTGGAAACGCTGAGCGCACTGAAGGCGATGCAGCTGCGCGGCAATATCGAGATCATCGAAGTGCCGCCATCGGAGCCGCGCACCAAGCCGAAGGCGCTGGCCTATGCGCTGGCGGCCTGCAGTGGCGAGTTTGTCACGCTCTACGATGCCGAAGACCGTCCGCACCCGCTGCAACTGGTCGAAGCCTGGCAGCGCTTCGCCATCGAAAGCGATGAGATGGCCTGCCTGCAGGCGCCGCTGGTGATCACGAACATCGCCCACAGCGGTGTCGCGCGGATGTTCGGCTTTGAATATTCCGGTCTGTTTCGCGGCCTCTTGCCCTGGCTGGCGCGCCGCAGGCTGGTGACGCCGCTGGGTGGGACATCGAACCATTTCCGGATGGCAGCACTGCGCAAGGTCGGCGGCTGGGATCCATACAATGTGACCGAAGACGCGGATCTCGGCCTGCGGCTGCGCCGCTATGGATATCGCACCGGAACGCTGTCCTATCCCACTTTCGAAGATGGGCCGGAGGATGTCGCGACATGGTTCCCGCAGCGGGTGCGCTGGTTCAAGGGCTGGCTGCAAACCTGGCTCGTGCATATGCGCGACCCGGCGGTGTTGCGGCAGGAGCTGGGGCTGGGCAACTTTCTGGTGACCCAGGTGCTTTATCTGGGCATGGTGCTGTCGGCGCTCGTGCATCCCGTGGTGCTGGGCACGGTGTTGCTGTCGGCGCTGCGACTGACGATCATCGCTCCGACTGCACTCGATATTGCGCTGCTGATCTTTGCCGCGGTGAGCGTGGCGGGCGGATATGGCGTCTTCATCTGGCTGGGCGGGGTGACGCTGGGCCGCGGCGAGCGACGCGGGTTCTGGCGCGTCGTCGCCATGACCCCCGGTTACTGGCTGCTGCTGTCAGGCGCAGCGTGGCGCTCGCTGTGGGAAATCCATCGGCGACCGCACCACTGGGCAAAGACGGCGCATCTGCCCGCCCGTCCCATCGTGGTCGTCAGCCAGGCCAGGAAACCTCAAGGGCCGCCGATGATTGCCGCGTCTTCCTCGCCGATAGCGCTTTCGTCCCGACCATCATAGGGAATCGAAAGCAACAGGCGGCGGATGACGGCAAGGCGCGCGCGACGTTTGTCATTGGCCTGCACCACGATCCACGGTGTGTCCTGCGTGTGGGTGCGTTCGAACATCTCGTCACGCGCTTTCGTGTAGTCGTCCCACTTCTCGATGCCGGCAATGTCGATTGGCGAGAATTTCCAGCTTTTCAGCGGGTCGTGGCGGCGATCATGAAATCGCCTGAGCTGGGTTTCCTGGCCGATGGCGAGCCAGACCTTGAAGAAGCGGATGCCGTCGGCGACGATGCCGCGCTCGAAATGTGGTGCTTGCTCAAGGAACAGCTCATGCTGTTGCGGGGTGCAAAAGCCCATCACCGGCTCAACCCCGGCGCGATTGTACCAGGACCGGTCGAAGGTGACGAATTCCCCCGCCGTGGGGAAGTGAGCGACATAGCGCTGGAAGTACCACTGCCCGCGTTCGGTCTCGGTCGGTTTGGGCAACGCAACGTTGCGCGCGGTGCGCGGGTTCATGTACTGGCGCATGGCTGCGATCGTGCCACCCTTGCCGGCGGCATCACGCCCCTCGAACAGGATCATTACGCGTTCGCCGGCGCTTTGCAGCCAGTATTGCAGCTTCACCAGTTCGATCTGCATGCGCTCGAGCGCCTGCTCGTAATCTTCGCGCTTCATGCGCTTGTCATAGGGGTAGCCACCAGCACTCAGGTCGCTGTCATCGATCCAGTTCGGCAATTTTGGGTCGTCGATGTCGAAGGTGCGTTTCTGGCCGTTGATTTTCAGCTTGATCGGCTTGGGTTTGGTCGAGGACTGCGATTTGCCAGCTTTTGCCATGGGTGGTTTTCCTCTGCGTGACGGCGATGCTATGTCCGTGTCTCGTGCCGGTCCAGCGCATTTTTGGCTGCTGCGGCACGCAGGTTTCTCTTGAGTTTCGACCCGGCGGGTCCATATGCAAATATGAGGAAGCGGAAAAACTGCATGTATCGAAGCACCACACGCGATGTCGACGTCGAGGTCGTCCCGTTCTATCTGGCCGACCGTTCCAGCCCGGAAGACAACCACTATGTCTGGGCCTATCAGGTGACGATCTCCAACAAGTCGCAGGAGCCGTTGCAACTGATCGAGCGCTACTGGCGTATCACCGACGCGGCAGGCAAGATCGAGGAAGTGCACGGGGCAGGGGTGGTCGGAGAAAAGCCGGAAATCGCGCCCGGCGACGCATTCCAGTACACGTCCGGCTGTCCGCTGCGAACGCCGTCCGGCTTCATGGTCGGCACCTATACGATGCAGACGAAGCTGGGCGAGCGGTTCGATGTTGCGATTCCGGCATTCTCGCTCGACATGCCCGAAGCACGCCCCTCGATCAATTGATGCGGGTGGTCAGCGTTTGGGCGCGGGCAGGCGGCGCGGTTTCGCATCGCTGTCAGCCAGCTTTGCAGGTTGCAGCAGCTGGTTTTCCTGACAGATTTTCCACAAGGCCCATGAACCCAGAGCCAGAAGAAGCAATCGCATAGCCACATCTCCAAAATTGTCTCAGACAACTTGGAAGTGCGGCGGAAAGTTCCGTGGGTGCGCGAAATGATGTTTGCTGGCGGTCAGCCCGCGTCGGCGTCTTCCGGCTCGGGAAAAAGATCGGTGTCCATCAGGGCGCGGCCGAAACGGTAGAGAATGTCGGCGGCCAGATCGCGCTGCTCGCCCAGGAGGCGGTTATAGGCCTTGCCGGCGGCGAAATTCATCCGCCGATGGGCTTCCGGGTCAAGGTCGTGAATTGCCTGCGCAATACAGATCGCGATCTCGCAAACTGCCTCTGCGGTTTCCTCTCGCAATTCAGCGCGGGTTGCGGCCATGTCCGGCATGCTGGTCCTGTCATCGCTCCTCTGGAGCCCGTCGGCATCAGCCGGTCCTTCCCACTCCAGTTGGATGCACGATTGCACGCCATCCCTTGAGGTTTGATTAAGGCTGGAGGGCGCTGGAGATCAGCGCACGAAGCGAGTGGAACATTCGTTGCCGGCCCATTGCTCGCAGGCGACGCGTTGTCCCTCAGGCCCGATGGCAAGTTCGGAATGCCTGACCAGCGACGAGAAGCCCCAGCCGAAGGCGGCGGCCATCGCAACAATGAGCAGAAATTTCGCGGTCATGATCGGTGTCCACTCCCAGTTCCCGACCCCCGCCGCAACGGGACTCTTGCGGCTAAAATCTTCATAAAATCTTGCCGCTAGCGTTAATCTGTGAGGCCTTATTGTGGCTTCGTCACGAGGCCTCGCGGCAGGATATTGCGGGGGCGTCCTCGCCGCCTTCCATCAGGTCGTACAGATCGGCGCTGTCGCCCTTGGTCCACCAGATATATTGGCCGCCGGCATAACGCGCACCGGATGCCGACACGACGTTGGACGCCACGACCGTCTTGTCCTCGAACTCCAGCAGTGCCAGCGAAATGTCGCCGGCATTGATATAGCTGACATTGATGGTGCGATCACCGCAGGCATAGCTCGCCTCGACGGTCTCGGCCTCGACGCCTTCTGGCAGCGGGATTTCAAGGCTGGCCGCTGACGCTGTGGCGGCAAGGCCGACAAGCGTCAGGGCGGTAAGCAAACAACGCATCCGTACTCTCCAGTCTACAGTCCGGCGGACTATACAGGCAGTTTGCGGACAGAATAAAGCCCGTGCTGCTATTCGACCGGGGTCAGTTCTGCCGGGTCGAAGCTGTATTTTTTCGAGCAGAACTGGCAGGAGACGTGAATCTGGCCGTCTTCGGTGCTCTCGGCGATCTCCTCGGCGGAAAAGCCCTGAAGGATGGTCTGCAGCTTTTCGCTCGAACAGCTGCATTGATCGATGACGTGGACGCCTTCATAGACGCGCACGCCGTGCTCGTGGAACAGCCGGTAGAGCAGCCGTTCCGATCCAACCGTCGGATCGAGCAGTTCGTCCGCGCCGACAGTGCCGACCAGCGCCTGAACTTCAGCCCATGCGTCATCGACAGGCAGATGGTTCGAGCCATCATCGCCGTCGCCGCCGTGAAGGTCAGGGCCGCGCATGCGCTCTGGCGCTGTGGGCAGGAACTGCGTCAGCAGGCCACCGGCGCGCCAGCCTTCAGCGACAACCCCGTCCTCGCCGCGGACCATGTGGCGGGCGACCGACAGACGCACTTCCGTCGGAATCTGTTCCGATTGACGGAAATAGGTCCGCGCGGCCTCTTCGAGCGAGGTTGAATCGAGCTGCACGATGCCCTGATAGCGCTGCATCCACTCGCCCTGATCGATGGTCAGGGCAAGGACACCAGCACCCAGAAGATCGGCAGGGGAAGCCTTGTCGGCGGCGATGGCTTCTTGCAGGCGGGTTTCATCGAAACGCGCATAAGCGCGCAGCGAGCCGGGTGTGGTGAAGTCGGCGACCAGCATGTCGACTGGACCGTCGGAGCGCGTCTGCAGGATGAACTTGCCATCGAACTTGAGCGACGTGCCAAGGAGAACGGTCAGCGCCATGGCTTCGCCGAGCAGCCGCGCGACCGGTTCGGGGTATTCATGACGCGAAAGGATGGTGTCGACGATCGGCCCGAGCTGAACGATGCGGCCGCGCGCATCAAGCGCCGACACATCGAACGGAACTACATTGTCGTCACTGGCAAAACCGAAATCGCCAAGCTCTCTTGATACATCTGCCACGGGGCCTGTCCTGTCTGTGCGCTCGCGCGCCGGGTGACACCCGGCGGCATGGAATGGCGCGCGCTATAACATCATCTTGCGGATGAGCGAAGACCGACAGATAGGAGCAGGTCTGCCGGCGTTCAAGCGCCGAAGCACCAGGCAAGGATCGCCTTCTGCGCGTGCAGACGATTTTCGGCCTCATCGAAGACCACCGAGTTCGGCCCGTCGATCACGGCATCGGTGACTTCCTCGCCACGATGGGCCGGAAGGCAGTGCATGAACAAGGCGTCGGACTTTGCATGCGACATCAGCTCTTCGTTCACCTGATAGGGCTGGAAGACGTTGTTGCCACGCGCACGGTGCTCCTGACCCATCGAGACCCAGGTGTCGGTGACCACGCAGTCGGCGTCCTTGACCGCCTCGGTGGCCGAACGCATCAAGCGCACTTCACCGCCATTGGCATTGGCCCAGTCGACATAGTGCTGCGCCGGCTCGCTGCCCTCCGGCACCGCGACATTGACGCGGAAGCCAAAACGGGCCGAAGCTTCCATCAGCGAATGAAGGACGTTGTTGCCGTCGCCGGTCCAGGTGAAGAGTTTGCCTTTCACCGGGCCACGATGTTCCTCATAGGTCATGATGTCGGCCATGATCTGACACGGATGGGTGTCGTCGGTCAGCGCGTTGATGACCGGCACGGTGGCGTGCTCGGTTAGTTCCAAGAGGCGTGCATGTTCGGTGGTGCGGATCATGATCGCATCGACATAGCGCGACAGCACCTTGGCGGTGTCGGCGATGGTTTCGGAGCGGCCAAGCTGCATTTCCGTGCCGGTGAGCATGATGGTTTCGCCGCCGAGCTGGCGCATGCCGACATCGAAGGAAACGCGCGTGCGCGTGGAGGGCTTTTCGAACACCATGGCCAGCGCCTTGCCGGCGAGCGGGCGCTGGGTTTCGGTGCCCGACTTCAGGCGCAGCTTGCGCGCGCGCGCATCATCAAGAATGCCGCGCAGATCGTGGCTGGGGATGCTCGAAAGATCGGTGAAATGCCTGAATGTGTTCACGATGCTGCTTTCTTTGCTTCGGTCAGGACCGTGGCCGCCGCATGAATGCGGGCGACCGCGTCGCGAATTTCCTCGTCGCTGACGGTCAGGGGAGGCAGCAGGCGGATGACGTTGTCACCAGCCGGAACCACCAGCAGTTTTTCGTCGCGCAGCGCAGCCGTCACCGCCGTGTTCGGCACCTTGCACTTGAGCCCGAGCAGGAGGCCGGAGCCGCGCACTTCTTCAAAGATTTCAGGGAATTCATCGACCACGGAAGCCAGAGACTGCTTGGCGATGAGCGCCTTGTCGTTGACCGCCTGCAGGAAGCCATCTTCCAGGACGACGTCGAGCACGGCGTTGCCGACGGCCATCGCCAGCGGATTGCCGCCGAAGGTGGTGCCGTGGACGCCTGCGGTCATGCCCATTGCGGCGCGTTCGGTGGCAAGGCACGCGCCCAGCGGGAAGCCGCCGCCAATGCCCTTGGCAATCGCCATGATGTCGGGCGAGACACCGGACCATTCATAGGTGAAGAGCTTGCCCGAGCGGCCAATGCCGGTCTGAACCTCATCCAGAATGAGCATCAGGTCGTGCTGGTCGCACAGGGCGCGCAGCTTCTGCATGAACGCGGCAGGGACGGGGCGGATGCCGCCTTCGCCCTGGATCGGCTCGATCAGGATGGCGGCGGTTTCAGGGCCGATGGCGTTTTCTAGCGCTGCGACGTCGCCGAACGGCACCTGGTCGAAGCCGTCGACCTTGGGGCCGAAGCCGTCGATATATTTCTGCTGCCCGCCAGCGGCGATGGTCGCAAGCGTGCGGCCATGAAACGCGCCTTCGAAGGTGATGGTGCGGAAGCGCTGCGGATTGCCCTTGGCATAGTGGTAGCGGCGCGCGGTCTTGATCGCGCATTCCAGCGCCTCGGCGCCCGAATTGGTGAAGAACACGCGGTCGGCGAAGCTGTTCTCGACGAGACGCGCACCAAGACGCTCCTGGCCGGGGATCTCGTAGAGGTTCGAAACGTGCCAGAGCTTGGCTGCCTGCTCGGTGAGGGCGGCGACCAGCTTCGGGTGGCTGTGACCAAGCGAATTGACGGCAATACCGGCGGCAAAGTCGAGGTAGCGCTCGCCGTCTTCCGTCACCAGCCAACTGCCTTCGCCACGGTCAAATGCCAGAGGTGCGCGGGCAAAGGTCTCGAAAAGTGCGGATCCGCTCATTATATACCTCTCAGACTGCCTGAACGGGGCTCGTACCCGTTTGGAAAATCAAAAAGCCGCCCAAAGGGCGGCAAAGGCGGAGATATATCGACCTTTCCGCTTTTTGTGTCAATTGAAACGTCTTTTGTGAAAGTCATGCCCCGGCGCGGCACGTGTGACAGATTGGACTCACATTCGAGCCAAGTTGGGGAAAACCATAAAATCTGATTCGTCAAACGGCTCAGACTCTTGTCATGGAGTCAGCCCGTACTGTAGTTTGGCGATAGAAAATAACTAGATTTCGTGCGGCGGATCTAATCACCCGGTAGATGTAGTATCGTTGCGGCATTTTGCCGAACGGTGAGGGATTCCGTTTACCCGCCGCCAGAGCAGGAGCTTTTCCCATGAACTGGACCGACGAACGGGTTGAGTTGCTGAAGAAGTTGTGGGCTGAAGGGCTGAGCGCCAGCCAGATTGCAACGCAGCTCGGCGGCGTAAGCCGTAACGCGGTTATCGGCAAGGTGCACCGCCTGAAGCTGTCGGCGAGGGGGCGTGCGTCAGCGGCGCAGCCAAGGACAAAGAAGGCTCCTTCAGTGTCGCCGGCCCCGGTTCAGAAGCCGGTTGCACGCCCGGTGCGTTCGGCTCCGGCCAGCGTCGGCGCGACCGCGCTTGCTGTCCAGTTCGAGGCGCAGCCGGCCGCGCGTGCGATGGTTCACATGTCGGAAAACGTGGTGTTGCCGATCTCGCGCAACCTGACGCTGATCCAGCTGACCGAACGCACCTGCAAATGGCCGAACGGCGACCCGCTGAGCGAAGAATTCAGCTTCTGTGGCAACGAGGCCGGCGAGGCCGGGCCTTACTGCGGCTATCACTCCAAGCTGGCTTATCAGCCGGCGTCCGAGCGTCGCCGCGCCCGCTAAGGCGATTGAAGGTTTCCCGGCCCGTGCGCGACAGTCGCGACGGGCCGGAAAGACCGCATCAAAGCGGTTTGGTGCGACATTTCAATTGAGCCAGATGCTGCCAATTGATCGCACATGCCGGGCGAAGCCCCGCAGTTTACAGCAGCAGTTCAATTTCCAGATTTTGCGCGACGCCGAGCCGTTGATGGCTACGCCTTGTCGCCGTCAGCAGACAGGACCACGCGGTGGCTCTTGTCTTCTTTCGGGCGTTCCGGCGGCAATTGCTCGCCGGTGACGACATAATAGACCGTTTCGGCGATATTGGTGGCGTGGTCGCCGATGCGCTCGATATTCTTGGCGCAGAACAGAAGATGCGTGCACGGTGAAATGTTGCGCGGGTCTTCCATCATGTAGGTGAGAAGTTCGCGAAACAGCGACGTGTACATGGCGTCGATCTCTTCATCGCGATCGCGCATGAAGGAGATGGCCTCGACGGAACGCGAGGCGTAGACGTCCAGCACCTGCTTGAGCTGGGTGAGCGCCAGCGTTGCCAGCGCCTCAAGGCCGCGAAACAGCTGGATCGGCTGGCGCGCATCGGAAACGGCCACGACGCGCTTGGCAATGCTCTTGCCCAGATCGCCGACGCGTTCGAGATCGGCGGCGATGCGGATCGTGCCGATGATCTCGCGCAGATCGTCCGCCATCGGCTGACGCCGGGCAATCAGGAGAATGGCGCGATCATCGATCCAGCGCTGGCCTTCATCCAGTATCGCATCGTCGGCAATGACCTTGCGCGCCAGGGCTGCGTCGGCGTTGATGAGGGCGGCAACGGATTGCTCGACCATGCGCTCGGCATGGCCGCCCATGGATGCGATGCGATTGCCAAGAGAGGCCAGTTCCTCGTCGTAGGCACGGACGATATGCTTGGAAGTCATCAACGATACAGGCCCTGCGAGATTCTACGGTCTACTGGTCATAGGCTAGCCTGATGACAGGAAAAAGAAAGCGTGCGACGGGATTGTGACACCTTATTGCGCAGGCAGGTGAATGGTGAAGCTTGCGCCCTCGCCAAGTTTGGATTTCACGCTGAGCCGACCGTCATGGCGGGTGAGGATGTGCTTGACGATGGCCAGCCCAAGCCCGGTGCCGTTCTTGACCCGGCTCGTCTCTCCGTCGATGCGATAGAAGCGCTCGGTGATACGCGGAATGTGCTCCTCGGCGATCCCTGGCCCATAGTCGCGGATGGTGACGACGACTTCCGGGGCAGGACCGTCGCTGGACTGGCCGATGGTGACGTCGACGCGCTCGCCGGACTGGCCATATTTGCAGGCGTTTTCGAGGAGGTTGACGAGAACCTGGGTCAGTTCATCCCGGTTGGCGGGGGCGAGCACTTTTTCCTGTGGCGGTACGAAGTTGACGGTGACGCCTAGATCCCGTGCCAGATGGCTGAGGGATTCCACGACACTGGCGACGATCTCGCCAATGTCGATCTTCTCGCCCGTGCGCGCGAACGGCTTCATCTCGATACGTGACAGCGACAGAAGGTCGTCGATCAGGCGCGCCATGCGCGATGTCTGCGTCTGCATGATCTGCAGGAAGCTGTCGCGGGCCTTCTCGTCGTTGCGCGCGGGGCCGCGCAAGGTTTCGATGAAACCGGAAATCGAGGCGAGCGGCGTGCGCAATTCGTGGCTGGCATTGGCGATGAAATCGGCGCGCATCCGGTCGATGCGGCGCGTTTCGCTCTGATCCTTGAAGTGGATCATCAGAAGGTTGGTGCCTTCCAGCGGCAGGACGGCGACCCTGAAGGCGCGCTCCAGCGGCACGCGCTCGACATATTCGAGCGCACCGGGGCGCATCTCCCGCAGCGCGGTCTCGATGATCTTCTGCATCTCGGGCGTGCGGAATTTGTGGGTCAGCATCGTGCCCGCCGGGATGTGCCCGAAGGCGCTGATTGCCGCGGGATTGGCATAGCGCGTGGTGCCGCGCCGGTCGAAGATGATGATGGGATCAGGCACCGCCGCAGCAAGCTGTTGCGCCGAAAGCGTTTCGATCTGTTGGGCGTTGGCGCCCTGATCCCGTGTCATGCCGGTCTCCGGATAGCGAGGCGGGGGAATGCTCAGGCCAATTTGGCCAGAGCGCGGTCAAAATCCTCGATCAGGTCGTCGCCATCTTCAAGGCCGACGGACAGACGCAACGTGCCGTCGAGGATGCCGACTTCGGCGCGCGCCTCCGCCGTCATGTTCTTGTGCGTCGTGGTCGCCGGGTGGGTGATGAGGCTCTTGGCGTCGCCCAGATTGTTGGAGATCTTGACGATCTGCAGGCCGTTCAGCAACGAAAATGCACCGGCCTTGCCGCCCTTGACGTTAAAGCAGATCAGCGACGAGCCACCCGTCATCTGACGCGCGATGATGTCTGCCTGCGGATGATCCTTGCGTCCCGGATAGAGCACCTTTTCGATCGCGGGATGCGATGCAAGATGGTCGGCAAGACGGCCGGCGTTCTCGGTCTGCTGGCGCACCCGCACGGGGAGCGTTTCAAGACCTTTCAGCAACGTCCATGCATTGAACGGGGACAGCGACGGGCCGGTGTGGCGGAAGTAATCCTGAAAATGCTCCTCGATCCACTTGCGGTCCGAAAGGACGACGCCGCCCAGACAGCGACCCTGACCGTCAATGTGCTTGGTGGCCGAGTAGACGACGACATGCGCGCCCAATTCCAGCGGTTTCTGCTGCAGCGGCGTGGCGAACACGTTGTCGACGACGAGGCGCGCATTTGCCTGATTGGCAAGCCTGGCCACGGCGGCAATGTCGATGACTTCAAGGGTCGGGTTGGTCGGGCTTTCGAGGAAGAAGATCTTGGTGTTGGGACGCACGGCGCGCTCCCACTCGCCAAGGTCCGTGCCGTTGACCAGGGTCGTCTCGATGCCATAGCGCGGCATCAGGGTTTCGATGATCCAGCGGCAGGAACCGAACAGCGCGCGCGCGGCAACAACATGGTCGCCAGCGCTGACGCTGCACAGCAAGGCAGCAGCCACTGCCGCCATGCCCGACGCGGTGGCGCGCGCCTCTTCGGCACCTTCCAGCTCGCACATGCGACGCTCGAACATGTCGTTGGTGGGGTTGGCATAGCGCGAGTAGACAAAGCCCGGCTCGTCGCCCTTGAAACGTGCTTCAGCGGCTTCGGCGGATTCATAGACAAAGCCCTGCGTCATGTAGATGGCTTCGGATGTCTCGCCGAATTGCGAACGCAGCGTTCCGCCGTGCACCAGACTTGTGGCCGGCTTCCAGTTATTCCTGTTGTCGCTTGTCATTGTCTCGGGTTCCAAACACAAAAAAACCGGCCGCAAGAAGTCGCGCGCCAGTTTCCTCATCGGTCCCTTTTAGCGACTTGTTTAACGTGGCTGCAAGCCGACCGGCAAATCACCACGGGATAACGGTGCCTTACGCCTTCCCATGG
This sequence comes from Aquamicrobium aerolatum DSM 21857, assembly GCF_900113935.1. Classification (GTDB taxonomy): domain Bacteria; phylum Pseudomonadota; class Alphaproteobacteria; order Rhizobiales; family Rhizobiaceae; genus Aerobium; species Aerobium aerolatum. The sequence goes on from NZ_FORF01000001.1 coordinate 111,003, forward strand.
CTTGCGTCAATTCATCACGTCATTAAACCTCATCCTAATGAAAAGGACTTTTGCACGTGCGTACAACAGGTATTCTACCGGATCGTGACATCGCGGCATTGTTTGACGCGGGCGCGCTGAAAAGCGCCGGGCCTCTCGACGTGGACCAGATCCAGCCGGCGAGCCTCGACCTGCGCCTTGGCACCAAGGCCTATCGCGTGCGCGCCAGCTTCCTGCCCGGACCCAACAGCACGGTGGCCGACAAGCTGGAACGGCTCAAGCTGCACGAGATCGACCTGTCCGGCGGGGCGGTGCTGGAAACCGGATGCGTCTACATCGTGCCGCTGCAGGAATCGCTGACCTTGCCGGCCGGCGTGTCGGCTTCGGCCAATCCGAAAAGCTCGACCGGGCGGCTCGACATTTTCACTCGCGTCATGGCCGACCGCACGCAAGAGTTCGACAAGATCCCTGCCGGCTATGACGGGCCGCTGTTCATCGAAGTCAGCCCGCGCACCTTCCCGATTGTCGTGCGCGCCGGATCGCGGCTGTCGCAGATACGGTTCCGCATGGGGCATGCGCTGCTGTCGGAGATCGAATTGCAGGGCTTGCATGCCCGCGAAACGCTGGTCGCGTCGGATGAGCCCAACATTTCAGGCGACGGCATCGCGCTGTCGATCGATCTGGTCGGCGACCGCGAGGGGCTGATCGGCTATCGCGGCAAGCATCACACGGCGGTCATCGACGTCGATGTGCGCGGGGCGCAGGATTTGCACGATTTCTGGGAGCCGCTTTATTCGCGCGGCAAACAGGAACTGATCCTCGACCCGGACGAGTTCTACATTCTGGTGTCGCGCGAAGCGGTGCATGTGCCGCCGGATCATGCCGCCGAGATGACGCCGTTCGATCCGCTGGTCGGCGAATTTCGCGTCCACTATGCCGGGTTCTTCGATCCCGGTTTCGGCAACACCGAAGCCGGCGGCACGGGCAGCCGCGCGGTGCTGGAAGTGCGCAGCCACGAAGTGCCGTTCATCCTCGAACATGGCCAGATCGTCGGGCGGCTGGTGTATGAGCACATGCTGTCACGCCCGGACCGGCTCTATGGCTCCGACCTGAAATCGAACTATCAGGCGCAGGGCCTGAAGCTTTCGAAACATTTCCGCAGCCCATGATGCATGATGCCGCTTGACAGACCTGCCCGCGCTGGATGATTAATCGCGCGGTTGCGGGTGTAGCTCAATGGTAGAGCAGAAGCTTCCCAAGCTTACGACGAGGGTTCGATTCCCTTCACCCGCTCCAGATCGCCTAAGCTGATGCTGTGGCGGATACCGCAAGAACATCGCATCCCGAACCAGCCAGAACCTTTCGCGCGACGCTGCCAAGCAGATGCTGGGCGACGGCGTTGTTGCCTTGGGTGCCGAGGGCAACCAGATCGGTTCCTGAGCGGCGCGAGGCCGTCAGCAGGGCAGAGGATGGATCGCCACGAGCGATCCTGATTTTCGTTGCCGATGGAAGTCGCCCTTTATCGCCGAACAGATCAACGATCTGCTTGCGCGCGGCCTTCGCCCTGGCCTGACGATAACGCTCGATTTCCGCCTGGCTGGTGCCGGTATTTCTCATTGCCTGCTCGAAGGCCAGCGGGATTTCCATCGCGTGGATGAGTTCGCGCGATGCGGCGGGAACAAGGTTTGAAGCGGCAGTTACAGCTGCTTTGGCATGGTCTGAAAAATCAACGCCGATTGCCACATGGCGATAGGCGTTGATGTTGAAATCGCGAACGACGAGCACCGGGCAGGGCGAGCGCCGGACCAGGCGGTCGGCGGTGGAGCCGAAAAATTTCTCGCGCGCGTTCCGGGCAACGCCTGCCCCCATGATGATGACATCGGCGTTGTACGAAACGGCAAGATCCTCGATGACTGCAAAGGGTTTGCCGGTCGCGACATGGAGCATCGCCGGGATTTTCGTGCCACTGAGTGTTTCGGAGAGACGCTGGCGGTTCTCGTCGGTGATGCGCACCGTCAGCGCATCCAGTTCGAGACTGGAGGGCATCCAGGTTTCGGCCGTGTCGATACCTTCCAGCACGTGCACGCCGATGAGCTGAGCGTTGTGTTCATTGGCGAGCTGCACTGCACGCCCGGCAATGTGCTGGCAGTCCTGCTCGAACGCCAGTGCCACGATTATGGTTTTTATCGCCATGGCATGTCCTTTCCGCAATGCGGGCTCCGGTCGCTGCGGCATGATCGGGAGCCCGAAAACTAAACCTGAGCCCTTGTACCCTGCCATCGGGGAAAAATCAGGCCCGCCTGCATGCGGGCCGGAAACTCCCAGATTTGCAGATCGACCGGACCCTGTTCAAGGCATCTCAAGAATCGTGCGCGCAATGCTGAAATAGATCAGCACGCCGGTGGCATCGGCGATCGACGTGACCAGCGGCGTGCTGGCCGTGGCCGGGTCCATGTTGAACCGCGAGAGAATGAACGGCAGGAGCATGCCGATCAGGCTGCCGACGATGACGATGAGGATCATCGACAGGGCAATGACCAATGCGATTTCCGGTCCGCCGCGAACCACGCCGATGACCGCAATCGCACAGGCCATGCTGAGGCCGAGCAGGATCGCCACGACAAGCTCACGGCCGAGAACCCGACCCCAGTCCGACATGCCGATTTCACCGGTTGCCAGCGCACGCACCATCAATGTCGCAGATTGCGACCCGGCGTTCCCGCCGGAGGCGATCAGAATTGGCAGGAAGAACATCAGGGCCAGATGGGCTGCGATCGTGTCTTCGAAATGAGCGATCCCTGCGCCGGAAAAGATGTTGCCGAAGACAAGGACCATCAGCCAGACGATCCGCGCCCGGTAAAGCATCGGGATCGACGCCGAGCCCACGCTGGCCTCAAGCCCGGTGACCGTACCGACGCGGTGAAAGTCGTCGGTGGCTTCCGCCTGCATGACGTCAAAGGCATCGTCATGCGTGATGATGCCGACCAGCCGCCCGGCTTCATCGACGACAGGCAGCGCGACGACGTCGTAGTGCGCGATTTTGCGCACGGCATTTTCGATGTCGTCATCAACTCGCACCGCATGGGTGTTGGTCTCCATGATGTCGGCGACTTTGGCGTGTGCGGGCGCGGTGATCAGATCCTGCAGCCGCACCGAGCCGAGCAGGATGCGGTCGCTGTCGATGACATAGGTGCGGTAGATCGTTTCCTTGTCCGGTGCTTCGCGGCGCAGGACCGTCAGCGCGCGTGTCGCGCTCAGCTCGGGCGAAAGCGCCGCATAGTCCGACGTCATGATCGCGCCGGCTGTGTCTTCCTCATAGGAAGCAAGCCGACGGATGTCTTCCCGCTCGGCCTGAGCCAGACCGGGCATGAGCGCCTTGCGCTGGTCTTCGGACAATTGCTTGTAGAGATCGGCGCGGTCGTCGGCGTTCATCTCCATCACGATGGCCGCAAGTGCCCCGCGCGCCATGACGGTCGCCAGGAGGGTGCGGAAGTCGTTGTCGAGATAGCCGAATATTTCCGCCTGCTGCTCGACCGGTACAAGCTTGAGGCTGGCCCAGGCGTCATGAGCGCCGAGCGTCTTCAGGGCTTTGGCAATGTCAGCGGGATGCTCGGCAACGAGCGCTGCGCGGATGTCATCGGAGGTTCCGGTGAGCAGGATCTCGCGGATAGGCTGGGTACGTGTGTCCATAGGCGTCTCCATCGCGACAAGGCACGGGAGGCGCCAAACCGTCAGGAGGAGGAGGACGCGTCGTGCCGTCTTGGCAGTGTTGTTTTTGGTGACCGGCAATCTTGTCGCGCGATCACACTAGTACAATCGTCGTCCATCGGTTTCTCGGTTGGTTGTTCGGCTGGCGCGATGCCAGACGAGGCAGGGCTAATCCAGCACCGCGCAGAAATCAATCCGCTAACGGCTGTTGCAGGCAAATATGGTGCTGGCCCGGCAGTGCGGACAGAAGCTGAAGCTCTATTGCCACAAAAAGGCCTGATGCTGCTGTTGGCAACATCAGGCCCGGTGTGGCTCAGACTATGTTGAAAGTGTCAGTACCAGCGATGGGAAGAGCGGTCGCTCGACGAGAGTGCCTGGCCGAGAACCAGTCCCAGAACAAAGCCGAGCAGACCGGCCGAGGAGAGGACGGTTGCGGCAGTGCCGGGGTTTTCGCGGATCGCATCGCTGACCGCATGCGCCTGCTGGCGCATCTGGCGGGAAGCGCCTCGCGCGCGCCGCGCCACTTCGTCATAGGCGCCTTCCGCTTCGTCGCGGACATTGTCGTAAAGCTCTTCTCCGCGCTCGGAGAGAGACTTCGACATCCGCGTCACCTCTTTCTTGAGGTCAGCGATTTGCTTTTCAAGGTCTTTACGAATGTCGTCGGTGTTGACTGGATCGGCCATGGCATTTTCCTTGTATGTGGAGAGAGAATGCCCCGCCCTGTGGATCAGTTCCCCTCGATGGAGACCCCGCTTTCGTTGATCCGCAGCTCAACCCCGGAAGGTTGGCTTTCCTGGCGGTAAACATAAGCGCCGAGCCCGATGACAACGACGACAAGCGCGCCGATGAGGAGATAAAGACCGTTCTGATTCATGAATGCCCCAAAGAATGTCTGCAATAAAACGCAAACGCCGGGCGGGCGAACTGGTTCCATCCGATGGGCGCAGAAGCAACAATACGCAATCGCCGCCTTGATGCTGTCGCGGATCGCCGCTATCTGCGACGGAACGACCGCAGGAGACGACAGATGTCCGCAATGAACCGCTTTCTTGGCGACACGCCCTTGCGGGTTGCGATCAAGCTGATCGTGATCTCATTTCTGGTCGGCATTGTGATGGCGACGTTCGGATGGTCGCCATGGGATGTGTTCTACCGGATCGAGGATTTCTTCGTCGGATTGTGGAATCTCGGCTTCGACGCGATCTATCGCTTCTGGGGCTATCTGCTGCTCGGTGCGGCGGTCGTCATTCCGGCATTCATCCTGTTGCGGATTGTCAGCTACCGGCGCTGACCCGCATCATTTTCAGATCGCCACCGCTTCCCACTTCTCCAGCGCGGTGTCGCGCATCTGCGAGATCGATGTGAGGCGTTCGCGCGCAACGATGGTGGCCAGGCCCTTCACGATCTTGCCGGGCAAGGATGGTCCGGCATAGATCATGGACGTGTAGAGCTGCACGAGATCGGCGCCAGCGCGGATCTTTTCGGCAGCGGCCTCGGCGCAATCCACCCCGCCGACGCCAATGATGGCGACATCTGGTCCAAGCCGGCGGCGCATGCGTGCGAGCACCGCTGTGGAGCGTTCGAAAAGCGGTTTTCCGGAGACACCGCCAGCTTCCTTGGCATGACGACTGCTCAATCGCTCCCGTGCAAGCGTGGTGTTGGAGACGATGACGCCCTCGATGCCATTGTCGAGAACTTCCGCGGCAATGTCGTCCAGATCCGCCTCGGTCAGATCTGGCGCGATCTTGAGGAAGATCGGCGTGTTGCGGCCCGATTTTTGCCGCTGTGCGTCGCGCGCATCGCGCACCGCTGCAAGCAGTTCGGCAAGACTGGCACGCGCCTGAAGATCGCGCAGGCCCGGCGTGTTGGGCGAGGAAATATTGACGGTCAGATAGGTGGCGAGGGGGGCGAAAAGCTCGACACCGGCGCGATAGTCCGCGATCCGGTCAGCGCTGTCCCGATTGGCGCCAATATTGACGCCGACGATGCCGGTGCGGCCGCTGCGATGGCGCAGGCGACGCAGACACGCCTGATGGCCCTCATTGTTGAAGCCCAGACGGTTGATGACGGCCTGATCTTCCTCGAGGCGAAAAATGCGCGGTTTCGCATTGCCTGTTTGCGGTAACGGCGTGACGGTGCCGATCTCGGCATGGCCGAAGCCCAGACCGATCAGCGCATCCGGTACTTCGCCATTCTTGTCGAAGCCGGCAGCCATGCCGAGAGGGTTGGCAAATTCGAGGCCCGCCACCCGCACGGCCAGCCTCTGATCTGTGACCGGCGTGCAGGCCAGCGGCAGACCGGTTTTCAGGGCTGAAAGAGAAATTCCATGAGCAGTTTCGGGATCGAAGGCGAAAAGGAGACGTTGTCCAATGCGGTCGAACCCAGGAATCATGCTGTCAAATCCGGAAATATGTGCCGGCCATCGGTGTCGAGCGGGAGGGGCTTGACCCAGGCGACGGCAGAAAGGTCGAGGGAGGCGTAGAGGTGGGGGAAGAGTGCGCCGCCGCGCGACACTTCGTATTTCAGTTCGCTGCCAAGACGGCGCGTGTCGATCGCCGCAATGAGCAGATCGGTCTGGCCGGCAAAGTGCTTTGCCGCAGTTTCCTGCGCCTGCGTGGCGGTCGAGAAATGGATGTAGCCGTCTTCAAGGTCGATCAGCGCGCCGGAAAAAACGCCCTTGGCTTCGGCTTCGCGCCAGAGAGACTCGGGGACGATCTTGAAAATCAATGTGTGCATGGGGCTGCTATAGGCCCGACGCGAGATAAAGGAAAGCGCATCGTTGACGCATTTAGGGCATAAATCCACTGCTATGCTGCAAGCACACCTACTGAGGAAGACGATCATGCTCAATCGATGTGTGACAGGCGTGACAATCGCGATGGCTTGCGTGGCCTTGCCGGCCATGGCGCAGGAGCAGGTTGACCGCTACCAGCTGCAGCGTACCGATGACGGTTATGTCCGGCTCGACACCAAGACCGGCTCGATGTCCATCTGCCAGGAGAAAAGCGGCCAACTGATCTGCAGAATGGCGAGCGACGAGCGCGCCGCATATGAGGGCGATCTTGACGTGCTGGAGGATCGTGTCGATGCGCTGGAGGCGCGCGTGAAGACACTTGAAGCAGGCCGACCCGCAGCTTCCATGCCGGACGAACAGGAATTTGAACAGACGCTGGGCTATATGGAACGGTTCTTCCGCCGCTTCATGGGAATTGTCCGGGATTTCGAGCAGGAAAACCAGCCGGCCCAGCCACAACCCGACCGGACGTGACCCTGCGGCGGTTCTGCCGTTTTCCTGCTTATCGTTCGAGTGGTTTTTGGTATGATCGCGCTGCCCAAGTTTTTTGGGTGGGGGTTCTACTCGAGCAATTTCCATCTCCAGGAGGGAAGGATGATTAAAGAATTTCAGGAATTTATCGCACGCGGCAATGTCATGGACCTTGCTGTCGGCGTGATCATCGGCGGAGCTTTCGGGCTCATCGTTTCCTCGCTGGTGGATGATATCATTATGCCGATCGTCGGCGCGATTTTCGGCGGGTTCGATTTCTCGAACTATTTCCTCCCGTTGTCCTCCAACGTGACAGCCACCACGCTGGCAGCTGCCCGTGAGCAGGGTGCGGTGTTTGCCTATGGCAACTTCATCACCGTGATCATCAACTTCATGATTCTGGCCTGGATCATCTTCCTGATGGTCAAGGGCGTGAACACGATGCGCAAGCGCCTTGAGCGTGAAGAAGCTGCCGCACCGGCTGCTCCTCCGCCAGAAGACGTCAAGCTGTTGACGGAAATTCGCGATCTGCTTGCGACCAAGTAAGCTGCGCGATAGAAATGCCAAGGGCCCCGATTGCTTGCGACCGGGGCCTTTTTCTTGAGGAGGATTTGCATGTCACAGGTGGAGTTTCTGCGCGATGTTGCGCGCGGTGCACCGGAGAGCGGAATTGTCGAGCTGGTCAACCATGCGCGGGGCAGGGCGGACCTGATCCCGCTTTGGGTCGGAGAGGGGGATCTGCCAACGCCCGACTTCATTACGCGTGCAGCAAGCGAGGCGCTGGCGGCAGGCGAGACCTTCTACACCTGGCAGCGCGGTATCCCCGAATTGCGCGAAGCCCTTGCGCGCTACTATGCGCGGCAGTTCGGCGGTGCGTTCAAGGCCGAGGAATTCATCGTCAGCACCAGCGGCATGCACGCGATCCAGATGGCGATCGACGCGGTGGCAGGCCATGGTGACGAGATCGTCTATCTTTCGCCGGCCTGGCCGAACTTTGCCGCGAGCGCGGAACTGGCGGGCGTGAAACCCGTGCCGGTCACACTCGAAAGGTCGGGCAATGGCTGGACCTGCGACGTCGAGAAGATACGCGCGGCGGTCAGCGGATCGACAAAAGCGATTTTCATCAACAGTCCGTCCAACCCGACCGGCTGGACTGCCGATCGGGCAACACTAAAGTCGATTCTCGACGTCGCGCGTGAGAAGGGTGTCTGGCTGATCGCTGACGAAATCTACTCTCGCTTCTATTACGGTGGCGCACGCGCGCCTTCGTTCATCGACGTGATGGAACCTGATGACAGGATCATCTTCGTCAACAGCTTTTCGAAGAACTGGTCGATGACCGGCTGGCGTATCGGCTGGCTGCGCACCCACCCCTCGCTGCAGCAGGTGTTCGAGAACCTCGTGCAATATTCCGTGTCAGGCGTGCCGGCGTTCCTGCAGCGCGGTGCAGTTGCGGCGCTCGATCATGGCGACGCCTTCGTTGATGAGCAGGTGCAACGCGCGCGTGCGGCGCGCGATATTGTCTGCGACCGGTTGCTGGCAACGGGACGTGTCAAACTGGCCGCTCCCGAAGGTGCGTTTTATGCATTCTTCTCGATTGACGGGGTTGCCGACACGCGTCAGGCGGCGCTTGATCTGGTGGATAGTTGCGGTGTCGGGCTGGCGCCGGGAAGCGCGTTCGGTGCCGGTGGCGACGGCTCGTTTCGTCTTTGCTTCCACCGGCGGCTCGATCACGTCGAGGAAGCCGCAGGACGGATTGCGGACTGGATCAGAAAGATCTGAAGCGAGGGAAGAAAAGTCTGCAGGCTCGCCGTGGGGCGAGCCTGGGGCATGGTTCGGGTCGAGCGGTCAGCCGCCCGATTTTGCGACCAGCAGCGGCACGACGCGATCAGACGCAACCGGCTCGACCGGGGCACTATCGTCGCGGAATGGAATGCCCAAGGCGGTCCAGGTTTCGACCAGCGCATCGCGCAAGGTTTCGATCAGGCTGTCGTCGTGCAGAGGGGTTGGGGTGACACGCAGGCGCTCGGTGCCACGCGGAACCGTCGGATAGTTGATCGGCTGGATATAGATGCCGTGCTTGGCCAGAAGACGGTCGGTCGCCATCTTGCACAGTTCCGGATCGCCAACCAGGATCGGCACGATGTGGGTTTCCGAAGGCATCACCGGCAGGGCGCTTGCCGACAGGATGTCCTTGGTGGCCTGCGCCTGGCGCTGCTGGGCGTCGCGCTCGACCTGCGATGATTTCAGGTGGCGGATCGAGGTGACGGCTGCCGCTGCAATGGCTGGTGGCAGCGCGGTCGTGAAGATGAAGCCCGGCGCATAAGAGCGCACGGCGTCGACAACAGACCGGGTGCCGGTGATGTAGCCGCCGAGCGTGCCGAATGCCTTGGCCAGCGTTCCTTCGATCACGTCGATACGGTGGGAAAGGCCTTCGCGCTCGGTGATGCCACCGCCACGCGCGCCGTACATGCCAACCGCGTGGACCTCATCGATATAGGTCATCGCGTTATATTTTTCGGCGAGATCGGCAATCGCCGCGATAGGTGCGATATCGCCGTCCATCGAGTAGACGCTCTCGAACACGATCAGCTTGGCGCGCTCGCGTCCGGCCTGTTGCAGCAACATTTCCAGATGCGCGACATCGTTGTGGCGGAAGATTTTCTTCTCGGCACCAGAGCGGCGAACGCCTTCGATCATCGAGGCGTGATTGAGTTCGTCGGACAGGATCAGACAGTTCGGCAGGAGGCGGCCGATTGTCGAGATCGCTGCTTCGTTGGACACGAAACCGGAGGTGAATACGAGTCCGGCTTCCTTTCCATGCAGGTCTGCCAGCTCGTCTTCAAGCTGCACCAGCGGGTGTGTCGTGCCGGAAATGTTGCGCGTGCCGCCAGCGCCGGACCCCATGCCTGCGGCGGTGTCCTGCATTGCCTTGATGACGTCAGGATGCTGACCCATGCCGAGATAGTCGTTCGAGCACCAGACAGTGATTTCGCGAGCCTCGCCGTCGGCGCGCCAGCGCGCCTTCGGGAACGCTCCGACGATCCGCTCCAGATCTGCAAACACCCGGTAACGTCGTTCGGCATGGAGCTGATCGATCGCCTCGTCGAAAAACCGCTGATAGTTCATGGTGCCTTCCTGAATTTGCGCCGCAACGTAATCTCCGGCGCATTGTGCGTCCATTGCCGCAATGTGGGCAAATTGCCACGTCGTTTGACGTCTCTCTAGCATCGCTTGAGAGGGCATCGTGTTGATCTGGCGCAATAATCCGAAAACTTTGTCGATTTCGGCGAGAAGATAGGCCTGTCAGGGGCGATAGTAGTGCTCGGTCAATCGTGTCAGCAGACGCGACTTCGGCCGGATGACGCTGCCATCGATGGTCTCAAGATGACCATTGCCGTTGAGCGTGTGCAGCTTGTGTCCGGGCCAGTATGGCCCGGCGGTCAGGTTGGTCTCGATGGTCTGTTCGAAATGGCTTTCATCGAGACGGTCGATGCGTGCCAGCGCGAGCGCTGCGCCATAACCGTCCTGGCAATCCTGCACCGGGCGCATCAGAACGCCATTGCGCAGCACGAAGTTGCCAGCCGGGCGCGCCGTGCGGTCATTGATGAGCACGGGGTTGGTCGCATGTGGCTTCCAAGGCCCGAGCAGGTCCGGCGCATGCCAGATCGCCAGCGTATCGGAGTAGCCCCCGACGCCGTGACGGATCACGGCAAACATGTGCCACGCTCCGGCATGGTGGACGATGGTCGCATCGGCCGCCTCGACACCACTGACCAGTACGCTGTGTCGTTCCCAGCGATAGGGGAACTCGACTGCGCGATAAAGGGCAATCTCACCGCTGAGCGAGGCTTCCGGCACCATCCAGATGTTGCCATGGGCCTCGACCAGAAATGGATAGGACAGATGCCATGGCTCTTCGAGCACCGGAATGGCAGAGCCCGGCTGACCGTGCTCGTCAAACGCAACGACGCAGATGATGCCCTTGGAGGTCTTGTGGTCGAGATCCTCGAAAAAGATGTAGTCACGGCCGCGATGGTGGAACGGAAACGGATCTGCGTAAAAGTGGTCGCCGGGATCGGGCAGGACGTTCCAACGCGCACCGCCAAGATCGCGCCGTGCCCAGACATCGCCGTCCGGCTCCGGTCGTCGCCAGCCGACGCGCCAATGGGGCGAATAGCAGCAGAGCCGGTAGGCTGCCCGCGCTGCCTCGCAGGCAAGCATTCTGGCGCTGCGCCTGAGCACCGCGCTTCTGGTCAGAACATCGGCGTGCGGATGGGGCGCGAGCGTGCTTTGTGCCGCAGGCTGGTCGAGCTTGTCGATGGCAGCGAGAAGCAGCATGGCGACGCGCGACCACACTGCCTCCATCGCTCCGCCAATCCCGGCGGCAGCTTCCAGCGAGGCAACGCCTTCACCGACAATGTCGGTTGCGCCGCGCTCATCTTCTCGCAGGATCGATATTTGCGGCGAGTGGCAGTGAAACAGCGCACTGGCCAGTGCATTTTCGCCGGCGGCGCCATTGTAGAGCGGACGCAGCGTTGTCGTGCCGGTCGACTTGGTGTCGGCGGTGGAAAGGTCAAGGATCAGGTCAGGCTGCGGCGCGGTTTCCCCACGCTGGAATTCCTGCAATTGCGCAACTGGGATACGATCGCTCCAGCACGGCTTGCCCCGGCGCACCACCATCTTTTCCAGAGCCAGCAATGTGTCGAGCGCTGACGAGCCGTCCTCGATCCCCGCAACGAGACGGATTTTGACCTGTGCGCCGGTGTGGTCAACGATCTGCTGTGCAAGAGCGGGAACGAATGCGGACAGTGAATCGGCATCAACAACAATGCAGATCGAGCCGATGGTAGGGGGCGGCTTCTGTATCATGGGCCGCTGGACGCCAGATGTGGCCGATGTAATTCGTCGCTGCTTGTCGCCGGCAGCGACTTGCTGAGGATCAGGTCGCGATAGGCATCGACCATTGCCGAAAGCGAGTAGCGTTCGGCCAGACGCCGCCCGAGTGCGCCCATGGCAGCAGCTTGTGCGGGATTGTCGAAATTCTGCTGGATTGCGGCCGCGAACGCGCCAGTATCGGCGGCATCGACGAAGTGCGCGCAGGGCTTGCCGTCGACATCGAGAACTTCACGCAGCACAGGCAGATCGTGCGCGACAACGGGCAAGCCTGCCTGTGCCGCCTCGACGGCGGCGAGGCCGAAGGTTTCCGCTGCGCTGGGAAAGACGAACTGATCAAGGCCAACCAGAAAATCGGCAACACCGGAGCCATCCATCTCGCCCACAAAATGCACGCGCTCTCTGACGCCATATTCAAGCGCACAGGCGCGCAAGCGCTCTTCATCCGGCCCCTGTCCGGCAATGGCCAGATGAACCTGCGGCAATAGCGGCAAAGTCGCAATCGCCAGATCGATCCGCTTGAGCGGGTGCAGGCGCGCTACCGTGCCAATGATCGCGGCGTCCAGAGGAAGGCCGAATCTGGCGCGAGATGCCGATTTATCCAGTGTGCTGATGCGCTGGGCGAAGCCATGCGGGACATGCACAATACGCCGCGTGTAGCGGGCCGGATAGGATTGGTAGTCGCGCCACGTGGCGTGTGAGTTGACCGTGATGACGTCATAGAAGCCGCTCAGGCCAAGGACACGGTCGATCAGGCGGACGGGTCTGCTGATCGTGGCCGGCGCGGAGACGTGGTTGGCGATGATGCGCGGAACGCCCATGAGCCTTGCGACCGGCGCGGCAACGATGTTGCCATAGTGCTGAAACGGCAGAACGACATCGGGGCGCAACTCGCGCATCACGGCAAACAGGCGGCCTACGAAACGCGCGGCACCCAGCAGGCCCGACGGTCGTTCGCGCGCGACGAAATGCACGTTTGGAAAGTGGTCGCAGCCAGCGGTCTTGCGGTAAAGAAAGAGATGGTGGATCTCGAGGGCAGGCGTTCCGTCATTGGATGGGGATGAAAGTTCCTGCCCAAGCAAACGCGAAATCTCCTGCGCGCCAGCCATTTCGGCTTGCGTTTGCACGAAGAGAATTCGCAGCGGTTGCTTGTGAGAGGCACCGTTTGGCATTGATGTGTCCTGTGTCTGAGCCCTTACCAAAGCCCAGAAACGTCAAGAAATCATTGCCGCGTACTTTCACGAGGCCAGGCGCTGTTCAACGCCTGACCGCACGGAAGCCCCCAGAATCATCCCCCCAACACCGAGAAATAGCGACAGGGCGAGCGGTGCAAAGAACGCTTCTTCCTGGAAAACGCCGTTGGCTACGACACCCATCACCGCGAAAGCAATTGCAGCCTGAAGTGCGTTCCCCGTCAGATGTGCAACGCGCAAAACTCTCCAGGCAATCCAGATATAGCCGCCGATAACCGCGAACGCGAAGATGCCCAGCTGGTACATCAAGACGCCGACGGAGCTTTCAACCGGGAAGGGCGTTCGGCCCGCTGCCTGAGCTTCCGTCCAGACGATCGTGTTGAACAAGGGCGACAGATTGCCACCGCTACCGATACCGTGGCCGATCGGGTTGCGAAAAAACTCGAAGATCGCGGCCATCAGTCCAAGGACGTGATAGTCGCCAATCTGAAGGCCGATGATGACTCCGATGACGACATAAAGCGAAAGCGCTGCTGCGATACACAAAAAGGCAAAGCCGCTCCCGAACAGGCGGAAGGCGACCCATGTGAGGACCACAAGCGCGGTCATGATCAACGGTCCCTTGGCGCTGCAGAGAAACAGCAGAATGAACAGAAAGAACGCTTGCAGCCAGCGACCCCGAAACACCGCGAAGATGAAGAAGAATGACAGCGCATAGGCGAAACTGATCGAATGCATGTTGGGACCGAACAATCGCGTTACGGTCGATGCAAGCTGAGAAAATAGCGGCGAATTGAAGAATGAGATCTGGAAGCTGTCGATGAGACCGGTGGCTACGATTCCGGTTTCGGCAGCCATCTGGTCATAACTTAGAGTTTGCCAATTGGCACCCGAGGCAAGCTCCCAATAAGCATAGCCATTTGTCAGGGCGAGCCACGTCTCACGCGCCGCCGATTCAGTGAAGCCGCATAAGACGGTCAATACAGACAATACCGTCAGCATTGGCCCGAGCCTGACGGGATAAGCCGCGAATAATGTCAGGCAAATCTGAAACAGCAGCAGCGGGGTGACAATATTGCGCAGATAGATGATTGCCTGAATGCCGTTGAGTGCGAAGCCGATGAGAAAATAAGTCCCGATGGCGACCATCAACCCAGTGGATAGCTTGATGTAGGGCATGATCAGGGGACCGTGACTGCGCCACTGCAACAGATAGCGCACCGCAAAGGTCACCCAGGTGACAGCCAGGATGAGAAAATTGTAGGCGCGGATCATGTCGAAGTCGTCATCGCTGCGCACAAAGTCAGCCATGATCGATACAAAGAAGTTCTGGAACAAAAATGCCGTGATGATCGCGATCACCGAGATGTGTGGCATCCGGATCGCCACGATGGCGGCAAGAAAAGCCGCCAGCGATATCCCGAGTAATTGGTGGACCGTATGCGCGACGACGGGCATGGCGATCATCGTCATTGCGACGGCCACGCCGAGGAATGTACGCACGCAGTGGGTCAGCAGCCGCCCGGCACTATCGGTGTCGGAATACCACTGATCGTGTGCGTTTGGCGCCATGGCTGGTGCCGGAAAGGCAGTCATTCGTCGTCACGCTCCGGGCAGGTCAGTCGCAGCATAGCGTCGCGGGTCTCTTTGTTTGGTTAACTCGCACTTCAGCTTTCTGGTTTACGAGTTTATGTCTAGCGGGCGGGAAAATCGCGGTCCCCCCGCAGAGCAATAGCGGAGAGCAGTTTGAGCGTGGACTGGGACATGCCGGGTGGAGAGAGCTCTATGCGTTCGTCAGCACGCCCGATGCGTGGCTCGCAGCGCTTGAATTCCACTCGTGACGGCCAGAACGCAGGCGACGGCTTGTTTGATCCGCTCGAGCTGTTTGCCTGGATTCTACGCAACTTCGTCAAGATCGGACTGGTTGCGGCAATCCTGACCGCACTCGGCCTGATGGTGTTCCTGTCGCTTTCCTTTCCGTACCGGTCGACCGCGATCGTGCTTGCTGACCCGCGCGATCAACGGATCACGCTGCAGGAGGAGGTGCTTCCCTCGATAGGAACCGACGCTGCGGTGCTGGAAAGCATGGTCCAGATTGTCAAATCTGATGGCTTCCTGCTGCCCGTCATGCGCGAACTCGGACTCTTGGGTTCAGCCGAAACCGGAATGAGCCGTGAAGCTGAACTGAAAGCGTTGGCGCAGTTTCGCAAAAACATCACCGTGGAGCGCAAGGGTGCGACATATCTGGTGGAGATCTCCTATGCTGCGTCGTCAGGAGATGAAGCAGCGCGGATTGCCAACGGGATCGCGGAAGCTTTCGCGGCCAGCCAGAACGGAGCGCGCTTAAGCGCCAATGTCGACGCGGCTCGCAGTCTTGCGGCGCAACTGGTCGAGATCCGCGCCAAGCTTAATGTGTCCGAAGAGGCGGTTGCAAAGTTTCGGGCAGATAACGGCATTGTCTATGTGGAC
This sequence comes from Aquamicrobium aerolatum DSM 21857, assembly GCF_900113935.1. GTDB lineage: Bacteria > Pseudomonadota > Alphaproteobacteria > Rhizobiales > Rhizobiaceae > Aerobium > Aerobium aerolatum. The sequence continues at coordinate 126,513 of NZ_FORF01000001.1, forward strand.
GAGCGCAATACGGTCCAGATGCGCCAGCTTGCGGATCTCAATCAACAACTGGCGCTCGTCAACAATGCAACCGAGGAAGCACGCGCGCGCTACCAGGAACATCAAAACGGCGGCGCACTGACCCGTGGCGGACAATCCAACGACGGAGAAGGGGCACAGCTGGCATTCTTGCAGCAGCAACGCGCGCAACTGCTGCAGACCCGCGACCAGCAATTGCAGATCTATGGCTCGCGCCATCCGACGTTGGCGCAGACAATGCAGGCTCTCGGTGGTGTCGAGCGCGAGATTGCGCGTGAGCGCAGCCGTCTTTCGGCACAGCTGAAGACGGAACTGGATGTTTCGCTGTCCAAGCAGCAGCAACTGGAGCGCCAGATTGGCGAACTCAGTTCGGCGGTGATCATCACCGACGCAGCCAGGGTGCAGCTCGAGGCGCTTGAGCGCGAGGCGGCCGCAGACCGAGAGCTTTATCAGCAGCTTCTCAGCCGCAACAAGGCAACCGATCAGCTGGCGTCTCTCACCATCAACAATGTGCGGGTTGTTTCGGCTGCGGCTGCACCGATCATGTCTTCGCGCCCCTCACTGACGGTGGTGCTTCCTGTGATAGCGTTCCTCAGCCTTGTGGCGGCAACGGTCTTCGCGGTGATAGCCAACAGCAATGCCTTGCGCCGGACGGCCTCGCCCCGTGTCAAGAAGACACGATTGCCACGCACCGCAGCCCCGCAGGCGGCACCGAAACCAGCAGCCCCATCAAGGACTGAGGCTCCCGCTCCCGCTCCCGCTCCGCGTCCCGAGCCTTCCCATGGTTCTCTTCTCAACGCCAGTTTGCGTCCTGCGACCGCGCGCAACGCGATTCATCGCGATGAAGCGATGCGTGTGGGGCGTTGAGTCCGGTCGCGCTTTAACCAAGTCTTTACCATAATTCCTGTCGCCAACCCGTTTCGGCGCGGTTCGGCATGCAATGTGCATGGCTATCTCGGAATGCCTCTTCCGTGCCGATCTGGCACGTGTGGAGATTGTCGACCGAGGTCTTGCCGCATCTGAGATGTGGCGAACGCGCAGCTTCAAGGGGTGCCATAAATGAACTCTATGGTCATGGGTCAGGACATCATCAGCAATTGGGAACCTCGCCACGAACGACTGTTCGGGACGGAAATCGTCAAACTCAATCACCGCTTGCGGGAGTCGGGCCTTTTTACCCGCGATGCAGTGGCGCGTCTGATCGAGCGTTGCCCGGCAAGCGAGTTGGGGCTGGAATCGATGAGCGAAGACCCCAACAAGAAAGAACGGCTTTACGGCGTTCTCGGCGATGCGCGTGGGATCGATGCAATCGACGCGATCGAGAAGGGGCGTATCTGGATGAATATCCGCCGCGTCATGGACTGGGCACCGGAATATCGGAAGCTGCTCGACAATATTTTTGACGAATTCCGTGGGCGGATGCCGGGTTTCGACACCTTCAAGCGCAACATGGGCGTGCTCGTCTCGTCGCCTGATGCGAATGTCTATTACCACGCCGACATCCAGGGCCAGTCCCTATGGCAGATCGAAGGGGTCAAGCGCGTCTATCTCTATCCCCGTTCCGAAGCGTTCATGACGGGCGAGACAGTCGAGAAAATCCTGCTGCGCGAGACCGATGAGCGGATGCCCTACGAGCCGTGGTTCGATGAATATGCGCGGGTGATCGACCTGCAGCCAGGCGAGATGGTGACATGGCCGCTTTACGCGCCGCACCGTGTCCATAACCACGACTGCCTGAATATTTCGGTCACGATGGAGCATTGGACCAAGGAAATCTGGAATTCCTACGCGGTCCATTACGGCAATGGCGTCTTGAGGCGCACGCTTGGGTTGCGCACCCCGTCGACCCAGCCGTCCGGCCTGCACGTCTACCCGAAGGCGGCAGCGGCGCTGCTGTGGAAAAAGATGGGACGGCAGCGCGCGGGAGACGTGAACAATGCCCGGCATTTCCGCGTTGATGCCGCATCGCCGAACGGGCGCAGCCCGATCTGAAGATATGACCAGGATCGCTCACCCGCCTCGCGGGTGAGGATCAGACATGAGGTTTGGCATGGGCGTCGACACATTGAGCCGGATGCAACATCAATTCGTCCTGGAGTCGCTGCCCGATTTCGACTTTCTGAGCGCAGAATATCGTGCATTCTTCGACCTGCATGGGACAACGGCGTTTCAGGCTCCCTTGTGGCAGCAGCGGCTCCATGATCGCCTTGGTCCGGCGCTCGGCGCCAAGAGCAAGACTGTTGTGGTGCGTCATGCCTCGGACGGGCGGCTGATGGCGGTGCTGCCGATGGCGACGCAGCGCGCGTTCGGCGTGACAATCGCCCAGTTCGCCGATTTCGGCACCTGCGACTACAACAGCGCGGTCGCGGATCGGGAAACGCTGCAGGCGCTCGCGGCTGACCCACATTTCCGCGCAGCGTTGCGTCGCGCTTTCGAAGGGTCGGACCTGATTCTGTTTCGAAAGATCCGCAGTGACGATTTCGACATGGCCCTGCTGTTTGGCACGAGCCGCACCAGTGTCGGCGAGCACCCTGCCTATCTATGTGAGGTCGGCACCGATTTTGGCCACTGGCGCTCCAAGGTCTTGCGCAACAAGTTTACCAAGGAGCTTGGACGACTGCAGCGCCAGACCGAACGCGAGCATGGCAGCTTCGAACACCGCCTGGCTGTCGGGGAAGACGAGATTGACGCTGCGTTTGAATTCTTGCGCCAGACGCAGGCGGAACGTCAGCGGGACAGCGTTCTGAACAAGCCGGAATATTATAGTTTCTATCGCGATTTTGCCATTGATGGCGCAGCCAGTGGTGCCGCGCTGACCTATGTGAGCTATCTGGCGGGCAAGCCAGTTGCGGTGCTGTTTGGTCCGGCCGACCGCGACCGGTTTCATGCGGTGCTGATCGGCGTCGACACGGTCAATCACGCCCGAATCTCGCCGGGCACCCAGCTTATCTATCGGGTGGTCGAACAGCGGATGCGCCAAGGTCACAGCAGTTTCGACATGGGACTAGGCGACCCCGGCTACAAAAGCCACTTCCGGCCAACAGAAATACCGATGCAAAACGTCAGTTCCAACCTCACGACCCGTGGTATGGCCGTGTCTTTCGTCTATCACTATTCCAAGCCGCTCAAAAACGTGCTCAGAGAGTTTGCTCCTGCCGTGCGGTAACGGTTCGAGCTCGTATTGGGGATTTGGAATGAGTCTCAGCATGCGTGATCGCCTGGTCGCGATTCTGCAGCGACCAGACATTCGCGGCATGGCCGGTGTCATTGGCGTCAAGGTCGTGATGGTGGTGCTCAATTTCACCCTGATCGCCCTGGCTGCACGCGCGCTGGAAACCGATGAATTCGGCTATTATTCGATCCTGTTTTCTGCGGCGGGCCTTCTTCTGATCACTGCCGCCGCCGGGCAGGAACTGTTCGTGATCCGCTCGTGGAACGAATTCGTGGTCCGCAAGGACATGGGGCGCATCAAGGGCCTGTTCTACTTCAGCGTCGGGCTTTGCACAGCAGCTTCGATACTTGTTTCAGCCGGGTTCCTGCCGTGGGTGTCGTGGTGGTACGGGTGGCATACCGCGCTGGCGGTGACCTGCTTTATGGTCCTGTCGGCGGTGCTGCAGGTCTCAAACCACCTGCTGAGAACATCGATCAGCGTCGCTGCAGGTGACGGCATCGGCAATGTTTGCCAGGTCACGCCCGCAATTCTCTATCTGGCATGGTGTCTCGTTTCGGCACATGATGCGCATTTGACGGAGTTGTTCGTCTTTCTTTCGATCGGCGCCTTTGCGGGCATCGTCGTTCACTTCGTGATGATGCGTCGCCGTGTGCGCAAATTGTTTCCCGCGATCGCCAGCGCCAAGGCCGTTTCAGACCGGTTGGAATGGCTGGCGCGTTCGGCGCGGATGTGGGCCTCGAACACGTTGGAGGCCATCAATCAGTATGTCGATGTTCTGATCATCGGCTATCTGATGAGCCCGACGATTGCAGGCGCATATTTCGTGACGGTCCGGCTCGCAAATCTGTTTGCCGCCGCCGCCGATTCGATCAATCTGTTCGCAACCCGGCATTTCTCGCGTCTGTACTACCAGGGCGACCGTCAGGAACTGGCGCGCTTTCTGGACAGCGTGGCTTGGATCACGCTGGCGTTCATCGTTCTCGGGCTGCTGGCAATTGCAGGGGGCGGATATTTCGCGCTGTATTTCATCAACGAGGAATACGCGGTCTACTATCCCGAACTCATGGTGCTGTGCTGCGGTACAGCGGCGCTGGCGGTGGCACGTCCTTGTGGCTCGATCCTGATGCTCACGGGTTATGAAGGCCAGTATCTGCGGATCATTGCCGCCTCGGTGACGCTGCGCGTCATCGCGTTGTTCGCGCTGATCCCGCATTTCGGCGTCATGGGCGCTGTCGTCAGCACGGCGGCATCCTTTGTGGTCGCCGCCACGATGATGCGGCGCGCGGCTAAGGCCTCGACGGGGCTCGATGCAACTATTGTCAGACTGATGGCGACGTGACGTTGGTTTTCCAGGGTCTTTCCGCGCTTCTAGGAAGTGTTAGAGCGTCCTTTGTGCGTCCGACCGGAGTCGTGGCGCTCTAGTGGCTGAGAACGCCCCAGCGCCAGAGACGTTTTCGCAAGGCTTCGACCTGCGGTCGTAATTGCGGAAAGCGGACAAGCGCCAGCCGTACAAGGCGACGTGCGCGTGCGTCGGCGAGTGCCAGCCAGCCGCGCAAGGTCAACACCTCATGTCGTTCATAAAGCGGCATCTCGGTGCCGGTGAGGCGCTCTTTATAGGCGTGCTCGCCAACACCGATGTCGCAGTAGCGAACACCCTGCTTGCGCGCTTCATCCAGCATCAGCATGAAGACGATCGTGCCGGGTGAGTGGCGGCTCCAGGTATCGTTGTTCATCGAGTTGATGATGCGGTGAAGGGTCTTGCCGTTGAGAATGCCCAGATCGGTGGCGATGCATTCCCCATCGATGTACAGCCCGCCGAACAGCAGCTGCCCCGCAGCAACCCCTTTGCCGACAAATTCACGATAGAATTCGCGAACGGGAAGCGCGCAGAGGGGATCGGGCCGGTTGAGTGAACGAAAGCGTGTGACGCGCTGCTCGACCAGATGTTCGAATAGGACCAGAGCTTCGTCCTGAGTGCGGGTCAGCCGAAACTCGACCGCGCCCATCGTTTTCAGACGGCGCAGCTTTTTCATGCCGTCCTTGTAGATGCCGGACTTGCGGTAGTGGGACGGAAACTCCTCGCCGCTCAGGGACGCGGTCTTGGTGGCAGTGGCCATGTCGACCGTGTTAGGCAGCAACACCAGCGGATTGGGGCGCCCACCTTCAAGCCAGGCGGGAAGCTTCTTGAGAAGAAGGATATCAGCCTGTGGCAGCACATGGCGCAGGCTCCCCCAGATTGCGGCCATTTCCTTGTTTGCCGGGCGGAACCAGTCCGCGATGATCGGCGCGGTGTAGTCGGCCAGTCCAAGGTCGGCTGGCTCGATGTAGCTGAGTGCCTGCGTGCGTCGTCGAATCAGTGGAAGGACCATCGCGAGACGGCCGGATGCCTTGTCTTCCACGCTGATGAGGACGGGTGAGCAATTGTCGGGCAGGTGGTCGTAGAAGGCCTTGAGAAACGCAACGGATTGAAACGGCGTGCTGATGAAGCCGCAGGGCTGACCATCAGGCCATAGCCGGTCGAGCACAGCGCTGCCGGACGCCTCGTGCACTGTCAGCGTGAACTCAGTTCCTGCAATGCGTCGGCCTTCTAGGTCCGCAGCCCGGTCGTTCACGCGCGCTCCCCTCTTGTCACCGAATGCCGCCGCGATAAATCCGGCGGCACATCGAGCGGGCGCATCTGAAAGAGTGCAGTGAACCCGTTCGTTCCTGCAGCGGTAATGCCTGAAAAGAACTAAATATGCCTGAACATAACCGCTTATATGCTCATGACTTCAGTATTTGGCAGCAGGGCAAACGATGTTTGAAAGTAAATGCCGTTCACATACAGGATGGTCGCGACCCGTTGCGGGAGCGAAAGGGTTAGGCAACTAGGCTCTCGGGCAGGCCAAGCGCGGATGCGAGACGGGCAAGTTTAGCGGGATCAGCGCCGCCATTTTCCAGGTCTGCAAGTTCGGATGTTGCAAGCCCTGACGTCACGGCCAGTTCCTCAAGTGAATAGCCGAATGCATCGCGCATTGCGGTGACGGGATTGGTGCCGGAGCTAAGTGCGGCAGAGATGGTGTCTACGAGTTCGAGCATTGAAGGCCTCTTTTTATAGGGTACCAAGAATCGCAAAAATGAGGGGATCGATTGCGGTTCAAATGGATAGCAGCACCTAGCTTTTCAAGAATGCTGCAGAATATGGCCGAACAGATGACGCTGATATGAAGGCGCCATGCGAATTTCAGTAGTGCAGCTTATAGCGAAGCTGAAAATCTGGAGTGGTGCCCGGAGACGGATTTGAACCGCCGACACGCGGATTTTCAATCCGCTGCTCTACCAACTGAGCTATCCGGGCAACCTGAGAAAAGACATTTCGTGGAAACGACTTTCTCGTCAGCGGTATTGGCTACCGCCGGAAATCGGGTGCGTTATAGCACGAGAATCGCTTCTGTCCAGCAGGTAGGGCGACCTTTTTCCGACTATTTTTGTGCTCGCGCGATGCCTCTGGCCGCTTCAATGCGCACAAATGCGTCCCGGCCGTCGAAAACGACAAAAAACGTGGCTTAAACAGGCAGATAACGCATTTCTGAGCCTACCCTACCGTCATCTCTCGGGGGGCAGCATCCAGCTGGCAACGCAGCTAATTTTGGCTCGCGCCTAGCGCTCGTCGTCGTCCGGATTGGCGTCTTCTTCACTGCCGGGAATGACATAGGAGCCGGAAAGCCAGCGATTGAGGTCCACATCCTTGCAGCGCTGCGAGCAGAACGGATAGGTGGCGCGCGCCGACGGCTTGCCACATTCGGGGCAGGGGCGCGTCGGACGAAGCGGGGTCACGTTGTCTTTTTCTGGAACGTTCGTCATCGCTCAGGCCTTTGCGCCGGCAGCCCAGTTCAGATGGGCCTTGTAGCCGTCTGCAGATAGGAGCCCGACGGTTTCATACAAGGGCAGGCCGACGACATTGGTGTAGGATCCGACAAGCTTGACAACGAAACTGCCTGCAAAGCCCTGGACAGCATAGCCGCCAGCCTTGCCGCGCCATTCGCCGGAGGCCAGATAGCTGTCGAGTTCCGCGCGCGACAGGCGCTTGAAGCGCACGCGCGTCTCAACCAGCGACTGGCGCTGCTTGCCGCTCGGGGTAATGAGGCACACGCCTGTATAGACGCGATGCGACCGGCCCGACAGCAATTGCAGGCAGTTCGACGCCTCATCGGCAAGCTCGGCCTTGGGCAGGATGCGCCGGCCTACGGCGACGACGGTGTCGGCTGCCAGGATGTAGGCAGAGCCTTCGCCTTCCTTCTGCAGGGTTTCCAGCGCCTTGCGTGCCTTGGCAGCCGAAAGCCGCTTGGCCAGCGAGCGCGGATGTTCTGCACGCAGCGGCGTCTCGTCCACATCGGTGGCGAGGACGCGATCAGGCTCGATGCCTGCCTGCTGCAGAAGCTCGATCCGCCTGGGCGATCCCGAGGCCAGCACAAGCTTCTGAATGTCGCTCATAGGAGACCCGTAATCTAGCGGGAGGAAAACCGCTACTTGAAGCGGTAGGTGATGCGACCCTTGGTCAGGTCGTAAGGCGTCATTTCAACCAGAACCTTGTCGCCCGTCAGGACGCGAATACGGTTCTTGCGCATACGGCCAGCCGTATGGGCGACGATTTCATGTTCGTTTTCGAGCTTCACCCTGAACATGGCGTTTGGCAGCAGTTCAGTGACCACACCCGGAAACTCGAGTACTTCTTCCTTCGGCATCCGATACCTTTGTTGATTGTCTGTGCCGGCCGACAGGGCCGGAAAGTTGCGCGGAACCTACATGATCAGCGTGGCTTTGTGAACACGCTTAATCGGGCGCTCCCGCTGTAAAACGGCGTATTATATGCGATTCAAGGCGATCGCGCACGTCCCGATAGGCATCCAGCACCCGATCACGTGTCCCGGTAATACCCGAAGGGTCAGCCGTTGGCCAGTACTCGACATCGACCGCACTGGTGCGCGTCAGTTCCAGCGCGGCATGGTGCGCTTCAGGCGCCAGCGTGATGATGAGGTCGAAATAGGCGTCTTCAAGCTCGTCCCACTCGTGTGGATGGCGCTCGCCAAGGGTCAGGCCAATCTCCTGCAGCACCGCTTCCACGAACGGGTCCGGGTCGCCTGCGCGCACTCCGGCAGAGGTGACGAAGGTGTCAGCCGGCAGGATGTAGCGCGCCAGCGCCTCGGCCATGGGAGAGCGAATGGCGTTCATGCCGCAAAGGAAAAGGATCGAGCGTGGAAGCCGGCGCGACTCCTCCAAGCGTCAACCTCGCCAGTGCAGGACGCAAACGAGTGTGAACAGTCGCCTCGCAGTGTCGAAGTCGACATCGATCTTTCCGGCGAGGCGATCCATCAGCGTCTGCGAGCCTTCATTGTGCAGACCCCGTCGACCCATGTCGATGGCCTCGATCTGTGACGGCGTGGATGAGCGGATGGCGTCATAATAGCTTTCGCAGATCATGAAATAGTCTTTCACGACCCGGCGAAACGGGGTCAGCGAAAGGATGTGCGTGACAACCGGCTCGTCGTCCTCGCGCGTGACACTGAAGACAAGCTTGGCGTCAACGAGAGAAAGGCGAAGCCGGTAGGGACCCCCATCGTCGCCAACCGGCTGAAAGGAGTTGTCCTCAATCAGATCGAAGATGGCGACGGCGCGCTCGTGCTCCACGTCCGGTGTCGAGCGGCCGATCGATTCGTCCAGCGTGACATCGGCCAGTCTTGCCTTTGCGTCGCGCCTGCCCATTGCATCAGCTTTCCATGTTCAACCTGATGGCCACCGATGCGGCGTGGCCGTCAAGATTTTCAGCACGTGCCAGAGCAATGGCTGCCGGACCAATCGCGCGCAGCTGATCCGGCCCAAGCTTGAGGATCGAGGTGCGCTTGACGAAATCAAGAACGGTCAGCCCCGATGAGAAGCGTGCGGAACGAGCCGTCGGCAGGACGTGATTGGTGCCGCCGACATAGTCGCCGATCACTTCAGGAGTATGGCGGCCAACAAAGATCGCACCCGCATTGCGGATCTTGGGGATGAACGCCTCGGCGTCGTCCATCGCCAGCTCCAGATGCTCGGCGGCAATCCGGTTGGCCAGGGGGACAGCGTCCTCAAGGTCCGGGACGACGATGACCGCGCCGAAATCGCGCCAGCTGGCCGCTGCCGTCTCGCCGCGTGGCAGACGAGCAATCTGGCGCTCCATTTCCGCTTCGACGGCATCGGCAAGCGTCGCATCGTCGGTGATGAGAATGGACTGCGCACCAGTGTCATGCTCGGCCTGCGCGATCATGTCGGCGGCGAGCCATGCCGGGTCATTGTTGCCATCGGCAATGATCAGAACTTCTGAAGGTCCGGCGATCATGTCGATGCCGACAGTACCGAAGACGCGTCGCTTGGCAGCCGCAACGAAGGCGTTGCCGGGGCCAACGATCTTGGCGACAGGTGCAATCGTTTCAGTGCCATAGGCCAGTGCGGCAACGGCTTGTGCGCCACCGACACGGTAGATCTCGGAGACGCCGACCAGACGCGCTGCCGCAAGCACCAGCGGGTTCAGCTCGCCGCGTGGCGACGGGACCGTAATTACAAGCCGTTCGACGCCGGCGACCTTTGCCGGAACTGCGTTCATCAGCACCGAACTGGGATAGCTTGCCGTGCCGCCCGGAACGTAAAGCCCGACAGCTTCGATTGCGGTCCAGCGCGAGCCAAGCTCAACGCCAATCGCGTCAGTGTAACGGTCGTCGCTCGGCATCTGGCGCGCGTGGTGCGCTGTGATGCGTTCGTGGGCGAGTTCCAGCGCAGCGTAAGTTTCGGGATCGACACTGGCGACGGCGGCGTCGATTTCCGCTTCTGTCACCGCGATGCCGGTTTCACTCAGGTCGAGATGGTCGAAGCGCTTCGTGTAGTCGATGAGAGCGGCATCGCCTTCCGCCTGGATGCGCGCAATGATTTCGGCCGCGATGGCGTCGACGTCGGCTGACACCTCACGCTTGGTGGTGAGAAACGCGGCAAAGCTCTGTTCGAAATCGGGAGCGTTGAAATCGAGGCGTAGGGACATGAAGGAAAAATACTCCGGTCAGTTCTTGTGGGCTGGCCTGGACTGCGCTTCCCAGGCTGCACCCAGATCGGTGAGGCGTGCTTCGACATAGTCGACATCGAGCCGGATTGCAGCACCGCCCGAACAGGTCAGTTCGATGACGCCGGCAGGCGTATCCGCCGCCTGCTCGAACCGGATCGCCAACAGCGACAGGACATCGTCCTTGGCATCGCGTGAAAATCCGGTCGTCCTGACGCCGCTGACCCGTTCGAAATGCAGGATGCTGCGGCGTCGTTCGTTGTTGCGGCTGAAAAAGCCCGACTTGTTCTCCCACACGAAACGGTTGAGTTCGATGAGAAAGAGCTTGTCGGCGGCGCGATAGGTCAGGTCGCCGATCTTCATCACCGCGTCCTGAGTATAGGCGGAAATGATCTTGAGATCGTCTGCGTCGAGTGCGGCAAGCTTGAGTTGAGACATGTCGTTGCACAATCCGCGAGGGGCCAGCAAAGCGCGGCAAGAATAGGTTCCACCCGGTGTTATGCCGAGATTGGAAGCAGTGCAACAGGGAGAAGGGGAAATAGGGGAGAGAAGGGAGTAGGGGAGTAAGGGAGTAGGGGAATGACGGGACGCTCGTTTTCCCCTGTTCCCCTAAATCCCTATTCCCCTATCACGATGACAGCCGCTCGATCGTCGCGCCGCACGCCGACAGCTTCTCTTCCAGCCGTTCGAAGCCGCGGTCGAGATGATAGACGCGGTTGACGATGGTCTCGCCTTCAGCGGCGAGGCCCGCGATGACCAGCGAGACGGAAGCACGCAGATCGGTAGCCATCACCGGTGCGCCCTTGAGCTGGGAGACGCCATCAACGATTGCGGTCTGGCCCGCCAGCGAGATCTTCGCGCCAAGACGCGCAAGCTCCTGAACGTGCATGAACCTGTTCTCGAAGATCGTTTCGGTGATGCGCGAGCGCCCCTGCGCCATCGTCATCAGCCCCATGAACTGCGCCTGTAGGTCGGTCGGGAAGCCGGGGAAGGGTTCCGTGGTGATGTCGACTGGCAGGATGCCTGCGCCATTGCGGCGGATGCGGATGCCGGAATTCAGCGGAGTGACTTCGACACCGGCCTGCGCCAGCGCGTCGAGCGCGCTTTCCAGAAGATCGGCGCGCGCGCCTTCAAGAACGACGTCGCCGCCAGTCATCGCCACAGCCATCGCGTAGGTGCCGGTCTCGATGCGATCCGGGATGACCTGATGGGTTGCGCCGTGCAGCGATGTGACGCCGTCGATGGTGATCGTCGAGGTGCCGGCACCCGAAACCTTCGCACCCATGGCGTTAAGGCATTCGGCAAGATTGACGACTTCAGGCTCGCGGGCGGCGTTCTCCAGCACCGTCTGCCCCTTGGCGAGTGTGGCCGCCATCATCAGCACATGGGTTGCGCCAACGGATACTTTCGGGAAGACGTAGCGGTCGCCGATCAGGCCCTTTGGCGCACGGGCATGGGCGTAGCCCTGTTCGATCTCGATCTCCGCGCCGAGCTGGCGCAGCCCGTCGATGAACAAATCGACCGGACGCGTGCCGATGGCGCAGCCACCCGGCAGCGAAACCCGTGCCTCGCCCATGCGGGCCAGGAGCGGGCCGATCACCCAGAACGAGGCGCGCATCTTCGACACGAGTTCATAGGGTGCGGTCGTGTCGACAATGTTGCGAGCGGTGAAGTTAACTGTTCGGGCATAAAGCGAATTCTGCTGCTCGCGCCGTCCATTGACCGAATAGTCCGCACCGTGATTGCCGAGAATCCGGATCAGCTGCTCGACGTCGGCCAGATGCGGTACGTTTTCGAGGCTCAGCGTTTCTTCCGTCAGCAGCGACGCGATCATCAGGGGCAGGGCGGCATTCTTCGCTCCGGAAATCGGAATGGTTCCATTGAGCGTGTTGCCACCGACGATCCTGATGCGATCCATGCGCTGTATCCTTCCCGCAAAGCGGTTGTTTCAATGGTGCGGCGTGCCGGTGCCCGGCGGGCGCGCGAAATATTATCCGGGGAGAGCGGGCTTCGATCTGTAACCGGCCCGATTGCCGTGTCAGGCCTCGTCCCCATTGTCCCTCAGCAGTCCTTCTGGCCGCGAATCAGCGGCGCCGTCCCGTCTCGACCGCGCCTGTACCTTGCGCCTTTGAAGGTTGGCACGCAATTTTTCTGCAAGCCGCGCCTTCTTGCGGTCATTCGGATCGCCCTTGGGCGGCTTCTGATTTTCTGGCGGGTTCATCCAGCATGCTCCGGCTACCGGCGAATTGTGTCGAACTGGCGGCGCTGGCCTATAGCAGAGGAAGGCGTTAGGCTCAAATCCCCGGCGATCTTGCAGCATTTGCCGCGGGCAGGGGAAATTATCCAGTTCAGCGCTTGCACTTCTCAAACTCATGTGGCAGAAGGCCGCCACAATCAAGACCGGCTGCGGTAGCTCAGTGGTAGAGCACTCCCTTGGTAAGGGAGAGGTCGAGAGTTCAATCCTCTCTCGCAGCACCATTCTCCTCCTGTAATTTTAGATGTTTCTGGATTTTGTGATGTCCAGAGAAACCCGCCAGCCTTTCCCCTGTTTGTTGTGTTTCAATAACTTAGGGTCACGCGGCTTCGTGCTGGTAACACAAGCCTAGCACGCGGGCGTACCACTGTGATTTTTGGTGGCGACCCTATGCATATCGAGGCGACAAAAAGCACGTTGCGCCGTGAATACGTGAAATATTCACATTTCGAATGCGCGGCGCACCAGGGGATCTAGTCGTTGTGACTGCATGTTGTGTGGCTTGTCGTATCTAGATCATTTCCGAAAAGTCACAGAGTTCCTGCATCATGGTGGCGAGGGTCAGTACGAAGGACGATGGGTGATCCTGACGCAAAATTGCGACATAAGGGATGTCTGGCAGGAGCGGCTTGGTCTCAATGATGCGAAGCTTGTTGCTTTCGAGGAGGTGACGGAAAGGTCGCCGGGGGAGGTGGCTGATCCCCAGTCCCGCCACCGTCATCCCGACGGTCGCCATCAGGCTATCAGTGACACGCACGCGTTCGAACACCAATCGCTCCGACAACAGCCATTTCGAGAGGTGCGACCCGGCTCCAGAGCGACCTCCCTGTAGAAGCAATGGGTAGGAGACCAGTTCCTGAAGTGGCACGACTTCATCCAGTCCCGTTAATCCGGGCTGTTCCATCCACGCGAAATCCACATCACTGAGATGCAGGATGGTGACATTTGTGTCCCTGATAAACTCGGGACACACGATGATGTCGAGCAGGCCGCTCTGCAGGCTCTCATAGAGGGTACGGCCACTTGCGACTTCTGGCTCCAGCACCACGCCGGGATGGTTGTCACGCACGGCTGCGGTCAATCGCGGAAGCCAGGTCATTGCCGTCAGTTCGGTAATGCCGATACGGATCCGTTTCGCCATGGTGGTGGCGCGGCCGGCTTTGATGGTCGCAATATCGTCTTGAAGAAGCAGCATCTTGCGCGCCACCTCCAGGACTTCCTCCCCGCGCGGCGTCAGCTTCGACCCGCGTTGTGAACGTTCGAACAGCGGAAAGCCGATCGTGTGTTCCAGTTCATTGATTCGCTTGGAGATCGCGGACTGCGATGTGCCCAGACGTGAGGCAGCGCGCTCGAACGTCCCAAGCTGGGCGATCCAGACCAAGGCTTCCATCTGTCGGAGAGAGAGCATCTAATATTCCAAAAAGGAATGAAAGTCGGCAACTTAATATCTCTTTATTCGATTGCTCGTCAAACAATATGGTTGCCTCTCAGTCAGAACCTGGAGGGTAGTCGGAAATGGCAATGAAACTTGCTGAACGGGTGGTGCAGTTGAAGCCGTCCGCCAGCATCGTCGCCAGGCAGCGCGTTCTCGAATTGCAGGCCGCTGGCGAGACCATTATCGATCTGACAATTGGCGAGCCGGATCTTGATACGCCGGCACACATTGTCGAGGCTGCATTCGCTGCCGTGAACGCCGGTGATACGCATTACACCGTTCCGCCCGGAACGCCTGCGCTGCGCAAGGCCATCATTGCAAAACTCCAGCGCGACAACGGTCTCGATTATGCAATGAACGAGGTGATTGTCGGCGTCGGCGCGAAGCAGCTGATCTATGAAGCATTTGCCGCAAGCCTCGATACCGGCGACGAGGTGATCGTTCCGGCGCCGTATTGGGTGAGCTATCCCGACATTGCCACCATTCACGACGGCACTCCCGTTATCGTGGACTGTCCTGAAGTTGATGGATTCAAGTTGACGGCGAAGGCGCTTGAGGCAGCCATTACGCCGAACACCAAGTGGCTGGTCCTGAACTCGCCCAACAACCCCAGCGGTGCCGTCTATTCGCGTGAGGAACTGGAAGCGCTCGCTCAAGTGCTGCGCCAGGCTCCGCATGTCTGGCTGATGACCGACGAGATCTACGAGCATCTGACTTATGACGGCGTGACGGCGATCAGTCTCGTCGAAGCCGCGCCGGACCTGAAGGACCGTACGCTCATCGTCAATGGCGTCAGCAAGGCTTATGCCATGACCGGTTGGCGGATTGGATACGCAGCTGGCCCATCTGACATTATTGCCGCCATGGTAAAGCTGGTCGGTCAGAGCACGTCGTGCGCCAGTTCTGTAAGCCAGGCTGCTGCTGCCGCTGCGCTTTCGGGAGATCAGGCCTGCGTTGCTGAAGCCACGGAAATCTTCCGCCAGCGCCGCGACCGGATGTTCGAAATTCTCGACGGGACGCCCGGCCTTGCCGTCAGGAAACCGGATGGCGCGTTCTATTTCTATCCTTCGGTGGCGGGGTTGATCGGCAAGACGACACCGCAAGGCAAAGTTCTGCAAAGCGACCTCGATGTGTCGCTCTACCTGTTGGAAGCCGCGCATGTCGCTGTTCTCGACGGCGGCGCATACGGCATGTCGCCATATCTGCGCATGTCGTTTGGTGGCGCAATGGCAGATATCGAGGTTGGTTGCCACGCCATCCGCAAGGCCTGCGAAGAGTTGGTCTGACGCCAGCCCGGATCTAGACGCGTTTTGAAAGTGAATATCATGGCTCAGGACACTGTAATCGAAAAGCTGCTGCGCGAATTCGGCACGACTTCCACCTCGATCATCAGCGACAACCTGCAACGCTTGCCGGGCGCGGTCGGTCTGCGGCCCTTCCACAAGATCGAGGGTACGATGGTTGGCCGCGCGCTCACCGTGAAAGTGGCGGCCGGTGACAACAAGCTCATCCACAAGGCGCTCGATGTCGTCGAACCGGGTCAGGTGATCGTCGTTGATGGCGGCGGGGAAACCTCCCGTGCGCTGATTGGCGAAATCATGGTGGCCATCGCCCGCAGTCGCAATGCGGTCGGGTTTGTGATCGATGGCGCTATCCGTGACAGTGCCACGATCGGCGCAGGCGATTTCCCGGTCTTCGCGCGCTCTGCGATCCATCGTGGACCGTACAAGCACGGCCCCGGATCAATCAACGTCCCGGTATGCATCGGCGGGATGGCGGTGAACCCGGGCGACATCGTCGTTGGTGATCATGACGGCATTGTTGCGTTCCCGGTCGAGGGGGCTGAAGCCCTGCTCGAAAGTGTCCGCGCGAGCGAACGCATGGAAGAAGAAATGCTTCGGCAGATCGCCGAAGGAACCTATGTCGGAGCCTACGCGTAGGCAGGCATGCTGCCGCCCCCGCGCGGTAAGTCGTAGAGTACCAGAGGAGAAGACATGAAAACCAAATTGCTTTCACTTGCCGTCGCCGCAGCGATCCTGTCCACCGGAACCGCTTCGGCCGACCAGCTCGAAGATATCAAGGCGCGCGGCACGCTCATCTGCGGTACGCTTGGAACCGCCGAGCCGTTCAGCTTCGCAGATCCCCAGACCCGCCAGATCGTCGGCTACGACATCGATCTGTGCCAGGCCATCGCTGATGACCTTGGTGTGAAGATGGAAGCCAAGCCGATCTCGGTCGAAGCACGCATTCCAGAGCTGGTTCAGGGCCGCATCGACATCGTTGCGGGCAATCTGGGCTACACGCCAGAGCGCGCAGAGCAGATCGACTACACCACGTCGTACTTCGTCAGCCTGCAGAAGCTGCTCGTCAAGGAAGGTTCGGCTTTCGACACCATCGACAGCCTTGCCGAGAGCCGTATCAGCGCCCCCAAGGGCTCCAGCTCGGAGCGCTATGTTCGCGAAGTGCTGCCTCAGGCGTCACTGCTGACTTTCCAGGATCCGCCGTCGGCATTTCTGGCGCTGGCGCAGTCCAAGGTTGATGCGATGATCCTCTCCGAGATCAACGCTGAAAAGTTCATCGCACAGACCGGCGAAAGCTTCCGTTTCGTCGAGCAGCCGGTAGCTGAAGAGTACTGGGGTCTGGGCGTGCGCAAGAACGAGGAAGCTTTCCTCCAGCAGGTCAACGTGACACTGAAGCGTCTGGAAGACAGCGGCGAAGGCGAAGCGATCTTCGACAAGTGGCTCGGTCAGGAAACCGTCTACAAGCTGTCGAAGCCGTTCAAGTTCGACACCCCTGTCAGCGATCCGGTCCTGCGTCCGGCACTCTGATACATCATTGCGATCACCGGCTCCCGCGGCATCCGCGGGGGTCGTTGAAAATAGGACACTGCAATGGGATATGAATTCGACTTTTCGTCGGTGCTGACTGACCAGTATATCGACTGGCTCATCTCAGGCGTTCGCATCACACTGCTGCTGACAGCCGGCGCCTGGATCATCGCGTTCGTTATCGCCGTTGTTCTTGCTGTCCTGCGCGCGACCAACTTCCGCCCGGCGGTATGGTTGGTGGCCGTTTTCGTCGAGGTTCACCAAAATATTCCGCTGCTGGTGCAGGTGCTGTTCTGGTACTTCGCGATGCCGGAACTGCTTCCCGAGGCCTGGCGTGATTGGCTGGTTCGCAACAACAGCGAATTCATCCTCGCGATGATCGCCATCGCCATGTGTACCGCCGCTTATATGTCCGAGGCTCTTCGCAGCGGCCTGCGGGCGGTTCCTGTGACGCAGTATGAAGCGGGGCGCTCGTTCGGGTTCAACTATCTCCAGACGATGTCCTACATCGTGGTGCCGCAGGCATTGCGGCTGTCGGTGCCGCCGATGGTCAACCATTCGCTGCTTTTGTTCAAGAACACCTCGATCGCAATGGCGATCGGTGTGCATGAACTGACCTATCAGACCCGTCAGATCGACAGCGACACATTCCGCACCTTCGAGGTGTTCCTCGTGGCTACGGGCCTCTATCTCGTCCTTTCATTCATAATCATGTTTGTCGGCAACCTCATCGAGCGCCGCTTCAGCATGGGAACGAGGTAAGCGCCATGCTGGAAATCGTTCAAAACAACTGGACCTTGCTACTGGTCGGCCAGTACCCAGCAGGTCCACTCGGCGGGATAGTCGCCACGCTGCTTCTGGCCATTGCCGGTCTTGCACTGGCGTTCCCATTCGCCATCCTTCTGGCCGTCGCCCGCCTCAGCCCGTATCGCTGGGTGAACTGGCCTGCCACGGCGGTAGTCAACATCGTCCGTGGAATGCCGTTTCTGATGGTGATCTTCTGGAGCTATTTCGCGCTGCCGATCCTGATTGGCCGCCCGCTGAGCGGCTTCTGGACCCTCGTAGGCGCTCTTGTGCTTTATGAAAGCGCCTATCTGGCGGAAATCATCCGTGCCGGCATTCAGGCACTGCCACGTGGTCAGGAAGAGGCGGCTCGTTCGCTCGGGTTCGGATATTTCCGCACGTTGACATTCGTCATCCTGCCGCAAGCCCTCTACAACTCACTTCCAGCGCTGATCGGCCAGTTCGTTTCGCTGATCAAGGAGACTTCTCTTGGCTACGTCATTTCGGTCAACGAGTTCACTTACGCTGCGTCGCAGTTGAACAGCCAGCTGCTCGTACGTCCTGTCGAGGTGTTCTCCATCCTTGCGATCACCTACTTCATTGTCTGCTTCGCCCTCACGCAGTCGGCTCGCTGGGTTGAACAGCGTATCGCGCGCACCCGCCAGGGCAAGAGCTCCGGGATGCAGATTCAGACTAATCCCTTGGCCACGGAACCGATGCCATGATCCGCTTCGATAAAGTCAACAAGTGGTACGGACCACAGCTCAAGGTGCTCAATGAAGTCACTGCTGAGGTCAAGAAGGGTGAGGTTGTCGTCGTTTGCGGTCCATCGGGCTCGGGGAAGACGACACTGATCCGCACGATCAACCGTCTCGAGCCGATCGACAGCGGTTCGATCACGGTCAACGGAACCGATGCCCATTCCTCGAAGAACAACGTCAACACGTTGCGCCGCGACATCGGCTTCGTCTTCCAGCAGTTCAACCTGTTCCCGCATATGAGCGTGTTGAACAACATCACGCTTGCTCCGCGAAAACTGCGCGGAATGAGTCGCGCTGCGGCGGAGGAAAAGGCGCGCGAGCTGCTTGATCGCGTCGGCCTTGCGGACAAGGCGGAAGCCTATCCGGCCCAGCTCTCGGGCGGCCAGAGCCAGCGCGTCGCCATTGCGCGCTCTCTTGCCATGGATCCGCCGATCATCCTGTTCGATGAGCCGACCTCGGCGCTCGATCCGGAAATGGTCGGTGAAGTGCTCGCTGTCATGAAGGGGCTTGCCACGACCGGCATCACCATGATGTGCGTGACCCACGAAATGGGTTTCGCTCGCGACGTCGCCGACCGCGTGTGGTTCCTCGACAAGGGCAACCTCCTGGAAGACGCAAAGCCGGACGAATTCTTCTCCAACCCGACGCACCCACGCGCGCAGCGCTTCCTGGCCGACCTTCGACATTGAGCGGAGCGCGCGCCAGCGCGCGCTTCCCGGTACGCGCGCTGCTCACGCCTCGCTACCTCTTCAGGTTGACGAGCACATCCATGAGATCGCCGCCGGTCTGGAACACTTTCGAGTTGGCGGTGTAGTTGCGCTGTGATTCGATCATGTTGGTCAGCTCCTCGGCGATGTCGACGTTTGACGCCTCAAGCGCTCCGGACTTGACCGCTCCGAGTGAAATCTCATTTGGCTTTCCGAAAGTTACTTGGCCGGAGTTGAGCCCTTCCTGAAAAATATTGCCCGGCAGCACGGTTAACATGTCAGGGCTCTGTACCGTTGCGAGATCGAGACGATAGAGCCATTCTGTGGCTCCGTTCCCGTATTGCACCGACAGAATGCCGTCATCGCTGATGACGACCCGGTCGATAGCTGAAGGACGTGAACCGTTCATCTCAGAGGCGAGGGGCGTGTAGCCCGCCGCAAGCTGACGCATGCCGGCAAGGTCAATCTCCACCTCTCGGCCATTAAGTGTGGTCAGGTCGAGTGTGATGTTTGTGGGGGTGCCAGTCTCGATATTGCCGGTTGCGGGATCGAATTCCAGCGTGATCGTGTTGAGCGGCACGACGGAATAGGGGAAGGCGGTGCCAATAGCCGCGTTGGGCTGGTGGAAAACGGTCATTTCCCACTCATCGGTGATCGCGATGGTGGTGGATGTGAAGTTGCCGATCCCGGCATTGATGGGCGCGCCTGTGGCGTTGTCGACATTGACGATGAGATCTGAACCGCTGGTGTCGTAGGTGATCGCTACGCCCGCCGGTATGGAGCCGGGATTGACGGGAGCGAACGACCAAACGCCACCACCGAGCGTACCAGTAACATCAATGCTGTTACCGTCTATGTCGATGGTGAAGGAGGCGGTATCGCCGTCTCGCCAGACAAGATCGACGAAACCGGCAAACGCAAGGTCTATGTTGTCGTTATATGTGTGGGACACAAAGCCATCGATCTCGGCATTGATGGGTGCGCCTGTGGCGTTGTCGACATTGACGATGAGATCTGCACCGCTGGTGTCGTAGGTGATCGCCACGCCCGCCGGTATGGAGCCGGGATTGAGGGGAGCGAACGACCAAACGCTGCCATCAAATGCGCCCGTGACGTCGATGCCGATGCCTCCAACATCTAGGGTAAAGGACGTGGTGTCACCAACGGACCAAGTCAGGCCGGTGAAGCCGGCAAAAGAAAAGTCTATGTTGTCGTTATATGTGTGGGACACAAAGCCGCCGATCCCGGCATTGATAGGCGCGCCTGTGGCGTTGTCGACATTGACGATGAGATCTGCACCGCTGGTGTCGTAGGTGATCGCCACGCCCGCTGGTATGGAGCCGGGATTGTCGGGCGCGAACGACCAAACGCCACCGCTGAAAGTGCCCCTGACATCGACGCTGCTGCCGTTGATGTTGAGGCTGAACGAGGTGGTGTCACCAGATGACCAGGCCAGGCCCGTAAATCCGGCGAAGGTAAAATTGTTGTTGGCAGCGTCGGCAATTGGGGTGCTCGGAGCCGAGTAGCTGGAAACGGTGGGGTTGTTGGGATTGAGCACCGGTGCGGCCGGAATTGCTGTGCTTGGCACGGAGTACGCGGAAACGACGGGGTTGTTGGGGTTGAGTAGTGGCGCAGCGGGAATTGGCGTATTCGGTACAGAGTAGGCGGAAACGATCGGAGTGTTGGGGTTTGGACCTACGCCACCGGGGGCACTTGCGCGCATTTTGGTGAAGTAGATGTCGAGTCGAATTGGCTCACCCGCATTGCCGATTGCTGTCAGTCCCGACTTAAAGATGGAGCCATTGTCCATGCCTTGCCTGATCTGGGTATCGGTTAGTGGATTGCTTGATGGTGGGAGCCCTGCATAGATGGGGGCGCCAAAAGGAAGGTTGGACGCGAGAGTGCCGGCAGTCGATGGCACGCGCTCAAGGCCGGAGGTCGGTATCGTGACTCTTTCATAGTCACTGAACGATGTCGTTGCCCCTGGCTCTCCGAGTTCGAAGCTGCGTCCCATCAGATAGTATCCAGCCGCGTTGATCAGATTGCCGTTGCCGTCGGGAATGAAAGAGCCTGCGCGCGTGAGAAGCGGCTTGCCTGCAGCGTCTTGAACGACCAGAAAGCCGTTTCCGTCGATCGCCAGGTCGGTGATCGAGTTTGTATATTGCAGGTTGCCGGACGACATCAAATGGCGGATCTGCGTTGATGCGGCACCGGAAACATAGCTGCTGCCGGTACTTGGTGCCACCAATGAGGAAAACTCAACGGACGCCTTCTTGTAGCCGTTAGTTCCAGAATTGGCGATGTTGTCTGCCACAGTAGCCAGGCGCGTAGACTGCGCGTTCATGCCCGATACACCGGTGCGCATCATTCCATACAAGCTCATATCTGTCCCCAAAGTATCTTGTTTGAGACAGAGTTACGTGTGCAAGCTTGTGCGAAGCTTTTATAAGTTTATTCTTATTTTTATATAAAATTTATTTCTTAATCGCGAAATATCGCAAAATACGCGGGCAGCTGAACTCTAGGTAACATACGACGCAAGCTCTTGTTTTGTCTTTCAGAATTCGGCTTTGATTTTTCAAGATTCTCTGTGTGATGTGCGGGCATTGAATCTCGTCTAGCGGGGATACTCTGCTGCCCTTGTTCATGGGGTGGCGGTGAGGTTCGCTCGGTGCTCCCGTGAAGGACAACTTATCAGAGCCCTACATCTTTACTTCAGCGTTATCACCAAGCTCGGGCGCGGTGCCTGTTACCGCTGCAATCAGCATCTTGGCGCCTGAGACGACTGCGTTCGGGCTGTCCCAGATCTCGCCGTGCTCCGGCACGACAGTCAGCAGCCTGATCGTCGGATCCTGTTCATCCTCCCACCAGACATTGTCCATCTTGGACCAAAGTTGCGAAATCTTGGCGCGATCATTGCTGATCTTGGCCCGACCCGAAATCAGCGCATAGCGATAGTTGCCGTTGTCAGCCCAGGCCAGCGAGACGGTGGGAAATGCTTCGATGTCGGCATTCTTCTCGCCACTGACATCCGTCAGGAAGTAAATCGCGTTTTCATCGCGGCGTGGGCGTGCCGACATGGGCCGGCTGCGCTGTTCCTTCCCGGTCCAGGTCGTCAACATGCAAATGTCGATCTTGTCAGCGAGTTCCCAGACGCGATCGATGACTTCCTCAGGTGGTGCAGGGTTGTCGTGCTGGCGTTCTTTCATCGTGGCCTCCTTGTGGCCACCTGAAACGCGGGGCGAGCGCCGACGTTCCCCCATGAGGCGAATTTGGTGCGATGGGGGGCAGATCTGCCTGGAGCATTTTAGCTTTTCAGCGCATCGGGGAAGTGCTCCAACTCTTTATTTCTGCGCAATTCCAAACGCCCACGGCTTGCGCTGTGCAGGGGGGTGTTCAGATGGATTTCGCCCGATCGTGGCGCTCAGAGCGCGATGCGCATGCCATCTTTTGCATCGAACAGATGGGTGTCTTCTCCGACGACACCCAGTCGGATCTTGTCCCCGGCATTGACCTTCATCCGCTTGCGCAGGAGCACGACAAGCGGATCGCCGGCAACGCGAACCAGCAACTGCGTGTCCGGCCCCGTTGGCTCTACGACTTCGACGGTTCCCTCAAAGCCATTATCATCCGGGACGATCGACTCGGGGCGAGCGCCCCAAAGCACGTGGCGTCCATCGAGAGCGCTCGCCTCCGAAAGTACCGGAAGGCGTGTACCGTCGCTTGCCTTGACTGCACCGTCGCTCATGGTGCCTTTGATGAAATTCATTGCCGGTGAACCTAGGAAGCCGCCTACGAAGGCATTGGCCGGCCGGTCGTAGAGATCGAGCGGAGCGCCCTCCTGCTCGATGCGCCCGCCCTGCATGACCACGATACGGTCTGCCAGCGTCATCGCTTCGATCTGGTCATGCGTGACATAGATCATCGTGCTGCCCAGCCGTTGATGCAGCGCCTTGATCTCGGTCCGCATCTGCACCCGCAGCTTGGCGTCCAGGTTTGACAGAGGCTCATCGAAAAGGAACAGCTTCGGATCGCGCACGATCGCGCGCCCAGTGGCGACACGCTGTCTCTGGCCGCCGGATAGCTGGCCGGGGTATCGATCGAGCAGGTGCTCCAGACCAAGAACGCCAGCCGCTTCTTCCACTTTCTTGTTGATCTGGTCCTTGGCATCACCGCGAAGTTTGAGCGAGAAGCCCATATTCGCGCGCACGGTCAGATGCGGATAAAGCGCATAGTTCTGAAACACCATGGCGATGTCCCTCTCTTTGGGCGGCAGGCGCGTGACATCGCGGTCATCAATGAAGATGTGGCCAGAAGTTGCCGCTTCCAGCCCGGCAATGAGCCGGAGCAGGGTGGACTTTCCACAGCCGGACGGACCCACCAGCGCCACAAACTCACCATGGCGTACATCCAGGCTGATTCCGCGCAAGATCTCGAGTTCGCCAAATGACTTGCGGAGAGTATCAATTTTCATCGAGGACATGATTTATTCCACAGACTTTCGAGAGGTCACTTGATTCCGCCGGAAATCAGCGTGCGCACGTAGAAGCGCTGGATCAGAAGAAACGGGATGGTCCCGAGCAGGATGGCAAGATTGGTAGAGGCAAACAGACCGCCCCAGTCATTTTGCTCGAAGTTGATATTTCGGGCGATGGCCACCTGAACCACCGCGTAGGCGGAATCGCTTGCCGCCACGACTGGCCAGAAGAACGAATCCCACTGGGCAAGAAACAGCATCAATCCGGACGTGGCGATCGTTGGCCAAGACAAAGGCATTGCGATGCGCGCAAAGATGTAGAACCACGACGCCCCGTCAACGCGCGCTGCTTCATAGAAGTCACGCGGGATGGACGCGAAGAACTGCCTGAACAGGAAGATCACCATGCCATTGGCGATTTCGGGGACGATCAGCGCCTGGTAGGAATTCGCCCAGCCGAAAGCCCGGATCATCACGTAGAGAGGCAGCACGATTGCTTCGAAGGGCATCATGAATGACACGATCACCAGCAAGAACAGGAGATTCTTGCCACGAAAATCGAACACCGCAAACGCAAACCCGGCCAGCGCGTTGACCACGACGCCAAACAGGACCGTGGTCAGCGCGACGAAGGTAGAGTTTTTGACTGCCAGGGGAAAATCGCCGTTCAACAGGGTCCGGTAGTTGTCCAAGGTGAAGCGCGACGGGATGAACGTGTTCCAGCCAAAATCGGAAACTGGCTGGAAGATCTCGTTTTGGGGTCGAACAGATGCGAGCGCGAGCCAGACCAGAGGGAAAACGACGATGAACGCAAGGATCGAGAGCAACCCGTAGCGGAGCATCAGGACGTGCGGTTTCTGAAACGGGTTGTCCATCATTTCGCCTCTTCGGGGGAGCGCATGAAGCGGAATTCGAGCACCACGATGATTGCGATGATTCCGAGGAGAACGGTCGAGATCGCAAGCGAACGTCCGATGTCGGAGAAAGTGAAAGCCGCGCGATAGGCCTGGAACATCAGAACGGAAGTCGAGCCGCTGGGTCCGCCGGATGTCAGAATGTAGACGGGAGCGAAAAACAGGAAGTTGATCGCGGTGTCGGCCACCAGAACGAAAGCCATTGGCTTGCGCATCAGGGGCAGGGTTACATAACGAAAGCGCTGCCAGCCATTTGCACCGTCGATGGTTGCCGCCTCGTAGACCGTCGACGGTATCGAATAAAGCCCGGCAAGCAGGAACAGCATCCAGTAGCCCGCGCCCTTCCAGGTCGCGATGCCGATCAGCGTGTAGAGTGCCTGATCATGGCTGCGGTGGAATGGCTGGGCACCAATCCCGATCCATTCGAGGAAGCCGTTCATCGGCCCGAGATTTCCATCAAGGAAAAGGCCGAACAGCACTGCACTGATGCCGGTGGAGACGGCCATCGGCAGCACCAGCAGCGTGCGATAGAACCAGACACCGGGCAGCGGCCTGAAGACCAGAAGGGCCAGCGCGAAAGCGACTGCGAGCTGGATCGGATTGATCAGCAGATTGAAATAGAGAGTTGTCCGCAGCGATTCCCAAAATTCCGGATCGTCCGCCAGATATTCGAAATTTTCGAGCCCGACATAGCGCAACTCCCCCATCAGGGAGACGCCACTAAGGCTACCTCCTACCGCGACAAGGATCGGCGTCAGTCGAAAGATCAGCAGTCCAGCAAGCGCCGGCGCCAGGAAGAGGAAGGGTGTCCAGCGGGACGAAATCATGTGCTCTCACTCACGGGCAGGTTGACCAGTCGCCAGTCGGCGTGCGCCTGGACCATGATCGGCAATCCGCCTCGCTGCAACGTATTGCGACGAGGCAGCTTTGTGCCGAAGCGATGGAAATCAACGGTACTTGCGCATCTCGCGGTCGATGTTCTGTGCCGCACGATCCAATGTCGCGCGCACATCAGCGCCAGTATTGATGTCCTGCATCGCAGTCTTCAGGAAATCCTCATATTCGCGATAGCCGGGTGTCGCCGGGCGCGGTGTCGCGGTATGTTCCAGTTCGTGCTGGACGATCTCCCAGACAGGATCGATGAAGTTGGTCGATGCCCGCTCTTCCCAGATCTGCCGAAGCGATGGCGGATACTGGCGCAGTTCGAACCACAGATCCATTGCATCACGTGTCGACAACCAGCGGACGAACGCCTTGGCTTCTTCCATGTGCGCCGTGCGAGGGTTGATGCCGATATGCCAGCTGCCGGTCGGCGTGACCGGCGTGCCCTTGGCAAAATATGGATGGGGCGCGACACCGAAATCGAGCCCTTCAAATTTCTCGAAGCCAACCAGATTCCAGGTTCCGCCGACGATCATGGCAAGTTTGCCGGAGCCGAACATTTCCTGGGTGACGCCGGTCTGAAAGGTGCCGACGGGCGCGACTTTATGCGTTTGGTGCAACTCCTGATACCAGGTCATCGCATCGACCATCGCATCACCGTTGACATAGCCAGCCGCTGTCAACTGATCGGGGCCAATGACTTCGGCTCCCCAGCTCTGGGGCAGGGCCAGGAGCTGATAAGGATTGCAATTCTCAAACGCGATACCGAATTGTGAAATCTCCGGCTTGGTGAGCGCTTGCGCGATCGAGAGCGCTTCTTCCCAAGTCATCCGCTTGGCAGGATCTGCCGACGGCTCGGGAAGGCCCGCTTCCGCGAACAGCTTCTTGTTGTAGAACAAGATCTGCGTCGATGTCCCCAGGGGCATGGCGTAGAGTTTCTCGTCATATGTGCCCTGAACCAGCGTGCTCGGCAGGAAACGCTCGAGGTCGTCCGCGAGCATTTCATCCAGGACGAGGAGGTGTCCACGCGCGGCGTAGGATGCGGTCAGCGGACCATCAACGAGATAGACATCGGGGATTTCGTTGCGCGCCTGAAGCCGTACTTCCAGCGTCTTGAACAGCTCCGCGATTGGGAGACGCTCGGCAGCTACCTTGATGCCGGTCTCCTTCTCAAACGCTGCCATCAGTGGCGCAACCTGCTCTTCCGGCCAGCCCATCCACGGTGCGGAAAGCGTGGTCGATTGCGCGCCAGCGCGCCCTATCGAGCCAAGCAATGTGGTTGTGGCGAGGCCCGCCATAAACTGTCGTCTTCCGATCTGCATTGCAAATCCCCATCCCAGATTTCGTTACATTCCCTGCAGGTGCCCAAATTGGGTTGTGCACACGTGTGAATAATGCAATCTATTTTGCGTGGCTAGTCAAGACATGAGCTTCGGGTCAACAATCCGATAAATTTGCGAAGCAGTGCTTGGGGGTTCGGATTTGCAGAGAGAAGGAAAGAAGGTTCGCTCGTTCGAGGTTGCGGAGCTTGCACAGATTTCGCGCTCGACGGTTTCCCGCGCACTTGCTGGCGACCCGCGAATCTCCAAGGCCACCCGCGAGCGTGTTCTTGCGGCTGCCGCCGAGCTTGGCTACCAGCCCAATCTGATCGCGCGTGGCCTCAAGAACAGCACCACGGGGATTATTGGTGTGGTCGTCACAGACCTCAACAATCCCTACCACGCGCATGCCCTGCAGTTGCTGATCGAAAAGATGGGGCTGAAGCATCTCGCTCCGCTCGTCTTCGTCGGCAACACGGCCGAGGGTGCGGAACATGCTATTGAGCGCCTGATGAGCTACCAGGTCGATGCAGTGATTGCACTGGCGGCTCCCTTTCTCGAACACGTCATTGAAGCCTGTCTGACCCGCTCCAAACCGCTTGTCTTGATGAACCGCTACGACGGCAGTGAGCCTGTCAGTGCCGTCGGAGGAGACGGAGGTGCGGCAGGCCGGCTTGTTGCTGACCATCTGGTGTCGTGCCGGGCGAGACGGTTTGCGTTTTTTGCCGGTGAAGACCGCACAGGCATCAGCTGGGAGCGTGAGCAGGGCTTTTCGGAGCGGCTCAAGGAGCTCGGGCACGCTATCGATGTGACGATTTCAGCGCCCTACACTTACAGGGCAGCGGTGGTTGCCGCGCACGAAATGTTGCGTGAAGAGCCTGACGCGGTGTTTTGCGCCAACGACACGCTGGCCATAGCGCTGATGGACGCTGCACGCTCTACCGGTGGCCAGATGCCGCTGATCGTTGGCTATGATAATTCGACCTTCGCCCAATGGCCGATCTATGACCTGACTTCAGTCGATCAAAATCTCGACGAAATGACCACGCGGACGGTGGAGATCGCGATTGCCATCGCACGCGAGCCCAAGCGCGCGCCCGACCGGCAGATGATCCAGCCTTCTCTGGTTGTGCGTGGCTCGACATCCCGAACTATCAAATAATCCCGAAATCCAGGAATGAAAATGACAAAGGTATTGATCGACTGTGATCCCGGTCACGACGACGCGACGGCGATTCTGTACGCCGCACGCCATCTCGACCTGGTCGGTATCTCAACGGTCTACGGCAATCAGTCGGTGGACAAGACAACCAGGAATGCACTTTCGCTCACTACCCTTTTGGGCCTGGACGTTCCTGTCGCGCGTGGCTGTGAACAGCCGCTCAATCGCGTGTTCTCTCATGGCGGCGACGTTCATGGCGAAACCGGCATCGATGGCGCTGAATTGCCAGCGCCCGTGAGTGAGCCGGTCGACATGCATGCGGTGGACTTCATCATCGAAATGGCCAGCAAGCATCGCGGCGAACTGGTTCTGTGCCCGATCGGTCCGTTTACCAATGTTGCCATGGCGTTGCGCAAGGAGCCCCGACTGAAGCAGTGGCTGCGGGCGATCAGCGTGATGGGCGGGACGACACAAATCGGCAACACGACTCCGGTTGCCGAGTTTAATGTCTGGAGCGATCCTGAAGCGGCGGTCGTGGTGTTCGGATCGGGATTGCCCTTGTGGATGGTCGGTCTCAACGTCACCCGCCAGGTGGGCATCGATGAGCAGGATATTCTCAAGCTGGAAAGCGGTGGCAATGTTGCGCGCACTTATGGCGGGTTGTTCCGCTTCTTCCGCGACAGTCTGCGCAAGGTTCACGGCCTCAGCACCGCATCAATGCACGACGCCTGCGCACTGGTCCCGTTCATCGCGCCGGACCTGATCACCTACCGGGATTGTCCGGTCGAAGTTGAGGTCGGGGAGGGGCTGACGCGCGGCATGACGGTCTGCGACTTCCGCACCCTGACGAGCGCCAAACTGGAAAATATCAGAGGCCAGGCCGCGCCAAACTGCAAGGTTGCCGTCGAGGTTCAGGCGCGTGCGGTGGTCGATCACATTGTCGAGGCGATCATGCAGTGGCCCGATACTTCAGCGCAGACGAGTGTCTGAGACGATCGGTCTGATCGCTACCTGCCGAATCCGCGGCAGGTAGCGAGTTCAACTCTCTGGGTCCGATCAGGCGATTGGACGACGCAGATGCCAGTTCGTCATCTGCTGGAAGGCGTGACCCGCTGCGCACAGCACGTCCTCCGACAAATGCTTGCCGACCAGCTGGAGCGAAATCGGCATGTTGTTGCGGGAGAAGCCGGCAGGCAGGACGATCGTCGGGTTGCCCGTCAGATCGAACGGCGCGGTGTAGCGGATCATCTGCAGCAGGACGTCGTCATCGGCGCCAAAAGCCTCAAGGTCGGCAAGCGTCGGTGTCGGCGTCGTCATGGTTGGAAGCAGCAGCAGATCGACATTCTCGAACGTTGCCTCCAGGCGGCCGGTAAGCTCGAGCCTGTTCACCCAGGCCTTGGCAACAGCCTCGCCGCTGACCTTGCGGCCATGCTCGATCAGGCCAGCCATGCCGGCGTGATAATCACTGGCGCGCGAAGGGTAGGTCGCTTCGTGCACCTTGGCTGTTTCGGAGCCGCAAATGTCGAACCAGCCGCGCAGCGCGTCATAGGGAGATGGGAAGGTGACCGGGACGATGCGTGCGCCGCGGGCGGCGAGAATATCGCGTGCGGCTTCAACCGCAGCGACGACTTCCGGATCGGTGCGCGTCGAGATGAAGTTTTCGTCGTAGCCGATGCGCAATCCGTCGATGCCGCGCATTGTGGCGCTGACATAGTCAGGAACCGGCGCACGCAATGCCGTCGCATCGTTGTCGTCCGCACCGGAAATGACGCGCAGCATCATCGCGGCATCCACGGCATCACGCGCAAACGGGCCGATGTGGTCCAGTGAATGCGACAGGGTGAACATCCCGTGACGGCTGACGCGGCCCCAGGTAGGCTTGATCGCTGTCAGGTTGTTACAGGCGGCAGGGAAGCGGATCGAGCCACCGGTATCGGTGGAAAGCGAGCCGAATGTCATGCCGGTGGCGGTAGCGACGCCGGAGCCGTTTGACGACGTGCCAGCCCAGTACTCGGAATTCCATGGGTTGATCGGCGTTGGAAAGATGGGGTGATTGTTCGTGTAGGCGCCCTCGGTCAGCGACAGCTTGCCAAGGATGATCGCGCCGGCTGCATAAAGCCGCTCCACCACAGTCGCATCGTAGTCAGGAATGAAATCCTTGTGGATGCTCATGCCCGCGGAAGTCGGGGCATCGCGTGTGAAGAGGAGATCCTTGAGCGCGAGCGGGACGCCATGCAGCGGGCCGCGCCACATGCCGCTGAGCAATTCCTGCTCGGCGATGCGGGCACGGGCCAGCGCCTGATCGGCCATCACGGTGATGTAGGAATGGTAATTGCCGTCCAGCGCCGCGATGCGGTCCAGCGTGGAGCGAACGACCTCGACCGGAGAGATCGATCCAGAACGCAATTGATCTGACAGCTTCTGAATTGACCAATAGTGCAGCTCTGACATCGATAGCCCCCTGAAATTGTAGAAAATTGGTCGAATTCAGCCATTTTCGCTCGTGATCCGACCTTTGAGCGACATCAATCTCCAATAACAGCGTGTAGAAAGCAATAAAATAAATTGACAACTTTGTTGCAGCAATCCTACGATCCGTAGGAAGCTTGGAAAAAAGCGAAGCAACAGAACGAGCAGGCGGGAGGCTGGAAGGCCTCAAACAACGCCTGACCGCTCTTCCAGGCTAGATCCCAAACACTTCAGAGGCCGCGCCTTCAAGGAGAGGAATTTCAACGATGCGTGATCGTCGAACAGCTATGAAATCTGCGGTTGCCGTGCTCGCCCTCGTGGCAGGTCTCGGTACCGCGTCGGCAAAGGACACTCTCACACTCGGCCTGCCCATCGAGCCGACTGGTCTTGATCCGACGATTTCCGCGCCAGTCGCCATTCGCGAGGTGACGTGGGGCAACATCTATGAAGGTTTGACCACCATCGACAAGGACGGCAAGGTTCAGCCCTTGCTCGCGACACAATGGACTGTGTCGGACGACGGACTGGTCTATACGTTCAAATTGCGTGAAGGCGTGAAGTTCCACAATGGCACGGAATTCGATGCATCCATCGTAAAGTTCTCGCTGGATCGTGCGCGTGCTGACGACTCCACGAATGCTCAGAAGCAGTTCTTCGAGCCGATCGAGAGCATCGAGACGCCAGATCCGCTCACAGTTGTGATCGCACTGAAGGCGCCGACAGGTCTTTTCGCCTACCATCTGGCCTGGGGTGACGCTGTGATGGTCGATCCCAAGACGGTCGAGACGAACAAGACCGAGCCGGTTGGAACCGGACCGTTCCGGTTCAAGTCATGGCAGCGCGGCGACCGCGTCGAGGTCGTGCGCAACGACGACTACTGGGACGCAGGTGTGCCGAAGCTCGCGGCGGTCACGTTCCGCTTCATCGGTGACGCGCAGGCCCAGGCGGCTGCCTTGCGGGCAGGCGACGTCGATGCGATCCCCAACTTTACCGCACCGGAATTGTTCGGTGAGTTTGAAAACGACGACCGGTTCACCACGATTGTCGGCAACACGCCGCGCAAACTTGTCGCTGGATTTAACAACTCCAAGGCACCGTTTGACGACATCCGAGTGCGCCAGGCGCTGATGTCGGCCATCGACCGGCAGACGGTGATCGACGGCGCCTATTCGGGCTATGGCATTGCCATCGGCAGCCATTATGCACCGACGGACAGCGGCTATGTCGATCTGACCAACGCGCTGCCCTACGATCCGGAAAAGGCCGCTGCACTGCTCAGTGAAGCGGGAGCCGAAAACCTCAGCCTGACCATCAAGTGCCCGCAGATGACCTACACGATGCGCGCCTGCGAGGTGATGCAGGCGATGGTCGCGGAAGTCGGCGTGACGATGAATATCGAGGCCAGCGAATTCCCGGCCAAGTGGATTGATGAAGTATTCATCAAGCACGATTTTGACATGTCGATTGTCGACCATGCCGAGCCGATGGACATCGATATCTATGCCCGTCCCGGTTATTATTTTGAGTATAATAACCCTGCCTTCAACGAGATCATTGCAAAGGCGACAGTGAACTCGAACGAGGCCGAGCGCGACGCGCTTTATGGCGAGGCGCAGAAGATTCTGGCCAGCGAAGTGCCCGCTCTCTACCTTTTCGATCTGCCGCGCCTCAACATCTGGGCCAGCAAGATTCAGGGCTTGTGGGAGAACGAACCGATCTCGCAGGTCTATGTCCGGGACGCCTATTGGGCCGACTGAACCGTGAGGCTCCCGCACGTCATTGTGCGGGAGCCATCCCTGTTATCGTCAGGCATGTGCACTGACTGATCCGGAAGCTGGAGAGCCTGCAGATTGATGCTGCAGAAGTTCCGGTTGCAACCGCTGAAAGACCGATGACCTTGAAAGGTACCCCGCGATGACGGGCATTTTCCTGCGCCGTCTGGGCTCGTTTGTATTGACACTGCTGATAGCCTCGCTGCTGATTTTTGCCTGCATGGATCTTCTGCCAGGCAATGCGGCGGCTATTCTGCTTGGCACCGCTGCGCGCCCCGACACCATCGCCGCGCTTGAGCAGCAGCTGGGTCTCGATCAGCCGGCCTATATTCGCTATCTGAGCTGGGTTGCGGGTGCGTTCACTGGCGATCTTGGAAATTCGGCTTCCTATGGGGTTCCGGTCGCCGGTTTGATCGCCGAGCGTTTGGCTGTGACGCTGCCTCTGGCCGCACTTGCTCTTCTTCTTGCTGTCGCCCTAGGCACCCCGATGGGTGTGTGGGCGGCTGCCCGCTGGCGCAAGGCGCCTGACCGCATCGCTTCAGGATTTTCCCAGATCGGCATTGCTATTCCAGACTTCTGGTTTGGCCTTCTGCTGATCCTGACATTTTCCACCGGTCTGCAGTGGTTCTCTGCGGGCGGCTTTCCCGGCTGGCAGGAGCCAGCAAGCGGACTCAAGGCATTGGTGCTTCCGGCCGTTGCGCTGGCCCTGCCGCAGGCCGCGATCCTGACGCGGGTCACCCGTTCGGCGGTTCTTGATGTCGCCAGCGAAGACTTCATCCGCACTGCTCAAGCCAAGGGGCTGACGGAAAGCCGCATTCTGTGGCGACATGCCGTGCGCAATGCGCTCGTTCCCATCATCACCATCATTGGCCTGCAATTCTCCTTTCTGATCGCAGGCGCGGTGCTGGTCGAGAACGTCTTCAACCTTCCGGGAATCGGACGTCTTGCCTATCAGGCGCTGTCTCAGCGTGACCTTGTGGTGATCCGCAACGTTGCCATGTTCTTTGCAGGTCTCGTCATAGTGGTGAATTTTCTGGTCGATCTGTCCTACCTTTGGCTCGACCCGCGATTGAGGGCCCGCCGATGAGCGCGATCGTCGACAAACCCCGCCGCTCGTGGTTCGGGCCGCATGTGCGGCTCTATCTTGGGATGGTCATCACAGCACTTGTCGTCGGTCTGGCGGTCCTGTCGCTCGTCTGGACGCCTGCGCCGCCGACGAAGATGCGGATCGCCATGAAGTTGAAGCCGCCGCTGGAAAGCGGCTTGGCAGGCACCGACCAGTTCGGACGTGATATTTTTTCGCTGCTGATGACCGGCGCATGGAACTCGCTTTCCATAGCGCTGATCTCGGTTCTGATCGGCGTCACGGTCGGGGTGGCCCTTGGAACGATGGCCGCGGCAAAACGCGGTTTCATCGAGGAAGCAATCATGCGTTTTGCAGACGTTGTGTTTGCCTTCCCGGCGATCATTTCAGCGATCATGATCGCGGCACTGATCGGGTCAGGGGCGCTGACGCCGATCCTCGCCATCGGCCTGTTCAATATTCCGGTCTTCATTCGAGTTTCGCGCGCTCTGGCGCAGCGTGTCTGGGCCAATGATTTTTGCCTTGCGGCACAAGCCGCCGGCAAGGGCGCTTTTCGGATCACGACGGATCACGTGCTGCCCAATATCGCTGGAGGCGTGGCAATCCAGGCGACGATTCAGATCGGTCTGGCAATTCTTGTCGAAGCGGGCCTGAGCTTCCTTGGCCTCAGCCTCGCACCGCCGTCGCCATCCTGGGGACGCATGCTGGGAGATGCACAAACCTATCTCAGCCAGGCACCCTGGATGGCAATAGCTCCGGGTATTGCGGTGGCCGTGGCAGTCCTCGGCTTCAACCTGCTTGGCGACGGGTTGCGTGACAAATTTGATCCGCGAACGGAGGGCGGGGCATGAAACTCTCAGTCGCGCTGGATTCCATTGTCCATTCGCAGTGGGACGGCACGCGTCGCACGCTTGTTGAAAACATCGCCTTTGAAATTCCGCAGGGAACCACAATGGGCGTCGTCGGTGAATCCGGTTCGGGGAAATCGCTGACATCGCTGGCGATCATGGGGCTGCTGCCGCCCGGCATGACCGCTGCAGGTCGCATCGAACTTGATGGGGCTGACATTCTGCAGCTCTCCCCCGCCCAAATGCGAAAGATACGCGGCGCGCGGATCGGGATGATCTTTCAGGAGCCGATGACCGCGCTCAATCCGGCGATGCGCATCGGCGATCAGATTGCCGAAGGGCTGCTGGCGCATAAACCCATGTCTCGCAGCGAAGCGCGGGCCGAGGCGCTGCGCTTGCTGGAGCGCGTGCACATACCGGATGCGAGACGACGTATCGACAGTTTCCCGCATGAAATGTCGGGTGGTCAGCGTCAGCGTGTCGGCATCGCCATAGCGCTGGCACCAGGGCCGTCGCTGTTGATCGCCGACGAGCCCACCACTGCGCTTGACGTAACAGTTCAGGCGGAAGTGCTCGCGCTTCTCGGAGAACTCATCAGTGATCTGAAGATGTCACTGCTGATGATCAGCCATGATCTGGGCGTGATTTCCAGCATCTGCGAGCGCACGCTGGTGATGCAGTCAGGGCGTCATATCGAAAGCGGTGCTACGCAGCAGGTGTTGCGCAACCCCGCAAAGGACTACACGCGGCGACTGATTTCGGCCATTCCTCGCCGTGAAGATGACGATGCCCGCAGGCTTCCCGTCGCCCAGCCAGATGAAACTCCTGTGCTGGAAGTGCAAAATCTGTCGCGTGAGTATCGTTCCCTTTCCGGGCAGGTGTTGAGCCGGGCGGTCAACGACCTCAGCTTCTCTGTCAGGCGCGGCACGATTTTCGGAATCGTGGGTGAAAGCGGCTGCGGAAAGTCGACGCTGTCGCGCATCATCATGGGGCTCGATCGTCCGACCTCCGGTCGTGTCCTGTTCGATGGCGAGGATTTGTTTGCGAAGAAGCCGCACGAGTTGCGGCTGGCCAGACGTGGTTTCCAGATGGTGTTTCAGGATCCGCGTGGTTCGCTGGACCCGCGCCAAAATGTTTCACGCATCATTGCCGAACCGCTCTATCTCGACCCGCACGCACCAAAGGGCAAGGAACGCGAGGCGATGATCGCAGAGGCGTTGACCGATGTTGGTCTTCACCCGGATGATGCGAGAAAATACCCCCATCAGTTTTCCGGCGGGCAGCGCCAGCGCATTGCCATCGCTCGCGCCTTGATCTGCAAGCCAAAACTCGTCGTTGCCGATGAACCGGTTTCAGCGCTTGATCTGTCCGTTCAGGCGCAGGTGTTGGAGTTGATCCGCGAGCTGCGTGACAAGCAAGGTATTTCGTTCCTTTTCATAAGCCATAGTCTGGCGGTCGTTGAATCGATTTCAGACGACATCGGGGTTATGCACCGCGGCCAGTTTGTCGAAACCGGCAAGGCCAGAGCCGTATTTGCCGACCCGACCCACCCATATACCCGCACGTTGATTGCCGCGGAGCCGCGCATCGATCAGCCCCGCCGCTACGGCGTCGTTTCTGCGGATGAAGTTTTGTAATGGGAGAAGAACGACATGCAAAAGACAGTGGATGGCGAGCCGGTTGATCAGTTCATTCGGCGACATATGGCCGGGGATTTCCTGCTGTGGTCGCCGAACATCCAGTCTGAGGCCTTCCTGAACTGGGACCGCATCTGGGCGACGCGGACGATCGAGAAAGGCACTCCAAAGCTTTTGCCCGTCTCGGCGGAGCCGCTCGACATTACCTTTGAGAGCGGCGGCGCAACCCACACGATCGACGATCTGATGCGCTGGGAATTCGTCAGCGGCCTGATCGTCATCAAGGATGGTGAGATCAAGCTCGAACGTTATGCCCGAGGTCTCAACGTCGAGCGCTGCTGGCAGTCTTCATCGATGGTCAAATCGCTGGCGGCGATTCTGATTGGTGCGGCAATTCAGGATGGAGCAATCCAGAGCATCGAGCAGAAGGTTACGGATTTTCTGCCCGATTTTGCCGGCACGCCTTATGAGAGTGTCACGATCCGCGACCTCTTGCATATGGCTTCCGGGGTGGAGTGGGTCGAAAACACCGACGATCTGAGCACCGATGTCGCTGAACATTATATCAAGGTCATCGCGGCGCGGCGGCCCGACTATATCCTCGATTATCTCAAGACGCGTCCTCGCGCCAATCCGGCTGGAACCCAGTTCTACTACAATACGGGCGACACTTTCCTGCTGAGCCACATTTTGAGCCGCGCGACAGGAAAATCGGTGGCGCAATATTGCTCCGAAAAGCTCTGGCAACCGATGGGCTTCGAGCAGGATGGCTATTTCATTCTCGATTCCGATGACGGCCATGAAGTGGTCGGCAGTTGCTGCGGTGCATCCTTGCGCGACTATGCGCGGTGGGGGCTTTTCATGCTCTCTGACGGTGTGATCGACGGACAGCGGGTCGTTCCTGAAGGTTGGGTCAAGGCCTGCACAAGCCCAACTGCACCAAACTTTGCCTTTGATTTTGGCGGCGAGCGTGGTGTTGCCGGCGGCGCTGATACGGCGTTTGAAGGCTATGGTTATCTGTGGTGGGTACGCCAGGGCGGCGACTATCAGGCACTCGGCAGCTATGGGCAGTGGATCTATGTCAGCCCGGCCAACAACACCGTGGCAGTGATCCTGGGTGCGGTTCCGCGCCACGTTTACATGACGCCGGAGGAGGCTGCCCTGCATCGAAACTCTTCGCATTGCGGCTCAGAGATGCGGCTTGATTTCATCAAGGCGGCAATGAGCGCGCTGGCCTGAGCGAAACTGGCCGCAAGAGCAGATCATCAGCGTGACAAGGTGACAAGATCAGGTCACCTTGCTGTGGAGGTGACGTAGAGCAGCTTCATGAAAAGCCCATCGAAATGGATATTTCATCCGTCGCAATTGATGGGAAAGGTGGGCTTTTCAGGCCGGGTGCAAGAAACTATGGGAGTATAAGGGGAAATTCTTATAGTAACGAGCATTCGGCGAGGGCTATATTTGTCTTTTCTCGAATTTCTCCTTTTTCCTTCTGGTTGCCTCAAGTTCAAGGGATGCCCGAAAAATGCAGATGAAAGAGGCAACCGCTACATTGATGGCCGCCAGTACGCCCAACGATGGCTTCTTCGATACTGCACGTCCTGGAGGAATGCATGAGCGCGTCTACAACAGCCTCGTGCACGCGATAGTTTCCGGTCGCTATGGCGAAAGTGACAAGCTTCCTTCCGAAGCTGAACTGGCGACGATCTTCACTGTGTCGCGTCCTGTAGTGCGTCAGGCGCTGGAAAAACTGCGCGACGAAGGGTTGGTTGAGTCGCTTCGCGGGTCTGGCAACTACGTAACCGGTCTCGCGCGCCTGATTGAAGGGATGCAGGAATTCGGCTCTCATTGGAGCCGACATGCCAAGACCATGCTCGATGATCTGGAGTTTCGCCTGATTGTCGAGCCCGAAGCTGCCTATCTGGCGGCGCGGCGGCGGACCAAGGCTGATCTGCACCGTATGCGTGCTGCGTTGGAGCAGTTCGAGCAGGCCCATGCAAGTGGGCGGATCACGCATCATTTCGACTATTTGTTTCACGAGGCGATTGCCCTCGCGACCACGAATACGCGCTTCATCGAAGCGGCGCGCTCGGTCGAGTTTTCAAAAGACCCGAGAAGTTTGCTGATACGCCATCGGGTGCATTTTCAGCCCGCGGGCAGGGGGCTTGAGTCCATTCAAGAGCATCTTCGGGTGTTCGAACTGATCGAGGAGCGTGAGCCCGACCATGCCCGCAAGGCGATGTGGGATCATCTCAATGCGAGCCACAATCGGCTCAACCAGCAACTCGAGGCCCTGCGGGACGGTCCAGCAGGCAACATCGCGTAAGACTGCCGCTTCCAAAGTGTGTCGCGGAGCTTTCAGATGCGCTTGTGGCGCTTTAGACCCTTGTTTTTACGCATGTCTTTATCCTGAAACCGGTTCTCACTTTCGGGAGACATGCGTTATCGATTGGCAGCGAGTGAAACGCTTTTGATCTGCGCAATCACCATCTCGTCGATCTGCAAATTCAGCGCGGCGAGCGAGCGCTGCGAAATCCGCGCGCGCACGATGGCGGGGTGGTTCTTACCGATATCGAGGCGCAGGCTGGCCTCTGTCGCTCCCAAGGTTTCGATGCCCAGAATCCGCGCCGGAATTGAGTTGAGGATGCTGCTGCTGGCATGTTTGCCGCGGGCGATTGAGATGTCGCTGGCGGCAATGCGAAGGCGCACTGCGTCGCCGGGCCGCAGTGTGTCTGCCAGCACCAGAAATTCGCTCCCCGCCACATCCAGTGCGCTGATGCCATCTTCGTCAGTGCGCAGCACCTGAGCTGGCAGCACGGCAGCAAAGTCGCGGCGCATGGCTAAAGTGGAGTCCGGGGCAGACAACACATCGCTGAGTGGGCCTGAATTGACTAGCCGCCCATCCTTCAGAAGAACCAGATGATCAGCCAGCCGCTCGACCTCGGAAATGTCGTGCGAGACCAGAAGGATCGGTACTTTCAGGTTCGCGTGGAGCGCTTCGAAATAGGGTAGGATTTCATCCTTGGCCATGCGGTCGAGCGCTGACAGAGGCTCGTCCATCAGCAGCAATTGCGGCTGCGACAGCAGCGCCCGCCCAATTGACACGCGCTGACGCTCGCCGCCGGACAGATGCATCGGTGAGCGGTCGATCAAATGACCAATACCGAGCAGGTCGACGATGTCGTCGAAGCGTATGTGCTTTTCAGCTTTCTTGGCGCGTTTCTCGCCATAGATGAGGTTTTGGCGGACGGACAGGTGCGGAAACAGGCTGGCTTCCTGAAACACATAGCCAAGCGGGCGCTTGTGCGTCGGCACGAAGCGCTCCTGATCCTGCCAGATGTGGCTTCCGATCGCGATGCGCCCAGCCATGTGGTTGAGGCCGGCGACCGAGCGCAGGATCGATGTCTTGCCGCACCCGGATGGACCGAACAGGGCGGTAATGCCGTGCATCGGCACCGCGAAATCCACGTCCAGATGAAATGCTCCGAGATCGCCCTTGAGCGTGATGGCGATTTCATTGCCCATCAGAATGCCCTACGTCCGCTGCGCCGCGCCAACAAGGACACGGTGAGAATGACCAGGAATGCGAAGACCAGCATGCCTGCCGACAGGATATGCGCCTCGCGCCAGCGCAGTGTTTCGACGAAATCGTAGATCGCGATCGACAG
The DNA here is from genome assembly GCF_900113935.1 of Aquamicrobium aerolatum DSM 21857. Lineage (GTDB taxonomy): Bacteria > Pseudomonadota > Alphaproteobacteria > Rhizobiales > Rhizobiaceae > Aerobium > Aerobium aerolatum. The sequence continues at coordinate 165,766 of NZ_FORF01000001.1, forward strand.
CACTTTGGTTTCACCGGGAATATTGCCGCCGATCATCAGGATCACGCCGAATTCGCCAACGGTGTGAGCAAAGCCCAGCACCGCGCCGGTCAGAAAGCCGGGAATGGCGAGTGGCAACGCGATGGTGAAAAATCTGTCGAGCGGCGAGGCGCGCAATGTCGCTGCAACCTCCAGCGGGCGTGCGCCGATGGCCTCAAAGGCGTTGCGGATCGGCTGCACCACGAAGGGCATCGAATACAGCACTGAGCCTGCGACCAGGCCTTCGAAGGTGAAGGCGAATGTCCGCAGGCCGAACCATGGCCCAAACCAGCCGCCAAGCCCGTTGGGTCCGAGGGCAAGCAGGATGTAGAACCCAAGAACTGTCGGCGGCAGCACCAGCGGCAGCGCGACCAGCGTGGCCACGACTTCCTTCCAGCGCGATTTTGACCAGGCCAACCACCACGCAATCGGTGTGCCGATGATCATCAGCAGCACTGTTGTGATGGCGGCCAACTCAATCGTCAGCCGGATCGGCGACCAAAGTTCCTGTGACAGGGTTCAACTCCCGCAAACAAGCGTCGTTCAAAAGCGCGTCGCGATTCAATCAGATTCCGTGAGCGCGTGTTAGAGCAATTCCGCTTTTCCTGAAATCGCGGAATTACTCTAACTCTTTGTTATTACGCTATTTCGAGCGCAAAGCCGCATCGCCCTTTCGGGCGAGATGCTCGAATAGCTCAGCGGTCCAGTGCGTAACCGTATTTCTCGATGATTGCAGAAGCAGCATCACCCTTGAGGAATTCGATGAACGCTGTTGCTGCCGGGTTGTTCTCGCCGTTCTTCAGCAACACCGCATCCTGCTTGATCGGCGCGTAGTGTTCCTGCGGCACGATCCAGCGCGATCCGACATCGGTCTGCGAGACCTGTCCGAGCGCGACGAAGCCGATCTCGGCATTGCCGGTTTCAACGAACTGATAGGTCTGGCCGATATTCTGGCCCTGAACGATCTTCGGCTGCAGCGCTTCATAAACGCCAAGCGCCTGCATGGTCTCGACCGCCGCCTTGCCGTATGGGGCCGTTTCAGGGTTGGCGATAGCGATTTGCTTGAACTCGCCAGCCGTGAGCGTCTCGGCGCCGGTCACCTTGCCGGGCTCGATCGAGTACAGCACCAACTGCCCGATGGCGTAGGTGAAAACCGTTCCCGCGACGCCGTAGCCTTCGTTGACTGCCAGGGTCGGGCGTTCGTCGTCGGCCGCGAGGAATACCTCGAACGGAGCGCCCTGAGTGATCTGAGTATAGAACTGACCGGTTGCTCCAAACGACAATATCGCTTCGTGGTCGGTCGCTTCAGCGAAGGCGGCCGCAATCTCATTGGCGGCATCCGTGAAGTTCGCTGCAACTGCAACGTTCACATTGTCTGCATGGGCAGTGGATACCAGAAAGGTCGCTGCGGAAAATGCGATAAGAAGATGTCTCAAAATGCCACCCGATATGTTCGAACGAAGATAACGAAGTTCTAGCTTCTTAAGTTCAACCCTGCAAGCGGCCTTGGGGTCATCATGCGCTGGGCCATGAATGAACGGCGACCTCGTGGTCAGGAAGGGTCGACGGTGGTGACCGCAGATCGGCTGAGGAAGCGCTGTTTGCTCACAATGCCGGGCGTAGATGGCTGCATCGGGTCATTCGGGGCGGCTCCCACTGTCGCGAGAGTCTTTTTGCCTGTATAGCGCAGAGTTAGTCGGCGAGACGGCGGTCTTGTCACTCATGACTGCTGTGGCCTGTATTTCATCCGCACACCGTTGCTTTGGTCGGCAGTTCTTTCAGTCTGTCGGCAAGTAATGAGGAGTTGTAGACAGCGATGCTTCAGACGAACCCGCAGGCATTATCGACAGCCTTCCAGACATTGAAGATCGCCGTTGCCGCTGATCCCTACCCCTCACTGGCGGCGCGGCGCGATAGTCTGAAAAAACTGCTTGCTCTGGTTGAGGACCATGAGCGTGAATTCTGCGCGGCCATCGATGCCGACTTTGGCGGACGCTCTGCCCATGAAACCCGTATGGCGGAAATGATGGTCGTGAGGGCCGGCGTGCGTCACGCGCTCGCGCATCTTTCGCGATGGATGCGCCAAAAGCGTGTTGCCACGAGCATGTTGTTTTGGCCTGGCCGTAACAGATTGCTGCCACAGCCGCTGGGCGTTGTAGGTATCGTTTCGCCTTGGAATTATCCGTTCCAGTTGGCGCTCGCTCCTGCGACGGCGGCGCTCGCGGCCGGAAACCGCATTCTGATCAAGCCATCGGAGCTCACACCGGCTTTTTCTCAATTGCTGGCAGAATTGGTGGGGCGCTATTTTCCCGCCGATCAGCTTCAGGTGGTGAACGGAGATGCCGAAGTCGGCAAGGCGTTCGTGTCGATGCCTTTCGATCATCTGCTGTTTACCGGTTCTACCGCAGTTGGGCGGGAGGTTGCAAAGGCGGCGGCAGCGAACCTGACGCCAGTGACGCTGGAACTAGGGGGCAAATCACCGGCCATCATCGATGCGTCCTGCGACCTCGATAGTGCCGTGAAAAGCATTGCCTATGGCAAGTTTCTGAACGCCGGACAGACCTGCATTGCACCGGACTATCTGCTGGTGCCAAAGGGAGAGAGTGCATCCATCGCAGCGCGTCTTGAGGCGGTGGTCAGACGCTATTACCCAACTCTCGCGGAAAATCCCGATTACACTGCAATCATTTCGCCGCGCCACCATGCGCGGTTGGAAACGCTGGTGGAGGAGGCCCGTGCGCGCGGGGTGGTCGTCACGCGGATCAATCCAGGCAATGAAGACCTGGTTGCTGGCGGGAAAAAATTCGCGCCAACCCTGATGCAGGGTGTCGATCCGGATCTGACGGTGATGCGCGAGGAAATTTTCGGGCCAATTCTGCCCATCATTGAGTATGAAAATCTTGACGCCGCCATCGCCTTTGTCAACGAGCGCGATCGTCCGTTGGCGCTGTACTGGTTCGGCAGGAACGCTGCACGGCGCGACCGAATTCTGCAGGAGACTGTGTCCGGTGGTGTGACAATCAACGATTGTCTCATGCATCTGGCACAGGAAAACCAGCCCTTCGGCGGTGTCGGGGCAAGTGGGATGGGAGCTTATCATGGCGAATGGGGCTTCCGAACCTTCAGCAAGGAAAAGCCGATATTCCACCAGTCACGGCTGGGGGCAGCGGCATTGCTGCGCCCACCTTACGGTGCGACGTTCGAGCGTCTGCTGAAATTGTCCAGACTTATCACTTGAGAAGTTGGTCAAGGCGCAGCCATTGCACTTTTTTCGCTCTGGATTTTCTCAAGATCGAGTGATTTTCACCCGAAGGCGACCGAAGTTTTCCACCTGATCGATAGTTGCGTCAACGCATTCCTCATGTCGGCGCAACCTGCTGGTGTGCCTGCTGTTGCGCCGATTCCAACCCTCGGCAGATTGGGCATTTTTGAGGCGTCAATGAGGTGTTTTTTGCAAAAAAAACCTCAAATCCTTGCATAATCGGCTGTTTTCTTTATAAGCATCCGCGCTGCCTTGTGCAGATTTCGTCGGCGAAGCGCTAATTGCGCGTGATAGTCCGGTTCGATCCCGGCTCGCCTGTCTCGGCATGAATTAGCCGTTTATTGACCGCGCGGTGTGGTTTGCCTGCAGTGATCTGCGGGTTTTCGTTGTCTTGCCTGTTTTCGCGCGGCAAGAGCGTGAAATTGGAATAATGGAACTTCAACAACTAGGAACGCCTCTCACTCTATTACTGCTTTTTCTATTTTTCGGCGGCACGTTTTTCATCTCGCTCTCGATCGGGCGCAAGCGCGAAAATGCCGACAATTACATGAATGCCGGCAACGCGGTGGGGTTCGGAGTATCCGCCGCATCGATGACCGCAACCTGGATATGGGCCTCTTCCCTCTACGCCTCTGCAACCTCCGGTTACACCTATGGCGTGTCTGGCCCGATTCACTACGGGCTGTGGGGTGCATTGATGATCCTGTTCATCTACCCCTTTGGCAAACGCATCCGATCCCTGGCGCCCAATGCGCATACGCTGGCTGAAATTCTCTATGCCCGCCACGGACGATCGAGCCAGCTCCTATTGGCCGGATCGAACGTTGTTGGAAGTGTCATCAGTCTGACGTCCAACTTCATCGCAGGTGGCGCGCTCATCGCCATGCTGTCGCCATTGTCGTTTTCGACGGGCATTCTCATCATCGCATCGGGTGTTTTGCTGTACACGATCTGGTCGGGGCTGCGCGCTTCGATCCTGACGGACTTTATTCAGGTCTGCGGCATGCTCGGGGCGGCCGTCATTATCGTTCCTGCGGTGTTTTTCAGCGCCGGCGGCCCCTCCGTGTTTGAAGCAGGTGCAGTCAATCTCACTGCCGAGCAGCAGAACTTCTTCTCGTCGGAAGCGTTTTTCAATCAGGGAGCACCGTATATCGCGGCTGTTCTTGCCTACGCGATTGGCAATCAGACCATTGCCCAGCGGTTGTTCGCCGTGCGCGAAGACATGATCAAGTCGACGTTTATTACCGCAACGCTTGGCTATGGCGCGACGGTGATCGGTGTCGGAATGCTGGGTGTCCTCGCACTTTATATGGGGATCGAACCGCTCGACGGCGATGTCAACAATCTCGTGCCGCAACTCGCTGCCAACTACCTTGGGGTCGGGTTCCTATGCATCTTCTTCCTGATGGTTATCGGCTCTCTGGCTTCAACCGCCGACTCTGATCTGTCGGCCCTGTCCTCGATCGTCATGACCGACATTTATGGGCGCAGCGTTGGAGAGGGGCAGGCCGATCCGAAGCTGATGCTTTTCATCGGTCGTGTGACCATGATCCTGGCAACGGCGACCGCGCTCTATTTTGCCAGCAGTCGCTTCAACATCCTTGAATTGCTGGTTCTTGTCGGGGCGATCTGGGGCGCGCTCGTGTTTCCTGTTATCGCGAGCTTCTACTGGAACAAGGTGACCAATACGGCCTTCACCGTGTCGGTGATCGCGGCACTGGTCGTTTTCTTCCCGGTTCGCTTTGGCCTCATCGAGCTGACAGGGGCGGTCGCCCTCGTGAGCGATGTGGTCGCCTCGGTGGGTGTCGGCGTCATTGTCGGGCTGATGGCGTTCGGATTTTTCGGTCTTCGCACAGGCCGTATATTGGGCGTTGTCGCTGCCATCGTCACGATCCCCTTCGCCGTCGGCTTCCTGCACACCTACGCGATCCTCACAGCGTCCCTGCTTGCCTACGCGGTCAGCGCGATCGTCTGCATTGCGCTTTCGATGCGCAATTCAACGGCGTTCGATTTCGACACGATCAGCGAACAGACCGGCAGTTTTGACACCAATCGGGCACATGCCTGAACAAAGGAGATATCCTGATGAGTACTTTTTTCCTCACGACCTACATGCTGATCTGGCCGGTGCTGGTCGCGGCGATTCTTTATGTTCTGGTATCGGCTTTCTTTCGCGAATGGCGTGAGGCCCGCATGGAAGGCCGCTCGCTGGTCTGATCCCGGTACAAGAGTTTCGGCTCAACAAAATGCCTCGCGATTGAAAGATCGCGGGGCATTTTTTCTGGATGCTGTTTGCATGTGAGGGGACTAGCTGGTTGTGATGAACGCCGTCCACGGGGTGTTTGTGGCCGACGGGCTCGGTTATGATGCGCCAGCGAATCCCTCAGGTAGTTTGTTCATGCGTCAATACCTCGATCTCCTTCAGCACGTCCTTGATCACGGTGTAGACCGTGGCGACCGCACCGGCACCGGCACACGCGGCGTGTTCGGCTGGCAGATGCGGTTCGATCTGGCTGAAGGCTTCCCGGTCACGACCACCAAGAAGCTGCACCTGAAGTCGATCATCCACGAATTGCTGTGGTTTCTCGCCGGCGATACCAACATCAAGTACCTGACAGACAACGGCGTCTCGATCTGGAACGAATGGGCCGACGAGAACGGCGATCTCGGCCCGGTCTACGGCTCGCAATGGCGCTCATGGCCGACGCCGGATGGCGGCTCCATCGACCAGATCGCCAATGTCGTGCGTGAAATCCGCAACAACCCCAATTCGCGCCGCCTGATCGTCTCGGCATGGAATCCGGCAGAGGTTGACGCGATGGCTCTGCCGCCGTGTCATTGCCTGTTCCAGTTCCATGTCGCCAATGGAAAGCTGTCGTGCCAGCTCTACCAGCGTTCCGCCGACATCTTTCTCGGCGTGCCGTTCAACATTGCCTCCTATGCGCTGCTGACGATGATGATGGCGCAGGTTACGGGCTTGAAGCCGGGCCATTTCATTCACACGCTGGGCGATGCCCATCTTTATTCAAATCATTTTGATCAAGCGCGTGAACAGCTGACCCGCACACCGAAACAATTGCCGACCATGTGGATCAACCCAGATGTGACGGATTTGTTTGCATTCACGTTCGATGATTTCACACTGGAATCCTATGTAGCCGATCCCACCATCCGCGCCCCGATTGCCGTTTGACCCGCAACCGGCCTGTGCCGGTCCTCTTGGGAGGTTCACATGAAGCGTACCGTTCTGCTTGTGGCTGCCGGGTTCGCGGTTGCCCCGGCGTTTGCCAACGACACCACTGCCTTACCCGGAGCGCGACATCAATATTCTCATCATGCAGCCTTACCATGACGACTGAACCTATGTCTGATGCTCCCGCGCTCGCGAGACCCTCTATCGTCATCCATGTCGCGATGGCCGGGAACGGCGTGATCGGGCGCGACGGGGACATGCCATGGCGCCTGTCGACCGACCTGAAGCGGTTCAAGGCGGCCACGATGGGAAAGCCGATCATCATGGGGCGCAAGACATGGGAGAGCTTTCCCAGGCAGCCTTTGCCGGGTCGGCACAATATTGTCATCACACGTAACCCCGACTACCGCGCAGAGGGGGCGGACAGGGCAACTTCCCTTGATGAAGCGATTGTGCTGGCAGGGCCGGTTGAAGAAATCTGCATCATCGGCGGAGGGCAGATCTATTCTCAGGCGATGGGACTGGCGGATCGCCTCGAGGTGACCCACATATTGGCGGATATTGAAGGCGATACGCGGTTTCCTGAGATCGATCCGAAAGTCTGGACACTTTTGTCTGAAAACCTGTTTCCTGCCGGTGAGAAGGATAGCCATTCTACCCGTCATGCGATTTACTTGCGTTCCAAAGTGTGAACCCGCGTTTGTCCGCGTCGTTAAATCGCCGCATCGACCCTGCATTTCGTTGAAAACGTGGACTTGCGTGCCTATAACGCCGTAAAACGGCACCATGCGGCGGTTCGCTCCGTCGCCTGATTTAAGTCAGACGAGAGGAAGTATATGCCCTGGAGCAATCAGAGTGGCGGCGGCGGTCCCTGGGGGGGCGGTGGCGGCAATGGTGGCAGTGGCGGGCCATGGGGCCAGGGGCCTCGGGGCCCGAACAACGGTCAGGGGAACACCCCTCCCGATCTCGAAGAGATCATTCGTCGGGGGCAGGACCGCTTGAAGCGTGCACTGCCCGGTGGCGGCAGTGGAAGTCCAGCCATGTTTGGCCTCACCGCGCTGGTTCTCGCTGCCCTGTGGCTTTTTCAGGCAATCTATACGGTGCAGCCGGACGAACTGGCAGTTGAACTTCGCTTCGGACGGCCGAAAGCTGAAGTTTCCGAGCCAGGTCTCCATTTCCATTGGTGGCCGGTCGAAACAGTTGAGAAGGCGACCGTTGCAGAACGCCTCATCAATATTGGCGATGCCCGTCAGGGCAGCTCGACAGGTCATATGCTGTCGGGTGACCAGAACATCGTCGATGTGCGTTTTTCGGTCGCCTATCAGGTCAGCGACCCGCGCGCATATCTGTTCAACGTATCGGATCCAGACTCCACCCTTCGCCAGATCGCCGAAAGCGCGATGCGTGAAGTTGTCGGCAGCCGTCCCGCGCAGGACATTTTCCGCGATGACCGTCAGGGCATAGCCGAGACCGTGCGGACGGTGATGCAGGAAACCATCGACGACTACGGCGCAGGACTCGCGATCACAGCGATCTCGATTGAAGACGCGGCCCCGCCGCGCGAAGTCGCCGACGCGTTCGAGGAGGTGCAGCGCGCCGAACAGGACGAGGATCGGTTCGTCGAGGAATCCAACCAGTACTCCAACCAGAAGCTTGGTGCAGCGCGCGGTGAAGGCGCCCAGATCCGCGAAGAAGCGGCAGCTTACAAGAACCGTGTCGTGCAGGAGGCGGAAGGTGAGGCGCAGCGCTTTATCTCGGTCTACGACGAATATGCAAAGGCACCGGATGTAACCCGCAAGCGTCTTTTCCTGGAAACCATGGAAGGCGTGCTCAAGGGTTCAAACAAGGTGATTGTCGAGCAGGGGAACGGTCAGGGGGTCATTCCATATCTGCCGCTGCCTGAGCTGCGCGCGACGCAGCAGGGAGGAAACAACTGATGGCAAACCGTCTTCCTGCGATCGTTGTTGTCGCCCTTGTCCTGTTGTTCCTCGCCTGGTCATCGATCTTTGTCGTCAACGAGCGCCAGCAAGCCATCGTGCTGCGTTTTGGCGAGATCGTTGATGTGAAATCGGAGCCGGGGCTCTACTTCAAACTGCCTTTTGCCTTCATGGAAGCCGACAACGTGCAGATGGTCGACGATCGCGTATTGCGTTTCGATCTGGATGATATCCGCGTTCAGGTGTCCGGCGGCCGCTTCTATGAAGTCGACGCGTTCATTGCCTATCGTATCAGCGATGCGCGCCGTTTCCGTCTTGCCGTTTCGGGTAGCATTCCGCTCGCCGAACAGCGTCTTCGGACACGTCTGGATGCGGCTCTGCGTCGTGTTTACGGTCTGCGTGGCTTTGAAGCAGCGCTGTCGGAAGAGCGTTCCTCGATGATGCGGGAAGTGCGCGACCAGTTGCGCCCGGACGCTACGTCTCTTGGCCTTGAGATCGTGGACGTGCGTATCCGCCGCACCGATCTGACGCAGGAAGTCTCGCAGCAGACCTATGAGCGTATGCGTGCCGAGCGACTTGCAGAGGCAGAACGCCTGCGCGCGCGTGGTCGTGAAGCTGCCCAGCGTATTCGTGCACGTGCTGACCGTGAAGTAGTCGAGATCGTTGCAGAGGCCCGTCGCGAGTCGGAAATTCTGCGCGGTGAGGGTGAAGCCCAGCGTAACGCGGTCTTTGCCGACGCTTTCAATCGCGACCCTGACTTCTTCGAGTTCTATCGCTCGATGTCGGCCTACACGTCTGCGCTTGAAGGCTCGGGAACGACGATGCTGTTGTCGCCTGACTCGGAATTCTTCCGTTATTTCGGCAGTTCCACGGGGCGCGACCTGACAAATGGTGCGGCGACTTCGACACCGGCGACACCATCTGCCGGTGGCGTGAACACAGGCGCAAACAACTGACGTGAGTGACTTCATCGTCGCTTTGGGACTTGTCCTTGTGATCGAGGGCGTCTTCTACGGTGGCCTGCCGCATCTCGCAAAGCGGTTGGCCGCCGATGTTCAGTCGGTTCCCGAACAGGCATTGCGCGCCGTGGGGATCGTTGCGATCATCATCGGCGTTGGCATCGTCTGGCTTGTGCGAGGCGGCTGACCACCGAAATATTGCGGGTGTCTGCTTCGGCAGACGCCCGCCATTCTTAAGTTATTGCGTGGTTCCCGGCATTGGTCGTAAACGCGCCCTATTGTTGGTCACCATGAACAAGTGAGGACCTGCGCCTCATTCCCGAATTTGGAGACTGGTTGCATGGTTTCGAAGATTTTCGCGTCGGCTGCCCGCAAGGCTGTTCTGGGAGCAGCGGTAAGCGCCATCTGCGCAGCTGGTGCTTTGCAGGTCGTTCCGGCTGCATATGCTCAGGCCCAGCCTGCTGTCACCAATGGACCGGCATCGGTGGCCGATCTTGCGGAAGGTCTGCTTGATGCGGTGGTGAACATCTCGACCTCGCAGAGTGTCGCGCCGTCCGCTCGTGGCGGCCGCACGCCGCGCCCCGGCCCGCGTCCGACCCTGCCGGAAGGCTCACCATTCCAGGAATTCTTTGACGAGTTTTTCGGCAATCCCGGTGAAGGGGGCAGCTCCAATGGACCGCGCCGCGTTCAGTCGCTTGGCTCCGGCTTTGTCATTGACGCCGCTGAAGGCATTGTCATTACCAACAACCACGTCATTGCCGATGCGGACGAGATCGAGGTCAATTTTGCCGATGGTGGCAAGCTGAAGGCCGAGTTGGTCGGAACCGATCCACAAACAGATCTGGCAGTGCTGAAGGTCGATCCGAAGCTGCGCAAACTCACGCAGGTCGAATTCGGCGATTCGTCCGCAATCCGCATCGGCGACTGGGTGATGGCAATCGGCAACCCGTTCGGGCTTGGCGGGTCGGTGTCCATCGGCATCGTGTCGGCGCGCGGGCGCGATATCCAGTCCGGTCCTTATGACGATTTCATCCAGACGGACGCAGCGATCAACCGGGGCAACTCGGGCGGGCCGCTGTTCGACATGCATGGCAAGGTGATCGGCATCAACACAGCCATCATTTCGCCGTCGGGCGGCTCCATAGGCATCGGTTTCTCGATACCGTCGCAATTGGCGGTGAACGTCATTCAACAGCTGCGCGAGTTTGGTGAAACGCGACGTGGCTGGCTTGGCGTCCGCATTCAGCCGGTGACCGATGAAATCGCCGAGAGCCTGGGCATGGACAAGGCCATGGGCGCGCTGGTCGGCGGGGTGATTGCTGGAGGGCCGGTTGACGATGGCAGCATTCTGCCCGGTGACGTCATCATCAGCTTCGATGGCCGGGAAATCCGCAGCGCGCGCGATCTGACGCGCATCGTCGCTGAGACACCGGTTTCGAAGGAAGTTCAGGTCGTCGTCGTCCGCAAGGGTGAAGAACAGACTGTTCCCGTCAAGCTCGGTCGCCGTGAGGATGGCGAGAAGATGCTGCAGGGCGAGAACGGCACCGAGGATGACGAAGCCGCGATTGCTGAGACGGAGACTGTGCTCGGCATGACGGTGGCCGAACTGGACGATGCAGGACGTGCCTCGTTCCAGATTTCCCCTGACATTTCCGGCGTATTGGTGACCGAGGTCGCGGCAGGATCGAGCGCGGAAGAGCGCGGGATTGCGGCTGGCGACGTGATCACGGAAATCGCGCAGGAGAGCGTGTCGACTCCCAAGGAAGTCATTGATCGTATTGCTGCTCTCAAGCAGCAGGGCCGCCGCAATGCCCTTCTGATGTTGTCGTCAAAGAACGGCGAGTTGCGGTTTGTGACGATCCGTATGGACTGATCAGGGCAGGGCGGGGGCTTGCTTGCGTCCCCGCCATTGTTCTGCTGTCAGCGTGTAGAGCAGGTGGCGTTTGAGGTCTTGCCGCGCCACTTGCGGGTGATCGAAATCGCCCGATGGTTCCGCCACCATTCCGATCCGTGTCATCACTGCTGTTGAGCGGCGATTGTTGGCCACAGCGAACGACACGATTTCCTCAAGGCCGAGTTCATCAAACCCGAAAGCAAGGCAAGCATTCGCCGCTTCGGTGATGTAGCCATACCCCCAGCATTCCGGCACCAGACGCCAGCCGATCTCGACGCAGCCGGTTTCTCTGGACGGTACGGCATTCGTCGGCTGAAGCCCCGTGAAGCCGATGCATTCGCCTGTGTCCCTGCGCTCGAGCGCCCAGAAACCGTAACCCCGCTGCGCAATTCCCGACGCGATATGATCGAGCAACTCGTCGGATTGCTGCCGCGTGCGGCGCATCTCGAAAAACTCCATCACCGTCTCATCGGAATTGATTCGATGAAACAGCTCTCGATCTCTGTTTTCCCAGTTGCGCAGTATGAGGCGATCAGTGGCGGGTGGCTTCAAGCGATAATCTCTTCCTGTCGGTAGCCTTGCAGGTAGAGAAGCGCACTCAAGTCGCCATGGTCAATACGGATACGCGCCTGGGCCGCAACGGAAGGCTTCGCGTGCAGTGCAACGCCGGTGCCTGCAAGTTGCAGCATGTCGAGGTCGTTGGCGCCGTCGCCCACTGCGATTGCGTCTTCGACACTCAAGCCAAGCCGCGTGGTCATCTCGGTCAGCGCCTCGGCCTTTGCCGCGCGCCCCAGGATCGGCTCGGCAACCTTGCCCGCCAGACGGCCATCTTCTTCGAGCAGCACGTTGGCGCGGTTCTCCTGAAAGCCGAGCTTTGCTGCAATTGGACCGGTGAACGAAAGAAAGCCGCCTGAGACGAGAGCTGTCCATGCACCTGCGGCATTCATGGTGGCCACTAGTGCTGTGCCGCCGGACGCCAGAGTGATGCGGTTCTCGATGATGCGTGCGATGACGCCGACATCAAGTCCGGCAAGAAGCGCGACGCGCTCGCGCAGCGCAGGCTCGAAGGCCAGTTCGCCGTTCATCGAACGTGCGGTGATGTCGGCCACATGCTCCTTCAGTCCGACTTCGTCGGCCAGCTCATCGATGCATTCCTGGTCGATCATGGTCGAGTCCATGTCAGCGATCAAAAGCTTCTTGCGCCGGGTTTCTGCAACCTGAACTGCATGGTCGATTGGCTCGCTGGCGAGCAGCGTGGCGAGGCGCGATGACGCTTCATCCTGCGCCAATTCCTGCGGCAGAGGGATGTCGAGCGCGACGCCGGGGTTGAGCCAGTCGATGCGGCTTGCGCCGAGCGCATGCATGGCTCTATCTGCAATCTCTTGTGAAAGGATGGGACGAGCCGGATGGGCGATCAGCGTGGCGACGAGCGACATGGATAATCCTGTAGAGACGGTCGGGGACGAGGCGATCAAGAATGCGATCCTGATAGCCGGGCCAACAGCCAGCGGCAAGTCGGCGCTTGCGTTGTCGCTGGCACGCCAGACCAACGGTGTCGTCGTCAACACAGATTCGATGCAGGTCTATTCGGTCCTCCGGCTGCTGACGGCACGCCCGGACGACGACGATCTCGCCGCCGCGCCGCATCACCTTTACGGCCATGTCGATCCGCGTGCGAGCTACTCGACCGGGCGCTGGACAGACGATGTTCAGCAGCTTGCCCGAAGCGGTTTGTTCGAAAACCGACCGCCGATCTTCGTCGGGGGCACCGGGCTTTATTTCAAGGCTTTGCTGGATGGTTTGTCGCAAATGCCGCCGGTGCCGGAGAATGCGCGACAAAAGTGGCGCGAGGCGCTTGCGCGTGAAGGGCCGGGCGCCTTGCACCCGCTGCTCGCGGAGCGCGACCCCGAGGCAGCGCGCCTCATCCGTCCCACCGACGGTCAGCGGATCGTGCGCGCGCTGGAGGTCCATGACGCTTCCGGGCGACCCTTGTCACACTGGCAAAAGGCCAAAGGAAAGCCGTTGGTGGACGGAGCTTCCGCGAAGCTGATTGTGATCGAGCCGGATCGTGCGAAGCTGGCGGAACGCATCAGTCGCCGGTTTGACCTGATGATGGACAATGGCGCGGTTGATGAAGTGCGCGCTCTGGCAGCAATGTCGCCGGACGGCGCGGCACCGGTCATGAAGGCCATTGGCGTGCGCGAGTTGATGGCTGTCGACCGCGGCGAGATGCTGCTGGCGGACGCAATCGAGCGCGCCAAGATCGCAACGCGGCAATATGCCAAACGTCAAATGACGTGGTTCCGAAACCAGTTCGGCCCGGAGTGGGAGCGAACACCACTTAAAGACTGATTGAAGGCGCTGCGGATCCGCCTATTCGTACAGTCGGCGCAGGCCCGCGTCGTCTGATCGTCTGCCGCTCCCGTCAGGTGCGGTTGGCACGATGGTTCCTCGGACGGGATGTGAGGAAAATCCCATGCCACGCAGCGGCGAGGGAAAATCCAGACCGGTTTCGTCCCCGGATTGGGCGGGACTTTCCGCGCGCCGAAGAGCCTCCACGAGTGAGAAGATATCGATGTCTTGATCCGTGGGCTGACAGAACGTGTTGCTGCTCGCGGCGCCAGGCAACTGATCGGCCGGAAGCTGCTCGAATTTCAGCCGCATTGTCGTTCCGACGCCGTCTCCGAAAGCTATCGCCTCCCGCTGTCCCATTGAGGACAGGAACGACAGGCTTGACGCGGATGTGTCAGAGATGGCCGAGCGAATTATGTTCTGGTCGATCTCATTGGCCAGGCGCATGGCAAAAACAGTCGAGCACTGGGAAAGCACCGTCGGGTCAAGCTCGCCGGGGCGCTGCGTGACGACGCCGAGCGAGCAGCCATATTTTCTGCCTTCCTTGGCAATGCGCGACAGGGCATGGCGTGTCGGTGCGAAGCCCAGCTGCGGGTCGGCAGGCATGTAGCGATGCGCCTCCTCACAAAGGACCAGTAGCTTCAGCCTTCCCTGGCTGTTGACGGCCACGTCAAAGGCAAGGCGCGCGACCACCGAACAGACGGAATTGACGACTTCGGATGGCAGTCCGCCCAGTTCAAGGCATGTAACCGGGCGTCCTTCGAGGGGAACGCGGAAGATGGTGCCGATCGTTTCATGAATGTTGTCGCCGATGGTGCGTGACGAAAACATGAAACGATAACGCGGGTCGTTTGCTGCCGTTTCGATACGGGCGCGCAGTGCACGATAGACCGGGCGGTCGTTCTTTGACTCGAGCAATCCCATCCGGTCGTTGATCAGCTTTGCCACGTCCGCCATCCGGTAGGGAATCGGAGTGTCGGCGGTGATGCTTATCGCTCCGTCGATGGGGCGGCGCGCCAGTGCGCTGGTGGGCGGCGTGCGATAATGCTGTTTTGCCAGCGGCAACAATTCGCGCAGCAAGTCGACTTCTTCGGGGATGGGCTTGCGGCCCTGGTAGAGCACCTCCACCAGCTCGTCGAGGCGGAACAGCCAGAAGGGCAGGTCCAGCGTCGAGGTGTTGACCCGGATTGCATGATCAGGAAAGGCGCTCGCAAACTCGTTGTGTGGATCAAGGATCAGCACGCGAAGATCAGGGCGCGAGATAATGGCCTTGCGAAGCAGAAGCGCGACCGCGCTGGACTTGCCGACCCCGGTGGTGCCGACAACTGCGAAATGACGGTTGAGCGTGTCATCGATGGCAATGCGAGCGTCGATGGTTGTGTCTTGCGACAGACGACCGATTGTCGCCGGCAGGCGGCCGGACAGATCGTAGACTGCTTGCAGATCGGTGGCACGAATCCGATGAGCTACGGCACCGATCGGGGGATAAGTCGTGATGCCGCGATCAAAGACAGGGGCGCCGTCGCCTGTTTGGCTGACCTCACCAAGCAGCTCGACATAAGCCCTGATCGGATTGTCGCCATCTTCGAGCCAATCGCCAGCCATGCCTTCGATGCGATGCACCAGTCCGACTGTGCGGATCGACCCAAGATTGATCGATATGATCCGGCCCACGGTCCAAAGCGCTGTGGCGTCAGTGTCCTTGCCGCTGGCTGTTGCCGCGATTGTCGCCCTGGCACCATCGCAGTGGATGACCCGGCCTATCGTGCGCGACGGATCTTGCGAACCATCCCGGCGTTCCTGGCTCGTCAGTTCCCCTACTTTGGATTGGTCAACGAACATCGTGCAATTCCCCGACGATTGGTCACATCTCACCCGAGAAAAGACTTGTAGGGGAACGGAGTTAAGGCGGCGTGTGGAGCGATGGTTGCTGATGGGTTAGCAAAGTCATTCAAGCATGAATGTGTTTTCGGATGCCGAACGTGGGCACGAAAGAGGCGACATGATGCGTTCATCACGCCGCCTCTGCCGCGACAGCAAAGTGGCTGTCTATCGGTCGCGACTGTCCCCGATCGCGACCATCCCCTGCTCCGGAGAGCCGAACATCAAGCTGATGCCCTCGATTTGTCGACGATGCCAGAAGATGTTGAGCGTCGTCACATGACCACAACCTTCGCGCCAACCGGTACCCGCCCGTAAAGATCGACCACGTCCTCGTTACGCATGCGGATGCAACCGGAAGAGACGGCGCGTCCGATGGATTGTGGCTGATTCGTGCCGTGAATACGATAGAGCGTCGATCCCAGATAAAGAGCACGTGCGCCGAGGGGATTTTGCGGGCCGCCCTTCATGTGGGCCGGAAGGACACGTCCCTTTTTCTTCTCGCGGGCAATCATTTCCGCTGGCGGCCGCCAATCGGGCCACTCGGCTTTTCGAGTGACCGTATGTGTTCCGGCCCACTCGAAGCCGGGCTTGCCGGTTCCGACGCCGTAGCGGCGCGCCTGCCCGCCTTGTTCGACCAGGTAGAGCAGGTGCTCGCGGGTGTCGATGATGACCGTTCCAGCAGGGTGCTGCCCATCATAATCGACCATCTGGGGCAGGAATTTCGGATCCAGCGTGGGCTTTGCATCCCGAGGCGCGCTTGGCACTGCCGCAGTCCGGATTGCGTCGGGCTGGGGTGTCACCTGGTTCGGTTGGGCGGTGGCACGCTGCCGCGTCGATACTACTGGTGCAGGGGCGATGCCCACGCGAATTCCGGGCAGACCGGTGCTGGATGGACGGCGATCGATCAGCCGATGACCGCCTGATGGTGCGCGCTGCAGTTGCATAACCCACGGCGCCGCGAGGTCGGGGCTGACGACAACGGGCGGCATGTCGCGGTAGCGGTCCTGGGCGAGTGCGCCACAGGTTGCAGCTGCGGCGAGGCTTGCTGTGCCAAGCAGCACCAGAATGCTTCTCATCTCGTCCACCTTCTATATCTGACAAAGTGTGGCGGCTGAAACCGGGTGGGAAAACAGCCTGTGCTGCAGCAATTGTCAGGACTGTGCGCGCAAAAAGGATGAATGCGCTTTCATAAAATGCAGCGCAAAGCGTAAACCTTTGATTGTGGTTACCGATCCGTTGACCGGAGTGGTTAGGAAAGTTTCAAGGAGGCAATTATGGATGGGCTGGTTCGCGGCGAGGACGGTGAGGTGCGATGTGCATGGCACGGCAACCTGCCTGACTATATGCGTTATCATGACGAAGAATGGGGCAAGCCGGTTGCTGACGACCAGCGACTTTTTGAAAAGCTCTGTCTGGAAGGTTTCCAGTCGGGCCTGTCATGGCTGACGATCCTGCGAAAGCGTGAGAATTTTCGGGCAGCCTTTAGCGGCTTCGACTATCACGACCTTGCGCAGAAGGACGCGGATCAGATGATGGGCACCCATCTGCAGGACGCCGGGATCGTACGCCATCGCGGCAAGATCGCTTCGGTCTATAACAATGCCCGCCGTGCAGTTGCGCTGGAAGCGGAATTTGGCTCGCTTGCGAGCTATTTCTGGTCCTTTGAGCCAGGCCCCGATGAGCGTCCCGCTGTCGCGGACTGGAATTCCTTGCGGGCAATGGGAAACACGCCAACCTCCACGCGCATCTCCAAAGAACTGAAAAAGCGTGGCTGGAGCTTTGTCGGTCCCACGACGGTTTACGCGTTTATGCAGGCAATGGGCATGGTCAATGACCATGTGGAGGGATGCGTTTGCCGGGAGCGGGTGGAGCAGCTGCGCGAGGGGTTCCGCCGGCCAGCCAAAGGTGAGCGTGGGTGAAAGCGGGTGACATGCGCGGCTGCATGCGGTAATTCCCCGAGCGCCCGGCGCTGCTGTCGCCTTTTGTCCCGGATGGAATGACATGCCCAAAATGATTGAAACCCTGGATGATATTGTTGGCGGCTATTCCGCGCTGTTCTGCGATGTCTGGGGCGTCATTCACAATGGAATTGACGTATTCGAAGGCGCGGTCGCTGCGTTGCGACGCGCGCGGGAGCGAGGCGTCGCAGTCGTGCTCATCACCAATTCACCCCGTCGCCGCGACGGTGTGATCGAGCAGTTGATCTCGATGGGAGCGGATCCAGAGTGCTGGGACCGGATCGTGACCTCGGGCGATGTGACACGCGATCTCATCAGCGCCGGTCCGCGTCGTGTGTTGCACATCGGTCCTGACCGCGACCTGTCGCTCTACGACGGGCTTGATGTCGAGATGGCCGAGGAGTTCGAAGCGCAGGCGATCGTCTGTACCGGCCTTGTCGATGACGATGTGGAAACACCCGAAGACTACACCGAACTGTTGCAGCGCTTGCGTATGCGCAACCTGCCTTTTATCTGCGCCAATCCAGACATTGTGGTCGAGCGGGGCGACAGGCTGATCTGGTGCGCTGGCGCCCTGGCGCGTGACTATGCGCAAATGGGTGGTCGCACACTGATTGCCGGCAAGCCGCACCGACCGATCTATGAGGCAGCCCAGCAGGCAGCGGCGGAACTGCTTGGACGCGCGCCTGAAAAAAATGAAGTGCTGGCAATCGGCGATGGTGTGCTGACCGACGTCAAGGGGGCCAGCGATCATGGACTCGATGTGCTTTTTGTTTCGGCAGGCATTCACGCCGGGGAATACGGGGCTTCCATGGCGCCTGACCGCAGCCAGTTGGCGGCATTCCTTGAAAAGCATGGCTACGGGCCGGTGGCTGTGATTCCACGGCTGAGATAACCAATGGCCGAACCTCGTATCCAGCGACTGACCTGTTCGTCCGGCCAACTTGCATCATTCAAGGGCGGGGTGGTGGCCATCGGAAATTTCGATGGCGTTCACCGTGGCCATCAACAAGTGCTGACAAGCGCGCTCCAGCAGGCCGAAATCCTCGGCGCGCCGTCGCTGGTACTGACCTTCGAGCCGCATCCGCGTTCAGTGTTTCGTCCGGAAGTGCCGTTATTCCGCATCACCCCGCCAGAGCTTCGTGCGCGGTTGCTTGAGGCATCGGGCTTCGACGCTGTTGTCGAGCAGCCGTTCACTGGCGCGTTCGCGGCCTTCGACGCAGAGGCGTTCGTACGTGACGTTTTGGTGCGTGATCTCGGCATTCGCCATGTCGTCACCGGCTACGACTTCCATTTTGGCAAGGACCGTCAGGGCAGCCCCGAATTTCTCATCGAAGCCGGCAAGCGGTATGGTTTTGGTGTCAGTCTCGTCGCTGCTTTTCGCGATGAGTGCGCACAGATCGTTTCCTCCAGCCGGATTCGAAGCCTGCTGACCGATGGCGAGGTTGCAGAGGCAGCAGGGTTGCTCGGATATCGCTTCACGATCGAGTCCGTTGTGCAGCATGGGCGAAAGCTGGGGCGTGAACTCGGCTTCCCCACGGCCAACATGGCGCTGGAAGACAGCTGCACGCTCAAGGAAGGCATCTATGCTGTCCGCTTGCGACGCGCAGATGGCACGCTTCACAATGGCGTCGCCAGCTTTGGACGCCGCCCGACCGTCACTGATGACGGCGCGCCGCTGCTTGAGACATACGTCTTTGATTTCTCGGATGACCTTTACGGCGAGACCTGTGCGGTCTCCTTTTTTGGCTATCTACGCGGCGAACTGAAGTTTGATGGCCTTGACGATCTGATCGTCCAGATGAAGCAGGATGAGGCGGAGGCGAGGGCGCTGTTGGCTGGTGCGAAGCCGCTGTCGGACCTTGATCGCAAAATCAGCTTCGAGGGTATTTAATTCAAATTTTACCCTGCTTGCGCCAGACTGGCGGACCACCCGCAATAGTAGTGTGTAAGCGGAGCTTTTGAATGTCCCTAACGATAAGGCTGCTCGCAGCCAGCGTCGCCGTTGGTGTGAGCGTAGTTGCGGCGATGGCGCAGACCTACGACCAGCAGTCAGGCTACCTGCAACCTGCCTACGGCAATCAGCAGTCCCAGGAATATCCGGCACAGACGGTCGAGTATCAGCAGCCGCAGCAGCAGGACTACGGTTATCCCGCGACGCAGACTTCCTACAACCAGCCGAGCAGCGGCAGCTTCATTTCGGGCAGCTGGTACCTGAAGCTTGGCGGCGCAATTCTGCATGCGCCAAAGTTCGAGGGCGCTTCCGGTCGTGTCCTGTCTTTCCAGCCGCTGGTGTCGCTTGGCAAGCACGGTAATGCGGCGCGGTTTACCTCGCGCAATGACAACATCTCGCTGGCCTTGCTCGACGATGGTGGCTTGCGGGCGGGTCTTGCCGGCAAATTCATCTGGTCGCGCGATTCTTCGACCGATGACCGGTTGCGCGGTCTTTCGCCGGTGAAGTTCGGCGGTGAAGCGGGTGTTTTCGCGGAAATGTACCCGACCGAATTTGCCCGGGTGCGCGCGGAAGTCCGCCACGGTCTTCGTTCGCATGATGGTGTCGTCATCGACATTGCGGCAGATGCGTTCTTCGACGTTACCGAAGATGTGCGCGTCTCTGGCGGGCCACGCGCGACATGGGCGTCCAAGCGCTATCACAATGCCTATTATGGCGTAGATGCCAGCGAAGCTGCCCTCAGCGGGCTGGGCGAATACTCACCGGGCAGCGGGTTCAAGTCGGTTGGCCTCGGCGGAGCGATCACCTGGAAAGCGACAGATGCGCTGGAGACGAGCGTGTTTGCAGAATATTCGCGCCTCGTTGGCCCGGCAGGCAACTCGACGCTGGTGAAGGAGCGTGGGTCGAAAAACCAGTTCACGCTGGGTGCGTCAGCGATCTACCGTTTCGATTTCTCGATGTAGTTTTGCAGGCCCGCTGGCTTTCAAACCGCATTGGCCCTTTATTCTGTGCTCGCGCTCAGCTAAAAGCGCGGGCCATGATGACACGCGCTCCTTCCATCGCGATCTCGATACGAATTATTGGCCCGGCCTTCCGGGCGGCCTGAAGGCTGCCGGAAGGTCCGGGATACTTGCGCGCTGATCTTCGCGCGCCTTTCGCCTGTTTATTCAAGCCTTGCCCGGTGCGAACTGCACGCTGGGCCGATAATGCGATGAGACCGATGACCGCCGCTGAACCGATCGACTATTCAAAGACACTCAATCTGCCACAGACGGATTTCCCGATGCGAGCCGGCTTGCCGGACAATGAGCCGAAGCTCGTTGACCGCTGGCAGGGAATGAACCTCTACAAGAAATTGCGCGAAAGCGCCGCCGGACGCCCGCTCTATGTCCTGCATGACGGCCCGCCCTACGCCAATGGCAACATCCATATCGGCCACGCGCTGAACAAGGTTCTCAAGGACGTCATCACGCGTTCGTTCCAGATGCGCGGTTTCAACTCGAATTACGTGCCGGGCTGGGACTGCCACGGCCTGCCGATCGAGTGGAAGATCGAGGAAAAATACCGCGCCGAGGGCAAGAACAAGGACGAGGTGCCGGTCAACGAGTTCCGTCAGGAATGCCGCGAATTCGCCCAGCACTGGATCGACGTTCAGACAGTGGAGTTCAAGCGCCTCGGTATCGAGGGTGACTTCGATAATCCGTATACGACGATGAATTTCCACGCCGAGGCGCGCATCGCTGGCGAGTTGCTGAAATTCGCCATGTCCGGCCAGCTCTATCGTGGCTCCAAGCCTGTGATGTGGTCGGTGGTCGAGCGTACCGCGCTGGCCGAGGCTGAAGTCGAGTATCAGGACTATGAGAGCGACACGATCTGGGTGAAGTTCCCGGTCGCCACCGGCTCGCAGGAGCTTGCCGATGCCCATGTCGTGATCTGGACGACCACTCCATGGACGATCCCCGGCAACCGTGCGGTCAACTATTCGCCGCGCATCGCCTATGGCCTTTATGAAGTCACCGCGGCGGAGAATGATTTCGGCCCGCGTCCCGGCGAAAAGCTGATCTTCGCCGACGCACTCGCCGAAGAGTCGTTTGCCAAAGCAAAGCTCGAATTCAATCGTCTGCGCACTGTCGAGGGCGACGAACTTGCTTCATTGACGCTCGCCCACCCGCTCAAGGGTTTTGGCGGTGGCTATGAATTCGTCGTGCCGATGCTGGCTGGCGACCATGTCACCGACGATGCCGGTACCGGTTTCGTCCATACCGCGCCGGGCCACGGCCGCGAAGACTTTGATGCCTGGATGGATGCCGTCCCCGAGCTGGAAAAGCGCGGTATCGACACGCGCCTGCCGTTCACCGTCGACGACGCCGGCTTCCTGACCAAGGACGCGCCGGGCTTCGGGCCGGACCGCGAAGGTGGCGCTGCTCGTGTCATCGACGACAACGGCAAGAAGGGCGACGCGAACAAGGCGGTGATAGAAGCGCTGATCGGTGCGAATGCGCTGTTTGCCCGCGGTCGCCTCAAGCACTCCTATCCGCATTCCTGGCGCTCGAAGAAGGCGGTCATCTTCCGCAATACGCCACAATGGTTCGTCTACATGGACAAGGATCTTGGCGATGCCACAACGCTGCGCAGCCGCGCGCTGAAGGCTATCGATGAAACCAGGTTTGTTCCAAATGCCGGTCAGACCCGCCTTCGCGCCATGATCGAAGACCGTCCGGATTGGGTCCTGTCGCGTCAGCGCGCATGGGGTGTGCCGATCTCCGTTTTTGCGGACGCTGATGGCGAAATCCTGAGGGACGAAGCCGTCAATGCGCGCATCCTTGAGGCTTTTGAGGCCGAAGGCGCTGACGCGTGGTTTGCAGAAGGCGCACGTGAGCGCTTTCTCGGGGAGCGCGCGGGTGAGCCGTGGCAGATGGTCACGGACATCCTCGACGTGTGGTTCGATTCAGGGTCGACCCACACCTTCACGCTGGAAGACCGCCCGGACATGAAGTGGCCGGCTGACGTCTATCTGGAAGGCTCCGACCAGCATCGCGGCTGGTTCCACTCGTCGCTGCTGGAAAGCTGCGGAACGCGTGGACGTGCGCCCTACGACGCTGTCATCACCCATGGCTTCACCATGGACGAAGACGGTCGCAAAATGTCGAAGTCGCTCGGCAACACGGTGGTGCCGCAGGAGATCATCAAGCAGTCAGGCGCAGACATTCTGCGTCTGTGGGTGATGACGACCGACTATTGGGAAGACCAGCGCCTCGGCAAGAACGTCATCCAGACCAATGTCGATGCCTACCGCAAGATGCGCAACACCATCCGCTGGATGCTGGGCACGCTCGCGCACGACGATGGCGAAGACGTTGCCTTGGACGACATGCCGGAACTCGAGCGGTTGATGCTGCACCGCATTGCCGAACTCGATGAGGTCGTGCGCAAGGGCTATGACGCGTTCGACTTCAAGCGCATCACCCGCACGCTGATCGATTTCATGGTGCTCGAACTTTCGGCGTTCTACTTCGACGTCCGCAAGGATGCGCTGTACTGCGATGCGCCATCCTCCACGAAGCGCAAGGCATCCATCGTCGTCGTACGGCACCTCTTCGACAACCTCGTGACATGGCTCGCACCGATGCTGCCGTTCACCACCGAAGAAGCCTGGCTGTCGCGCTACCCGGATGCGGTTTCGGTTCACCTCGAACAGTTCCGCGACATTCCGGCCGAGTGGAGGAATGATGAGCTTGCCGCCAAGTGGCGCAAAGTGCGTCAGGTTCGAAAGGTTGTGACCGGCGCGCTCGAAATCGAACGCCGCGAAAAGCGCATCGGCTCGTCGCTGGAAGCCGCGCCGATCGTCCATGTGGCCGATGCAGAATTGCGTGCCGCCATCGCCGATGTCGACATGGCCGAGATCTCGATCACGAGCGACATCACGATTCTTGACAGTGACGCTCCTGCCGGTGCGTTCGTTCTTGAGGACGTGAAGGGCGTCGGTGTCGTGCCGGCCATGGCGCAGGGTACGAAATGCGCGCGCTCGTGGCGGTATACGTCGGACGTTGGTTCGGACCCGGCATTCCCGGATGTTTCGGCTCGCGATGCGGCTGCCTTGCATGAGTTGAAGACGCTGGGCCGTCTCTAAAATATGGTCTTGCAATGGCAGTCTCTACGAGGCTGTCATTGCCGAGAGATTGAGAGTGCGATACAAGGTCGCCCGATCGTGCGCCTTGTTGTCGCCGGAATTTCCGGCGAAGTCAGGCAACGAAAGCGGTTCTGATGCCCGGGTATGAGAGGCAGGTTGCATTGAAGATTGATCGCATCACCGGGCGTGGCCATGCGCCGCTTTTCATCGGGCTTACTGTCGCTTGCGCGGCAGCGCTACTGTC
Source organism: Aquamicrobium aerolatum DSM 21857 (assembly GCF_900113935.1). GTDB lineage: Bacteria > Pseudomonadota > Alphaproteobacteria > Rhizobiales > Rhizobiaceae > Aerobium > Aerobium aerolatum. The sequence goes on from NZ_FORF01000001.1 coordinate 189,550, forward strand.
AGGCTGCGTGTCGTCTCCAACTTATGGCACCGACAAGACGTCCAGCGAGCAGTTGCTGGATGACATGACGAGCATTGTGTCGATTGGGCCGGGCAGCAATCGGAAGCCGGAAGTCGCTTACAATCCTCGCCCCAATCTCGTGCGTCCGAAGTCCCTCGAAGTGCTTCCTGAGCCGCAGCAGGACATCGCCAGCAACAATCCCGCCTGGCCGGAGTCCCCGGAGCAGCGTCGTGCGCGCATTCGCGCTGAGGCGACAGAGAATCAGGGCAATCCGCATTACCGCCCATCCGTCCGGTCATCGGCGCCAGCTCTTGTGCGCAATCTGGACGACGATGTGACGGAGCAGCGGAAATATTCCGGCATGACTGACGCGCAGCGCGCCGATGTCACCAAGAAGATTCGCGAGCGTAATCAGGGCGATCCGAACGTTCGGCGTTACCTGAGCGAACCGCCAGTCACTTACCGCAGGCCTTCCGACAACGCCGCAGTGGGTGAATTGGGCGAAGACGAACTGAAGAAGCAGCGGCGTCTTGAGCGCGACAGTGGCAAAACCAGCGGTTTGCGCAGTCTGCTGCCCTGGCTGTAACGCACACAGATCAGCGCTTCTGCTGAAAGAAGCGACGGAGCATCAGCGCTGATTGAACTTCACCAATGCCTGTATAGATGTCAGGGCTGTGATGGCAGGTCGGCTGGCTGAAATATGTAATCCCATTGGTGACCGCGCCGCCTTTTTCGTCTGATGCGCCGAAATAGAGCCGCCTGATCCTTGCAAATGAAATGGCGGCGGCGCACATCGGGCAAGGTTCGAGTGTGACGTAAAGGTCCACCTGAGGTAACCTCTCGCTGGAGAGCTTGCTGCAAGCTTCCCGAATGACCAGAATTTCGGCATGTGCGGTCGGGTCGTTGAGTTCACGGGTGCGGTTTCCCGCACGCGCGATGATCTGACCGGCAAGCACTGCAACCGCGCCAATGGGAACTTCGCCTCGATAACTGGCAGACTCGGCCTCCTCGAAGGCACTATCCATGAAAGACGCCGATTTCATCCGATTCCCGCTGATGACAATTAACTCGCAACACCCGACACGCTCTGATAGTTACCCGCGCTGAAAGGCGATTTCCATATGAACGACGATAAACGGAAACCACCCCGTGACAATGCTGGGCGCGGCAGGCCGCGAGACAGTGAGCGCGCACCCTATAAGAAGGCTGAGGGCGGCGCTGGCAAGCCGTTCCGCAAGCGTGAAGAGGGCGATGCCCGTCCGTTCCGCGCTCGTGAGGATGGTGACCGCAAGCCGTATCAGGGCCGTCCCGATGGCGACCGCAAGCCGTTCCGCAAGCGCGAGGAGGGCGACGCCCGTCCGTTCCGCGCTCGCGAAGATGGCGACCGCAAGCCGTATCAGGGTCGCCCGGATGGTGAGCGCAAGCCTTTCCGCAAGCGTGAGGAGGGCGATGCCCGTCCGTTCCGCGCTCGCGAAGATGGCGACCGCAAGCCGTATCAGGGTCGCCCCGATGGTGAGCGCAAGCCGTTCCGCAAGCGCGAGGAGGGCGATGCCCGTCCATTCCGCGCGCGCGAAGATGGCGACCGCAAGTCGTATCAGGGCCGCCCCGATGGTGACCGCAAACCGTTCCGCAAACGTGAGGAGGGCGACGCCCGTCCGGGTCGTCGCGAGCGTGATACCGGTGCAACCGAGCCCGTCATTCATGAAGATGGCGAGCGTATCGCACGGCGTCTGGCACGCGTGGGCATCGCCTCGCGCCGCGACGCTGAGGACATCATTGCCGCTGGCCGCGTGAGGCTGAACGGCAAGGTGCTCGACACGCCGGCGGTCAATGTCGGTCCCAATGATCGCATCGAGGTGGACGGTCAGCTGATCCCTGCCGTGGAGCGGACGCGCGTGTTCCTGTTCCACAAGCCCGCAGGTGTCGTCACGACCAACCGCGATCCTGAAGGCCGTACAACCGTGTTCGATGTGCTGCCGCAAGGGCTGCCACGTCTGATGACGGTCGGCAGGCTGGATATCAACACAGAAGGTCTTTTGCTGCTGACCAATGATGGCGGTCTGTCCCGCGTTCTGGAGCTTCCGACAACCGGTTGGCTGCGACGCTACCGCGTCCGCGTTCATGGTAAGGTGGATCAGGCAGCTCTGGACAGCCTGAAGGACGGCATCGCCGTCGATGGCGTCTTCTACGGGGCCGTGGAAGCGACGTTGGATCGCGAGCAGGGCTCCAACGCCTGGCTCATGCTGGGGCTGCGCGAGGGGAAGAACCGCGAGGTCAAGAACATCCTCGGGGCAATCGGCCTTGAAGTGACGCGCCTGATCCGTGTGTCCTTTGGACCGTTCCAGCTTGGCGAGCTGCGTGAAGGAGAGGTTCGCGAGCTCAAGGGTCGACTGCTGCGCGAACAATTGGGCGACCGGCTTATCGAGGAGGCAGGAGCCAACTTCGAAGCGCCGATCCTCAAGGAATTCACCAATGATGCAACTTCTGTCGTCAAACAGCAGGTAGTTGCAGAAGAGCGCAGCGAATTTCGTCCAAACCGCAAACGCGAGCGTGAAGAAAAACGCGAAAGTGCGCTGGATCGCTTGCAGACGCGCCCGAAGCGGCCCGATGGCTCGGCTCCGAGGCCTGGCCCCAAGCGCGAAGGTGGCCCCAAGTGGGACAGCAACGGTCCCAAGCGGGATGGTGGCGGGAAATTCGGCAAGCGCGAAGAGCGTCCGGTCGAAAGCCCGCGTCCGCGCAACGCTAATGTCTGGATGGCGCCGGGAGCCCGCCCTGTAGGCGAGAAGAAGGCCGCAGTCATGGCGGAGCGCAGCGAAGGCCGACGCTATGCCGGCAAGCCGCGTCCCGCTGGCCCTGCCCGTGGCAAGGACGGCGGCTGGGCCAGCCCGGCGCCGAAGGGACCACGCAAGCCGCGTGACCGCTCCTGAAAATGCGGATTGTCGGTGGTGAATTTCGCGGGCGACCTCTTGCGTCGCCGCGTTCCGACAGCATCCGGCCCACCACGGATCGGACGCGGGAAGCCCTGTTCAATGTCTTGTCCCACTCTTATGCGGACAAGCTGGCCGGCGCGCGGGTCTTGGACCTGTTCGCCGGTACCGGAGCCTTCGGCCTTGAGGCGATGTCTCGGGGCGCGTCGTACTGCGTCTTTATCGAAGAGTCCGCAGAGGGCCGCGGGTTGATCCGCACCAATGTTGAAACATTGGGGCTGCAGGGTCGCACGAAGATTTTTCGGCGCGATGCCACCGCTTTGGGCGAGGCAGGAACAATCGCGCCGTTCGACATCGTGTTCGCCGATCCGCCTTATGGCAAAGGCCTTGCTGAGAAAGCCCTGACTGCAGCAATAGCGGGAGGGTGGCTGAAGCACGACGCGCTCGTTCTGGTAGAGGAAGCTTCGGCGACGCCGTTTGCGACACCCGCAGGTCTGGTTGCTGTGGATCGGCGCGATTATGGCGAAACGTCTGTGACATTCTGCGACCGCGCCTGACTTTCGTCATTCTTCCGCCGGATGAGTTGGCATCTTGTCTGGTTCCGATTGCAAGTTCGCCCCAAGGCGTTAATTCTCGCAATGCTTGGAAGAAGGAAGTTTCGATGAAGCTGATTCCCGATTGTAGCCTTGCGTTGCGGTCCGCAGCCCTGGCTGCGTTTCTCGTGGTGCCTGTGACTGCAGCATCTGCGCTGGAGGCAGGCAACGTCTCGCACTTCACGCTGGACAATGGTCTGGAAGTGGTGGTGGTCCCTGACCGCCGCGCACCGGTGGTCACCCATATGCTTTGGTACAAGGTTGGGAGCGCCGATGAGGCTCCTGGCAAGTCCGGCATCGCCCACTTCTTCGAGCATCTGATGTTCAAGGGCACCAGCACGCACGGCCCCGGCGAATTTTCCGGCTACATTTCCAAGGTTGGCGGACGGGAAAACGCTTTCACGTCCTATGATTACACGGCTTATTTTCAACAGGTCGCGCCGACCGAACTGAAGACGATGATGAGTTTTGAGGCCGACCGGATGCGAAATCTGGTGCTGACCGACGACGTCATCGGGCCAGAGCGGGACGTCATTATCGAGGAACGAAACTCACGCGTGGAATCAAGCCCGCAGGCGCTCCACGGCGAAGAAGTAAGCGCGACCCTCTATCAGAACCATCCCTACCGGATCCCGGTAATCGGGTGGATGCAGGAAATTGAGCAGCTGAATCGCGCCGATGCGGTCGATTTCTATCAGCAGTTCTATGCGCCCAATAATGCCGTACTGGTTGTCACCGGCGATGTGGATGAGGCGACCGTTCGTACGCTGGCAGAGGAAACCTATGGCGCTGTAGAACGAGGCCCGGATTTGCCGCCTCGTGTGCGCCCGGTTGAGCCGGAACAGAACACGCGTCGCATTGTCACGATGAATGATGCCCGTGTCGGCGTCCCGTCCTATTCGAAGCGCTGGGTTGTCCCTTCCTACACTACGGCGAAGGATGGCGAGGCAGAAGCGCTTGAGATCCTTGGCGAAGTTCTTGGCGGGGGCATGCGCAGCCGCATCTATCAGGAAGTCGTGGTGAAGAACGGTCTGGCCTCGGGTGCGGGTGCCTACTATCAGGGCACCGCGCTCGACGACACGACCTTTGCGATCTACGGCTCGCCACGGGGCGATGCGACGATCGAGGACGTCGAGAAGGCGATCGACGCCGAGGTGGCGAAGATCCTCAAGGATGGCATCACCGAGGACGAACTTGCCAAGGCTAAGAAGCGTGCGGTTCGGTCCATGATCTTTGCCCGCGACGATCAGTCGGGCATGGCGCGTATTTACGGTGCAACACTGACTACTGGCGGGACGGTTGAGGAAATCGCCGCCTATCCGGAGCGGATCAATGCTGTCACGGCAGACCAGGTCAAGGCTGTCGCGGTTCGCTATCTCGACGCCCGCCGTTCGGTAACGGGCTATCTTCTTCCGGTAGAGGACGATCGCTCATGACTCGCGTCCAGCCTGGTGAAACTATGACACAACGGATTTCCAATACGCTCACCGTCATGCTGCTGGCGTTGGCATTCCTGACATTCCCGGCAATCGTTGCAGCGCGTGCGGCAGTCGATATCCAGGAGATCACGACCGACAAGGGCATAAAGGTCTGGTTGGTCGAGGACTACACGGTGCCGATCATTTCCGTGCGCTTCGCGTTCAAGGGTGGCTCGGTACAGGATCCCGCGGGGAAGGAAGGGCTTACCACGCTGATGACCGGTCTGTTCGATGAGGGTGCCGGCGACCTGGACGCGGACGCCTTTCAGGAACGGCTTGACGATGTTGGCGCAGAGATCGGATTCACTGCCGGGCAGGATGTCGTTTTGGGACAGATGCGCACGCTTGCAGATGAGCGCGCCAACGCATTTGAGTTGCTCAGCCTTGCCGTGAACAACCCTCGTTTCGACGAAGAGCCGGTCAATCGTATCCGCAGCCAAATGCTGACCGGTATCCAGCGTGAAATGCGCGATCCGGAAGCGCTTGGCCAACAGGCATATGCAAAGGCGCTGTACGGCGATCATCCATATGCGCGCCGCGCAGGCGGAACGCTCGAATCGTTGCCAGCCATCACGCAGGAAGATCTGAAGACCCTTCACAAGCGGACTTTCGCGCGCTCCAATTTCTACATTGCCGTGGTTGGCGCGATTGATGCCGAGACGTTGAAAGGCGAACTGGATCGCGTCTTCGGCGAGCTGCCGGAACAGGCCGAACTGACGGAAATTCCCTTCGTCGAGCCGAAGCTCGATCAGGTCGTCCTCTACCCCTACGATCTTCCGCAATCGACGTTGCAGATGACCTACCCCGGCATTGATCGCGACGATCCGGAGTTCTTTCCTGCGTTCCTGATGAACCACATTCTCGGAGGCGGTGTGTTTTCCTCGCGCCTCTTCAATGAGGTTCGCGAAAAGCGCGGCCTGACCTATGGCGTTGGCTCGGGACTGATCAACGGCGATTATTCCAACTCGCTGTTCATCGGAACATCGACGCGCGCTGACCGAGCGCAGGAAACACTTCAGGTGATCCGCGACACGATCCAGACATTTCTGGATGAGGGAGCGACAGAAGAAGAGCTGGAAGCAACAAAGACCTATCTCGTCGGCGCCTATCCGATCAACAATCTGGATTCGTCATCTTCGGTTGCCAGCACTTTGGTTCAGCTCCAGATCGATGACCGTGGCGTCGACTATATCGACCGTCGTGTCGGCTATATCGAAGCGGTGACACTGGAGCAGGTGAAAGCCGCTGCAGAACGTTTGCTGAAGGCAAAGCCTGCCGTGTTGATTATTGGTCCTGAAACCGCTGGCAATGGCGGTTAGCAGCCGTAAGCGCCACGACCCCACATTCGCCGTTGCTTTTGGCGGTGGGGGTGCGCGTGGGCTCGCGCATATTCACGTGATCGACGCGCTCGATGAGCTGGGCATTCGGCCCGTCGCTGTGTCTGGTGCGTCGATAGGTGCGATCATGGCTGCGGGCGTTTCCGCAGGCATGTCGGGCCAGGATATACGCGACTATGCTGTCGGAAACCTTGGCAATTCGTCAGAGGTGGCTTCGCGTATCTGGCGGTCGCGTCCCGAGACACTCTCAGACCTTTTCAAGGGTGGGATGCGACTGGGCCAATTCAATATCGAGCGTGTTCTGCGCGCATTTTTGCCGGAAGATATCCCGGAAACATTCGAAGAGTTGCACATTCCGCTGAAGATCGTTGCGACAGACTACTTTGCGCATCGCGAGGTGGTGTTTTCCCATGGAAGTCTGTTCCCGGCGCTCTCGGCATCGGCGGCGTTACCCGCTGTATTCCGCCCTATCCGCTACCAGGGACGTTTGCTCATAGACGGTGGGATGGTGAACCCGATCCCGTTCGATCTCGTGTCCGAACATGCGGACATCGTCATCGCTGTTGACGTGATCGGGGCACCTGAGAAGAACGACCGTCCACCTGAACCGGGCTCGATTGAGCTTTTGTTTGGCGCGAGCCAGATCATGATGGAATCCATCGTCGCCCTGAAGTTGCAGCAGGTACGTCCGCAGATATTGCTGCGGCCATCCGTATCTCGTTTCGGCGTGCTCGATTTCCTGAAGGTCGAGAAGGTGATGGCAGATACAGCCTACATCAAGGACGAATTGAAACGCGCGATAGACGATGCTGTTGCGCGGTTTCACGACGAGATTGAGCCTACTGGATTGTAGAGGCCTTGCCGGTCGAAAAAGGTGACTGAGCAGCAGGTGGAGGCGGAGGCAAATCCAACTGGCTGGGCGGTGCGCTGCTGCCGATATTTCTGACAACGCGGAACGCGACGATCATTGCGCCGATCCCGAACACCACGGCCCCGAGAGCCCATCCACCAAGAACGCCGAGGGCACCATAGTATTTTGCGCCGATCCAGACGAAAGGGATAATACCGAGCGTCGAGCGGCCCCAGTTGAACAGGGTGGAATAGGTCGGGAAGCCCAGATTGTTGAATGCAGCGCTGGCGACGAACAAAGCTCCGTTGAACAGGAACGTTCCGGCGGCAAAGACACAGAAGAATACCACCTGATCGCGCGCGGCTCCCGTTGCTCCAAACAGGTCGGCGATGGGGTGTGCGAAAATTGCCAGCAGCGCCCAGACGACGCAGCAATAGACCATCACAAAGATCAATGCGTCGCGCATGGCTGTATTGAGCCGATCATAGCGCCGGGCCCCGTAGTTCTGGCCGAGGATCGGGCCGATCGCGCCTGACAGTGCAAAAATGACTCCGAAGGCGACCGGAATTACGCGACCGACAATTGCCCAGCCGGCAACAGATTCGTCTCCAAAATGCGCCATCTCGATGGTCACGTAAGCGTTGCCCACGGGGGTCGCCAGTTGAGTGAGAACCGCGGGCAGGCCAATTCCGAAGAAGGGCTTGGCAACTTCGGCGAGCTTGCGCGGATCCGGCATGGCCATGAGCCTATGCACGACATGGGCCCCATGGATGCCGACAGCAAGCAGCACGACGCGCGAGAGCACTGTTGCAATCGCAGCGCCCTCCAGCCCAAGGCCAAATCCGAAGATGAGAATCGGATCGAGGATGGCAGTCGCGATGCCACCGGTCAGCGTCACATACATTGCCCGTCGCGCATCACCCGCACCGCGCATGATGCCGGTCGTTGCCATTCCCATCGAGACCAGCGGCGTTGACGGCATCACGATCTGAAGAAAAGCCGTGGTGAGCTCGCGCGTTTCGCCTGTCGCGCCGAGGAGGCCCACCAAGGTGTCGAGAAACGGCCACGCGGCAATGGTGATAAAGCCGGTCACGAGGCCGATGAAGAGCATCGAGGCACCACCATGGCGCGCAGCCTCGGCACGTTCACCACGCCCGAGCGCACGTGAGACAAGTGCCGAAGATGCGATCGTGAAGCCGATCGACACCGAAACGAAGAAGAACATCAGCGTGCTGGCAAAGCCGATCGCCGCCGCGAGTTCCTGTACGCCCAGCATGGAAATGTAGAACAGGTTGAGCGCATCAACGATGAAGATGGCGATGAGGCCGATGGACCCGGTTGCTGTCATCACCGCGACGTGACGCATCGTTGATCCGGTGACGAATTTCGCCTGATGGTTGGGGGGATTTGAGGGCTTGGCCATGAGACTCGCTTGGTGTTTGCAATGCTATTAGCATGAATTGCATGCGCAGGGAGCATTGCATCCGCGGGTCGGGAGCCATAGATGGACTACCACCAGAGCTAGCGATGCGGATGTTTCCCAGAACATGACCCAGAAAATAGATTCCCGGAATCTCGTCGATATTGTCGCTTCGCTGGTTGAGGCCGCGCGACGCGCAGGTGCGGACGCCTCCGATGCGGTTGCCGTGCGCTCCCGATCGACCAGCGTGTCGGTCCGCCTGGGAAAGGTCGAGGGAACGCAATCATCTGAGAGCGACGACATTTCGTTGCGGGTTTTTGTAGGCAAACGCGTCGCATCGGTGTCTGCAAACGCTTCTTCCGATCGGTTTGTCCTTGCCGAGCGAGCTGTGGCGATGGCGAAGGCGTCGCCAGAAGATGAATGGCAGGGCCTCGCCGATGAAGCGCTGCTTGCACGTTCGCCCAAGGATCTCGATCTCTTCGATTCAACCGAAGTGTCGGCAGATAGATTGCGAGAGGATGCTTTGGCCTTGGAGGAGGCAGCGCTTGCTGTGCCTGGGGTCAACAATTCGGGCGGTGCAGGGGCTTCCGCAGGCATGGGTGGCCTAGTCCTTGCAACGTCGCATGGCTTTCTGGGGGACTACGCGGCCTCGCGGTTCTCGCGCTCGGTAAGCGTTCTTGCAGGCGAGGGCACTGGCAAAGAACGCGACTACGACTACTCGTCCAGACTCCACTTCGCTGATCTCGACGCAGTTGGTTCCATTGGCCGCAGTGCGGGAGAGCGTGCGGTCAAGCGTCTTGGCGCCCGCAAGGCGAAAACGGGTCCGGTCGCTGTGGTTTTTGATCCGCGCGTTGCTCGAGGCATCGCAGGTCATCTTGCCAGCGCGATCAACGGGGCATCGGTCGCGCGAAAGACCAGCTTCCTGCGCGACAGCATGAACAAGCAGGTCGCATCGTCTGCAATCACGATCACAGACAACCCTCTGAAGTTGCGTGGTCAGTCTTCCAGACCTTTTGACGGGGAAGGCATTGAAGGTCAGCCTTTGGTAATGATTGAAGAGGGTGTCCTGAAGCACTGGTTCCTGTCGACGTCAGCCGCAAGAGAACTCGCTCTCGTGACCAACGGAAGAGGAGTACGCGCGGCGTCTTCCGTTACTCCTTCATCGACAAACCTTGCCATTGAGCCCGGCGAGCAATCTCCGCAGGAACTCATTGCCTCGCTGAAGACCGGCTTTTATGTGACGGAAGTGTTCGGGCAGGGGGTGAACATGATCACCGGCGAATACTCACGCGGTGCGAGCGGTTTCTGGATCGAGAACGGCGAACTGACATGGCCTGTGGCGGAAGTGACGATTGCCGCGAACATGAAGGACATGTTCCTGAATCTTGTGCCGGCCAATGATCTTGACCGGAATTTCGGCACCGCTGCACCGACATTGTTGGTGGACGGCATGATGTTGGCGGGGGAATAGAGGATGGACCCGCAGGAACTGCAAGCTGATCTCACCCTTATCCGGAATGCCGCACGCCAGGGCGGTGAGATTGCGATGAGCTATTTCCAGAAAAATCCGGAAACCTGGATGAAGGCTGGTGAATCGCCTGTCTCTGCAGCCGATATTGCAGTCGATACCTATCTGCGGGAGACACTTGGCAGCGCGCGACCCGATTATGGCTGGCTGTCGGAGGAAACCGTCGATAACTCCGCTCGCCTGGCGGCACGGCGTACCTTTGTGGTCGATCCCATCGATGGGACGCGGGCCTTTATCGCGGGCAAGCCGACATGGTGCATTTCTATCGCCGTGGTCGAGGAAGGGCGGTCTGTTGTTGGCGTTCTCGATTGTCCTGTACTGGGGGAGCGGTATGAAGCAACGCTGTCTGGGCAGGCCTTGTGCAATGGTGCGCCCATTCATGTCAGCAATGGTTCAAACGCCGATGGCCCCATTATCGGAGGCCCGAAGCCGATGCTCGATCAGTTGCCGGCTCATTTGCTGGGCGGCGAGAGCGTGCCCTATGTGCCATCGCTGGCATATCGCATTGCCATGGTCGCCAAAGGCGACATTGATGCAACCTTTGTGAAGCCGAATTCACATGATTGGGATCTGGCCGCTGCCGATCTGATCCTCAGGCGTGCGGGGGGAGGCTTGCTGAATGCGCACGGCGCAGCCCCGTTCTATGCAGGTGCTAATCCACGCCATGGGTCCTTGGTGGCTGGGCATGGCACATTGCTGGATGAAATGGCCAAACTAATTGCAGTGTGACAATCGTGACCTGATCACGTCATGGTTTCAAATCGTAACGATTTGATCTAGAGGGTGGTGGTTATGGCATGGCGCGGATGATCGCAGTGCCTTCCCTTTTTCAGACATTTGGGAACCGTTATGGCCGAAGATAAAGAATCCAAGCAGCTCTTGCATCTGGTGTTCGGTGGAGAACTGACGTCACTGGACGATCTGCGTTTCAAGAAACTCGATGAACTCGACATCGTCGGGATCTTTCCTGACTACAAAACTGCCGAAATTGCGTGGAAAGCTAAGGCGCAGGAGACGGTGGACAATGCTTTGATGCGTTATTTTATCGTGCATCTGCACCGTCTTCTCGATCCGCAGACCAATTAAGAAGAATACCAACGTATGGACGAACACTCCGTTTCAGCCTCTCTTGATGGCAGAGGGGACGGGCCAGTCAAGAAGTCGCGCCCCCTTAAACGATTTTGGAAACGGATACGCCAGCCGCTTGCGCGCTCGACGGTCGTCAAGCACGCGCTTGTGGTGCTGATTGCGGGCGTTGTGAAGTTTGTCTATCGGACCAACCCGGCGGTCGATGGTTCAGACGATATCGAGGCTGTGATTTCGACGCACACGCCTGCCATCGCCGCCCTGTGGCATGGTCAGCATCTTCTCGGCCCGGTTATCAACCCGCGCAATAATCGTATCGTTGCGATGTTCTCACGCAGTGCGGATGCGGAACTCAATGCCGCTGTAGCAAGTCGTCTCGGTTTCGACATTGTCCGGGGCTCTGGTGGGCGCACGGATTCAAGCAATGTCGGGAAAGGCGGTGCACGTGCCCTCATTGCGTTGAAGCGGGAGCTTGATGGTGGCAGCAACGTCGCAATGATTGCCGATATTCCTCATGGAACGCCGCGTGAGGCGGGGCTTGGAATCGTGACGCTCGCACGCATCTCGGGCCGCCCGATCGTGCCGATTGCGATTGCGACCAGCCGTCGCAAGGTGCTGGAGCGCAGCTGGGACAAGACGGCGATCAACCTTCCATTTGGTCGGCGGGCTCTGGCCATTGGCGAGGTCGTCTACGTTCCTGCGGACGCAGATGCCGACACGCTTGAACTCAAGCGCCAGGAGGTGACAGCTTCCCTCAATGCTGCGACCTCCCGCGCTTATGAAATGGTCGATGGTCTGCAATGAGTGAACGCTGGGCGCGCGCAATTCTGACTGCATACCGCTGGGCCGGCGCATCGGTCTATCCGTTTATCGGCTCGTATGTTGCGTGGCGCGCCAGCCGCGGCAAGGAAGAGCATGTACGCCGGCGCGAGCGCTATGGCCGTGCAGGGCACCCCCGTCCCGAAGGGCCATTGATCTGGGTTCACGCCGCGAGCGTTGGCGAGACACTGGCTGTCACGCCGCTGATCGAGCGGCTGGCCGGCTTTGGCATCAATGTTGTGCTGACCACGGGCACGGTCACTTCCGCCCAGGTAGCCAGCGAACGGCTCGGCCAGATCATCATTCATCAGTATGTGCCGCTGGATCTGAAGCCGGCGATCAGTCGCTTCCTGGATCATTGGAAGCCGGATCTCGCGATCATGGCCGAGTCGGAGATATGGCCCATGACGATCCTTGAACTTGGCGCGCGCCGGGTTCCGCAGGTTCTCGTCAATGGTCGCCTTTCGGATCGTTCCTTTGCCAGCTGGACCAAGCGCAGCTATCTGGCGGAGGCCTTGTTCGAAAATCTGGCGCATGTGGTGGCCCAATCCGAGGTGGATGCGGAGCGCTTTGCAAAGCTCGGCGCTCGCCCTGTCACGGTATCTGGCAATCTCAAGGTCGACACCGATCCGGCATCGGTTGACGACGCGGAGTTGGAGCTGATCGAGGGGCAGATCGGCAGGCGTAAGGTATGGGCGGCCATTTCGACTCATGAAGGTGAGGAGCTGGCCGCGGTTGAGGTGCATCAATCCCTGAAAGCGCGCCATCCTGACATTCTGACCGTCATCGTGCCTCGCCATCCGGAGCGCGGTGCGGCAATTGCTGCAGAGGCAGAAGCCCTCGGCCTGACTGTCGCACGCCGCAGTCTCGGAGATGCGATCACCCCGCAGACTGACATCTATCTTGGTGATACGATTGGCGAGATGGGGCTCTATTTGCGCCTGACGGAGATTGCTTTTGTCGGGCGTTCGTTGACTGGCCAGGGCGGCCAGAATCCGCTTGAGCCGGCGATGCTGGATACAGCGGTTCTGTCTGGTCGCAACGTGCAGAACTTCCGCGACGCCTATCAGAAATTGTCCGCGCATGGTGGGGCGCGCTTCGTGCGCAACAAGGAAGTTCTGGCAGGGGCCGTGAATTATCTGCTCAACAACTATTCCGAGCGCCGCAAGATGATCGAGGGCGGCCGCAAGGCGGTCGAGGAAATGCGCGGTGCGTTGTCGCGGACATTGCAGGCGCTTGATCCTTACATTCATCCGCTGATCGTGCAGGCGCGCCTCGGATCTTCCGGCAACGGCAACGGCAGCTAGTATGGTCAGCGAAGCGCCTCCATTCTGGTGGTCGAGAGCTGACTGGCGCGCCTGGTCTCTGTGGCCGATCTCCAGCCTGTATGCTGCGGTCGCCGGCAAGCGTATGGTGTCTGCACGTCGTGAAAAATTCGACGTGCCTGTGCTTTGCGTCGGCAACCTGACTGTGGGGGGATCGGGCAAGACACCGATTGCGATAGCGCTTGCCCGGCAGGCGCGGGCGATGGGACTGACGCCTGGCATTCTTTCGCGCGGCCACGGCGGTACGGTTAGCGGCGAGGCGCATCTGGTTGATATCGTCAACGACGTGGCACGTCATGTCGGCGATGAGCCCTTGCTTCTGGCGCGCGCGGCCACCGTTGCTGTGACGGCTGACCGTGCGGCAGGTGCCCGCGCGTTGATCGCCCAGGACTGCAATTTTCTGATCATGGACGATGGCTTTCAGAGCGCACGTATTCATATGGATTACGCACTCATCGTTGTTGATGCGCGCCGAGGTATCGGCAATGGGCACGTCATTCCAGGCGGGCCGCTGCGCGCCAGAATGGTCGACCAGATGCGCCATGTGGATGCGGTGCTGAAAGTCGGCAGCGGCTCAGCGGCAGACATTGTCGTGCGTCAGGCGGCAAAGGCCGGCAGGGCGTTTTTTGAAGCATCCGTCCGTCCCACGGCACCGGATGGAATTTCCGGCCAGCGGTGCCTGGCTTTTGCGGGCATTGGAGAGCCGGAAAAATTCTTCGACACCGTGCGTGCCGTCGGAGGTGATGTGGTGGTGGCGCGCAGTTTCGGCGATCACCACTTCTATTCCGGGTTCGACGCGCAGGAATTGATCGATACGGCTGAAGCTCAAGGTCTCCAGCTCGTCACCACTGCAAAAGACGCGGTGCGGCTGGATCATGCAGAGGGCGCGCTGTCCACGCTGCGTCAGCGCGTCAAGGTGATCGAAATCGAGGCCGAATTTCAGGTGGCTGGCGCGCCGCGCGCAATCATCGAACACACCATGCACGCATGGCGTCGTCGACGGATCGAGGACCGGAAGTAAGCGCTCTATCGCTTGCGAAGGTCGGGGTTTTCGTCGATTTCACGCGCAAGCGAAGTCGCAGCGTCGACATAGGCCTCCTGCCGCGCAACGCTCCAATATTTCAGGTCTTCAAGGTGGATGGCCTCGCCGGTAACGGCGCAGCGAACGAACGAGCCGGGTGAAACGACCTGGAAATCACCGTCCAGATAGCGGAGTTTCGCTTCCTTGCTGCCTGGACCCTCAAAACGGTTCATTTCGTTTGCCTTCCTTGTTCTTCCAGGCTCTTAGCGCCATAAAAGCCGCGCCGCGTCAAGCATGGCGCTCCTTAGCGACGACCGAACAGCCGTTCGATGTCGGACAGTTTCAGCTCTACATAGGTCGGGCGGCCGTGGTTGCAGGTGCCAGAACCGGGCGTCGCCTCCATTTGCCGCAGCAATGCGTTCATTTCCTCCGGTCGCAAGCGTCGTCCTGAGCGCACCGAGCCATGGCAGGCCATTGTCGCCGCGATGGCGTCGAGGCGTTCTTTGAGCGTCTCGACCGTGTCAGTGTCGGCGATCTCGTCCGCAAGGTCGCGTACCAGCTTCTGGACATCCACCTCGCCGAGCATCGCCGGGGTTTCGCGCACAGCCACTGCGCCGGGTCCAAAGCGCTCAAGCCCGAGCCCGAAGCGGCGCAAAAGCTCCGCGTGGAGTGACAGCCGGTCGGCATCGTCCTCGGAAAGGTCAATGATCTCGGGCAACAACAGCATCTGCGATGGCACGTCGCGGCTGGCGAGCGCCTGTTTCAGCGCTTCATAGACCAGCCGCTCGTGAGCAGCATGCTGGTCCACGATCACGATGGAATCGTCAGTCTGGGCAACGATATAATTCTCGTGAACCTGTGCGCGAGCCGCGCCCAGCGGCATAGCTGTCAGCTCTGGAGACGTTTCGTTCAGGCCAGCGCGCGCATCCGCACTTGGCGCGACCAAACGTTCCATCATTGCCTGAGTGGATTCACCGAAGCCCATTTCCAGCGGACGATGCAGCGACTGCGTCAGGTCGAATGGCGCCGCGCGATGTCGGTCGTGTCCATATTGGGATGGTGGAGCATATTCAGGAGCGCGGAACGCATCCATCATTGCAGCTGCGCCTGTGGTTGCGGGCCGGATGCCTGCCTGCGCCAAAGCCTGTCGGATGGCGCCGACGATCAGTCCGCGCACCAGTCCGGGATCGCGGAAGCGCACATCGGCTTTGGCCGGGTGCACATTGACGTCGACCAGAGCCGGGTCGATGTCGATGAAAAGTGCCGTCACGGCGTGGCGGTCGCGCGGCAGCACGTCGGCATATGCGCCGCGAATTGCGCCAGCGAGCATCTTGTCGCGTACGGGCCGGCCATTGACGTAAAGGTACTGGTGCAGCGAGTTTGCCCGGGTAAACGACGGAATCGAAACATAGCCGGTGAGCCGCACGTCCTCGCGCCCGGCGTCGATGTGCAGGCTATTGTCGGCAAACTCCTTGCCGATAACCTGCGTTATCCGATCGCGAATTCCTTCAGGGGTCTTGTCGGTTGCGGCAAGGTCGAGCGTCGTTCGGTCCGTACCCGAAATGGTAAATCGGACATGTGGGAAAGCGATCGCGATCCGCCGCACGATTTCTGTAATCGCGCCCGTTTCCGCGCGTTCGCCTTTCATGAATTTCAGCCGCGCTGGCGTCGCGAAAAACAGGTCGCGCACTTCCACCAGCGTGCCGCGATTGGCGGCGACGGGTTTCACCGGCACGACGCGCCCGCCGTCGATGGCGATCTCGTGGCCATTGTCCGCATCGGCTGTCCGCGAGCGGATCGTCAGCCGCGCGACGGACCCGATCGACGGCAAGGCTTCGCCCCGGAACCCCAGTGAGCGGATGTCATGGATGTCATCCGACAGCTTTGACGTGCAGTGGCGCGAAACGGCCAGCGCAAGATCATCGGCGTCCATGCCAAAGCCGTCATCGGTCACGCGCAGGAAGGACAACCCGCCGCCCGAGGTCGCGACCTCGATGCGGCTGGCGCCTGCATCCAGTGCGTTCTCGACCAGTTCTTTCACCACGCTGGCAGGGCGTTCGATGACTTCGCCAGCGGCAATCTGGTTGATGACGGTTTCGGTGAGCTGGTGGATTCGCATGACAGCTAGTCTAGCTGAATTTGCCGGCGTGGTGCAGTGCCTCGCAGCTTATCCACGCTTGCGAAGGACAACCCCTTCAAGGATAGCAAGCCCATCCAGTAGCCGCTTGCGATCAGCCGTGCTCAGGCTGGCGAGCAGTGATTCCTCATAGCCGTGAGCCAGTGGAACGAGATCACGGTAGGCCTCCAATCCCGCGCGTGTCAGGGTCAAATTGTCGATCCGGCGATCCAGCGGATTTTCCGCACGGGACAACCAACGGCGTCGCTCCAGCTCGGTGACTGCTCGCGACACTTTTGTCTTGTGCATCGACGAATGCTGCCCGACGGCCGTTGCCGTCATTGTGCCGTACTGGCCAAGGGTGGCCAGTAGTCGCCACTCGGGACGGGTCAAGCCGAAGCGATCCTTGTAGATCCGCGAGAAGTCGCGGCTGAACGCATCTGCCAGCCGGTTCAGCCTGTACGGCAGGAAGTTTTCCAGTTCGAGCGCATCGCTGGCGGGCATTGGCTTGCCTTGATAGTTGCATTTTCAATGGTTACGAATGCAACAAATATGGCGTGGCGTCAAAGTCAAATGACGGGACGTCGCGAATGCCAGATTGGGAGGTTGTCATGAATGAGATGAGCCCACTGAAAAGCACGTCGCCACGTGCGGTTGCCGCGAACAATTTTGCGTACATGCCGGGCTTCGGCAACGACTTCGAGACCGAAAGCCTGCCCGGCGCACTGCCGCATGGCATGAACTCGCCGCAACGTCCGGCCTATGGTCTTTATGCTGAGCAGTTATCGGGCTCGCCCTTCACTGCGCCACGCGGCACCAATGAGCGCTCCTGGCTCTATCGCATCCGACCGAGCGTCAAGCATCACCAGCGATTTCAGTCGTTCAAGCTGCCGGCATGGAAATCGGCTCCCAATGCCGCTGATCAGGAACTGTCGCTGGCGCAGATGCGGTGGAATCCCCTGCCGATGCCCATCGGGGAAACCAATTTCATTGAGGGCATCCGCACGATGACGACGGCGGGCGATGTCTTCGGGCAGGCGGGCATGGCCGCCCATGCCTATGTTGCCAATGCCGACATGGTCGACGACCATTTCTTCAACGCTGATGGTGAACTGCTGGTCGTGCCGCAGGTCGGCGGCTTGCGCTTTATGACCGAGATGGGCGTGATGGAAGTTCAGCCCGGCGAAATCTGCGTTCTGCCGCGCGGCCTCGTGTTCAAGGTTGAATTGATGGACGGCTCGTCGCGTGGTTATGTCTGCGAGAATTATGGCGCCAAGTTCACCATGCCGGATCGCGGGCCCATCGGCGCGAACTGCCTCGCCAATCCGCGCGATTTCAAGACACCGGTCGCGTGGTTTGAAGAAAAGGAGACGCCGTGCCGGATCATCGTGAAATGGTGCGGCTCCTTCCATGTGACCGAAATCGGCCATTCTCCGCTGGATGTCGTCGCCTGGCACGGCAATTATGCGCCTTACAAATACGACCTTTCGACCTTCTCGCCGGTCGGCGCGATCCTGTTCGACCACCCGGATCCGTCGATCTTCACAGTGCTCACTGCGCCATCGGGCGAAGAAGGCACCGCCAACATCGATTTTGTCATTTTCCCACCGCGCTGGCTGGTGGCCGAAAACACTTTCCGCCCTCCCTGGTACCATCGCAACATCATGAGCGAGTTCATGGGGCTGATCCATGGCCAGTACGACGCGAAGGAGGAAGGTTTCGTTCCCGGCGGCATGAGCCTGCACAACATGATGCTGGCGCATGGTCCCGACGCCACCGGATTCGAAAAGGCGTCACGCGCGGACCTGAAGCCGGTAAAGCTCGAAAACACCATGGCGTTCATGTTCGAGACGCGCTTTCCGCAATTGCTGACGCGCTACGCTGCCAGCCTCGACACATTGCAGGACAATTACATCGACTGCTGGACCGACCTGAAAAAACGTTTCAACGGCACCCCGGAAGGTGATTGGAGTTAGCCGGATCTCCTGCAATACTGCCGTTGCGTCAATCGCGGTTCGCGGCGAAGGCGCAGCTGTTACCGGAAAAGAACAAGTCAATCTGTGACGGAGAATTCATGAAACTGGCAACTCTCAAGGACGGCACGCGTGACGGTAAGCTGGTCGTCGTGTCGCGGGATCTGACGCGCTACACCGATGCATCGTTCCTCGTTGCCAATCTGCAAGGCGCGCTCGACGACTGGGCGCGCATCGTGCCGCATCTGGAAGCGTTGGCGGAGGGGCTGGAGCACGGCTCCCTGCCGTCGGAACGGTTTCACGAAAGCGCCGCGCATTCGCCATTGCCGCGCGCCTATCAGTGGGCTGACGGCTCGGCCTACGTCAATCACGTTGAGCTCGTGCGCCGTGCCCGCAATGCTGAGATGCCCGCCACGTTCTGGACGGATCCCTTGATGTACCAGGGTGGCTCCGACAGCTTCCTTGCCCCTCGCGATCCCATCGTCATGGAAGACGAAGCATGGGGTATCGACATGGAAGGCGAGGTTGCAGTTATCGTCGACGATGTGCGCGCCGGTGCCAGCGTTGAGGAGGCAAGCGATGCCATCCGCCTTGTGATGCTCGTCAACGACGTTTCGCTACGCGGGTTGATTCCGGCTGAACTTGCCAAGGGCTTCGGGTTCTTCCAATCGAAGCCGTCATCGGCGTTCTCCCCTGTTGCCGTCACGCCGGAGGAGCTTGGCGACGCATGGGATGGCGGCAAGCTGCATTTGCCACTTCTCGTCGAATATAATGGCAAGCCGTTCGGCTGCGCCAATGCAGGCGTCGACATGACGTTCGATTTCCCGACTCTCATCGCGCACGCCGCCAAGACCCGTCCATTGGTCGCCGGCACGATTATCGGCTCCGGTACAGTGTCGAACAAGCTGGATGGCGGCCCCGGCAAGCCTATTGCAGAGGGGGGCGTTGGCTACTCCTGCATCGCCGAGATCCGCACGATCGAAACCATCCAGCAGGGCGGCCCGAAAACGCCCTTCATGCGGTTTGGCGACACCGTCCGCATCGAGATGAAGGACAAGACGGGTCATTCCATCTTCGGTGCCATCGAACAGGTGGTTCAGAACTCCGCTACCTCCTCAGAGCAACGAGGGTAGCGCTGGCATGGCAAAGCAATTCGCATCGCAGGGCGACCTGACGGAAAAGAAGATTTCCTTCACCGAGATTGGTCGCGACCTCTGGGCCTTCACGGCAGAAGGAGATCCCAACACCGGGGTCATCATCGGCGACGACAGCGTCATGATCATCGACGCGCAAGCAACGCCTCGGCTGGCGCACAAGGTGGTGGAGCATATCCGCAACGTCACTGACAAGCCGATCAAATACGTTGTGCTTAGCCACTACCATGCAGTGCGGGTGCTTGGCGCATCAGCCTATGGCGCGTCCGAGATCATCATGTCGGATACGGCGCGTGCCATGGTCGTGGAGAGGGGGCAGGAAGACTGGGACTCCGAGTTCGGACGGTTCCCGCGGCTGTTTCAGGGACATGAATCGATCCCGGGCCTGACCTGGCCGACGATGACCTTTGAGAGCAGCATGACGCTGTATCTGGGCAAGCGCCGCGTTGATCTCTCGTTCCTCGGACGCGCCCATACCGCTGGTGACATCGTTGCCTATGTGCCGGATGCAAATGTGATGTTCACCGGTGACATCGTTGAATATCACTCCGCCTGTTATTGCGGTGACGGGCATTTCGGCGACTGGCCGAAGACCGTGGAGGCAATTCGGGCTTACGATCTCGACGCGATCGCGCCGGGGCGAGGGGATGCTCTTGTCGGCTCAAAACTCGTGAACGAAGCACTCGACAATACGGCAGATTTCGTCACGTCGACCTATCGGCCGATTGCGCGGATCGCGCAGGGGGGCGGCTCGCTGAAAGAAGCTTGGGATGCCTGCCGCGCGGCCTGCGATCCGAAATTCGCGTCCTATGCGATCTACGAGCACTGCCTGCCGTTCAACGTGGCCCGAGCCTACGACGAGGCGCTTGGCATCGATACACCCCGTATCTGGACTGCGGAGCGTGACCGGCAGATGTGGGAGGCGTTGCAGGGCTAGGCGCAAGCGTTCCTTTGGTCGGCAGCAAGCGTCTGGGAGGAGCCTTTGCCGCGTTACGATTACCAACCGTTCGAGTATTCCACGCCGCCCGAATTGCGTGGGGCATCGGCGCATCGCTACCCTGTTGTGATAGTCGGCGCGGGGCCGGTGGGGCTGAGCGCCGCCATAGACCTGGCCCTGCACGGCATTTCCTGCATCGTTCTAGATGACAATGACGTTGTTTCGCGCGGGAGCCGCGCCATTTGCTGGTCCAAGCGGACGCTTGAGATTTTCGACCGCCTGGGTGTCGGCGAGCGAATGGTGGAGAAGGGGATCACGTGGAAGATCGGCCGTCTTTTCCATCGGGAGCGGGAGGTCTGGAGCTTTGACCTGCTCCCTGAAGAAGGCCACAAGATGCCGGCCTTCATCAACTTGCAGCAATATTACGTTGAGCAATATCTCGTTGAGCGCTGCCGTGATTTTCCAGACCTGATTGATCTGCGCTGGAAAAACCGCGTCACCGATGTAGCTCACGATCCAAATGGGGCCATTGTCACCGTTCAGAGCCCTGACGGCAGCTACAGGCTTGAAACAGATTGGCTTCTGGCCTGCGATGGGGCGCGTTCGTGCGTGCGCAGCTGTCTGGGGCTCGATTTCGACGGTCGCGTGTTTGAAGAGCGATTCCTGATCGCCGACGTCGAGATGAGTGCCGAGTTTCCTGCTGAACGATGGTTCTGGTTCGAGCCGCCGTTTCACAAGGGGCAGTCAGCGCTCCTCCACAAGCAGCCGGACAACATCTATCGCATTGATTTGCAGCTTGGATGGGACGCCGATCCGGAAGAAGAGAAGAAACCGGAAAACGTCATCCCACGGATCGAACGTGTGATCGGTCATGGCGATTTCGAACTCGACTGGGTGTCGGTCTACACCTTCCAATGTCGCCGACTTGACCGGTTCGTGCACGGTCGCGTCGTTTTCGCCGGCGATAGTGCGCACATTGTGTCGCCATTCGGCGCGCGCGGCGGAAATGGCGGCATTCAGGACGTCGACAATCTCGTCTGGAAGCTGGCGATGGTCCTGAGTGGCGAGGCGCCGGAATGCCTGATCGAGACCTACAATGTCGAACGCGTTCATGGTGCTGACGAGAATATCCTCAATTCCTCGCGTGCAACTTCGTTCATGACGCCAAAGACGGATATGGAGCGGCTTTTCCGGGACAGCGTGCTGGATCTGGCGGCTGATCACGAATTTGCACGCAAGCTGGTCAACTCCGGCAGGCTGTCGCGGCCATGTGGGCTCGGCTTCAGCCCGTTGCAATCATCGCCAAATGAAAGCGGGCATATGGTCGGTGCGGCAATGGTCGATGCGCCTTTGGGCGCCGATGGCTGGCTGCTCAATCATGTTGGCGGTCGGTTCACAGCCCTTGCGATTGATGCCGACTTGCCGGAATTGCCGGACGGCGTAGATGGGATCGTCGTGAGCTCGGACCCGCAGCGGTTCGATGACGTCTCATGCCTTCATGACGCAGAGAAATTCGTGAAGAGGCGATACGGGGAGGGAAGCATCTACCTTGTCCGGCCGGATCAGCACATCGCTGCCATCTGTCGAGACGCCACAGAGCTTTCAGCCGCATGGCTACGCGCGACGGGGAGAACTACATGAGCGATCACGCTAGCGGTGGCGACCGGCTAGGCCTAGCCGGCGATGATTTCTACGCCGCGCTGATGGCGGCGCATGACGGGCTGACCTATGACGAAAGCGCCCGTCTGAACGCCAGGCTTGTCCTTCTGATGGCAAACGCTATCGGTGATCTGGAGGAACTTCAGGCGCTGTTGGCTGCGGCGCGCAAAGGGTGAACAATCTAAACTTAACGTCATCCCCGGTGTCTCCAAGGATGACGTTGGTTTGCAATTCTGAACCTATTCCGCAGCTTCCTGCGGCTTGATGACACCGCGCCGGATCTGATCTTCCTCGATCGACTCGAACAGGGCACGGAAGTTGCCTTCGCCGAAACCTTCATCGCCCTTGCGCTGAATGAATTCGAAGAAGATCGGGCCGATGACCGTCTTGGAGAAGATCTGCAGCAGGATCTTCGTCATGCCGCCATTCACCACACCTTCGCCGTCAATCAGGATGCCATGCTGCTTCATGCGGTCGAGCGGCTCATCGTGACCGACCACCCGCTGATGTGACATCTCATAATAGGTGTCGGGTGGGCCAGGCATGAACTTCAGGCCATTATCCGCCAGCTTGTCGGTCGCGTCATAGATGCCGTCGGTTCCGACCGCGATGTGCTGGATGCCTTCGCCGTTGTATTTGCGCAGATATTCGGCGATCTGGCTGGTGTCGTCCTTGGACTCGTTGAGTGGGATGCGGATCTTCCCACAAGGCGACGTGATCGCGCGGCTGACGAGGCCAGTGATCCGTCCGTCAATGTCGAAGAAGTGGATTTGTGTAAAGCCGAACAAGTTTCGGTAAAAGTCCCACCACGTATCCATGTTGCCGCGGAATACATTGTGGGTGAGGTGATCGAGATAGTAGAAGCCGACGCCTTCCGGTTTCGGGTCGCGCTCTCCAATCCACTCGAACTCTGCCTCATAGGCCGAGCCCTTCGTTCCGTAAGTGTCGATGAAATAGAGCAGCGATCCGCCTATGCCGACGATGGCCGGAACGTCGAGCGTCTTGTCATTGCCTTCGTAAGGTGTAGCTCCCTGAGAGACGGCGTGAGCGTAGGCGTGTTGCGCATCCACCACGCGCCACGCCATCGAAGGCGCGCATGGGCCACGCTCATCGACAAATCGCATCGCGTGTGAGCCAGGTTCTGCATTGACGAGATAGTTGATGTCACCCTGTCGCCAGACGGTGATGTCCTTGGTCCTGTGTTTGGCCACCGCCACGTAGCCCATGCGCGTGAACAGCTCCGCGAGCTTTTCCGGTTCTGGATGTGCGAATTCGACAAACTCGAAACCGTCGGTACCCGCAGGATTGGCTTCGGTAATTTTTGCAGGCGGCGCGTCGTGTGGGAACGGACCCATGGTTTCCTCCTCTGGAAATCTGTCAGGAACAAATTTTAACACCGGAGAGCTGCAAAGGGCTTGCATTCAAGCCCGGCAAGATGAACCATGTTGCGGGGTTTGTGTATGGACTGGGGTCTTCATGATGGAAAGTGAGCATCTAGATCAATTTGATCGCAAGATATTGTCTCTTTTGCAGGAAGACGCGCGATTGACGAACGGTGACCTTTCCGAGCGGGTGAACCTGTCAGCTTCGCAGTGCTCACGGCGACGTCAGAGGCTGGAAGAGAGTGGATTGATCAAGGGCTATCGCGCAGTCCTCGACCGTGATCGGCTGGGTTTCTCGCTCGTGAACGTTATTTCCGTGACGCTGTCGACGCACAACCGCGACAATGCACGGCGTTTCTCGGATCTGCTCAGCCGGTTGCCTGAAGTGCAGGAAGCGCACGCTTTGACCGGTGAGATGGACTATATCCTCAAAGTCGTCACGCCGGATCTGAAGTCGCTGTCCAACTTCGTGAATGACGTTCTTCTGCCGCATGAGGCGGTTCAGCACGTCAAAACGGCGATCGTGCTTGAAACACTGAAAGAGACCACAGCTCTGCCACTTTGAGTGTTACGGAAAAGGAAGGTCAGGCATCTTTATTGTTACATAAAGTTCTGTAAGATCGACCGTCCGATCCGGGATAAAGCGGCAGGAGGAGCTGCTCCCGGAGGGTTCATCAGGGAGGAACATATGAACACCGGAACGATCAGGTCGATTGTCCTTGCAGCCTCGCTGGCGTCAGCCGGCTGGCTTGCCGCTACCACGTCAACATTAGCGCAGGAAGTGACGCTGCGCCTGCATCAGTTCCTGCCAGCACAGGCGAACGTTCCTGCACACGTGCTGGACCCTTGGGCTGACAAGGTTGAATCTGAATCCGGTGGGCGTATCAAGATCGAGCGTTACCCCGCGATGCAGCTTGGCGGCACGCCGCCGCAATTGATCGATCAGGCGCAGGACGGCACCGTTGATATCGTCTGGACTCTGCCGGGCTCCACGCCGGGTCGCTTTCCCTCAACAGAAGTGTTTGAACTTCCCTTCATGATGACCAGCGCGGAGGCCACGTCGCGTGCCTACTGGGACCTGTTTGAATCGCACATGAAGGATGGTGAGTTCAAGGATCTCCAGATTCTTGCGGCATGGGTTCATGGTCCCGGCGTGATCCATTCGCGCACGCCGGTTGAGAAGATGACCGATCTTCAGGGCATGAAAGTACGCGCCCCGACGCGGGTGATCACGGCACTTGTCTCGGAACTGGGCGGCACGCCGGTCGGCATGCCGATTCCGGCGGTGACCGAATCTCTGTCCAAGGGCGTGATCGACGGGGCGGTGACGCCATGGGAAGTTGTGCCGTCCCTGAAGGTGCAGGAACTGGTCAGCAATCACACCGAATTCGGCGGCGATCATGCGCTGTATACGACCACGTTTGTGCTGGCGATGAACAAGGCAAAATATGACAGCCTGCCGGATGACCTCAAGAAGGTGATCGATGCCAACTCTGGCCAGGACGTATCGGCACTGTTTGGCAAGACGCAGGAACATTACGATGCACCAGGCCGCGAACTTGCTGTAGCCCGCAAGAACAACATCATTACACTCAGTGCCGAGCAGGTCGATG
This sequence comes from Aquamicrobium aerolatum DSM 21857, assembly GCF_900113935.1. Lineage (GTDB taxonomy): Bacteria > Pseudomonadota > Alphaproteobacteria > Rhizobiales > Rhizobiaceae > Aerobium > Aerobium aerolatum. Next base: position 214,768 of record NZ_FORF01000001.1, read on the forward strand.
AGTGGAAAGCCGCCGCGGAACCGGTGATCGCAAACTGGGTCAAGGAAGCTGACGGCAAGGGCATCAAGGGCCAGGCTCTGCTTGATGAAGCGCGGGCGTTGATCGACAAGTACACCGCGAAGTAAAGTCGTCGCAAAAGAGAATCGAGACGGCTGTTCCGTCTCGATTCCTCTGGTGGACGGAGGAATAATGGACGTCATCATTGCCGGCGGCGGGATCGCCGGACTGTCGCTTGCGCTATCGCTCGATCAGATCGGTGTGCGCGCGCGAATCTATGAGCAGGTCGCAACGATAAGGCCGCTGGGCGTGGGAATTAATGTCCAGCCACATGCGGTGCGTGAATTGTTCGAAATGGGCCTTGGTGACGAGCTCGACAAGATTGGCGTACGAACGAAGGAAGTTGCCTATTTTTCGAAAAAGGGCGGTCTGATCTGGAAGGAAGCCCGTGGTCTGGGCGCGGGCTATCGTTGGCCGCAGTTCTCGGTCCACCGCGGCCAATTGCAGATGATGCTGTATCACGCGGTCCGTGCGCGACTTGGTGGCGATTGCGTCGTCAACGGCGTCAGCGTCACAGGTTTTACGCAATGCGAGGATGGCGTTGATGTCCATCTGCGAGATACTGAAGGGCGGCAGAGCACCGCAACTGCGACACTGCTCGTCGCAGCTGATGGCATCCATTCTGCCATTCGCAGTCAGATGGTGCCGAACGAAGGAGCGCCCAAGTGGGGCGGGGCCGTCCTGTGGCGTGGAACCAGTATGGCAGCGCCGTCGCTCAGCGGAGCAACAATGGCGATGGCCGGCCATGAGTGGCAGAAGTTCGTTACCTATCCGATTTCCGCACCTGATCCGGTGACGGGAAAAGCGTTGATCAACTGGATTGCCGAACTGAAATATGAGCCCGGTGCTGGCTGGAACCGGGAAGACTGGAACAGGCAAGGCGATTTTGCCGACTTCCTGCCGGCATTTCAGGACTGGCGTTTTGACTGGCTCGATTGCCCGGCTCTGATGCTGGAAGGCGGCGAGTGCTACGAATATCCGATGGTCGACAGAGATCCCCTGGACAACTGGACACAAGGGAACGTCACCTTGATGGGCGACGCCGCGCATCCAATGTATCCGATCGGCTCCAATGGCGCGTCCCAGGCGATCATTGACGCCCGTGTCCTGACGCGAGCGATCGCCGAGCGAGGGCTGACAGCGGATGCGCTGCAACTTTACGAGGCGGAGCGGCGTCCTGCCACCACGCGCATCGTTCACGCGAACCGCGGCAACGGTCCTGATCAGGTCATGGAAATTGTCGAGGAACGTTGTGGTGGTGTTTTCGACGACATCTCGGAGGTCTTGTCAAAAGAAGAGCTGGTTGAAACGGCCGACGTTTACAAGAAAATCGCTGGTTTTGATGTCGATACACTCAATAATCGTGGTCCGATTGTTGAGCTTTCTCGGGTGATGCACGCTTGACGAAAAGTGGGCAGGGATTTGACAGAAGCATGGACTGGCCGAGACCTGGCACACCAATGAAGCGGGTGCGTTGTCACGAGCCACAGGGTGGAGAACAGGCAGGATGAAACGCTCAGCAGCCATTGAGTGGTTGGCGCGCGCACTCGCCATTCTGGGTGGCCTGGTGCTGATCCTTATAACGGTGCTCACTGTTGTCAGTATCACCGGCCGAGCATTTGTTCGGCAAGGACTGGGTCCGATCCCCGGAGATTTCGAACTGGTTGAAGTGATGACCGCGTTCGCTGTCTTCTCATTTCTGCCCTGGTGTCAGTTGCGCGGCGCGCATGCGACGGTGGACGTTTTCACCAGTTTCTTTCCGGCTGGCGTCAACCGTGTGATCGATCTCATCACCGAAATATTGATGACGTTTGCAATCACGCTGATCGGCTGGCGCCTCTGGTATGGGATGACCGACAAGATGCGGTACAACGAAACCACCTTCATTCTTCAGTTTCCGGTGTGGTGGGGCTTTGCTGCCGCGATGGTCGCTGTTGGGGTAGCGATTCTGGTGTCGTTCTACATGACCTTCATCCGGATTCAGGAAGTCGTTGCGGGCCAAAGGCAATTTGGACCGGCTGAAGGGGGACATTCGTGAGCGGTCTGGAACTTGGTATCTATTCATTCCCACTCGTTCTGCTTCTGATTTTTCTTCGTCTTCCCATCGGCCTGGCAATGTTGCTGGTCGGGCTGGGCGGGTCGTGGATCATCATGGGCAGTGCAGTCCCCATTCTCTCACGCCTCAAGGGCGAGACATACTCGACCTTCTCCAGTTACTCTCTTTCGATTATCCCGTTGTTTCTGCTGATGGGGCAGTTTGCGACCCTCGGCGGAATGTCTCAGGCTCTTTTCAGAGCGTCAAATGCATGGCTTGGCCACCGAAAAGGTGGTGTTGCTATGTCTGCGGTTGGAGCCTGTGCCGGTTTCGGCGCGATATGTGGATCGTCGCTGGCGACAGCCGCCACGATGGCGCAGGTGGCTTTGCCAGAATTGCGCCGATACGGTTATTCGAACGCATTGGCCACGGGAACGCTGGCGGCAGGCGGGACGCTTGGCGTCCTCATTCCGCCTTCGGTGGTTCTGGTGATCTATGCGATCCTTGCTGAACAGAATATTGCAAAACTGTTTTTGGCGGCATTCGTACCGGGAATCCTCGCAGCCATCGGCTACATGATCGTCATCGCGATCTATGTACGCGTCTCGCCTGGCTCGGCCGGGTCTGCGGAGCGTATGCCGTACCGAGAGCGATTCCGCGCACTGGCCGAAGTCTGGCCGGTGCTGATTGTTTTCATCACGGTGGTCGGTGGCATCTACGCAGGCATTTTCACCCCGACCGAGGCTGCAGCGATTGGCGCGGCCGGCACCGGATTGATTGCGTTCGTCAACGGCGGGCTGACACGAGAGACCCTTATCCAGTCCATTCTGATGACCGCATCCGCCACTGCGATGATCTTTTTCATCGTGTTCGGCGCGGCCATCTACAATGGTTTTCTCGCCCTGTCGCAACTTCCCGCTGAAGCCGCATTGTTCATAACCTCTCAGGGCTACAATCCGTGGATGGTCCTGGTCGGGATACTGATCTTCTACCTGATCCTTGGCTGCTTCATGGATTCGATGTCGATGATCCTTCTGACCGTTCCGATCTTTTTCCCGATTGTGAGCGTGCTGGACTATGGTTTGGGTGCTGAAGAATTCGCGATCTGGTTCGGAATTCTCGTTCTGATCGTCGTCGAAGTGGGGCTCATCACACCACCGGTAGGCATGAATCTGTTTGTCATCAATTCAATGGCTAAGGATATTCCAATTATCCAGACCTACCGTGGAGTGACGCCATTTGTTGCCAGCGACATCGTCAGGACGGTCATTTTGACAGCGTTCCCGGCCATTTCCCTTTTCATGGTGCGATGGCTTTATTGATCGGGGCGCGCTGAGACATGCGTAAAAACAAGGAGCTAAAGCGCAAGGTGCGAATCTGAAAGATTGCGATACGCTTCAAGAAAAAACGCCCGGCGCTGCCGGGCGTTTTTCATGGTCGGGAGATTACCGCTTGCCTTCCTGCACCAGCGCAAAAATATTACCGCTGCGTGTTCCCGAGCGGCAATAGGCGAGCACGGGTTTAGGCAGTGCCTCGATTGCCGACGCCTGGTCGCTGACGTTTTCCTGCGTCATCTGTCCGCTGATCACCGGAATGTAGCGGAATTCAAGACCTGCCTCACGTGCGGCAGTCTCGATTTCCGTGTGAGCGACCGCACCATCTTCGTTGTCCGGACGGTTGGCAATGACGCTCTTGAAGCCCGCAGCTTTGATGAGTGGAATATGTTCGATACCCACCTGCGGCGAGACCGAATAGTCTTCGGTGATCTGACGAATTTCCATGGCAACGTCCTAAGCTGAGAATGTGCGGAACATCTATGCCCTCGCGTCCCTCTTGCCAAGGGACGCGAGCGCGTAAAGCCAACACGAATAACAGGAGCAACGCAGCCTAAAGCGTGTCGCACGCCTGTCTCCCGAAACCGGGTCCGACTTTCAGGGGACGTGCTTCAAGCCGCCAGCAGGCCACCCATCGCAGCCAGCGCGCGCAGGTGATAATCCGCATCGCCATGAGCGATATTGAGCATCGTCATGCGCTTGAAATAATGTCCGACTGCATATTCCATCGTCATGCCGACGCCGCCATGCAGCTGGATGGCGTTTTCGCCGACGATCTTGCCGCCCCGGCCGATCTCGGCCTTGGCCGCGTGTATCGCGCGGGTGCGCTCGGTGGCATCGTCGCTGTCGGCCATCATCGTGGCGTAAAGCGATATGGACCGCGCCTGTTCAATCGCGACGAACATGTCGACGGCGGCGTGTTGCAGCACCTGGAACTGGCCGATAGCGACACCGAACTGCTTGCGCACCTTCAGATAGTCCACCGTCAGCGCGTGCATCGCCGACATCACGCCGATGGACTCGGCGGCAAGGGCCGCGATGCCGGTGTCGACGACGCGGCGCACCAGTGGCAAGCCGTTTTCAGCATCGCCGAACACCGCCTCGGCCCCGACCGCCACATTGTCGAACGTCACTTCGGCGGCACGCAGGCCATCCTGCGTGCGGTAGCCACGCACGGTGACGCCTTGCGCCGTGGCGTCAACGAGAAACACGCCGATGCCGTTTTCATCGCGGACATCGCCGGCCGTACGTGCGGTGACGAACAGTTTGTCGGCGCAGTCGCCATGCAGCACGACGCTTTTCTGGCCGTTGAGCACATAGCCCGAACCGTCCTTGCGAGCTGTCGTCTCGACATGGTGCAAATCGAAGCGCGAGTTGCGCTCGACCTGCGCGAACGCAAGCTTGAGCGCGCCTTCAGCCACGGCCGGGATGTACCGCGCCCGCTGGTCATCATTGCCGCCGTAGCGCAGGAACGCGCCGCCGAGGATCGCGGTGGTGAAATACGGCTCCAGCGCCAGCGCCTTGCCGAGCGATTCCATCACGATGGCCGTTTCCACGGCTGTGCCGCCAAGCCCGCCATCTTCTTCCGCGAAGGGCAGGGCGAGCAGGCCCATCTCGGTGTACTGGCTCCACAATTGCGGGCTCCAGCCTTCGGCGCTCGCCATGTAGCGCTTGCGGTCCTCGAAGCCGTATGTGTCGCCAAGCAGACGATCGAGCGAATCCTTGAGGATCGACTGTTCTTCGGAAAGATCGAAATCCATGCTGTGTTCCTCTCTTTCCTAGAGCCCGAGAACGGCTTTGGCGATGATGTTCTTCTGGATCTCGTTCGATCCGCCATAGATCGAGACCTTCCGGAAATTGAAATAACCCGGTGCGGCCGAGGCAGCATAATCCGGCTCAATCGGCAGTTCGTTGGAGCCGTCGATTTCGTCCTCATGATAGGGCAATGCGTGCGGTCCCATCACTTCCATCAGCAGCGCCGTCGTTGCCTGCTGGATTTCCGAGCCCTTGATCTTCAGGATCGACGAGGCCGGGTCGGGCTTGCCGGTATTGCCGCGCTTGGCGTCGGCAGCGACCACACGCAATTGCGTCAGCTCCAGCGCTTTCAGCTCGATCTCGACGGCGGTCAGCTTCTCGATGAAGCGCGGATCGTCCAGCAACGGACGTCCACCCGACAGTTCCAGCGCCGCCAGCTCGCGGATGCGGGCAATGCGCTGCTTCGACATGCCGACGCGGGCAATGTTGGTGCGTTCATTGCCGAGCAGGAATTTTGCGTAGTCCCAGCCCTTGTTTTCTTCACCAACCAGATTTTCGACCGGCACGCGCACATCGGTGAGGAATACTTCGTTGACCTCATGGCCGCCGTCGATGGTCTGGATCGGACGTACTTCGACGCCCGGCGTCTTCATGTCGATCAGCAGGAACGAGATGCCGGACTGCTTTTTCGCCTCCGGGTCGGTGCGCACCAGGCAGAAGATCCAGTCGGCAAACTGGCCGAGCGTGGTCCAGGTTTTCTGGCCGTTGACGACATAATGGTCGCCGTCGCGCACCGCGCGGGTTTTCAGCGAAGCAAGGTCCGAGCCCGCGCCGGGCTCGGAGAAGCCCTGACACCACCAATCGTCGAGATTGGCGATACGGGGCAGGTAATGCGCCTTCTGCCCCGCGTTGCCGAAGGTGGCGATCACCGGTCCGACCATGTTGACGCCGAAGGCCAGCGGCTGCGGCGCCGGCCATTTCTGCGTCTCTTCGAGGAAGATGTACTGCTTCATCGGATCCCAGCCGGTGCCGCCATGCTCGACCGGCCAGTGCGGCACTGCCCAGCCTTTTTCGTTGAGAACACGCGACCAGAAGACGAGGTCTTCCTTGCGCACCTTCTCCCCGTCGATCAGGCGAGCGCGAATCTCTTCCGGCAGGTTTTCCGTGAGAAAAGCCCGCACTTCGTCGCGAAATGCCAGCTGTTCGTCCGTGTAACGCAGGTCCATCTTCCCCTCCGACTCAGTTGATCTCGAACAGGCCGGCAGCGCCTTGACCGCCGCCGATGCACATGGTCACCACGGCATATTTCACGCCGCGACGCTTGCCCTCGATCAGCGCATGGCCGGCCAGACGCGAGCCGCTCATGCCATAGGGGTGGCCGACTGCAATCGCGCCGCCATTGACGTTGAGCTTGGCCGGGTCGATGCCGAGACGGTCGCGGCAGTAGAGCACCTGCACGGCAAACGCTTCGTTCAGCTCCCACAGGCCGATATCGTCGACTTTCAGGCCGTGACGTTCGAGCAGACGCGGCACCGCGAAGACCGGGCCGATGCCCATTTCGTCGGGCTCGCAACCCGCGACGGCAAAGCCTCGGAAGATGCCGAGCGGCTGCAGCCCACGCTTTTCGGCTTCCTTCGAGTTCATGATGACATTGGCCGACGCGCCGTCCGAGAGCTGGCTTGCGTTGCCTGCCGTGATCGTTCCGCCTTCGCGCACGGTCCTGAGGCCAGCAAGGCCTTCCGCTGTGGTGTCGGCGCGCGGACCTTCGTCGTGGGCAAGTTCGATGTCGCGGTGACTGATCTCTTTGGTCTCTTTGTCGATCACAGCCATCCGCGTCTTGATCGGCGCGATTTCGGCATCGAACAGCCCGGCTTCGCGAGCAGCGGCAACACGGCGCTGGCTTTCGAGGCCGTATTCATCCTGACGCTCGCGTGAGATGCCATATCGCGTCGCCACCACTTCCGCAGTGTCAATCATCGGCATGTAGACGTCAGCGGCAGGTCCGGTGAGCGTCTTGTTGACGAGGCGATAGCGATTCATGTGATCGTTCTGCACGAGGCTGATCGACTCCAGTCCACCTGCAATGCCCGCCATCACGCCATCATTGCGGATCGCGTTGGCCAGAAGCGCCATTGACTGCAGGCCCGACGAGCACTGGCGGTCGATGGTGGTGCCGGCAACCGTCACCGGCAGACCGGCGACGAGCAGCGAGCGTCGTGCGACGTTGAGGCCGGTTGTGCCTTCCTGCATGGCGCAGCCCATCACCACGTCTTCGATCTCGCCCCCGTCGAGGCCGGAGCGCTCGAGCGCATGCTTGATCGCGTGGGCACCAAGTGTTGAACCATCGGTGTCGTTGAATGCGCCGCGATAGGCTTTGCCGATCGGGGTGCGGGCGGTGGAAACGATGACGGCTTCAGCCATGATGAGGATCTCCTTGAACTGTCAAAACAAAGCGGCCCATGGTTGTGAAGCCATGGGCCGTTCCAAAAATCAGGCTTTCATCGCTGCAAAGCTGCCGCCGGTTTCCGCCAACGAGCGCAGCAGCGGCGCGGGGTCGAACACAGCTTTGCCGGTCTTGGCATGCCAGTGGTCGAGCTGCGCGACGATCTTCGACAGACCTTCGAGGTCGGCCCAGAACATCGGTCCGCCCTTGCCGACGGGGAAGCCATAGCCGTTGATCCAGACAATATCGATGTCGGACGGACGCGCGGCGATCTTCTCTTCCAGAATGCGCGCGCCTTCGTTGACCATCGGATAGATCGTGCGCTCGATGATCTCCTGATCCGAAATCTCACGGCGCGCGATGCCAAGTTCCTTGGTCTTGTCTTCGATTAGCGCCGCGATTTCCGGGTCTGGCTTGGGCGTGCGTGAGCCGTTCTCGTAGAGATACATGCCCTTGCCGGTCTTCTGGCCGAACCGGCCCATCTCGCAGACGGCGTCGCCGATGACAGCGGTCTTGCCGAGCGACTTGCGGTTGCGCCAGCCAATGTCGAGACCAGCCAGGTCCCACATCGCAAACGGCCCCATCACGAAGCCGAAATCGGTGAACACGCGGTCGATCTGCTCTGGCGAAGCGCCCTCCAGCAGCAGCGCTTCAAGGTCTTCGCCGCGCGCACCAAGCATGCGGTTGCCGACGAAGCCGTGGCAGACGCCGACGACGACCGGAACCTTGGCGATCTTGCGGCCGAGCTGAAGCGCGGTCAGCACCACGTCAGCAGCGGTTTCCTTGCCGCGCACGATCTCCAGGAGCTTCATCACATTGGCGGGCGAGAAGAAGTGCAGGCCAATGACGTCCTGTGGACGGCTGGTGTTGGCGGCAATCGCGTCGACGTCGAGATAGGACGTGTTAGTGGCAAGAATCGCGCCCGGCTTGGCGACAGCTTCGATCTTGGCGAACACGTCCTTCTTCACCGACATTTCCTCGAACACCGCTTCGATGATGAGGTCGCAATCGGAAAGGTCGGCATAGTCGGTCGTGCGCGAGAAGCTGGCCATACGCTTGGCCTTGGCCTCTTCGGTCAGCGACCCGCGCGAAACCGAGATGCCATAGTTCTTTTCGATGGTGGCAAAGCCACGGTCGAGCGCCTCGTCGCTCATCTCCAGAATGGTGACCGGCAATCCGCCGTTGACGAACGCCATGGCAATGCCGCCGCCCATCGTGCCGGCGCCGATGACGCCGACCTTGGCGATGTTGCGCGGCTGCACGTCCTTGCCGATTCCCGGCACCTTGGCGGCTTCGCGCTCGGCGAAGAACAGATGGCGCTGGGCGCGCGACTGGTCACCGGACACCAGCTTGATAAACAGCTCGCGCTCCTTGGCCAGCGCTTCGTCGAAGGGCAGCGTGATGGCGTTGCGCACCGACTGGGCGCATGCCAGCGGCGCGTCGAGGCCACGCGATTTCTTGGTCGCTTCCTTGGCCGCCGCGTCGAATGCGGCAAGATCATTGCGCGCTGCTACCAGCTTGTCGTCACGGGCGCTCACCGGGATATGCGGACCACCCTCGGTGGCTTTGCCTTTTGCGAATTTCACGGCTTCTGCCGTGAGGTCACTCTCGACCACGGCATCGACGACACCGGCAGCCAGTGCCTGCGCCGCACCGATTGGCGTGCCTGAAACGATCATTTTGACGGCGGTTTCCGGGCCGGTCAGGCGCGGCAGGCGGATCGTGCCGCCGGCGCCCGGCAGCAAGCCGAGCTTTACTTCCGGCAGGCCGACCTTCGCGCCCTTGTCGGCCACGCGGTAGTGGCATGACATTGCCAGTTCGAGCCCGCCGCCAAGCGTGGTGCCGTGAATGGCGGCTACGACAGGCTTGGGCAGGGATTCCAGCAGGCTGCACAGTTCCGGCAGGCTCGGGCTTGCCAGTGCTTTTTCGGAGCCAAACTCGCTGATATCAGCGCCGGAAACAAAGGTGCGTCCCGCGCAGGCGAGCACGACGCCCTCGACCGAGGCGTCGTCGCGCGCGGCTTCGATGGCCTTGTAGAGCGGCTGGCGCAGGTGAAAGCTCATGGCATTCACCGGCGGGTTGTCGATCATGATGATCGCAATGCCACCCTCGTGGGTCACTGTGACGTATTCGCTCATTCTATCAGTCCCTGTTCAACGCCAATGGGAGTTGGCAAATTGGCAAATAAGTTTGCGGCGTGGTCAGTGCCAGCCAGCTTCACTCAGGAAGCTTCCGATCAGCCGCGAGGTTTCCACCGGCTGTTCTACGCAAGGTATGTGGCCGGCATCGCGCACCAGCTCAAATCGCGCACCCTTGATGAGTGCCGCCGTCGAGCGCACCAGGTCAGGGGGAGTAGACCCGTCCTGATCTCCAACGATGCATAAAACTGGAATCGTCAGCGCCCGCGTCGTTTCGGTGTAGTCGGCATCGCGCAAAGCTGCGCAGGTTCCGGCATAGCCGTCGACTGTGGTACGGGTAAGCATCGCCGTGTAGCCGACGAAATCAGCGTTTTCGGGCACGCGATAGGCGGGCGTGAACCAGCGTTCCATGATCGCATCGCCCATCGACGCAATGCCGTTGGCGGTTACGGCATCAATGCGGGCGTTCCACATCTCGGCGGTGCCGATCTTGTGTGCCGTGTCGCACAGCACCAGCACGCGCACGAGGTCTGGCCGCCGGGAGGCCAACCCTTGCGCGATCATGCCGCCGACCGAAAGGCCGACGACAGCGGCTGCGTCCACGCCCAGATGGTCGAGCAGTGCAGCCAGATCGTTGACATGATCGTCCATCCGGTACGGTGCGGGCGTCGCTTCCGAAAGGCCGTGTCCGCGCTTGTCATAAAGGACGACACGGTAACGATCGGTCAGTGAAGCGACGACCTCGTCCCAGATGCGGAAGTCGGTCCCGAGGGAGTTGGAAAAGACGACGACAGGCCCATCTGCCTTGCCGCGTACGTCGTGGTGCAAAACGACGTCATTTACGCGTGCAAACGCCATGGCAGTTCCTCCCCTTCCTGAAACATACCGGCTAGTATGTTGCAGGTGCGAAGTCGGAGTCAATCACGATGTGACAAATTCAGAACTGTGCGGGGTTGCTCAGGTCGAGTTCGTCCGGCAAGGGCGCGAAATACGCGTCGACATCGGCATCCGACACGGCTTCCAGCGTCGCCGGCTGCCATTTCGGCGCATTGTCCTTGTCGATGATGACGGCGCGCACACCTTCATAGAAATCGGTGCCATCGGCGATCCGCGTGACGATGCGATACTCGATGCGCATGCACTCTTCGAAGTCGGCCTTGGCGCCATCCTGCATCTGGCGTAGGGCGATCTTCAGGCTGGTCGGTGATTTGGCGCGCATCATCGCGGCCTGCTTCTGCGCCCATTCGGCGTGATCGCCAGTTTCGGCGTCAAGGCGCGCGAGAATTTCTTCCACCGTGTCTGCAGCAAAGCAGCGGTTGATAACATCGAGCACAGCCTGCGTCGGTCCTGCCTGCGGCGTGGTGGCAAAGCGCGCCAGCGTTTTGTCGGGGTTGCCATCGGCGCACAATGCGTCGAGCACCGCGTCCATATCGGCGGACGCGACCGCATGCGTTGCAATGCCGCCCCACAGCGCATCGGATTGGCCAAGGCGTGCAGTGGTCAGCGCCAGCCAGGTGCCGACCTTGCCCGGCATGCGCGGCAGGAAATAGGTGCCGCCAACGTCAGGGAAGAAGCCGATTCCGGTTTCGGGCATCGCAAACATCAGCCGCTCGCCGACGACGCGGTGGCTGCCATGCACGGCCACGCCCGCACCGCCGCCCATCATGATGCCTTCGATCAGCGCCACATAGGGCTTCGGATATTCCTTGATATAAGTATTGAGGATATATTCCTCGCGGTAGAAGACGCGCATCGCCGGGTCTTTCGCGATGCCCCATTCGTGCAATTCGCGGATGTCACCACCAGCGGAGAACGCCTTTTCGCCCGCAGCGCGAATGATGACGAGTTCGACGCTGTCGTCGCTCGCCCATGCCACCATCTGCGGGTGCATCAGGCTGACCATCGTGCCGCTCAGCGCGTTCAGCGCCTTCGGACGGTTCAGCGTGATGATCCCGGCGCGACCGCGCTTTTCAAACAGGATCTCTGGCTCGGCGACAAGGGAATTGGTCATCTTGGGTTCCTCTCGAAATTTACGCGGCACAATAGCCGCTCGGGCCGGACTTGGAAGAGCAGGCCGAAAGGTGACAGGGCGAGTGGGGCCTATTCGTTTCGCCGCTTTCCTTGCATCAGGTCGAGCACCGCGCGTGCCGCGTCGAGGACATTGGTGCCCGGACCGAAAACAGCGGCAACGCCATTGTCCAGCAGGAATTGGTAATCCTGTCTTGGAACCACACCGCCGACGACGACGATCACCTCCGACGCGCCCCGTGCCTTCAGGGCTTCGACAAGTTGCGGCGCCAGTGTCTTGTGGCCAGCCGCGAGCGACGACATGCCCACGACGTGAACCTTGCTGGCAACGGCAAGGTCTGCGGCCTCTTCAGGTGTCTGGAACAGCGGGCCAGCGATCACCTCGAACCCGATGTCGCCGAAGGCTGAGGCGATGATCTTGGCGCCCCGATCATGGCCGTCCTGACCGAGCTTGGCGACGAGAAGTTTCGGCGTTTCTCCAAGCACCTTGGCGAAATCTTCGAGGCGCTGGGTCAGCGTTTCATATTCCGGCTCACCTGCATAGGCCGCGCCGTAGACCTTGCGCACGACTTTCGGTACCGCCGCATGATCGCCGAACGCATCACGCAGCGCGTCGGAAATTTCACCCAGCGTGGCGCGCGCGCGTGCCGCCTCAACAGCCGCTTCAAGGATGTTGCCTTCGCCAGTCTGTGCCACCTTGCGCAGGGCGTCGATGGTGTCCTGCCATTTTTTCGGATCGCGCTGGCGGCGCATCTTTTCGATGCGGGCGATCTGCGCCTCGCGCACCGCCGCATTGTCGATGTCGAGAATGTCGAGATCGTCTTCCTGCTCGAGCCGGTATTTGTTGACACCGACAATCACTTCGTCGCCGCGGTCGATGGCGGCCTGCTTGCGGGTTGCGGCCTCCTCGATCAGGCGCTTGGGCAGGCCTTCATTGACCGCCTTGGTCATGCCGCCCATCGCTTCGACTTCCTCGATCAGCGCCCAGGCCTTTTCGGCGAGTTCATTGGTGAGGTTTTCGACATAGTAGGAGCCCGCCAGTGGATCGACCACTTTAGTCACACCGGTCTCGTGCTGGAGAATGAGCTGGGTGTTGCGGGCGATACGCGCCGAAAATTCGGTCGGCAGCGCAATCGCCTCGTCAAGCGCGTTGGTATGCAGCGACTGGGTGCCGCCGAGTGCTGCCGACAGGGCTTCATAGGCAGTGCGAATAACGTTGTTGTACGGATCCTGCTCCTGCAGCGACACGCCGGAGGTCTGGCAGTGTGTACGCAGCATCAGCGAGCCAGGTTTCTTCGGATTGAACTCCTCCATGATCCGCGTCCACAGAAGACGCGCAGCACGCAGCTTGGCGGCTTCCATGAAGAAATTCATGCCGATGGCGAAGAAGAAGGACAGCCGCCCGGCAAACGCATCGACATCGAGGCCTTTTGCCAGCGCGGCGCGGACATATTCGCGCCCGTCGGCGAGTGTGAATGCCAGTTCCTGAACCAGCGTCGCTCCCGCCTCCTGCATGTGATAGCCGGAGATGGAGATCGAATTGAACTTCGGCATCTCCTTTGCCGTGTATTCGATGATATCCGCAATGATGCGCATCGAAGGCTCGGGCGGGTAAATATAAGTGTTGCGGACCATGAACTCCTTGAGGATGTCGTTCTGGATGGTCCCGGACAGTTGCGCGCGCGAGACGCCCTGTTCTTCGCCGGCAACGATGAAGTTGGCGAGGATCGGAATCACCGCGCCGTTCATCGTCATCGACACGGAAATCTCGCCAAGCGGAATGCCGTCGAACAGGATTTTCATATCCTCGACGGAATCGATCGCGACGCCCGCCTTGCCGACATCGCCGACCACCCGCGGATGGTCGCTGTCATAGCCTCGGTGCGTTGCAAGGTCGAACGCCACCGAAACGCCCTGCTGGCCTGCTGCGAGCGCCTTGCGGTAAAACGCGTTCGACGCCTCGGCGGTCGAGAACCCCGCATATTGGCGGATCGTCCACGGACGGCCCGTATACATCGTGGCGCGCGGGCCGCGCACAAAGGGCTTGATGCCCGGCAGCGAATCCAAATGTTCGATGCCCTGAAGATCGTCCGCCGTGTAGAGCGGCTTGACCGCAATGCCTTCCGGCGTTTCCCAGGTCAGCGTATCAGGGTCGCGTTTGACTTCTTTTTCTGCCAGCGCCCGCCATTTGTCGAGATCTGGATTGGTCATCACTCGAACTCCATGATGAGTTCGTCGACAGCGAGACTGGAGCCTGGCTCGACCGCCACGCGCTTGACGATCCCGCGGCGCTCGGCGCGCAGCACGTTCTCCATCTTCATGGCCTCGACCGTGGCCAGCGCCTGACCTTCCTGCACTTCGTCACCTGCATTGACAGCGATGATGGTCACCACGCCGGGCATCGGACACAGCAGCATTTTTGAGGTGTCTGGTGGCAGCTTTTCAGGCATCAGGCGCGCAAGCTCTGCCGTGCGCGGTGCGCGAACATAGGTCTTTACGTCGATGCCCTGCCAGCGCAGGCAAAGCCAGGAGCCGTTTTGTTGCACCTTGACGCCAATGCGTCGTCCGCCAACGATGAAATGGGCGTGGCTACGGCCCGGCAACCAGTTGGACGTGATGGACAGCGACGTGTCGTCATCAAAGCCGACGATTGTCTTGCTGCCGTCCTCCTTTACAGTGACCGTCAGTTCACCCGATCCGTTCAATTTCACCGACCAGTCTCGGCCAACCTTGCGCGGATGGTTTGCGAGAACGCCGGAAATGAGGACCGCACGTTTCTGGATGCGGTGGTTGATAAAGGCCGCCACCGCTGCCAGCGTGCGCGCCTGCTGGTCGCTTGGCACAACGCCACCAAAGCCTTCCGGCCATTCCTCCGCAATGAACGCTGTCGTGATATGGCCGGACTGAAAGCGCGGATGTTCCATGACCGCAGAGAGAAACGGCAGATTGTGACCGATCCCTTCGACCTCAAAGTCGTCCAGCGCTGCCGACATCGCTTCGACCGCCTTGTCGCGCGTCGGTGCCCAGGTGCACAGCTTCGCGATCATCGGATCGTAGTACATTGAGATCTCGCCGCCTTCGAACACGCCAGTGTCGTTGCGGATGATTGAGCCGTCGTCCTGCGTCCCTTCTTCGGGCGGCGCATAGCGCGTCAGACGACCGATTGAAGGCAGAAAATTGCGATATGGATCTTCGGCGTAAAGACGGCTTTCAATCGCCCAGCCATTCAGCTTGACGTCATTCTGCCCGATCTTCAGCTTTTCGCCCGCTGCAACGCGGATCATTTCTTCCACGAGGTCGATGCCGGTGATCAGTTCCGTCACCGGATGCTCGACCTGCAGGCGCGTGTTCATTTCGAGGAAGTAGAAGTTGCGCTCGCCATCGACGATAAATTCTACTGTCCCAGCGGAGTGATAGCCGACTGCCTTCGACAGCGCGACTGCCTGCTCACCCATTGCCTTGCGGGTGGCTTCATCGAGGAAGGGCGAGGGCGCTTCTTCGACAACCTTCTGGTTGCGGCGCTGGATCGAGCATTCGCGTTCGCCGAGATAAAGTACCGTGCCATGCTTGTCGCCGAGCACCTGGATTTCAATGTGACGCGGCTGCGTGACGAATTTTTCGATAAAGATGCGGTCGTCACCGAAGGACGACTTCGCTTCGTTCTTGGAAGACTGGAAGCCTTCGCGCGCTTCGGCATCGTTCCACGCGATACGCATGCCCTTGCCACCGCCGCCCGCAGACGCCTTGATCATCACCGGATAGCCGATGGACTTTGAGATGCGGACAGCTTCTTCTGCGTCCTCGATCAGTCCCATGTGGCCGGGGACGGTCGAAACGCCTGCTTCCGCCGCCAGCTTTTTGGAGGTGATCTTGTCGCCCATCGCTTCGATCGCGCCGACTGGCGGCCCCACAAAGGCAACGCCTTCCTTGTCGAGAGCCTCGGCAAACTTTGAGTTCTCCGACAGGAAGCCGTAGCCGGGATGCACCGCATCAGCGCCGGTCTGACGGATCGCATCTATGATCTTTTCGATGACAATGTAGGACTGGTTCGACGGTGCAGGGCCGATGTGAACGGCTTCGTCTGCCATCTTTACATGCAAGGCGTCGCGGTCTGCGTCCGAATAGACAGCGACCGTAGCGATGCCAAGCTTCTTGGCGGTCTTGATGACCCGGCAGGCGATTTCACCGCGATTTGCGATCAGGATCTTCTTGAACATGTCAGACGGTTTTCTCTGTCGGTACGGCGCAGGCCGGATTGAAGTGAGACGAACGATTTGCAGTGTTCAGCCGGATCATCATCATACCTCCATCACGTCATGAAACGCTTCGGGCATGCTCGTACGGGCAACGCTTTCATCAATCTGAAGCATCGTGTCGTAGGATGTGGGGTCGAAGTCATCGTCTGCCGGAACCACCTCGCGGCCAAGCAGGTAATTGAGACGTCCGGCATCAAGATTTCCGCGCTCAAACGGCTCTGCTCCAAAATAGTGCCACAGAGCGTGCAGGAACGCTGCGTCGACCAGATATTCGGGCGAGCCCCGCCTTGCCTTGCGGGGCAGCGCCTTAATCGGCGTGACGCCCTTGGGGTTCGCCCGACGAATGGTGAATTGATACCCGGTTCCCGGCATCCCAGAAGGAAAGCCGCGGTGTTTGGTCATGTCCGGCAGTTTAGCCATCAGTGATATCCTCAGGCCTTGCCGGTCTTGTCTTGGGTTTTCGTGTCGAAATCCGCAGCATCGTGGCGTTCGTGCAGTTGGGTTGCGGGGTTGCCTGACGTCTTGTTGACCATCGATCCACGCTTCACGGCTGGGCGGTCGCCGACCTGTTTCGTCCAGCGTTGAACATGCTCGTATTCGTGGGTCGACAGGAATGTGCCTGCGTCTTCATAGGACTGGTTAAGGGCAAGGCGGCCATACCATGGCCAGATCGCCATGTCGGCGATCGTGTAGTCGCTGCCTGCCATATATTCGTTGTCAGCAAGATGGCGATTCAGCACGTCCATCTGGCGCTTGACCTCCATCGCATAGCGATCGATTGCATACTGGATCTTCATTGGCGCGTAGGCGAAGAAGTGGCCGAAGCC
Source organism: Aquamicrobium aerolatum DSM 21857 (assembly GCF_900113935.1). GTDB lineage: Bacteria > Pseudomonadota > Alphaproteobacteria > Rhizobiales > Rhizobiaceae > Aerobium > Aerobium aerolatum. Next base: position 231,641 of record NZ_FORF01000001.1, read on the forward strand.
GCCGCCGAGGAACGGCGCAGACCCCATCTGCCAGAAGAGCCAGTTCATCGTCTCGGTGCGGGTACGCAGGTTCGTCGGCAGAAAAGCGCCAAACTTCTCCGCGAGATAAACGAGGATCGAGCCGGATTCGAAAACGCGCAGCGGCTCGCCGCCGCCCTTCGGAGCATGGTCTGCCAGTGCAGGGATTTTCGAGTTCGGATTGATCACGACAAAGCCGGAGCCAAATTGATCGCCGTCGCCGATCTTGATCAGCCACGCGTCGTATTCGGCGTCTTTATGGCCGGCGGCAAGCAGCTCTTCGAGCATGATCGTCACTTTGACGCCGTTTGGCGTGCCGAGCGAATAAAGTTGAAGCGGATGTTTGCCGACCGGCAGTTCCTTCTCATGAGTCGGGCCGGAGATCGGACGATTGATGCTGGCAAAAGCACCGCCGTTGGCGTTTTCCGATGTCCAGACCTTCGCTGGAACGTAGCCTGCAGGCAGGTTGTTTTCAGGTGGAAACTTGGTGTTGTCAGTCATTTGGGCCTCACAGGGGCATGGTGTCGTGCTTCTTCCAGGGTTGCTCCTGCTTCTTGGTGCGAAGCATCGCGAACGCGCGGGCAATACGCCTTCTGGAAGAATGAGGCATGATCACCTCGTCGATAAAGCCGCGTTCGGCAGCCTTGAATGGATTGGCGAAGTTGATTTCGTATTCCTTGGTGCGTTCGGCAATCTTTTCTGGATCGCCAAGTTCCGACCGATAGAGAATTTCCGTCGCGCCCTTGGCACCCATCACTGCGATCTCTGCGGTGGGCCAGGCATAGTTGATATCCGCGCCGATATGTTTGGATGCCATCACGTCATAGGCACCGCCATAAGCCTTGCGGGTAATGAGCGTCACCATCGGCACAGTTGCCTGGCTGTAGGCAAACAGCAGCTTGGCACCGTGCTTGATAACGCCGCCATATTCCTGTGCGGTGCCCGGAAGAAAGCCCGGAACGTCGACGAGCGTGAGCAGCGGAATGTGGAAGGCGTCGCAAAAACGCACGAAACGGGCGGCTTTGCGCGAAGAATCGATATCGAGGCAACCGGCGAGCACCATCGGCTGATTGGCGATGACGCCGACCGTCTGGCCTTCGATGCGCATCAGCCCGGTGATGATGTTGCGGGCGAACGCCTCCTGGATCTCGAAGAAATCACCCTCGTCGGCAAGCGTGAGGATGAGTTCCTTCATGTCGTAGGGCTTGTTGGCGGAATCCGGGATCAACGTGTCGAGCCGCATGTCGACGCGGGCGGGATCATCGTGGAATGGCCTGACCGGTGGCTTTTCTCGGTTCGAAAGCGGCAGAAAGTCGAACAAACGGCGTGTTTGTTCCAAAGCTTCGACATCGTCGTCATAGGCACCGTCAGCGACTGACGATTTCTGCGTATGGGTCCGCGCACCGCCAAGCTCCTCTGCGGTAACTATTTCATTAGTCACGGTTTTGACGACATCCGGTCCGGTGACAAACATGTAGGACGAGTCGCGCACCATGAAGATGAAGTCGGTCATCGCCGGCGAATAGACCGCGCCACCGGCGCACGGGCCCATAATGACGGAGATTTGTGGGATGACTCCAGAGGCTTCTGCGTTACGGCGGAAGACTTCGGCATAACCTGCGAGCGAGGCGACGCCTTCCTGAATTCGCGCGCCGCCCGAATCGTTCAGGCCGATGACAGGCGCACCGTTGCGCACCGCCATGTCCATGATCTTGCAGATTTTTTGCGCGTGGGTCTCCGACAGGGAGCCGCCGAGAACGGTGAAGTCTTGCGAAAAGACGTACACCAGACGACCATTGATCGTGCCCCAGCCCGTGACGACGCCGTCGCCGGGATATTTTTGCGAAGCCATGTCGAAATCGACGGCGCGGTGGGCGACGTAAAGGTCGAATTCTTCAAAAGATCCTTCATCCAGAAGGACTTCGATCCGTTCGCGCGCGGTCAGCTTGCCCTTTGCATGTTGCGTGGCGATGCGCTTTTCGCCACCGCCTGCCCATGCTTGCGCACGACGATCTGCCAATTGTTCCAATATGTTACGCACAGCGTGACCCTCGCAGACCTTAGAATTTATTCAAAACGGATTTCTTGGTGGTCTTTTCGATCCGTTTTTTGGTTTTCCAGCTCAATAAAGCGCATAAACGCTTCAGGGGAAATGAAAAGACTTGAAGGGGCGGAGGCGCGTAATGTAGTTTTTGCAAAATTGCAAAAGGCAAAATTGCAAAATGCGTAACAACAAGCTGTTCATTGGACGAAAGATACGCGATCTGCGCGAGGCAAATCGGCTGACGCAGGCTGCGTTTGCCGAGCGGATCGGGATCTCGACCAGCTACCTGAACCAGCTGGAAAATAATCAGCGGTCTGTGTCGGCTTCCGTTTTGCTCGCCTTGGCTGAGACTTTTCGCATCGATATTGCCGATTTTTCCGCAGGTGAAAGCGCCCGGCTGCTTTCGGTGCTTTCCGAGACGATCAGCGACCCGCTATTCGAAACATCGCGTCCTTCGCTTCAGGAGCTGAAGCTGGTTGCTCAGAACGCGCCGGGTTTTGCGCACGCCTTGATTGCGGCCCACCAGGCCTATCGGCGCAATTCCGAACAGCTGGCGAGTTTCGACGACAGTTTTGGGCAGTCGGTGGCGGTGGAGCCAACGCCCTATGAAGAAGTGCGCGATTTCTTTCATTTCGTGGACAATTACATCCACGATCTGGACCTTGCCGCCGAGGATTTGTCATCAAAGTTGCGAATTCCCGACCGGCACCCGTTCACAGCGCTGCCTGAACATCTGGAAAGGCGACATTCAGTTCGCATAGATCGATCGTCCCCGGACGAGCAAACGCTGCGCAGGTACGATCCTGAGACACGCACGCTGCTGCTCGATCCGTTCTCGCCAGTGTCAACGCGCAGCTTTCAGGTTGCGTTTCAGGTGGGCGCGCTGGAAATGTCGGCGACCATCGAAGCGATCATCGACAGCGCCAACTTTCATTCGAACGAGGCGCGTGAAATCTGCCGGATCGGCCTGTGCAACTACTTCGCTGGCGCGTTGATGATGCCATACGAGACGTTTCTGGCGTCGGCGACTGAGTTGCGGCACGATCTGGAACTTCTGGCCATGCGTTTTGGCGCCAGCATCGAACAGGTCGCGCACCGGCTCTCCACACTGCAAAGGCCGGGTCGAAAGGGTGTCCCGATCTTCTTTGCCAGGATCGACCGTGCCGGCAACATCACCAAGCGGCATAGCGCCGCCAAGCTGCAGTTTGCCCGTTTCGGCGCGGCGTGCCCGCTCTGGAACGTGCATCAGGCTTTTGAGCGGCCCGGACAGATTATCCGGCAATTGGCCGAAACGCCGGATGGGATACGCTATCTTTGCCTCGCGACCGAGATTGGAAAGGGCGGCGGCGGCTTCGGTACGCCGCAACGGCGCTATGCGATCTCTGTCGGCTGCGAAATCACCCATGCAGGCGATTTCGTTTATGCCGATGATATGGAACTCGACAATCGTCGCCGCTACGACCCGATTGGCATTTCCTGCCGCATCTGCGAGCGCACCAACTGTGTCCAGCGTGCGGTGCCGCCGCTCAAACGCCGGCTGGTCGTCGATCGCAACAAGCGCGGGGCCGTGCCCTATCAACTGGATTAGGGCGGCCTGAATAGGCGCTACCCATCGCTTTCGTTTGTGGCTAGGGTTTGTCGAAACGAAAGCAAAGGAAGCCCACATGTTCCTGCCGCCGCGCCACGCCGAGATAATCCAGATGGCCAAGGATAATGGCCGGGTGCTTGTGGACGATCTTGCCGCGCATTTCAGCGTGACGCCGCAGACGATCCGCAAGGACCTGAACGAGTTGTGCGACCGGCGTCTGTTGACCCGGATTCACGGTGGGGCCTTGTTTCCTTCCGGCATCGAAAACGTCCAATATGAAGCACGTCGCAAGATGGCGGCGGACGAAAAGGATGCCATCGGGCGTGCCGCGGCGCGGATCATCCCCGACAATGCATCGCTGTTCGTCAATATCGGCACGACGACCGAAGCGGTATCGAACGCGCTGCTGGACCATGAAGGGCTCATGGTGATCACCAACAACATCAACGTCGCCAACCGGATGCGTGTTTACCCCTCCATCGAGGTGGTGATTGCCGGCGGCGTGGTGCGCGGCTCGGATGGAGGCATCGTCGGCGAGGCGGCGGTGGATTTCATTCGCCAGTTCAAGGTCGACTATGCCGTGATCGGCGCATCGGCAATTGACCATGATGGCGCATTGCTGGACTTCGATTACCGCGAAGTGAAGGTGGCGCAGGCGATCATCGCCAATGCGCGGCACGTCATCCTTGTGGCGGACTCCACCAAGTTTGAACGCACGGCACCGGTGCGGATTGGTCACCTCAGCCAGGTCAACACCTTGATTACCGACCATTGCGATATCGCGACCATCAGAACGATTTGCAGGGAGGCGGAGGTCGATCTGGTCGAGACGAACACCATCTAACTGCCGGGTCGGAATCCCAGCATCGACGGATGCTGGGAGGGCGCGAGACGGGTTTTGCAAGAGATATTTCGTTTGACATTCGTTATAGGTTCGAATTATTTTCCATATAGTTTCAGCGAGGCATTTTGCCTTGCAATCGCCTGTGGAGGCCACAGTGGAAAATGCCGCGATCCACGACTTGTTTGTCATCGGCGGGGGCATAAACGGGTGCGGGATCGCTCGTGATACCGTCGGGCGGGGCTATTCCGTCTATCTTGCCGAAATGAACGATCTGGCCAGCGGCACGTCGTCGGGGTCGACCAAGCTGATCCATGGCGGGCTGCGTTATCTGGAGCACTACGAGTTTCGTCTGGTGCGCGAAGCGCTGATGGAGCGCGAGGTGATCTGGAAAAACGCGCCGCACATTGTCTGGCCGTTGCGGTTCGTGTTGCCCCATCACAAGGGATTGCGCCCGGCCTGGCTTCTACGGCTTGGGTTGTTCCTCTACGACCACATCGGAGGGCGCAAGCTGCTGCCGAAGACGCAAACGCTGGACATGACCGCGGATGCTGCCGGACGCCCTCTCAAGAAGCTTTTCTCTCGCGCGTTCGAATATTCGGATTGCTGGGTCAATGATGCGCGGTTCGTCGTTCTGAATGCGCGCGACGCAGCGGATAAGGGCGCGACGATTGCGACCCGCAGCACGGTTGTTGGCGCGCGGCGCGAGGGCGATCACTGGGTGATCAGCCTCAAGGAAACGCATGGCGAGAAGCGCTGGGACGTGAAAGCGCGGATGGTCATCAATGCGGCGGGACCGTGGATTGATGAAGTGCTCGGCGGTGTTCTGGGCAAATCGGGCGCGCACAATGTGAGGCTGGTTCAGGGCAGCCACATCGTCATCCCGCGCAAGTTCGATGATCCGCGCGCCTATTTCTTCCAGAATGCAGATGGGCGGATCATCTTTGCGATCCCCTACGAGGAAGACTTCACCCTGATCGGCACCACTGATCGAGACTATGGTGGCGATCCACGCGACGTGCGGATCACAGATGACGAAGTCGACTATCTGTGTGCGGCAGCGAGCGAGTATTTTGCCGAGCCGGTGACGCGCGACGATGTAGTGTGGACCTATGCCGCCGTCCGGCCGCTTTATGACGATGGCGCGTCCAAGGCGCAGGAAGCAACGCGGGATTATGTGCTCAAGACCGAAGGCGGCGATGGCGCTGCGCCGCTCCTGAACGTATTCGGCGGCAAGATCACCACCTATCGACGCCTGTCGGAACATGCGCTTGAGAAGATCGAGGGGTTCCTGGGCAAAAAAGGCCAGCCATGGACTGCCGATGCACCATTGCCTGGCGGTGATTTTCCCGCGTCGGGGTTTGAGGCGCAGGTGAAGGCGCTGATGCGCGACTATGGCTTCCTCGACGACGGCCATGCCCGCAGGCTGGTGCGCCTTTATGGCACGCGCGCACGCCAGCTGCTGGGAGATGCGACGGAGGCTTCCGCGCTGGGGCAGTGTTTTGGCGCGGATCTCTATGAGGCTGAAATACGTTACCTCATGCGATACGAATGGGCGCTGACCGCCGACGATGTTGTTTGGCGGCGCACCAAGCGGGGTCTGCGACTCAGCACTGGCGAAATTGCGGATCTCGATGCATTCATGAGCGCGAATATCAGCGCCTGAGCGCGTGATCCGAGATCCGGGGGAAAAAGCATGAGCGGCTATATTCTGGCGATCGATCAGGGCACGACGTCGAGTCGCGCAATCGTGTTCGACAAGGACATGAAGGTCGTTGCCATCGGCCAGAAGGAATTCGCCCAGCACTACCCCGCCTCGGGGTGGGTTGAGCACGACCCGGAGGAAATCTGGTCGACCGTGGTGTGGTCGGTTGAGACCGCAATCAAAAAGGCCGGCCTGAGCGCAGGCGACATCGCCGCCATCGGTATCACCAACCAGCGCGAAACGGTAGTTGTCTGGGACAGGAAGACGGGCAAAGCGGTTCATAACACCATCGTCTGGCAGGACCGCCGCACCGCAGAAATGTGCCTGGAGCTGAAAGACAGAGGGCTGGAGCCGATCTTCACCGCGAAGACCGGGCTGCTGCTTGATCCGTATTTCTCCGGCACCAAGATCGCCTGGATCCTGAAAAATGTTGAAGGCGCGGCTGGTCGGGCCGACGGGGGCGAGTTGCTCGCCGGGACCATCGACAGTTTCCTGATCTGGCGGCTGACGGGCGGGAAGGTGCATGCCACCGACGCGACCAACGCATCGCGCACGCTGGTCTACAATATCGAGCGCAACGAGTGGGACGAGGAACTGCTCGGCATCCTCGGCATCCCGGCAGCCATGCTGCCACAGGTGAAGGATTGCGCCGACGATTTCGGATTGACCGACGAGGCGCTGTTTGGTGGGCCTATCCCCATTCTCGGCGTTGCAGGCGACCAGCAGGCGGCGACGATCGGACAGGCCTGTTTCGAACCGGGCATGATGAAGTCGACCTATGGCACCGGCTGTTTTGCGCTGCTCAACACCGGCGACAAGCTGGTGCGCTCGCAAAATCGGCTGCTCGGCACTATCGCCTACCGCCTCGACGGCAAGACGACCTATGCGCTCGAAGGGTCGATCTTCATCGCCGGCGCGGCTGTGCAATGGCTTCGCGACGGGCTGAAGGTGATCGACAAGGCAGGACAGAGCGGTGAACTGGCCGCGCAGGCAGACGAGACGCAGGACGTCTATCTCGTCCCCGCTTTTGTCGGCCTTGGCGCGCCTCATTGGGATGCGAATGCGCGCGGTGCCATCTTTGGCCTGACACGCAATACCGGCCCGGCGGAATTCGCGCGTGCGGCGCTGGAGGCGGTGGCGTACCAGACACACGATCTTTTGATGGCGATGCACGGAGACTGGAAAGCAGCTTCCAGCGCGACTGTGTTGCGGGTCGATGGTGGTATGGTCGCGTCGGACTGGACGATGCAGCGGCTCGCCGACCTTCTCGATGCACCCGTCGACAGACCGACCATTCTTGAGACCACGGCGCTCGGCGCTGCCTGGCTGGCGGGCTCGCGCGCGGGTGTCTGGCCGGGTCAGGCGACATTTGCAAAGAGCTGGGCGCTTGATCGCCGGTTTGAGCCGGCGATGGACAGCGCGTTGCGCGAACGCAAGCTCGCCGGCTGGCAGGATGCCGTGAGACGTACGCTCAGCGCATAGGTGCTGCCACCAAACAGGCTTTCCTTTTTCTGGCCCCCGTGGTACGAGCCAGCGCCATTCTGAAGGGGAAAAAACCGAGTCGCTGCGAGCTTTAGCTGGCGCGTCCCTTTCGTGTATCTGAACGTCGAAGGATCGGAAATGGCAAAGATTATTGAAACGGCAACTGGCGCGCTGGCGCTGACCTTCGACGACGTGCTGCTCCAGCCGGGGCACTCTGAAGTGATGCCGGGCCAGACCGATGTTTCCACGGTCATCGCCCGTGACATCGAACTCAATATCCCGATCCTGTCTGCGGCGATGGATACCGTCACCGATGGTCGCCTCGCGATCGCCATGGCGCAAGCCGGTGGTATCGGGGTGGTTCACCGCAACTTCACGCCGGAAGAGCAGGCCGAGCAGGTTCGGCAGGTGAAGCGCTTCGAAAGCGGCATGGTCGTCAACCCGTTGACGATCGGGCCCGACGCGACGTTGGGCGATGCCCAGACGCTGATGCGCGAACATGGCATCTCCGGTATTCCGGTGGTCGAAAATGGCGGCACCGGCGGCCATGTGACCGGCAAGCTGGTGGGCATCCTTACCAATCGCGACGTTCGTTTTGCATCCGACCCGGCCCAGAAGGTCAGCGACCTGATGACCCATGAGCGCCTCGTTACGGTGCGCGAGAATGTCGATCAGGAAGAGGCCAAGCGCCTTCTGCACACCCACCGTATCGAGAAGCTGCTGGTGGTTGACGGTGGCGGACGCTGCGTCGGTCTGATCACGGTCAAGGATATGGAAAAGTCGCAGCTGAACCCGAACGCGGCCAAGGATGCGCAGGGTCGCCTGCGCGTTGCAGCGGCGACAAGCGTCGGTGATGACGGTTTCGAACGTGCCGAGCGGCTGATCGACGCCGGGGTCGACCTTCTGGTGATCGACACCGCGCATGGCCATTCACAGCGCGTGCTGGATGCGGTGACACGCGCAAAGAAGCTGTCGAACAACGTCCGCATCATTGCGGGCAACGTTGCGACCGCGGCTGGCACGATGGCGCTGATTGATGCTGGCGCCGATGGCGTCAAGGTCGGCATCGGGCCCGGCTCGATCTGCACCACGCGCATCGTTGCCGGTGTGGGTGTGCCGCAGCTGTCGGCGATCATGTCTGCGGTCGAGGTCGCGGACAAGGCGGGCGTCGGTATCATCGCCGATGGCGGCATCAAGTTCTCAGGTGACCTTGCCAAGGCGCTGGCCGCAGGCGCGTGCGCGGCGATGGTCGGATCGCTTTTGGCTGGCACCGACGAAAGCCCGGGCGAGGTCTATCTGCATCAGGGCCGTTCGTTCAAGGCCTATCGCGGCATGGGATCGGTGGGTGCAATGGCGCGCGGCTCGGCCGATCGCTATTTTCAGGCGGAAGTGCGCGATACGTTGAAGCTGGTGCCGGAAGGCATTGAAGGTCAGGTGCCCTACAAGGGGCCGGTGGGCGGTGTCTTGCATCAGCTGGTTGGCGGACTGCGTGCGGCGATGGGCTATGTCGGCGCGCCGAATCTGTCGGAATTGCACTCGCGCGCAACCTTCGTGCGGATTTCGAACGCGGGTCTGCGCGAAAGCCACGCCCACAATGTGACGATCACACGGGAAAGCCCGAACTATCCTGGCGCGATCTGATCTGTGGCGGAATACTGGGTGGCATGGCAATATTGGTGCCGTGCCACTCAATGCGCTGGCATTGTTTCAAATGCGTCAGTTCGCGTTAGTTGGCAATTACTGCGCTCGTGCTATGCAGGAGCTTGTTGAACAGATTACTGGCCCTGCACGGTGATTTTTGGTTTTGCCTTCGAAATCGGTATGGAAACGAACAGCGATCGTCACGCTTGTCGCGGCGGCGATCTCGATCTCGTTCTCGACCGGTATCCGGCTCATGATGGGCACGCAGGCTGACGCTGTCACGATTGCCGTCCGCCTGATTCTGCCGTTCGTCATCGCAATCCCGCTGGGACTGGTCTGGTTTACCAAGCTGGACGCTCTGGAATCATCATATCGCGATCTGCTCAAGAAGACGAACCAGCTGGCAAAAACCGCAAGCGCCGATCCTTTGACCGGCCTCCTCAATCGACGCAGTTTTGTCGAGCAGTTCGAGGTGGCGCGCGTGCATGGAGTGGGTGGCAGTTTCTGTATCGCAGATATCGACTATCTGAAGGCGATCAATGACAGCTACGGTCATTTGGCTGGCGACGATGCGATCCTTGCCGTTGCAGAGGCGCTGTCATCAGTGCTTGGCGAGGAGAGCCTGATCGCACGCATCGGCGGCGATGAATTCTGCGCTTTTGTTCCCCATCCGATAGGTGATGTCGCTGAACTGTCGCAACGGATCAATGAAGTGGCAGCGCGTGAATTCAGGAAGCGAAGCGGTCTCCTTGACTATCAGCTTGGTGTGTCGTTCGGCCATCAGGTCTGCAAGGCCGGGCTGACATTCCGGGATCTGATGGCGGGGTCAGACACCAATCTTTACAGAAGCAAGCGGCATCGCACTCGCATCGTGCAGGAAGCCGAGAGCTAGTAGCATTATCGTCCGATAGAGCGAGACATCATGAAACAGACTGCGATCTTCTGGCCGATGATCGGCCATGTGCTTCTCGTCTTTCTGATCTACGGGTTGCTGTCGCTGCGACGCAAGGCGGCCGTGATGAGCGGCAGCGCCAAGATCTCACAGTTTCGCGAAAACCAGAACGAGCCCGCGCAAAGCCTGTTCGTACGCAACGCGCTCGGCAACCAGTTCGAGCTTCCGGTGCTGTTTCATATTGCTTGTCTGTCGCTCTATGTAACGCAGGGCGTGGGAACGCTGTCGCTGGCGGTGGCCTGGGTTTTCGTCGTTTCCCGCTATGCGCATACGGCTATTCATGTCACGTCCAATCGCATCCGCTATCGCCAGCCTGTGTTCATCGCCGGTTTCGTGATGGTGTTTGTGCTCTGGCTTTTGCTCGCGCTGCAGCTGATTGAAAGCTGAGACGGGCGCAAATCTCTTGGCGATCGGCTGGTCGTGACGATGATTGAAGCCTGAGATGTGAGTCGCGTTTCTTCGTTGCCTGCAATGTTTCGTTAACCATAATGCCGCTACTGCTTGCCTAAGCAATCTGGAAGGTCTGGGAGACGTCATGAGCATTTCGCGTCGGGGATTCGTGATCGGACTACCGCTGTTTTTCGCCGCATGCTCGGCGACGGAATACCGGAGCGACTATCAGAACTACGCGGCTGTCCCGCATCCGCGCTTCCCGCTCGCAGCGCTCTCTCCAGAAAAGATCAAGCCGGAGTTGCGCCGCCGCGAAGTCGCCTATGAGACCAAGCATCCAGCGGGCACGATCGTCGTCGATACGCCGGCGCGTCGTCTTTACTACGTGCTCGGCGATGGACGTGCGATGCGCTACGGCATCGGGGTTGGCCGGGAAGGGCTGGCTCTGCGTGGACACGCGCGGGTCGGGCGCAAGGCTGAATGGCCAAGCTGGACACCGACGCAGAACATGATCAATCGCGATCCGCGAAATCGCCAATATGCCGGCGGGGTGCCTGGCGGCTTGACCAACCCGCTTGGCGCACGGGCGCTCTACCTCTATCGCGGCAGCGCGGATACGATGTTCCGTATCCACGGCACCAACCAGCCGCAGACGATTGGCCTTGCGGTCTCCAGCGGCTGCGTGCGGATGATGAACCATGACGTCGTCGATCTGTACGAGCGGGTGCCGGTCGGGGCGAATGTGGTGGTCATCCAGGCTTGAGGGCAGCGAAAAGCGCGCTGCTCTGACGCCGTTGCCGGACGTTTAATTGCGCCCCTCGGCGAACATTCCCTTCCATGGCGAAATGCTCTAGTCAGGGTCCATTCGGGTCAACCGGCAATGGAGTGACATCATGCGCCTTGGGGGCAGGCTCGCCGCAGCCATCGACGTTCTGGACGACATTTCACACAAGAACCGCCCGGCGGCGGATGCATTGAAGGACTGGGGCAAGGCGCATCGCTTTGCCGGTGCTGGCGACAGGGCTGCCATCGGCAACATCGTCTACGATGCATTGCGGCGCAGGCGCTCGGCAGCCTGGCTGATGGACGACGAGGCCTCGCGTTCGATTGCGATCGGTGCGCTGTGCCTTGAGCAGGGCATGGATGGCGCGACGATCAACGCAGCGGTCGAAGGGGATCAATTTGCCCCGCCAGCTCTGAGCCAGCGTGAACTCGACGCGCTTGCAACGCGCCGCTTGGTGGACGCGCCGGACGCTGACCGCGCCGATTGCCCGGACTTGTTTCTGGAGGAGGTGCAATCAGGATTTGCCGATGATTGGGTAGACGAGCTTGCCGCCCTGGCTGCGCGCCCTCCGTTGGATCTGCGCGTCAATACCTTGGCTGCAAGCCGGGACAAGGTATTGGCTCGCTTGCAGCGTGAAGATGCAGTTGCGACCGCGCTGGCCAGCGAAGGAATCCGCATCCCGCCCGTCGAAGGAAGTGGACGCCACCCCAATGTGCAGGCGGATCAGGCATTCGAGGATGGCTGGTTCGAGGTGCAGGACGAAGGCTCGCAGATCGTGGCGGAACTTGCCGGCGCTGCGCCGGGGATGCAGGTGCTTGACTATTGCGCTGGAGCAGGCGGCAAGACACTCGCGCTGTCGGCGATGATGGAAAATACCGGGCAGATCTTTGCCCATGATGCGGAAAAACACAGGCTGTCACCGATCCACGAACGCTTGCGGCGTGCCGGGGCGCGCAACGTGCAGGCCGCCGTTGGTGAAGCCAGCCTCGAGCCATTGCGAGGGATGATGGATCTGGTGCTGGTTGATGCACCGTGCACCGGATCGGGAACCTGGCGCCGCCGCCCGGATGCCAAATGGCGTCTGAACGAGCGTCAGCTTGCCATTCGCACGCGTGAGCAGTTCGAAATTTTGCGTAAGGCCTGCAATTATGTCCGTCCCGGCGGACGGATGGTCTACATCACCTGCTCGGTCTTTCCGGAGGAAAACCAAAGGCAGATCGAGGCATTCCTGGCTGAAAATCCCGAGTTTGCGGCAAATGACTCAGAAAGCCTTTGGCAGGAGCGGTTTGGCGAGACGACCCACAAGGTACGCCTGGATGCAAACGGCATCGTGTTGAGCCCAGCGCGGACGGGAACGGACGGGTTTTTCTTGTCGGTCATGACGCGGGCTGGGGGCTGATCGGTTCAGACTTGCGGAACTAACAGCCGAAACTACCGTTCTTAGGCGTCAGGCAACACGGTGGCTTCATGACGAAATATTTCTCGCTGGTGCTGTTTTTGCTTCTGGTGGTGGGCGGTGGCCTTCTTATCGGGGCGACCAACGTGCCTGGCGCGTGGCATGCGGCGCTGAACAAGCCATCCTTCAATCCGCCGAACTGGATCTTCGCGCCGGTCTGGACCGTGCTTTATGTCTTCATTGCCATTGCAGGCTGGCGGGTGTGGCAACGCCAGGATCTACGCGAAGCGATGTGGGCATGGTGGAGCCAGCTGGGTTTGAATTTCCTGTGGTCGCCAGTGTTTTTCTCGTTGCACTCGCCGGGTATCGCGATGGTTGTGATCCTCGCAATGCTGGCGGCAATCGTGGTTTTCATGCGGCTGGTGTGGAACAACGACCGGGTTTCCGGACTGCTTTTCGCCCCGTATCTGGCGTGGGTCAGCTTTGCGACCTTGCTGACCATGGCCGTGTTCGTGCTTAATTAGCATCATGCATTGCACAATGAGCATTGCATGATCGTGTTGTCACACGATAAGCAGGCGCCAATTCTGGGATTGCCGGTGAGGAAAGCCATGTCGGTGAAGTTTGAAGCGTTCGGAGACTTCGAAACGCGCGTGCGCGATAGTTTCCAGCGCCAGAAGATCATGACCACCATTGGTGCGGACTTGACCCGCGTCAACCCAGGCGAGGTCGAGATCGAGATGCCGTTCAGCCCCGAGCTGACCCAGCAGCATGGTTTCCTGCATGCAGGGATTATCTCGACGACGCTGGATTCCGCGTGCGGCTATGCGGCATATTCGGTGATGCCCGAAGACTCGGCGGTCTTGACGATCGAGTTCAAGGTCAACCTGCTTTCGCCGGGCAAGGGGGAGCGGTTCCTATTTCGCGGCTCGGTGACAAAGCCGGGGCGAACGATCATGGTGGCCGACGGGCAGGCTTTCGCATTCGACGCCGAGGGCAATGCGCGCATGATCGCGACGATGACCGGAACGATGATGGTGATCAGCGGTCGGGGCGACCTCGCCGGGTAAGCGGGAACTTCGCTGTGGACCGGGGAGGGACGTGCCCATGGCGGGGTTGATTTGACGCCCTGACAAGGCTTCAAGACAGGATTGAATGATATTTGATCTGTGCGCGAGGCTTGCGCCCCATTGCGAATGCGCGCGGATTTCATTACAGGCTCGCCATGAACACGACAGCCCATCCCGACACAGTCCTCATTATCGACTTCGGCAGCCAGGTCACCCAGCTGATCGGCAGGCGCGTCCGCGAAGCGGGCGTCTATTGCGAAATCGTTCCCTTTCAATCCGCAGAAGCGGCCTTCGAGCGGCTTTCGCCAAAGGCGATCATCTTCTCCGGCGGCCCGGCTTCGGTCCTCGATGAAGGCAGCCCGCGCGCGCCGCAAGCGGTGATCGACTCTGGCCTCCCGATCCTTGCGATCTGCTACGGACAGCAGGTTCTTGCAACCCAGTTGGGTGGCAAGGTCGAAGGCGGACACGGCCGCGAGTTCGGGCGTGCAGAGGTCGAGATCCTCAAGGAAAGCCCGCTGTTCGAGGGCATCTGGGAAGTTGGCAAGAAATATCCGGTGTGGATGAGCCACGGCGACCGCGTCACGCAGGCGCCTGAAGGCTTCGAGGTCATCGGCGTCTCGGAGAATGCACCATTCGCCATCGCTGCCGATGAGAGCCGCCGTTACTATACGACGATGTTCCATCCGGAAGTCGTGCACACGCCTGATGGCGCCAAGCTGCTGGCGAACTTCGTCGGCAAGGTTGCTGGCATTACCGGTGACTGGTCGATGTCGGCCTACCGTGCGCGTGCGGTTGAAGAAATCCGCGAGCAGGTCGGCGGAGGTCGTGTGATCTGCGCGTTGTCCGGCGGCGTCGACTCGTCGGTCGCAGCACTGCTGATCCACGAGGCTGTCGGCGAACAGCTCACCTGTATTCTTGTTGACCACGGCCTGATGCGCAAGAACGAGGCGGCGGATGTCGTTGCCATGTTCCGCGAGCACTACAATCTGCATCTCATCCACGTTGATGCGGTTGACCGTTTCGTTGGTGAGTTGGAAGGCGTTTCCGACCCCGAAACCAAGCGCAAGATCATTGGCCGGCTGTTCATCGAAGTGTTCGAGGAAGAGGCCAAGAAGCTCGGCGGCGCTGAGTTCCTCGCACAGGGAACGCTCTATCCGGACGTGATCGAGAGCGTGTCGTTCTCTGGTGGTCCGTCAGTGACCATCAAGAGCCACCACAATGTTGGCGGCCTGCCCGAGCGCATGAACATGAAGCTGGTGGAGCCGCTGCGCGAGCTGTTCAAGGACGAGGTGCGCGTGCTCGGCCGCGAACTGGGCCTGCCGGAAAGCTTCATCGGACGCCACCCGTTCCCCGGACCCGGTCTTGCCATTCGTTGCCCCGGCGGCATTACCCGCGAAAAGCTGGACATCCTGCGCGAAGCGGACGCGATCTATCTCGATGAAATCCGCAAGGCGGGTCTCTACGACAAGATCTGGCAGGCTTTTGCCGTGTTGCTGCCCGTTCAGACGGTTGGCGTCATGGGCGACGGACGGACATACGAATCGGTTTGCGCGTTGCGGGCAGTGACGTCAGTCGATGGCATGACCGCCGATTTCTATCACTACGACATGGAATTCCTCGGCCGGGCAGCCACGCGCATCATCAACGAAGTGCGCGGCATCAACCGTGTCGTCTACGACATCACCTCGAAGCCGCCCGGCACGATTGAGTGGGAATAATCACGGCATGACGGTTACCATCTACGGCATCAAGAACTGCGACACGATGAAGAAGGCCTTCACGTGGCTGGGTGCTCAGGGGATCGATTACACGTTCCACGACTACCGGGTTTCGGGCGTGGAGCGTTCGGATGTCGAGAAATGGATCGCCGAAGCTGGCCTCGACAAGGTTCTGAACAAGTCGAGCAAGACGTTCCGGGCCTTGCCGGATGAAGTCCGGGCCGATGTGACTGAAGCGAGCGCCATCGACCTGATGGTGGCAGAGCCGACCATGATCAAGCGCCCGGTTCTGGTGACGGCCAGCACTGTCGAAGTCGGCTTCAAGCCGGAACGTTATGAAGCATTGTTTGCAGGGTAATGTCTCGATCAGGGTAATGGCTGGTCCAGGCGCATATTTTCCTTGCAGGGCCGGATGCCGTCTTTAGCTTGAGCCGCATGATTGCTCCCCCTCGATCACCGCTGATCTATGCTGCTGCAGGCGCAGCCGGGATGATGGTCGGGATGGGGATCGGCCGCTTCATCTATACGCCGATCCTGCCGGGGATGATGCATGCACTCGGGCTTTCGGCGAGTGATGCCGGCCTTATCGCATCGGCGAATTATCTTGGCTATCTCATCGGTGCATTTGTGGCGGCTGGCCGCTGGGCGGAAGGCCGCGAGCACAATGTGGCTTTGGGCTCGCTTGTTGCCAGTACCGTGCTGACCGGCACGATGGCGATGACCGACAGCGTTGCCGCATTTCTTGCGATACGTTTCCTGGCCGGTGTCGCCAGCGCGTTCATGATGGTGTTCATGTCAACAATCGTGTTCTCACGGTTGGCGCGTGCTGGGCGCAGCGATCTGAGTGCCTGGCACTTCAGCGGCGTTGGCGGCGGCATGGCGATTTCAGCCCTCGTGACCGGTCTGCTGGGCTACATGGCCGCAAGCTGGCGGGCGGACTGGCTGGCGGGAGCCGTGGTGTCGGCGATCGGCGTTTTGATCGTGTATATGCTGCTCGATCGCGAACCGGGTGCTTCGACGCGTCCGGTGCCGGAGCCCAATCTGTCGATGACCGGCGCGATGGGGCGCATCACGCTGGCTTATGGCCTGTTTGGTTTCGGCTACATCGTAACGGCGACTTTCCTTGTGGCCATTGTCCGTCAGGACGGTCTTGGCGTCGAATTCGAATCGATCGTGTGGATTGCGGCCGGACTTGCCGGCGTGCCTTCGGTCTGGCTCTGGGGGAAGATGGTAGGGCGCTGGGGGCTTGCCAGGGTCTTCGCGGTGGGGTGCGTCGTGGAGGCGATCGGAGTGGTGGCGAGCGTCACTGTTGGCGGATATGCCGGGCCGCTGATCGGCGGCGTTCTGCTGGGCGGCACATTCATCGCGATCACCGCATTTGGCCTTCAATTTGGCCGTCAGATCGCCGGAGCATCGCCGCGTCGCGCCCTCGCGCTCATGACGGCGGCGTTTGGCGTCGGGCAGATCATCGGCCCGATCGCGGCGGGCGCGATCGCTGATCGTACCGGAAATTTTACTGCAGCTTCACTCCTGGCGTCGGTCGTCCTTCTCGTCGCCGCTTTTGTGGCATATGGAGCTGGAAAGCGCGTGTAAGCTGGCTTTTTCGGTGCCGCCTCTTCCATGCGGTGGAGATTCCGCCTAAACCGATGCCAGCAATTGATGGGCGCGGCCAACGCTGCCCGATTTCCAGTTAACCGGTGAACGATGTCCGACGACAGTTTTTTTCGTGAAGTAGACCAGGAACTCCGCCAGGATCAGGCGAAGGCCCTGTGGGAAAACTACGGAACCATCATCATCGCTGCTGCGGTCGCGGTGGTGGTGGCGACGTCCGCCTGGGTCGGCTGGGACTACTGGAGCCAGTCGCGCGCCAATGCGTCCGGCGATGATTATTCGCAGGCGCTGACGCTCGCCCGCGAGGGACGCACCGAGGAAGCCAAGGCCGCTCTGGTGCAGCTCGAAGCTGATGGCTACGGCGCCTATCCGGTGCTTGCCCGGATGCGCGGAGCGACCGTTCTTGCAGAAGCTGGCGATGCCGCCGGTGCGGTTGCAGCTTTTGACCAGGTCGCGGCGGACCGCGCGGTGACCAGTTCGATACGCGACATGGCCCGTCTTCGTGCCGCGCTGCTGCTTGTCGATCATGGCTCGTACAGCGATGTTGCAAGCCGTGTCGAAGCACTGACCGCGGACAGCAATGCCCTGCGCTACTCGGCCCGCGAGGCGCTCGGTCTTGCAGCCTGGCGCGAAGGACGATTGGCCGACGCGCAAGCTTTGTTCGATCAGATTCTTGACGATCAGAACGCCCCACGAAACCTGCGCCAGCGCGCCGAGATGATGTCTGAACTGATCCGCGGTTCGGGCCTGTCGTCGTAATCAGGACCGATCATGAGTTTTACGGTTGCCATCATTGGCCGTCCGAATGTCGGCAAGTCGACACTGTTCAACCGGCTGGTCGGTCGCAAGCTTGCACTCGTCGATGATCAGCCGGGTGTCACGCGTGACCGGCGACGTCATGCAGGCAAGCTTTATGACCTGCGCTTTGACGTGATCGATACCGCTGGTCTTGAGGACGCAGCGGCAAATTCGCTCGAAGAGCGGATGCGAGCGCAGACCGAAACTGCGATCCGGGAAGCGGATCTGGTCCTGTTCATGGTCGACTCGCGCGCCGGCTTGATGCCCGACGACCGCACTTTCGCCGAAGTGGTGCGACGCACCGGCAAGCCGGTCGTTCTGGTCGCCAACAAGGCCGAGTCACGTGGCGCGCAAAGTGGTGCGCTTGAGGCGTGGGAACTGGGACTCGGCGAGCCAATCCCGTTTTCCGCCGAGCATGGCGAGGGTCTCGTCGATCTGCGTCACGCAATCGTGGAGGCGATCGGCAAAGAGCGCGCTCTGCCGGAGGATGACGAGGACGACGAGACCGTCAGCGCACCGGAAAACGCCGCCGCACTGATCGGTGAGGATGTCGACGATCCCGACGCGGAGATCATCCCTGAGTATGACCGGACGAAGCCGCTGCAGATTGCGGTGGTTGGCCGCCCGAATGCGGGCAAGTCCACCCTGATCAACGCCTTCATTGGTGAGGAACGTCTGCTGACCGGACCGGAGGCGGGCATCACGCGCGATTCGATTTCGGTCGATTGGGATTGGCGCGGACGCCGCATCAAGCTGTTCGATACCGCCGGAATGCGCCGCAAGTCGAAGGTGCAGGAAAAGCTCGAACGCATGTCGGTGCAGGATGGCTTGCACGCCATCCGTTTTGCCGAAGTGGTCGTTATCGTGCTGGATGCGACAATTCCGTTCGAAAAGCAGGATCTGCAGATCGCCGACCTGATCATCCGTGAAGGGCGCGCGCCGGTCATCGCCTTCAATAAATGGGATCTGATCGAGAACCCGCAGGAGCTTCTCGCCGAGTTGCGCGAAAAGACCGAGCGCCTGCTGCCGCAGGTGCGCGGCGTGCAGGCTGTTACGGTTTCGGGTGAAACGGGCAGGGGCCTCGACAAGCTGATGGAGGCGGTCGAAAAGACCCATCGCGTCTGGAACCGTCGCGTTTCCACCGGCAAGCTCAATCGCTGGATTGAAGGCGTTCTGGCACACCACCCGCCACCGGCAGTCGCCGGAAGACGTCTGAAGATCAAGTACATCACGCAGGTGAAGACACGTCCGCCAGGATTTGTGTTGTCGTGCTCGCGCCCTGAAGCGATGCCGCAGTCGTACGTCCGCTATCTGGTGAACGGATTGCGCGAGACATTCGACATGCCGGGTGTGCCGATTCGTGTCGCCTTGCGCGCGCCGGACAACCCGTTTGCCGGACGCGCCAAAAAACGCACCTGACACGGTTTCGTGATCTCGTAACTGCCGACGCCGTTAACGCTCCATCAAGGTTAATACACCACTATCATTGGCTAGTGGGTACAAGCGTTTCTGGAGAGTATGCGTGCGTCGACAAGTTTCACGCCGGTGTGAAAGCACAGGTGGCTTGCGGTCTTTTGCCGCGCCGCTTGTAGTGGGTCTCGGAATATGGATCGGGTCGCCGACCACCGCCGCGTATCAGGACATGACGAGCCTCGTTTCCGGCATGGAGGGCAGTGCCGCCCGCTGGTCTTCGTTTGTCGAGCGTTCCGTGGCCGGGTCCATCCACGCCGCCGAAATGCCCTTCATCGATTCGACCGTCACCGGATCCATTTCCGGGGCAGGGGTGTCTGCGCCTGGTGTCGGCACCGTCGCTTTTCGGGGCAAGAGCGATGTCGCGGACAGCCCTGACGAATTGCGCGTAACACGCGATGACAAGCGGGCACGTATCGTGCACGTAGCGCCGGTGGCGCCCCCGAAATCGTTCAATGCTGGCTCAGTTTTCCAGCGCACCAGTTCGCTGCTCGACAGCCAGATCGAGACCGGATTGGAAATGGCGTTCCAGGCCCCTGAGATTCAGGGCAAGGAAATCCAGATCGCCGCTGCGTTCCATCCGAAGGTGAACAAGGCCGATCACGCTGTTCCAGCCTTTCTTGCCGATCTCGTCACCAATGACACGCCGGATATTCTGGCAACTGCCTATGCCCCTTCGCAGCCCGATTATGCACGGGCGTCGCCATTCGCAACGCTGCTTAAAGGCGAAGACGAAAATGCCGGGCGATACATCCCTCCGGTTGGCGAGGGGGATCATGCGTGGATGAGCACTCCGCTTCCTGAAACGGTGTTTTCGGCGAAAGAGCAGCAATGTCTGGCTGAAGGGATATATTTTGAAGCGCGAGGCGAGGATGTCAAAGGGCAGGCTGCGGTTGCGCAGGTGATTCTCAACCGGGTCCGCAATCCCGCTTATCCGGCAACAATCTGCAGCGTTGTCTATCAGAACCAGGACTGGCGGAATCGATGCCAGTTCTCATTCGCCTGTGATGGGTCGCGACCTAAGGTCGCCAGCCGCGAACATTATCGCGTGGCGCAGGAAGTCGCGATGGCGGTCACGGCGGGCAAGATATTCATTGAGGAAGTCGGGTCCGCTACCCACTATCACGCGACTTATGTGCGGCCGCCATGGGCACGAACCATGGAAAAGATGAAGAAAATCGGGCTTCACGTCTTCTACCGCACCTATGGCGGCGGCTGGCGCTGACACGGCAATTCGCGGTTTTGGGCGCAGCGATTCCCTTTCGCGCATGATGGCGCATTGTCGCAGCTTTTTAACCCTCTGATATTATGGGGCATTCACGCCCCCATTCTCCCCCGCGCCCCGGCTTGACTGGGCAGTGGCCCCTAACTATGTTGCGCGCGACTTAGAAAGCGGGATGTGCATGCCGTCTGGACCTGAAAAAAGTCGGGACGATCTGGCGCGTCGCACCCAGGAACTGGAGGCGAAGCTCGCGGCAAGGAATCCTGTGCGTAAGCAAGACGAGCCATCTGCAGATGGCGGAACGGCTGGCTACGGACAGGCAATGAAGCTATCAAGCGAGTTCATCTCCGCGATAGCGGTTGGGGCAGGTTTGGGTTGGTTGATTGACAAGGTGGCGGGTACATCACCTTGGGGTCTGATCATCTTCCTGCTCTTGGGATTCGCGGCTGGTGTGCTCAATGTTCTGCGTTCAGCAGGCGTGGTTGCCCAGCCTAAGACCGGAATGGGGCCAGACGGGCCCGACAGGTAACAATTGCGCGACAGCGCTCGTGACGCATCGAGGGGTTTCAGTGGCCAACGATCCAATTCACCAGTTTCAGATTTCGAAACTGATTCCGCTTGAAGTTGGCGGCTATGACCTGTCGTTCACCAATGCCTCCTTGTTCATGGTGGCAACGGTTGTCGTGACAAGTGCGTTTCTCTACCTGACAACGTCGAGCCGCAGCCTTGTGCCAAGCCGGCTCCAGTCGGTTTCGGAAATGTCCTACGAGTTTGTCGCCAACATGCTGCGCGACGCTGCCGGGACCGCCGGAATGCGGTTTTTCCCGCTGGTGTTCTCGCTGTTCATGTTCGTGCTGATGGCGAACATGCTGGGCATGTTCCCTTACTTCTTCACTGTCACCAGCCAGATCATCGTGACGTTTGCGCTCGCCGTTCTCGTTGTCGGCACGGTTCTCGTCTACGGTTTCTACAAGCACGGCTTCAAATTCCTGAAGTTGTTCGTTCCGTCAGGCGTGCCGATGGCTGTTCTGCCGATGGTCGTGGTGATTGAGCTTATTTCTTTCCTTTCCCGTCCGATCAGCCTTTCGGTTCGTCTGTTTGCCAACATGCTGGCCGGACACATCACACTGAAGGTGTTTGCAGGCTTTATCGTCTCGCTGAGCTCGCTGGGCGCCTTGGGTGTGGCTGGTGCGATCCTCCCGTTGATCATGACGGTGGCGATCACCGGGCTTGAGTTCCTGGTGTCCTTCCTTCAGGCCTACGTGTTCGCCGTCCTGGCCTGCATGTATCTCAACGACGCGGTGCATCCGGGTCACTGACGAGCAATTCTCTTTTCACCGGCGGCTTGCCGTCGATACGAAAACCGCAATCACGAAAGTCACAAGGAGTTTGACATGGAAGCGGAAGCAGCACGTTACATCGGCGCAGGTCTGGCTTGCCTCGGCATGGCTGGTACGGCACTCGGCCTCGGCAACATTTTCGGCAGCTACCTGTCGGGCGCTCTGCGCAACCCATCCGCTGCTGACGGCCAGTTCGGCCGCCTGATTTTCGGCTTCGCAGTGACTGAAGCACTCGGCATCTTCTCGCTGCTGATCGCTCTGCTGCTGCTGTTCGCCGTCTAAGACCTGAAGCTGCACAAGTCGGCTGCGATCACGCGGCCGACTTCTTTCTGACAGGGGATGCCCATGTTCGTGGCACCTGCTTACGCGCAGGAATCGACATCTAGCAGTGAGCTGCAGACAGAGCTCGAGATCGACGTGCACGAGGAAACCGCGTTTCCGCCCTTCGATAGCTCGACCTATGTCTCCCAGCTCGTCTGGCTGGCGATTACGTTTGGCCTGTTCTACCTTTTCCTGAAAAAGGTCGTTCTGCCTCGCATCGAGGGAATTCTGGAGGTGCGCAGCAGTCGCATTTCGCAGGATCTCGATCAGGCCGCTCGCCTGAAGGAAGAAGCAGATGCTTCGGTTGCTGCCTATGAGCAGGAACTGGCAGATGCACGCGCCAAAGCGACAATTATTGGTCAGCAGGCTCGCGATGGCGCCAAGGCGGAAGCCGAAGCCCAGCGCAAGCAGGTTGAGGCAACGCTGGACTCGCGCCTTGTCGAGGCCGAAGCCCGCATCGCCTTGATCAAGGATGCAGCAATGCGTGACGTCGACCAGATCGCCGAGGAAACCGCCGATCTGATCGTTCAGGAACTTGTTGGTGTGAAGGCCGAGAAGGCAGCTGTCTCAGCCGCCGTCAAGGCAGCGAGGGGTTAAGCCGATGGATGCTACATTCTGGGCAACAGCCGGCCTTTTCGTTTTCCTCGCGATCATCGCTTACTTCGGCGTGCCGAAGATGATCGGCAAATCGCTCGATGATCGTGCGGAGCGTATCCGTAACGACATCGAGGAAGCCCGCAAGCTTCGCGAAGAAGCTCAGCAGCTTCTGGACGAGTACAAGGTCAAGCGGGCCGAAGCGGAGAAAGAGGCGAGCGACATCGTCGCTGCAGCTAAGATCGAAGCTGAGACGCTGGTCGTGGAAGCCAAGGCAAAGACCGAAGAGTATGTTGCTCGCCGGACTGAACTTGCCGAGCAGAAGATCGCTCAGGCCGAACGCGATGCGGTCAACGAAGTGCGCAGCCGCGCCGTGGATATTGCCGTTCTGGCCGCTGGCCGGCTGCTTTCGGACAAGGTCGATGCCAAAGCCGATGGCTCGCTGTTCAAGGCCTCGCTGGCTGATGTCAAAGCTAACTTCAACTGATATGAACACTATCGGATGAA
This sequence comes from Aquamicrobium aerolatum DSM 21857, assembly GCF_900113935.1. Taxonomy (GTDB): domain Bacteria; phylum Pseudomonadota; class Alphaproteobacteria; order Rhizobiales; family Rhizobiaceae; genus Aerobium; species Aerobium aerolatum. The sequence continues at coordinate 255,133 of NZ_FORF01000001.1, forward strand.
AAGCACTGAACGCCGCCTCCAGGGCGGCGTTTTCATTTTCAGAACAGGCGCATTACCGACGAAATGGCGCGAAAGACAGCCGATGTAGTCTTTCTGCAGGGCCATGTTCCGTAATGGCGGTACGGTGACGCACCGTCGCATAGCCCATATGCACTTCAAATCCATAGGCAGGCAGGCAAAAGCCGGTGCGCGCCATCATCCGGTCCCGCATGACTTTGGCGACGATCGATGCAGCTGCAATCGACTGTGAGCGCTGATCGCCCTTGACGACAGCGCGCCCAAGGCAGAACAGGCCCGGCGGGACATCGCGCCCGTCGGCAAGAACCATTCGGGGCTGGGTCGGCAGACCTGCAACCGCCCGCCGCATTGCCTCAAGGCTGGCCTTGCGAATGTCGCCGGTGTCTATGCTGCCAGCACAGCAGGAGGCAAATGAGATCGCGACAGCCTTGCTCAGGATCTCTTCGAAAGCGACCGCGCGGGCTTGCGCATCCATTCGCTTGGAATCGTCGAGGCCGGCTGGAATGCAATCGGGATTGAGGATGACCGCCGCAGCCACCACTGGTCCTGCCAGCGGCCCCCGGCCAGCTTCGTCGGTGCCGGCAACAGGCCAGAGCCCCTCGCGGCGGGCTGAGTTTTCAAGAGTATAATCCGGACGCAGCGGAATTTCGAAAAGAAGAGGAGAATCGGAACGCGATTGAGTCATGGTGCGGCGATGCTCGCATCGGCTCCGATTCTCCGCAAGACCTTCCCGCCGATTGGGGCACGGGCGGAAAGTCTCCGTCGGGCTCAAGGGGACAGGCAGCCGGACGGATCTCGTTGAAGGCGAGGTTTGTGCCTCGCCGTCGAATCAAAAGAGTTGCAACTGTTCGCCGGGCCCGCGCGGTGCTTTGAACAGGTCCGTGCGCAGCCGCCGCTTTTCGGCATTGAGGCCGAGCCGCTTTGCGGTGATTTCGAAGCGGCGGCCAATCTGCCAGGCGTAGGGCCCCGCACCTTTCATGCGCTTGCCCCACTCAGCGTCATAGTCCTTGCCCCCGCGCATCGAGCGGATCAGCGCCATCACGTGCCGGTAACGATCCGGGTAGTGGCGCAGTAGCCAGTCCTTGAAAACGGGAGCCACCTCCAGCGGCAGCCGCAGGATGATGTAGCCCGCTTCGCGCGCGCCTGCGGTATGGGCTGATTCCAGAATGCGCTCGACTTCCTGGTCATTGAGCGCGGGAATGACTGGCGCGACCATGACCGACACGGGAATGCCCGCATCGGAAAGCGCCCGCATCGCCTCAAGGCGGCGCGGCGGTGTAGCCGCGCGGGGCTCCATTGTGCGGGCGAGCTTGCGATCGAGCGTGGTGATTGAAAGCGCGACTTTCGCCAGACCCTTTTCCGCCATGCGCGCCAGAATATCGATGTCGCGCATGACCAGCGCCGATTTCGTGACGATGCCCACTGGATGATCGTGCGCTTCGAGTACCTCGAGTATCTCGCGCATGATGCGCCATTCGCGCTCGACTGGCTGATAGGGGTCTGTGTTTGTGCCTATCGCGATCGTGCGCGGTTCATATCCGGGCTTGGCCAATTCTCGCTCAAGCATGCGGGCGGCGTCAGGCTTGGCGAACAACTTGGCCTCGAAATCGAGCCCTGCGGAAAGGCCCATATAGGCGTGCGTCGGGCGCGCGAAACAGTAGACGCAACCGTGCTCACAACCCCGATAGGGATTGATCGAGCGGTCGAATGAAATATCTGGCGAACTGTTTCGGGTGATGATGGTGCGCGGCTTTTCGACTTGCACCTGCGTCTTGAATGGCGGGAGATCCTCCAGCGTGTTCCAGCCATCGTCGAAAACATGGCGCGTCACCGGCTCATAGCGACCCGAAGGATTGATGCCTGCTGCGCGACCGCGCCTCCTGTCGAAGCCGACGCGCAGACCGCTTTCATCGATGAGCGCATTCGCCATCGGGGTTCCACCCGAGGTGAAAGCGGCGGCGTCTGCCTGTCTGATCGGTTCCATCTGCGGCTCCTTCGGGCACCGATTCGGTTGCCGTTGATGAATCTATTCCTAAAAGCCGAAATGGAACAAAGAAAGAACTTTGTGCTGGGTCAGGATGCTGGTGCTGTCGATGTCTTTGCTATATGCGGGGCCAATGCTGTCTGTGGTGATCGAAGCTGACGAGAATGCGGAAGGGCTTGCGGCGACGCTGGCATCGCTGATTCCGGCCGCGGTGGATGGTGTCGTCCGCGAGGTGATCGTTTGCGACGCGGCGACAAATGATGCCATTGAGATCGTGGCGGATCATGCCGGATGCACTTACCTGCCGCGATCGAGCGCGTGCGACGGGATCAGGCTTGCACGCTGTGAATGGCTGCTGTTGCTGGAACCCGGCGCGCGATTGGGCGATGGCTGGGCGGATCCGCTGTACACGCTGATGGCAGCCGACAGTGTTGCGATGCGCTTCAGCTGCGTGCCGGCGTCGCGACCGTCATGGGCGGAAAGATGGCGTCAGGGTAGGCGCCCGTTGCGCGACGGTCTAGTCGTCCTGAAGGCGCAGGCACTGGCGACAGGACATCTGACCGCCAACGATATAGCCCGTTCGACGCGAACACGGCGTGTCGAAGGCGTGATCTTCGCCGCTCCGCGTTGAAGCCTCAGGCACCACGTTTCAAATGCTCGTCGAGCCGGGGCATGATTTCCACGAAATTGCACGGCATATGGCGGTAGTCGAGCTGGGGGCGAAGGATATGGTCCCAGCCATCGCGACATGCTCCGGGAGAGCCCGGCAGAACGAAGACAAAGGTTGCGTTGACGACGCCCGCCGTCGCACGTGACTGGATGGTGGAGGTGCCGATCTTGTCGTAGGAAATGCGATGGAAGACTTCGGAAAACCCGTCCATCCGTTTTTCAAACAGGGGCTCGACGGCTTCCGGAGTGACATCGCGTCCGGTAAAGCCGGTGCCGCCGGTGGTGATGATCACGTCGATCGCGGCATCTTCGCTCCAACGCTGAACCAGATTGCGGATTGCCGTAACGTCATCTGCGACCAGTTCACGCGCAGCGAGGCGGTGGCCGGCTTCCGCGATCCGGTCTGCCAGCGTCTGGCCTGACCTGTCCTCTTCAAGCGTGCGTGTATCCGAGACCGTAAGGACAGCGATTCCGACGGGAATGAAGGGCCGGTTCTCATCGATACGGGACATGGCGTGATCCTAAATCGTTTGCGTCGCTTTCACGTACCATGCGGGCGATCTAGAGGCGAGAGACCGGGCCGCGGCTTGCGCCGCGGTGGCATCGGGAAACAGGCCAAAGCAAGTTGCCCCTGAACCCGACATGCGTGAGAAAGCCGCGCCTGCGGCGTCGAGCGCTGAGATCGCCTGCCCGATCTGCGGCACTTGTACGGATGCGGGGTGCTGCAGATCATTACGGGTCTTACGGAGCCAGTCGACAAGATCTGAAAACGCGACATTGCCGGGGAGTTCGGGCAAGGGGGCGTTCTGTTTCTCAAGGAGTGAGCCGAACACGGTGGGCGTGGACACCGCCATGCCAGGGTTGACGAGGACCATGTGGAGGACTGGAAGTCCGCGCACTGGAGCCAGACTTTCACCGATCCCCCGGACGCGTAGGGGATGCGATGCAAGGCACATCGGAACGTCGGCACCCAGTGACAGCGCAGCAACGGAGAGTTCAGCCTCGCTGAGTGGCGCATCCAGCATGCCAGACAAAGCGCGCAAGGTAGCTGCCGCGTCAGCCGAGCCACCGCCGATACCGGAAGCGACCGGGAGAGATTTTTCCAGGTCGAGCGCGACGGGCGGAAGTTCCGGGCGAAGCTGGCGTATCAGGTCGCGGGCGCGCAGGACGAGGTTGTCCGCGTCTGCCTGCAAGATGCTGGCGAACTGGCCACTGAGCGTAAAGCGGTCCTCATCGGACGGTGCGGCACGAATCGTATCCCCCGCCTGCGTGAAGACAACGAGCGTGTCGAGAAGATGATAGCCGTCATCGCGCTGCCCGGTAATGTGGAGAGCAAGGTTGATCTTTGCGGCGGCATGTTCGGTGACAAGCGCCGCGTCGCCAGCAGGCAGATGTAAATTCACGGCGCGCTGTCAGTCCTTCGTCGGATGGTATTCACCGGTCGTCGGGTCCTTTACCAGCGTCCCCTGACTCTCATTGCGTTGCTCGGCTTCTGCGCGGCGGGCTTTGGCGGTCACGCGTTCTGCTTCGCGCAGGAAGGAGCGGTAGCCGACATAGCCGACGACACCAATCAATGCGAAGAAGATCAATTGCGGCATGGCATCCTCCTCCGATACTCACCTGCTGAGCCAGACGGTCTGCACACAAGTGTAGTTGCTTTTCTGACCCGGTCAAAGACCGAAACGGTTCCAGTGTGCACGCTCTTCGGCTGCTTCGATGAGCCCGGAAGCCGCGCCTGCTGCGATGTCAGGAGCCTGCGACCCGAAAACGCCCAGTTTGCGACCGAAGAAGCCGCGCGGCGGCGTGATCAGCTGGAGGCGGGTCTTTTCGCCATAGCGCTGCTTGAGAAAACTGCGCATGTCCCCCAATGCGTCGACGAGGCCAAGCTCGACGCCCTTCAGGCCCGTCCAGAACATGCCGGTAAACAAATCCGGGTCGTCCTTGAGCTTGAGGCCGCGCCGCTGCTTGACCAGGTCAATGAAGGTCTGATGAATTTCCAGTTGCAGATCCTTGAGCCGCGCCACGTCGTCTGGCTTTTCTGGCTGGAAAGGATCAAGGATCGCCTTGTTCTGGCCCGCGGTGTGAACGCGACGCTCAACCCCGATTTTCTTGATGAGATCCTGAAACCCGAAGCCTGCCGACACGACGCCAATCGAGCCGACGACGGATGAGGGATCAGCGATGATTTCATCGCCTGCAACGGCGATCATGTAGCCGCCAGAGGCAGCGACATCCTCGACGAAGACGAGCACATGCTTTTTCTTCTCTTCGGCCAGATCGCGGATGCGCTTGTAGATCAGCCGCGATTGAACCGGCGAGCCGCCGGGCGAATTGATGGTGATAGCAACTGCAGGCGCGTCCTTCATAGCGAAGGCCTTTTCGATCAGCGCTGCAGTTGAGGCCAATGACAGGCTGGGTCGGAACTGATTGCCACCGGACATGATCGCGCCGTGAAGACGGATAACCGGGATGGTGACGGTGTTGGAGCGCATGGAAGCAGGCAGAAAGCGGCTGAACACTCGTTTCACGAGGGCAAATCTCCAAATGACAGGTATGCTGCATGTAAGCACGCATGCTGCGTACGCAAGCCGCGTCAGCTGCTTTTGTTGTGCTGCTGCCGTTAAAGCGCGTCGCGATCTTCCGGATTTGCTCCTTGCGCTTTAGCCCCTTGTTTTAACGCATGTCTTTGTCCCGAAAACCGGTTCCCACTTTCGGGAGACATGCTTTAGTCACCAAACAGCGATGCGCGCCCGTTGCTGATGCTGTCAGCAGCTTGGGAAAGGCGATTGCTGCCCGGTTCATGGAGGACGAGCGGGGGAGCGAGCGATATTTCGTCAGCACCTCCGCGACGAGCTCGCACCACCACGCGAATTGCGGCCTTTTCAATGCGCGGGTAGAGGGGTTTGATCTCTTGCCGCCCAAAATGCGGACGCATCGCCTCCAGAATGTGGTTCAGCGAATGCGGGCGTGCGATGACGCTGATGCCACCGCCGCGCCGAACAAGAGCCGCTGCCGTCGCCAGCCAATCCCTGAACACGCCGGCATCTTCCATGACGTGCGCTTCGCGGCGCAGCGGATCGGGCGTGGCGTGGTCGAGCGCACTGTTGAAAGGCGGGTTCATGATCGCCCAGTCGAAGCTGGCGTTTTCCACCAGAGCACGGCGCTCTTTGGCTGGCATGCGCACATCGGCCTTGACGACGGCACTTCTTGCCGCAATGTGAGCATTTTCCGCAAGCGCGATGGAGCGACGTGCATAGGCCACCATCTCAGGCGAGCGCTCCAGCAAGGTGACATGCGCGCGCGGGCAGCGTGAAGCAACGCCAAGACCCGCGGCTCCTGCCCCGGAACCCAGATCAATGAGATGGCCTGCGAAGGAAGAGGGCACGCTGGCCGCAAGCATCATGGCATCGGTCCCAGCCCGATGACCCTTGCGAGCCGGCTGAGCAACGTAGAATGCGCCGCGGTGAAACGCGTCAACAGTATGGTCAGCAGTGTCGTCGCTCGTGAGCTGCATGGTCAGGCTGGGTTTATCTCGTCCAGAATGCCGGCGTCGAATAGCACTGCGCGCGCCCGTTCGCTATCCTCGTCGATAACCATGACGCGTCGAGGCAGCACCCCGAGGGAACCTTCGATGACGCTCATGTTCTGATCGGCGATAAAGAACGTGCAGCCCGAATCGCGAAGCAGGGCCTCAACGAAGGAGAGCAAAACGGGATCGTTGGTGCGTAGCAACTCTTTCATCCGTCAGAAATCCCAGTTTCTGTGCAGCGTGTAAATGCTTCAAGGGCAAAAGGACCGAAGATGGGTGACAAACAGTCTCGTTTCCGTGGTAATTCGCCCCTTGCCGCACGGTTCGCGCCTGCCTAGAGTCCGCCGCGAAATTGGTGGCGGCGGTTGTGACGCTGACAGGAGTTCCGTTTAGTGGGCGCAGTAGTTAAAATCGAAGGTGATCGGCGCGAAGTGGCATCGATCGAGGCAATTATTTCGCTCACTGCGCAGGATATGGGGCGTGTCAACGAACTGATTCTCGCCAGGGCGGGATCTGACGTTGAGATGATCCCGGAGGTCGCTAACCACCTGATCTCGTCGGGTGGCAAGCGCCTGCGCCCGATGCTCACGCTCGCGGCAGCACAGATGTTCGGCTACAACGGCGATGCCCATGTGAAGCTGGCGACCAGCGTCGAGTTCATGCACACGGCGACGCTGCTGCACGACGATGTCGTGGACGAGAGTGATCTGCGTCGCGGCAAGCGCACTGCACGTATGATCTGGGGCAACCAGGCGAGCGTGCTTGTGGGTGACTTCCTGCTGGGCCAGGCATTTCGCATGATGGTGGATGTAGGATCGCTTGACGCACTCGATATCCTGTCTGCCGCAGCATCCGTGATCGCCGAAGGCGAGGTGATGCAGCTTGGCGCTGCTAAAAATCTGGAAACCACGGAAGAAAATTATCTTTCTGTGATCGGAGCCAAAACTGCGGCGCTGTTTTCGGCTGCAGCAGAGGTCGGTCCGATCGTGGCGGGTGGATCGTCAGATGACCGCACGGCCTTGCGTTCCTATGGCATGAATCTCGGCCTAGCTTTCCAGCTGATAGATGACGCGCTCGACTATGGCAGCGATTCTGAAAGCCTGGGCAAGAATGTCGGGGATGATTTCCGTGAGGGCAAAGTGACCCTGCCGGTGATCCTGAGCTATGGTCGGGGCAGCGACGAGGAGCGCGCGTTCTGGAAGCGCTCGATCGAGCATGGCAGTTCCGATGACGTGTCGTTGGAAAAGGCGCGCGGCCTGATGGCCAAGCACGGATCGATTGACGACACGATCGCACGCGCCCGACATTTCGGCGAACTCGCGCGCGATGCGCTGAAGCCGTTGGCGGAGACCCCGCAAAAACAGGCTTTGCTGGATGTCATCGACTTCTGCATCAGCCGCGTGAATTGATATCGGCCACGAAGGGCGCGGGCGGATGACACAATCTTGCCCGGTGAACGGATTGAACGCCATTCGCAAAAAGGCCATCCTTCAGGCGTCCAAAGACTCCAGATGAGTCTGATTTCCGGGAGGCCGGAACGACAGGAAGGAAAATTATGCGGCTTAGGACAGGAAGCTGGTTCGTTGCGGCAGGCTTGGCGGCGGGTGTCTCGCTGAGCAGTGCATTTGCCGCAACCGGGCCCGAGGAACAGGCCGCGAAGGTTTCGTCGCTTTCCGGCGCGTATCTCGCTGCGCGCATTGCGGACAGCGACAACGATCTTCCTGCTGCGATCGCATATTATCGCCGCGCCATGGTGTTCGACCCTGATAATCAGGGGGTGCAGCAGAGCCTGATGCTGGGTCTTATTTCGCAGGGCGATTTCGACGAAGCGTTGCCCTTGGCGGAGAAGCTGAAGGAAGCGCCGGAAGTTGAGCGCTTTTCGCGGGTTGCCCTCGCGGTCGACGCATTTCGCAAGAAGGATTTCTCGAACGCCGAGTATCTTCTGAAGCTGGCGCTTGGATCTGACCTTGACCGTTTGATCACCGGAATCATGACGGGCTGGGCGAAGCAGGGCGGTGGTGATTCGGCGGGAGCGCTGGCTGCCATCGACGCGCTGGAGGGGCCGGAATGGTACGAGTTGTTCCTGAGCTATCACCGCGCGTTGATTGCGGAGCAGGCCGGCAATGATAGCGTTGCGCGCAAGGCCTATGACGAAACCGCAGAAAATCTCTCCGCTGGCGGTGCGGCACCGGAGACCTATCTGCGAGCACTTGAGGCCTATGCCGGCTATCTGGTGCGCAAGGATGACCGCAAGGGCGCATTGGCAGTTCTCGACAAGGCGGACGAGTTCGCGCCTGGCAGACTGACAGTCCAGGTATTGCGCAACCAGATCGACAAGGGCGCAAAGGCTCCCGCGATCGTGGCAAATGCGCAGGAGGGCGCAGCCGAAATTCTGCTCAATCTCGCCACCGCGCTGAATCGGAGCGGCGGCGAGTCTTTCGTGCGGCTGTATCTCCAGTACGCCAACGCCTTGCGCCCGCGCAGTGACGCGATCTTGATCCAGCTGGCGGGTGTCGCTGAGCAGCAGCGCGATGCTGAAACTGCGATTGCCGAATATGAGAAAATTCCCGACAGCTCGCCGATGAAGGCTGTCGCGGAACTGCAGCTCGGGCTGAATCTGGCCGATCTGGAGCGTTATGATGAGGCGATAGAGCACCTGAAGTCGTCGCTTGCAGAAGACCCGGATGACATGCGCGCCTATCAGGCACTTGGCGGTGTCTATGCGCGACAGGAAAATTATCGCGCGGCAGCCGATCTTTTTGATGTGGCGGTGTCTCGAATCGACGAGCCCGAGCGCACCGACTGGAACGTGTTTTATCAGCGCGGCATCGCCTATGAGCGCTTGAAAGAATGGGACAAGGCGGAGCCGAATTTTCGCAAAGCGCTGGAGCTGTTCCCCGATCAGCCACAGGTTCTGAACTATCTTGGCTATTCCTGGGTCGATATGAACATCAACCTCGAGGAAGGACTGGACCTTATCCGTCGAGCCGTCGAGTTGCGGCCAAGTGATGGATATATCGTCGATTCGCTGGGCTGGGCTTATTACAAGCTTGGGCGCTTCGATGAGGCGGTCAGCGAGTTGCAGCGCGCGGTCGGCCTGATGCCGGCCGATCCGGTGCTCAACGATCATCTCGGCGATGCCTATTGGCGTGTCGGGCGCAAATTGGAAGCGACCTTCCAATGGCGTCATACTTTGCAGCTGGAGCCCGACGACAAGGTCAAGGCCGATGCCGAAAACAAGCTGAAGCAAGGTCTTGGGCCGGTCGAGGAAAGGGCTGCTTCCGAGACTGTGGAAGCCCCAGAGACTGCGGCCGCAACGGTCGTGCCGGTGCCAGAATTGCCGGAGGCGACCGAGACTGGCGCGCAGGCGGTTCCCGAACCCGTCGTGATTGAGCCCGCCGCGGCGGAGCGGCGCACGCATGTCGTTGCCCCTGGTCAGTCGCTTTGGTCGATCGCTGTGGAGAAGCTGGGTGACGGTCACCGCTACCGGGAGATCCTCGGTCTGAATCCGTCGCTGCGGGGCGATCCGGGCCGGATCATGCCAGGGCAGGAACTGGTATTGCCACCGGAAAACTGAGGCGGCGTGAAGAGGGATTTATAGAGCTTCCGACGCGACAGCAGTTCTGGCTTGCCTTGACGGTTCCAGGTTGCCGCTCTAGGAGGTGCACGTCCTGCCACAGCCCTCCAGAGGCACGCCGTGAACGCAAATCTTCCTGCTCATATGAATCCTGTCCGTTCCTTTCAGGGGCTGATCCTCGCACTTCATAATTATTGGGCCGATTACGGCTGTGTTGTGCTGCAGCCCTACGACATGGAAGTGGGCGCAGGGACATTCCATCCGGCGACGACACTGCGTGCGCTTGGGCCGCGTCCATGGAATGCGGCCTACGTTCAGCCGTCACGCCGCCCCAAGGACGGACGCTATGGCGAAAATCCCAATCGGCTTCAGCACTACTACCAGTATCAGGTGATCCTGAAGCCGAACCCATCGAACCTGCAGGAACTCTATCTTGGGTCACTGAAGGCGATTGGGATCGACGTTCTGACCCATGATATCCGCTTCGTTGAAGACGACTGGGAAAGCCCGACGCTGGGCGCCTGGGGGCTCGGCTGGGAGTGCTGGTGCGATGGCATGGAAGTGTCGCAGTTCACCTATTTCCAGCAGGTCTGCGGCATTGAGTGCGCGCCGGTAGCCGGTGAGCTGACCTACGGCCTTGAGCGTCTGGCCATGTATGTTCAGGGCGTCGACAATGTCTATGATTTGAATTTCAACGGGCGCGAGGGCGACGAAAAGGTCACCTACGGCGACGTCTTCCTGCAGGCCGAGCAGGAATATTCGCGATTCAATTTCGAACACGCCGACACGGCAATTCTGTTTCGTCATTTTGAAGATGCGGAGCGTGAGTGCCGTGCGCTGCTCGATGCCGGAGTTCCGTCTGGGGACCGGAAAGTTCATCAGATGGTGTTTCCGGCATATGATCAGTGCATCAAGGCATCGCATGCTTTCAATCTGCTCGATGCGCGCGGCGTGATTTCGGTCACTGAGCGACAGAGCTACATTCTGCGTGTCCGCAATCTTGCCAAGGCATGCGGCGAGGCGTTCTTACTCACTGAAGCCGGTGGCGTGGGCTATCAGCCGAACGTCTGAAATGCTTCCCATAGACCAGCGCTCGCGCTAGTCTGTCATGTCTTTCAGAGGGGAAGCAGACCATGGATTTCGGACTAGGGACGATACTGATCGTCATTGCGATCGCGCTGGCGGGCTACGTCATCGTCGTCTACAACGGGCTGGTACGTGCCCGACAGATGGTGCAGGAAGCATGGTCTGGCATCGACGTGCAGTTGAAGCGGCGCGCTGACCTGATCCCGAACCTGATCGAAACGGTCAAGGGCTATGCCGGGCATGAGCGCAAGACGCTTGAAGAGGTGACGGCCCTTCGGGCCCGCGCGCAGGCGCTGCCCAGCGACGATGTTGCCGGCCGCGCTCAAGTCGAAGGTATGCTCAGTCAGGCACTGGGCCGTCTTTTTGCTGTGGCCGAAGCCTATCCGGATCTCAAGGCCAACCAGAATTTCCTGCAATTGCAGACGACACTGGAAACGCTTGAAGGGGAGATCCAGATGTCGCGGCGCTACTACAATGGCGCAGCCCGTGATCTCAACATTCGGGTCGAGAGCTTTCCGTCCAATATCGTTGCCAACAGTTTTGGCTTTACCAAGGCGGAATATTTCGAGATCGAAAATCCGCAGGATCGTGTCGTGCCGCAGGTTTCTTTCAACTGAGCCGAAGGCTGGCTATGTCCTTTCTTGCGCGCCTGCTGGTTGCAACCGCATTTGTCGTCCTGGGATTTGCCGCGCCGTCCGGTGCGGCTGAGCAGATACGCGCCTTCCACGCCGATATTGACGTGCATGCCAACGGTACGTTGTCGGTGACGGAGAAAATCACCGTCAACGCCGAAGGCACGCGTATTTCGCGGGGAATATTCCGGGATATTCCGCTGCGCTACGAAGACGCGCAGGGAAAGATACGCGAGGTGGGGCTCGATGTCGTCTCGGTGTTGCGGGACGGCCGGCCTGAGCCGTTCGCCACCGAACGCAGCTCCGGCGTCTTGCGTATTCGCATCGGTGATGGCGATGTGAGGCTGACGCCGGGCGTCTATACTTACGAGATCGCTTACGACACGACACGTCAGATTCGCTTTTTCGAAGATCACGACGAGCTTTACTGGAACGTCACCGGCAATGTCTGGGAGTTTCCGATCCGCCAGGCGTCGGCGCAGGTCACGCTTCCGCGCGGTGCCAAAGCCACTGACGTGACCTACTACACCGGGCGATATGGCTCGCGGGAGCAGGATGCTTCTGCTCGCATGCTGGCGAATGGCAACTCGATCCTGTTTCAGACCACGCGTCCTCTGTCGCAACGCGAAGGACTGACGGTGGTCGTCGCGTTTCCCAAGGGTGTCGTTGCACCCCCGAGCGCTGCGGATGAAAGTGCGGAGTGGTGGCGCGACAATGCCGGGCTTTTTGCAGGTGGGTTTGGTTTCCTGATTGTGACCTTGTTTTATCTGTGGGCCTGGCGACGTGTGGGACGTGATCCGCCTGAGGAGATTGTCGTGCCCCGATGGACCGCGCCGGATGGCGTGTCGCCAGCGCTTGCCAATTATATCGAGAAGCGTGGCTTTCGGGGCGAGGGCTGGGACGCTTTTTCCGCCTCGATCATCGATCTAGCGGTGAAGGGTCATCTTGAAATCGAGCAGCCGGGCCGGAACCTGACCATCCGCCGCAAAGGCGACGGCACTCCTTCAGGGCTGGGCGTCGGGCAGCGTGCAATCCTCAACGCGATCCCACACGATGGCGACGCTTTGGCGGTCGACAAGGCCCACGGCGAGACGGTGCAGGCGGTGGGAACCTCGTTCCGTCAGGCGATGGAGACCGAACACCGCAACAAATTCTATCGCCATAATCCGCTCTACATAGTTTTTGGGTTGTTTCTGTCGGTAGTTTCGATGCTTGCCATGGCGGTGCTGGGAGCGATCGATGAAGAGACGCTGGCGGTCTTGTTCATGGCCGTCGTGCCGTCCGTCGTCATCGCAATCATTGCTGTAAAGGTCGGGCGCAGTTTTCGCAGTGCCAGTTCGTTGCGGGCGCGGATCATGTCCGTGCTGGGCGCGGCTTTTGTCGGTTTCATCGGCCTGAACATGCTGGGCGGCGTCCTTGCTGTTCTGACCGATCTGGATTTTCATCCAGCCATCCTTGGCATTGTCGCCGGGATGTTGATCGTCAATCTGCTGTTCTTCCTGATCATGGGGGCGCCGACGCCGATCGGGCAGAAGCTTTCGGCGCAAGTGGCGGGTCTGAAGCAATATCTGACATTGGCTGAAAAAGACCGGATGAATATGCAGGGCGCACCGACGATGTCGCCACAGCATTTCGAGACGCTACTGCCTTACGCGGTTGCGCTTGGCGTCGAAAAGCCCTGGTCGCGCACATTCGATGCCTGGCTTGCGTCGGCTGCAGCCGCGGGCGCTGCCGCGGGATATGTTGGACCAAGCTGGTATCATGGTTCGGATTTTGGCGGTGGCCGGATCGGCAAGAGTCTGGGCGATGTCGCCGGTTCGCTCGCCAGTAGCCTGACGGCATCTTTGCCTGCGCCAAAGTCTTCTTCCTCCGGGTTCAGTTCAGGCAGCGGAGGGGGTGGATTTTCCGGCGGCGGCGGCGGCGGCGGCGGCGGCGGTGGCTGGTAAACGCCACGTTTGCGCTAAAGTTGGTTCCAGCCCATGACAAACCGCAGCCGTCTTGCTAGATGGCTGCGCAACACTTGCACAGATATTACGGCGATCAATTCATGCCCGACCTCCTTCTAGAACTCCGCTCCGAGGAAATCCCGGCACGCATGCAGCGCAAGGCTGCGGGCGATCTGAAGAAGATGGTGACAGATGGTCTGGTCGAGGCCGGTCTGACCTATGAGGCGGCGACCGAATACTGGACGCCGCGTCGGCTGACGCTGGACATCCGTGGCCTGACCGCGCGCTCCAAGGATGTGCGCGATGAAATCAAGGGACCGTCGACCTCGGCTCCCGAGCAGGCGGTTCAGGGCTTTTTGCGCAAGGCGGGGCTGGCGTCGATCTCGGAGGCGCATGTTCACAGCGACCCCAAGAAGGGCGACTTCTACGTCGCCCATATCGTCAAGGCAGGGCGTGGCGCCGAAGAGATCATCGCCGAACTGATACCCGGTATCGTGCGAAATTTCCCGTGGCCGAAATCAATGCGCTGGGGCGCGGCCTCGGCGCAGCCGGGCGCATTGCGCTGGGTGCGTCCGCTGCAATCGATCCTGTGCACGTTTGGCCCGGAAGTCGGTGAGCCGGTGGTCGTGGATTTCGAGGTCGATGGCATCCGCTCCGGCAACATCACCTTTGGCCACCGCTTCCATGCGCCGGACGCCATCGAAGTGCGCCGGTTTGAAGATTATGTCGCCAAGCTCGAAGCGGCGAAGGTTGTGCTCGACGCCGAACGCCGCAAGCGCATCATCCAGGATGACGCGCGCAATCTGGCTTTCGCCAGCGGGCTTGATCTCGTTGAAGATGAGGCTCTGCTTGATGAGGTGTCTGGCCTTGTTGAATGGCCCGTCGTGCTGATGGGCGAGTTCGAGGAGGCGTTTCTCGATATCCCGCCAGAGGTCATCCGCCTGACGATCCGTGCCAACCAGAAATGCTTCGTTACGCGTCCGCGCGGCGAGGATGAGGCTTTGTCCAACCACTTCGTGCTGACCTCGAACATCGAGGCAACCGATGGCGGCAAGGAAATCGCGCATGGTAACGGCAAGGTCGTGCGTGCGCGCCTGTCGGACGCCGTACACTTCTGGAAAACCGATCAGGCTGATCTGCCAGACCGCGACGCCTTGGTAGACTCGGCATCCAATTTCGGTCTCGATCTGAACAAGCCGCTCGACCAGCGCATGGCGCGCCTGGACAATCTCGACGTCACGTTCCATGCCAAGCTTGGCACGCAGGGTGAGCGTGTGCAGCGGATCGAGGCTCTGGCCGCACAGATTGCACCGCTGGTTGGTGCCGACCCGCAGCTCGCAAAGCGTGCCGCCGTGCTGGCGAAGGCTGACTTGCAGACCGAAGTCGTGGGTGAGTTCCCCGAACTTCAGGGTGCAATGGGCCGCAAATACGCGCTGCTGCAGGGAGAGCATCCATCGGTAGCAGCGGCACTTGAAGAACATTATCGTCCGCAGGGGCCATCAGATGTGGTGCCAACCGATCCGGTATCGGTGGCGGTCGCACTGGCTGACAAGCTCGATACGCTGACGGGCTTCTGGGCGATTGACGAGAAGCCGACTGGCTCCAAGGATCCGTACGCCCTGCGCCGCGCTGCGCTGGGCGTGATCCGCATCATTGTTGAGAATGGCGTGCGCCTGCCGCTGTTGTCGGTGACGAAAGGCGATGTCGACCTCCTGTCGTTCTTCCACGACCGGTTGAAGGTCTATCTGCGTGACAAGGGCGCGCGGCATGATCTGATCGACGCTGTGATTTCAGCACAGGACGATGATCTGCTGCCGGTGACCAGCCGCGTCGCTGCACTCGGGATCTTCCTTGATTCGGATGACGGCAAGAATCTGCTGGCCGGCACCAAGCGCGCGGCCAACATTCTGGCTGCCGAGGAAAAGAAGGGCACCGCCATCGCTGCGGAAGTCGACCCTGCGTTGTTCCGCGATGCGACCGAAGGCGCATTGTTGGAGGCAATCAATCACGCGGAGACCGAAGCGGGCCCGGCGGTTGCCGCGCAGGACTTTGCCGGAGCCATGCAGGCGCTGTCGGTGCTACGAGCGCCGGTCGATGCGTTCTTCGATGCGGTGCTGGTCAACGATGACGATCTGGCGGTCCGCGCCAACCGTCTCGCGCTCCTGGCGCGCATTCGCAATGCGACCGGGCAGGTCGCTGATTTCTCAAAGATTGCTGGATAAGAAAATGGCCGCTTCAAGCGGCCATTTTTTTAGATGAAGACCCAGACGCCCAGAGCAACCGCGATCAGTGTGAGGATCGGAGTGGTCATGCCGAGCTTCGGTAACCACGATGGCGGCGGCGTGCCTGCATTTGCGGCGCGGCGGTTGACGACGTTGATCACCAGAACAACGACGAGCAGCACAAGTGCGACAAGCATCTTGTACGAATAGGCTGGCCCGAGTTGGGCGAAGTCGTAGCGCAGCATCCACAGGCTGAGCCCGGTGATCCACAACAGGATGATGCCGGACAGCGCGAGCTTCGACAGAAGTGGGCGCAGCGCCAGAAGGTCTGGCGATGGGGCGGCCGCGCGGCGCGCCTGACGCGCTACGAGCATCGAGCCGAAGCCGGCAGCGGCGCCGAGCATGAGACCCAGAATGTGGAAGAATTTCAGGACAACATTGACGGTCAGTTCGATCACGGTTGGGTCTCTGGTTGAGTTGAGGCAGTTTCAGTACCTTGGCTACCCATTCCAACCGATGATGTAAACGTATTGTCAGCGCCGATTTCAGCGCCGCGAATAGACAGGTTTGCGGCTTGGGACATCCATGTGGGAACCTCTGGCGAGACGCTTGCGCCTGACATTGCGGGCGCGTCATCCGGTGCCGGAGCGCCACGGTAGACGATCGAAGGACTATGCTCCGAAGGTGCTGGCGCGATGGAGACAAGCGACGACGCGCTTGCCGTTCCCATTGATGAGGCGATGACAACGCTTAAAGCTGTGGTGAGTGTTCGATACATTTGTCTCCCCCCGCTCTTGCGACCGTTCTGGCTCCGGAAACGAAGCCGGTATCTGTTAGCATCTCCTGATTAACAATTTGGTCATGGTTGGTCTTGCCGTGCTGCGCGGGCCGGAGTAGGCAGTCAGGCCTTGCCATCAGAAGTTAGGAATTGTCCTTGGCGCGGATACTGCCCCTGGAAGACGCGCTGGCCCCAGCGATTGAGATCATCGAACTGGGTGAGGTTGTCGCGATTCCTACCGAGACCGTCTACGGGCTTGCTGCCGACGCCACCAACGGCGAAGCGGTCGCGCGCATCTTCGAGGTCAAGGGTCGCCCTCGGTTCAATCCGCTGATAGTGCATGTCGGCAGCTTCGATATGGCGCGCGAAGTTGCCGTGTTCGATGAAATTTCAGAACGTTTGGCGCAAAAATACTGGCCGGGACCGCTGACACTGGTACTGCCGCTGAACGAAAATCACTGTATTCATCCGCTCGTCACGACCGGACTGGAAACAGTCGCGGTTCGCATGCCGATGGGATTTGGCCAGCAACTGATCAACACGTTGGGCAGACCGCTTGCCGCGCCATCGGCAAATTCGTCGGGACGTATCAGCCCGACTTCTGCACAGGCTGTCGCGGACGATCTGGGTTCAAAGATTGAACTTGTTGCAGATGGCGGTCGCACGCAGGTCGGCGTGGAATCGACCATTATCAAGGTGGGCGACGGTGAGGTGCGCATGCTGCGCCCCGGTGGCATCACAGCAGATGAAGTCAGTGAATTTCTGGGCGTCGACGTTGTTCGCGGCGGCTCCGGTTCGATCGAAGCACCGGGCATGCTCGCGTCGCACTATGCACCCGATGCCAGTGTCAGACTCGACGCACAAGAGGTCCGCGATGGAGAGGCTTTGATGGCCTTCGGTCCGCGGCGCATTGCTAATGCAGCAGCAGCGAAGGCGATCCTGAACCTTTCGCCCGACGGAAATCTGCGCGAGGCAGCAGCCAACCTTTATGCGTACCTGAAGGCGCTGGATGGAACGGGTGCCGCCACAATCGCCGTTGAGCCAATCCCGGTAGATGGGTTGGGCGAGGCGTTGCGTGATCGTCTGGTTCGGGCAGCAGCGCCCCGCGATGGCGGTTCGCTCATACCACAGTGAGGTGAAGATGACCGACAGTGCCATTCTGGACCGGTTCGCCGCGATTGTTGGCGATGCATATGCGCACCGCCGGCCGGAGGATGTCGTTTCGTTCCTGGTCGAGCCGCGGGGGCTGTGGAAGGGCACCACGCCAATGGTGCTGCGTCCCGGCAGCGTCGCCGAGGTCAGCGCGATCTTGAAGCTGGCGACGGAGACGGCAACGCCGGTCGTGCCTCAGGGTGGCAATACCGGTCTTGTCGGTGCGCAGGTTCCGGACGCCAGCGGAACAGAGATCATTCTGTCGCTGTCACGACTCAACGCAATTCGCGAGATCGATCTGGCTTCGAACACCATCACGGCTGAAGCCGGCGTGATTCTCCAGCACCTTCATGATGCGGCACACGCTGCCGACAGGCTGTTCCCGCTTTCGCTCGCTTCACAAGGCTCCGCGCAACTGGGAGGCAATCTTTCGACCAATGCAGGCGGCACGAGCGTTCTGGCCTATGGCAATACGCGCGATCTATGCCTGGGCCTGGAAGTCGTGCTTCCGACAGGCGAGGTGCTGGATGATCTGCGCAAGCTCAAGAAAGACAATACGGGCTACGATCTGAAGAACCTTTTCATCGGCGCTGAGGGCACGCTGGGTGTGATCACCGCTGCGGTGATGAAGCTCTATCCCCGGCCGAAGGGGCGAGAGGTTGCGTGGGTAGGTCTCAACAGTACGGATGACGCTCTCAAACTGTTTGGCATTGCGTCCGAACATGCAGGATCAAGTCTCACCGGCTTCGAGCTGATGATCCGCAAGTCGCTGGATTTTGTCTTGCAGCATGCGCAAGGCACGGTGGACCCGCTTCAATCTGCCTATCCCTGGTATGTGCTGATGGAGATCTCTTCCAGCTCGTCGGCAGAAGATGCACGCGCGTTGATGGAGCGGATCCTGACGGCGGGTTTTGAGGCCGGATATGTCGCCGACGCTGCGCTCGCCGCGAGCATTGCACAAGGCGATGCCTTCTGGAATCTGCGCGAAAGCATGTCGGAAGCGCAGAAGCCGGAAGGCGCGTCGATCAAGCATGACATCTCTGTCCCCGTGGCGTGTATTCCGGACTTCATCGATGCTGCATGGCAGGCGGTAACCGCCATCGAGCCGGGCGCGCGGCTGGTGTGCTTTGGTCACATGGGCGATGGCAATCTGCACTATAATATTTCTCAGCCTGTGGGCGCTGAAACTGCCGATTTTCTCGCGCTGTACCGCACGATCAACACTGCCGTTCATGATGTGGTGCGGTCGTTTAACGGGTCGATTTCGGCAGAGCACGGCATTGGCCGCCTCAAGCGTGATGAGCTGATCGCCACAGCGCCACCTGTTGAAATTGACCTGATGCGACGGATCAAGACCGCGTTCGATCCAGCCGGGATAATGAGCCCAAAACGCGTAATTTAATCTTCATTTTACGAAGATTTACAGCGGGTTACGCGGTTGGAATTCGATAACCATTCGCGAAATCCAGAAAGCCTTAACCCCGTTTCTTAAGCCGGTTGGAAAGAAACGGGCCTAGTCTCACCCTCATAACGAGGCAGGAAAACTGCCCGTGAGAGACCGGAACACCGGCTCTCAGGAGAGACAGGAAGGCAAGACAGTGACAAGCACCCAGCTGAAACCAGTCTGGGCCAGCAGCGACATGCGGCTGGACCCGTTCCGACTTCCGCAGGCGGTTTCCTACGCCTCGCGTGATGAACTTGGCGACGTAAGTTTTACCATCGATCCGCGCGGTGCGACCGTGCGTCGGTTGCTCCAGCAGAGCGGATTGCCGGTGACGGTTGTTGTGCCAGCGACGGCGTTTCGTGGCGTTGCGGCCCGCGCAATTGAACATGAGGGCGGCACTGTGACAGTGACGCTGGAATTGCTCCACAACGACCCGCACCTTTCGGTGCCGCTGCTGGTGGCAAGCGACCTCGATGATGTTGCCGCCGACTGGCGCGCCTGGGCGGAAGCCTATCGCCTGCCGATGCTGCTGTTTGAAGCAGATGGCGTTGCACGCACTCTGGACGAAACCTTGGGCATGGTCCGCACCGGACAGCCGGTCGAGCGCCGCAAGGGACGTGTTTCCCGCCAGCGCCGTCCGCGTTTTCTGGCGCGCCGTCGCACTGGCGATCTGGGGCTGCGTCTGGTCGTCGACGGTGAAGAGATCATCGCGCGCAACTGATGTGAACGCGGCAAGAAAAAAGCGGCGGTGCCATGGGCGCCGCCGCTTTTTGATTCGGCCTAGGACAATCCAGCGTTTCAGAATGACGGACTGATGCTCGCCCAGACACCGCCGCCGAGCAGACCAAGGAAGATTAGCCAGCCGACAATCGAATTGGATTTGAAAAGCGCAAGGCACTGATCGGGATTGTCGATGTCGAGCACCTTGATCTGGCGGGCCATGTGCGCTGCGGCTGCGAGAAGCCCGGCAAGCGCCGGCATCGGGACTGCCGCGTTGGCGAACGCCACAATGAAGAAAAGCAGCGCACCGCCATAAAGCGCGATCAGCCACTTTTTGGTGTTGTCGCCGAACAGGCGCGCGGTGGAGCGCACGCCGACGAGCGCGTCGTCTTCCTTGTCCTGATGAGCGTAAAGCGTGTCGTAGCCGATCACCCACAGGATGGAGCCGAAATAGAGCAGCACTGGCGCAAGTTCGAGCGACCCGAAATGAACTGCCCAGCCCATCAGCGCACCCCAGGAAAAGGCGAAGCCGAGGAAGAGCTGGGGCCAGTCGGTGAACCGCTTCATGAACGGGTAGACGGCAACCGTCACCAACGAGGCAAAGCCCACGAGCACCGCAAACCAGTTGAACTGCAACAGCACGGCTAGTCCGACGAGGCATTGCGCCAGTAGGAACAGCCAAGCCTGCTTGCGCGATACTTGACCGGATGGCAGCGGTCGTGAACGGGTGCGGGCTACCTGTTCGTCAATGTCGGTATCGACAATGTCGTTGTAAGTGCAGCCAGCACCACGCATGGCGACGGCGCCGACAAGGAACAAAAACAGCGTCCAGAGCGAAGGCAACACATCAAGAATCGGCGCGCCTGGCTGCGCGTGGGCCGAAGCTGCCATTGCCACCGACCACCAGCAGGGCCACAATAGCAGCCACCATCCGATGGGGCGGTCCCAACGCGCGAGTTGAGCGTAGGGCCAGAAGCGGCGTGGCAGCGTTCTGTAGACCCAATGGCCGGTTGGAGCGTCAGCAACGCGCCCCTGCGTTTCTTTTGACTGCACGTTTTCCATCGCGGTGGAGTGGCACCCAAGCGGTGCCTCGTCAAGCAAAAGCATATCGCAACGCTTGACCGGCGCGCTCTGGAACCCTACCGGAAACTGCTCTGACGCGTGGCAAGGAATCGGCTTATGAACGTTCTCCTGATTGGCTCCGGTGGGCGCGAACATGCACTGGCATGGAAACTCGCAGCTTCACCGCTTCTGACGAAGCTGTACGCTGCACCGGGCAACCCTGGCATCGCTCAGGAAGCCGAGTGCGTGGAACTTGATGTCAGCGATCACGCAGCTGTCGTCACGTTTGCAAAGGAGAAGGCGATCGACCTTGTGGTTGTTGGCCCCGAGGCTCCATTGGTTGCCGGGATCGCCGACGATCTGAATGCAGCCGGCATTCGCGTTTTCGGTCCGTCGCGCGCCGCAGCGCAGCTGGAAGGCTCGAAGGGCTTCACCAAGGATTTGTGCGCCCGTTTTGACATTCCAACGGCTGCCTATGGTCGTTTTAACAATGCACCCAAGGCCAAGGCATATGCGCGTAGCGTTGGCGCGCCAATTGTCATCAAGGCGGATGGGCTTGCGGCCGGCAAGGGCGTCACCGTGGCAATGACCATGAGCGAGGCGCTTGACGCCATCGACGCGTGCTTTGAAGGCGCTTTTGGAGCTGCCGGCGCCGAGGTGGTTGTGGAGGCGTTCCTTGAGGGCGAGGAAGCCAGCTTCTTCTGCCTGTGCGATGGCAAGACCGCGCTGCCGTTTGGTACAGCGCAGGATCACAAGCGCGTTGGCGACGGGGATGTCGGCCCGAACACTGGCGGCATGGGGGCTTATTCGCCCGCACCGGTGATGACGCAAGAGGTCATCGATACGGTTATGTCCCAGATCGTGCGGCCAACGCTTTCCGGCATGGCGCAGATGGGGATGCCGTTCACCGGCGTCCTGTTCGTCGGCCTGATGATGACTGCCGAGGGGCCGCAACTCATCGAGTACAACACCCGCTTTGGCGATCCCGAGTGTCAGGTGCTGATGATGCGCCTGAAGGACGATCTGCTCGTGTTGCTCAACGCTGCTGTCGATGGGCAACTCGCCCATATGTCAACACGTTGGCGAGATGAGGCGGCGTTGACGGTTGTATTGGCGGCCATTGGCTATCCCGATGCTCCCGAAAAGGGCACGGTGATTTCCGGCGTCGACGCAGCCGAAGACGGGCGCGACGATGCAATCGTCTTCCATGCCGGCACCAAATTGACGGAAGATGGAGCGCTCGTTGCTGCGGGCGGGCGCGTCCTCAGTGTCACTGCGCTGGGCAAGGACGTGACTGCCGCCCAGGCCAATGCCTATGCGCTCGCAGATGCGATCGACTGGCCAGGAGGCTTCTGCCGCCGCGATATTGGCTGGCGCGCGGTGGAGCGCGAAGCCGTCTTGTGACGAAATTTGATGAGGCGAAAAGCCTTCTTCCTGCTCTGCACGTTTGACGCTTACGTAAAAAGTATCTAGCACTTTTCTCATGCATGGCAGGGTTGCGGACCAAATTGGAGAGATCGCATGTATCGCGCACCGGTGAATGAGATTGCACACACGCTCAAGCATGTTGTGGGCGTCAACGCGGCAATCGAGAGCGGGAAACTCGGCGATCTGAGCGAAGACCTGCTTGATGCCATTCTGATTGAAGCCGGGCGCTTCGCTGCCGAAGAAATCACACCGTTGCGGCGCGTCGGTGACGAGAAGGGCGCGGTCTGGAAGGACGGCGTCGTAACCACCGCGCCCGGTTGGAAGGAACTTTACCATCGCTGGATCGAAGGCGGCTGGAACGCTCTGAGCGGTCCAGTTGAATATGGCGGGCAGGGGCTTCCAACCAGCCTCGCCATCGCGACCTACGAGATGTGGAACTCGGGTTCGATGGCGTTCGCGCTAGGGCCGACATTGACGATGGGCGCGATTGAAGCTCTCCACGCACACGCTTCCGACGAGTTGAAGGCGACCTATCTGGAAAAGGTTGTGTCCGGCGAGTGGATGGGCACGATGAACCTGACCGAGCCGCATGCAGGCTCAGACCTCGCCGCGCTGCGCACCCGCGCCGAGCCACAGGGCGATGGCACCTATCGCATCTTCGGTCAGAAAATTTTCATCACTTATGGCGAGCACGATATGACCGACAATATCGTGCATCTGGTGTTGGCACGCCTGCCGGATGCGCCCGCCGGCACGCGCGGTATTTCCCTGTTCCTGGTTCCCAAGTTCCTCGTCAACGAAGACGGCACACCCGGAAAGCGCAATGACGTTTTCTGCGCCTCGATCGAGCACAAGCTCGGCATTCACGCTTCGCCGACCTGCACCATGATTTTTGGTGACGGCACGGTCGAGGGTACTGAAGCAGGCGCAATCGGTTGGCTGATCGGTGAGGAAAACAAGGGCCTCGCCTGCATGTTCACGATGATGAACAACGCCCGCCTCGCGGTCGGCATTCAGGGCGTCGCCATCGCGGAAGCAGCCTATCAGCAGGCGCTGGCCTACTCGCAGGAGCGACGTCAGGGCAAAGCTGCTGACTATGCCGGCGAAGGAATGGCACCGATCATTCACCACCCGGACGTGAAGCGTAACCTTCTCACCATGAAGGCGCTGACCCAGGCTTCGCGTGCAATCTCCTATGCCTGCGCACATGCAATTGACCTCGGCAAGGCTGGCGACGGCGATGAGGCGCGCCATTGGCAGGACCGCGCCGCACTGTTGACCCCGATTGCCAAGGCGTTCTCGACCGATATCGGTGTCGAGGTCGCTTCCATCGGCGTGCAGGTGCATGGCGGCATGGGCTTCATCGAAGAAACCGGCGCGGCTGCGCTTCTGCGCGACTCGCGCATTGCCCCGATCTACGAAGGCACCAACGGCATTCAGGCCATCGACCTTGTCATGCGCAAGCTGCCACTGGATGGCGGCGCACACATCAAGGGCTTCATCGCCGAACTGCGGGAAGAGATCGACGCGCTGCGTAAGTCGAACGCCGAGGGTTTTGGCAAGACTGCCGACAAATGCGCCGCCGCGATTGACGATTTTGCCGAGGCAACAGAATTCCTTCAGGAAGCAACTGCCGGTGGTCGTCAGCAGGAGGCGCTGGCTGGCGCAACGCCATATCTGCGCCTGTTCAGTCTGGCGGCTGGTGGTGCGTGGCTGGTTCGCGGCGCTCTCGCCGGTGAAGACAAGGCGCGTGTCGCATTGGCGCGCTACTTTGCCGAAAACCTCATCGAGGAGTCGGGTGCATTGAAGCGTCGTGTGATCGAGGGCGGCGAGAGCCTTCTCGGTGCAGAAGCCGCGCTGGCGTCGTGATCGAAGCGGGGGAGGAGAATATGAGCGAACACATACTCGTTGAGCGTCACGGCGCGGTTCAGACCATTCGGATGAACCGGCCAGACAAGAAGAACGCCATCACGCGTGCAATGTACGCGACGATGGCGGCGGCGCTGCGGGACGGTGACGCGGATGCGACAGTGCGCGTTCATGTCATCCTTGGCGTTCCAGGTGCGTTTTCCTCCGGCAACGACCTCGCCGACTTCATGACGGTTGCCACCGGTGGCGAGGGCGGCATGGAGGTCTATGATTTCCTTGAAGCTCTGGCGATGAGCCAGAAGCCGATTGTCTCGGGTGTCGACGGTATCGCCGTCGGGATTGGCACCACAATCAACCTGCACTGCGACCTGACGCTGGCGACTCCGCGCACGGAATTCCGCACGCCTTTTGTCGATCTGGGACTGGTTCCTGAGGCGGGTTCGAGCCTGTTGGCGCCTGCGGTAATTGGCCGACAGCAGGGGTTTGCGTTGCTGGGCTTGGGCGAGGGCTTTTCGGCAGAGCGCGCCAAGGCTGCGGGGCTGATCTACGACGTCGTCGCAGAAGATCAGCTGGAAGCGGCCACTCTTGCCGCCGCAGAGCGCATCGCTCAGAAGCCACCAGAGGCGCTGAAGATCGCCCGTGATCTGATGCTGGGCGACCGCTCGGTGCTGGTCGCGCGGATTCGCGAAGAAGGCGCGCATTTCCGTGAGCGCCTGACTTCGGAAGAGGCCAGAAACGCGTTCATGGCCTTTATGAGCCGCAAGAAGGGCTAAGCTGCGCTTCTACGGATAGAGACGGGTCTTTTTCCAGTCGCCGCCATCCGCCTCGAAACGAACGCGGTCGTGGAGACGAAACGGGCGGTCGTGCCAGAACTCGATCGCCACCGGCTTGATCCGGAAACCCGACCAATGCGGTGGACGCGGAATTTCGCCGATCGCATAGCGCGCCGTATATTCTGCAACGGACTTCTCCAGCGCGAATCGGCTTTCCAGTGGGCGCGATTGGGCGGAAGCCCACGCGCCGATGCGGCTGCCGCGGGGGCGCGATGCGAAATATTCGTCGGCCTCGGCGTCGCTGACCTTTTCCACCAACCCGCGCACGCGAACCTGCCGGCGTAGCGACTTCCAATGAAAACACAGGGCGGCTTTCATGGTCGACAGGATCTCCTGTCCCTTGGCGCTTTCATAGTTGGTGTAGAAGACGAAACCCTGAGGGTCGAAGCCCTTCAGCAGCACCATGCGCACATCTGGCATGCCGTCCGTATCGACGGTTGCCAGTGCCACGGCGTTAGGATCGTTGGGCTCGGATTTGCCCGCGTCGTCGAGCCACTGCGAAAAAAGCGCATATGGCTCGCCACTCACGGTGAAATCATTATCCGTTAACTGTGTCTCTGCCATGGTCGCACCTCGAACCTATGTGAACTGGCAGGGAGATTGCCCATTGGCGAGCCCGGTGCAAGCTTTGGATGGGGGGGGCAGGCAGAATTTTTATTGGCGCAGCGGGCGTGGCTGGCTGTGCGTGGTTTCCTGCGTGCTGCTGTCAGCTTGTGGATCAGCCGGATTTTCGCTGGAAAGCGCAGTCCCGGATTCATCAATTGTGACCGGATCGATCTCCCGAGAGCCAGCAACGGCGAGCGACAGCACCCGTCAATCCGACGAAGCAATCGTCAGAGCGGCGGTGTCGGCCGCAATCGTTGAAGAGGTGGACGAGGGGATCGGCTGGGCAAATGCAGATACCGGATCTCGCGGAACCATCAGCATGATAAGCGAGAGCCGCGACACCGGCTTCCTCTGCAGGCGTTTCATGACCACAAGAGAGAGCTTCGAGGGGGTGCATCTCTATCAGGGCGAGGCCTGTCTGGGCGCGGCACGAATGTGGATGACGAAATCGTTTGATCGTGTGCAGTAACAAGCGGATAATCGTCCGGCTCTGGAATTTCTTCCTAGAAGGTCTCATATACCGTTCTAAATTCATTCGAGATTTTGCAGGCAGCACATCATGCGTGATCCCTATGACGTATTGGGCGTTTCGAAGAGCGCCTCTGCGAAAGAGATCAAATCCGCGTTTCGCAAACTCGCCAAGAAATATCACCCTGACCAGAATCAGGATCCCAAGGCCAAGGATCGTTTCGCCGAGGCAAACCAGGCCTATGAGATTGTGGGTGATGAGGCCAAGCGAGCGCAGTTTGATCGCGGCGAGATAGACGCGAGCGGCAAGCCCCGTTTCACCGGCTTCGAAAATGCTGGCGGCGGCGATCCTTTTGGTGCGTTTCGTCAGGCCGGCGCACGTGGCGGCCCTGGTGGCTCACGTTTCGAGTTTCGTTCCGGTGGACCGGGCGCAGCGGGTTTCGACGCAGGCGACATATTCAGTGAGCTGTTCGGGCAGGCGCGGCGTGGCCCAGGTGCGCAGCCACAGCAGGCAGGCGCTGACATCAACGCGACCCTCGACGTTTCCATTGAGGATGTCGCCAAAGCCGAGAAGGTTACGGCGATTTTTCCAGGCGGGCGAAAGCTTGGCATCAAACTGCCGGCCTATGTCGAAGATGGACAAACGATCCGGCTGAAGGGGCAAGGGGAGCAGTCTCCCTTCGGCCCGGCCGGAGATGCGTTGATCAAGATCCGCATTGCCAGTCACCCGCTTTATCGGATGGATGGCCGCGATCTCCATGTCGATCTTCCGGTGCCTCTGGCTGATGCGGTTCTGGGTACCAAAGCAGCGGTGGAGACACCCTATGGCCGACTGTCGGTTTCGATCCCGGCGTGGTCAAGTTCGGACCGCAAGCTCCGCCTCAGGGGCAAGGGTCTGCCAACCAAGACAGGTGGACACGGCGACCTTTACGTCCATGTCGTGATCATGCTGCCCGAGGGTGGAGATACTGAACTTGAAGAACTCATGAAGCAGCGAAAGTCGATTTCGTGATCCGCTTTCTGACGGTTCAACGGGCGCGCGCTTGATGCGCGCATCCGCCTGTGCGATACGGCTGCAAAACTAGATCGACGCAGGAGACGACATATGACGGCAGATAATGGCCTTCTGGCGGGCAAGCGTGGCCTCATCATGGGCGTGGCCAACAACAGGTCAATTGCGTGGGGAATTGCCAAGGCCTGTGCCGATGCCGGCGCCGAAATCGCACTGACCTATCAGGGCGATGCGTTCCGCAAGCGCGTGGAGCCGCTGGCAACAGAACTCGGTGCCTATATTGCCGGCGACTGCGATGTGACCGACATGGACAGCGTCGATGCGGTGTTTGCGAATATCGAAGCCAAGTGGGGCAAGATCGATTTTCTCGTCCACGCAATAGCGTTCTCCGACAAGGACGAGCTTGACGGGCGCTACATCGACACCACGCGCGACAATTTCCTGCGCTCGATGGATATTTCGGTTTACTCCTTCACGGCTGTCGCTCAGCGCGCCGAGAAGCTGATGACCGATGGCGGCTCGATGCTGACGCTGACCTATTATGGCGCGGAAAAGGTCATGCCGCACTACAACGTGATGGGCGTCGCCAAGGCTGCGCTTGAGGCAAGCGTGCGCTATCTCGCAGTTGACGTTGGCGGCAACGGCATCCGCGTCAATGCAATCTCGGCAGGTCCGATCAAGACGTTGGCTGCATCAGGCATCGGCGACTTCCGCTACATTCTCAAGTGGAACGAATACAATGCGCCGCTGAAGAAGACCGTGAGCATTGAGGAAGTCGGCAACTCCGCCCTCTACCTGCTGTCCCATCTTTCCAATGGGGTTACCGGCGAAGTGCATCACGTCGACGCGGGTTATCACGTGGTTGGTATGAAGTCGGTCGACGCTCCGGATATTTCCGTCGTCAAAGAGTAATGTCTCGCACCGTTTACTTCGTGCGGCACGGACAGACCGACTGGAATGCCGAGGGGCGACTTCAGGGGCAGACGGACACCGACCTCAATGAGGTCGGTCGTGCGCAGGCTTCAGGCAATGGTGCGCTTCTGTCGCGCCTCGTGGCGGAGCCGGCAAGCGTAGATTTTGTCGCGAGCCCGATGCGGCGCACCCGCCAGACCATGGAACTCATCCGACAGGCGATGGGCCTTGATGCGCGAGGCTATCGCACGGATGATCGTCTGATCGAGTTGAGCTTCGGCGATTGGGAAGGACATACCTTCGCAGAGCTGGAGGCCATCGATGAGGGCTGCTTTGCGCGGCGGCAACAGGACAACTGGAATTTCGTGCCGCCGGGTCGCAAAGCGGAAAGCTACCAGATGCTTGCCGACCGGGTTGCGCCGATGATCGACACCATTGCGCGGGATACGATCTGCGTTGCTCACGGAGGAATTCTGCGGGCAGTGCTTCAACTCACGGGCACGCTTACTGCGGCCCAGGCAGCCGCTCTGTTGATTCCGCAGGACAGGATCCTGTGCTGGAAAGCTGACCGGCTGGAGTGGTTGGGGGAGGACTGACTATTCGTAGATCACGATGTCGGTGATTTGTTTGGTGCCATCGACGGTTTCGTAGGCGACGATCACGTCAGCGCCCTCTGTCAGAGCTTCTGCGTTGAATTCACCGGGCAGTTTGTATGTGTTGCCATTGTCCAGCGTGATGGTCTGTGCCTCGGTGTCAATCCGCTTGATTGTCCCCTCATCGTCGGCGGCCATCGACGGGGCGGTGGAAAGACCTAGCGTAGCCGCGATCACAAGCGCGGAGAATATCTGGGTTACGAGACGCATTGCCATTCCTCATCATCCAAAATTGTTGTCGACGCGTGCCGCAGACGTCCTAGGGTCAGCAAAGCAGAAACACCCTGACTGTGTCAAAAATTTAACTTCTGCGCGAGCAATCCCTGTCAGGTGGTTCACCTCGCCGGCCAGCAGGCTCGCGGAAGGCGGCGGTGCCCGTTTGACGCTCACCAAAAACGCCAATAGAAGCGGATCGCAAGGCCGCCGCGAGCGGAATCGGAACCATCATCATGTCGCATAACACTTTCGGTCATTTATTTCGGGTCACCACCTGGGGCGAGAGCCACGGGCCGGCGCTGGGCTGCGTCGTTGATGGCTGCCCGCCCGGTATCCGCTTCAAGCTTTCGGATATCCAGGACGATCTCGACCGACGACGTCCGGGACAGTCGCGGTTCGTCACCCAGCGGCGCGAGCCTGACCAGGTCAGGATCTTGTCCGGCGTCGTCAGCGATCCTGATGACGAGGAAATCCTGATCACGACCGGCACTCCCGTGTCGATGATGATTGAAAATGTCGACCAGCGGTCGAAGGATTATGGCGAGATCGCGCGGCAGTATCGCCCCGGTCACGCCGATTACGCTTACGACATGAAATACGGCATCCGTGAATATCGTGGCGGCGGGCGTTCATCGGCGCGCGAGACTGCGGCGCGTGTTGCAGCCGGCGCACTGGCGCGAAAAGTGGTGCCGGGTGTGGTTGTGCGTGGAGCGCTGGTGTCAATCGGCGTCAAGGACATCGACCGCGCAAACTGGGACTGGGATTATATTGGCGATGAGAACAATCCGTTCTTCACGCCCGATCCGAAATCCGTACCGGTTTTCGAGGAGTATCTGGACGGTTTGCGCAAGGCGGGATCGTCTATCGGCGCGGTGATCGAGATTGTTGCGGAGAATGTGCCGGCAGGTCTCGGCGCACCGCTTTACGCCAAGCTCGATCAGGAGATCGCCAGCAATCTGATGTCGATCAACGCCGTAAAGGGCGTCGAGATCGGTGACGGTTTCGCGACGGCGCGCATGACCGGCGAGGAGAATGCCGACGAAATGCGGATGGGCAACGACGGCAAGCCGCTGTTCCTGTCCAACCATGCCGGCGGCGTTCTCGGTGGCATTTCGACCGGCCAGCCGGTCATTGCCCGCTTCGCGGTCAAGCCGACGTCGTCGATCTTGACGCCGCGCCAGTCGATTGACGTGGACGGCAACCCGGTTGATGTCCGCACCAAGGGGCGGCACGATCCGTGCGTCGGCATTCGCGCGGTGCCGATCGGCGAAGCGATGGTTTCCTGTGCGATTGCCGATCACTATCTGCGCCATCGTGGCCAGACCGGACGGATTGGCTGACGAGTTCTCGATAAAGGGCTGCAAATCATGGCATATGACCAGAAGAAGATCGTCGAAGCGCTGCGGGCGTTCGAAAAAGGCGAAATTGTCGTTGTCATGGATGATGACGGTCGCGAAAATGAAGGTGATCTGATTGTTGCTGCCGTGCACTGCACGCCGGAAAAGATGGCTTTTATCGTGCGTCACACCTCCGGCATCGTCTGCACGCCGATGACGCGCGAAGATGCGCGGCGCCTGAACTTGCAGCCCATGGTCGCTGAAAACGATGCGCCGCACGCAACGGCCTTCACGATCAGTGTCGACTTCAAGCACGGAACGACCACCGGCATCTCGGCGGAGGACCGCACGCTGACCGTTCGCAACCTTGCCAATGGCAATGTTGGACCGGGAGATTTCGTCCGTCCGGGACACATCTTCCCGCTGGTGGCCCGTGAAGGCGGCGTTCTGATGCGTTCGGGTCATACCGAGGCTGCTGTGGACCTGTGCAAGCTGGCAGGTCTGCCGCCTGTCGGCGTGATCTGCGAGATGGTCAATGATGATGGCACCGTGATGCGTGGCCCGCAGGTCAAGGCATTCGCCGAGCAGCACGGGCTCAAGCAGGTCTCGGTCGCGGATCTCATCGCCTACCGTCAACGTCAGGAAACACTGATTGAGCGCGTTGACAGCTTCTCCGTCGAGACGGTTGCTGGACCGGCCAAGGCATTCACCTACCGGTTGCCATGGGATGCCATGCAGCATGTCGTCGTCGTCTATGGCGATATCCGCGATGGCGTCGACGTGCCTGTCCGCCTTCATCAGGAGAGCGTGGTCACGGATGTCTTTGGATGCGACAGCCGTCTGGATGACATCATGCGCAACATGGCGGAAAACCAGCGCGGCGTGATCGTCTACCTTCGTGAGGGTTCGGTCGGGGTTGGAGCTGGTTCCCGCAACCGGCCGACGCTCGGTGATGAGGCGCACGAAGAAGCCCTGCGCCGCGAAAGCGAGTGGCGCGAGATTGGACTTGGCGCGCAAATCCTGCGTGATCTCGGCATTTCTTCAATCAAGCTCATCGCCTCGCGTGAGAAGCATTATGTTGGTCTTGAAGGCTTTGGTATGGAGATCAGTTCGACTGAGATTTTGTAACTCCGTTCACAATTCTGTTGAACAAACACATCTCCCGGCGTGGTCTTCTCGTCCGTCTCGTCGTATATCGGAACGATGACCACGCGGCTCTACACCCATCCGATCTATCTTGAGCACCTCACACCGGCGGGCCATCCCGAGCGCCCTGACCGGCTGCGAGCCATCGAGCGCATCCTCGATGAAGAGGGGTTCGAGGATCTGGACCGCAAGGAAGCGCCGGAAGGGGACGAGGAAACAATCACCTATGCCCATCCGGGCGGTTTCGTCGAGGGCATCAAGGCCCGTATCCCTGAAGAGGGCATCGCGCGGATCGATTCCGACACGACGGTCAGTCCGAAAAGCTGGCAGGCGACGCTGACGGCAATCGGTGCGGCCAATGCAGCGGTGGACGATGTGTTTGCAGGCACGGTGGACAACGTTTTCGTGGCCTCACGTCCCCCCGGACATCACGCCGAAAAAGTCACCGCAATGGGCTTTTGCCTGTTCAATCACGCCGCAATCGCTGCGCGTCACGCACAGCGCAAGCATGGCGCTGAACGCGTTGCGATTGTCGATTGGGACGTGCATCACGGCAACGGCACGCAAGACATCTTCTGGGATGATCCGTCGGTGATGTATTGCTCGACGCATCAGATGCCGCTTTTTCCTGGTACCGGGGCAAAGACGGAAACCGGAACTGGCAATATCGTCAACGCCCCGCTCACGGCGGGTGCCGATGGCGACGTGTTTCGCGATGCGTTCCTGAGCCGGGTGTTGCCTGCGCTTGATGATTTCCGCCCTGATCTGGTGATCATTTCGGCCGGGTTCGACGCTCACCACCGCGATCCCCTCGCGGAAATCAATCTCGTCGAGGAGGATTTCGATTGGGCGACGGCGCAGTTGATGGAGCGGGCGCATCGCTGGGCCGGAGGACGGTTGGTGAGCATTCTTGAAGGCGGATACGACCTTCATGGGCTGGCTTTTTCGGTAGGCGCGCATGTGCGCCGCCTGATGAAAGGATAATCCGTGACCGAGACGACGACGATCAACGACGACATCAAGCTCATGACCTTCGAGCAGGCGCTGGAGGCGTTGGAGCGCATTGTCGACGATCTCGAACGTGGCGATGTGCCGCTGGACCAGTCGATCCGGATTTACGAGCGCGGCGAGGCGCTCAAGGCGCATTGCGATCGCTTGCTCAAATCTGCTGAAGACAAGGTTGAGAAGATCCGTCTTGCACGCGACGGCAAGCCCGTCGGTGTCGAGCCGCTCGACGGCGAGTAGCGCGTACGCGCCGGCGTTGCCAGTGCCACTCTGTTCACCGCAACCCGGACGACAAGCGCTGGCCAACGCTGAGCGCGTGCCATAGTCTCAGACTCCTAGACGACCCAGCCGCAGGAGTGACGAATGAGCTTCTTTCCCGGAAACGATCCCCAGCCCGGCGATGCTCTGGCATGCGATGCGATCGAGACGCTGGTCATTCCGAATGCGCGCGACATTGGCGGCTTTGAAGTGCGGCGGGCCTTGCCCACGGCACGTCGGCGCCTTGTCGGGCCGTTCATCTTCTTCGACCGTATGGGGCCAGCAATATTGCGCGGCGACAAGATGCTGGATGTGCGCCCGCATCCCCATATCGGTCTTTCGACGGTCACATACCTTCTCGACGGCAAGATCCGCCACCGCGATTCGCTCGGCACGGAAATGGTCATCGAACCGGGCGACATCAACCTGATGACGGCCGGGCGCGGGATCGTGCACTCGGAACGCTCGCCCGAGGAACTGCGTGGCAGCCCGATGTCGATGTCGGGCCTCCAGACATGGCTGGCGCTGCCGGACGGCAAGGAAGAGATCGACCCGCTGTTCGAGAACACGTCGGCTGGAAGAATGCCGGTGTTCGATGCGGATGGTATTTCCGGGCGTCTGTTGATCGGCTCATTCCATGACTGGAAGTCGCCGGTAAAGACTGCCACCGAGACGCTGTATGCCGATCTGAGGATCGCTCCCGGCGCAAGTCTGCAGATACCCGCCGACGCGGAAGAGCGGGCGATCTATGTGCTCGACGGCGAAGTCGATATTCGCGGCGACATTTTCCCGTCGGATCGTCTGCTCGCATTCCGGCCCGGCGATGAAATCGTCGTTTCGAGCGAGCGCGGCGCTCATGTGATGCTCTTTGGCGGGGCATCACTTGGCAGCAAGCGCTACATCTGGTGGAATTTCGTGTCGTCGTCCAAGGAGCGGATCGAACAAGCCAAGGAAGAGTGGCGTACCGGGCGTTTCGACATCGTGCCCGGCGACGAAGAAGAATTCGTGCCATTGCCCGAGGGCTGACGGTCGAGATTGGCTTGTACGTTTACTTTCCGCAGTCAAAGTCCTATCTGCCCTATAACGTAATCAAACAGATGGCGAGTTCGTGACGTCAGCTCCCAACACTCCTCTTCTGGACAAGGTCCGGATCCCCGCCGACCTCAGGGCTTTGCCTGCGAGTGATCTGCCGCAAGTGGCATCGGAATTGCGCACCGAATTGATCGATGCGGTTTCGCAGACCGGAGGCCATCTCGGCGCTGGACTTGGCGTGGTTGAATTGACCGTGGCGCTGCACTATGTCTTCGACACTCCGGCAGACCGGATCATCTGGGACGTGGGGCATCAGGCCTATCCGCACAAGATCCTGACCGGGCGGCGCGATCGCATTCGTACGCTGCGCCAGGAAGGCGGTTTGTCCGGTTTCACCAAACGTTCGGAAAGCGAGTACGATCCGTTTGGCGCGGCCCATTCCTCGACGTCGATTTCGGCTGGTCTCGGCATGGCCGTCGCGCGCGACCTGAAGGGTGGCAAGAACAATGTCATCGCGGTGATTGGCGACGGCGCCATGTCTGCTGGCATGGCCTACGAGGCGCTCAACAATGCCGGTGCGCTCGATGCGCGCCTGATCGTCATTCTCAACGACAACGACATGTCGATTTCGCCGCCTTCAGGCGCGATGAGCAGTTATCTTTCGCGTCTCGCATCCGGCGCAACCTATGCCGGCATAAGAGATTTCGGCAAAAAGATGACCGCCTATCTTGGCAAGCGGGTCGACCGCGCTGTCACGCGTGCCGTTGAGCATGCGCGTGGCTACGTCACGGGTGGCACCCTGTTCGAGGAGCTTGGCTTCTTCCATATTGGTCCGGTCGATGGTCACAATCTCGACAATCTGGTGACGGTCCTGCGCAATGTGCGCGACAACGGCACCGGCCCGGTGCTGATCCATGTCGTGACGCAGAAGGGCAAGGGCTACGCCCCCGCAGAAGCTGCCGCCGACAAATATCATGGCGTCAACAAGTTCGATGTCATCAGCGGCACTCAGGCGAAGGCTCCGGCCAATGCGCCAAGCTATACGAAAGTGTTCGCCGAAAGCCTGATGCAGGAAGCGAAGCTCGACGACCGCATCGTGGCGGTCACAGCCGCGATGCCGTCGGGCACCGGACTTGACCTTTTTGGCGAAGCCTTCCCCAAGCGCACCTTCGACGTCGGCATTGCTGAACAGCACGCGGTCACCTTTGCCGCGGGCCTTGCAACCGAGGGCTACAAGCCTTTCGTGGCAATCTATTCGACATTCCTGCAGCGCGCCTATGATCAGGTCGTGCATGATGTTGCTATTCAGAAACTGCCCGTGCGTTTCCCGATCGACCGGGCGGGCTATGTCGGGGCTGACGGCGCGACACATTGCGGCGCGTTCGACATTTCCTATCTGGGGTCGCTGCCCGACTTTGTGGTGATGGCTGCGGCGGACGAGGCGGAACTGAAGCACATGGTGCGCACGGCTGCCGACTTTGACGAAGGCCCGATTGCGTTCCGCTATCCGCGTGGCAACGGCGTCGGCGTCGATATGCCGGAGCGTGGTCAGCCGCTGGAGATCGGCAAGGGGCGCATTATACGCCAGGGCACGAAGGTCGCTTTGCTGTCACTCGGCACGCGTCTGGCCGATTGCCTGCTTGCCGCAGAGGAGCTTGATGCTGCCGGGTTGTCGACAACCGTGGCCGATGCACGCTTTGCCAAGCCGCTTGACGCTGATCTTGTACGCCGTCTGGCGCGCGAGCACGAGGTGCTGGTGACGGTCGAGGAAGGCTCGATCGGTGGGTTTGCAACGCATGTGCTGCACCAATTGGCGCATGAGGGTTTGCTCGACAATGGGTTGAAGGTGCGCCCTCTGGTGTTGCCGGACGAGTTTACCGATCATGCCAAGCCGGAAAAGATGTACGCCGATGCGGGGCTCGATGCGGCTGGTATCGTGCGCACCGTCTTTGCTGCGCTTGGACGCAACGTCTCTGCCGCGACGGCGTGACGGTCACCATTTCCTAACCCTCTCCCTTGGCGCTTCATTAGCTTCCGCTTGTTAAACCCCGGCATGTGGTTGGCGTGTAGGGGCAAGGGATGCTGGCGTTGGCGGTGATAGTGATGGCAGGGACGACAGGCGCGGTGGATCTGCCGGCTGTCCAGCACGATCAGCGCGTCGAACAGGCCGCTGCAGCGATCGTTGCCCGACGCATGGGAGACCTGCGTGGTGGTCTTGACCTCGGCTTTCGTGCCGAAGCGTCACAGCCTGCCCGTGCCGCCAGACATTCCCAGCGGATCAAACGTCAACCGAGGGCAGGGGTGTGGCGGGATGGTCTTGCTGTCGCAATAGAGAAGAAAACGACGGTTTCTCCGAACCTGTGACGTCGGCTGCTCTTGCGTTGCCGGTGGACATGGCACAATGAGTGCGGATGAATTCCTCGGTCCCGGCCCCCAAGACGCGTCTTGACGAATTGCTCGTCCAACGTGGTCTGTTTGCCAGTCGCTCGCGTGCGCGTGATGCGATCGCGCGTGGTGCGGTGCTGGTGGCGGGCACAGTCACGACGAAGCCGGGACACACTGTGCGCGCCGATACTGAGATCGCGGTGGACGATCCTGCCCAGAAATATGTTTCGCGGGCGGCTTTGAAGCTCATCGCGGGGCTGGACGCATTCGCACTCGATCCTTCCGGCAAGCTGGCGCTGGACATCGGCGCTTCGACCGGCGGGTTTACACAGGTACTGCTGGAGCGTGGCGCGAGCCAGGTTTTCGCTATTGATGTCGGACATGGCCAGCTGGATGAGCGCCTGGCCTCCGACCTGCGCGTCAATTCGCTCGAAAAGACCAATGCGCGTGACCTGACTCTGGAACACCTCAGGGGGCACCGCCCCGGCTTTGTGGTTTCCGACGTAAGCTTCATCTCGCTGAAGCTGGCGCTGCCCCCGGCGCTTGGTCTGGCTGACGACGGTGCGCATTGTGTGCTGCTGGTCAAACCCCAGTTTGAGGCAGGGCGCGAAGCAATCGGCAAGGGCGGCCTGTTGCGCAGACCTGAGGACGGCCCGCGCATTGCCGCCGAGCTGCAGGACTGGCTGGCGGATCAGCCTGGCTGGCGCTCTCTGGGTGTCGTGCCGTCGCCTATCGAAGGCGGCGACGGCAACAAGGAATTTCTACTCGCAGGTGTGAAAGATAGATGAGTACCGTTCTGACGATATCGAGGCTGGGCGCGCAGGGTGACGGCGTCGCTGATACGCCGAAAGGACCGGTATTCGTGCCGTTTGCATTGCCAGGCGAGCGGGTCAATGTTGCTGCTGACGACAAGAAGGCCGATCTGGTTGCGGTGCTGGAAGCCTCGCCGCAGCGCATTGCGCCTGTGTGCAAGCATTTTGGCGATTGCGGCGGCTGCGCGATGCAGCATTTGGACCCGGACGCCTACCGCGCGTGGAAGCGTGACAAGTTGGTCGATGCGCTGAAAGCGAAGGGGATCGACACGCCGGTGGACCCGCTGGTGTCGGTCGAGCCGCAATCGCGCCGCCGCGCCGCGCTCACGGCGCGCAAGACCGAAGCCGGTGTTCTTTTGGGCTTCAACGCGGCGCTGACACATCGCATCGTCGACATGGAAGAGTGCCACGTCCTGCTGCCGTCGATCGTTGAGAAGCTCGACGTGCTGCGGGCGCTGGCAATGCTGGTCGGACGGACGCCAAAACCGTTCCGGTTAGGGGTGACGCAAACCGCGTCCGGCCTCGATGTGGCGTTTGAAGATTCTGGTAGCCTTGAAGGCAAGCCGCGTCAGGCTGCTGTCGACTTCGCCACGCGCAACGGTTTTGCGCGCGTGTCGGTCGATGGCGAAATACTTGTCGAGCCGAAAAAGCCTGTGGTGATGGTGGATGACATCGCCGTGCCGACACCACCGGGCGCATTCCTGCAGGCAGTGGAAGCTGCGGAAGCGGTCATGGCTGATCTGGTGTCTGCGCATCTGAAGAAAGCCAAGCGCGTTGCAGACTTGTTCTCTGGTGTCGGGACTTTCGCATTGCGGCTGGCGCGCAATAGCGAGGTGCATGCGGTGGAAGGCGATGCGCCCGCGCTGGCGAGTCTTGACCGCGCGTTTCGTGCAACCGCCGGAACCTTGAAGCGCGTGACGGTCGAAAAGCGCGATCTGTTCGTGCGCCCGATGACCTACAAGGAATTTGACGCGGCCTTTGCCGGCACCGCCTTCGACGGCGTCGCGTTCGATCCACCGCGCGCGGGTGCGGAAGATCAGGCCAAGCAACTGGCGCGCAGCCAGGTGCGGCTCATCGCGGCTGTCTCGTGCAACCCTGTGACCCTCGCGCGTGACCTGCGCATCCTTGTCGATGGCGGCTATGTGCTGAAGCGCGTCGTGCCGATCGACCAGTTCCTCTGGTCGCCGCATCTTGAAGCGGTCGCTTTGCTGGAAAAGCCGCGTCGGCGAAAATAGCTACGCCAGCAGGCTGTCGACGAAGGCGGGAACGATTTCGGTGGCAGGCCCGGCAATCTGTTCCGCGAACGCGCTTGTATAGCCTGTCGGCTCCAGATTGAGTTCGACAGTTCGTGCCCCTGCCATCTGCGCTTCGTTGACGAAGTCTGCGGCCGGATAGACGTTGCCGGAGGTGCCAATGGCGATGAACAGGTCGGCCCGTGCCAGCGCGCGATAGATCGTGTCCATCTGATAAGGCATTTCGCCGAACCAAACGATATCGGGCCGGATACGCCCAACGGTCTGGCATGAAGAGCATTGCGAGTTGATCGTCATGTCCGCGTGCCAGACGGTGCGCATGCCGCACGCCCCGCACAAAGCAGAATTCAGTTCCCCATGCATATGGAGGAGTTTGCGCGATCCCGCAGCTTCGTGAAGATTGTCAACGTTCTGCGTTACCAGCAAAAACTCGCCTTCAAACGACTTCTCCAGACGGACCAAAGCTTCATGTGCCGCATTGGGCCGCACATCGGCCAGCGCGCGGCGACGCTTGTTGTAGAAATTGAGCACTCGGGCAGGGTGGTGTGCGTAACCTTCCGGTGTCGCGTAGTCGCGCCAATCGTGCTTTGCCCAGATGCCGTTGCGGTCGCGGAAGCTGGCGACGCCTGATTCAACCGAAATGCCGGCACCGGTGAGAATGACAATGGAAGTGGGACGAGGCATGAAGCGATTGGCGGCAGGTGAAGACGGACATTGAACGCGAGATTTCATCATAGACTATCGGCGGTTGCATTTCACAGTCTTGATTTGACGCAAGGGCGTTGCGCTCTACCTTCTCAGATCCGAGGAGGAAAATCCCGATGGAGACCCATGAACTGCATCGAGGAAGGCTGATCGATCATATCCAGCTTGTCGTGCGTGATGTCGATGCGAGTCGGCGTTTTTATGAAGCGATCCTTGCGGTGCTCGGCATACCGCTGGGTGGCGTCGAACGCGACTATTTCTGGGCGGATGAATTGTTCGTTTCCAGTGTCGACAGCGAGGCAGCCCAAGGGTTGATGACCGGGCGCCATCACCTTGCGTTTCAGGCGCGCGATGAGACGATGGTACGTGCGTTCCATGCTGCCGGACTGGATGCCGGGGCAATTGACAACGGCCTGCCCGGACCGCGCCTCTACCACCCCGGATATTACGCCGCTTTCCTGCTCGATCCTGACGGAAACAACATCGAAGCCGTGTACCACGGGGAAGCTAGTCGCAGCACTCCATCGGTGAAAATCACCTTCTGAGCGCTGCCAAGGATCAGTTCTGTGTGCCGCCGACCGTCATCGCATTCATGCGTAGATGCGGCTGGCCGACACCGACGGGAACGCCCTGACCGGCCTTGCCGCACATGCCGATGCCATTGTCGAGCTTCATGTCGTTGCCGATCATGGTGACCCTGTGCATCGCATCGGGTCCGTTGCCGATAAGCATCGCGCCCTTGATCGGATAGGTGACCTTGCCGTTCTCGATCATGTAGGCTTCGGTGCAGCCGAAGACGAATTTGCCGCTGGTAATATCGACCTGTCCGCCGCCGAAGGATACCGCGTAGATGCCGTTCTTCACCGAGGAGATGATCTCGTCCGGCGAATAGGCCCCGTTCGTCATATAGGTGTTGGTCATGCGCGGCATTGGCGAGTGGGCATAGGATTCGCGCCGTCCGTTGCCGGTAGGCTCCATGCCCATCAGTCGCGCATTCTGCCGATCCTGCATGTAGTTGACCAGGATGCCATCATCGATCAGCACAGTGCGGTTGGTCGCTGTGCCCTCGTCGTCGACGGTGAGCGAGCCACGACGCTCGGCAATGGTGCCGTCATCGACCACAGTGACACCCTTGGCGGCGACCTGCTGGCCGATCATGCCGGAGAAGGCGGAGGTGTTCTTGCGGTTGAAGTCGCCCTCGAGCCCGTGCCCGACCGCTTCGTGCAGCATGACTCCGGGCCAGCCGGAGGAAAGGACAATATCGAAAGTGCCGGCGGGGGCAGGGGCAGCCTCGAGATTGACGAGCGCCTGACGAAGAGCTTCTTCGGAAGCTTCCTTCCATGCTGCTTCGGCCAGAAACTCTCCGAAAGACCTACGCCCACCAGCGCCGTACGAACCGCTCTCCTGCCGGTCGCCATCACCAACGACGACCGACACGTTGAAGCGAACGAGCGGGCGTATGTCGCGCACGACCTGACCGTCGGCGCGCAGGATTTCGACCTGTTGCCAAGAAGCTGCTAGCGACGCGGTGACCTGGCGCACACGCGGATCACGTGAGCGCAACCATGCGTCGATCTCCTGCAGCAGGTTTGCCTTGGCATCGAATGCGGGCTCGGTGATGGGATTGTCTTCGCCATAAAGCTTGCGGTTTGTGCCTGCGGGAGCGGCCGCCAAGACGCCCGAATGCCCGGACTTGACCGATGAGACTGCATCTGCCGCCCGCAAAAGAGCCGCTTCGGTCAGTTCGCCTGCGTGAGCATAGCCAACAGCCTCACCCGCAACGGCGCGCAGACCAAAGCCCCGGTCGGTGTTGAAGTTGGCGGTCTTGAGACGGCCATTGTCAAACACCAGTGCCTCACCTTCCCGATATTCGAGAAACAATTCTCCGTCGTCGGCCCCGTTGATCGTGCTTGCCACGATCTCGCGTAGACGGCTTTCGGAAACGTCGAACTGTTCAAGAAGTCTGGTCGTCATCATCGGGGCTCCGAATTCGGGATTTGCCATGACGCGTATATAGTTGCGGTCCTCACCACTTGCACGACGTCAGTCGGCCGTTGGTTCGGCGCTTGCAACACATGGTTGCGCGACGTGTTTCGTGGACGCGCGTCGCGCAGGGTAGGCTATCGGCTGGATTGTCTTCAGGGCAGAGCGTCAAAGCCGGCAGCAAAGCCGCTAAGATCAACTGGAATGCCAATCCCTTCTTCCGGTGTCTGGAAGACGATGAAAGTGGCTGCCTGGCCGGTTTTGAAGGTTTCGAGGAGTTTGTCCTCGAGGATCACTTCCGCGTAGCAACCATCCTGGAAGCAGCGGACGAAATAGGCACGGCCAATATCATTGCCGTCGACATTGAGCCCGAGGCCGTTCGGAAGCAAAACGCCAAGCGGGGCCAGAACGCGCAGGATTTCGGCCTTGTTGTCAGCCGTGCGCAGGACGACCACGGAAAGTCCGACTTCGGGGCGATCTTCGGCGATCACGTTCTGCATGAGGGCGCATTGTTCGCTGGTCGCTCCACCCGGCGTATCGCAGATTACAGACCAGGCGCCATGAGTCGCGCGAACTGTCCCGCCCTGTTGTGCGTGTGCCGGCAAGCCCAGTGTAAGGGCACCGGCAATAGCTGCGAGCGAGGTAATCCAGCGAAAAGCCATCGTGCGATCCGTTCCTGTTCTGCAATCCGTTGATTCTCTCACGATATCTGCAGCCATGGCAACAGAATGCAAGAGTCTCTGGTCTTTGCACCAACTTTTCGCCCTGAAAATCCGGGGGCGGAAAGTGCCATGGTCAATCTCCACAGTCCGTTCGGCCGTCCCGATTTTCGCAGAACTTGAGCGAAATCAAGGCGTCGTCTCCAATTTTGTCCCTTGCGCGCGCAAAAATGCCGCACATGGGGGTGCAGGGCTTTCTTGCGGTTGATATGAGAGTATGGTTTGAACGCGCGATGGAGGTCGGAGGCTGCGCTCCGGCACGCACAGATTTTCGTCGATACTTTCGACCGGGGAGAAAAAGAGGGTTATGAAGAAGTTCCTTGCGAGCATGGGCGCCATATCGCTGGTCCTTGCTGCCACGGGAATGGCGGCTGCGGCGCAGCCGACTCCTTGGCAGATGGGTTTTCAGCCGGCAGCCACCGGTATTATGGCTGAAATCGCCTGGTTTGAGCGCTATACCCTGTATTTCATTATCCCTGTGACCATCATGGTCCTGATGTTGCTGGCCTGGTGCATTCTGCGTTATCGCGCCAGCGCAAATCCGGTGCCGTCGCGGGTCAGCCACAACACCATGATCGAGGTGATCTGGACGATCGGGCCAGTGATCGCGCTGCTGTTCATCTCGGTGCCTTCGTTCCAGCTGCTGACATCTCAGTATACGCCGCCTGAAGAGCCGGCGATGACCATCAAGGCGACAGGCCTGCAGTGGAGCTGGGAGTACGAATACCAGGACGAGGAACCGCTGACGTTCTCCTCCTTCCTGCTGCGCGACGAAGATCGCGATGCAGCCGGCAAGCAGGATCGCAACGAGTATCCGCGTCTGCTCGCGGTCGACAACGAGGTTGTGGTTCCGGTCAATACGACGGTCCGTGTGCTCGTCACCGGTGCTGACGTGATCCACGCTTTTGCGATGCCTTCGTTCGGCATCAAGGTCGACGCCGTGCCTGGCCGTATCAACGAGACGTTTTTCAAGGCCGAGCATGAAGGTATCTTCTACGGCCAGTGCTCGGAGCTGTGCGGCAAGGACCATGCGTTCATGCCAATTGGAATCCGCGTCGTGAGCCAGGAGCAGTATGCGACGTGGCGCGCGCAGGCGCAGGCCAATCTCGAAGGCGCGAACAAGGCGCTGATCGCCTCCATCCGGGGGCAGGAACTGAATGTAGCGGACGCCGGCAAGTAAGCCTGCGCGGATAATGAGAGAACGGAGCGGGAATATGGCAGGCGCTGCAGCCTACGATGCCCACGACGATCACCGGCCAACTGGCTGGGTTCGTTGGGTCTATTCAACCAACCACAAGGATATCGGCACCCTCTACCTGATCTTTGCGATCATGGCGGGTATCGTTGGCGGCTTCATGTCCGTCATGATGCGCTGGGAGCTGGCCGAGCCGGGAATTCAGATCTTCCATGGTCTGGCTTCCATGGTTTACGGATTTGAAGGCGATGCTGCCATTGATGGCGGCAAGGAAATGTTCAACGCCTTCACGACCTATCATGCGCTCATCATGATCTTCTTCATGGTCATGCCGGCCATGATCGGCGGCTTCGCCAACTGGATGATTCCGATCATGATCGGTGCGCCAGACATGGCGTTCCCGCGTCTCAACAACATTTCTTTCTGGTTGTTGCCTCCGGCATTCACCCTACTGATGATCTCGTTCTTCATGCCGGGTCCGGCTGGCGGCTATGCCGCGGGCAGTGGCTGGACGATGTATCCGCCGCTGTCGACCATGGCATCGCCTGGGCCGGCAACTGACTTCGCCA
The DNA here is from genome assembly GCF_900113935.1 of Aquamicrobium aerolatum DSM 21857. GTDB lineage: Bacteria > Pseudomonadota > Alphaproteobacteria > Rhizobiales > Rhizobiaceae > Aerobium > Aerobium aerolatum. The sequence goes on from NZ_FORF01000001.1 coordinate 298,348, forward strand.
TTCTGGCGCTTCACGTTGCGGGTGCCTCGTCGATTCTTGGCGCGATCAACTTCATCACCACCATCTTCAACATGCGCGCTCCGGGCATGACGCTGCACAAGATGCCGCTGTTTGCCTGGTCGGTGCTGGTGACGGCATTCCTGCTGCTGCTGACGCTTCCTGTTCTGGCAGGCGCGATCACCATGCTGCTGACGGACCGCAACTTCGGCACGGCGTTCTTCAACCCGGAGTTCGGTGGCGACCCGATCCTGTACCAGCACCTGTTCTGGTTCTTTGGTCACCCGGAAGTTTACATTCTGATCCTGCCGGGCTTCGGCATTGTCAGCCACATCGTCTCGACCTTCTCCCGCAAGCCGATCTTTGGCTATCTCGGGATGGCCTACGCAATGGTTGCGATCGGCGTTGTCGGTTTCGTCGTGTGGGCGCACCACATGTACACCACCGGTATCTCGCTCGATACGCAGCGCTACTTCGTGTTCGCCACGATGGTGATCGCGGTGCCAACCGGCATCAAGATCTTCTCGTGGATCGCCACGATGTGGGGTGGATCGATCACGATGCGCACGCCGATGCTGTGGGCAATCGGGTTCATCTTTCTGTTCACCGTGGGCGGCATGACGGGCGTCCAGCTTGCAAACGCGGGCCTCGACCGCTCGCTGCATGACACCTACTATGTCGTCGCGCACTTCCACTATGTGCTGTCGCTGGGTGCCGTGTTCGCTATCTTTGCGGCGTGGTACTACTGGTTCCCGAAGATGTACGGCTACATGTACTCGCCGTTCATCGCGCGCCTGCATTTCTGGATCACCTTTATCGGTGTGAACGTGATCTTCTTCCCGCAGCACTTCCTCGGGCTTGCTGGCATGCCGCGTCGTTACATCGACTATCCGGATGCGTTTACGGGCTGGAACATGGTGTCGTCCTACGGCTCCTATCTGGCGGCAATCGGTGTGCTGGTGTTCCTCTACGGCGTCTTCGAAGCGTTCTCGAAGAAGCGTGAGGCCGGTGCGAACCCATGGGGTGAGGGTGCAACGACGCTCGAATGGCAGCTGCCTTCGCCGCCGCCATACCATCAGTGGGAACAGCTGCCGAAGATCAAGTAAGCAGCAAGATATCGAGCGATGGCGCCGGGCGGATTTACCAACCGGCGCCATCGCAGGATTTAACAGGTGGAAGAACAGACGATGTCCCTCGCGGAAAAAGCCAGTTACGACGCTAGTACCTACCGTGTCTCCGAGGCACAGGCCGGTGACTACATCGCGCTGTTGAAGCCGCGCGTGATGTCCCTAGTCGTGTTTACGGCGCTTGTCGGGCTCGTCAGCGCGCAGGCCTCGGTCAATCCGTTCATTGCGCTGTTCTCGATCGTTGCCATTGCGGTCGGCGCGGGTGCATCGGGTTCACTGAATATGTGGTACGACGCAGACATCGATGCGGTGATGACCCGCACGACCAGCCGTCCGGTGCCGTCAGGCCGCGTGCTTCCCAATCAGGCGCTTTCGTTCGGCTTGATCTTGTCGGGCCTTTCGGTCATGACCCTCGGGCTTGTGGCAAACTGGCTGGCAGCGTCCCTGCTGGCGTTCACGATCTTCTTTTATGGCTTTATCTACACGATCTGGCTCAAGCGTCGTACGCCCCAGAACATTGTGATCGGCGGCGCGGCGGGCGCGTTTCCTCCGATTGTCGGCTGGGCGGCGGTCACGGGCGATATCGGCTTCTACAGCGTCATCCAGTTTCTGATCATCTTTCTCTGGACGCCTCCGCATTTCTGGGCCCTTGCGCTGTTCAAGTCCAATGACTACGAGCGTGCAGGTGTGCCGATGATGCCCAACGTTGTTGGCGAGGCGTCAACCAAGCGGCAGATATTTGCCTATTCGATTACTGTGGCTATCGCCGGTGTCTTGCCGACCGTGTTTGGCTATGCCGGCTATGCCTATGGCATCTTTGCTGGCGCGCTGAGTGTCGGGTTTCTCTGGTACGCATGGGGCGTGCTGCAGATGCCTGAAAGCGACCGCTCGATGAAGCCGGCCAAGGCGCTGTTCGGCTATTCGATCCTCTATCTGTTCGCCATCTTCTCGGCGATCATGGTGGACAGCGTCCTGGCAGGCTTTGGATATTCGTGGTGAGTGCTTTGGAAGACAACAACCATATCGCGCTGACACCGCAGCAGAAGAAGGCCCAGCGGAGCAGGTCGGTTGCAATCGCGGTCGCGCTGGCGTTGTTCGTCGTGGTGATTTTCATCGTCACCATCGTCAAGATGGGGCCGGCGATCATGAACCGGCCGTTCTAGCGAGCAGGAAGATGACTGAATTACGAACTGACGTGAGCGAGAATGTGCAGCGGTCAAACCGCCGCCTGGCGCTTATCTGTGTCGGGTTCTTTGCAGGCATGCTTGGTATGGCCTACGCGGCTGTGCCGCTCTACGACATGTTTTGTCGGGTGACGGGCTATGGCGGACGCACCCAGCGGGTCGAGCAATATTCGCAAAAGGTGCTCGACAAGGATATTCACGTTCGTTTCGACGCCAATGTGTCGAACGGTCTGGGCTGGGATTTCCGCCCTGTCCAACGCGAAGTGACGTTGAAGATCGGCGAAACGACGCAGGTTTCGTACGAAGCCAAAAACATTTCTTCCAAGCCGATGATGGGGCGGGCGACTTTTAACGTCACGCCCCAGCTGGCTGGTGCCTATTTCATGAAAGTCGAGTGTTTCTGTTTCACGGATACGGTACTGCAACCGGGGGAGACCATGGATATGCCCGTGGTGTTCTTTGTCGATCCGGAAATCGCAGACGTTCCTGAGTTCAGGCACATCAATACGATTACGCTTTCCTACACGTTCTTTCCGGTGGACGGCGAGGCGACAGAAAAGTCTGCCGCCGTTTCAACGGACGTGAACACAACAAACGACGCCGATACCAGATTCGGGGGATAAGATGGCAGACGGACACGCAAAACATCACGATTATCACATCATCGACCCCAGCCCGTGGCCATTCCTCGGGGGTGTGGGTGCGCTGGTCATGGCGACCGGCGGCGTGGGCTGGATGCAGTATCTGAAGGGCAATGAATTCTCGCTGCTGGGAATTCCGCTGGCTTCGCCGTGGCTGTTCTTTATCGGCGTGGCGATTGTTCTCTACGTCATGTTCGCCTGGTGGTCCGACACGGTCCGCGAAGCGCATGAGGGTCATCACACGCGCGTGGTGCAGCTGCACCTGCGTTACGGCGTCATCATGTTCATCATCTCCGAACTGATGTTCTTCGTGGCGTGGTTCTGGGCGTTCTTCGATGCCAGCCTGTTTCCAAATGAGCTGAACCAGTACGGGCGCATGGCCTATACCGGCGGTCAGTGGCCACCGGCAGGTCTGGAAGTCCTGAACCCATGGCACCTTCCGCTCTACAACACGATCATTCTGCTGCTGTCCGGCACTACCGTGACATGGGCGCACCATGCGCTGCTGCACAATGATCGCAAGGGTCTGGTCTGGGGCCTGGCGCTGACCGTGGCACTTGGCCTGTTGTTCAGCTTCGTGCAGGCTTACGAATATTCGGTAGCTCCGTTTGACTTTGCCAATTCGCTCTACAGCGCGACCTTCTACATGGCGACGGGCTTCCACGGCTTCCACGTGGCAATCGGCACGGTCTTCCTGCTCGTCTGTCTGCTGCGCGCAATGGCTGGCCATTTCACCCCGAAGCAGCATTTCGGCTTCGAGGCTGCAGCCTGGTACTGGCACTTCGTTGACGTGGTGTGGCTTTTCCTGTTTGCCTGCATCTACGTCTGGGCGTCGATCGGTGCACCGATTGCAGCCCACTAACGGCTAGCGAATGTGATCTGAGGGGGCGGCTATGGGGGACATGGCCGCCTTCTTCTTTTGTGGTGAAGGGAGTTGACCAGATGAACGCACAGGACCCCCGTGATACGGCGCTCTGGGCACCGGTCGACCCGATCAAGGCGGGTGTATCTGGGCGCTGCCCGCGCTGTGGCAATGGCAGCATGTTTCAAGGGTTCCTCGCGGTTCGGGAACGCTGTGGCACGTGTGGACTCGACAATTCCTTCGCAGATTCTGGCGATGGCCCGGTCGTGTTTGTCATTCTGATTGTCGGGTTTATCGTCGTCGGGCTGGCTTTGTGGATGGAAGTCAGCCTCAACCCGCCGTTGTGGTTGCACTTTTTGTTGTGGGTGCCTTTGACAATCGTCCTTGGCCTCGTTTCGCTCCGCGTGATCAAAGGCCTCCTGATCGCGCTACAATACCGCAACAAGGCGGCACCGGGCGTCGTCGACAGGAATTGACGGAGCAGATCAAGACATGACTCCCCAGCGCAGCACACCACTTTTCATCGGACTTTTTCTGGTTGCTCTTGCGATCCTGTTGACGCTCGGCACCTGGCAGGTACAGCGGCTGGGCTGGAAGGAAGACCTGATAGCGACAGTCAACGAGCGGATCGCGTCGGCTCCTGCGCCGCTCGCCGAAGTTGAGCAGACTTTCGCGCGTACGGGCGACGTCGACTATCTGCCCACAATCGTGGAAGGCGAGTTCCAGCACGTAGGGGAGCGCCACTTTTTCGCTACGCATGAAGGCCGTTCGGGCTATTTTATCTATACGCCGCTCGCCCTTGATGACGGACGCCTGCTCCTCGTCAATCGAGGGTTCGTGCCGTTCGAACTCAAGGATCCGGCGCAGCGGGCGAGTGGGCAGGTCGAGGGCCGGCAGACAATTGTCGGTCTTGCGCGCGATCCTCTGGACGGCAAGCCGTCATGGATCGTCCCCGATAATGATCTGCAGAAGAACGTATTTTACTGGAAAGATCTGGAAGCCATGGCCGCGACCTCCGGGGTGGGCCGTCGCGAGGACTATCTGGGCTTCTTCGTTGATGCGAATGATGCGGCAAATCCCGGCGGGCTTCCTGTTGGCGGTGTCACCTTGATCAACATTTCCAACAACCACATGCAGTACATCATCACATGGTATGGGCTTGCTTTCGCGCTTGTATGCGTCATGGCAGCGTGGTTGTGGCGCAGGCGCAAGCCTTGACAGGGCAGCGTGCCCGACGCCATCTGCATATCCGAGACGTCCAGCCTGCGAGATGACAATGAAACGACCCCTGACGATCAGACTTTGTGGCCCGCGCGGCTTCTGCGCCGGGGTTGATCGCGCGATCCAGATCGTCGTGCTGGCGCTGAAAAAGTACGGTGCGCCGGTCTATGTGCGCCATGAAATCGTGCATAATCGCTACGTGGTCGAAGGTTTGCAGGCAAAAGGCGCGGTTTTTGTCGAGGAAATCGATGAAATTCCGCCGGAACACCACGCCCAACCGGTCGTTTTCTCGGCTCACGGGGTTCCGAAGTCCGTGCCCGCCGACGCCAAGGCGCGCAACTTGTTTTATCTCGACGCGACCTGTCCGCTGGTTTCCAAGGTTCACAAGCAGGCGATGCGTCATCAGCGCCAGGGGCGTCATGTGCTGCTGATCGGCCATGAAGGGCACCCGGAAGTCATCGGCACGATGGGCCAGCTTCCCGATGGCGCGGTGACCCTTGTGGAAACCGCCGAGGACGCCTCAAGGCTGGTGGTCGACACGCCTGACACGCTAGGCTTCGTCACGCAGACGACTCTCTCGGTCGAAGACACCGCCGGCATCATTGAGGCATTGCGCATCCGCTTCCCGAATATCCAGGCACCGGCTGCCGAATCGATCTGCTATGCCACCACAAACCGCCAGGATGCGGTGAAGGAAGCAGCGCCAGGATCGGATCTGTTTCTCGTCGTCGGCGCCCCCAACTCGTCCAACTCAAAGCGGTTGGTTGAGGTTGCGGAGCGGGCTGGCGCCAAGCGCAGCATTCTTGTCCAGCGCGCCTCAGAGATACTTTGGGATGACATTGGCGATATTGCTATCCTCGGTCTTTCGGCAGGTGCATCCGCTCCCGAGATCATCGTTGATGAAATCATTGACGCGTTCAAGGAACGCTACGACGTCACCGTCGAGCTGGCTATCACCGCGGAAGAGACCGAGAATTTCCCGGTCAATCGCGATTTGCGTGATGTGGAACTGACTGCCAGCGACATGGCATTCGTCAACGGAAACGTCTGAACCATGGCGGTCTATACGGATATTACCGAGAGTGAACTCGGCGCGTTCCTTCGCGACTACAACATTGGCGAATTGCTGTCCTATAAGGGCATCGCGGAAGGAACGGAGAATTCGAACTTCATTCTCCATACGACCGGCGGCACTTTCATCCTGACGCTGTACGAAAAGCGCGTGGATCGCGATGATCTGCCGTTCTTTCTCGGTCTAATGGATCATCTTGCGCAGCGCGATGTGTCATGTCCACTGCCGGTCAAGCGCGCCGACGGCGAGATCATTGGTGAATTGGCGGGTCGGCCTGCGGCTATCATCACGTTTCTTGAAGGCATGTGGCCGCGACGTCCGACGACAGCGCATTGCCGCGAGGTTGGCGTTGCACTGGCAAAGCTGCATCTGGCCGGACAGGATTTTCCGCTGCAGCGTCGAAATGATCTGTCGCTGCCGGGTTGGCAACGGCTCTGGGACGGCTGCCGCGAGCGCTGCGATGAGGTGGAGCACGGTTTGGAGGCGGAAGTCAGCGATGACTTTGCCGCGCTCGAAGCTGGCTGGCCGGCAGATCTGCCGAGTGGGGTCATTCACGCCGATCTTTTCCCGGACAATGTGTTCTTTCTCGGTGAGCGCCTGTCGGGACTGATCGACTTCTATTTCGCCTGCAATGATTTCTACGCCTATGATGTTGCGACCTGCCTTAACGCCTGGTGCTTCGAGCGCGATCATTCGTTCAACATCACCAAGGGGGCAGCGTTGCTTGCCGGCTACCAGAGCCTGCGTCCGCTCGACGCCGCCGAGGTTGAAGCGCTGCCGCTCCTTTGCCGTGGGTCGGCGCTGCGCTTCATGCTGACACGCCTGTATGACTGGCTCCACGGCCCGGATGGCGCCATGGTGCAGAAGCGTGATCCATTGGAGTATGTCCGCAAGATGCGCTTCCATCGCCAGATCATTTCGGCAACCGAGTATGGATTGCAGCAGTCATGAAGCGCATCGAGGCCTATACCGACGGGGCGTGTTCGGGAAACCCTGGCCCCGGCGGCTGGGGTGCTATCCTGCGCTATAATGGTGTCACCAGGGAACTGTCCGGCGGCGAGGCGGACACCACCAACAATCGCATGGAGCTGATGGCCGCGATTTCGGCGCTGAATGCGTTGAAGGAGCCTTGTGCGGTCGATCTCTACACCGACTCCAGCTACGTCAAGGACGGTATCTCCGGCTGGATCGAGGGCTGGAAGCGCAATGGCTGGAAGACAGCGGCCAAGAAGCCGGTGAAGAATGCGGAGTTGTGGCAGGCACTCGATGAAGCGCGCAAACGCCACAATGTCACCTGGCATTGGGTGAAGGGCCACGCCGGCCACCCGGAGAATGAACGCGCCGACGAGTTGGCGCGCATGGGCATGGCGCCGTTCAAGGAAGCAAGCCGCCCGGCCAAGGCGGTGTAGGCGGCCTGCTCCCTACGTGTGTTGTCAGAGCTGTCCGATCAGTGTCGCTGCACCGGAGTTGACAGCACTGCCCGGCGCTTCTTCGATGTTGAGCGCGGTGACCACTCCGTCCTCGACGATCATCGAGAAACGCTGAGAGCGAATGCCCATGCCGCGCGCGTCCAGGTCCAGATCGAGACCGACTGACTTGACGAAATGGCCGCTGCCGTCGGCGAGGAAGACGAGCTTGCCTTCAGCGCCGGTAAACCGCGCCCATGCTTGCATGACAAACGCATCATTGACGGCGAGAACAGCAATCGTGTCGACGCCTCGGCCGATAATGGCATCGTAGTTTTCGAGATAGCCGGGGAGGTGGCTATTGTTGCAGGTCGGGGTGAATGCGCCCGGAACTCCAAACAGAACGACCTTCTTGCCCGCGAACAGCTCGGCCGAGGTGATTGTCTGGACACCATCGGCAGTCGGACTCTGGAAAGCGGAATCAGGCAGCTTCTGGCCTATTTCGATCGTCATATGGTTCTCCTAGGGGAAGTAGTGAAGAATTCTGGATACGGCAGTTCCGCATCCGTCCGGAGCGCAGATGGCCAGATCGTCCTCGCGATGGCAACCTCCGGAGTGGTCCGCACTCAGGGAATTTGTAGCTGGCCGCGCACTGCACCCTCGGTTGTGACGAGAGTGTAGTCGAAAACGTCGCCGGAGTTGATCGCGCCGCGAAATCTGGTCGTGAATGTCGGGAGATTTGCGCCCGCGCGCAATGTCGGCGTTTCGAATGTCACCCTGCCGTTCCCTGCTACGAAAATCTCCATGACCGCGGCGCCAGCAGGTACGATTGCCTCGGCCACGAGTTCACCTTCATTTACATCGTCGATCCGCAGATGCATGGCCGGTGTCGCTTGCGCGGGGAGGGCGTCAAAAGCTGCCGAAATGATCTGCTCGTCCGCAGCGACTGCTTGATTGAGCCCCTTGTCGAGCAGCAGCTCGACCTGAACCGGAATGCAGATTGCCTCGCAAATCCCCAGAAAGACGTTCAATCTGGTTGGTTCACCGTTAAGGCGGGACGGTGCTTTCAGCGTTAAAGCCATGGTGACGTCGTGGTCGTAGCCCGCCCAACTGCCATAGTCATCGGCGAACCATCTGGGCGTGGGAAAGTTGAGCGTGGCTGGTGCAATACTACCGTCCTGAATCGTGGATACGACCGGTGGTACCCCCGATGATCCGGGATCCTGCCAGTATGTTTTCCAGCCTGGATCGAGCCGGATCTCCATCGCGGCTCGTCTTCTGCCATCTTCGGTCGAAACGCTGCTCTCGATAACCCGAATCGCTCCGCCTTCGACCCGATACCAATCGCTGCTGGCGGCGTGGAGAGAGGGCGCGGTGGTTGTCCAGATGCAGAAAGTCAGGCAGGCGGCTCGGGAAAAAATCATGAGGTCAATGTTATAGCTCGCAACTGTTTTCGCAATTGCCTGTCGTGCGCGAGGCTTCATTTCAATGTGAACAGGCCGTGGGGCAAAATGTGCGAATGCAGTCCCTTTCGTCCGCGCGCCAAACGCGATAGTTTCCCACCATGGATATTCTTGGCAGCAAGACTTCGGCCGGACAAGGCTACTTGGATGACCAGTTCCTTGTCGCAATGCCGGGGATGAAGGATGACCGCTTTGCGCGGTCGGTGATCTATGTGTGCGCCCATAACGAAGACGGTGCAATGGGCCTGATTATCAATCAGGCGCAACAACTGCTTTTTCCTGAGCTGTTGGTGCAGCTGGGAATACTGGACCAGAAAGAGGCGATACGCCTGCCGCAAAAGACGATGGACATCGTCGTCCGGCATGGCGGCCCGGTGGAGCGCAGCCGTGGTTTCGTGCTGCATAGCGACGATTACACGGTCGACTCGTCCATGCCGGTTGCCGGCGAAATATGTCTCACCGCGACGGTCGATATCCTGCGGGCGATGTCGGACGGCTCCGGGCCGCGCCACGTTCTGATGGCGCTTGGCTATTCGGGCTGGGGTGCCGGTCAGCTTGAACAGGAAATTGCCGAGAATGGCTGGCTGACATGCCCGGCGAGTGTCGACCTGCTGTTCACGCCGCAGATCGACAGGGTCTATGATCGGGTGCTGGCGTCGATCGGGATCGACATTGCACATCTGAGTTCACAGGCCGGTCACGCCTGAACGAGCGGGAACTGCTCCTTGAGGAGCTTGAGTGCCCCTTCCGCGTTGAGCGGCGGTCCGAACATGAAGCTCTGAACATATTCGCAGCCGATCTGGCGCAGTTCGAGCGCGTCGTTTTCGTCCGCGACGCCTTCCGCAACGACAGACAAACCGAGCTCGTGCGCCATGTTCACCATCGAGCGCAGCAGCACCGAGCGCTTCGGGCTGGTGTCGTCGACAAAACTCTTGTCGATCTTGATCGTGTCGAACGGGAAGCGCGTCAGATAGGCAAGTGATGAGTAGCCTGTGCCGAAATCGTCGAGAGACAGCCCGATGCCCAGCTGTTTGAGTTTCTGAAGGATATGGGCCGATTGCTCGGGATTATCCATGATCAGCGACTCAGTCAGCTCAAGACGGAAGTTGCGTGGCTTGAGGTTTGCGCGCGCGATCACCGAGCGCACGTCGTTGACCAGATCACGGCCGATCAGCTCACGGCTGGAAAGGTTCACTGAAACCGATAGTGGAATGTCGCCGACCTGTTTCTGCCAGCTCGACAGATCGTCTGCCGCCTGCTGCATCGCGAACAGGCCCAGTTGGCCGATGAGCTCGCAGCTTTCCGCAACCGGGATGAAATCGGAGGGTGGGATTGAGCCTCTGCGCGGATGCTCCCAGCGCAGCAGGGCCTCAAATCCCGCGACCGAGCGATCTTCCAACCGCACGATGGGCTGATAAGCCAGCCGCAGCTCGGAGCGCTCGACGGCCCGCCGCAGGTCCGATTCCAGCTGCAACCGGTCTGTGCCGACCGAGCGAAACGCCGGACGGAAAGGCTCGATGCGGTCGCCGCCGAAGCGCTTTGCCTGATGCATCGCCAGTTCCGCGTCCTTGACCATATCCTCAGCCGAGGATTGCGAGCTGTTCCAGGATGCCAGACCGATCGATGCGGCAAGAACGATCTCGCGCTTTGCGAAGGTGATCGGCGCGTTGATGGCCTGCTTCACGGCCTCTGCAACAGCGGCAATGCGTGACGGCTCGTGCTCTGACAGAAGAAGAAGTGCGAACTGGTCGCCACTGAAACGTGCAAGCGAGTCCTGAGGTCTCAGGAGACGGTGCAGGCGACGCGCCACGGTCAGCAGGATCGTGTCGCCAGCTGAGATGCCGAGGCTGTCATTGACCTGCTTGAAGCGGTCGATGTCGATGACCATCACGGTCGGCCGGATCGCCTGTTCTGTCTTGGCAATCGAGATGACGGTCTCGAGTCGGTTGAGCAGCAATTCGCGTGCAGGCAAGCCGGTGAGATTGTCGTGCACTGCATCGTGCAGCAATCGTTCCTCGGCCTTCTTTTGTTCTGTCACGTCCACCAGTGTTCCAACACAGCGGATGATCTCGCCATCCGAGCCGATCACGGGACGCGCGCGGAGCGTGAACCAGTGATAATGCCCGTCCGCACCGCGCAGCCGGAAAGACTGGGACACGCGCCCACGGCGGTGCTCAAGAATGACGTCCAGTGTCGTGCGGAACGTGTCACGATCATCGTGATGCAATGTCGGCAGCCAGTTGCGCGCGGGCCCGTGCAGGCTGCCCATCGGCAGTCCAAGCTGGCGGGTCACGTCCGGCTTGGTGATGACGCGGTCGCGCGGCACATCCCAGTCCCAGACGATGTCGCCGGAGCCGGTAATGGCGAGCGCCTGGCGCTCCATGTCGCTGAACAGGCCCTGATGAAGCGCGCCGCCAGCAAAGGCGTGCTGCATCACCGTAAAGCCGATCAGCAGGATGATCAGGATCAGCCCACCGCCAAGCGCCGGCTGCACGATATCGTTGTCGAGCGCGCCGGTGACGGCCATCCATGAGCCGGTCAACCAGACGATGATCATCAGCCAGCTCGGCACGAGCATGATTGCGCGGTCATAACCCTGGAACGACAGATAGGTGATGATCCCGACGCCGACGATCGCAGTCAGGGCGAATGACATGCGCGCCAGACCGGAGGCGACCGACGGATCGAACAGCGCAACGCCTGCAAGAAGGCAAAGCAGTAGCACCCATGCCGACGCACCATAGCTGAAATGCAGGTGCCAGCGGTTGAGGTTCAGATAGGTGAACAGGAAGACGACGAGACTTGCCGCAAGCCCGATCTCGGTTCCGGCTCGCCATAATTGCTCGCTGCCGGCAGAGATGTTGAGAACTTGATTCAGGAACCCGAAGTCGATGCAGATATAGGCCAGAACCGCCCATGACAGGGCAGCGGTGGCGGGGAACATCGACGTTCCCTTGACCACGAACAGGATGGTCAGGAACAGCGCGAGCAGCCCAGCAATGCCGATAACGATGCCGCGGAACAGCGTGTAGGAATTCATCGTGTCCTTGTAGGCCTCAGGCTCCCACAGATAGATCTGCGGCAGCTTCGGCGAGGACAGTTCAGCGATGAAGGTCACGATCGAGCCGGGGTTCAGCGTCACCAGAAACGCGTCAGCGTCCTTGTTGGCCTGGCGATCGAGCGCGAACCCTTCAGATGGCGTGATGGCGGCGATGCGGTCGGAACCAAGGTCCGGCCAGATCAGCCCTGAACCAACGAGACGGAAATGCGGGGCGACGATCAGTCGGTCGAGCTGCTCGTCGGTGGCATTGGCAAGCGCGAACACGGCCCAGTCGCCGCTTGAGCGCTCATCAAGGGCAGACACTTCGATGCGTCGTACAATGCCATCGATGCCGGGCGCGGTGGAGACCTGGAAGTTTTCACCCTGGTCGCGATAGATCTCGACCGCCTTTGACAGGTCGAGCGCAACGTCGTCACGCGAAATCTTGATCGGTTCGATAGCCATTGCCGGGAGCGTGAAGACGCTCAGAACAATCACTGCGAAAGCGCTGATGAGCCATCGCATGATGGGCGCCGGTGCGGTCAAAGCTTAGCCTCTCGGTTTTCGTCTCGAGACACGGGGATCCTTCGATCCTGCATGCTTTCCTGTTTCTGTCGATGCTCATCTGCAATCAGCGAATAGATGCAATGATCTTGCCATACGCCATTGATGCGCAGATATGAGCGCAGCAGTCCTTCCCGCGTGAATCCGGCTTTTTCAAGCACATGCATCGAGCGGGTGTTGGTGGGGATACAAGCCGCTTCGATCCGGTGCAACCTCATCCCGTTGAACGCGTGCTCCAGCAGAGCACCTATCGCATCCTGCATGAAGCCATTTCCTGCGTGTCTTGCACCCATCCAGTAGCCGATCTGCGCGGATTGAGACACGCCGTAGCGGATATTTCCGATGGTGATGCCGCCGAGAAGGTTTGAGTTTTTCTTGTGAAAAATGAAATAGCCAACGGCACTGCCGGCTGTCATTTCCTGTCGGTAGCGACGCATCCGGGCGTTCCATGCAGGACGCTGGAGTTCGTCGGGGCTCCAGAGCGGCTCCCAGGGTTCAAGGAACCATCGGCTTTCCCGGCGCAACGCGGACCATTCTGCGTAGTTTGATCGCCTCGGAAAACGCAGGACCACCTCACTCCCCGTGAGCACGGGTGGCTCACGGTGGAATATGGGTAGCCCGATCATCGGCTTGCTTTATCAGACGGCAAGCTTGCGCGCGTCAGGCGCCAAGCTTGTCAGGCTGCGATTGATGCTCTCATAGTCCGGCAGAAGCTCGACCGGGCCAACGGAAGCAAGCGTCGGGCGGGTCGAGAACAGCCGCGACGACAGGTCCGTCAAGCGCTCGATGGTGAGCTTCGACAGGCGATCAACCAATTCCTCGGTTGTTACTGGACGCCCGAAAAGCAGCATCTGGCGTGCGATCTGCGAGGCGCGGCTTGCAACGCTTTCATGCGACATCATCAGACCGGCGCGGTACTGCGCGCGGGCGCGGTTCAGCTCTTCCTGTGTGATGTTCTCGCCAGCGCGGTGCAATTCGTCGACGATTACCGGGACCAGTTCCTGCAGGTCTCCGCTGCCGGTGGCGGCATGAACGCCAAAGATGCCGGTATCCGAAAAGCCCCAATGGAACGCATAGACGGAGTAGCACAGGCCGCGCTTCTCGCGCACTTCCTGGAATAGCCGCGAAGACATTCCGCCGCCAAGGATCATCGACAGCACCTGCGATGCGTAAAAATCCCTGGCGTGATAGGGGCGTCCCTCAAAACCGAGCACGACCTGTGCGTCCATCAGGTCACGCTGCTCACGGTAATCGCCACCGATATAGGATGCAGGCTGTGGTGCCTCGCTGGTCGCATTGGGGCGAAATGAGCCGAGACGCTTTTCGACTTCCCGCACGAACGCATCATGCTCGACCCCGCCCGTGGCGACGACGACCATTCGGTCCGCGCCGTACTGACGGTCCATATAGTCACGCAACTGCATGGAGGTGAACGATTTCACCGTTTCAGGCGTGCCAAGGATGGACCGGCCGAGCGTCTGGTTCAGGAAAGCGGTTTCCGTGAAGCGGTCAAAGACGATGTCATCGGGCGTGTCATGAGCTGCGCCGATTTCCTGGAGGATAACGTGCTGCTCACGCTCAAGTTCGGCCGGATCGAATTTCGAATCCATCAGGATGTCTGACAGGATATCGATGGCCAGAGGTACGTCGTCCTTCAGCACACGGGCGTAAAATGACGTCGATTCAAGGCTTGTCGCAGCGTTGATCTCGCCTCCGACGTCTTCAATCTCCGATGCGATTTTCCAAGCGCTTCTGCCGCCCGTGCCTTTGAAGGCCATGTGCTCAAGTAGATGCGCAAGGCCATGCTCGCCGTCACGCTCATAGCGCGCACCGGACTTGACCCAGACTCCCAAGGCAACGGATTCGATATGCGGAAGCGTTTCGGTTGCGACTGTCAGGCCGTTCGACAGACGGCTTACCTCAACACCCATATAGGCTGAACTCCTAATGATTGCGCGCCGCTCTACTTAGGCGACTGATATGATCTTCCACCATTTTGGTGTCCGATGGAAGCACTGTGTAGTTTTCCTTTCGCTCCATCAGGTCGCCGAGCCATGCGGGCAGGGCAGGTGTCACTCCGCTTGCAGCCTCGACCGCTGCGGGAAACTTGGCTGGATGGGCTGTTGAGAGGACCACCATTGGTGTTGTACTCGCAGATTGCTCGCGGGCCACCTTTACAGCAATCGCCGTGTGCGGATCGAGTAGGTAATTCGATTGCGAGAGGACGGCACGGATCGTTTTCGCGGTTTCGTCCATGTCCGAACGCCCTGCGTCGAATTCAGCCCGAATAGCAGCAAGTGCGTCGGCTTCGATGGTGAAGCTGCCCGACTGCTTCAGGCTTTGCATGTAGCGCGTCACCGTTTCAGCATCGCGACCGGAGGCCTCAAACAGCAACCGCTCGAAATTGGACGACACCTGAATGTCCATCGACGGAGACGTGGTCTCTACAACACCGCGCGTCTGGTAGGTTCCGGTCGCCAGCGTGCGCGCCAGAATGTCGTTGTCGTTGGTGGCGACCACCAGACGCTCGATCGGCAGACCCATGCGCTTGGCGGCATAGCCAGCGAAAACGTCGCCGAAATTCCCTGTGGGAACCGTGAAAGAGATGGGGCGGTCGGGTGCACCAAGCGAGAGCGCAGACGAGAAATAGTAGACAATCTGGGCCATGATGCGTGCCCAGTTGATCGAATTCACCCCCGACAGATGCGTGCTGTCACGGAAGCCGTGATTGTTGAACATGCTCTTCACGAGGTCCTGGCAATCGTCGAAATTGCCTTCGAGCGCGATGGCGTGAACATTGCTGGCTGTGGAAGTGGTCATCTGGCGCTGCTGCACCGGAGAGACCTTTCCGTGCGGGAAAAGGATGAAGATGTCAGTGCGGTCGCGTCCGGCAAAGGCGTCGATTGCAGCGCCACCGGTGTCACCGGAGGTTGCACCGACAATCGTCGCGCGCTCATCGCGCTCGGCTAGAACATGATCCATCAGACGGGCGAGGAGTTGCATCGCAACGTCCTTGAACGCCAGCGTCGGACCGTGGAAAAGCTCCAGCACATATTCGTTCGGGCCCGTCTGGACGATCGGGCAGACCGCGTCATGGCGGAAGGTTGCGTAAGCATCGCGGACGATCGATGCGAAAACCGTCTCTTCGATCTCACCGGCAACGAACGGCGTCAGCAGTCTTACTGCGAGTTCGGGATAGGACAGGCCACGCATCGCGCGGATATCTTCTGCGCTGAACGAGGGCCACTCCACGGGCACATAGAGCCCCCCATCCCGCGCCAAACCGGTCAGAAGCACATCGCGGAACCCTAATTGCGGGGCGGTGCCCCTGGTGCTCATGTAGCGCATATCGGCGTGTCCATTTTCAATCAGCGACGCGGTTCCGTGAAAAACCGCAATCTCTAGGTCGCAATCTTGGTGCGGGGTTGGTATAGAACGTCAGCTTTGCATGAGGAAAGTGCAGTTCATGGCGTTCAGGTTCATTGTAGGCAAACGGTTGGCGGGCTTGGCTGCGGCTGGTTTTATGCTGGTAGCGGCAGGTTGCCAAGGTGGTGATACGCTTGGTGCGATGAAACTGCCTGGATTGGGTGGTGACAGCGCGCAGGCTCCCGCGCAGGATGACCGCATTTCAATCGAGGAATTGCAGGCGTTCTGTCCTCGCGTTGCAGTTCGTGATGGCGGCGCGTTCTACGATTCCTTCCCGCGTAACGTTCGCGATGACCCATCCAAGTTGATCTACCGGGCCACCATTGGTGACATGACCCGCTCCTGCACCTACGCAAACGGGATGACCACCATCACTGTCGCGGTAGCAGGTCGCATCATTCCCGGCCCGCAGGGCAAGACCGGCACGGTCCGCGTTCCGATGCAGGTGACCGCGATTCAGGGCACGCAAGTGGTCTATTCGCAGACGCGCAATCACGAGGTTGCGGTGAGCGATACAGCTGGCGCAACACAGTTCCTGATGACCGAGACGAATATCACGATTCCGACGCCGACCACCCGGAACGTTGCGGTGTTTGTCGGCTACGAGAACTCGTCGTCGCGCTAAGACATCCGCGATGACAAAAGCCTGAAGTCTGTGAAGCGAACTCAGAAGAACGCGACACGCTTTAAGTCCTGATGGCGCGTGCGGTCTGCCGGTGTACCCGGCAGACATGAAAATGCGCTTATTCCGCCCATTCCGACAAGGCTGCAAGAACCGGGCTGAAATCCGCCCAGCGGCGGATGACCGTTTCTGCGCCAGCTTCCGTCAACTGGTCGGCATGACCCGGATAGGTGTGCGAAGCGCCGGTGAAGCCGATGACCCGCATGCCGGCCGCGCGCGCGCCGGCCACGCCATGCGTCGAATCCTCGATCACGAAGGTCTTTCTGGGATCGGCGCCCATCTTCTCAGCGGCATACAGAAACACGTCCGGCGCCGGCTTCGGCTTGCGTGACGGCGTGTCGAGCGACGAGAACACCCGGCCTTCGAAGAAGGGCAAAAGGTTGGTTCGCGTCAGTGTTGCCTGAAGTCGCTCCGCGCTGGAATTGGAGCAGATGCATATCTTGCCCTCTACGGAAGCCACCGCTTCGTGCACACCATCGATCGCTCTCACTTCGGCGCGCAAGCGCCTGTCGACCAGCTTTTCGGCCTCATCAATCAGCGTGGCCTGGAACAGTTGCTGCGATTCCTGCTCGATTCGAAGCAGGATGTCGCGGAAGGTAAGCCCGGCATAGATGCGCGCCAGATCTTCTGCCTCGATCGGGTAACCGGCGGCAGTGAGAAGCTCGGCTTCCACGCGCGCGGCGATGATTTCTGAATCGACCAGAACGCCGTCGCAATCGAAAATGACGAGATCAACACCTGACATGCAAAGGGCCTTCTGTAATCGATGGGGAATGGTCGTGGCCTACACCATGACAGCCCGAACGGCAATTCAGACCGCGGGTTCACGAATTGTTTACGCAAAACGGTAACCATAACAGTCAGTAAACATTCAAGCGTATCGGTGTGTCCATGCCCGCATTGCGTCATCTCGACGACCTTTCCCACGCTCCAGCGTCTGCCGATTGGCTCAACACGATCCTCAAGGGGGATTGCGTCGCCGCGCTCAATCGTCTGCCGGAGAAGTCCGTCGACGTGATCTTCGCGGATCCGCCGTACAATCTTCAGCTTGAGGGCGACCTGCACCGTCCGGACCAGTCCAAAGTCGACGCCGTCGATGACGAGTGGGACCAGTTCGAAAGCTTCGCCGCCTACGACGCCTTCACGCGCGCCTGGCTGCTGGCGGCCCGTCGGGTTCTGAAGCCGAACGGCACCATCTGGGTCATTGGCTCCTACCACAACATTTTCCGCGTCGGCGCGATCATGCAGGATCTCGGGTTCTGGATTCTCAACGACGTGATCTGGCGCAAGACCAACCCGATGCCGAACTTCCGCGGCCGTCGTTTCCAGAACGCGCATGAGACGATGATCTGGGCGTCGCGCGATCCGAAGGCCAAGGGCTACACCTTCAATTATGATTCGATGAAGGCCGCCAATGACGACGTTCAGATGCGCTCCGACTGGCTGTTCCCGATCTGCACCGGTAATGAGCGCCTGAAGGACGAGCACGGGGACAAGGTACACCCCACGCAAAAGCCGGAAGCACTTCTGGCGCGAGTCCTCATGTCATCGACCAAGCCCGGCGACGTCGTGCTCGACCCGTTCTTCGGTTCGGGTACAACCGGTGCCGTCGCAAAGCGCCTGGGCCGCAACTTCGTCGGGATCGAACGCCAGCAGAGCTACATCGATGCAGCGCGCGCCCGCATTGCAGAGGTGAAGCCGCTTGAGGTGCAGGCGCTCGAGATGCTGACCGGAAAGCGTGCCGAGCCACGCGTCGCATTTGTCAGCCTCATCGACGCTGGTTTGCTGCAGCCGGGCGCAAAGCTTTATGATTCGCGTCGCCGCTGGAGCGCGCAGGTGCGTGCTGATGGCACGCTCGCATGCGGCGATGTCGCAGGTTCGATCCACAAGGTCGGCGCTCTTCTGCAGAACTTCGAGTCCTGCAATGGCTGGACGTTCTGGAACTACGAGCACAATGGCGAGCTGATCTCGATCGACCGGCTGCGCAGCATCGCGCGCCACGGCGCCGAACGCGCCGGCGCCTGAGCCTCAGAAATCGACGCCGAAACGACGCAAATCATCTGCGAGCGTTTCGGCGTCCTGAAACAGCACCGCATTCCAACCGGCGTTGCGCTCGCTAATTTGGCTTGGCTGGACTGAGTAATCTCTTGGTCGCGGCGGGTATAGCGGCCTCGATTGCCTTCTTCATGACAGAGGGCAAAGCTTCGCTCAAAAGCGTTTCCGGCAGAGACCACCACCAGTCCTGCGGCATGTTTTCGTCGACACAATCGGCCCTGAACACATCCAGTCGCAATTCGAAATGCGTAAACACGTGCTTGATGGTGCTGGCGTATTGCCAGTCCCCTTCAAACGGCGCTGCAGTGGCGCTGGTTTCGCCATCTTGGCGGGCCGTCCAGTCGGTGTTTGGCGGCTCGCTCATACCCGCCAGCAGCCCGCGTCCCGGTCTCTTGCGCAGAAGGATTGCACCGTCGTGGCGAACAGCGACGAACGCCGCGCCGCGTCTCACCGGTTTTTCCGGCTTGGCCGCCTTGATCGGGTAAAGTTCGGGCTCCCCTTCTTTTAGGGCGAGGCACATCTCCTTGAGCGGACACAGCATGCATTTGGGACGTCGGGGCGAGCACAGCGTTGCGCCAAGATCCATCACTGCCTGCGCAAAATCGCCGGGACGATCGTGCGGGAGCACGTCGCTTACGAGCCGATGGATTTCCTTCTTGGCGGCGGGCAGGGGTGTTGTGACCGTAAACAGGCGCGAGAAGACGCGTTCGACATTGCCATCGACCACGGCTGCCGGTCGGTTGAAGGCGATAGCGGCGATCGCGGCTGACGTATAGGGACCAACCCCCGGCAAAGTCCGCAGGCCTTCTTCGGTGTCCGGGAAGATCCCGCCGAGGTCTGCGGCGATGAAATCCGCGCATTTCTTCAGATTGCGAGCGCGCGAGTAATATCCAAGGCCGGCCCATGCCTTCATGATGTCGTCTTCAGGCGCAACTGCCAATGCGGTCACATCTGGCCATTGCGCGACGAACTTTGCAAAGTACGGTTTGACCGCCTCGACCGTTGTCTGCTGCAGCATGATTTCCGACAGCCAGATGCGGTATGGGTCCGGCTGCACTGCGCGCGCGATCTGATGGGGTGGCACACGCCAGGGCAGCTCTCGATGGTGCGCATCGTACCAGCCGAGCAGCGCATCGGCGATAACACTACGCTGATTTTGTGCCATAACTCTGCTACCGTGCCTGTTCATCGGTACGCGTTGATTTCGTCGACGCGGTATCCGCGCCGGAACGTAACGGAGAATTCACATGGCAGGGAATCGGCGAAACGGCAATGCCGTGCCCGTAGCTGACCTTGCGGTCGCGCTGCTGGACCCCGTCCTGCGCAAGCGAGCCGGCATGACGATCGGCCTGGTGCAGTCATGGGAGGAGATCGTCGGGGAGCGGCTGTCTGCCACGACGCGGCCCGAAAAGATCGCCTGGCCCCGTCGAATGCACGAGAACGACCCGTTCGAGCCTGCAACATTGATCATCGCCTGCGAGGGATTTTCTGCTGTTCACGTGCAGCATGAGACCGGGGAGATCATCGCGCGCGTCAACGCCTTCCTCGGTTTCGCTGCCGTGGGCCGCATCAAGATCGTCCAGAAGCAGGTTGCTGCGCCGGCGCGGCAGCCACGGCGTCAACGCGCATTGACTGAGATCGAAGCGGCACGCCTTGGTCGTCTGACTTCCACGATCGAAGACGATGACTTGCGTGCATCGCTGGAGCGGCTTGGCCAATCGGTAATGGCGAAGAAACGTTGACGTTTGTCAGCGCTTTATCGCGTCATTGTGAACAATCTGCTGCTGTTGGCAGATTGGAATGCTGATCGGATTGCCGTATGTGGCATGCACGTCAAGCTCTGACTAAGATGATATTCACTCGCAACCCGTTTCCATGGTGATCCGCATGACCAGCCTTCTTCCGCGTAGAACTGTTCTCGCCTCGTTGACCGCAGTGTCGGCGGCGGCACTCCTTGCGGCGTGCAGCGATTCTGGTGGGAGTGCACAGGCGCAGACATCGGCTTCTTCCGGAGCCGCCGTTCCTGCAGCCCGGGGCACGGTGGACATGGCGAAGCTCGTGGCTGAAGGATCGCTGCCCGACCAGGTCATCGGCAATGCCGATGCGCCGGTGACAATTGTCGAATACGCGTCGATGACGTGCGGCCATTGCGCCAATTTCCACCGCGATACGCTGCCGGTGATCAAGAAAGACTATGTCGACACCGGCAAGGTGCGGATGATCTTCCGCGAGTTCCCGTTTGATCCGCGCGCGGAAGCCGCCTTCATGCTGGCGCGCTGCTCTGACGACAAGTATTTCGCCATGATCGACGTGCTGTTCCAGCAGCAGAACAACTGGGCAGGTGTCGAGAATGCGAGCGAAGCCTTGCTGCAGATTGCGCGCCTCGCCGGTTTTTCACAGGAGTCTTTTGAGGCCTGCTTGACGAACCAGAAGCTTCTTGATGATGTGCGGGCTGTGCGCCAGCGTGGTGCGAATGACTTCGGTGTCGACGCCACGCCTACTTTCTTCATCAACGGAAACAAGTATTCGGGAGCACTGACGGTTGCCGAGATGTCGGCCATTATCGACAGCATGCTCTAGTCGCCGGATTTTTCGGCGGCGGTTTCCGCGCGTCCTGAGTGGAGCGCAGGCATGAAGTTTTCGCGCCTGCGCCTTCTCGGCTTCAAGTCCTTCGTTGAATCCGGTGAGTTCGTCATCGAGCGCGGCCTGACGGGTATCGTCGGGCCGAATGGCTGCGGCAAGTCTAATCTTGTCGAAGCCTTGCGCTGGGTGATGGGCGAAAGCTCCTACAAGAACATGCGCGCGTCCGGCATGGACGACGTGATTTTTTCCGGTTCCGGCACAAGGCCGGCGCGCAACACCGCCGAGGTGACGCTGTTTCTCGACAACAGCGACCGTACCGCACCACCCGCTTTCAATGACGTCGACGAACTTCAGGTCTCACGCCGCATCGAGCGCGAGGCTGGATCTGTCTATCGTATCAACGGCAAGGAAGCGCGCGCCAAGGACGTGCAGCTTCTGTTCGCCGACCAGTCGACCGGCGCACGCTCGCCATCCATGGTCGGTCAGGGCCGCATTGGCGAGCTGATCCAGGCAAAGCCCCAGGCGCGCCGCGCGCTGCTGGAAGAGGCAGCGGGTATTTCCGGTCTCCACACCCGTCGCCATGAGGCCGAGCTGCGTTTGCGCGGAGCCGAGCAGAATCTTGAGCGTCTTGATGACGTTGTCGGCGAGCTCGAAAGCCAGATCGAAAATCTGAAGCGCCAGTCGCGGCAGGCTTCTCGCTTCCGCAATCTTTCCGCCGACATTCGCAAGGCCGAGGCCACGCTCCTGCATTTGCGCTGGACCCAGGCCAAGGAGCAGGAAGCCGAGGCCAAGTCTGCGTTGGCGCAGGCGACCGTTCTGGTTGGCAATCAGGCTGCGGCCCAGATGGAGGCAGCCAAGGATCAGGCGATTGGCGCGCACAAGCTGCCCCAGTTGCGCGAGCAGGAGGCCGCCGCCGCCGCCGCGCTGCAGCGCCTGACCATTGCAAAGACACAGCTGGAAGACGAAGCGTCCCGATTGACCGCGCGTCGGGTCGAGATCGAAAAGCGCCTGTCTCAGCTTGATAGCGACATCGCCCGTGAAGAGCGCATGGTGCGCGACAATGCCGACGTGCTTGATCGGCTCACCGCTGAAGAACACGCTCTTGTTGGCGAGAACGACGGCGCTGCCGAGCGTGAAGACGAGACACGAGCGATCCTTGAGGATGCGCAGGTCTCGCTTACTGAGGCAGAGACTGCGTTGGCGCGGCTCACCTCCGAGCGCGCAGAGGCAGCAGCGGTCCGCACCCAGATCGAGCGCATGCTGCGCGACCTGACCGACCGCCGTGATCGCTTGCAGCGTCAGCTGGGCGAGATTGATCGGGAAGCTGACGAAATCCGTGGGCGCATCTCAGGCCTTCCGGACCCGGCTGAAAAGCGCGGGTTGGTCGATGAGGCCGAAATTGCCGCCGAGGACGCGGAAGCGGCCGTTGAAGAATATGAGCAACGGGTGGTCGCCGCCCGCGCTGGTGAGACCGCCGCCCGTCCGCCGCTTGCGGAGGCGCGCGCCGAACTCCAGCGGATCGAGACAGAAGCCCGAACGCTCGCCTCGATTCTCAATGCGACGACGAATGATCTCTTCCCTGCAGTTCTCGAGCAGGTCACTGTCGAGCGTGGTTTTGAAACTGCGTTTGGCGCTGCGCTGGGTGAAGATCTTGACGTGCCGCTTGATACGGCCGCGCCGGTGCATTGGGCGGCACTTGTACCGCACGCGGATGATCCCGCGTTGCCAGCGGGTGTCCACTCCTTGGCAGAAGTGGTACAGGCACCGGACGCGCTGGCCCGACGGCTTGCGCAGGTAGGGATCGTCGACGCCGCTTCTGGGCCTGTCTTGCAGGCCGAGTTGAAGGCTGGGCAGATGCTCGTTAGCCGAGATGGTGCAGTATGGCGCTGGGATGGTCTGACCGCCAGCGCTGACGCGCCGACTGCGGCAGCCTTGCGTCTTGCCCAGAAAAACCGTCTGGTCGAGCTTGAGGACGAGGCCGCGGCCGCAAGCGAGATCGTTGCCGCAGCAGAAGACGCCTTGGCGCGTGCTGAGGCTGAGGTGAAAGCGGCGGTCGACGCCGAGCGCGAAGCCCGTGACCGTTTACGCGAGACCCAGCGCTCACTCGCCCTTGCGCGTGAGGCGCTGGTTGCTGCGGAAAAGGCCTCCGGCGAGCTTTCCAACCGGCTTGCAGCGCTCGATGAGACGCGCGCGCGCCTGTCTGACGACATCGAAGAGCTCAGCATATCGCTGGAGGAAGCAACTGACACGCTTGCCTCCGCGCCCGACGTGTCGGACCTGCAGGCGCAGCTGGAAGAGCAGACGCGCCAGGTTGCCGAGCAACGCGCCAGCGTTGCCGATGCCCGCGCTGCGCATGACGGATTGCGTCGTGAGGCAGAAGCGCGGGCACGTCGTCTTGCAGCCATCAGCGTTGAACGGGCCTCCTGGGTCGAGCGTGCCGCCAACGCTGACCGTCAGATTGCATCGCTGCGCGACCGCCGCGAAGAAGCAGTCGAGGAATACGAACAACTGGCTGAGGCTCCCGACGAGATCGACGAGCGTCGTCGTTCGCTGTTGTCGGAGCTGACGAAGGCGGAAGCAAATCGCAAGGCTGCTGCGGACACGCTCGTTCAGGCCGAAACGCAGCAGGCGGAACTGGACAAGGCAGCAACCGCCGCGATCCAGGCGCTGGCTGAGGTGCGTGAACAGCGTGGCCGAGCCGAAGAGCGCCTCACCGCTGCCGACCAGCGCCGCGCGGAGGCTGAAGCGCGCATTCAGGAAGTCTTGAATGTTCCGCCGCATCTGGTGATCCAGCACACCGGACTGGCCGCTGACGATCCACTACCGGATCTCGCCCACACCGAACGGCAACTTGAGCGGCTCAAGATCGAGCGCGAGCGCCTGGGTGCCGTCAACCTGCGCGCCGAGGAAGAGCAGCGCGAACTCACCGAGCGCCACGAGACCATCGTGCGCGAACGCGAAGATGTGATCGAAGCGATCCGCAAACTGCGCCAGGCGATCCAGAGCCTCAACCGCGAGGGTCGCGAGCGGCTGCTGGCAGCGTTCGAGGTGGTGAACATGCAATTCCAGCGCCTGTTCACCCATCTGTTCGGTGGCGGCACGGCAGAATTGCAATTGATCGAGTCGGAAGATCCGCTCGAAGCCGGCCTTGAAATTCTCGCACGGCCCCCCGGCAAGAAACCGCAGACGATGACGTTGCTGTCAGGCGGCGAGCAGGCGCTGACAGCCATGGCTTTGATCTTTGCCGTGTTCCTGACCAATCCCGCACCCATCTGCGTGCTCGACGAGGTGGATGCACCGCTTGACGATCATAATGTCGAGCGCTTCTGCAATCTGATGGACGAGATGGCGGCCACGACCGAAACGCGCTTCGTTGTCATCACTCACAATCCGATCACCATGGCGCGCATGAACCGCCTGTTTGGTGTCACAATGGCGGAACAAGGCGTCAGCCAGTTGGTTTCCGTTGATCTGGAAGCTGCTGAACAATTGCGTGAAGCGGTGTAATCCCGCCCTGTCACGGAGACCCCCTATGCCAAATACCGACCTTTCGGCTGAGTTTGCAGTCAGCCTTTCGAGCGCTCTCAAGGACATGCACCGCGCACTCATCAGTGCCGAGACTGGTGATGATCCTGCGTTGCGCGAAAACCCCTACACGGTTCTGTTCGCCCTGATCGGTGATCCGCGCTTCGAGTGGATGGGTGTGTTGTCACAGCTCATCACGCGGCTGGACGAGGCAGTTGCAAAACCGGAAGAACAGGAGCCCGACGAGCTGGCCCAGATTGTTCGCGCGGTACAAAATCTGGTCGGCGAGGGCGATGGCAGCGCCAGCGCGTTCCGTATGCGTCACGTCATGGCGCTCCAGAAGGAGCCGGAGGTCGGTATTGCGACCGGCAAGGTTCGTAAGGCACTGGCCAATCGCCCGGTGGATATCGGGTAGGCTTTTTTCAGATCGGCGGCCCTGCCTTCATCGACAAGGCAACCAGAGGCTCAGGTGTCTATTCGCTCCAGACCGCCAGTTCGTTTCCTGCCGGATCGGAGAAATGGAACCGCCGCCCACCGGGAAATGCAAAGATCGGTTTCACGATCTTGCCGCCCGCTTCTGTCACGGCCTCAAGGGCTGCCTCCAGATTGGCGGCGTAGATGATCGGCAGCGGCTTTGTTTGTGCAGTGGCGGCACCGTCGAAGCCGCCATCCAGCCCTTCTGAAAACGCGCTGTAGGACGTGCCGTAGTCGGTGAACGTCCAGCCGAAGGCGGCGCTGTAGAACGATTTCACGCTGTCGATTGCGCCGCCAGCCGCCTGAAGTTCGATATAATTCAGCTTTCCATCGAGTTTCATCGCACACATCTCCGACGTTCTATTTTTGTTCTAATTCTGGTGCGCCAGATTTACAAGCGCAAATGCTCTTCCCGCCTTAATCGATTGTTTTGGTGACGTTGCCCGGTGGCCGCTTGCGTTTGGTCTTTCGTGACCTTATCGATCGCGCCAACCGGGGCCTGAAGGTGCCCCAGGGTTTGGAGCGGAGGTCAGTGATGACAAAGTGGGTCTACAGCTTCGGCGACGGTAGCGCTGAAGGCAGTGCGGCAGACCGTAACCTGCTGGGCGGCAAAGGTGCCAACCTGGCGGAAATGTGCAGCCTCGGGCTGCCGGTGCCCCCAGGCTTTACCATCACGACCGAGTTTTGCACCTGGCACTACGCCAACGGCCGCGCCTATCCGGATGAGCTGAAGCAGCAGGTCACTGCTGCGCTGGTCGGGATCGGCGAAATCACTGGCCGCAGTTTTGGCGACCCTTCCAACCTTTTGCTGGTGTCCGTTCGTTCAGGCGCGCGCGCGTCGATGCCGGGCATGATGGACACGGTGCTGAACCTTGGCCTCAACGACGAAACTGTCGATGCGATGGCACGCGAGTCCGGCGATGCGCGTTTTGCCTATGACAGCTACCGCCGCTTCATCCAGATGTACTCCGACGTGGTGCTGGGTGTCGATCACGGCTATTTCGAAGAGATTCTCGAAGACGAGAAGGCTGGACTGGGGGTCGAACTCGATACGGAAATCACCGCGGATCAGTGGCAGCAGGTCATCCAACTCTACAAGGACAAGGTCGAGGAAGAACTGGGCCAGCCATTCCCGCAGGATCCCAACGAGCAGCTTTGGGGTGCGATCGGTGCGGTGTTCTCCAGCTGGATGAACCACCGCGCGACGACCTATCGTCGTCTTCACGACATCCCCGCCAGCTGGGGCACGGCGGTCAACGTTCAGGCGATGGTGTTCGGCAACATGGGCGACACCTCGGCGACCGGCGTTGCCTTCACGCGCAATCCGTCGACCGGCGAGAAGCAGCTTTACGGTGAGTTCCTTGTCAACGCGCAGGGCGAGGACGTTGTGGCTGGCATCCGCACGCCGCAGAACTTGACGGAAGCCGCGCGCATCGAGGCTGGCTCAGACAAGCCGTCGATGGAGAAGGTGATGCCGGAAGCCTATGCCGCATTCGTGGCTGTGGCAGATCGGCTCGAGCAGCACTACCGCGACATGCAGGATCTCGAATTCACCATCGAGCGCGGCAAGCTATGGATGCTGCAGACGCGATCCGGCAAGCGCACCGCCAAGGCTGCGCTGAAAATCGCGGTCGATATGGCCGCAGAGGGGCTGATTTCCACCGAAGAAGCCGTTTTGCGGATCGATCCGGCGTCGCTCGACCAGCTGTTGCACCCGACCATCGATCCGAAGGCCGAGCGCAACATCATCGGCATGGGGCTGCCGGCCTCTCCGGGTGCGGCAACCGGCGAGATCGTGTTCTCGTCCGACGAGGCCGAGGAAATGCGCGCGCAGAACCGCAAGGCGATCCTTGTGCGCATCGAAACCAGCCCGGAAGACATTCACGGCATGCACGCCGCCGAAGGCATTTTGACCACTCGTGGTGGCATGACCAGTCACGCGGCAGTGGTGGCGCGCGGCATGGGCAAGCCCTGTGTGTCCGGCGCGGGCACGCTTCGCGTCGATTATCGCAATGCCACGCTGACAGCGATGGGGCAGGTGTTCCGCAAGGGCGACATCATCACCATCGACGGAGCTAGCGGTCAGGTGCTCAAGGGCACCGTCCCGATGCTGCAGCCCGAGCTTTCAGGCGATTTCGCTTCGATCATGGAATGGGCAGACGCTGCGCGGCGCATGAAGGTGCGCGCCAATGCGGAAACCCCGGCCGATGCACGGATGGCGCGCTCGTTCGGTGCCGAGGGCATCGGGCTGTGCCGCACGGAGCACATGTTCTTTGATGACGAGCGCATCGTTGCGGTGCGCGAGATGATCCTGTCCGACGCGGAAGCAGACCGGCGGGCGGCACTTGCGAAGCTTCTGCCGATGCAGCGCTCCGACTTTGCCGAGCTGTTCGAGATCATGGCCGGACTGCCGGTGACGATCCGTCTTCTTGATCCACCGCTGCATGAGTTTCTTCCCAAGAGCGACGAAGAAATCGATGAAGTCGCCAGGGGCATGAACATTTCGGCTGACAAGCTGCGTCAGCGTACCGAAGCCCTGCATGAGTTCAACCCGATGCTCGGCCATCGCGGGTGCCGGCTTGCAGTCTCATATCCGGAGATTGCCGAGATGCAGGCGCGCGCAATCTTCGAGGCTGCGATTGATGCCGGGCAGAGCACCGGCAAGCCGATCGTTCCGGAAATCATGGTGCCGCTGGTTGGTCTTCTCAAGGAACTCGACTACGTCAAGGCGCGCATCGACGAGGTCGCGCAGGCGGTGATGGCAGAGCGGGGCGTCCAGCTCGACTATCTGGTTGGCACGATGATCGAGCTGCCACGCGCAGCGATCCGCGCCCATGTCATTGCGGAAGCCGCAGAGTTCTTCTCGTTCGGTACGAACGACCTGACGCAGACGACCTTCGGCATCTCGCGTGACGACGCATCGTCGTTCCTCGAGACCTACCGCCAGAAAGGCATCATCGAAAAAGACCCGTTCATCTCGCTGGACATCGACGGCGTGGGTGAACTCGTCCGCATGGCAGCGGAGAAGGGGCGTACAGCGCGCCCAGACATCAAGCTCGGCATCTGCGGCGAGCATGGCGGTGATCCTTCGTCGATTACCTTCTGCGAAGAAGTTGGCCTTGACTATGTGTCGTGCTCGCCCTTCCGCGTGCCGATCGCAAGATTGGCTGCAGCGCAGGCGGCGATCCGCAAGTAACATGAGAAAAAAGGCCGCTGCACCCGCAGCGGCCTTTTTCAATTGCGTATCGTATCGGAGAGATTTCAGCTGCGCAGGCCTGGTGCTTCCTGGCCGGTGCTTGCGACATATTCCGTGTAGCCGCCACCATAGGTGCGCACGCCATCCGGTGTCAGTTCCAGCACACGGTTTGACAGCGCTGCAAGGAAATGGCGGTCGTGCGAGACGAACAGCATCGAGCCTTCATATTTCGACAGCGCTTCGACCAGCATTTCCTTGGTGGCGATGTCGAGATGGTTGGTCGGCTCGTCCAGCACCAGAAAGTTTGGCGGATCAAACAGCATCATCGCCATCACGAGCCGTGCCTTTTCGCCACCTGACAGCACCCGGCAGCGCTTCTCGATCTCGTCGCCCGAAAATCCGAAACACCCGGCAAGCGCGCGCAACGGAGCCTGACCGGCTTGAGGAAAGCGGCTTTCCAGCATTTGTAAGACGGTCAGTTCGCCTTCGAGCACATCCATCGCGTGCTGGGCGAAATAGCCCATCTTGACGCTCGGCCCGCGCGACACCGTGCCAGTATCCGGCTCGGACGCGCCAGCAATGAGCTTCAGGAGGGTTGATTTGCCCGCACCGTTGACGCCCAGCACACACCAGCGCTCGCGACGACGCACCTGAAAGTCGAGCCCTTCATAGATGGTCTTGCTGCCATAGCTCTTATGGACGCCCTTGAGCGTTGCGACGTCTTCACCCGAGCGCGGGGCAGGCAGAAAATCGAAGCGCACCGTCTGCCGGCGCTTGGGCGGCTCGACCTTCTCGATCTTGTCCAGCTTCTTGACGCGGCTCTGCACCTGCGCTGCGTGCGAGGCGCGCGCCTTGAAACGCTCAATGAACGCGATTTCCTTGGCGAGCATCGCCTGCTGACGCTCGAACTGGGCCTGTTGCTGCTGTTCTGCGAGGGCGCGTTGCTCGACGTAAAAGCCGTAACCACCCGAATAGGTGGTCAGGCCGCCGGCGTCGATCTCGATGATCTTGCCGACGATCCGGTCCATGAACTCGCGGTCGTGCGAAGTCATCAGGATGGTGCCGTCATAGCCCTGCAGGAAAGATTCCAGCCAGATCAGGCTTTCGATGTCGAGATGGTTGCTTGGTTCATCGAGCAGCATTGCGTCAGGGCGCATCAGCAGGATCTTTGCCAGCGCCACGCGCATCTTCCAGCCGCCCGACAACAGGCCGACATCGCCTTCCATCATCTCGAGCGAAAAGCCGAGGCCGCCGAGCACTTCGCGCGCGCGCCCGTCCAGCGAGTAGCCGTCAAGTTCGTCGAACTGGCCTTGCACCTCGCCATACCGGTTGATGATCTCGTCCATGTCGTCGGCGCGATCCGGGTCGCCCATGGCGGCTTCAAGTTCTGCCATCTCTGCCGTCAGCGCGGAAATTGGTCCGACGCCTTCCATGGTTTCAGCGACCACGCTGCGTCCCGCCATCTCGCCGACGTCCTGACTGAAATAGCCGATCCGCACGCCCTTATCGACGGAGACCTGGCCTTCGTCGGGGGCTTCCTGCCCGGTGATCATGCGGAACAAGGTCGTCTTGCCAGCGCCGTTCGGTCCGACGAGGCCGATCTTCTCACCCTTTTGCAGTGCTGCGGAGGCTTCGATGAAGACGATCTGCTGACCGTTCTGCTTGCTGATATTTTCGAGGCGAATCATGAAAAAAGGGACCCTGCGTGGCGTTGCAGGGTCCCTTACGGGATGATTCGGTCGTGAGAAAGAGGTTTCAGGCTGCTTGGCGCAGGCCTTCCTTGGAAACCCATGCCTCACAGGCGGCCAGGGCCTTTTCGAACCGGTCGAACAATTCGTTCAGCTGTGCTTCGGTGATGATCATCGGCGGGCAGAATGCGATGCTGTCGACGATCGCGCGCTGGATGAGGCCATTCTCCTCGCAGAACTTTGCGCACTGAGCGCCGACGCCCTTTTTCGGGTCGAAAGACCGCTTTGTGGCCTTGTCTGCAACCAGTTCGACTGCGCCGACTAGACCGCAATGGCGAACCTCACCCACCAGCGGATGGTCGGTCAGCTTCTTCATCCGGGCTTCGAACACCGGCGCGACCGAGCGGACATGTCCGATGATGTCCCGCTTCTGATAAATCTCGATCGCCTTGACACCGAGGGCGCAGCCAAGCGGATGGCCGCCATAGGTGAAGCCATGGCCGAACGTGCCGATCTGCTTCGAGTGGTCGACATAAGCCTGATAGATGTCTTCGGGCACCATCACGGCGCCAAGCGGCGCGTAGGCGGCCGTGAGCTGCTTTGCGGTGGAGATCGTCGTTGGACGCATGTTGACGGTCTGGCTTCCCCACCAGTTTCCGGTCCGGCCAAAGCCCGTGATCACCTCGTCCGAAATGAAGATGATGTCATGCTCGTCCAGCAATGCCTGGATCGCTGGATAGTAGCCAGCGGGCGGGATGATGACGCCGCCTGCGCCCATGATCGGCTCTGCGATCATGGCTGCGATGGTGTCAGGGCCTTCGCGCTCGATAAGGTCGCGCAGGGAGCCGACGATCCGGTTCAGGAACTCCTGCTCGGTTTCGCCGTCCTGTCCGAAGCGATAGTAATGCGGGCAGTCGGTGTGCAGCACGCGGTCGACCGGCAGGTCCCAGCCGATATGGTTGTAGGGCAGGCCGGTCAGTGAGGCCGACATCACGGTGACGCCGTGATAGGCCTTCATCCGCGAGATGATCTTCTTCTTGTTGGGCCGCCCCTTCGCGTTGTTCATGTACCAGGCGAGCTTCACCTGCGTGTCGTTGGCTTCCGAGCCGGACGAGGTGAAGAACACCTTCGACATCGGAACCGGCGCGATTTCCTTGAGCTTTTCGGCCAGCTCGATTGCGGACTCTGTGCCCTTGGCGCCAAACAAATGGTAATAGGGAAGGGTCCGAAGCTGCTCCGTGGCAGCGTCGATCATCTCTTCGTCGCCAAAGCCGAGACCCGCGCACCACAGGCCGGACATTCCCTCGATGTAATCGCGGCCTTGCGTATCATAGACGAACACACCTTCGCCGCGCTCGATGACCAAAGGGCCGATCTCGCCAAGACGGTGGATCGGTGTGTAGGGATGAAGGACCGACGAGATATCGCGGGTTTGCAGGTTGGTGAGCGGGACGGACTGGTTCATGTGGGACTCCAAGCTGATTTGCCGCACTGTAGCCGCGAAAGATGGGGCGAGTAACCCCCGTGGACGCAAGGTCACCGGGTAAACGCTCAACCCGCGCACAAGCTTCCAAAGTACGCTTGTTCGCGAAGTCTATGGACATGCGCAATCCTTCGGAACAATGTTGTGCAACTGCAATGGAGGAATGCAATGCAAGGATTGATGCAGGACTGGCCGCTGCTGTGCCACAAGATTTTGGATCACGCAGCGCAACAGTACCCTGATACGGAAATCGTTTCGCGTTCTATTGAGGGGCCAATCGTGCGCTCGACCTATGCCCGGTCGCGCCAGCGCGCTCTGCAGGCAGCGCAGTTGTTGGCTCGGGAAGGTTTTGGACAAGGAGATCGCATTGCGACGCTCGCCTGGAACACCGGGCGTCATCTTGAGGCCTGGTACGGGATCATGGGGGCGGGCGGCGTCTACCACACGCTCAATCCGCGACTTTTTCCCGAACAACTCGCCTGGATCATGAACCACGCCGAGGACAAGGCGATCTTTGTTGATCTGACCTTCGTGCCGCTGCTTGAAAAGCTCGCACCGATGGTCAAGTCGCTCAGGCGCGTCATTGTCTTCACCGATGCTGCGCACATGCCCGAGACAACGTTGCCGAATGCGATTGCCTATGAGGAATGGCTCGCGCAGGCAGATGGCGACTATCAGTGGGTGAGCCTAGACGAGAACGCTGCCAGTGGCATGTGCTACACGTCCGGCACGACAGGTGACCCCAAGGGTGTCGTCTATTCGCACCGCTCCAACGTCCTGCATGCGATGATCGCGGTTTCGCCTAACGCGATGGGCATTTCCGCCAATGATGTGGTGCTGCCGGTGGTGCCGATGTTCCATGCCAATGCGTGGGGACTCGGCCAGAGCGCACCGATGATCGGCGCAAAGCTCGTGATGCCTGGCGGTCGCATGGATGGGGAATCCATCTACGAACTGCTCGATTCCGAGAAGGTCACGTTCACCGCTGCCGTTCCGACTGTCTGGCTGATGTTGCTCCAATATCTGGAGCAGACCGGCAAGCAGCTGCCGCATCTGAAGCGGGTGGTTATCGGCGGGTCTGCGAGCCCGCGTGCCATGACCCAGAAGTTCCAGGACAATTACGGCGTCGAGGTCATCCATGCCTGGGGCATGACGGAGATGTCGCCACTGGGCAGCTTGTGCACGATGAAGCCGGTTTACAGCGGTCTCGAAGGGGACGCGCGACTGGATATTCAGCAAAAGCAGGGGTCTGCGCCGTTTGGTGTTGAGATGAAGGTCACCGACGACGAGAATGTCGAACTGCCGTGGGATGGCTCCACTTTCGGTCGCCTCAAGGTGCGCGGCCCGGCGGTCGCGCGGGCCTATTACGGCGGCACCGGAGCTGAGCAGTTCGACGAGGAGGGCTGGTTTGATACGGGCGATGTCGCCCATATCGACATTCACGGCTACATGCAGATCACTGACCGTGCCAAGGATGTGATCAAGTCGGGCGGCGAGTGGATTTCGACCATCGAGCTCGAGAACCTTGCGGTGGGACATCCCGATGTTGCCGAAG
The DNA here is from genome assembly GCF_900113935.1 of Aquamicrobium aerolatum DSM 21857. GTDB lineage: Bacteria > Pseudomonadota > Alphaproteobacteria > Rhizobiales > Rhizobiaceae > Aerobium > Aerobium aerolatum. The sequence goes on from NZ_FORF01000001.1 coordinate 331,592, forward strand.
CCGCCGTCATCGGTGTCGCCCATCCCAAATGGGACGAGCGTCCGCTGCTGGTCATCGTGCGCAAGCCGGGCAAGGAGCCTTCAAAGGAAGAACTGCTTGCCTTCATGGAAGGCAAGATTGCCAAATGGTGGATGCCGGACGACGTTGCCTTCGTGGATGAAATTCCGCATACGGCGACGGGCAAGATCCAGAAGACCACGCTTCGCGATCAGTTCAGGGACTACCAACTGCCAACCGCATGAGTAGCATTTCACTCAATCACGGTCGCCGGGTTTCCCCGGCGGCCCAATGGGCCAGAACGCTGTCCAGCTTTGCGCTGGTTCTGGCGTGTACTGTCGCTGTCGGCCACCGTTATGGCATGGTCGAGACACCGGCATTCTTCTGGGTGCTGGCTCTCGTCGCGGCGATCGCCATTTTGTCGTTGCTGTGCGCCATGGTCGGGTTTCGGCGCTTGTGGACGCATGGCGACAAGGCCGGAAAGGCATCGTTTGCCGCGACTTTGGTCGGCTCTTTCGTGCTCATACCCTTCGTGTTGGCCGGTTATCTGGCTTACACCACTCCGCCGCTCCACGATGTTTCGACCGACCTTGTAGATCCCCCGCCGCTTCGCAGGGCTGCGTTGGAGCGGACAGCCCAGATGAATGCCGTTACACCATACAGCGCCGAGATGGTGGCGGTTCAGCGCGAGGCATATCCCGACGTGACTGGGCGGCGGCTTGACGCGTCGATGGAGCGTGCTGTCGCGGCGGTTCAGGCGGTTGTTGCCTCATATGGCTGGCGCGCGCGCACGCCGTGGCCAACTGAGTTTGAAACCGGCAGCGAGATCATCCTCGAGCTGGAAGCTCCCAGTTATATTCTGGGCCTTCCCGCTGATGCATCACTGCGCCTGACCGACGAGGACGAATCGATATTTGTCGATCTGCGTATGAATTCCCGTTATGGGCGCTATGACCTTGGCGAAAACGCGCGCCGCATCCGCCGCTTCATGAACGACGTCGATGCCGAATTCGCGCGTCAGTCGCTGCTGATCATCGACATTCCAGCGTCAAGCGATGGTGAAGATACCGCCCAGTGAGGCTTCGCCGTCCGTAATCACCAAGCCGCGGTTCACAAGATCTTCCAGATGCGCAAACACCGAAAGGCCTGCTGCGCCATGCAGGCGCGGATCGGTGTCGCGGTAGATTGCGGCGACAATCTCCGCAATGCTCCGGTCGCCCTTGCGCAGCCGCTCGACAATGGCGCGCTCACGCATCTTGCGGTGTGAGCGCAGCCCTCGCATGAACGCGGCTGGCGAGGTGACCGGTCCGCCATGCCCCGGCAGGAACGCCCGGTCGTCGCGTTCCAGCAGCTTCTCGAGCGAAGCCATGAAGTCCGACATCGACCCGTCCGGAGGCGCAACCACCGAAGTCGCCCATGCCATCATGTGGTCGGCGGAAAACAGGATGCCGGTCCCTTCAAGGGCGAACACCAGATGATTGGCCATGTGGCCTGGCGTATGGATCGCGCGCAGCGCCCAGCCGTCGCCTTCCACGATTTCGCCATCCGCCAGCAAGACATCCGGCTGAAAATCGGTGTCGCCGCTGGCGTCAAGCGCGTTGACCTCGCCCAGATGCAGCGGGCGGGCGGAACGGTGCGGCCCTTCGGCAAGGACCGTTGCGCCGGTCGCCTGCTTGAGCCGTGCGGTCAGTGGAGAGTGATCCACATGGGTGTGCGACACGAAGATGTGGCTCACCGGACGCCCGTCGATAGCCCTCAGCAACGCCTGCAGATGCGCTTCGTCCTCCGGGCCCGGATCGATCACGGCCAGCGTATCCTTGCCGACGAGATAGCTGTTGGTGCCGTGAAACGTGAACGCGCTGGGGTTGTTGACCGTGAGACGCACCACATTGTCAGCGACAGGGACCGCATCGCCGTAGGCGGGCTCGAAGTTGGTGTTGAAGTCGAGAGCCATCAGTTTCCTCGGGTGGTTGCGTCTGGTGCAGATTGCAGGTCGGGGCCGCATAGCACGGAACCTGAAGATAGTGAAAATCTGCGCCAATGATTGCCGGGCTATCATTTCATATGGTTGGGAGGGTTGCGCAACCAAGAATTATACAGTTTGCGCTAGCTTGGCAGCCGACTGGCTTGAGTTTCGGGGTGAAGAACCATGGCGGTACTTGTAACGGGCGGAGCAGGCTATATCGGCAGCCACATGGTCTGGGCGCTGCTGGATGCGGGCGAGGACGTGGTCGTGCTGGATCGGCTGTCGACCGGTTTCGCCTGGGCGGTCTCTCCAGATGCAAGGTTGGTGGCGGGAGATATCGCCGATACCGAACTTGTGCGCTCGCTCATCGACAAGCATGAGATCGACGCGATCATACATTTTGCGGGCTCGATCATCGTTCCTGAATCCGTATCCGATCCGCTGGGCTACTATGAGAACAACACCAGCAAGACCCGCACGCTCCTGCAAACCGCGGTCGAAGGCGGGGTGAAGCATTTCATCTTTTCATCAACCGCAGCGGTTTATGGCGCAGCCGGTCTTGAGCCGGTTACCGAAGACACCCCGCTTCTGCCTGAATCGCCGTATGGACGCTCCAAGCTGATGAGTGAGTGGATGCTGCGCGATGCCGCCGCCGCGCATGATCTCACCTACACCGCGTTGCGTTATTTCAACGTGGCTGGTGCCGATCCGAAGGGCCGTATCGGCCAGTCGACCCCCGGCGCAACCCATCTCATCAAGGTCGCCAGCGAAGCCGTGCTTGGCAAACGCGATCATCTGAAAGTCTTTGGCACCGATTACCCGACGCCTGACGGCACCTGCGTGCGCGACTATATCCATGTCTCGGATCTCGCCGACGCCCACCTTCTGGCGCTGCGACGGCTGCGCAGCGGAGGCGGGAATCTGATTGCAAACTGTGGCTACAATCACGGCTATTCGGTGCTGGAAGTCGTGGACGCGGTCAAGCGCGTTTCCGGTGTCGACTTCCCGGTGGAATTCGTCGAGCGCCGCCCCGGCGACCCTGCCGCCATTGTCGCCAATGCAGATCGTGCGCGTGCCGAACTCGGCTGGACGCCCCAACTCGACAACCTCGAAGAGATCGTCACCCACGCGCTCGCATGGGAAGAAGCCCTGACGCGCAAGAACGCTTCAGCCTGAGCAGGTTTCGAGTTTCGTGCTGGTGTTTAAATTCGTGGCTGGGGCGCCTGGATTCGAACCAGGGAATGGCGGTACCAAAAACCGCTGCCTTACCGCTTGGCTACGCCCCAACGTGGAATGCGCCGTTCATTATCGCGTGTGTGCGCCGAGGTAAAGGTCGAACTTCGCTTGTACCCAGACCTTCTTGCGGTTCCTGAGCGGGTTTGAGCCTTTGCTATTGCTGGAACCTCTAGCGCGCGCTATCGCGACACTATGATGAACGATCCTGTCGACCGTGGAATGCTCGATCAGCTTGAAGCCCTCGCATTGTCTGCAGGCAGACGAATCATGGAAATCTGCCGCGAAGGGTTCGAGGCCGATTCGAAAGACGATGATTCGCCGGTAACGCGCGCCGACCGCGAGGCCGAGGTGATTATCCTGACGGGTCTTCGCGAGTGTTTTCCTGAAACTCCTATCGTGGCTGAGGAAGAAATATCCGCAGGGGCGCAGCCGCAGCTCGATGGTGCTGCCTTTTTTCTGGTCGACCCGCTGGACGGAACCCGTGAATTTGTGGCGGGAAAAGATGATTTCACCGTCAATATCGCCTTGATTCGTCAGGGAATGCCGGTTGCAGGCGTTGTTTATGCGCCCGCTCGAAACCTTCTCTATTCGGGCGCTTCGGGCATTGCCGAGCGGGTCACCACGGATCAGGCGCATCAGCCGCTGGCGCGCAGTGTCATTTCTGCGCGGTTGCCGGCCTGCCCATTGCTGATCGTGGCCAGCCGGTCACATCGCACCGCAGAAACTGACCGCTATATCGAACAGCATGAAGCATTCGAATGTGTCAGCGTTGGCTCGTCGCTGAAATTCTGTCTGCTGGCGAGCGGGGAGGCGGATCTTTACCCGCGCATGGGGCGCACCATGCAATGGGATACCGCTGCCGGGGATGCGGTGCTGCGCGCCGCTGGTGGGATGACGACGACGCTCGACGGCAGGCCCTTCATCTATGGCCCCGGCACCGCTCCGGGTGATGACACCTTCGCCAACCCGCATTTCATTGCACGGGGTCTTTGCTCGGAAGCTTAAGACTGCCCAATTCGCTGCGCCATGGTGGATTGGCTCCAGCGCGCGAAACGGTGATTGCCGCGGCCTTGGTCGCAAAATCGAGCGCTGCGCTCAGATCGTTTCGCGATAAGCCTGCAATGTTCTCTTTCGACAGCAGCCCTGTATCGTGAAGCCAGCCGAGAAGGCCGGCGTTGAATGTGTCGCCCGCGCCGACTGTGTCCACGACATCAACTGGTGGTGCGCGCAGCTCCACGCGAGATTGTGTAGTGTAGCCGACCGATCCTTGAGCACCGCGCGTCAGCACGACCATTTTCGGTCCCATCGTCAGCCAGCGCTGCGCAATATCGTTGTGGTTGGCGCCTTCGCCGAACCAGTCCATGTCTTCGTCGGACAGTTTCACGATATCCGACATCGCGATCATGCGGCGCATGCGCTCAAGGTGGCGCGTTCGGTCGGTGATGAAACCGTCACGAATATTTGGGTCCAGCATGATGACGCGCCGCTGATGTTCGCGCTGCATCAGCGTTTCATATTCTGTGCCGCACGGTTCGGCGACGAGGCTGATGCAGGAAAAGTGCAGTGCGGTGACGCTCTCATCTGACAGAGGCAGGTCTGGTTGCGTCACCATCCGCCCAGCTGAATTTTCGTCGTAGAAGCTATAGACCGCATGTCCGTTGCGAAGGTGAGCGAATGCCAGCGTGGTGGGGCGGTCGCTGAAATGTGCGTGACGCAGGTCGACGCCGCTTTCGTTCAATGCGTGGACGAGTGATTGGCCGAACACATCACGCGATAATCCGGAAAAGAGACCGGTGGGTATCCCGAGGCGGCCAAGCGCAATTGCGGTGTTGAATACCGCGCCACCCACATGCGGCACAAACGCCGCTTCGCCGCCATCGGTCTTGCCGGGCAGCATGTCGATCAGCGCCTCGCCGCAGCACAGGATCATGAACTTCCTCGCCATTTCCGGGCAACCGTCATCGCTTCTGCCCGTTTACGCTTACTCAATTCTTTTGAGTAGGCTATGCATGACTTTTCCATAGTGTTGTCGAGCGACAGGCCGCAGGGCAATCTCGCGAAGGATTTTCCGAAATGAACCTCATTGTTGCGACCCAGCCTTATGACGACCAGAAGCCTGGAACGTCGGGTCTTCGCAAGAAGGTGCCCGTGTTCCAGCAGCCGAACTATGTAGAGAATTTCATCCAGTCGATCTTCGATTCCGTTGCAGGCTTTTCCGGCGAGACGCTGGTGATCGGCGGCGATGGGCGCTATTTCAATCGCGAGACGATCCAGATCGCGATCAAGATGGCCGCCGCCAACGGCTTTGGCCGCGTCATCGTCGGGCAGGGCGGCATCCTGTCCACCCCTGCTGCCTCGCACCTCATCCGCAAGAACAAGGCCTTTGGCGGCATCATCCTGTCGGCAAGTCACAATCCGGGTGGCCCCACGGAAGATTTTGGCATCAAGTACAACGTATCCAATGGTGGCCCTGCGCCTGAAAAGGTCACCGACGCGATCTATGCGCGCAGCCTCGAAATCGACCGCTATGCGATCAATGACGGCCCCGATATCGATCTCGACCGGATCAGCGTGCAGCATGTCGATGATCTCGCTGTCGAGGTGATCGATTCCGTTGATGATTATGCCGCGCTGATGGAGACGCTGTTCGACTTCGGCGCGATCCGCCAGATGTTCGCAGACGGTTTTCGCATGTCGTTCGACGCGATGCATGCCGTCACCGGACCTTACGCGCTGGAGATTTTGGAGCGCCGGCTGGGCGCGCAGCCCGGCACGGTGAAAGATGGCATTCCCCTGCCGGACTTTGGCGGGCATCATCCCGACCCGAACCTCGTCCACGCGCATGAACTCTACGAGTTGATGATGTCGGCGGATGCGCCGGACTTTGGCGCCGCCTCGGATGGCGATGGCGACCGCAACCTCATCATCGGCAAAAGAATTTTCGTCACCCCTTCCGATTCGCTGGCGATGCTGGCGGCGAATGCCCACCTTGCTCCGGGCTACAGTGGCGGGCTGAAGGGCATCGCCCGCTCGATGCCGACGAGCGGTGCCGCCGATCGTGTCGCCGAGAAGCTCGACATCGGGATTTATGAGACGCCGACCGGCTGGAAATTCTTCGGCAACCTGCTCGACGCGGGTTTGGTCACCATCTGCGGTGAGGAGAGCGCCGGCACCGGATCGAGCCATGTGCGCGAGAAGGATGGTCTTTGGGCGGTGCTGTTGTGGCTGAATATTCTCGCGGCTCGAAAGCAGAGCGTTCAGGAAATCGCCGCCGATCATTGGGCCACCTATGGGCGAAATTACTATGCGCGCCACGATTATGAAGGGCTCTCGGTGGAAGCCGCGACCGGCCTGATGGACAATCTTCGCGCCCAGTTGCCCACGCTTCCCGGTCGTAAGCTCGGCAGCCTGTCGATCCGAACCGCGGATGACTTTGCCTACACTGATCCTGTCGATGGATCTGTCAGCGAACATCAGGGCATCCGCATCCTTTTCGAAGGGGGCTCGCGGATCGTTTTCCGTCTCTCAGGCACCGGGACGTCCGGCGCGACGCTGCGAGTCTATCTCGAACGCTTCGAGCCGGACACGGCCCATCATGGTATGGAGACACAAATTGCGCTGGCAGGCCTGATCGAGGCTGCCGACGGCATCGCGCAAATCCGCAGTCGGACCGGGCGTGACAAGCCCAGTGTCGTTACCTGAGGCAGGTTCTACTGCACCAACACAGCGCGCCCGCAACTCGCCCGGTAGACGCGTATATCGACCTCGCCGATGGCAATGCCCAGCAGGCCGAGAACTTCGGTCAGCAGCGCGTCGATGCTGCCGGCAGAACGCCCGACAAGGAACGCAACATTGCTCCCGAGATTGAGCCCGACCTGCACTATCCCCAGCGCCGTCACCTTGGGATCAAGGCTCGAAAGCAGGGAATGCGTAAGCGCGCCGGTAAGCTGCGTCGTTGAGACCTTCTTGACCACCTTATTGTCCCGGTCTTGCCGGGTGAAGGTCAAAGGCGTGTAGGCCATGTTGCCGATTTCAGCGTGTGCCTGAGCTGAAACAGTCACGACGACTGGCACGTGCAGGAGGTTGGCGGGGCTGCGCGGTGCCGGGTTTGCAAAGCCGCTGATCTTCGATGGATCGACCTCGGCAAGATAGAGATTTGCCACGCCGGGCCGGGCGTCGATGACGACCCTGGCATTGTCCGGGTTCCCGTCTGGGCATGTCACCTCGCGCAGCTGTGCCTCGCCATAGGCCAGCTCAAGATAAAGCGGGATGCGGATATTGGCGCCCAGCAGACCGCCGATTTCTGCAACGATCGTCAGTCTTGTTTGCGCTGTCCGGACCAGCTGGCCAAGCGTTCCAACCGCGATCCATGAATATTGTGGCGGCTCGCCAACCAGAAGCGTGACACGTGTGGCCAGCAGGCCGGGTACGGTCGCCCCCAGATTGAGCGTGACGTGCTTTCCCTTGCCGGCGACCAAGGCACTGCCTGTCACCAGTTCCATCACATTGAAGTCGAGGCCAAGTTGCTGGACATTGGCTTGCAGAATCTGCCCACCGGTGTCGCCCAGGTTGAGAAAATCGGCCAAACGAATTCGCGGTGCGTTTGAGGCGCTGGTCTTCTGCGCCAAGCGTCCCGCGACCATGCGGGCGTCAGCGGGAAGTCCGCTGCTGTTGGAAAGCGCCCGCGAGATCTGGCCCATTGTCACCTCGGCGTCCAGCACCTGCGTGTAGGAGCCTGCGGTGATGCCTGTTTCGATTGCTAGCGCGTCGAGAAAGCCAAGCAGCGAGATGTTCGCGCCCAGCAGCGCCTTGTAGTCCATCAGCGACAGGTTGATGTTCGAGCCGAGCAATCCGCCGAGCAGTTGGTTGATAAGCCCCTCATTGCGCAGATCCAGCAGTCGCGATCCGATGGAGAACGACGCCCATGACGATGACTCGCCGATAGCCTCGACGATGATCTCCGGTGTTGGGATGATGGAACTTGCGAAATATCGGGTTCCTGTCGTCTTGTAGGTGACCTTGACAGCATTGCGAGGCTCCGCGCCGGCGACGAAGCGCAACTCTGGTGCGATGCCGGGAGCGCCCCGGTAATTGCCGGTTACGGCCACGATCTGGTCGTCTGCAATGCCGCTCGAGAAAACCGGTTTGCCATAGGCGTCGGCCTGCGCGGTGACGATGGATGTCACGCCGTTGTCGCTCATTGTCAGGCGCGCTGCCTCGCTGGCGCGCGAAAGGTTCGCGGCAGCCGTTATCGCGGCCAGATCGACACGTCCCTGTGCCTCGCGTTTCTCGACGTAAAGTGACCCGGCATCCACTGCGAATGCGGCAAGTATGATCGCGACAGGTGTCATGAAGGCGGTGAGCAGCGCAAACTGCCCGCTAGTGTCCCGGCCCAGACGTCGGAAGGCTCGCATGATCCGGTTTTCCATCAGATGCCTCCAATGCGGATCGTGGAGCGCCGCTGGATGATCTGGCTCGGCATGCTCAGTCCACCGAACAGGCCCCAGATCGGTAGCTTGCTCGCGTCATAGCTGATGACAACCTGAAATTGCGTGGCTTCCGGCTGCACATCCAGGGAGACGCTCAGATTGCTGATCTCGATGAATGGATATCCGGCGGCGTGTCGATTGATGAAAGTCGTAGCAAGATCGCGCCGCTCGGCCGGAGACACCCCCGCCACTGCTGCTCGCGCCGCGTCAGCCGAAATTTGTTGCACCGAATGTGCTGCCCCGAAATAGATCCCGTAGGCAGTCATCCCCATCAGAAGCAGCAGATAGAGTGGGGAAAGCAATGCAAACTCAACCGCCGTAGAACCTGATCGTGCGGCGGCGAATTCTCTCAAACTCGATTTGCGATCTTGCGTGCTCATGGCTGCAGACAATCACAGCCATGTATAGTTCATGCGAGTTGCAAATTCGCGCCAAGGTTGAGATCGGTTGTAGTTCTTTTCTGTCGGCAAAAAAGAAGGCGGCCCCGCAGAGCCGCCTTCGATACTGCATCGGTCGCGTGGTTTACACGAGCGTCCCGACGTCGAACGTCACTTCGTTGGAACCAACGAGGTTTACTGTCCCCTTCTCGAAGACTTCAAGCCGAACAGTATAGAGACCAGCGTCGACCGTGGTCGTGCCATCGAAAAGATCACCGGCGCCATTTGGCATATACCATGACAGTGCCTGGATATTCTGGGACACGTTCGCACTGCCCTGATCATCGACCAGCTTATACTGATCGTAGGACTCGAACAGCCAGTCGAGACCGCCTGTGGAGTTGTCTGAGTTGGCGACTGCTTTGAGGGTTATGAAGCTGGTGTCTGCTGTTTTGTCCGTGTCGACCTGCAGCTTGATGTCATACGTGTTGAGCAGCTCAGCCAGAGAGATATCGCCGTTCAGGCTTGCCACTGAAAACTTGAATACTGGCGTGTGTTCTGCAGGAACAGACATCGCGCCGTCTTCGCCCGGCGTATAGGTTGCAGGACCACCGCGCTGCTGGCCACCGAGAGCGATTTCGATGTCGGGGGCACTGTCGCCAAATGCGTCGATCCGCACGACCTGGAAATCATCGCCGCTGTTGCCGGAGCCATTGATCATGGTTCCGTCTCCCTTGAGGGCGATCGTGTCCAGAGATACCACGGCAGCGTCGCTTGACGAGACTGGGGCGATATCCAGCGCGATTTCCTGCGATGCAACAACTTCGCTACCCTTGCGCATTTCGAGCGAGACGGAGTAGTTGCCCGGAAGAAGCGCACCGTTTGAGCCCGGCTGCCCGATAGCTCCGTACCAAAGCGGCGATTGGATATTCTGCGTTGCATAGGCTTCACCGTCGATGAGTTTTCCTTCGTCATCGGTGATTGCCCCGGCGTCGGAACGGACCCACTTGAAGCCGGAATCCTGATCGGTGCCCACTGCATCTTCGGCCTGCAGCGTCAGCAAGATGGAGTTCTCGCCGAAGCCCACGCCGGAGTCGTTGTCGATTTTGAGGTGGAAAGAGTACCCTTCTGCGATAAGGTCGCTGATCGAGCGCTCGCCCAGCGATGCAACTGAGAAGGCAAACCCAGCCTTGTCACCGCGTGCGAAGTTGTAGGTGCCATCTGCACCGCCGCCGGCGACATCGCCGCTGCCGCGGACATAGCCCTTCAGCGCCAGTTCGACCTGCGACAGGCTCGTCCGTGTGATGTTGAAGTTGTCAGCTGGGTTTCCGGAACCAACCCAAAGGTTGTTGTCACCATCCATGGCTACATCCGACACCTTGCCGTAGTCAGTCGTAACAACGTCGCGGAATGCCGGTGGCAATTCTTGACCGTCCGGAACGATCACGCCATCCGGAATAACAAGTGTCTCGCCGTCGACCGGTACGAAGCCCTGCGGGATCGGCTGGTTCGATGGAATTTCATAGCCTGCAGGTGGCGTATAGGCTGGCAGGAAGGGCGCGACTTCAGCCACGCGCGCCATCAGGCCGCTGACATCGCCCGAGGCGATGGCCTCTTGTGAGGCTGGATCTTCAGCGAAGCTTGCCAGCGAGATACCGTTGCCGATATCGCGGCCTTCCTTGAAGCCGAATTCGATGAAGTGATCGTAGGCGGTCGTCTTGCCTGCTTCCACTGCCGCAGCAACGTCTGGATTTGCATCCAGATAAGCCTTCATGTCGAAGTACTGGGAAGTATTTCTGACTTCATTCTGGCCGTGGTTGATGAAATGAAACCAGGCCGATTCCATTTTTCCGTCTTCGACTGCCGCCGCGACGTCTGGGTTTGCTGCCAGATAAACCTCAGCGTTGAAAAACAGCGAAGCTTCGCGACCTTCCTGCTGTCCATGAAGTGCAAAGTGGTCGAAGAGTGAGAGCATCGTGCCGTTCTCGACAGCGGCGGCCACGTCGGGGTTCTCGCGGGCATAAAGCACCGGGTCAAAGAACGGCGAGGGAGCTCTGTTCTCAAACTTTCCGTAGCGGAGATAGTGCTCCTGAGCGGTCATCTGGCCGCGCGCCACAGCTTCGGCCACGTCAGGATTCATTTTCAGGTAGTATTTCGCGTCAAACATCATTTTCCCCCGACCTATGCGAGACGTTAAAACTTGCTCAGTTCCAAGAATTATATCCTAGACTGAATCGGTACAGTGATAGCCATACTTATTGGTTGATGAGAAATTACGCAACAGAGAAAATCTTGGAATTCCACAGTAGCTTTTGCGGATATATTGAATGCGCAAATATCTATCGTATTGATAGTTGAGATTTTCTTTTATATTATTTGCAGAAGCGTATAGATGGATGAGCTTAGGTATATTTTTGGTACTTTCGAGGGTGTATTAGTGTACGGCTGGGTGGGGCGGTGCCGTCAAATCGAGGGGGGCCAGAGAAGCGTGAGCGCTCCTCGCCATGTCGTCATGCCGAGATGTGTGCGGTTTGTATCTTTGAAGTACTGGACATTGGTCGCGCGGCAGCGACGGTCTCAGCGTCGTCTGGATCGCTTGAAAGCTTCGCCGAGATCTCGGTGCGGGCCGGCTAGGCTCACATCTGGTCGTTGTAGGGGCGTTTGGTTTCGCCCACCAATTTCGCCAGATGCGAAAAGCTCCAGGGCGTTTGCGCGCCACTGTTGTTGGCGATTTGCAGAAGACGAATGGGGAAGCAGACGGCGTCGCGGCTTGCCGGAGATAGTTGCTCGACAAAGCGCTCGTCGTTGCTGGCCGCGGTCTCGGCGCGACGAAGCGCCTGGTCGATCTCGTTCTGGCTCAGCAATCCCTTGGCGCTCAGGGCCTGGTTGATGGCGGCGACGGCAAGGCACAAGCCTTCAAGCTGAAGATTGGCGCTGTTCATGTTTGCCTCCTTTGTTCGGAGGAAAACGCAGGACCGTGCGAAACGATCCTGCGTCGGTGCAATCATGAAGGTTGGTCGGGGTCGATGTCCTGCACTTCAGTGGCCGGACGGTCCTGGCCGGATGCCACTTCCTCGTGCCATTTCCCGTCGGGCGTTTCGTACTCGATGTCGAGCGTTTCTCCAGTGATCCGCTGGTGTTGCGCCGCAGCCTCGGCGGCTGCCTTGGCGTCATTATGCGTCTCGAATGTTTCAGAGAAAACATCGCCGACCTTGTACGCCCATCCGCCATCGTGCTCGACGATCTGGTAGACGATTTTCATCAGAACACCGCCAGATAGCGCAGCAGCGACACGACACCGATGATGATCACCACAATCCGGGCGATCTGCTTGGCGCGTCCATCAATCGGAAGCATCCCGATCAGGTAAAGCACCAGAATGACGATAAGAAAGGTGATCAGAATACTGATGAGTACGCTCATGAAAATTCCCCTTGGATGTAATGGGAATATAACTCGCGGCCGCTCGCAAGGTTCCTGCGCAAAGCCGTCTGAAGCAGTGCCCTCGGTCGTGCAGCCGCAACCTTCACTCCCGCAATTGGCCACGCTCTGCCTGTTGCCGAACAGGAGCGAATGCCCATGAGTGCAGCGCCTGATACCCATGATCGTCTCGCAGCCATCGTTGCGATGAAGTAGCGGGCCGCCGAGAGTAACGCTCAAAGCGATGGCATCGGGACGACGTGACACTCGGCATATGGTCAAGAAGATCGCCGGCAAGGTCGGCTTGTCTGCTGTCCTCGAGGTGAAAACCGGCAGTGACCATGGCGGATGGATCGCGCAGCAGGACGAGGCACCTTTGGAGTTTCTTGAGCGGAGGGCGCGCCGGCACAATGCGCGGTTCTCGATCAAGAATAGCGAGCTGATCCTCGTCAGGAAGGGCAGTTGGCAAACGGCCAGTGGTGCGTCTACGGGCAGCGTGTTGTGACGCCGCCGCGCCTTATCCAGGCCTCATGCCGGATCGAGGCGAAAGACCTGAAGCGCCGCAAAAGGTTCGGCGTCCGTTACAATTGTTGGCGACATGAGCGTGATTGCAGCTGCGCCGCTGATGTTTCAACGCGTGCACCCCGGCGTGGATGGCGTGACGTACATCTCGACACGGTGACGCAAGAATATTCAAAAGCAGCGCCAGGCTTTACGACGGCAAGTCTGCAGGCAAAAACAAGGGAAAGCGGGCGGTGGAAGTGAAGGCGGTAGACGGCGATGAAAAGCTGCTGACAGCCCGGCTGGTACGCCTGCCACGCCGAATGAATGGATCGGCAATCGCCGCAATTGGATGATTGATGGATCGTGGGCGCAGCGGAGCTGAAGGCGTGATCCGCCGAAGCAAAACGGGGGACCCGAAGGCCCCCCGTAGATGGTCAATCCGTGGATTGATTAGCCAACAGCATCCAACGCTCCCGACCAATTCTGGAGGCCCACAACATTGACGGCGCTGAGTTCGGCACCGTTCAAGTCGACGAGCAGGTCGCCGGTGCTAGGCTCAGGACCCATTGATTTAGAGGAATGGGTGTGATTCAGACGGGCGTATAGGAGCCTGACTGATGAGCAATTTGTTTTGGCTGACGGACGAGCAAATGGCTCGTCTTCGGCCCTATTTTCCCAAGAGCCATGGTCGCCAGCGCGTTGATGATCGACGCGTTCTGAGCGGCATCATCTTCGTCAACCGCAACGGGCTCAGGTGGTGCGATGCGCCGAAGGAATATGGCCCGGCGAAGACGCTTTATAACCGCTGGAAACGCTGGGGCGACAAAGGCATCTTTATCCAGATGATGGAAGGCCTGGCTGTGCCTGAAGCTGC
>NZ_FORF01000041.1 GCF_900113935.1 Aquamicrobium aerolatum DSM 21857
CTTTACGAGCGCACCAGCGTCATCATCACCACCAATCTCGCTTTCGCAGAATGGCCGAGCGTCTTCGGCGACGCCAAGATGACGACCGCACTGCTGGACAGGCTCACGCACCACTGCGAAATCGTCGAGACCGGAAACGAATCCTGGCGCTTCAAAAGCCGCTCTCAAAGCTAAAGCCGAAAAGCCAATCAGCCGCGCCCGATCAGGCTGTGCAACCCCGACCAGCTTCGCCTGATCGGGCGCTAACCGGCGTGCCCTTCACAAGCTCTAACCGGGGTCCCTTTTACACGAAAAGGCGGGGTCCCGTTTCCACGGTCATTGACAGAATGGCGCCAGAAACCAGATCCTGGCTCCAGCGCTGTTGATCAAAGGTCAGGTACGCTGGTGCGGTGCGAGGCAGCGAAGGCGCTTGCCTCTCGGCCTCCAGAAGCGAAGCGAGGCCATGTTGACCTTGATCCAGGTCTCATCGATGTCGACCCTCTCGCATTGTACGAGATCCAGGAGGAGGTGACCGTGTGTGATTATCACCAGATGCCTGACGCGCACTGCACCACTGATGACGGTTGTCATCTCACTGAGATCACCATGCCGATCATCGGGCACTATAAAGACAAGGACGGGGGGCGAATGCCCCCCGTCCGCTCAAAGCATCCAGGCGATCGCGCTCGCTTGACTACTGCCAGCTCTTGACCAGTTCGTCGTAGTTGACGGTCTGAGGCTGTTCCTTCTCGTTCTCGATCTTCAACTGCGGTGCGAGGTTGCCTTTGGCGACCGCATCCTTGTTCCAGTATTCAAGGTCGTGTTCTTCAGCCAGTTTCGGGCCAATGTCGCCCTGGACACCTGCCCGCTCGAGACGAGCCATGACCTGCTCTTGCTCGGCACAAAGTGAATCCATGGCTTCCTGGGCCGTCTTGGCACCTGACGAGGCATCTCCGATCGCCTGCCACCAAAGCTGGGCCAGCTTGGGATAGTCTGGAACGTTGGTGCCGGTCGGCGACCACTGAACACGCGCGGGCGAGCGATAAAACTCAACGAGACCGCCAAGCTTGGGTGCCCGCTCGGTGAAGCTTTCATGCTGGATCGAAGACTCGCGGATGAAGGTAAGGCCGACATGGCTCTTCTTCACGTCCACCGTCTTTGAAGCGACAAACTGCGCATACAGCCAAGCAGCTTTCGCGCGGTCTTCCGGCGTCGACTTGAGGATCGTCCATGAACCGACGTCCTGATAGCCAAGCTTCATTCCTTCTTTCCAGTAGACACCATGCGGCGAGGGAGCAAAGCGCCATTTCGGAGTGCCGTCCTCGTTCATCACCGGCAGACCTTCTTTCACCATGTCGGCGGTGAAGGTCGTGTACATGAACATTTGCTGGGCGACCTCGCCCTGTGCCGGTACGGGGCCGGATTCGGAGAAGGTCATTCCCTGAGCGGCCGGCGGTGCATAGGCCTTTAGCCAATCGAGATATTTCTGGATCGAGTAAACGGCCGCAGGGCCATTGGTGTCACCGCCTCGGGCAACACAGGAACCGACGGGGCGCGAATTTTCATCAACCTTGATGCCCCACTCATCGACCGGCTTGCCGTTCGGGATGCCCTTGTCACCGTTGCCCGCCATCGACAGCCAGGCGTCGGTGAAGCGCCAGCCGAGCGATGGATCCTTCTTGCCGTAGTCCATGTGGCCATAGACCTTCTTGCCATCGATCTCGCGACCGGTGAAGAACTCGGCGATGTCTTCATAGGCTGACCAATTGACCGGGACACCAAGATCGTAGCCGTATTTCTCCTTGAAGTCGGCCTTGTTCTTCTCGTCGTTGAACCAGTCATACCGGAACCAGTAAAGGTTCGCGAACTGCTGGTCGGGAAGCTGGTAGAGCTTGCCGTCCGGTGCGGTGGTGAAGGATGTACCGATGAAATCCTCAAGGTCGAGGTTCGGGTTGGTGACGTCCTTGGCCTCGTTTTCCATCCAGTCGGTCAGGCTGCGCGCCTGCTGGTAGCGCCAGTGAGTGCCGATCAGGTCCGAGTCGTTGACATAGGCGTCGTAGATGTTTTCACCCGACTGCATCTGAGTCTGCAGCTTCTCGATAACGTCGCCTTCGCCAATCAGATCATGAGTGATCTTGATACCGGTGATCGCGGTGAAGGCCGGGGCCAGCACGCGCGCTTCATATTCATGCGTCGTGATCGTTTCCGACACGACCTTGATGTCCATATCCTTGAATGGTTCGGCCGCCTTAATGAACCACTCCATCTCGGCTTCCTGTGCCGCACGGTCCAGAGACGAAACATTGCCGATTTCTGCATCGAGGAATGTTTTCGCGGCATTCATGTCTGCGTGGGCACTCGCCACGCCGAAGACAAGTGCTACCGCGGTCGTTGATGCAAGAAGCTGTCTACGCATTTCACTTTCCTCCCAACGGATGCAACCAAGTTGCGGTTTTGAGCGGTGCATTCGCGCGACCCGCCCATCTCTTCTCCTCAAACAAATCGAAACACGCCAATGGCGTAGACGACGGAGATTGCGAGGGCCCACCACAGGTTAGGTCCGACAAGACCAAGCCAGGCCAGATGAATGAAGGCGCTGCCAAGCAGCGAGACAAAGAGGCGATCGCCTCTCGTCGTTTCAAAGCGCAGGATGCCAAAGCGCGGATTGCCACCGGGCGACACGTACTCCCAGATGCTCATGCCCACGAACAGTAGGAAGATCGTGCCGAAAAAGGCCACCGTCGGTAGCGTCCAGGC
Organism: Aquamicrobium aerolatum DSM 21857; assembly: GCF_900113935.1. Lineage (GTDB taxonomy): Bacteria > Pseudomonadota > Alphaproteobacteria > Rhizobiales > Rhizobiaceae > Aerobium > Aerobium aerolatum. The sequence goes on from NZ_FORF01000041.1 coordinate 2,737, forward strand.
CATCCATGAAAAGTTCATCCGCTTGCCTCCTAGACCCGGCCAAGGGCAAAACCCTTGGCGATGTAGTTGCGCACGAACCAGATGACGAGGGCACCCGGGATCAGCGTCAGCACGCCCGCCGCAGCCAGTACGCCCCAGTCGAGGCCCGAAGCCGAAACCGTGCGCGTCATCGTTGCGGCAATCGGCTTGGCAGCCGTCGTCGTCAACGTGCGGGCGATCAGAAGCTCCACCCATGAGAACATGAAGCAGAAGAAGGCCGCAACGCCGATGCCCGATGCGATCAGCGGCATGAAGATCTTCATGAAGAAGCGCGGAAACGAATAGCCGTCGATATAGGCCGTCTCGTCAATCTCCTTCGGCACGCCGGACATGAAACCTTCCAGGATCCACACGGCCAGCGGCACGTTGAACAGGCAGTGCGCCAGCGCCACGGCGATATGAGTGTCGATCAACCCGAAGGCGGAGTAGAGCTGGAAGAAGGGCAGCGCAAACACCGCAGGAGGTGCCATGCGATTGGTCAGCAGCCAGAAGAACAGGTGCTTGTCACCCAGAAAGCGGTAGCGCGAGAAAGCATAGGCAGCTGGCAGTGCAACTGCGACAGACAGCACCGTGTTCATCACCACATAGATAATGGAGTTGATATAGCCTGAATACCATGAAGCGTCAGTGAAGATGACCATATAATTGCGAATGGTCGGTTGCTGAGGCCAAAGCGAAAAAGTGCCCGTGATCTCGGAGTTTGTCTTGAGACTCATATTCACGAGCCAGTAAATCGGCAGCATCAGAAAGATAATGTAGAGCGCGGGCACGAGCCACCAGAACCGGGATGCGGTGCCGCGACGGCGCATGCGGCGCTCAATCTGTGTTTTCTGCGCGGGGTCGGCGGGCTTTTCAAGCGGCAGTTCGCGCATCGTCGCCGCGATGGTCTGCTTCGCGTCGACCATATTAGCGCTCCCCCTCGTGACTCGTCATGACCGTGTAGAAGATCCACGACAACAGCAGGACGATCAGAAAGTAGATGATCGACATCGCAGCCGCCGGGCCAAGGTCAAATTGGCCGACAGCCATTTTCACAAGGTCTATCGACAGGAATGTCGTCGAGTTTCCAGGTCCACCGCCGGTCACCACGAACGGTTCGGTGTAGATCATGAAACTGTCCATGAAACGCAGCAATATGGCGATGGTCAGCACCCGCCGCAGTTTGGGCAACTGGATGTAGCGGAAAATCGCAAAGCGCGATGCGCCGTCAATACGCGCAGCCTGGTAATAGGCATCCGGGATAGATACCAGACCCGCATAACAGAGCAGCACAACGAGGCTGGTCCAGTGCCAGACGTCCATCAGGATAACGGTGATCCACGCATCTAACGGGTCGCGGACATAGTTGTAATCTATGCCTATCCCTTCCAGAACGCGCCCCAGCAGGCCAATATCGACGCGACCGAACACCTGCCAGATCGTACCGACAACATTCCACGGGATCAGAAGAGGCAGCGCCATCAGCACCAGGCACAGCGGTACGCCCCAGCCCCGCCGAGGCATATTGAGAGCGATCAGAATGCCGAGCGGGATCTCGATGGCAAGAATAATGAAGGAAAAAGCGAGATTGCGTCCCATCGCGTCCCAAAAACGGCGCGAATTCAGGATCTGTTCGTACCATTCGGTACCCGCCCAGAAAAACACGTTGTTCCCGAACGTGTCCTGCACCGAATAGTTGACAACCGTCATGAGGGGGATGGCAGCTGAGAACAACACCAGCAGCAACATCGGCAAAACCATGAACCAGGCCTTGTTATTCCATGTCTTGTTCATGACTGGCTCCCGAGATCCACTCGCCACGAGTCGGCGTAGAGATTGATGCCTTCGGGGGCGAAGCGAATATGCGGTTCGGCCGGGATCTCTTCGTCTTCTCCGACGATTAGTGCGATTTCACGCCCTTCAAGATTGGCGCGGATGATCTTGCGCCGGCCAACATCCTCCACCTTCGCAATGTCAACGGCGATACCTTCGCGCCCCAGGCGAACGAATTCCGGACGAATGCCAAGTTCGAGCGCACCTGTCAGCGTTTGGCTAGGCATCCCCGGCAGCTTAACGTGCGTACTGCCAATCCATGCCTCATCGCCAGCGAGTTCAACCGGCAGCAGGTTCATCCCCGGAGAGCCAATGAAATAGCCGACAAAGGTGTGGCGCGGCCGCTCGAACAGTTCGGCAGGGGTGCCGATCTGCACGATTTCACCGTCGTACATGACCACAACCTTTTCAGCGAAGGTCAGGGCCTCGGTCTGATCATGGGTGACATACAGCATTGTGAAACCATAGCGGCGATGCAGCTGTTTCAATTGTGAGCGCAGCACCCATTTCATGTGCGGGTCGATGACGGTCAGCGGCTCGTCGAACAGGATCGCGTTGACGTCGGCGCGCACGAGACCCCGCCCCAGCGAAATCTTCTGCTTTTGGTCAGCCGTCAGACCGCGTGCTCTCGTCCCGGCCATCTCAGAAAGCCCGATCAGCTCCAGGGTCTCGCGAACCTTCCGCGCAACCTCCGGTTCCGACACAGCGCGGTTTCTCAGAGGAAATGCGAGATTGTCGTAAACGGTCATTGTGTCGTAGACGACCGGAAACTGGAACACCTGCGCTATATTGCGCTCTTGTGTTGACGCCGCGGACACGTCGTGGCGATCAAACAGAACCCTCCCTTCCGAGGCCTGGATGAGGCCCGAAATGATGTTGAGCAGCGTGGTCTTGCCGCAACCTGACGGACCGAGCAGCGCATAAGCCCCCCCGTCCGCAAACTGATGTGTCACCTCTTTAAGTGCGTAGTCGGCGTCCGATCGTGGGCGCTCTTGATAGGTGTGGCGGATCTTTTCGAGCGCGATCAGTGCCATCCAGTCTTCCCCTCAAGCCGCTTCGGCGGTCGTCGCGCGCATGGCGCGACCATCTGCTTCGAACACCATGAGATGCTGCGGGTCGATAAACACCTCGATGCGCTCGTCAGGCGTGAAGACGTGAATACCGTGCGTCAGCATTATCCAGTTGGCACCAGCAAAGCTCAAATGCACATAGCTCTCCGAGCCCGAGATCTCGGTAATGGTAACCAGCGCGGTCACGGGTACTGAATCCGGCGATTTACGCTGCAACGATAGATGATGCGGCTGAAAGCCAACCGTATAAGTTCCGTCGGGAAAAGATGGGACTCCCATCGGCTCCGGCAGTTTCACGCCCTCATCAAGGATAAAAGCTCCCCCCTTCTTCTCAAGCCGAATGATGTTCAGCGGGGGATCGGCGAAGGTCATGGCCGTCACGAGATCAACGGGATTGCGGAACACTTCTACCGTGGGGCCAAACTGGGTGACCCGTCCCTGGCTCAGAGTCGCTGTCGAGCCGCCCAGCAGTAAAGCTTCCGAAGGCTCTGTTGTCGCGTAAACGAAGATTGCGCCGGATTCGGAAAAGATTCTCGGTAGTTCCGCGCGCAATTCCTCGCGTAATTTGTAGTCAAGATTAGCCAGCGGCTCATCGAGGAGCACAAGACCGGCCTTCTTGACCATGGCGCGCGCGATCGCGGTGCGTTGCTGTTGACCGCCCGACAGGTTCAGTGGCGTTCGATCAAGATATGGGGTGAGTTGGAGGAGTTCGGCGGCGCGACCGACTTCTCGCTTGATGGTGGCTGCGTCCACGCCAGCAACCTTTAACGGCGAAGCAATGTTGTCATAAACGGTCATCGCCGGGTAATTGATGAACTGCTGATAGACCATCGCGACGTTGCGTTTCTGCACGGCGACCCCAGTCACGTCGCGCCCGTCCACCAAAACACGGCCCCTGCTTGGCTGGTCGAGCCCAGCCATCAGCCGCATCAATGTGGTCTTGCCTGAAAGTGTAGGGCCCAGGAGAACATTCAGCGAGCCGGAAAGCAGGCGCAGCGAGACGTCGCTTATGTGCTCTGTTGCACCCGCCGTCTTCGAAACATGATCGAGCTCAAGCATGCTCCTCCTCCCAAAGGATCTGCCGTCAGTCCGTGCAATACCCCGTGGTGATCGTCTCCCGCCGTGGTCCGCTATGTGTTCGCAAGCGTTGCTTCATCCCCGCATTGCTGTTTTCTTGGGTCTTGGTGACAAGATAGCGTACTTCCGCACCAATGAGAATGGTGCCAAAGCCCTTCAAATTCCGCTGTCACGTCGCCTTTGGCTGGTCACGACATAAAGCTGTATCACCATTTGCCCGCACGTCAGGCTCGGCGGCGATCAGCAGAACGGACATCGGAATAGGGAACTGATCGGTTCTGCGAGCAGTCCTAGCGATGCCAACATCGCATGAAGTAAGCTCAAGCCTCAAACATGGCGCACCGCTATACTCAAGATCAGGCTTGTTGGTCGCCTGCGCACCATCTTGCTATTAGGAGAAGCGGGCAACAAAAAACCCCGTCACGACTGCAACGGGGTTGGTTCGATCATTTTGGTTGCGGGGGTTGGATTTGAACCAACGACCTTCAGGTTATGAGCCTGACGAGCTACCGGGCTGCTCCACCCCGCGTCACCTTTAGAGCCGGGCTTTTGTGCCCGGGAGCGAAGTCAGGCGTAGCCTGATGAGGTGAGGCCGTCAAGCAATCGATTGAGGATCGATTGTAGGCCGAACGGGCTGCTCCACCCCGCGTCACCTTGGTCCTTGCTGATGCATTGGACCACATTTTGTCCTGAATGACAAAAGGGGCTGCTGCCCCTTTGATGCGCCGCTTTGTTGCGGCTTGTTTGTGATGAGAATATTTCATGTGTTTGGCAGACCTGG
>NZ_FORF01000019.1 GCF_900113935.1 Aquamicrobium aerolatum DSM 21857
ATCGCCCGCCAGTCGGCGCTTGCCGGCTTCCATGAACTCTTTCGACCAAGTGTAATAAAGGCTCTGCGCGATGCCTTCCTTGCGGCACAGTTCGGCAATGCTGTCTTCGCCGCGCAGACCATCGAGAACGATCCGGATCTTGTCTTCAGCTGAAAAGTGCCGTCGGGTCGCCCGGCGAATGTCCTTCACCACCTGCTCGGCAGGCTTTTTGGTGCTCGGGGATTTAGCAGTCATCTTGGTTCCTTCGTCAGACGACGAGACCAAAACACTCCTTAAAGCTCAACCCTGAATCTGTGCCATGGGCGCTGACGGGGAACAATCCATATTTCCTTGTCCGTGTCGCCGCTGCAGGACGAGAGCGGACGAGTTATCGGAGCGTCGAAAATCGCCCGTGACATCACCGACCGTCACCGCGCGTTTGAACAACAGCAATTGCTTCTCAAGGAGATGGAGCATCGCATCAAGAACGTTTTTTCGATCGCCAGCGGACTGATCTCATTGTGTGCAAAACGCGCCCAAACCCCCGAGGAACTCTCCAAAATGGCACGTGAGCGACTGGACGCTTTGGCCCGCGCTCATGCCCTTACCGCCCCTCGACCAGATAGCGGCACAGAAAACGACCCGCCGACCATTACATTGCACGAACTTTTGCAGACGATCGTTTCGCCTCATTTGGATGCAACGGAGCGTAGGCGGTTCGATGTGCTGGGAGAAGATCTGTCGCTTTCATCAAAGGCGCTTACGCCAATAGCATTGGCCGTGAACGAACTGACAACGAACGCGGTCAAGTATGGAGCACTCTCCAGCCCCGACGGCGCAGTGACGTTCGAAGTTCAGAGCCAGGACGACCTCGTCATCATGCGCTGGACAGAGCGCGGAGGCCCCCTCATCGTCGCGCCTCCCGATCATGCAGGATTTGGCACACGGCTGAGCGAAATGGCCGTCGGACAACTCGGCGGCACTATTGGGCGAGACTGGAATAAGGAAGGTCTATCCGCGAAAATCGTTTTGAAGAGATCGCTGTGTGACCCGCTCCAATAGCAGGAATTAGATCTGGGTTGGTGATCACCGTGCATTTGTGGACTGGAGTTCGAACGAGAACGTGAAACGCTGGTATTGTCTCATTGGATTTATCGTTCTCACCCTGGGCGGTGGGCTTCTCATCGGCTTCCTGACCGCGCCCGGCCTTTGGTACGCAGCGCTCGCGAAGCCCACATTTAACCCGCCGAACTGGTTGTTTGCTCCAGTATGGAGCATCCTTTACGTGTTAATCGCAATTGCTGGCTGGCGCACTTTCGAACGAACAGACAGCGCCTGGCCGATGCGTCTATGGTGGCTCCAACTCGCGCTCAACTTTCTTTGGTCGCCTGTGTTCTTTTCAGCCCACGCCATCGGCGCCGCCCTTGCGATCATTCTGCTGCTGCTTGTCGCCATTCTTATTTTCGTTGCTACAATCTGGCGGCAAGATCGCGTTGCGGCGTGGCTATTCGTGCCGTACGTTGCCTGGGTGCTCTTTGCCTCGGCGCTGAATGCGGCAATTTGGCATCTCAACTGACCGGTCTCTCAATGGGGCGTCGCACCGTAACGGTCACTGACAAAATGCAACAAGGCTATCGCTATGCCCTGACCGCGCCGAGCGGCCGCGAATTCGATCCGCACTTTTCTCCGGACCTGACGCCCAAGGAGATGCTTGCCCTCGGCGTGTTTTGCGGAAAGTACATGACCGACTGCCGCGAGGAATTTCCATCAAGCTGGTTCGTGGGCGCGTAGCTCTCACCATTGGGCCGCGATTGCTCTTTGAACTATTTTGGCGTTGACGCAAGCCAGCCGCTGTCTGAGTGGCGGCGGAAAGGCTGGATTCATCCAGACGATCCGCGCGGCTGGTTCCAATGGTACTGCCGCTATTATCGCGGCCGTCGCATGGCGGACGAAGATGCACGGCAGATCGGACGATGGAAGGCTATGAAGCGCCACATTTCCCAAGTGAGGAGAAATTGCGAGCCGGGAGATTGGACGTGCCGCCCCCGTCAACGGCAGGCGCTGTTACATTGGGCTTACGATAGCCGGAAAATATAGCGCCCCAACAATGACATTGCGGTGCCCAGCTTCATCCTCTCCGGCGCGCAACCGCCAAAAGATGCCGTTCAGAACGCGCCGGTCATCGACACGCGCACGCCGCGCACCTTCGTCGGCAATAGCGGCTGGCCCGTGTAATACCGCCGATGCCCATGTCGGGGAGGATTACCTCCCGATATGGTTCCTTCGTGTTGGACGTGGCGATGCCGTCGCGCCGGAAGAGATCTGCCGCCGTCCGTCCTTCCGCGTCTGGTCGATTGGAAATGAACCCCGCCCGAAGGCGAGGTTTCTGGATCATTGTGGCCGGCCGTCTCGCGAGAGGACCGACATCTGCGCTGCCGCGGAGTTTGGCATGAGGCTCATATCAGTCTCCGATCTATGCTTTGCTAGTGACCGCTCCCAACATGGGAGCGGTCACTTTCAGTGCCAGATGGTCAGAAGTCCATGCCGCCGGCGGGCATGGCCGGCGCTGCTTCCTTCTTCGGCTTCTCGGCGATCATCGCCTCGGTGGTCACCAGCAGGCCGGCGACGGATGCAGCATCCTGCAAGGCTGTGCGCACCACCTTGGCAGGGTCGATCACTCCTTGCGCAAACAGGTCGCCATATTCGTCGGTCTGCGCATTCCAGCCGAAGGCGAAGTCGGCCTTCTCGCGCAGCTTGCCAACGATGATGGAGCCTTCGGCACCAGCATTCTCGGCGATCTGACGCACCGGCGCCTCGATAGCCCGGCGCACGATCTCGACGCCGTGCTTCTGGTCGGGGTTCTGGGTCTCTACGGCATCGAGCGCTTTCTGCGCACGCAGCAGCGCCACGCCGCCACCGGGCAGAATGCCTTCCTCGACCGCCGCGCGGGTCGCGTGCAACGCGTCATCAACGCGGTCCTTCCTCTCCTTGACCTCGACCTCGGTCGCACCGCCGACGCGAATCACCGCGACGCCGCCGGCGAGCTTCGCCAGACGCTCCTGAAGCTTCTCGCGGTCGTAATCGGAGGTCGTCTCCTCGATCTGCGCCTTGATCTGCTTCACGCGGCCTTCGATTTCGGCCTTTGAGCCGGCACCGTCGACGATGGTGGTGTTCTCCTTCTCTATCACCACCTTCTTGGCGCACCCGAGCATCTCCAGCGTGACGTTCTCCAGCTTGATGCCGAGATCCTCACTGATCGCCGTGCCGCCGGTAAGGATGGCGATGTCCTCCAGCATGGCCTTGCGGCGGTCGCCGAAGCCCGGCGCCTTGACGGCCGCGACTTTGAGGCCACCGCGCAGCCTGTTGACGACGAGCGTGGCCAGAGCCTCGCCCTCGACGTCCTCGGCGATCATGACCAGCGGCTTGCCGGACTGGACGACCGCTTCGAGCACGGGAAGCATGGCCTGAAGGTTGGAGAGTTTCTTTTCATGGATAAGGACATAGGGATCCTCGAACTCGACCCGCATCTTGTCCTGATTAGTGATGAAGTAGGGGGAGAGATAGCCACGGTCGAACTGCATGCCCTCGACCACTTCCAGCTCGGTCTCGGCCGTCTTGGCTTCCTCGACGGTGATGACACCCTCATTGCCGACCTTCTGCATGGCTTCGGCGAGAAAACGGCCGATCTCGGAATCGCCATTGGCCGAGATGGTGCCGACCTGGGCGATCTCGTCGTTCTTCGAGATCTTGCGGGCGTTGCCCTTGAGCTCGGAGACGACGGCGTCTACAGCCTTGTCGATGCCGCGCTTCAGGTCCATCGGGTTCATGCCCGATGCCACAGCCTTGGCGCCTTCCTTGACGATGGCCTGCGCCAGAACGGTCGCGGTCGTGGTGCCGTCGCCGGCCAGATCGTTGGTCTTGGAGGCAACTTCGCGAACAAGCTGCGCGCCCATGTTCTCGAACTTGTCCTCCAGCTCGATCTCCTTGGCGACCGAAACGCCATCCTTGGTGATGCGCGGCGCACCGAACGACTTGTCGATGACGACGTTGCGGCCCTTCGGCCCGAGCGTTACCTTGACGGCATTGGCGAGAATGTCGACGCCGCGAAGCATCTTCTCACGGGCTTCGGTGTTGAACTTGACTTCCTTGGCAGCCATTGGATCACTCCTTCAATAGGCAGCTTTCATTGACTGAAATGGTTAAGGGAGAAGCCGTCAGGCGGCCTTCTTCAGCGTGGCGGTCTGCTCGATCACGCCCATCACGTCGCTTTCCTTCATGATGAGCAGGTCTTCGCCGTCGAGCCGAATCTCGGTGCCGGACCACTTGCCGAACAGGATGCGGTCGCCGACCTTTACGTCGAGCTCCATGATCTTGCCCGCATCGTCGCGGGCACCGGGGCCGACAGCGATCACTTCGCCTTCGCTCGGCTTTTCCTTGGCGGTATCGGGAATTATGATGCCGCCTGCGGTTTTCTCGTCGGCTTCGATGCGGCGAACCAGGATACGGTCATGCAATGGACGGAACGTCATTTTGTTCTCCTCAAGGACAAACAGATTTTGAGAGGTCCCTCCGCTCCGGCCCGGTGAGAACCGGAGCGGGGCCGCGCAACCCTTGGCGGCGTCACGCGCGTATCGATCTGGTTTTGGCGATTTTCGATTTCAAGAGGCGAATGCAAAATTTTTGGCACTCGCAGCCATTCACTGCTAGTGCGATGTAATCGCAGCCGAAATTGGCACCATCGAGCATCCGGGCACTTGAAAAATTCGCGCGATTAGCCGAACTTCCTTCTGTGCCGTGCCGGAGGCGCGGTCCGGAGTCCTGATCGAAACGGAGTTTTTGGAACGGCTAAAAACGGAAGGAGGACAGCGATGCGCCGAGCCGATTTTTCGACGATCATTCCCTCTCTCGCGCCACGAGCCGAAGACATTGCGCTCGACCGGCTCCTGTCGCCGGCGCGCCACTACAGGCATCCCGAGGATGTGCTGCGCGACCGCACACTCGAACGCAGCGAAAAGCGCGCCATTCTCTCGTCATGGGCATCCGACGCATGCGCGGTCGAATCGATGCCCGCACTGCGCCAGCCGCCTGGCGCGGAAAGCCCCATCCCATTCGATGTCATCATGGATGCGCTGCGGCGTCTGGATCGCGGCGACATCGGGGAGGACGATGCAGTATGCGGATCCGCAGACCATCACCATCGTCTTCACGCATGAAACGACAAAGGAGAGACATATGCCAGCGATCGTCAGTCGTGAATTCCGGATGCAGATGGAAGGCTACGGCCTAACCACAGCCGAAATCCACTATCGTCTTCCAGATCACCCGAGCCTGTTGCAGGTCTATGTCTGGCAGGATTACGATCTCGCCCCGAAGTTTCCCGAACTGCGCGGCTTTCTCGACTACTGGACCGAGACGCTGGAGGGCGCGCTGCACTCCGTGCGCGTCGCCCACCATCGTCTGATCCAGCCCTCAGAATGGAAAGCCGTCGACGGGATCATATCCGTTCACTGAAGCCCGGCGGGAATTCCCTGATAGCTACCGAGAGTACCCCGAACTCGGGTGCGTCGTGCTCCCTGAACGAGACCCGCTCGCATTGCAGCCTTCATAAAGCTCCGGCGTGCCTCCTTCGCAGAGCGCCATCCATCGAGTGCGTCCCGACAGGCAGCAACGGCATTCCGCCAACGCCGTCCACGTGCCCAGTCCGGCCATTCACGCTCAAGGCATTCCAGTGCTTCAAAACCTGTCGCCACCTTTCGGAGGCCAGTTTTTGGCATGCGCAGAATTACGGGTTCGTTGAACACGACATCAGACATCACTTCCTCCTTGTTTTCTGATCGTCTTTTAAGAGCAAGTAACTGATCGTTCTGTACGATCTCTTGTGATCTGGGCATACCGACGTGCCTCTTCAACCCTCCATCCGTAGCTCAGTCCACGCCGTCATCGTCAGGTTCAAGCAGATCGATGAGTTGGCTGACGCGTGTGTCCGGGAGCGGTCGCCCTTCGCCCATCATCGCCTCGTCATTGTTAAGCCAGTTCCACGCTTCTCGAAGTTCATCAACACTCGCCCCGGTTGCGATAAGCCCCGCCGCCAGATCGTCGTCTATGGAGCCGAGCACTGAAACGATGTCGTCATAGGTCATGGCAGGTCTCCATTCATTTTACCAACCAACTCATCAGATGGTGGAGTTGTTCTCAATTTCCAACAGTCTGAAATCGCTGTGGAAATTTTCTGCCGTCACCCTCTTGAAACTCTGAAATGAAGGAACCAGATCGATTGTGCGCCGCTGCCACTACGGGGCGGCGCCGGCCAAAAGCCGCACAATCTTGTACCCATGTTGCTTCAAGGAGGATGTGGCTAAGAGAACCACTTTCGATTTTTCTCCCCTGTTCCGGTCGAGCATCGGCTTCGACCGTCTGGTCAATGCGCTGGAGGCAGCCAGCCGCGTCGAGAGCATCGACAACTGGCCGCCCTATGACATCGCAAAGACTGACGAAGACGACTACCGCATCACCATGGCGGTGGCCGGCTTCAGCGAAGACGAGCTTTCCATCACGCAGGAGCAAAACATGCTTCTCGTGGCGGGCAGCAAAGCCACCGACGAGAATGCGCAGTATCTGCATCGCGGCATTGCCGGACGCTCGTTCCAGCGTCGCTTCCAGCTCGCCGACCACGTGCGAGTTGAACGCGCGACTCTCGTCAACGGCCTCCTGACAATCGATCTTCGGCGTGAGATCCCGGAGGAGATGAAGCCTCGTCGGATTGCGCTCTCGTCGCAGGAGAAGACGATGCAGATTGAAGCCCCCTCGCACACCAACGAGCAGATCGCAGCCTGACGCTTTTGTCAGTCTACGGATCGCCAGCGCCGGGCCACCCGTCCGGCGCCATCGGCGAAGCTGTGTCCAATTGTTCAGAACAGAAGGAGAATAACCATGAACGTACGTGACCTGATCCCCTGGGGCCGTGACACGAGCAGCAATCAGGCTTCCGCTGTCTATCGTGAAGAGGACCGCAATCCGCTCCTGACGCTGCACCGGGAAGTCAGTCGCCTGTTCGATGATGTCTTTCGCTCGTTTGATCGAAACCTGCCAGCTTTTGACCCTCTGGCTTCCTTCGGACGAGGGTGGCCAAGCGTCGAAATCTCCGAGACTGAAAAGGAGATCCGCATAACCGCGGAAGTGCCAGGTCTGGAGGAAAAGGACATCGAACTGGTTCTGGATGACGGCGCTGCGCGGCGAAAAGCGATCTGAGACCGAGGACAAGGACAAGCAGTTCTCGGAACGCTTCTACGGCCGTTTCGAGCGCGGTATCCCGGTTGGAAGGGAAATCGTCGAGGACAAGATAGACGCCAGGTTCAGAAATGGCGTGCTGAGCCTCGTGCTTCCCAAGACCGAAAAGGCACAGTCGCAGGTAAAACGCATAGCGACCAAGAGCTGACGAGGGTTTCGGCGCCGGCGGGTTCGTTGCGCCCGTCGGCGTCGATCTTCACCGATCACCGAGGAAGAACCATGAACATTGCTGCAAGAAGGACATCAATGGCAGATGGTCCTGTCGACCGGCCCGTGCCGGGAGTCAACGACAATCGTCGCACGATGCGGTCAATGGGACGCTCCTTATTCCCCAGCGATGCCTTGGCCCGGATCTACCGCCCATCTCGCTCGGCGACTACCAGTGCTCCGTCGCGCGATCAATGGAAGCTCGTGTTCGAGGCGCGAAGCCCGTCTTTTATCGAACCGCTCATGGGCCACACCGGCAGCCGGGACACACTGAAGCAGGTCGAGCTTAAGTTCCCGACGCTGGCGTCTGCGATCCGTTACGCGCAGCGGCAGGGTCTTTGCTATGTCGTGGACGTACCAAAGGATAAGGCTAGGATTACCAGGGATAAATCTGGAGAATCGCGAAACACATTCTCCGATGCGACGCTCGGCAAGCTTGGCCTCGCCGGGCTTTCGGAAAAGTACCGTCGTCCATGTCGAATGACGCCAATCGCAATGATGCGGATGGCGCCTGGGCTTCGCCGATGGATGTCGTGGCCGACAACCGGCTACCCCTTGATGCGAGGCTGTTGATTTCCGCTGAGAAGTGATCTGGTTTGGGGAGATTTTTCCACTGAGAAGTGACCCATGTTTGAACGCTGTTCTGCTCGTTTCGTGCGGGAGTTTCAGGTGTTGGACCTGGCGCTTTTGAGCGTTATCCGGCGCTGGCATTTCCGGGACGTTTATCGATCCGGGAGATTGCGCGGCGCACCACTTCATTAAACTGCGCTGATCCTGCGCCTCGCCCCCTAACCACCTCCGTTTGATGCGGGCGAGACGCTGATCAGGCCGACCGCCTTGGGAAAAAAAATAGAAATGCCCACCCAACGACCGGAATGGGCGCATGCGGTCGTTCAATGCTCCATAAACCACCTCTACTAATGGTCAAAATCGACCAATCGACCAATCGACCGGAAACGATTCGAACTTTTTCAACGCCAAACATCGCCGTTTCTACGCTTCTTCGCGTAAGGCCCGTCTCACGCTCTTTGCGCGAGCGTAGTTTCGGCGGCTATCGGCGGTAACAGAGGGCAACCGGCGGCATTTGGCGCGCCCTAAAAGATTCGAACCTGTGACTTTCGACTTAAAAGCATCAGCCGATGCACGCGCAATCGTGGATTCGGAATCGCCGAAGCGGCAGAACAACTGACCTATATATGACCCCGACTATCTTCGGTCAGCAAAGCAGTTCTCCAGGAAAGCGCTGGCATGTACCGGTCGACCGGTATCCGGCAAAGCCAATATCTGAACAACCGCATTGAGCAGGACCATCGCCGCATCAAGCGCCGGATATGTTCAAATCAACAAACACCGCCGCCACGATCCTGTTCGGGATCAAGATAGTTCACATGACGCGAAAACGACAGGCGAGGCACGCCTACAATCTGGGACCATCACTCGCCGAGTAGTTTGAAATAGTCGCTGCCTGAATGTTCGTCCGAATGGCACGTTTGCGACAAAGCCCGCTCGCGCGCGGCAGCTCGCCGACCCTGCGTGCGCCGCAAGTTGCATTGCAGGATCGGCGACGTGCCTTTGAACTATCAGCGCGCGAGGTTGCGCGCACGCAGCCACTCGACAGATGGCAGGATGCCTGCCTTGTCGCGCAGCTCCAGGATCAGGCGTGGCTTTGACGTCAGTTCGCCCAGAGCGCGGAACACGGCGTGCCAGCTGATGTTGCCTTCGCCGATGGTCCAGTGGCGGTCGGCATAGCCGTCTGCGTCCTGCAAGTGGATGTGCTGCAATGAATTGCCCGCCCGGCGCACGAAGTAGTCGACCGGCGGCGCCCCCGTCGAACCACAGGCATAATGTGCGTGGCCGGTGTCGATCGAGACAGCCATGGCGCTTGAGTTGAAATCCTCGACCAGTATGCGTCGAATGTCCGGATCCTTGTCCATGATGTTTTCGACCACCATCGTCACGCCGATCTCTTCAGCGCGGCGAACCGCCTCGTCCATCGTGGCATGGGTATGGTCGAGCACGGATTGATAGGCCTGACGGCCTGGCGCGTTGTCGAGGTTGTGATAGTCCCAGGTGATGTAAGGCGAGTGGATCACCATCTGCGTCGCGCCGAGAAATTCACAGACTTCCAGCCCCTGCAGCATACGGCGGGTGACAACCTTCTGGATCTCCTTGTCCGGACTCGCGATATGAAGGCCCCAGAACGGTCCGTGAATGCCAAGGCGGCCGTTGTAGCCTGACAGAAGCTCCTTCGCACGCGTTGCAACCGGCTTCCAGTCATCGTCGAGCGCGCCGGGAACGCAGAAATCCTGCAACTCCAGATCTCGGTTCTCGTCGACGATGAAGTCGCGGAGATGTTCAAGTTCCGTCACCGTAATGGCGGCGCCGAGCAGGGGTAGGTCGTACATGGTCATGCTTCCTCAAGGATGTTGTTTAAAAGCGTTGCAAGAAGGTCGTGAAACTCGGACATGCCGTTGACCAAATGGTCTGCGCCTGCAGCGCGAAGGGTATCAGCGTGCCCGACACGATCGTCGGAAGGAGCGACGAAGCCCACAGCCATGCACCCTGCTTCCTTGGCGCAGTGGATGCCGTGGATGTTGTCGTCGATAAAGACCGCTTCACGCGGGTCGACGCCCAGTTGCCGGCATGCATGGAGCGCCAGATCGGGCGCCGGCTTCGGCTGCGCGACGTGTTCGGCGGAATACACGTGCCCGCCAAAATGGGCCGCGAGCGGCGTTCGGCCAATCGACAGTTCGAGACGCAGCACCGAAGAATTGGAGCAGATGGCGCGCTCGAGCGGAAAATCGCACAGCACCCGTTCAATACCCGGAATGTAGGGAATTGAAGTTTCAAACATCTCAAAAAGGATGTCGTCGCTGCGCGCGAAAACCGTTGCTGCATCCAACCCGTTCGAAGCCATCCAGCGACGGCTGTCGCGTGCTGAATTGCCGGAGAAAATCGCCCTCGCCTCGTGCTGGCTCATCGGGCGTCCGGCTTCTGTGACTGCCTGTGCCAGGGCACCACAGCCCATCGGCTCGCTGTCGATGACGACTCCGTCGCAATCGAACAGGATCGCCTTGATGCCGCTCATTGTCCCGGCTCCATCTCGCGCATCAGCGCCTGTAAGGTCACCGGATCGTCGGAAACGATGAAGAGCGGCTTGACGGCGAGCCAGCGGCGCATCTGGTCGGGATCATTGATCGTCCAGACCGAGCAGTTCTCCACCCCCCAGTCGCTGGCGATGAGATCGAATTCCGCCGCAAACAATTCATGATGGACTCCAAGAATGTGCGGCAGGCCGCGCAGCTTCTCCATCATCGCCGCAAGACCGCCATGACGCGCTGCTGATTGTGCGTTCACCGAAACGAGGCGGCGCATCTCTGGCGCGATCTCGCGCACCCTCTCGACGACGCTCACGTCAAAGCTGTGCAATGCTGCCCGCGCGGCAAGGCCAGCGGAGCGGAGCGCCGCGGATGCCTTCTCGACCAGCCCGTCATAGGGTCTGCCGTCGCCGCCGGACTTCAGCTCCACCCATGGCTCGATGCGCGGGTCCTGAGCCAGAATGGCCAGGACCTCTTCCAGCGTCGGCGGGCATTCGTCGATCAGCGCGCCATCCGGTCCGCGCAACTTGAGCTGTTTGCGCTCTGCTTGCGTCAGCTTGCGCACATCACCGCTGCCATTGGTGGTGCGCTCAAGTGTTGCGTCGTGGATCACGACCATCTCGCCTTCATCGGTCAGATGGACGTCGAATTCGACCGCGTCGAACCCGTACTCAAGGGTGTTGCGAAAGCCGAGCAGCGAATTCTCGGCCCAAAGATTGCGGGCACCGCGGTGCGCCATGATGCGGGACATTGAGGGTCTTCCGGTTCAACGAATGGTAGGATCGAGACGGTCGCGCAGCCAGTCTCCGAGCAGCGAGATCGACAGCGTGGTCAACACGATGACCACCGATGGCGCGAGCATGATCCAGGGTGCTCGCGTCAGATATTCGCGCCCAAAGCCGACCATGTTGCCAAGTGACGTCTGCGGCGGCTGAACACCGAGGCCGAGGAAGCTGAGACCGGATTCCATCAGAATGATTTCTGGGAAGGTCAGCGTCATTGACACGATCAGCGTCGAGGCGACATTGGGCAAAATGTGGCGCAGATAGACCCGGCTTGGCTTTGCGCCGAGCTGCACGACAGCGCCGGCATAGCCTTGCGCGGAGGCAGAAATGGCAAGTCCACGAGCGATGCGCGCATAACGCTCCCAGCCATAGAAACCCATCAGGCAGACGAGCAGCACCATCGACGTGCCGAAGAAGGCCAGCACCGCCAGTGACATGATCAGGAACGGCAGCGCGGCCTGAAAGTCTGCCAGGGCCATCACCGCGTTCTCCACCCAACCGCGAAATTGCGCAGCCAGAAAGCCAAGCCCGGTGCCAACAACCGCCGACAAGATGGTCGCGCCGAAGGCAATCACCAGCGAGACCCGAATAGACTGCATCAGACGTGAAAGGACGTCACGGCCCAGATCGTCGGTGCCCAGCCAATGGCCCGGCGTTCCCGGTTCGGCCATCCGCGCGCCGAGATCCATCTTGGTTATGGGATAAGGGCGGAGCTGGTCAGCGAAGATCGCGACCAGAACCATTGCCAGTAGCCAAAGCGCGCACAGCCAGATCAACACCGGCATTTTCTGCCGGAGGCGTGACAGGAAGCCTTGCTTGGCGGGTGCTTCCGCGGAAAGAGCGGCAACAGTCATGAGACGATGTCCTCAATGCGCCGCGCGCTTGGAGCGCAGGCGTGGATCGAGCAGGCCGTAGGCCAGATCGACGAGAAAGTTGGCGACGATCATCGAGCAGGCGATGACGAGCAGCAGCGACTGAACGACGGCCAGGTCACGGTTGGCGACTGAGGTGACGATCAACCGCCCAACGCCCGGCCAGGAGAAGATGCTCTCAACGACGGCCGCACCTGCGATCAGCGAACCGACCATGAAGCCCAGCAGCGTGACAATCGGCACCGCTGCGTTCGGCAACGCATGCTTCCAGACGACGTCGCGCCAGCTGAGGCCCTTGGCCATGGCCGTGCGAATATATGGCTGTCCCAGCACCTCGATCATCGCCGAGCGCGAAAACCGCGCCATGATGCCGATGCCGCCAACCGAGAGCGTCGCGATCGGCAGGATCGCGTGCCGCCAGCTATCCTGGCCGCCCGATGGCAGCCAGCCAAGCGTCACCGCAAAGATCAAAACGAGGATCAGGCCGAGGACGAAGGACGGAACCGTGAAGCCGAAGATGGACAGGGTAATCACGCCACGATCTGCAATCGATTGACGATGCAACGCGGCGTAGACTCCGGCGGGAATACCGATCGCGACCTTGAGGATCAATGCCGGAACAGTGATCGCGAGCGTCGCCGGGATACGCGACATGACCAGTTCAAGCGCCGGCACCTGATCGCGCATCGAGACGCCGAAATCGAGGGTCAGCACCTGCGCGATGTAGGCCAGATACTGCTTCCACAGTGGATCGTTGAGGCCCCAGCGCTCGCGAAAGGCATTGATGGCGTCCTGCGGTGCATCGGGGCCAAGCAATATGATCGCCGGGTCGCCGGAAAGACGCAGCACCAGAAAGGCAAACGTCATCACCAGCATCAATGTCAGGAACGCCCGGACGAGACGGATCAGAATGTGATTAAGCATGGGTCAGTTGCTTCTCGTCCTGAAAAGGAAGGGTCCGCAGCTTCAGACAGGCAGCAAGACGGCCATTGTCGCGCATCAGCGATGGCACCTTTGCCTTGCAGGCTGCATCGGCAAAGCGGCAACGCGGGTGAAACGCGCAGCCGGAGGGACGCGCGGCCGGGTTTGGTGGCTCTCCTTGCAAGACGATGCGGTTCGTCATGCCGGTTCCCGCTTGTGGCACCGAAGACACCAGCGCCTGCGTGTAGGGATGCAACGGCCTGGCGAAAATCTCTTCGGCCGAGCCCTCCTCGACAATGCGTCCCAGATACATCACGACCACACGGTCGCACAGATTGCGAACCACCTTCAGATCGTGGCTGATGAAGACCATGGTCAGGTCTTCGTCCTGCTGGAGATCGTAGAGCAGATTGACGACCTGGGCCTGGATGGAGACGTCGAGGGCCGACACAGGCTCGTCGCAGACGAGAAATTTCGGCGACATCGCAAGGGCGCGGGCAATCACGACGCGCTGACGCTGGCCGCCGGACAGTTCCAGCGGATAGCGGTCAGCCTGATCGGCGCGCAAGCCGACCTTCTCCATCAATTCCATCACGCGGGCACCTATCTGCTCGCGCGGCATCAGTCTGTGAATTTCGAGCGGTTCCGCGATCTGGTCGGCAATGGTCATCCGACGGTCGAGTGCGGCCAGCGGATCCTGAAAGATCAGCTGCATGTCGCGGCGCAGCGCTCGCCATTTGGGCGTCGCCGGCATCGGCATCAGCGCCCCTTGCCACAGCACCTCGCCATCGGTCGGCGCCTCGATGCCAAGCAGCATACGCCCGAGGGTCGATTTTCCCGATCCGGATTCGCCGACAACACCAACGATTTCGCCAGCACGGATTTCAAGATCGATACCATCGACCGCGGTCACCGTTGACGGCTTGCCGAAAAGCTTCTTGCCGGTGGTGTATCGTTGGCAAAGTCGGGATGCCTTTAGCAGCACGCTCATCTCACGTACTCGGTCGTTTTCACGGAATGGCCATAGGCAGGCACCACCGCGTGAGCGGCTGGATTGAAACAGGCAAGGTCGCAGCCATCGTCCTGACGGACGAGTCCGGGTTGGACACTGGTACAAAAGTCACTCGCACTTGTGCAGCGCGGCGAAAACGAACAGCCCGTTGGCAGATGGCGCGGATCGGGCACGGTGCCGTAGATCGGCACGAGACGTTGGCGAGGTCCATCCAGTTGCGGGATCGCCTGAAACAGACCGACCGTGTACGGATGACGCGGACTTTCGAAGAGCCCCCGAATGCCGTTTTGCTCGACGACCCGGCCGGCATACATCACTGCCGCGCGATCGCACACGGCCGAGACAGCGCCGAGATCATGGCTGATGAAGACCATCGCCATGCCGGTCTCTTCCCGGATTCTGGCGAGAAGGTCGAGAATCTGCGCCTGAATCGTGGCATCAAGCGCCGTTGTCGGCTCGTCGGCGATCAACAGATCGGGTTCGCCGGCCAAAGCCATGGCGATCATGATGCGCTGACACTGGCCACCCGAAAATTCATGCGGATAAAGATCGATACGCGTCGAGGCAGACGGAATGCCGACGAGATCCATCAGGCGAATGGCTTCGACCCTCGCCGCTGCGCCCTTGAGGCCGCGATGCAGGCGGATGCTCTCGATCAGCTGTTTACCCACCCGTTGGACGGGATTGAGCGAGGATGACGGATCCTGAAAGATCATGGCGATGCGCCCGCCGCGGACCGTTTCCAAGGTAGTACGTGGCGCATTGACAAGCTCTTGGCCGGCAAACTTGGCCGAGCCGCTGACCGCTGCCTTGAGCGGCAGAAGTCCGAGCGCCGCGAGCCATGTCACCGACTTCCCGCAGCCGCTTTCACCGACGAGGCCGACGGCCTCGCCCTCGCCGATTTCGAGATCGATGCCGTGGAGTACCTGCACGCCATCAAACGAGACTTTGAGATCACGGATCGAGACCAAACTCATCCTGCGTCCTTTCCGTAATGTCATGAGAAAGCTGGCAGGCCCGCAGGGCCTGCCGTACCGAAGAAACAGATCAGACGTTCCAATTGTCGCGACGGAAATCCATTGCGAACGCTGGTGCGGCCTTCCAGTTGAGTTCGGACTTCATGCCGGTGAACACGGCGTTCTGATGCAGCAACGTGTAGACTGGGTCTTCGCGCTCTGCGATCTCCAGCATGCGCCGGAAAGCCTTGCGACGCGTCTCGTGGTCGGTCGAGGTTTCCAGAACCACCGACATCTGGTTCAGCTCGGCATTGCTGTATTCGAGGTTCTGCTGGGCCTGACCGTTCGGGCCGAACTGGTTGACCATCGGCGTCACCGGATCGTTGACGAGGTTGGAAGCCGACCAGTCACGCAGGCCGCGCTCGCCTTCGCCGGCGAAGATCTGCGACCAGTTTTCCTTCATCTGGATCTCGACGTTGATGCCGGCCTGCTGCCACATCTCGGTCAGCACCTGACCGGTTGCAGTCTGGTTGGTATAGTAGTTGTTCAGCAGGAAATACGGGATCGCATCACCCTTGTAGTTCGCCTGCTTGAGCAGGTCGCGGGCCAGCTCCGGATTGAATTCCGGCACGGTCCAGTCTTCGATCAACATGTTCGAAGCCGCATAGCTGTCGAACTGAAGCCCCTTCGGCACCACGGTCTGACCGGCCCACAGGGCCTCCACGATGGCATTGCGGTCAATGGCGTGTGTCATGGCGCGACGCACCAGCGGATCAGCCATGATCTCATTTTGGGTGTTGAATACCGAAACGCGGTGGTTCCAGATTGTCGATGACTGAACTTCAAGACCTGCTGTGTTGGCGATGGTGCCGATCTGGTCTGGCGGCAGGTCGCAGGCGAAGTCGTACTCGCCGGACAAGAGGCCGTTCACGCGGCTGGCGACTTCCGGCACTTCGATGAAACGGATGCGTTCAAGCGGCGGGCGACCGGCCCAGTGCTCGTCATGCGCCACCAAAGTCAGCGACACGTCCGGCTTGAATTCTTCGACCTTGTAGGCGCCGGTGGTGACGGGGCTTCGGGCCCATTCGGCATAGGTCTTGGCTTCATCCCACGCGCGTTTGGAGGTGATCTGCGGTCCGCCAGCATAGAAGCGGCCTTCCAGCGTTACGTCCGGCGTCGCATTGTGGAAGCGCACCGTGTAGCGGTCGACGATCTCGACGCCGCGCAGTGCAGGCCAGAGGCGGCGCGCCGTACCTGGGACGCTAGCAGGCAGTTCCTTGTCGGTGTTGGGCTTGAAGTCTTCGGCGTAGATGGTGGTGCCGCCAACCGGCTCCGTACCGCCAAACAGGCGCTCGTCCGAGAACGAGAAGGCAACGTCTTCTGCTGTCATTTCGTCGCCATTGTGGAACTTGACGCCCTGGCGCAGCTTGAACTCGATCGTCTTGTCGTCGAGGCGCTTCCACTCGGTAGCCAATTCCGGCACCGGGCCTTGATCGCCCATCCAGTTGCGGCCGATCAGCCCTTCCCAGAAATTGGGGTAGAACACGCGCTCACCGACGTTTGACTGCTCGTGCCAATTATCCAGCGTGTTGTTGTTGCTGATTTTCTGCACCGCGATGGTGATCGAACGGCGAGCGCCCTGCGCCATCAGGCTGCCCGGCAGGATGAGCGCGCCAAATGCTGCCCCACCCAAAAGTCCAAGAGATTGTCGACGATTGATATGCATGAACTGCCCCATCGAGTTTCAGCCACCGGTTTGGCCGTGTTGAGATAGGACTGAGCTAGTCCACTCATGTGACAGTCACTCGAATGGAAGATGAATGTTATGTGACGTTACCCAGCGACGACGAGGGGGATGACCGCGGTCTCGAAACTGGTTTTGGCGCACAACTTGTTTCGCCGTCACAGGTCCGGCCGCGATCGGCTATCAGCACGAGCCGCTGCTACGATGCGCCGAAGACGGGGCTCAACGTGCGCAACGTCGCGCGTGCGATCACGGCAATGGATGTCCAGGCACGGCCTGGGTCTCATCGATGATCCCGGGTTAGGAATGCCACAGGAGACCCATCAAGATGCCAGCCTCTCCCGCGAGGAGACAGCATTTTTCCCTGCCCGCTTTGCCACATAAAGTTGGGTGTCCGCTTCCTTCACAGCATCCCAGAAATGATCGTACGCGTCAGATGCGGCGATGCCGAAGCTGCCTGTAACGGTCAGACTGGCTGATCCCACATTGACGGGTGTTGCCGCAAGAGATGTCCTAAAGCGTTCCGCCAAGGCTAGAGCGTCCTCCACACTCCCGCTGATCACACACACGAACTCTTCGCCGCCGATGCGTGCAAGCAAATCCTGTTTCCGTGCGACTGCTGCCAGGCGGCGTGCGGTCTCTTGCAACACGATATCCCCTGCAGCATGGCCGAAGTGATCGTTGATCGCTTTGAAGTTATCGAGGTCTGCGAGGATGACTGCGTTTTGGGTTCCTTTTCCCGTGAGCGAGCGAACCGCAGTCTCAAGGCCCCGGCGATTTAAGAGTCCGGTCAGCACATCGGAGTCACGCTCGCGCGTGATCGAAGCAAAAATGTCTGCTCCCGCGACCCCGAAAAGAGCTAGGACGCCGGCATTCAGGACGAAAGCCAATGTGTATTGCAGCGTGATCCAGAAGGTGGTGTTGACGTGCTCGCCGGGCGCCGCACTGAAGCTTCCCACTGTCAGCACGGTCCGGGGAAGGAAGTGCAGCCCCACGAGCGCGATCGTCCAGAAAAGTATCTGATCGGCCACGCTACCCCGAATGTGCTTTCTCGTTTTCCAGGCTGCCGCAAGCAGCACAAAGCCAAACCCGAAATTGAGGATGTAGGTTCTCGCTATCAGGTTTCGATCGACGAAAAGAAAGTAGGCAGTGCTTAGGAGAGCCACCACGAATAATGTTGCGTGGAACGCCCACCCCATGGTCTCAGAGGACCGTCGTTTGACCGCCTCGGCGACTGAAAGAGCGCCTGCGAAATAACAAGCGGTAGCTAGCAGGGAATTGGCAGAGATATTGGTCGGGATCTGAGCGGTTTGCAGCAGGAATCCGGTGCCGCATGACGCGAGACCAACAGCCAGATATCGGAAGTAGCGCAGATTGGACGCGTACCACGACAAGAGGGCAAACGCGACAGCGGCAGTGCCGAACACAGACACCACAAAGTATCCCATAGGGTCCCCGAATACTCAGCGTTGCTATTCGAATAGACCCTGTAAAGGTAGCAACTTAACAGTTGATCAACCCGCAACGTAAAACTAGCCGCACACCGACATGAGGTTTCTCAGCGTGCGCGACGCCACTCAAATCCCCCACAACACGAGAGGTCGAATGAGAACCTTCGAAGCCATCGCCGCTTTCTGATGCCGGCTAACGTCGCGTGTTGGTGACGCCCAGTGCTCAGCGTGGCTCCGCAGGTTAGTTGCTGATCGCCACCACCGCCACGCAGTCGCCCGCCTTGATCAGTCCGGGGAAGTGTCGCGCGACGAGAATGCCGTCCATCTTCGCGTGGATCTCCTGTGGGGCAACGCCCGTGCTGCCGGTGCCCCACACGCGCGCGATCACCATGCCCTTTGTCACCGCGCCGCCAAGATCGACCATGGTTTCGATCAGCCCGTCTTCCATCGCGAAGCTGAAGCAGTCTCCGTCGGGCATATCGAGCCATGTCGTCGGCGTCTGCTCGACCGCCCCGGCAACGATCCCCGCATGGCGCAGCACGTTGAGAACGCCCTTGCGGGCGATCTTTACGGTTTCGGCGCGTGAGGTGCCGCCGCCGCCAAGCTCGGTGGTGACGAACACCTTGCCCATTTCCTCTGCGGCGGTGTCATACATGCCGACCGCATCGATTTCGAGCATCCGCACCGAATACGGCGCTGAAAAAGCCTCCACTGCCGCGAACGCCCTGCCCTCCTGCGCCTTGTCGGGCAGGATATGGGCAGCGCAGAACGGCAGGAAGTCGAGCGTCCGCCCGCCCGAGTGAAAATCAAGCACGAGATCGGCGCGCGGTAAAAGATGGCGATAGATATAGTCGGCGATCTTCTCCGTCACCGTCCCGTCCGGCCTGCCCGGAAAGCTGCGGTTCATGTTGCCCTTGTCGATGGGTGATGTGCGGGTGCCGGCCCTGAACGCCGGGTAGTTCAATGCCGGAACGATGATAACCGCGCCGGACACGTCCTCCACCTTCAACGACCGCGCCAGATCGTAAAGCGCAAGCGGCCCCTCATATTCATCGCCGTGATTGGCTCCGGTCAGCAACGCCGTCGGACCGCTGCCATTGCGGATCACGCAGATCGGAACCATCACCGATCCCCACGCGGAATCGTCACGACTATAGGGCAGGCGCAAAAACCCGTGCTGTACCCCTTCGGCATCAAGATCGATGGTGGGCGAGATCGGCGACGGGCGAAGATGCTGGTCTAACATGTCAGGTCTCATGCGAATTGGTCGATTTGATTGCCGAGGGGAGTAGGGGAGTAGGGAAATACTGCCAACTGCCCTCTTTTCCCCCTACTCCGCTCGCCCCATCAGTCCTTCACGAACAAGTGGCGTGGCACGTTGGCGAGGCACTCGACACCCGTGTCGGTAATCAGGATGGATTCGGTGATCTCCAGCCCCATGTCTTCCAGCCATAGACCGGTCATGAAGTGGAATGTCATACCGGGCTTCAGTTCGGTCTTGTCGCCGGGGCGCAGGCTCATGGTGCGCTCGCCCCAGTCTGGCGGATAGGAGAGGCCAATCGAGTAGCCGGTGCGGTTATCCTTGATGATGCCGTACTTCTTCAGAACGCCGAAGAACCCGTTGGCAATATCCTCGCAGGTATTGCCAGGCTTTGCCGCTGCAAGCCCGGCCTCCATGCCCTCCAGCGTCGCCTTCTCGGCATCCAGAAACGCCTGCGTCGGCTTGCCGAGGAAGACGGTGCGTGACAGGGGCAGATGATAGCGGTTGTAGCACCCGGCGATCTCGAAGAACGTACCTTCATTGGCGCGCATCGGCTGGTCGTTCCAGGTCAGATGCGGCGCGGAGGCGTCCACGCCCGACGGCAACAGCGGCACGATGGCAGGATAATCGCCGCCGATGCCATCGACGCCGCGCGTCCCCGCATCATAGATTTCAGCCACCAGATCGCATTTGCGCATCCCGACTTCGACCTTGTCGAGGATGCGTGCATGCATCGCCTCGACGATCCGTGCCGCCTTGCGCATATAGTCGATTTCGGTCGGGCTTTTGATCGCACGCTGCCAGTTGACCAGCGCCGTTGCATCGGTGAACCGCGCATTGGGCAGGCCTTTTTGCAGCGCGGCAAAGGCAGCGGCAGAAAACCAGTAATTGTCCATCTCGACGCCGATGGTCAGCTTGTCGAGGCCGCGCTCGACCAGCACCGTTGACAGATAATCCATCGGATGGCGCTCGGTCGACTGCACATAATGGTCGGCGTAACCGATGATATTGGCATGATCGAGATAGGCGGTACGCTTGGCGCCGTTGGCGTCCTGTCCACGCCCGTACCAGATCGGCTCGCCGGTCGGCGGCACGATCACCGCCTGATGCACGTAAAACGACCAGCCATCATATCCGGTCAGCCACCCCATGTTCGACGGGTCGCTGACGATCAGCACGTCAATTCCCTTCGCCTCCATGGCCTTGCGTGTCTTTGCCAGCCGCGCCGCATATTCGTCACGCGTGAACTTCAGAGAAGGCGATGTCATTTCCACGAAACTCCTCGGTTTCAACTGTCAAAAATTGTGCCGGCGCCTGCATTGCGCGCCCGTTCGCGCGCCAGCGTGG
The DNA here is from genome assembly GCF_900113935.1 of Aquamicrobium aerolatum DSM 21857. Lineage (GTDB taxonomy): Bacteria > Pseudomonadota > Alphaproteobacteria > Rhizobiales > Rhizobiaceae > Aerobium > Aerobium aerolatum. The sequence continues at coordinate 20,921 of NZ_FORF01000019.1, forward strand.
CGATGGCCGTGTCCTGAACGCCGGTGCCGGTCAGGTCGCAAAACGTGATGTCATACGGGGAGCGGCGGCCTGTTGCGGTTCCGGCAATGATCTGGCCCAGTTCGGCAAATTCCGTCGAAGGGTTCACCAGCCCCGCTTCAATTGCATGGTGCAGTTCGCCCAGAACCCGCGTCTGGGTGAGCCGGTCGGCGACATAGACATTGGCGCGGCGCAGCGCTTCGGGGTCGATCTCGTTCTTGTGCTCTGCGTCCGATCCCATCGCCGTGACGTGCTGCCCGGCTGACAGCCATTGCGCCATCAGGATCGGCGTTTCGCTCGGCGTCGTCGTGACGATGACGTCTGCTCCGGCCACCGCCTGCGCGCCGTCGCTCTCAGCGCGTGCGTCAATGCCAAGCTCGGCACGCAGATTTGCCGCCAGCGCTTCTGCCTTGGCTGCATCCCGCGCCCAGATTCGCGCCTCACGGATCGGGCGCACCAGCATCAACGCTTCCAGTTGCAGCCGCGCCTGGACTCCGGCCCCGAAGATTGCCGCAACCTTCGCCCCCTCGTGCGCCAGATACTTCGCCGCCACCGCACCAGCTGCCGCCGTTCGCACATCGGTGAGGTAGCCATTGTCGAGCAGCAGCGCCTCGACCAGCCCGGTCGTTGCCGACAAAAGCACCATCATGCCGTTGACGCTGGGCAGCCCCAGCTTGGGATTGTCGAAGAAGCCGGGGCTGATCTTGATGGCGAACCCGTCAAGGCCGGGAACGTAAGCCGTCTTGACGTCGACCTCGCCGCGATGCTCGGGAATGTCGAGCCGCAGGATCGGCGACATCGCCACCCTTTGCGTCGCCAGCGCGCGAAACGCGTCCTCGACACAGGCGACCGCCGCAAGGTCAAGCTTCACGATTTTCCGCAATTCCGCTTCGGTCAGGATCGTCATCCGGCTCATGGCCGCCCCTCCCCGTTGATGACGCGCCGGTGCAGCTCCATGTCGATATTTCGGCCCGACAGGATCAGCGCCACCGGCCCGCCTGGCATGACCTTGCCCGCCAACAGCGCCGCGATGCCCACCGCCCCTGCGCCTTCCACGATCTCGCGTTCCTCGCGATAGGCGTGGACGATGCCCGCCGCGATCTCCTCCTCCGACAACAGGATCACGCCATCGAGCAGGTCGCGGCACATCGAAAATGTATGGCGATTGGCAAGCCCGATGCCGCCGCCGAGCGAATCCGCCAGCGTTTCCTCCTCGCGCAGCTGCACCGGCCTGCCTGCCTCAAGGCTCGCCTGCATCGCCGCGCCGCGCGCCATCGAGACACCGATCACCCGCGCCTGTGGGCGCAAACCCTTCACCGCCGCCGCGACGCCCGACGCAAGCCCGCCGCCGGACAGCTGCACCAACACCGTGTCGACCTGAGGCAGGTCCTCGATCAGCTCCAGCCCGATCGTACCCTGACCGGCGATGACATCTTCATGATCGAACGGCGGCACAATGGTCATGCCCATGTCCTCGACCAGCCGCTCGGCCTCCACCTGAGCGTCATCCTGACTGTCGCCGACGATGCGCATCTCCGCGCCCAGAAGCGCGATCGCGTCGCGCTTGTTCTGCGGCACCAGCTGCGACATGCAGATCGTCGCGCCTAGTCCCTCCAGCCTTGCTGCATAGGCCAGCGCTCGCCCATGATTGCCGGTCGAGGCCGCGACCACGCCACGTTTGCGCCCTTCCGGATCCAGCATCGCGACGGCATTGGTCGCGCCACGTAGCTTGAACGATTCGGTTGGCTGGCGGTGCTCCATCTTCATGTAGACCGGCACGCCACAATGGCGCGCCAGCGCGTCGGACAGCTGCAACGCCGTGCGCTCGACCTTGCCTGCAATCCGCGCCTGCGCGGCCCTTATCTCTGCCAGCGCTACCGTCATGCCGCATCCAAAGGCAGCGAGAACACGCGCCCCCGTTCCGGCATGGCGCGCTCGTCGCCGCACAGCCGCAGGCACATCCATGCGGTTGCCTGATTGCTCGTCACCACCGGCTTGCCGAGCGCGGCCTCGATGCTGGCTGCCGCTTCGGCGGCCCGCAGTGCCGTGCACAGGATGATCAGCGCATCCGCCTGCGGGTCCATCGCCTCGCGCGCCAGATCCACCAGCGTCGCCGGTGCGATCCGCGCCATCTCGCGGTCATCGTCCATCCCAAGACAGGTGAAGCTTACAACGTCGAAACCCTTGGCTACGAAATAGTCCGCCACCGGCGCGCTGGTCTCGGCCAGATAGGGCGTCAGAATACTGATCCGCCGCGCGCTCAGCGACTGCAACGCCCTCACCGTTGCCAGCGGTGGCGTCACCACTGCAACCTCCGGCTTGCTTGCCTGAAAAGCCCGTTCGACCGCGTCGTCGCCGATCACCACCGACGCCGAGTTGCAGGAATAGCAGACGACGTCGAGCGGCTCGTCCGGCAGGATCAGCGCCGCCGCCGCGCTCAAAGCTGGCTGCATCGCCCGCAAGTTTTCCGGCGTCGTCGGGTTGGCATAGGCAACGCGCGTGACATAGACGCCGATGTGGTCACTCGCCACCATCCGCGCATAGTCCGGCTCGGTGGTGTGGTCGGTCGCCAGGATCACCAGCCCGACGCGGCTGTCGCGTGGCCGCGCATCGAGTGGCGGTCTTGTTGAGCGCTGACGGATTTTCAGGGCTGCCATTCTACCGCTCCACCCGCCCGTAGCGCCGTTCCAGCCAGCGCAACCCGAATACGGAAACAATCGAAACCGTCAGGAAGAACACCCCCACCATCGTCATCGGTTCGATATAGCGATAATTGGTGTTGGCGATGCTGCGCGCCTGGTTCATCAGTTCCAGCACGGTAATCGCCGACAGCAGCGGCGTCTCCTTGAACATGGCGATAAAATAGTTTGCCAGCGCCGGGATCATCGGCGGAATCGCCTGTGGCATGATCACGTGCACCCATGTCTGCACCGGATTGAGATTGCAGGCTTTCGCCGCCTCCCACTGGCCGCGCGGCACGTTGTCGATCCCACCGCGATAGACCTCGGCGGTGTAGGTGCCATAGTGCAGACCAAGCCCGATGACACCGGCCACCAGCGGCGACAGCAGGATGCCAGCCGAGGGCAGCACGTAAAACAGGAAATAAAGCTGCACCAGAAGCGGCGTGCCGCGAATGAACTCGGCCACCAGCCCGACCGGCCGCGCGACATAAGGGTTCGGCGAGCGGCGCAGAACCGCAAACACCATGCCAACAATGGCGGCGAGCACCGAGCCAAGCAACGTTGCGATAATGGTGATCTTGAACCCTTCCAGCAGGGTTGGCATGATCTGCCAGACGAATTGCCAATCCCATTCCATCAGCTGCGCACTCCATCGAGACCGCGCGTCAGGCGGCGTTCCAGCCAGCGCATCCCGGCTGAGATCGTCATCGCCATCGCAAAATAGAGCACCAGGATCGTCGCAAACGGGATCAGCGTGTTGCCAGTCTGCGCCCGCACCACCTGGGCCTGAAAGGTCATGTCGGACAGTGAGATCAGCGACACGATGGCGGTCGCTTTCAACAACTCGATGGCGTTGTTGCCAAAGGTCGGCAGCATCAGGATCACCGCTTGCGGAAGGATCACATGACGCATGGTTTGATAGCGCGACAGGTTGACGGCCACGCAGGCCTCGAACTGTTCGCGGCCGATTGACTGCACCGCGCCGCGCACCGCCTCCGCGCCATAGGCGCCGACATTCAGGCCCAGCGCCAGCACGCCAGCCTGCATCGAGGTCAAGTCAAACCCCAGCAGCGGCAGCACGAAATAGGCCCAGAACAGCTGGACAAAAATCGACGTGCCACGGAAAAACTCGATATAGGCAGTCGCCAGCCAGCGTACCGCAGCATAATGCGACAGGCGTCCAAGACCCGCCAAAAACGCCATAACCAGTGCCAGCGCGCATCCCATGACCGTCAATTGGACGGTCACCAGCGCACCTTGCAGGATCAGGCCGAGATATCCGGACCAATCAATCATCGGCGACGTTGCCCCATCTGTTGCGGTGCGAGCCTCGAAGGCCACACATTCGGGGGAAAAAGCTGTCAGACATGAAACGCCGAGCCACTGAGGATGGATGGGTGACGGCTCTCTTCCCGAAGAGAAGAGAGCCGTGCTTTGCTGTTACTGCGCGGCGCAGAGCTTTTCGCGCGATGTCGACATCGCCGCGGCGGCCGAGAAGCCATAGGGCTCGATGATCTTGGCGAACTCGCCCGTTTCCTTCAGCTTGGCCAGTTCGACGTCGAACGCATCCCGCAGTGCCTCATCGCCTTTGCGGAAGGCGGCACCGTCGCAATAGACCGGCGCGTCCGAAATCGGCGCGATCATTTCGAGGCTGTCATCCTTGGCCAGCCGCACCAGTTCGCTGATCGACAGCACTGGCAGCGAATAGACATCGAGACGACCATCCTGCAGCATGCGCAGGCCGCTCTGGCCGTCCGGCACGACGACGACGCGGTCGCGTGGCACCCCGGCGTCAAGCGCCAGCCTTTCTTCTGTACCGCCGCCGGGCGCGCCGATGGTGGCGTCGGCATGGGCAGCGATGTCAGCGTAGGTGTTCAGCCCTTTCGGGTTGCCCTTCTTGACGAGGAAGGCCTCAGCATCGCACAGGATCGGTTCTGAGTAGGCGACCGCTTCGCAGCGGTCCTTCTTCATGAACAGGCCAGCAGTGACCACGTCGAAACGGCGCGCCTGCAGCCCCGGTATCATGGCGCCATATTCGGAGATCGACGCCACGACTTCCGGCACCCCGAGACGTTCGAACACCGCCTGTGCCACGTCCGGCCCGGCTCCCGACACCTTGCCATCGGCGGCAACGGCGGTGAATGGCGGTTCGTTGGCGATGGCAATGCGGGCGAAGCCCTGTTCCTTCAGCTGGTCGAGTTTCGGGTTGTCCTGCGCCTGTGCCCCAATGGCGATGGCTGCGACGGCTGTCATGGCGGCCAGCCCGCCGAAGATTAGTTTCTTCATGGTCTTGCTCCTTGTTCCCTGGATCTTTTGTTGTCGCCTGCGGTCACACCCGATGGCCTGCCGCGATGATCTTTTTCAAAAACGCCTGCGTACGTTCCTGTTTCGGATTGGAGAAAATTTCTGTTGGCGTGCCTTCCTCAACGATCTTGCCCCTGTCGAAAAACAGGACCCGATCGGCAAAATCGCGCGCAAAGCCCATTTCGTGGGTCACCAGCAGCATCGTCGTGTCCGTCTCGGCAGCGAGTTTGCGCATCACGTTCAGCACTTCCTCGACCAGTTCCGGGTCGAGCGCCGAGGTCACCTCGTCAAACAGCATGATCTTCGGTGAGAGCGCCAAAGCGCGCGCAATTGCCACGCGCTGCTTCTGGCCGCCCGACAGTTGCGCCGGCATGTTCTTGGCCTTGTCGGCCATGCCGACCATATCGAGCAGTTCCATCGCCCGCTTTTCCGCATCGGGGCGCGAAACATGTTTGGTCAGGCGCGGGGCGAGCGTCACGTTGTCGATCACCGATTTGTGCGGAAACAGATTGAACAGCTGAAACACCATGCCGATCTTCTGGCGCATCTTGGCGAGGTGACGCTCATCCGCTGGCACCAACCCGCTGCGATTCTTCGGCATGTGGTAGAGCTGTTCGCCCTCGATCTCGATATGGCCGCCGTCGATTTGTTCCAGTGTCATCAGGATACGCAGGATCGTCGTCTTGCCTGAACCCGACGGCCCGATCAGCGCCAGCTTTTCGCCGGGCCTTACCTGCATCGACAGATCGTCCAGGACCTTCAGCACGCCGAAGCTCTTGCTGATCTTGTCGATCTTGATGATGGCCGCTGTCATGAATGTCCCGTCTCCCGTTGCGTCATTAACGATGGGGAAGGCTTCAAATCATGTCAATCCGGAAAATAATATCATGACAATTTGATTGGTCAGTCGCCTGTTCGTTTGCGACGGAATTCTCCCGATTTGGCAGTTGCTTCCGGGCAACTGGACGAAATGTGTCGCCTGAACCTGATTGTGGACAGATTTGGCCCGAAATCTTTCGAATTGTTGGTATCTGACTGATTTTGTTGCACATCTCGCGGCAGGTCAGTGAATTAGGTTCACCTGCCCTGATGTGTTGGCACGAGTGTCGCTTCAGATCGCCAGCAACAAATGTTCCGGATCGGCCATCAGCAACTTGGCGACGATGCCCAGTCCGGTGCGCAGTTCCGTCTCGCTGGTCGAGCCGAGCGAGATGCGTACCGACGGCGTCCACGGCGCGTCGGAAACACGGAAGGACATGCCGGGCGCGATGGCCACGCCTTGCAGCCGTGCCTGTGCGACAAAGCTTTCTTCCGCCTGGCCTTCCGGCAGATCGAGCCAGACATGCAGGCTTTCCGGTTGTGACCGGAACGGCGTCTGGGCCAGCACTTCCGATGCAATCGCGTGGCGCTGATGGATTGCTGTGCGCTGCCATTCAACCAATTGGGCGGCCGTTCCGTCCTGCACCCAACGCGTCGCCATCTCAGCCACCAGCGGCGTTGCCATCCAGTTCGACACCAGATGGCGGTTGGCGATAGCGGCGACGAAACGGTCGGGCGCAACCAGATAACCGATACGCAGACCGGGCACGGTGATCTTGGTGAAACTGGTAACGTAGAAGGTGCGTTCCGGCGCAAGCGCCGCAATCGGCGGCGCGCTGCGGGTCACCAGCGGGCCAAGAATGTCGTTCTCGATGATGGCGATGTCGTGCTTTCGCGCCACCTCAACCAGCGCGGCGCGCCGTGCCGCGCCCATCAGCGTCGCCGTGGGGCTGATCGCCGACGGCTGGACGAAGACGGCGCGAATATTGCCGCGTGTGCACGCGTCGTCCAGCGCCTGCGGTAAAATTCCCTCGCGGTCGATCGGCAGCCCCTCGAGGTGAAAGCCCAGATAGCTGGCCAGCGGCACCAGCGTGTGATGGCCGATGGCCTCGGTGGCGACCGTTGTTCCTTGTGGGGCAGCGGTCATCAGCGCCACCGTCATGCCGGCGGTCGCGCCATTGGTGACGCTGATGTTGAGCGGCGAGGTTTCCAGCCCGCAGCCCAGCAGCCATTCCGCTGCCGCCAGCCGATGGCGCGGAAAGATGTTGTTGGGTCGAAATGACAGCGCCGCGCTGGCCGGCAGATCCTGCGCCAGCTGGCCCAGCATCGCGCGCATCTTGTCCAGATGCATCGGCTCGCACACCGGCTTGAGAATCGACAAATCAATCAGGTCACCCAGTCGTTCGGGCAGATAGGGCGGCGTCGGTTCCGGCTGGCGTGCCTGCACAAACGTCCCCCGCCCGATCTCTCCAGAAACCAGCCCGCGCCGTATCAGCTCCTCATAGGCGCGACTGATCGTCTGAACTGACAAATTCATCTCATCCGCCAGCTGCCGATGCGTCGCCAGCTGGGTACCATTTTCCAGCCGCCCTTCATGAATCGCCCGCGCAATCTGGTCCGCCAGAGAAAGGTAAGCCGGACGACGAATTAGAGCAGGATCGGGGCGCCATATTGTCATGAGTTCATTAATGACGCTAATCATGTCAATTGACAATCCTGCTCAGGAAACCAATGCTGCCCCATGACCGCGCCCCGACTTGATGCCATCGACCTGAAGATCCTCGACGCGATCCAGCGTGACGGACGTATTACCAAACTCGCACTCGCCGAGAAGGCAGGGCTGTCACCGACCCCCTGCTGGACGCGGTTGGCGAGGCTGGAGAAGGCGGGCATCATTGCCGGCTATCATGCGCGGCTTGACCTGCGCGTGGTCGCGCCGGTCACCGGAGTGCTGGTCGAGGTGACGCTCGGAAACCACCGACAGGCCGATTTCGAGCGTTTCGAACGCGCGATCCGCGCCTGCCCGGAGGTCGTCGCATGCTGGTCGGTCGGCGGCGGTATCGACTACATGGTAAAGGTCGCGGCGCGCGACATCGATGCCTATCAACGTTTTATCGATTCGTTGCTCGAACAGGAGATCGGTATCGACCGTTATTTCACCTACATCATCACCCGCACCGTGAAGGACGAGGTGGTGCAGCCGGTGATGCAATTGCTGTCGGCCGAAATCTGACGGAGACAGTTTCTCCGCTTGCGGGAATTTCCACAGCTGATTTCTCTTCCAATCATAGCGCAAACAGTCCCCTTCTCCGCTAATTCACGCTTAGGCTGACGGCATCGTTCAACTCGCGAGGCCGTCATGTCTGCCACACTTGCCCGCACGATCCGCCACCAGGCGTTTGACAGGCTGTCCGACCGACGGCTGCATCGCGAACTTGCCTATGTCGGCGGTCAATGGACCGCCGGGGAGAACGGCGAGGGATTTGACGTCAACGACCCGGCAACGGGCGCGAGCCTGGCCTGGGTCGCCGCGCTTGGACGTTCCGAAACGGTGCGCGCCGTGGATGCCGCATCAAAAGCCTTTCCAACATGGCGCGTGCTGCTCCCGCAGGAACGTGCCGCGATTCTGCGCAGATGGTTCGACCTGATTGTCTCGTCAAAGGAAGACCTTGCGCTGCTCATGACGCTGGAACAGGGCAAGCCGCTGGAAGAAGCGCGTGGCGAAATCGACTATGCTGCCTCCTTCGTGGAATGGTATGCGGAAGAAGCGCGTCGTGTGAACGCTGAAAGTGTCACCAGTCATCTGCCGGAAACGGAAATGATGGTGCGCCGCGAGCCGCTGGGCGTTGTCGCACTCGTGACGCCATGGAATTTCCCCTCTGCCATGCTCACCCGCAAAGCCGCTGCAGCTCTTGCTGCAGGCTGCACGATTGTCGCCCATCCGTCATCGGAAACCCCGCTCTCGGCACTGGCGCTGGCGGAGCTGGGCGAACGTGCGGGAATCCCTGCAGGTGTCTTCAACGTTGTCACCGGCGACGCAGAAACCATCGTCGGCACTCTTTGCGAAGATAGACGTGTGCGGGCGCTCAGCTTCACCGGCTCAACCGAAATTGGCCGCCTGATTGCCGCACAATGTGCGCCAACGATGAAACGCCTGGTGATGGAACTGGGCGGTCATGCTCCGCTCATCGTGTTTAACGACGCCGATATCGCCAGAGCCGTGAAAATTGCAGTCGACGCGAAGTTCGCCACCTCCGGGCAGGACTGCCTTGCCGCCAACCGCATCTATGTCCAGCGCGGCATCTATGCGCGCTTTTGCACGGCCTTTGCCGCGCGCGTTGCTGCACTGAAGGTCGGCATGGGGCTGGAGGATGGCGTCGAGATCGGCCCGCTGATGCACGAACGTGCTATCGCCAAGGTGGAACAACAGGTAGCCGACGCAGTTTCATGCGGCGCACGCTGCCTGACCGGCGGACAACGCCACGATGCCGGAACATTGTTTTACCAGCCGACGCTGCTGGTCGATGTCCCGGACAACGCGCGCATCATGCATGAAGAGACGTTCGGGCCGGTGGCCGCAGTCACCGTTTTCGATACCGAAGCTGAGGTCATGGCACGTGCCAACGCGACCGAATACGGCCTCGTCGCTTATGTGGTGACCGAAAACGGTGCGCGCCAACTGCGGATGGGGCGCGCGCTCGACTACGGCATGGTCGCCATCAATCGCGTGAAGATCACCGGCGCGCCGGTTCCATTTGGTGGAGTGAAGCAGTCGGGCCTCGGCCGCGAAGGCGCGCGCCATGGCCTCGAAGCCTTCACCGACCTCAAATATCTCTGTCTCGATGCTGCCTGAAACGGCCCGACGAAAGGACCTTGCCATGCTCGACCGTTCCAACGAATTGACCGCCTGGGATCGCGATCACTTTTTTCATCCCTCAACCCATATGGGCATGCATGCCCGCGGCGAAACGCCAACCCGAGTGATGGTCGGGGGTGAAGGCGTATGGATCACCGATAAGTCCGGCAAGAAAAGCCTCGATGCTTTCGCCGGCCTCTATTGTGTCAATGTCGGTTATGGCCGCACCGAAATCGCGGAAGCCATTGCAAAACAGGCGCATGAGCTCGCCTATTATCACGCCTATGTCGGCCATGGCACCGACGCTTCGATCACGCTGTCCAAGATGATCATCGACCGCGCGCCCGCTCACATGAGCCGCGTCTATTTCGGCCTGTCAGGCTCCGACGCCAACGAAACCAACATCAAGCTGATCTGGTACTATAACAACGTTCTGGGACGCCCTGAGAAGAAGAAGATCATTTCGCGCTGGCGCGGCTATCACGGCTCCGGCGTAATGACCGGCTCGCTGACCGGCCTCGACGTGTTCCACAACGCCTTCGACCTGCCGCGTGCGCCAATCCTGCACACGGAGGCTCCTTACTATTTCCGCCGCGAGGACCGCTCGATGACGGAAGAGCAGTTCTCGCAGCATTGCGCCGACAAGCTTGAAGAAATGATCCTCGCCGAAGGTCCGGAAACCGTTGCCGCTTTTATCGGCGAACCGATACTCGGCACCGGGGGACTGGTTCCGCCACCGGCAGGCTATTGGGCGAAGATTCAGGCCGTTCTGAAGAAATACGACGTGCTTTTGGTCGCCGATGAAGTCGTCACCGGCTTTGGCCGGCTTGGAACGATGTTCGGTTCGGACCATTACGGCATGAAGCCCGATCTCATCACCATCGCAAAAGGCCTGACCTCGGCCTACGCCCCGCTGTCGGGCACAATCGTCGCCGAGGAAATGTGGAACGTGCTGGTGCAAGGATCCGACAAGCTTGGCGCAATCGGCCACGGCTGGACCTATTCCTCGCATCCGATCTGCGCCGCAGCCGGTGTTGCCAATCTGGAGCTGATCGACAAGCTGGATCTCGTCACCAATGCGGGCGAAACCGGTGCCTATTTCCGCCAGAAGCTGGCGGACGCTGTGGGCTCGCACAGGCACGTTGGTGAGGTGCGTGGCGACGGCCTGATGGCTGCCGTGGAATTTGTTGCAGACCGCGATGACCGTGTCTTTTTTGACGCCTCGGAAAAAATCGGACCGCAGATTGCAGCTGCCTTGCTGGAACGGGGCGTCATCGGCCGCGCCATGCCACAAGGGGACATCCTCGGCTTTGCCCCGCCGCTCTGTATCACCCGCGAAGAGGCGGATATCGTGGTGGAAAAAACCGTCAAAGCACTCGACGACGTGTTCGGGCGCTGACTTTGGTGTCGCCGGAGCGGCATGCAGCTGCTCCGGCAATCTCACCGAAGGGCGTTTGGTCGCCCACGGACACGATCGCAATGACACATGCTCCACAGCGTATATCCCATTGACATATCCCAAAATCGATCTATCTTCGGGATATCCCTTCTGTAGATGCCAGCGAGGTTTGTCATGGAACAAGGTGCAGTATTTCAAAGTAACCGCAGCCAGGCTATCCGATTGCCCAAGGCGGTCGCTTTGCCTGATGACGTCAAGCGCGTCGATATCATCGCGGTCGGACGTACGCGGATTATCGCCCCAGCTGGCGAAGTTTGGGATAGCTGGTTCGATGGTCCGGTGGCGACATCAGACTTTATGGACGAACGTGATCAGCCTGACGTGCAGGAGCGCGAAGCGTTGTGATGCTAAAATATATGTTGGATACCAACATTTGCATCTTCACGATCAAGAACAAGCCACAGCAGGTACGCGACGCGTTCACGCGCCACCACGGTCAGCTGTGCATCAGCTCCGTTAGCCTGATGGAATTGATCTACGGGGCAGAAAAGTCAGCGAATGCAGAGCGCAATCTCAGCGTCGTTGAAGGCTTTGCCGCACGCCTTAACGTGCTCCACTATGATGAACTGGCGGCCAGCCACACTGGCCAGCTTCGTGCAGAGCTTGCACGAAGCGGAACGCCAATAGGGCCATATGACCAGTTGATCGCTGGACATGCGCGCTCTCGCGGCCTCATCATGGTAACGAACAACCGGCGCGAGTTTGATCGCGTGCCCGGCCTGCGTGTCGAAGACTGGACCGTCTGACCTATACTCATACCGGTCCGCGACGCAGGTTTAGGGAGCGCATTTTGTACACGGTTGCTCTCCGACACCAGATCATTTCCGCTTTTCTTCGAATCGCTGGCTTGCTCTAACACTTTGTTTTTAAGCAATTCCGAACGCAAAACCGCTTCGCACTTTTGCTGGAATTGCTCTAGCATCGAAATGCATCGGACGCGGTCTGAACTGCATGCCAAGATGGCGTCCTAGTCATTGAGCTCAGTGAGCATGCCATTTGTAAGTTGCCCGATGCCCTGTTCGCCGACGCCAGCACAGATGTTGAGGATCTGAGCGTCGTCCTCGCTCACCGAAATGTACGCATGCCCCATCCGGCCGTCGAAATAGACGCTGTCGCCTGCCTCGAGACGAATAGGGGCGTAGAATTCAAGATGCAGTTCAACGGCTCCAGTGAGGACGAATACGCATTCCTCCCCCGGATGGCGAACCAGGTCAGGAAATTCATCGCGCGAACGCGCAGTGACCCGAACCAGTGTCGGGTCCATCAGTCGATTGGTCAGCCGCATCGCAAACGGCTCATACACGTACACCCCGGTTGGGTAGGCGTTCCTTTCCGATGATCTCGTGACATCAAGCCTGCCTGCGGGCGCGTCCGAAACTGCCCGCTCGCCGCCGGCCATTAGAGTAACGAGATCTACCCCCAGCCCCTTCGCAAGTTTGAGCAACACATCATAGGTCGGAGACATCCGATCATTTTCGATTTTCGAAATGGTCGAAACCGCCAACCCTGCCCGCTCCGCCACTGCCTTCAACGTTAGCGAGGCATTCCGGCGTAGGGTGCGCAAATGGGGCCCGAACGCAAAGGTTTCGCTGTCATTGGTATCTTGCATCGTCGAACTCCGTCCGCAGGCTGCACCTCTGGAATACTCTTATCAGAAAATTCGATTGACAAAAGTTTCTAATAGGAAAACTTTAGGTCGAGTGAGGGCTCCGTATGGCGTGGGTTGCAGTTATCATATTTGTTGTCGCGACGTTAACGGGCGGAGCAGCAATTGCCTACGTGACCGGCGCCGCCGCGGTGTTGAGTTTCCTTGCCGCGGATCAGGCTCGACACCTTGCCATTCTACCCCAGCGCGTCCTCAGCCAATTGGACGTCTTCACATTTCTGGCCATGCCTCTTTTCATTCTCGCAGGTGAGATGATGAGCCGAGGCGGCATCACACGTGCGCTGATCGATCTCGCAATGTTGATCGTCGGACGGTTCCGCGGAGGTCTGGGGCACGTCAACGTCGCGACCAGCATTTTCATGTCATCGATGTCCGGCTCGGCGGTTGCCGACGCCGCAGCGACTACAAGCGCTTTGGTCCCGGAGATGTCCAAGCGCGGTTACCCGTTGGAGTACGCCACCGCTCTTACCGCTGCATCCTCAGTGCTGGGGCCACTCATTCCCCCCAGTGTCGTGATGATCTTTTACGGCGCGTTGATGAACGTTTCCGTAGCAGCTCTGTTCGCTGGCGGCATCCTGCCCGGTCTGCTCGTGGCGGCCGGGTTGTTCGCCTACAATGCCTATGCAGCTGTCCGGCTTGATCTGCCTGGCGGCCGCGATACCCAGATGCCACCGGTGCTTCCGACCGTGGCAAAAGCGGTGCCGGCCCTCGCCGTCCCGGCGGTCATGCTGGGCGGTATCGTGTTTGGCCTCGTCACGCCAACGGAGGCTGCCGCTCTCGCCGTCGTCATCGCCGGCATTACCGGTGTCGTTTATGCACTTCACCAGCCCGGCGTCGCCACACGGCAAGCACTGCGCGACTACGTCAGTCATCTCAACGCAGCACTGGAACGTGCGGCACTTCTCACGGGCGCGATATTTGTCATCCTCTTTGCAGCTGCGATCTTCGGCTATCTTGTAGCGATCCAGAATCTCCCGCAGCAGATCGCTGCCCTCATCGATGGGCTTGGCATCAGCGGTGTCGGATACCTTCTGCTGATTACCGTCTTCTTTCTGATCATGGGGACGTTCATGGACAACATGATGGCCATGGTTCTTCTCGTGCCGCTGCTCATTCCCGCCGCAATCGCGGGCGGCGCGGATCCGGTACATGTCGGCGTGGTGGTGTGCCTCAACCTGACGATAGGGCTTGTATCACCGCCGGTAGGGGGCGTCCTTATGGTTGTCTCCGCGATGAGCGGCGTCAGCTATCTGAAGCTGGCGTGGGCAATTCTGCCGCTGTTTCTTGTGCTTGTTGTCATGCTGTTCGTGCTTGTCCTGTTTCCGGAAATCACACTCTACATCCCGAGACAGGCTGGCTTTATTCAATAATCAGAACACATAGAGGGGAAATCAAAATGAAATCGACATTGAAATGGATGCTCGGCGCGGCTTTTCTGGCGACCTCCGCAATGGGTGCGACCACGGGGCAGGCAGAAGAGATCAGGATTGGCGTTGGTTGCCCTGCAGTGCCGGTTTGCGGCGACTGGGTGTGGGCAGAAGATCTCGCAGCCAAGCTCAAAGCGGATGGCTTTGAGGCCACTGTTTATCCAGGCGGAGCGCTCGGCAAAGACCCCGAGCTCGTTGACCAGCTTGCGCAGGGGCTACTCCAGTTCGGTCTGACCAATTTCGTCATGATCAACGAAATCGATCCACGCATCCAGGGCTTCATGGCGCCCTATATGTTCGACAGCATGGACCACATGTTCCGGACAGTAGATGAAACAGACATCCTCGCGTCAATCGACGGTTCGATGCAGAAACAGGGAATCCGTATCGCCGGGCTGATTGGCCTGGGCGGTACGGTGGGCATTTTCAACTCCAAGAAGCCGATCGAGACCCCCGCAGATCTTGAGGGCATGCGCATTCGCGCAATCGACGCCACGCAAACCAAGCTGATTGAAGAATGGGGTGCCTCGTCGGTCGTCATCGACATGCCTGAATTCATGACTGGCATGCAGCAGGGCATGGCCGATGGCTACGTCAACCCACCCGTGGTGGCGTTGATTTTCCAGCACACCGACTACCTGAAATACTACACCGACTCCGGCTCCGGCACGCCGTTCCGTTCCGCCTTGATGTCCAACGATTGGTACGAAAGTCTCTCCGATGAGGACCGCGCCAAGATCGACGCAGCCATCAAGCATACCAACGACAAGAACCGGGATTGGACAGAAGTCGCAGCGGCCAAGGAACTCGAGCAGTTGCGCGAGAAGGGTGTCGAGATCACATCGCTGACTCCAGAAGCACGTGAGGACTTCATCGCTCGTTCGAAGGCGGCCTGGCCAAGCCTTATGCCAGCAGATGCGATTGAAGCATTTGTTGCAGCGGCGGAAAAAACACGCAGATGACCAGGTTCGGCGAGGCGGCGATCGCACTCAGCAGCGGTGTCGACCGGATATGTCTGTTCCTGGCCAAGTCAGCTCTGGTCGGGATGGTTTGTGTGGTCATGCTGCAGGTCGTCTCGCGCTACGGTCTGCGGCAACCGCCCGCATGGACGGAGGAACTCGCCCGCTACCTGATGGTCTGGGGCGGGCTCCTCGGCACCACTGCTGCATTTCGTAGAGCCACGGACCCAGCGGTCGTACGCGTTGACGAAAATGCGCGTGACAGGCGCGCGTATTTCGCCAAGCTTGCAATCTTGGTGACTGCGGCAATCTTCGTCGGTCCTATCCTCTATTATTCGCTATTTGGCGCGGGGATGGATCCTGCGCGGAGTTTCATCATGCGGATGTCCGCACGAAGCTCGCCCGGCCTTGGCGTCAACCTTGCGGTGATTGCCGCCGCCATTCCAACGGTGTGTGTCGTAATCCTGATTCACCTGGTGGCCCGAATCATCGGAGGACCCTTGATTACAAGAAACGCGGAGCAGAAATAGTAGATGCGGTTCACCGGAGAACATGTCGACTACGTCGTGATCGGTGCAGGCATCGCGGGCGCGTCCGTCGCGGCCGAACTGGCTGCGAACGGCAGTGTTCTGCTGATCGAACGCGAGAACCAGCCGGGCTATCATACCACAGGGCGCTCCGCGGCGCTTTTCTCTCAGGTTTACGGGCCCGACCAGATCCGAGCCCTTTCCCGTGCTTCATCCCGCTTCTATCAGAATCCACCACCCGGTTTCACGGAGCACCAACTCGTTCATCGCCGTCCGGTGGCCCTGATGGGGCGAAGTGACCAAGCGGACACGGTCCACGCTGAATTCGAGCAGGTCCGTGGCCGTGGTGACGTCAGCCTTATCACAGGCAACCAACTACGCGAGATGATGCCACTTCTTCGCGAGGGTTACGCCGCATGCGCCTTGTTAGAGAACGATTCAGCCGACATTGAAGTGCACGCCCTTCACCAAGGCTATCTGCGCCAACTGCGAGAGCGTGGCGGTCAACTTCGAACGACGAGCGAAGTTCTGGGCCTGTCAAACGCTAATGGTTGTTGGTCGATCGAAACCAACCAAGGCCGATCATACGCATCGACCGTCATCAATACTGCGGGCGCATGGGCGGACGAAATTGCTGGCCTGGCTGGCACGTCGAGGGTCGGCTTGGTTCCAAAACGCAGGACGGCATTGATTGTCGACGCACCCGAGGGCCATGCTGACAACCAATGGCCAATGGTCGTCGACATCGACGAGCAGTTTTACCTGAAACCGGATGCAGGAAAACTATTGCTTTCGCCGGCGGACGAAACTCCAAGTCCGCCTTGCGACGCGCAGCCGGAAGAAATCGACATCGCAATCTGTATCGATCGCGTTCAGCAGGCTTTCGATCTCGACGTGCGCCACATCGGCAACCGATGGGCGGGTCTGCGGAGCTTCGTGGCTGACGGTGTGCCCGTCGTTGGCTACGCCGATGACGTACCAGGCTTTTTCTGGCTCGCCGGTCAGGGCGGGTATGGAATCCAGACCGCTCCTGCGATGGCACGCGTAGCCGCTGCCTTGATCAAGGACGATCAAATTCCCGACGATATAGCGGAAGAAGGCGTCGAAATCGCCAGGCTATCCCCGCTTCGCCGTACGCTTACTTCAGAGGTTACCTGATGAAACTTTTCATGGCCGGTCTTGTCACGGAGACGAACTCGTTTTCGCCGCTGCCAACAGGCATGCTCAGTTTCGAAGAAGGCGGCATCACGCGGGGCAATACCGCTTCTTTGCCGCTCCAATATTGGACCGCACCCTTGCACGTCTGGCGCAAGAAAGCGGCCGAGCGCGACATTGAAGTGGTAGAAGGTCTGATGGCCATCGCCCAGCCAGCTGGCCCGACCGTCCGCACGACATATGAGACTTTTCGTGACGAGATCCTGGATGACCTGCGCACGGCAATGCCGGTGGACATGGTTTTTCTCTCGTTGCACGGCGCAATGATTGCCGATGGCTATGACGATTGCGAAGGGGACCTGATTGCGCGATGCCGTGAAATTGTCGGTGAGAAGACGGTTATCGGAGGTCTGCTGGATCCTCACTCACACCTCACCGACACAATGATGACAGAAGCAAACTTGCTCGTTCCGTACAAGGAATACCCCCATGTGGACGTTGCGGAACGCGCACAAGACCTGTTCTCGATGGCAGTTGCCGCTGCCGAAGGGCGCACCCGTCCGGTGATGCGCGACCACGATTGCCGGATCATTTGCGCCTTGCATACGCCCTATGAGCCGATGCGCAGTTTCGTTGATTCCATGTCAGCTCGCGAAGGCAAGGACGGCGTTCTGCACGTCGGGCTGATCCACGGGTTTCCCTGGGGTGACCATGAGCGAACGGGCGCGCGCAGTCTCGTCATCACTGATGGCGATGCTGACAAGGCGTCCAACCTGGCGGCTGAAGTTGCAGAGCAACTGTTTTCAATCCGCGGCGGTCTCAACCGTCCGCACCCGGACATTGGAACGGCACTTGACGCGGCGCTTGCGCATCACAGCGGGCCGATAGTCCTGGCAGATGTTGCAGATAACGCCGGGGGCGGTGCTCCGGGTGACGCCACCTTCCTGCTCAAAGCGATCCTTGATCGCAACATTACCAACGCGGTCGTCGGAATTTTCTGGGATCCTATGGCTGTCCGGATCTGCCGGGAAGCGGGGGAAGGCGCAACTTTGCAGTTGCGACTGGGGGGCAAACACGGCCCGATGTCAGGTGACCCGCTGGACCTTCAGGTGACCGTGAAGAAAATCGCCTCCGATCTTTCCCAGCGGTTCGGCGAACTGCCATTGGCGCTCGGCAACATGGCTTGGCTACAGTGCGAGGGAGTGGACATTGTGATCAACGATCTGCGCACCCAGACATTCCATCCTGAAGCCTACACCGGGCTTGGCATCGACCTGTCTTCCAGGAAGCTTGTGTGCGTGAAGTCCTCCCAGCATTTCCATGCCGGTTTCGCACCGATCGCCGCCGAGGTCATACATGTCGCGACACCCGGATCAATCACACCGGATTACGCCAACATCCCATATACGCGACGCGCACCAAGTTACTGGCCGAAGATGGAGGATCCTTTCGCATGACCAACGCTCTGATAAATGCCCGAGATGACTTTGCCAGGGCCAATCCGGAACAACGCGTCTTGCTGAACGGCCGTGAATGGGGGCTCATCGATCTTGCTGGTAGCGGGCCAGCCCTGCTGTTGATCCCCGGCACCCTGGGACGCGCTGACATCTTCTGGCAACAGATGGCTGCCTTGAAAGGCCGTGTCCGCATCCTGTCCGTTTCCTATCCAGATAGCGGAGGTGTTGAGGAGTGGGCCGGCGATCTGATCTCATTGATTTCCGATCGCGACATAGAGAAAGTTACCGTTCTGGGCTCGTCGCTTGGCGGTTATCTGGCGCAATACATCGCCGCAGTCCATCCCGACCGGGTCGAGCGTTTGATTGCAGCCAACACGCTTTACGACACTGCCCCCGCGAAACGAAACCCGCCCTATAGCTCTGATCTCGACCTCGCCCCGATCGAGGTATTGCGCAACGGGTTTGGACGTGGTCTTGGCGCTTGGGCGGACAGTCACCCAGAACAGGCAGAACTCGTCGAACTCCTCTTGCAGGAAGTCGGCGGTCGCATTCCTGAACTGGAGTTGCGCAACCGGTTAAAGGGGATCAAGAACGCCCCTGACCTGCCCGCTAGTAAAACAAGCCCAGCGAATACTATCACGATCGAGGCTGCGGACGACCCGTTAATCCCTCAGTTCATGCGCGATGAAGTCCGGGCCGTGCTCATTCCTGCAGTCAGCTACCACTTCGAAAGCGGCGGACATTTCCCCTATCTCGCCCGACCCGAACTCTACACGGCAATCCTCGAGGAACAGCTGCAACTGGTTGCAGCTGGAACTACCGAATGGGGTAACGCCAGGGAGCGTAGTCTGTGATCGTTCTTTCTCATCAGGACATCATTGAGCTGCTGCCGCCACGTACCGCGATTGATGTGGTGGCAGATGCAATGGCCGCGACCTCGCGCGGCGATGTCGAGCTTCCACTGCGCTCCATCATGGATGCAGGCGGTCCCAACAAGATGGGCATCATGCCTGGCATGATGCGAACGCCCCCATGCCATGGGATCAAGCTGGTCAGTCTCTTCCCCGGAAACGTCGCTGCAGGTCTGTCGTCGCACCAGGGAGCGATGGTGCTGTTTGAATCGGTGAACGGGACTGCCGTCGCGATGATGGATGGAGGTCCTCTGACCGCGCTACGCACAGCGGCCGCGAGCGCCGTCGCCACACGCAGTCTTTCACGTCCGGACTCAACCGTGTTGGCCATGATTGGCGCCGGCGAGCAGGCCCGAAATCACCTCCATGCGATATGTGTTGTACGAAACATTTCTGAACTGCGCATCGCTAGCCGAACTGAGGCATCGGCTTCAGCCTTCGCAGAGTACGCACGGAGACACTATCCTCATCTGACGATCGATTTCGGCACGGATATCAAAAATGCGGTGGCGGGTGCTGATATTGTCTGCACGGTAACCAGTTCGCCGGTCCCGATTTTGAAGGGCGAATGGATCTCCCCCGGCACCCACCTTAACATCGTTGGCGCCTCGATACCTTCACGACGAGAGATCGACGACGAAATGGTGCTCAGGTCTAGTGTGTTCGTAGACTTCCGTCGTTCAACCTTTGCTCAGGCGGGTGAAATCGTCGACATGATCGAAGCGAAACGGATCGGAGAGCAGCACATACGCGCCGAAATCGGTGAAGTTCTGAACGGTACCCGAACTGGGCGGACTGATAACAGTCAGGTCACCCTCTATCGCTCCCTCGGAATAGCTTCACAGGATATCGCATGCGCCTATCACTGCTGGGAGCAAGCGAAGGTAACCGGTCGCGGCGTCAACGCTCCGCTATAGGCCCCGCCGAAAACCGGCTCAGGCTGAGATTGCTCTGACGAACTGCCGAGGGGGTTGGAACGCTTCAACCGACGCAGCGAAGCGTGACCGGCGAATGGCATATCGATAAAATCGACATCAAGGTTCGTGGCCGATGAATGTATATTTGACGCGCTATTGACTGTGTCGGCGACACCATCGAATTCTGGTTCAGCCAGCAGCGTTACTTGCTGTCAGCAAAGCAGTTTTTCAGGAAAGCGCTAGCACGTTACGGTTGACCCGAGTGCGTGTTTATTGATGGTAGCCGAAGCAATCATGAGGCCGTCGTTTCCTGTGACATCATTAACCGTTTGCAGGACCGCTCTTGGTGCCGGCTGAAGCTGATCGAAATCTGCAAGAGCAAATATCTGAATAACCGGGAAGCGCAGGATTAACGACGTTTCAAGCGCCGAATCCGGCCAATGCTTGGGTTGGGTTCAAATCACCAACATCAGCTTTGATCATCCTGTCAGGCATCGAGATGACCCCATGATGCGCAGGCGACAGGCCAAGTGTGCCTTCAATCCAAATCCGTTCTGGGTCGAGCAGTTCACGATCCTTACCGCCTAAATGGTGTACGGTAAGGCCGCTTGTGTTTCCAGTTAACAGTTGCAACAGAGGCATCGTAAAGCGTGGTCATTCCGATCAGTGGCCTTGCAATGCTTATTATATGTCGATACATTTCGATTTTATCGACGCTTCGTGGCCAAATGTCGATGCTGACGACATATCAGCCCGACATGTCGATCGAAAAAGGATTGATCGACATGTCGTTTCGCGCGGACCAGCCCTATAATGACCTGCCTCCCCTCCCCCCGCGCCAAGATATCGAGACAAAGGCCGTTCTGAAGGCCTGCATAGAGGCGCGCGCAGCGCTGGCGGAACTTCGCGTCTCCGGCCAGCTTATTCCGAACCAGGCCGTGCTGATCAATTCGATTCCCCTGCTCGAAGCGCAGGCTAGCTCTGAAATTGAGAATATCGTCACCACGACCGACCGGCTGTTCCGCTTCGCCAACGAGCCCGGCAATCAGGCTGATCCCGCGACCAAAGAAGCCCTACGCTATCGAACAGCACTCAGCGAGGGGTTCCAGACCCTCACGGAAAGGCCGTTGTCGACGTCCACCGCCATCGCCGTCTGCCGCACCATCAAGGGTGTCGAACTGGATATCCGGGCAACGCCTGGAACGGCTTTGATGAATGAGGCAACGGGTAGCGTGATTTACACACCACCCGAGGGTCAGGCTCTGCTGCGGGACAAGCTCGCAAACTGGGAGCGCTACATCCATGAAGCCGAGGAGATCGACCCTCTTATCCGACTGGCTGTGATGCACTACCAGTTCGAGGCAATCCACCCCTTCATTGACGGCAATGGACGAACCGGCCGTGTGTTGAACCTGCTCTACCTTGTTGATAAAGGCCTGCTGGATATCCCTGTGCTCTATCTTAGTCGCTATATCATCGGCAACAAACGCGCTTATTACGACCGGCTATTGTCGGTCACGACCGACGAGGAATGGGAAGAATGGATCCTATTCATGCTGGAGGCGGTACGCGAAACGGCAAATTGGTCGACAGCGCGCATTCGCGCCATCCGGGACCTGCTCAACCAGACCGCGGAACAAATCCGACATGATCTGCCGAAAATCTATTCACGCGAGTTGGCTGAGATTATCTTCGTCAACCCCTATTGCCGCATTGGCGATCTGGTAACGGCCGGTATTGCCAAACGACAGTCGGCATCGGTCTATCTCAAGAGCCTGACCGAGCACGGCTTGTTGCAGGAGATGAAAGCCGGGCGTGAAAATCTCTACATTAACCCTCCACTGCTCGCGCTTCTCAGAGAGCGGCCCCCGGCGCGGTCCGACCGATAGACCGTCCAAGTGCCAT
Source organism: Aquamicrobium aerolatum DSM 21857 (assembly GCF_900113935.1). Classification (GTDB taxonomy): domain Bacteria; phylum Pseudomonadota; class Alphaproteobacteria; order Rhizobiales; family Rhizobiaceae; genus Aerobium; species Aerobium aerolatum. The sequence goes on from NZ_FORF01000019.1 coordinate 42,982, forward strand.
GCTACGCGTGTCACCATCCGCCCGCGTGGAGTTGCGCAGCGGCAGGATGTGATCCTGACTGATTGCGTCCGCGGATATGGTTGCGCATCACCGGCTCCGGGGAGCTTGTCCATCCTGTGCAGCAACGCATCGCTGATTACCCGCCGCCGCTCGATGCGTATTACATCTCCTCTGAGTTCATGCCGAACCACGACGTTCGAGCGGAGCCAAGCTATCCGGCACGGCGCATCTGCGCCATTAGCTTCTGCCGGGAGACCTTCGGCGGGCGTTTGTAGCCAAGACATTTGCGCGGCATTCGCACGCCATGTCATTGGCCGTGACGCAATAGTAGCCGTCGATATCCGGCATCTCCGGATCAACAAAGGTGTGGCGTTTGATCTCACGAAAAATCGTCGAGCGATCCTGCGGCGTTCATCCATGTCGATCTGGGGGTAGGTGCGTGTTACCAGCCCTGCTACGGGGTGATATCGCATGACATCATAATTGCGCTACTTTAAGTATGCCAACGCTGAGGGACACCGGCGTTGCCGTTAGGGTTATAGTCGCGGATAATCAGCCCACACTCCAGCTTGGCGAGACGCCGGCGCGACCTCTGCTTCCAGGAGAGCTTCCTGCGCGGCTTCGACCACCAGCTCTTCAAGGTTCTGCTCCAGCCGGCCAAACTTCGTGTGGCCCCTACCGATAATGTAGGTTTCAGATTGCAAGATAGGCTCCTCTTCTGCCTGAATATTCCAAAAATCACTGGAAACAGGCAATACGAGCAACTACGTATGTATCTACGTACAAACTACGTATGTAGCTTGAACCGACATGCCGTCCCGAGCGTGAGAACAAGATGATCGAAGTCGCCAATATGACCGAGCAGGATCTTAATGCATTCGGCTTCCGTAATGCGCCAGCCGGCATCATCGTTCTGGCAAACAGGAGTATCGTTTCCGCCAATGCCGAGATCGAGCATATCTTTGGCTGGTCGCGCATCGACCTCGAAGGCCAGTCGATCCGGGTGCTTTACCCGTACAGCGTCGATTTCGAGAAAGTCGGAACCCGCTGGCAGCGCTGGTTGCAGAAGCCGGACAGTTACGAGGACGAACGTTTCATGCAGCGCCGCAACGGTGAAATCATCTGGGTGCGGGCGCGCGGACGCACTCTAACGCCAGAAGATCCGTTTCAACTCACGGTATGGACGCTTGAGCACTTGCAGGACCGCGCCCCTGCCGAGGCCTCTTTGACCTTGCGCCAGCGCGAAGTCGCGCGCGGCATGGTCAATGGTTACACCAGTAAGGAGATCGGGCTGGCGATGGGCATTTCACCCCGCACGGTGGAAGTGCACCGACGCACGATCAAGCAGAAGCTCGGCGTGCACAAGCCTGCCGAGCTCGCAGCCAAATTGCTGGGCGCATCGTCTTGAGGGCAATTCGAAGAAAATAGCTAGGGTGGGGACTAATTCACGATGCCATGAGCGCGCAGACGAGTCGCGGGGTTGGACGGACGGCCTACAGCAAAGGGATTTCGATCTTGTATCCTCCACGTTTCCGGGTGCCAGGACGATAGCGTCCAGTTGCCGCGAGCGTGGGCCAAAAATACTCGCTTATCCTCTGCCACGCGACGTGATCGTCTCTTGCGGCTTTTCCTTATGGGCCTTGTGCAAAAGGATTTGCCTTGCCCCAGCAAGACATGCAGTCGCGGGTCTGCAGGAGTATAAGTCAGACGGTCCAGTCTTCGACACGCAGGACTGGAGATTATTCTTGATCCTCGGTGATGTCGCCACTGAACGCTATACGGTCGACGCACCCGACTTTACATAGAAACATCTTGCCGTGCAGGATCCGCGGAACACGTCATATGTCTGCGGCATCGCTCTGCGTCGAGGCTTTGCCGAACTGCTTGAGTCATGCTGCGTACAAACCCGCGATCTCGCTTGCATATTTCTTTTCTATATTGGAACGCCGTACCTTCATGGTTGCAGTCACCTCATCGTCGTCATGGTCCAGCTCCTTGGTCAGAAGATGGAATCTGCGGATGTGTGAGACTTGTGCCAATTGCGCGTTGGCTTCCGCGATCTCGCGCTCGATCAGAGCGCGTGTCGCCGGATTTTCGGCAAGGTTGCGGAAGTTGGTATAGGCGATGCGATTTTCTTCTGCCCACGTACCCACAGTTTCGTAGTCGATCTGAATCAGCGCCGAGACATATTTGCGCGCTTCGCCGATCACGATGCATTCCTTGACATAGGGGCTGCCCTTGATTGTGTTCTCGATCTCGGACGGGCTCAGATTCTTGCCTCCCGCAGTAATCATGATGTCTTTCAGCCGGTCCACGATACGGAACTGACCGTCGCTAACCGTCACGACATCGCCCGTATGCAGCCAGCCATCGCGCAGCGTTGACGCAGTGGCTTCGTCATTCTTGTAGTATCCCTTGAATACTGTGTCGCCACGCAGGATCAATTCGCCGTCATCGCCGACCTTCGCCTCGACATTGACCACGGGCTCACCAACGCTGCCGGGATCGAGCCGGACAAGCTTTTGACCCAGCGCCACGCCGCTCGTTTCCGTCGCGCCGTAAACCTCGACGAGCGGTACACCGATGGTGCGGAAAAAGCGCACGATGCGCGGCGGGATCGGCGCAGCGCCGGTCATCGCGACCTGGGTGCGGCGCAGGCCGATGTAATTCTGTACGGCGCGGAAAACCAAGAGATAGGCCAGCGCAAAACGCAGCTTCTGTCCGGCAGTCCGCTTGTGGCTTGGCGTCTCGGCAAAAGGCTCGCAGGAGCGATAAGCCCATTCAAACAATCGTCGTCTTGGGCCACCCGTTTCCATCATCCGGATATGGATCGAGGAGTGGAGTTTTTCCCAGATCCGCGGCACCCCCAGGAACATCGAGGGCGCGACCTCACGCAAATCTTCCTGCACTGTACGGATCGACTCGCCGAAATTGATCTGCGAGCCAAGATAGATCGGCGCCATCAGCGTCGTCATCTGCTCGGCGACATGGCACAGCGGCAGATAAGAGAGGTGCGTGGAATGTTCGTTCAGGCCGAGCATTTCGACGATCGCAATCGCCTGGGCGCGGATATTCCCGTAGCTCAGGATCGCACCCTTGGGCTTGCCGGTGGAGCCGGACGTATAGATCATCAGCGCCATGTCCGACAGGCTCTGGCCTGCCAGTGTCTCCTCTACCAGATCGCGATGTTGCGCCCGGTGTGCTGTGCCGGCTTCTTCAAGCGCCGCAAATGACATCACCAGATCATCGGGATAAGCGCGCATCCCCTTGGTTTCGACGACGATGATGCGGCGCAGCATCGGCAACTGCGCGCGCACCTCCATCACCTTGTCGACCTGCTCCTGGTCCTCGCAGACGATCACTTCCGTGTCGGAATGCTCAAGCACATAGGCGACTTCGGGTGCAGGACTGGTCGGATAGACGCCGATCGTCACCGCGCCGACGAGGCCTGCACCGAGTTGCGCCAGAACCCATTCAACACGGTTTTCGGACAGCACCGCGACATGGCCGCCTTCGCCAAGCCCGATGGCGCGATAGCCATGGCCGACAGCGGCAGCCCGCGTGAAATAGTCTTGCCAGCTGACCGGGTTCCAGATACCGAAATCCTTTTGCCGGACAGCCGTGCGATCAGGCGTACGGGCTGCATGCTCGCGCAGCATCTGCGGCAGCGTCAGGTCGGGGAATACAGGCACAGTCATCTTATACCTCAGGAAAGCCAGCGCTTGCGGCGCTTGTAGTGCTTGATGTCGCGGTAGCTTTTTGCGCCCTCCGCGCCGCTCATGCCGAGATAGAATTCGCGCACATCCTCGTCCTTGATGAGACGCTCGGTGGGGCCATCGAGGACGATCTTGCCGGTCTCCATGATGTAGCCGTAATGCGACACGGCGAATGCGACGGCGGCATTTTGCTCGACCAGCAACATCGACACGCCCGTCTCTCGATTGATGCGTGCTATGATGGTGAAGATTTCTTCGACCAGAAGTGGCGACAAGCCAAGGGACGGCTCATCGAGCAGGATCAGTTTGGGCTGCGCGATCAGGGCGCGGCCGATCGCCAGCATCTGCTGCTCACCCCCCGACAAATAGCCGGCACGCGAATGTCGGCGCTCATACAAGCGTGGAAAATAGCCATAGACGAGATCGAAAGGGGTTGGCTTCACCCCACGACCTGACAAGGCGAAGGTCGCGGCAGTGAGGTTTTCCTCCACCGTCAGATCCTCGAAGATGCGGCGGCCTTCCATCACATGGAACATTCCGCGCCGCACCAGCCCGTGCGGCGTTTCGGCCAGCAACGGCTTGCCGTCGAAAGTGATGGAGCCGGACGTGACGGCCCCGTCTTCCAACGCCAGCAGATTGGAAATGGCTTTCAGCGTGGTCGATTTGCCCGCGCCGTTCGACCCGAGGAGCGTGGCGACCTTGCCACGCTCAACGGAAAGCGAAAGGCCACGGAGCACCTGGATCGTCTTGTTGTAGACGACCTCGATGTTCTCGATCGAAAGGATGGTGTCCGCAGCCAATTCGATTACTCCGCCACGCTGATCCAGTCGGAAACGGGCTGCATCTTCTTCTCGCCCGCGTCGTACTGATAGATGCGTCCTACAGGAACGGTGTTGCCGGGAACCGAGATCGGCACGCCGATGATGCCCCCCGTATCGAAATCCTTGATCGAGTTCATCGCCGCCTTCATGTTCGTGGACGTCAGTTCCTTGCCCTCGTCCAGCGTCCGCTTGACGGCCTCGCTCATCAGCATCGCGGTCAGGAATCCCTGCATGTAGCCGGTGGCCTGATAGGTCGGGCGCATCTGGCGGATGCGCTCCAGCATCGGAGCCTCTTCCTCGTCATAATAATAGCGGTAGGGCATGACGCCCATGAAGCCGTCGGCCACATCGCCAACGCTTTCCCAGATGCTGGAATCCATCGACCAGAACGTGCCCATGAACTTGGTGTCGAGGCCGAGTTGTTTGGCCTGTGTCATGAATTCCGGCAGCGGGGCCAGGATATAGCCGTGGAAGATCGCGTAGTCTGGCCGTGCACGGCGCAGCTTCAACACTTCCGTCGATACGTCGACTGCGCCCGGCGGCGTGATGATCTGATCGACGACTTCAAGGCCAAGTTCTTTCGCCCGCGCCGTCGAGGACGCGATCGGGTCGCGGCCAAATTCGGTGTCGGAGTTGACAAAGACGAGTTTGGCGCCCGGCTTTTCCTTGGCGATGTATTCGAGCAGGATCGAGTACATTTCCGTATAGTCCGGCCCGGCAATGAACTGCGGCGCGAAATTGACCGGGTCGTTGATTTCGGTGGCAAAGGATGCGCCGGCCATGATCATGTCGCCGCGGCGTACCAGTTCCGGATTGATCGTGCGCGAGAAGGCGGTCGAGTCGCCGTAATAAAGATGCATGTTCTCGTTTTGGCTGGTGAGCTTGTTGAACACCGCCACCGACTGGTCGACCTGATAGCCTGTATCCTCATAAGCCAGCCGCAACTTGCGGCCATGGATGCCGCCTTCCTCGTTGATGATCTTGATGTAGTCCTGGATGCCGGCCTCAATGGCAACGCCGGCGAAGCCGAAGACGCCGGTCAGCGGCAGCGAGCCGCCGATAACGATCTCACCGCTTTCCTGTGCAAAGGCGGGCACGGCAGTGACCAGCGCCGAAGACGCCGCCAATGCCATGAATGTTCTTTTTGTCATGCCCAACATGTCAAACTCCTCCACGAGTTGGTTCAGTTCCGGAATGGCCAGAGATGGAAGAAACGCCGGATCCTCTGGACGATCTCGGCAAGGCCCTGGGGCTCAAACACCAGGAACAGGATGATCAACGCACCGAAGACGACGGTGCGCACTGGCGACAGCAGCGTGCCGGCATTGTCTACGTAAGGCGAAATCGCTTCGACGCCGAAACGCAGAACCTCCGGCACCAGCGTCATGAATGTCGCTCCGATAATGGCACCGAGGATCGAGCCCATGCCGCCGACGATGACGGCGGCAAGATAGAAGATCGACTCGCCAATGGTGAAACTCTCCGGCCCGACAGAGCGGAAGAAATAGGCCCACAAACCGCCAGCGATACCGGCGTAAAACGACGAGATCGCAAAGCTGAGCAATTTGTATCTCAGCAAGGGGATGCCCAGCACCTCGGCGGAGATGTCGCGATCGCGAATGGCGATGAACGCGCGACCAACGCGCGTGCGAAACAAGTTCGCCGCGCCCAGAACCATGAGCGCAGCAATCGGTGTCAGCACCCAATAGAGCTGGAAATAGGTGGTCAGCTGCACCCCGAAGATGCTTGCGGGCGCGACATTCATGCCCCGCGAGCCGCCAGTGACCCCATCCCAGTTGAGAAAAATGAACTGCAGGATGATCGACGCGCCAATGGTGGCGATCGCAAGATAAAGCCCTTTCACGCGCAGGCTTGGCAGCCCCACCAGAATGCCGACCAGCGCAGCGGTGCCCCCGGCGGCAACAAGGTTGAGAATAAAAGGCGTCCCAATGTGGGTTTCCAGCCAGGCGACGGTGTAGGCGCCGACTGCCATGAACGCGCCCTGGCCGAGACTGACCAGCCCGGTATAGCCGGTCAGAATGTTGAGACCCGTCGCACTGGCGACATTGATCGCCACCAGACATGCCAGATAGAGCCAGTAATTGTTGAGCATGAAGGGAGCGGCGACCATCGCCACCACCAGCACGCCTATCCACGCCCATTGGACATTTGTCTGAAGCAGCGCTTCATCAGCCCGGTAGGTTTCATTGGCGGTTGCAATACGCATATCAGAGCCGCTCTATTTCTTTGGTGCCGAACAGACCGTATGGACGGATCATCAGCATCATAATGAGAAGACCGAAGGTGAAGACCAGCTTGTATTCACCGCCGAGATACGTGCCTGTCAGCGCTTCCAGCAGGCCGATGAACAGACCGGCGATGAGAGCGCCTGCAACCGAGTCGAGGCCGCCGACAATCACCACGACCAGTGCCGACAGGCCGAACGCCCCCATGGTTGGCGAGATGCCGCCAATCGAGCCGAGCAACACGCCGGCACCTGCCGCCGTGCCGCAACTGATGATCCATGCGAGCGAGAAAACCCCCGGCACATTGATGCCGCAGGAATAGGCGGCCGCCTGGTCTGTCGCAGTGGCGCGCAACGCCACACCACCACGCCAGAAGCGGAACAATGTCAGGAACAATGCGATCACGACCGCAGCGATGGCAAAGCTGATGGCAATTTTGCGCGAGACATAGGCTTCCCCGATGAAGACCGGGGCGGTGCCCATGAAGTCGGGCAATGTCCGTGGGTCGGTGCCCCAGACCAACTCGACGATGCCGACCAAGACTGAACCAAGGCCCACCGTGACCATGAACACCGAGATCGGGTCTTCACCCAGCATCGGGCGAATGACGCCGCGCTCAACCACCGCGCCAATCGCCATGCCACCTGCGACCGCCACCGGAATCGCGATCCAGGCCGACAGGCTCATGCCCGCCGCTACGGTGAAAAAGAAATAGCCCCCCATCATCAGGATTTCGCCGACGGCGAGGTTGATGACGCGGGTCGCCTTGTAAATCAAAACGAAAGCCAGAGCGGTCAGCGCGAGAAGCGCACCGGAACCGAGACCGGCAAGGCAGATCTCGAGGAAGAACACAAAATCGCTCATGCCATCCCCGCTTCGCCTGCCAGTCGCTTCATCAATGCCGCCGGATCGCCGCTGCCGAGATAGGCCGCCACAACCTGCGGGTCCTGCTGCACTTCATGCGGCAGCCCACTGGCGATCACCTGCCCAAAATTGAGCACGACGACATGGTCGGAAATGTCCATCACCATTCCCATGTCGTGTTCAACCATGAGGATCGTGGTGCCCCATTCCTCTTTCACGTCGAGGATGAAGCGCGCCATGTCTTCCGTTTCCTCGCGGTTCATGCCTGCTACCGGCTCGTCCAAAAGCAGGATGCGCGGCTTCATCGCCAGCGCCCGCGCCAGCTCGACACGCTTCTGCAATCCGTAGGACAAAGCCCCAACCGGCATATGGCGAATGTGGTTGATCTCGAGAAAGTCGATGATATCGCGCTCGACCTCGGCGCGTAGCTCGACCTCCTCGCGCGCGGCAGGCCCGAAATAGGTCAACGCCTGCAACAAGTTGGTCTTCATATGCGCATGGCGACCGAGCTTGATATTGTCGAGCACGGTCATGCCGCGAAACAGCGCAATGTTCTGGAACGTGCGGGCAAAGCCCATCTTGGCACGTTGTGGCGGGTGGAGGCGAGACACATCCTTCCCATCGCACCGGATCGCGCCCTGTTGTGGCTTGTAGAAGCCCGAGATGCAGTTGAACATCGACGTCTTGCCGGCGCCATTTGGCCCGATCAAAGCGGTGATCGAACCAGGCTCAACCGAAAACGACACATCACTTATGGCCTTCAGGCCGCCGAAGGACAGCGACAGGCCCTCTACGTCAAGCCGCGCTGGCTTCTCCATATTCGTCATCGCGCGGCTCCTCCCGTCGCAGGACAATAATACGACCCGACCATGTTCCTCCCGTGCCTTTTGGCCTTCTCCTGCCCATGCCTGCCTGCCCCTCCCGGCCACGGCGTGCTATGAGAACAATCGTGCAATCATCCCTGCATCCGGGCACGCGCGACTGGTTCGTCAATGCTGCGGCCGGTGCGCTCAAAACCTCTCTTCCAGTCATTCACGTGCCGCGCCATCCACAAGCGCGCACGGTCGCGGTCGCGATCCCGGATGGCGTCGATCAGTTCGCGATGGGCATCGACCATGCGGCGCGCGCCCTCCGGCACCATCCGGCAGATCATCTCCGATGTCGGGAAAAACAACAGTCCAGCGGGCTCGCGCGCCAGTTGCAGTACGCGATTATGCGATGCGCGCGCGATCAACTCGTGAAATCGCGTATCAAGGTTCGCCAGATTGACCGGATCGTCAATTGCCGTTTCGGAAGCCTGAAAATTCATTTCCAGGGCGTCGAGGTCGTCGTCATCGGCATGAGCAACCGCACCCTCGATTGCGCCAAGCTCAAGCACCATACTGGTTTCATAGAGCTCTCGGAATGTCACTTCGCTCATCATCAGCGCGCGACTCATCCGACTTGAAAGTTCGCCATAATGCGGTGTGCACACGAAGAGCTTACGTGCAGCCTCCCGACGCACCAGCCCGCTCTGCTCAAGCACACGGATCCCCTCACGCACTGTCGAGCGGTTCACACCGAACTGACGCACAAGCTGTGCCTCGGTGCCGATCTCGTCCCCAGGCTTTAGTCGCCCGGACGTGATCTCGCGTTCAATCGCCTCCGCTACCATTTCATAGGCAGACGCGACCTTGAGCGGTTCAAAACGACGCGGTGTTTCGGACATCTCCTCCCCGATCTTGCCCGTTTGTCGGACAAAGGTAGCAGCGTCCATCAACCTGTCAAGGTTCAACCAAATGGCGCGAGTGACCGAGCAGCGAGTATCTTGAAAAGCCAACCCGGGCCTCGGCCGCGCTCGTGTGCGGTTGAAATGACCCTTTACTAATCGTGATGCACGAGAGGAGCGGCCAATGTTTGTTGGAGGGATTGCCCCCTTCAAATTGCGGCTTACGGTTCTGAAGCCCACTTTGAGGTATTGCCGCGGCGGTGGCTTCGGTTCGACGATGGACATGGCGGCAGTAAATCCCGAGACTTGCGAGTTATGCCGACGTGGTACAGATCTTCAAACAAGTTTCGTAATGAACCGACCGGCGGCTACTGGATAGACTTCCAGCTCCTCGAGGAGCACGGCTTCAAGCTGATCTTTGTGAATGCGCGTTACACAAGCACTTGTGCCTTACCGGATGACAAATGTCAGCGATACTGGGGGCTGCGACAATCGCATTCTTGTGGGCTATCGCATGGCAGCTTTCACAATACTGGCGCGACCGGAAGGCGGACCCCACAGGCAATCGTCGCCGGGAGCGAGATCCGGAAGTGTTGGCGTGGTAATGTTGCGGAAGGTCGCCGCGACAATCGAATTATCGAGGCCGTTGCAAGATCTCATCGGGCGGCATGATCCACAACCAGATAAACGTTTCCTGCTAGAAGACATGGAATGTGTGGGCGTACTCAACTCGCTTAGGGCATTGAGAGAGTGATTTAGTCGAGGCATGGTAGTAGAATCGAAGATGCTACGGTCTTCGATTGAAATACGCTTGTAGAATTCTCGACCGTCTACGGATTGCTCTCGGTTCCCGCCTCAGTAAAAGGATCTGAAACTTGCTATCGCTGTATCACTGTTCGGACGACGTACGCGGTGGCGGCACAGGTTTTAGCGTTTCAAAACCTGCCGGGGAAAACAATGTCTTGATCCACCAGCACGTTGAATCGGTATCCTGGCCTTATTTTCAATGTCGGTTGAACATTGAGGTTTCGTGACAGGCTCTGCTGCGACATGTGGCTGAAACTTTCGGCAAATGAACGCCTAGCGACCTCCTCAGCGCTGTTGGATGTTCCGAACGCGTTACGATCCTGCGGGATCATCATGTCGGTGCCCGCACCGATTAGCGCTACGAGGATTGCGGATCCGAAAGTCCGGAAATGGTGGTTGTCGACCAGATCTCTAAAGCCGCCAAAGCCAGCCGCATCAGTTCCGGCCATACCACCTAGCTGGAGAGTGGAACCGTTCGGGAAGATAATATCGGTCCAGATGACCAGCACGCGGTTCTGTCCAAACGAGACTTTGGAATCGTAGCGGCCGGACAATTTTGCTCCCTGCGGGATGAGTAGATACCGGCCGGTGGCGCTGTCATAGACGTTCTGGCTTGTGATTTTTCATGGAATGAGGACCCTGTTTAAGGGGTGATTTTCGTCCAAACGGGACCCCTTAACGTGGGGTCATCAAAATGCCTCCGGTTTCATCGGAGGCATTTGTGTTTTGGATGTTGATTGTGGAGACGATTGCAAAGATACGCCGGCTTTCGCGGGTTCAGGGCAAGTCGATCAAGGCGATTTGCCGCGAGTTGAAGGTTTCACGGAAAGTGGTGCGCAAGGTGCTGCGCTCGGACGAGACCGAGTTCCGCTACGAGCGCAAGCATCAGCCCTATCCGCGGATGGGGGCATGGCGCGAAGAGCTTGACCGGATGCTGACGACGAACGTGGCCAAGCCCCGGCGG
>NZ_FORF01000033.1 GCF_900113935.1 Aquamicrobium aerolatum DSM 21857
CGCCGGGGCTTGGCCACGTTCGTCGTCAGCATCCGGTCAAGCTCTTCGCGCCATGCCCCCATCCGCGGATAGGGCTGATGCTTGCGCTCGTAGCGGAACTCGGTCTCGTCCGAGCGCAGCACCTTGCGCACCACTTTCCGTGAAACCTTCAACTCGCGGCAAATCGCCTTGATCGACTTGCCCTGAACCCGCGAAAGCCGGCGTATCTTTGCAATCGTCTCCACAATCAACATCCAAAACACAAATGCCTCCGATGAAACCGGAGGCATTTTGATGACCCCACGTTAAGGGGTCCCGTTTGGACGAAAATCACCCCTTAAACAGGGTCCTCATTCCATGAAAAATCACAGCGCTGGCTGCAGTCGCAAGTCTCGAAAGCGCCCTGCAGGCCGAAATTTTGATCTCCGGCACCCCCCAACCTTTGATCCGTTTCGAAGGCCACTATTTCGACAGGCGCCTTTCTGCGTCCGAACGCGAGGCCGCGCGCCGTCAGGGATTGTCGTCTGCCACAGCTGGCACCATCCGAAATCCGTCCTCGCAGGAGGCGCGCTGGGCGCTCGTTAACCGCGCCGCGAGCATAAACCGTGCTGCCGCCCACGAAGCGACGTCATGGGGCCTCGGGCAAGTCATGGGGGCGCACTGGTCTTGGCTCGGCTATTCCAGCATCGACGCTTTCGTGGCTGAAGCGCGCGCTGGCGCAGACGGCCAACTCCGCCTGATGACTCGCTACATCATCAAGGCCGGTCTTGTCGAAGCGTTGCGCAAGCACGACTGGCCTTCTTTTGCACGGGGCTACAACGGCCCTGCCTATCGCCAGAACGATTACGACAGAAAACTCGCCCGCGCTTACCGGCAATTCACGAGCCAGCAGGCACCCACAGCGACAGCACTGCTGAAACTCGGCGCGCGCGGCACGCAGGTGCGCGCTTTGCAGTCTCAGTTGGTCGAACGCGGCTATGTTCTTGGTGTTGACGGGATCTTCGGTCCGCAGACCGAAGCATGCCTGAAACATTTCCAGAAGGTCGCCGGTCTTGCAGTGGACGGCATCGCCGGCCCCGCGACCCTCAAGGCGCTTGCCGCCACGCCGTCATGGCTGGAATGGCTCAAGGACATTCTCCTGCGCGCGATCAGAATTTAGGCCGTCGACACGCACGACGCTCTCCTGCTAGAAGCAGCCAACGTTAAATCGATTGAAACCACCCTTTCAGGAGTGAGAGATGGCAGCTCCCAGCCAGAAAACCCATGAACTTCTGCAGATCATGGAAGCACAGCCGGTCATTCCGGTCTTGAAGATCGAGCGAGCAGCGGATGCGATCCCTCTTGCGCGAGCACTGGCCCGAGGCGGGCTACCCGCCATTGAGATCACGTTGCGGACTCCCGCCGCGCTTGAGGCAATCCGCCTCGCCGCAAGCGAAGTTCCCGAAGCCATTGTCGGCGCGGGCACAATCCTCAATCCGGCCCAGTTCGAGGCAGCCGCCGCAGCCGGCTCGCGCTTCATCGTCAGCCCCGGCTGCACCGCCAGCCTGATCGACGCCGCAGCGGACAGCCCGGTGCCGCTCCTGCCCGGTGCGATCACGCCCAGTGAAATCATGACCGCATATGAACGCGGTTACTCGGTGCTGAAATTCTTCCCCGCAGAGCAGGCCGGTGGTGCTGCGTTTCTCAAGTCGCTGTCTTCGCCACTGTCGGACATCCGCTTCTGCCCAACAGGCGGCATCGGCGTCGCCAACGCGGCAACCTACCTTTCCCTGCCCAACGTCATCTGCGTCGGCGGATCATGGGTCGCGCCGGACGACTTCATCGCTGCAGGCAAATGGGACGAAATCGAAGCACTAGCGCGCGCTGCCACGTCCCTCAGCCGCTAGCGCAGGGCTCCCGAAAAGGGGGCACTCAAAGCGTGAAAGCCAACCCAGAAGAACGTGACACGCTTTAATCGCGTCAAAGAAAAAGCCGGGAAATTCCCGGCTTTTTTTGATCAATTGAAACGGGCGACCGACATGAAGGTTACCGCCTTGCCGCTGAACCGATTGACATCGGCGTTGGGTATCACCTGCTGGAATCCAGCCGTGTAGACCGTCTTGGGTGCGGCGCGGACAATATCGTGCGCCTTTGCCGGCTCGGCGGTCCCGCCCGCGCTTTTGACATCGAGATCACGCACGAAGGCCCAGCGCGTCAGCTCCTTCTGAACGGGGATCGCGACTGCCCTCGGGTCGGGGCGCGCCTGTTCGGCACGTGGCTTCGACGACTTGGCCGTGGTGCGAACCCCCGAATCCAGTGCCGCTGAAACGTCCGATCCGTTGCTGCGGGCGATCAATGCCTGGCGTGGCGATGCCGACAGCGCAGCATTCCGCTCATTCTTGATCGTCGCAACATCGGGTATCTCAGCGCGCAGAGCCGCCTTCAGCTCAGCAGCTTCGGAGCGCTGCTCGGTCGATGGCAGCGATGCCAGCACGAAAACATCACCCGCACCCTGCTCGCCGGACAATGCAGCGACCTGACGCTCACCGGCATTGTCGAGGCTCGGCCGGAATGTCGGGATCGGGTGATTGGTGAAGACCACGTCCGCGCGCTTGTCAGAAGCGGTCGCCGCCAGCATTTCGGCAATTGCAGTGCTGCCCGCCGCGCTGCCACGTTCAGCGGCGATCGCTGCAATCGGCATGTCAGCTTCTACAGCCGGCGTGGCTGCCGCCACCTGAACCGCCGCAGCTGGCGCGACGGAAGGCGCGTAATTGGGACGCGGAGATGGCAACGGAACGTTGAGCGCAAGTGCAGTAGCCGTCTCGTCGACACTGACCGGCGCAACCGGACGTTCCGGCAAGCCGGCAATCAACGGCGCGGCAGCTGGCGCGCCAATTGCAACGAGCGGACGCGGTGCTGCTCCTGGCACAGGAGCAGATCGCTCCGGCAAGGCGGCAATGATCGTTTCGGCGGGCGCCGCGACCGGCGCTGCTGGCTGCGGAGCCTCAAGCCGTGGAGCTGCGGCTGGCCGTTGCGCTGCAACCGGCGCTTCGCGCACTGTTTCGCTCGGACGGGCATTGTTGCCACCACCGAAGATCGCAGACAAAAGGCCACGGCTGGGCGCGCCCGACTCTCCGGCTGACGGAGAAGCACTGGCAATCTGGACCGGTGCACCGGAACGGCTCTTGTAAGCCGCCATGGCCTGCTGGTAGCCGGGCAGCGGCTTGCCGTCTGCCGGAACGTGGATGGTTCTGCCGTCCGGGAACAGCGCCATCAACTCGCTGCGGCTCATGCGCGGCCAGGAGCGGACATTGCCGACGTCCAGATGCACGAAAGGTGACCCCGACTTTGGATAATAGCCGACACCACCGCCCTCGATCTTGAAGGCTGCTGCGCGCAACTTGGCAAGTGGCACACCGGGAATATAGAAATCCATCGCCTTGCCGCGCGTGTGCTGGCTGTTCTCGGCAACGCCGGAACTGCGCCCGCGCAGCATGTTGTTGGTGGCGGGAGAGCGATAGGCGGAGACGACATGGATATAGTCGCGCGCGCCGACCGCCTGATAGACCTGCCAGACCACGTCAAGCAGCTTCGGGTCCATCTTGGCGGGCTCGTTGCGACGCCAGTCGCGCAGGAAACGGTTGACCTGTTCCAATCCGCGCTGGTCGTAGCGACCATTGCGCATATAGGTGATCTCTGCCTTTTCCTTGGTATGGATGAAGTAGAGCTTCAGGCTCCGGGTCTGCGCGCTGGCAGGTGCAGCGAGGCAGAAAGATACGATCATAGCGGCCACGAGACCGCCCAGCCATTTCAGCCGGGCATTTCCCTCTAACCGCCACCCCATGTCAGTTCGGTTCAGAATGCTCAAAACGCGTCGCCTTGTCGGCTGTGGAATTGTCCCCGGATCAGAATCCAGGAGTGTAACGTACACTCCAAATATGAATCCTAATGGTTAATCACCGCTTATTGAAGCATGAATGCGCCGACAGCGTGGCGAGTTCATGTCACTCCTCCGTATCGGTGTATAGGGTAAATCAACCGTTAAGGCGAGAGCCAAGGCTCAACAAACCAGTCGCTCGACCCTGCCCTCCTCCGGATCGAGACCAAGTTCCTTGAGCTTGCGATAAAGGGTTGAGCGGCCAATGCCGAGGCGGCGGGCGACCTCGCTCATCTGTCCATTATAGTGCTCAAGCGCAAAGCGGATCATCTCCGCCTCGACCTCCGCGAGGGTGCGAACGTTGCCCTCCTCATCAAGTGCGGAAAGCGCTGATGCGGCAGCTGCCGTTTCGCTATTCGTCACAGCGACTTTCTTCGCGACGCGTTGCGGCGTTCGCGCCTCGGCAAGATCAACGACAGGGGCCTTCGCCGGAAGTTCGGCTTCCGTGATGCCCTCCACCTGCGCCTTGATCTGGGGGAATTCATCGCTGGTCAGCACAGGACCATCCGCAAGCACCATGGCGCGGAAGATCGCGTTTTCGAGCTGGCGAATATTGCCCGGCCAGTCATAGGCCGTCAGCATGTCCAACGCCTGCTCCGAAATCCCAGTGATCCGCGCCCGCGCTTCTGCCGGTCCCGTGCGCCCGATGAAGTGTTTCACAAGCAGCGGGATGTCCTCGCGCCGATCGCGCAAGGGCGGAACATGAATCGGAAAGACATTCAGCCGGTAGAACAGGTCTTCGCGGAAACGCTGATCCTTGACGTGTTGCAACAGATCGCGATGGGTCGCCGAAATCAGCCTGATGTCGACCTTGACCGTGGCGCGCCCGCCCACCGGGTCGATCTCGCCCTGTTGTACCGCACGCAACAACTTCACCTGCGCCTCCGGCGGCAGATCGCCGACCTCGTCGAGAAACAGCGTGCCGCCATTTGCTTCGACAAACTTGCCGAGATGCTTTTCCGTGGCGCCGGTAAAAGCCCCCTTTTCGTGCCCGAAAAGGATGCTTTCGATCAGGTTTTCTGGAATCGCACCGCAATTCACCGTCACGAACGGTTTGCCGTGGCGGTCGCTTTCCGACTGGATCGCGCGGGCGACGAGTTCCTTGCCGACACCGGATTCACCCTCGATCATAATCGGAATGTTCGAACTGGCCGCCCGACGCGCCAGATCGATCACCCGCTGCATCGACTGGGCGCCGGTGATCATGTCTCGAAATGTGATTGTTCCGGCCGCCCCGCGCCTGGCAAGCTTCGCCTCACCCTCGCACGCCTTCACCTTCATCGCGTTGCTGACCGCCACTTCAAGCCGGTCGGGCGATGCTGGTTTCACCACGAAATCAAATGCACCCGCCCGCATCGCAGTGACAGCAGTATCGATGCTCCCGCGCGAAGTCTGAACAATGACAGGCACGTGAATTTCACGCTCGCGCATGCGCTTGAGAACCTCAAGCCCATCCACACCGGGCATCATCAGATCAAGCAGCACCACAGAAATGCCACCTGAACGCTCCAACTCTGCAAGAGCTGGCTCTCCGCCATCAACCGCAACGGTCTCGTAACCGAATTTCGAAATCGCCGCCTGCACCAGGCGGCGCTGGACGGGATCATCATCGACAATGAGTACTGAACGGGCCATGGAACTTTCGTGGAATTTCGTTAGGCTTGCTTTTCCGGTTGGCTCAACATGGCACACCCGGCTAAACACAGGCTCAAGAAAGCCGGTAAACCACTGGTTTCGGGCCTTCCTAAAACTTGAACGATTGAGATGGGCATTAGCGCATGACCTCCCTTGAAACTCGTATGTCCTACACCCACCCCCTGCGGGGCGTGAGCGAGGGCGCCGCTACGCTCGATGGTCTGCCGGAATGGAACCTGTCGGATTTATACGACGGCATGAGCGACCCGGATCTTGCGCGCGACCTGGTGCGCGCAGCCGACGATTCGGCCACGTTCGAAGCACGCTGGAAGGGCAAGCTGACCGAAGCCGCCAGCAAGTCTGGCGACGAAGGCCTTGGGGCTGCGATGCGCGATTATGAGGCGCTTGATGAGCTGATGGGGCGTATCGGCTCTTACGCCGGCCTGCTTTATTCAAGCAATACCGCTGACCCGACACACGGCAAATTCTATGGCGACGTTCAAGAGAAACTCACGGATGCCAGCGCCCATGTGCTGTTCTTCACGCTTGAGCTCAACCTTGTGGACGACCAGCTTCTCGAGCAGGCGCTCGCAAACGACCCGGCCTTCGGTCACTATCGTCCGTGGGTTGCCGATCTGCGCAAGGACCGGCCTTATCAGTTGGAAGACCGTGTCGAGCAGCTGTTCCACGAAAAATCGGTAACCGGACGGGCAGCGTGGAACCGTCTGTTCGATGAAACCATGACCGCCCTGCGGTTCGAGGTCGGCGGCGAAACGCTGGTGCTGGAAGCGACGCTCAACAAGCTTCAGGATCCCAACGGCGCCGTGCGTCAGGAAGCAGCCGAAGCGCTTGCAAAGACGTTCGGCGAGAACATTCGCACTTTCACTCTGATCACCAATACGCTGGCGAAGGACAAGGAAATCTCCGACCGCTGGCGCGGGTTTCAGGACATTGCCGACTCGCGACATCTGGCCAACCGGGTCGAGCCCGAGGTCGTCGACGCTCTCGCTTCTGCTGTCAGAAGCGCCTATCCGCGCCTGTCGCATCGCTACTACGCCATGAAGGCGAAATGGCTCGGCATGGACCAGATGAACCACTGGGACCGCAATGCCCCGCTTCCCGAGACGCCGCAGGCAGTGATCGGCTGGGACGAAGCGCGCGAGACGGTTCTGTCAGCCTATGGCACGTTCGATCCGCAGATGGCCGACATCGCCCGGAATTTTTTCGACAAGAACTGGATCGATGCTCCGGTGCGCCCCGGCAAGGCTCCCGGCGCGTTTGCCCACCCCACGGTTCCCTCCGCGCACCCCTACATCCTGCTCAATTACATGGGCAAGCCGCGGGACGTGATGACCCTTGCCCATGAGCTTGGCCACGGCGTCCATCAGGTTCTGGCCGGTGGCCAGGGTCCATTGATGTCGTCGACCCCGCTCACACTGGCGGAAACCGCTTCTGTCTTTGGCGAAATGCTGACTTTCCGCCTGCTGCTCGAGCGCACCCGCGACAAGCGCGAGCGCAAGGCGATGCTGGCGCAGAAGGTGGAAGACATGATCAACACGGTCGTCCGCCAGATCGCGTTCTACGAGTTCGAACGCAAGCTGCACACAGAACGCCGCCAGGGCGAACTGACGTCGGAAAGGATTGGCGAATTGTGGCTGTCAGTACAGGCGGAAAGCCTTGGACCGGCCATCCGCATTCGCGAAGGCTACGAGACGTTCTGGGCCTATATTCCTCACTTCATCCACTCGCCATTCTACGTTTACGCCTACGCATTCGGTGATTGTCTCGTGAACTCGCTCTATGCCGTCTATCAGAACGCAGAAAGCGGGTTCCAGCAGAAATACTTCGAGATGCTGAAGGCCGGCGGAACCAAGCATCACTCCGAACTGCTGGCCCCGTTCGGGCTCGATGCGTCCGACCCTGCATTCTGGGACAAGGGGCTGTCGGTCATCGACGGACTGATCAGCGAACTTGAAGCGATGGAAGACTAGGCGAGAAATTTGCTCTTGCCGACGGCGCGCCCCACCATGCGCGCCGTCAACCCGGCATCAGATGCCAGAAAAAGACGGGCATTGATCAAAGAATGCCCTCCAAAGACCAAAAAATGCGCATCAAAGACCAAGTTCCATCTGCCGCAGACACCGACTTTTACCTGTTTGAGACCATGCGTCGGGAACCAGACGCGGAAATTGTGCGTCTCGACCTGCATTTGCGCCGCCTTGAAACCGCATCACGAGAGCTGGGTTTTTCGCACGATCCGGGCAGGATTTCCGACGCGCTCGCCTCGTTGCCCGAAGCCGGACACCAGCAGCGGATGCGCCTCACGCTTCAACGCGACGGCTCCTGCTGCGCTCAGGCCTATCCGTTCGAACCGGTCGCCAATGGCACGATCTGGACCCTCGCAATCGCCGCAACACGACTGTCGTCGACCGACCGATTGCTACGCCACAAATCGTCGCGTCGTGGCGTCTACGATGCTGCACGGGCCGAATTTGCAGCAGAAACGGCGCAGGAAGTGCTGTTGTTGAACGAGAAAGGCGAATTGTGCGAGGGAACGATCACCAGTCTTTTCGTGCGCCTCGATGACGGTCCGCTCAAAACCCCCTCGCTGCAATGTGGATTGCTGGCGGGTGTTTTGCGCCAATCTCTGCTGGAAAGCGGGCAAGCAGAAGAGGCCGTGCTGCTGCCAGACGACCTTGCCCACGCAACGGAAATCTTCGTCGGCAACTCGCTGCGCGGCCTCATCCGTGCACGACTGAACAGTTTGTAACAAATCTGAGTTGGCAAATTGGCAACAAACATGTTCGTTAACCGTTGTCTCGCAGCGAACAACGGGACGAAACCTTGCTTTCGCACTGAAAACCGGCGATTGAAAAATACAATCGTACCGAAAAGAGGACAAATCGGGATGATGGATGCGGGCAAATTCGGAATGGTAGCCGCAATCGCAGCAATGGCTGCATTGGCCGGTTGCCAGAGCCAGCCTTACAATGGCGGCAGACAAACACAGCCTGGCGGGCAATTCGGGTCGCTGCCGCCACCCTCGCAATCGGCCTTCGATGGCGACTGGATGAGCACGGATGGCGTTGCAATTTCACGCTTCACCAACGGCTATTTCGAGACGCTTGCGACCGACACCGGCAACAAGCTGGCTGAGGGCAACTACACCCAGCTCGACACCAGAACCGTGTCGATCTCTGTGACGTCCCTTATTCGCCAGACCACAACGCAGGTAAACTGCGCCATGGTGACACCGACACAGCTCAACTGCACAGGCTCGACCGGACAGCAATTCTCGCTGACGCGACGGGCGACGGCGAATTCCTGACATATCGCGACCGGGAGCCTGCGGTCTAGGAGGAACCATGGCACCGACATTCGACGATCTGGAAACTCGTCCACTTGAGGCGCGCGAAGCCGATTTCTTTGCGCGCCTTCCTGCATTCCTGAACGCAGCTCTGCCCGAAACCCCCGCGCTTCACGCGCGCCTTGCGGACATCTCCCCCGCGCAGCTGACGTCGCGCGAAGCACTGGCGCAGGTACCGGTGCTGCGAAAAGCCGAACTGATGGACATGCAGTTCGCCAATCCGCCATTCGGCGGCTTTGCACCTGCATCACAATTGGCTGGCGGACGGATTTTCATGTCTCCCGGTCCAATCTGGGAGCCGCAAGGGCTCGCGACCGATCCCGCACAGGCAGCTCGCGCCTTCTATGCCGCCGGCATCCGGGCCGGCAACACCGTCCACAATGCGTTTTCCTACCACATGACTCCCGGCGGCTTCATGCTCGACCATGGCGCGCGCGCGCTGGGCTGCTCCGTATTTCCGGCAGGCACTGGCAACACCGACATGCAGGTAGATGCAGCAGCCGCGCTAAGGCCTGAAGCATTCGCCGGGACGCCTGATTTCCTCAAGATCCTGCTCGACCGCGCAGCCGAGCTTGGCAAAGATCTGTCGTCCTTCCGTCATGCCCTTGTCACCGGCGGCGCATTGTTCCCGTCACTGCGGGACGAGTATGCGGCGCGTGGTGTTTCAGTATTCCAGTGCTATGCCACCGCTGAACTGGGCGTTATCGCCTACGAAAGTGCAGACCTACAGGGTCGACCAAATCCAGGCATGATCGTCAACGAGTATCTGCTTCTCGAGATTGTACGCCCCGGAACTGATGTGCCGGTGGCAGACGGCGAGGTCGGCGAAGTAGTCGTGACAAGTCTCAATCCTGCTTATCCGATGGTGCGACTGGGAACCGGAGATCTCTCTGCCATACTTCCCGGCCAGTCGGCGTGCGGCCGTACGAACATTCGGATCAGCGGCTGGATGGGCCGCGCGGACCAGCGCACCAAGGTCAAGGGAATGTTCATTGATCCCAAGCAGGTGGCGGATATTCTGACTCGCCACAGTGACGTATCGAGGGCGCGCCTGATCGTTGGCCGGGACGGCGCTCGCGATGTCATGACATTGCATGTCGAACCCGTGCACGGCGCCACCCCTGACAGCGCCGGTATCGAGGCATCGCTCCGTGAGATCACCAAACTTGGCGGCAACGTGCATATCGTAGCCTCCGGCTCCCTGCCCAATGACGGCAAGATCATCGTCGACGAACGAGATTACGCCGGTTGAGTTCAATCAAGGTGCGGCAAGGCAACATCTTGCATTGTGGCTGAGTATCCCTAGATCGTCCGGTGTCTTTCCGACGACGTGGAAGAGTTTGAATCTGAAAACACCGCAGCCCGCGCGAACCGCTTTCGCCGGTGGGGCATGAGGTTGGTTTCGCCCCGCTTGCAAGGAATCGCTGCATGGATATCTCCACCATTGAGTCCGAGAACGTCACGACCGCCGGCCCGAGCTTTCCCAAGGTAGCTCCGCGACGCACGGGCCGCATTGGTGTGCTTCTGACCAATCTTGGAACCCCCGACGCGACAGACTACCGGTCGGTGCGCCGTTATCTGGCGGAGTTCCTGTCAGATCCCCGCGTCATCGAGATCCCAAAGTGGAAGTGGTATCCGATCCTGTACGGCATCGTCCTGAACACGCGGCCACAAAAGACCGGCGCCAATTACGACACGATCTGGAATCGCGAGAAGAACGAATCCCCGCTGCGCACCATCACTCGCAATCAGGTCGAAAAGCTTGCAGCGGCATTCGCCAATGAGCCGAATGTCGTGGTCGATTACGCGATGCGATACGGCAACCCCTCGCTGGAAACAGGCATAGACCGTCTCATCCAGCAAGGTTGCGACCGCATCATCAATGTGCCGCTCTATCCGCAATATTCAGCAACCACGACGGGGACAGCGAACGACCAGTTCTACCGCGCGCTGATGAAGCTGAGAAACATGCCGAGCGTGCGCACGCTCCCCCCCTACTATGACGAGCCCGCCTTCATCGAAGCCCTGGCGCAATCGATCGAAAGCCATCTGGCGACACTGGAATTCGAGCCGGAAGTCGTGCTCGCTTCCTATCACGGCATTCCAATCTCATATTCGGAAAAGGGCGATCCCTACTATCACCATTGTGTGGAGACGACGCGCCTTCTGAACGAACGCCTCGGATGGCCCGAAGGCCGCCTGCGCACAACGTTTCAGTCGTTGTTTGGCAAGGAAGAATGGATCAAGCCCTATACCGACGCGACCGTTGAAGGTCTTGCCAAGGAGGGCGTGAAGTCGATCGCCATCGTCAATCCCGGCTTTGCTGCCGACTGCATTGAGACGCTGGAGGAAATCGAGGGCGAGGTGCGCGAGATCTTCATCGACGCCGGTGGCACCAACTTCGCCCATATTCCCTGCCTCAACGAAAGCGATGTCGGCATGGCTATGCTCGAAAGTCTGGTGAGACGGGAGCTGGGCGGCTGGCTGTAAGGCCAGCCTGCGCCAAGCAATCGTTTGGAAGCATGAGCCGGCGCTGATAGAACCTTTCAGCAATGATTCTCTTCAATCTGGGGTGCAGATGGAGCGCCTTGCGGGCAAGGTGATACTGCTTTCGGGGTGGCGTGGGACAGTAGCTGCAATCCTGGCAGGAATGCTGGCGGCGCTGTCACAGCCTCCGTTCGACTTTTTTGCCGCCTGCTTCATCTCGTTTCCCGTTCTCGTCTGGCTGCTCGACGGCACATCTGGCTTCCGTGACGAGCGGCTTCTGCGCCGCATGGCGCGCCCGTTTTTCATCGGCTGGTGCTTCGGTTTCGGATATTTCGTTGCGGGGCTTTGGTGGACCGGCAAGGCGTTGCTGGTGGAGGCAGATCTGTTTGCCTGGGCCTTGCCCCTGGCAGTTCTGGGCCTGCCTGCCCTTCTGGCAATCTTCTATGGCTTTGCGACCGCGCTGGCGCGCCTGTTCTGGAGCGATGGACTGTCGCGCATAGCCGCGCTGGCCTTCGCGTTCGGACTTGCCGAATGGCTGCGCAGCTTTCTGCTCACCGGTTTTCCATGGAATGCGATTGGACAGGCGCTGATGCCAATTCCGCTGCTGATGCAGTCGGTAGGTATCGTCGGCTTTACCGGCATGAACGCTCTTGCCGTGCTGATTTTTGCCAGCCCGGCCCTTCTTGCCGCGAGACGGGGGCGACGCACGGGGCTCCTGCTCGCCACTGCTCTTATCGCGCTTCATGTCGGTTACGGCGCATTGCGCCTCTTCAACTCCGACGCCTCCCCGGAGACCCTCATGAATGTGCGGATCGTGCAGGCATCGATTGATCAGGCCGAGAAGTGGGACAGTCGGGTTCGCGACCGGATATTTGCAACTTATCTGGACCTGAGCGCGCGCGCCCCGGCCGCAGAAGCAGCCCCTCCAGACCTCATCGTGTGGCCGGAAACGTCAGTCCCCTTCATCCTCTCGGAGCGTCCCGATGCACTGGTGGCCCTGGACGAACTTCTCCAGCCCAACCAGACCCTGCTTGCAGGTGCCGTCCGCATTGAAGCCGCAGCTGCAGACCAGCCCGAGCGCTATTACAATTCCGTCGTCGCGATAAATGATAGCGGCGAGACCTATGACGCGGTCGACAAGGTGCATCTGGTCCCATTTGGCGAATACCTGCCTTTCAGCAACGTTCTGTCAAAGCTTGGCATGTCGCGCATCGTGCAGTCGGTCTCCGACTTTTCTGCCGGACAGACACGCCACGCCATCGTGTCGACAACTGGCGTGCGCGCGCTGCCCTTCATCTGCTATGAGATTATCTTCCCGGGCGTCGCCTCCGATCAGCAAGAGATCGCTGACGTGATCCTGAATGTCACCAACGATGCCTGGTTCGGGGATACACCAGGCCCCTACCAGCATTTTCGTCAGGCGCAGATCCGCGCCGTGGAAAGCGGACTGCCCATGGTACGGGCCGCGAACAATGGCATTTCCGGGGTTGTCGATGCCTATGGCAGGGTCGTCGATGCCTTCGCCATCAATGCCGTCGGCGTTCTCGACGTCGCCGTGCCAAGGCAACGGGTGGAAACAAATCTGCCACCCCAGCTGGTGGGAATGGGCGTGCTCGGGGCGCTGGGCGTCTGGACGCTCGGCACACGACTAAACCGCCGAAGGTTTAATTGACACGATATATATTAGCGATTCATAGTCCCATCGCCGCGTGCGGGGGACTTGCATGGGAACGACAGCAATTCCAGGTAACAATGCGAAACGATTTGCATTCGGAATTTGCGTAAAAACAAAGAGTTAGAGCAATTTCGCGTTTGGAAGAAACGTGGAAATATTCCAGGACAACAGCCAGACATGGGTTCCACTACGGAACAGTGGCCATCCGGCAAGGTTGTTTGGGCGAGGGAAAGCATGTCTGAAGCCAAAAAAACACCGAATCCGATCGACATTCATGTCGGCAGCCGAATTAGGCTGCGCCGCAACATGGCCGGCATGAGCCAGGAAAAGCTCGGCGAAAGCCTTGGCGTTACCTTTCAGCAAGTCCAAAAATACGAGAAAGGCACAAATCGGGTCGGTGCGAGCAGATTGCAGGCCATCGCCTCCGTTCTCGAAGTGCCGGTGTCGTATTTTTTTCAAGACGCACCAACAGATGCGCCGGTCATGGAACTCTCCGAAGAACATTCTTCCAACTATGTCGTCGACTTCATTTCCAGCACGGAAGGGCTGCGCCTGAACCGCGCGTTCGTCCAAATCACGGACCCAAAAGTCAGAGCGCGGATCATCGACCTCGTCCGCACGCTTGCCAACGACGAGTAACAACCGACTGCAACGTTCGCCGGGACGCAAGATTTTTCTCTTTGCCACTCCCTGACGGGCAGCACTTGCTTGACGCTGCAACCTCCCCACAGCTAACAAGATGCCGTCGAAGCTGCGTCAGCAGCTTCCTTTCTAGAGGGGATACCCGTGTCGTCGCGCCAGAATTATCTTTTTACCAGTGAATCGGTCTCAGAAGGCCATCCGGACAAGGTTTGTGACCGGATTTCAGACGAAATCGTCGATCTGATTTACAAGGAAGCCAAGAAGACTGGCGTCGATCCGTGGAAAGTGCGTGTCGCCTGCGAAACGCTGGCCACAACCAACAAGGTCATTATCGCTGGCGAAGTGCGGTTGCCCGATACGCTTTGCAAGATCGACAAGAACGGCGACAAGGTCATCAATCCAGCCAAGTTCCGTTCCGCGGCCCGCAAGGCAATCCGCGAAATCGGCTACGAACAGGACGGCTTCCACTGGAAGACCGTAAAGATCGACGTGCTGCTGCATCCGCAATCAGCGGACATCGCGCAAGGCGTCGACAACGCGTCTGACGAGCAAGGCTCCGAGGGCGCGGGTGACCAGGGCATCATGTTCGGATATGCCTGCAACGAAACGCCGGAACTGATGCCGGCACCCCTCTATTACGCGCACCGGATTCTCGAAGTGCTGGCCGCCGCCCGCCATCGCGGTGAAGGCGAAGCCGCCCGGCTTGGCCCCGACGCAAAGAGCCAGGTGACGGTTCGTTATATCGACGGAAAGCCCGCCGAGGTGGCCTCGATCGTGCTGTCGACCCAGCACCTCGACAGCAGCTGGGATTCCAGGAAAGTGCGCGAGGTCGTTGAGCCGTACATCCGCGAGGCGTTGAGCGGCCTGAAGATCGCCGACGACTGCAACTGGTACATCAACCCGACCGGCAAGTTCGTGATCGGCGGACCGGATGGTGATGCCGGCCTCACCGGCCGCAAGATCATTGTCGACACCTATGGTGGCGCCGCGCCACATGGCGGCGGGGCGTTCTCTGGCAAGGACACCACCAAGGTCGACCGTTCCGCCGCCTATGTGGCGCGCTACCTCGCCAAAAACGTGGTGGCAGCACGGCTTGCAGAGCGATGCACGATCCAGTTGTCCTACGCCATTGGCATCGCCCAGCCGCTGTCGATCTATGTCGACCTGCACGGCACCGGCAAGAACGTCACGGAAGACCAGATCGAAGCCGCGATCCGCAAGGTCATCGACCTGTCGCCGTCGGGTATTCGCCGGCATCTCGATCTCAACAAGCCGATCTATGCCAAGACCGCTGCCTATGGCCATTTCGGCCGCAAAGCAGGCCGCGACGGTTCCTTCTCCTGGGAAAAGACCGATCTGGTAAAAGCACTGAAGGAGGCAGTTGCGGGCTGACTGCCGCAACTGTTGGACATAGACATGACTGAAGAGCGGCGTACGCGATCCACGGAGGCCTTTTACGGCCGCCGTCATGGAAAAACGCTTCGTCCGGCCCAGGCAGGCGCAGTCTCGCGCCTGCTCCCGGACATGAAACTCGATCTTGAGTCACCCGCGCCGGATGACCTGAAGACGTTGTTCCCAATGCCGGTTAACGGCGTGCGGCTCGAAATCGGCTTTGGCGGTGGCGAGCACCTGCACCACGAAACCGGGCGCTTCCCCCAGACCGGCTTTATCGGCGTCGAGCCATTCGTCAACGGCATGGCCAAGCTGGTAAATCAGGTGGACAAGCAACCGCGGCCAAACCTGCGGGTGCACGACGACGACGCGACGCAGCTTCTCGACTGGTTGCCGGATGCGTCCCTAGAAGGGATTGATCTGTTCTATCCCGACCCGTGGCCAAAGAAGCGTCATTGGAAACGCCGCTTCGTGAGCGAGGTCAACCTCGACCGCTTTGCAAGGGTGATGAAGAAGGGCGGACTTTTCCGCTTCGCTTCCGACATCGACACCTACATCAACTGGACCCTGCTGGCATGTCGAGATCATGGTGCATTCGAATGGCAGGCGTCATCGCCACTGGACTGGCATACGCCCTATGAAGCCTGGCCCGGCACGCGCTACGAGGCAAAAGCGATCCGCGAAGGTCGTCCTCCTGCCTATCTGACATTCGTGCGCCGCTAAAGCGTGTCGCGATCTTTCGGGGTCGCTTCACACGCTTTCAACGCAGAACAGATAGGTCAGTTGGTCTTCCTGTCCTCGTTCTTCAGCTGGCTCCATGAGTTTTGCTGTGCCAGCATCGAACGCAGATAGGCAACGTTTGCTTCGGCCTGCTGAGGTGAAAGCTCACGCGACGCAATTTCTTCGGCTTCCTGAAAGCGCCCCTGAAGGCCGACCACCAATGCAAGGTTTTGTCGGACGCGGCTATCCGCGCCAGCTGCTTGCGACGACTGACGCATGTAGCTCTCCGCCGCCTTCAGGTCGCCTTCAAGCAGATACGACATGCCGAAATTGGACAGAATCGACGCTTCACCCGGCTGCAACTCGAGCGCGCGGCGATAAAGCTGGCGCGCTTCGCTCGGCTTGCCGAGCTGATCCAGAATGGCACCTTCTGCCGACATCAGCTTCCAGTCGGGATATTCCGGAGTTTGTGCACGTCGCACTGCATCGAGCGCCGGCTCAAGCTCCCCGGCTGATGCAAGCGCCTTGCCGTAGGCAGCGAGCACCTGTCGCTCGCGTGGATAATCAATGGCTAGCTTGCGCATGACCGCCAGAGACTGATCCACTTTCCCTGTCATCTGCAGCACCGATGCATACCGCATCGCCACATTAAGATCTTTTGGATTGCGCACATAGGCCTGGCCGAGCGACTGGGCTGTCGATGCGAGCTGTTGCGACGACATTGTCTCGATCGGCGCGGACGCGCTGCGCCCTATCGAGCCGGTTGTCATGCGATCGGTCCCGGCACAACCAGCCAGTGTCAACGCGACGGCGACCGCAGTAAGGGTGAGTCGTCCTTGCCCTGCTCTGCCCTTGCTCATGGTACGCATCACGCCCCTCTCATCGCTCCAACCCATTCCAAGGCTGCCTGAAACGAGAAATAATCTGTTAACCCTAATGGTGAGTTAACAGGCTCGCCGAAGGTGTCGTTCGAAATGGTGCCTTCCCTCTGGTGCTAAAGGTGATCGCGCCTTAACGTTTTGCTGGCACGTGATGACGCCAAGTATCTCGCCCGCTCCAAGGAAGCTTTCATGCCCGTTACATTGACCGACAAGCCCACCGGCACCGCACTGCCAGTCCACATGGTGACGGCTGAAACTTTTCAGGATCTGCGTCTGGACGCCAGCCATGCTGCCTGGGCCAAGGCGAACGGATTCTCCGGGAAAGAGGGCCAGCTGCTGGTTCTTCCCGGCAAGGACGGTTTGGCTGCCGGTGCCGTTTTTGGCGCACCTGTTGACGGCTATGGATTTGCTTCGCTTGCGACCGGGACGCTCGCTCGCCAGCTTCCTGAAGGAGACTGGTATTTTGCCGCTGGTCCAGAGCATCCAGACCTTGCTGCCCTTGGCGTAATTTTGGGTTCCTATCAGTTCGATCGCTATAAAAAATCGAAGCCGCGCGCGCTCACCTTCGCAGCGCCTGCCGGATGTGACGCTGCTGCCGTCCAGCGGCGCGCCGATGCCGTCTTTCTGGTGCGAGACCTCATCAACACACCAACCAGTGACATGGGCCCTATCGCGCTGGAGGAGGCAGTGCGTAAACTGGCCGCCGGGCACGGAGCGGTCGTTAATGTGACGATCGGCGACGACCTACTGCAACAGAACTTCCCGATGATCCACGCTGTGGGACGCGCCTCTGCCGAAGCCCCGCGCCTGATTGACCTCACATGGGGAAATTCGGATGCGCCCAAGATCACTCTGGTCGGCAAAGGTGTCTGCTTCGACACCGGCGGGCTGGATATCAAGCCCGCTTCGGGCATGCTGTTGATGAAAAAGGACATGGGCGGCGCTGCCAATGTGTTGGGTCTGGCGGCCATGATCATGGGCGCGAAACTGAACGTGCGTCTGCGGGTGCTGATACCGGCAGTCGAGAACTCGATTTCCGCAAATGCTTTCCGCCCCGGAGATGTCCTTACCAGCCGCAAGGGACTGACCGTCGAGATTGGCAATACCGACGCCGAAGGAAGGCTGGTGCTGGCCGATGCGCTGGCGCTCGCCGATGAAGAGACGCCGGATATGCTGATCGACATGGCGACGCTGACGGGCGCTGCACGGGTTGCTCTCGGACCTGACCTGCCGCCGTTCTTCACCGATGACGACGCCCTGGCAAACGACATCGCCGTAGCGGCCACGGAAACCGCCGACCCGCTGTGGCGCCTACCGCTGTGGTCGCCCTACGACCAGAAAATCTCCTCGAAAGTTGCCGATTGCAACAACGTCACCTCCGACGGCTTTGCCGGTGCAGTCACCGCTGCGTTGTTCTTGCGTCGCTTCGTTGAGAACGCGAAATCATGGGCGCATTTCGATGTGTTCGGCTGGAGCCCGACCGAACGCCCCCACTGTACTGTCGGCGGCGAGGCACAGGCGATCCGTGCGCTCGAGCGGGTTTTCACCAACCGCTACGGCAACTGACGGAAACGGAACCGTAACGACTTGAGCGTCTATCATGGCGCATGGCTATTGCGATGCGTCCCAGCCAGTCGTTACGGCTCTGGCAGCAGGTGACCCTTTCACAGGTGCGCAACGGAGCGCACGATCTGACAATGCGGCAGATGGCGATCTTGCTGACGATCTACCTTGACCCGCCGCCTCATACCGTCCGCGGGCTCGCTGCCAAGCTTGAAGTGACCAAGCCGGTCATTACCCGCGCGCTCGACACGATGGGCTGTGATTTTTCATGGAATGAGGACCCTGTTTAAGGGGTGATTTTCGTCCAAACGGGACCCCTTAACGTGGGGTCATCAAAATGCCTCCGGTTTCATCGGAGGCATTTGTGTTTTGGATGTTGATTGTGGAGACGATTGCAAAGATACGCCGGCTTTCGCGGGTTCAGGGCAAGTCGATCAAGGCGATTTGCCGCGAGTTGAAGGTTTCACGGAAAGTGGTGCGCAAGGTGCTGCGCTCGGACGAGACCGAGTTCCGCTACGAGCGCAAGCATCAGCCCTATCCGCGGATGGGGGCATGGCGCGAAGAGCTTGACCGGATGCTGACGACGAACGTGGCCAAGCCCCGGCG